>CAVSSL010000008.1:0-242520 GCA_963730585.1 uncultured Actinomycetota bacterium | reverse complement strand
CCCCGTCCTCGACTGGGACGGGTCGGTGGCCCTGGGGGTGGGGGTCCAGTTTCGCCTTCGGGCGGCTCCCCGGTGCGGGCCGCCACATCCTGGCCAGTAGAAGCCCCAGGACGGCGAGATCCGCTTCCGCTCCTACTGCCCATCCGGTGTCCCTCGGGGGGCTGTCGACGTGCACGACGTCGTCTACGGCGTGTCTCGGGCGTCCCCCTGCAGCTCGGCGCCGACTTCGCCTGGTCGTGTGGCGACGGCCCCCTGCAGCGCCACCACGTCCGTTTCAACTCGGCGACGCCCTTGGCCGAGGTCGCCCTCGAGGGTCCTGGCGCCACCCCATCCGTGGTGCGAGGCGGTTCGGTGGAGACGGTGTGGCACCTGCGCAACACCGGCTACGCGCCGGCGACGATCGGACGGCTCGCTGCCCGGTCCGGCTACACGGGCATCGAGCCCACTGCCTCGTCGGGGTGCGACGGTGTGGTGCTGGAGCCCGGCGCCTCGTGTGACGCGACGGTCACGGTCAGCACGGCGAACGACGTGGCGCCGGCTCCTGACGGGTGCGCGTCCGGTCAAGGTGACGGTCGACGGACAGCCCGGGAGTGACTGCCGAACTGAGGCTCAAGGTCTACCGGGAGCTTGCCGCTCCGACAGTCCGGTGGCTGGGGCGCACGACCAGCGCGGTGGCGCTGAGGTTCGAGCTGGACACCATCTCTGAGATGGAGGGCCTGGCGGGTTTCCGGGTCGAGCGTCGAGTCGGCACCGGGGCCTGGTCCGAGGTGGCGCACCCTGGTGCGATCCCTTCCTGGACCGAGTGGACGGACTGGTCCGCGCCCGCCGGTGTGTCGGTGGCATACCGAGTCAGCACGGTGGCACAAAGCGGCGAGCGGTCGTCTCCGTCCACCGAGGTGAGCGGTGCGGTGCCCGCCTCGGCCCTGGTGTCGGGGGACTACTTCCTTCGGGGCGGAGCCCACCCCGATGACACGGAGTGGGTCTCCATCCCCCGCTCCCGCTGACGGGATCGTCACGGGCGTCGCGGCGTCGCCTGACCGCAAGCACCTCGCCGTCGCGACCTATGACGACCCGGCGAACACCGCTCGGCTGCATCTCACCGACCTCAACGGGAGCAACAGCCGAGTTCTCTCGACCAGTCCGTACGCGAACTCGTTCCGTCGCCTGCGGTTCGCGCCCGACGGCAAGCGCCTGGCCTACGTCGACGGGCGTGGGGTCGGCGGACGGTGTCGGTCGTGGACGTCGCCTCTGGAGTCGTGACCCACGTCCGGACCCAGGGAGTGCCTTACGGCTGGTCGCCCGACGGAACCGCCCTGCTCATGGCAGGAGGGGAGACCCCGAATGGCGAGCGCCCTGCGGGCCTCCGCTGGGTCAAGGTCGCAGGCGAGTCCTGGACGGCCGTCAGCGGAACCACCTCGGTTCCCAACGAGAACTTCACGCTGTCCACCTCGGTGACGGTCTCCCGCACCGGGGAGATCGCCTGGGTCGGGCCGACGTCCACCGGGGGGAAGGCCCTCTACCGGGTGCCTGCCGCTGGTGGCACCCCTTCCGGTGCTGTGGGCCCCCTCGGGCTGCGTGCTCGCCGAGCCGCGGTTCTCGCCGACCGGCACGGAGATCGCCGTCGGGCTCGGCGGCGCGTCGTGCGCCGCGGGGAAGGGCACGGTTGCCCTGCAGGTTCCGCAGTCAGGGGCTGCGACGACCTTCCGTCGGCTGACGAGCTGGAGCAGCCGCGACCTGGACTGGCTCACGTCCAGCCGGGCGGTGCCGAAGGCCACGGTGTCGGTGCCGGCGGTCACGTCGGCCTCGGCGCAGGTCCGGCTCGGTGGCCTCGACGCCGACGACGCCGTCGGAGGGCTGTCGTTCTCCTGCAGGCTCGACTCCGGCTCCTGGCAGGCCTGCGGCCCCACCTGGCAGCTGAGTGGCCTGGCAGCGGGCACCCACACGGTCACGGCCACGGCCACCGACCCCTCCGGCCAGCGCAGTGCGCCGGTCTCCGCGACGTGGACGGTCGACCGCACAGCCCCCTCCGTGTCGCTGAACTCCCTGCCCACGGCCCTCCTCAGTTCCAGCCTCACCCTGGCCTGGTCGGCCAAGGACTCCGGCGGCAGCACCGTCGCGTCCTACGACGTGCGCGAACGGTACGCGGCGCCGTCCGGCGGCTACACGGCATACGTGTATCCCTCGACGTGGCAGAAGCGGACCGCGTCGTCACTGGCCCTGAAGCTGTCGGCCGGCTACAGCTACTGCTTCTCGGTGCGAGCCCGGGACAAGGTCGGCAACCTCAGCGCCTTCACGCCGGAGCGCTGCACCAGCGCAGCGCTCGACGACCGCGCGCTCTCCAACCACGGCGGCACGCGCGGCTCGAACAGCAAGTACCTGTCGGGCACCTACACCCGGCTCAGCGGCACCGCGCAGTACCTCAGCCGCACCAGCGTCAAGGGTCGGCGCCTGGGCATCGTCGTGGCCACCTGCAGCACGTGCGCACCACTCGACGTCTGGATCGGCGGGGTGAAGTGGGGTCGGGTGAGCACCTACAGCTCCACCACCCGCTACCGGCAGGTGGTCTGGCTCCCGCTGGCGCCCAGCACTCGCTCCGGAACCGTGGTGGTGCGTCCGGCATCGTCCCGCAACGCCTACGTCGACGGCCTGGTGATCCAAGTAGCCGGTCCGGGCCCCCGTGCGCCCACATGTCGGGACCACCCATCCACATGGTGAGCGCGGTCGTATGCTGACCGAGGCACAGCGCGGTGCCCCGCCCACCCGTCCCCGCGGGTGCGTCGGCGTCGTGCCGCGCACCTGGTGACGGGTCGGGGGCCGCCGCCCTCCCCGTGACTCCACCGACGAAGGACTGACACGTGACCAAGCCTATCGTGCTGATCGCCGAGGAGCTCCGCCCGCCACCATCGACGCGCTCGGTCCCGACTTCGAGATCCGCAGCTCGCCGACGGTGCGGACCGCGACGAGCTGCTCGCGTCGGTCGCCGACGTCGACGCGTTGCTCGTGCGGAGCGCCACGAAGATGGACGCCGAGGTCCTCGCCGCGGCCGAGAACCTCAAGGTGATCGCCCGCGCCGGGGTCGGCCTGGACAACGTGGACGTCCCGGCCGCCACCCAGGCGGGGTCATGGTCGTCAACGCGCCGACCGTCCAACATCACGTCGGCCGCCGAGCTCGCGGTCGCGCTGCTGCTCGCGCCGGCCCGCGACATCGCCCCAGGCCATCGCCGCGCTCAAGGCCGGCGAGTGGAAGCGCAGCAAGTTCGCCGGGGTCGAGCTGCTCGACAAGACGCTCGGCGTGGTCGGGTTCGGCCGCATCGGCGCATCTGGTCGCCGAGCGCGCTCGCGGCCTTCGGATGAAGGTGGTCGGCCTACGACCCCTAGTCCACGGCCGGAGCGCGCGGCGCAGCTCGGGGTGCAGCTGGTGACCCTCGACGAGCTGCTCGCCGAGAGCGACTTCATCACCGTGCACCTGCCCAAGACCGCGGAGACCATCGGGCTCATCGGCACGGAGGCGCTGGCCCCGGTCAAGCCGACCGTCCGCTCATCAACGCCGCGCGCGGTGGCATCGTCGACGAGGAGGCGCTCGCCGAGGCGCTGCGCGAGGGCCGCTGGCCGGCGCCGGCATCGACGTGTTCGCCAAGGAGCCGACCACCGCGAGCCCGCTGTTCGACTTCGAGTCGGTCGTCGTGACGCCGCACCTCGGCGCCTCGACCGACGAGGCGCAGGAGAAGGCCGGCGTCGCGGTCGCCAGGTCCGTGCGCCTCGCCCTGGGCGGCGACCTCGTCCCCGACGCGGTCAACGTCTCCGGCGGCGTCATCGCCGAGGAGGTGCGCCCCGGCATCGCCCTGGTCGAGAAGCTCGGCCGCATCTTCACCGCCGTGGCCGGTGCCGTGCCGGTGCAGCTCGACGTCGACGTGCACGGTGAGATCACCGAGCACGACGTCAGCGTCTGGAAACTCTCGGCCCTCAAGGGCCTGTTCACCGACCTCACCGAGGACCCGGTCACCTACGTCAACGCCCCGCTGCTGGCCGAGCAGCGCGGCGTGCAGGCCCGCCTGCTCACCGACCCTGCCTCGCACGACTACCGCAACGTCACCACGCTGCGCGGCACCCTGGCCGACGGCTCCGTCGTGAGCGTCTCGGGCACCCTCACCGGCCCCCGCATGGTCGAGAAGATCGTCGGCATCAACGGCTTCGACCTCGAGGTCCCGCTGTCGGAGCACATGGCCTTCTTCACCTACCGCGACCGCCCGGGCATCGTGGGCGCGGTGGGCCGCCTGCTCGGCGAGGCTGACGTCAACATCGGCGGCATGCAGGTCGCCCGCGACGCCAAGGGAGGCCGCGCGCTGGTCGCGCTCACCGTCGACAGCGCGATCCCCAGCGACGTCGTCAACGCCATCGCGGGCGAGATCGAGGCCGAGGTCCGCGTCGTCGACCTCGACGGCTGACCACCGCCGGCTCGGCCGGCCACCCACCTCCGGTATGCCGCGTGCGCACCCTGCGCACGCGGCATACCGCTGTCTTGGACCCCCTCGGCAGGCAGTCGTGAGCCCCCTCGGCAGGGGAGTCGTGGCGTGAGACCCGCGTCTCACTGTGTGGGAAGGCGGTATCGGATAGTTGGACGTCCTCGTAACCTGAAGGACATGACGCGGCAGGTCGTACTCATTCACCGCCGCGGCGAGTTCCGGTAGCCAGCCCCCTCGCCGCGGAGATCCCGCGTTGCACGGCTGGCAGGGCCGCCCGCATCAGGGCCAAGCCCCCGCAGAACTCCAAAACCCACTGACTTCCCTTGCGACACAGGGGAAATGCGCAAAGGACTGATTGAGATGAGCGAAGAGGCCAAGAAGGCACGCCAGGCACTGCAGGAGTCGATGGACCTGCGCGAGCAGGGACACACCGACGACTGAGGTCGCCCACGACCGACGAACGGCCCCACGGCAGATGCCGCGGGGCCGTTCGTCATGTGAGACATCGATATCAGATGTCAAGACCGTCTCTAGGGTGGATCCATGGTCACCGACGCCCCGAAAGCAGACTCCCTGAACATCGCCGTCATCGGCGGCGACGGCATCGGCCCCGAGGTGGTCGTCGAAGGTCTCAAGGTGCTGTCGGCGGCGACGGGTGCGGCCGGCCCGAAGGTGAGCACCACGGAGTACGACCTCGGCGCCCGGCGCTGGCACGCCACCGGTGAGACCCTCCCGGACTCGGTGCTCGAGGAGCTGCGCGGGCACGACGCGATCCTGCTCGGTGCCATCGGCGACCCGACCGTGCCCAGCGGTGTCCTCGAGCGGGGCGTGCTGCTGCCTCTGCGGTTCGCCCTCGACCACTACGTCAACCTGCGCCCGGCCCGGCTCTACGCGGGCGCGACCAGCCCGCTGGCGGTCGACCGGGTCGCCCCGAACGGCATCGACTTCGTGGTCGTCCGCGAGGGCACCGAGGGACCGTACGTCGGCAACGGCGGTGGGCTGCGCGTCGGCACCCCGCACGAGATCGCCACCGAGGTCAGCGTCAACACCCGGTTCGGCGTGGAGCGGGTCGTCCGCGACGCGTTCACCCGGGCGGCAGCGCGTGAGCGCCAGCACCTGACGCTGGTGCACAAGCACAACGTGCTGACCCATGCCGGTCACCTGTGGCGCCGCACCGTCGAGGAGGTCGGCGCCGAGTTCCCGCAGGTCAGCACCGACTACCTGCACGTCGACGCCGCGACGATCTTCCTGACGACCGACCCGGGCCGATTCGACGTGATCGTCACCGACAACCTCTTCGGCGACATCATCACCGACATCGCAGCCGCCATCGCCGGGGGCATCGGCCTGGCCGCCAGCGGCAACATCAACCCCGAGCGCACCAGCCCGAGCATGTTCGAGCCGGTCCACGGGTCGGCGCCCGACATCGCCGGCCAGGGCAAGGCCGACCCGACCGCGACGATCCTGTCGGTCTCGATGCTGCTCGAGCACCTCGGCCGGGTCGAGGAGGCCCACCGCGTGGAGCAGGCGGTGGCCGCCGACCTCGCCGAGCGCGGCACCGCGGCGCGCAGCACCACCGAGATCGGCGACGCGATCGCCGGCCGCCTGTAGGCAGTCCCTCGCCGCCGACCACGCCTGTTCCGGCGGGTCGGGGTATCTGCGGGCGCAGTGACGCGCGCTCATACCCCGACCCGGTGGCGCGGACCGCAGCGGTAGCCTGCAGGCAAGGCCCGACGCTGAGTCCAGCGCGAGCCCAGCTGAGTCATGCGAGATGTTTGGAGGCACTGATGACCGAGGCCCCGGCACTGTCCGAGCCCACGCTCGAGTTCGCGGTCGAGCGGCGCACGGACCCGCTGCCCGACGAGCAGCGGGAGGCGGTGCTGGCCAACCCCGGCTTCGGCAAGATCTTCACCGACCACATGGTCGCTGGCCACGTGGACGCGGGGCGAGGGCTGGCACGACGCCCGCGTCACGGCGTACGGCCCCCTCACGCTCGAGCCGGCCGCGGCCGTCCTGCACTACGCGCAGGAGATCTTCGAGGGCATGAAGGCCTACCGGCACGCCGACGGGTCGATCTGGACGTTCCGGCCCGACGACGAACGCCGGCGCGGTTCGCCGCGCAGCGCCCGCCGGCTGGCCCTGCCCGAGCTGCCGGCCGCGGCCTTCCTCGAGTCGCTGCGGCGCGCTGGTCGAGGTCGACCAGGCGTGGGTGCCGGCACCGAGCACGGCGAGGCCAGCCTCTACCTGCGCCCGTTCATGTTCGCCACCGAGGCGTTCCTCGGCGTGCGACCCGCCGCCAAGGTCACCTACAGTCGTCATCGCCTCCCCGGCCGGCCCCTACTTCAGCGGCGGCGCTCAAGCCGGTGCAGCATCTGGGTCTCCGGCGAGTACGTCCGCGCGGCTCCCGGCGGCACCGGTGCGGCCAAGTGCGGCGGCAACTACGCCGCCAGCCTGGTCGCCCAGGTCGAGGCCTCCGAGCACCAGTGCGACCAGGTCGTCTTCCTCGACGGCCTCGAGCACAAGTGGGTCGAGGAGCTCGGCGGCATGAACCTGTTCTTCGTGCACAGAGGACGGCAGCATCGTCACGCCCGAGCTGACCGGCACCATCCTCGAGGGCATCACCCGCGACTCGATCGTCGAGCTGGCCAAGGAGCTCGGCCACGACGTCACCGAGCGCCGCATCTCGATCGACGAGTGGCGCGAGGGTGCCGCCTCCGGTGACATCGCCGAGGTCTTCGCCTGCGGCACCGCCGCGGTCATCACCCCGGTCGGGCCGGCTCGCGTGGGACGGCGGGGAGGTCGTCATCAACGGCAACGAGGTGGGCTCGGTGACGGAGCGGATCCGCTCGGCCCTGCTCGACATCCAGTACGGCCGCGCCGAGGACACCCACGGCTGGATGCACCGCCTCGTCTGACCCGTCTACGGCCCCCGCGCCAGCTGGAGTGTTCGGTTCTGTCGTTAGACGCTGCACGTTCAGTCGCTGACGCAGGAAGCGAACAACGTCGGGCTCTCCACAGACCTGCCCAGCGCCTCACGTCATCCACAACGGTGGCCTGAGGGGTATGCCGGCGTCTCGTGGTCCGGTCAGGGTCGCGTCATGCGCACCCTGGAACTGGCACTGGTCAACCTCGCCCTTGCCCAACACGGTGCCTTCTCGACCGCGCAGGCGCACGCGCTCGGAGTGGACGACCTCCTGCTGAGTCGCCTGGCTCGGTCTGGCGAGCTGGTGAGAGTCCGACAGGGGGCATACCTGCTCGCCTCGGTGCTGGAGGGTTTGAAGGAGGAGGAACGCTACGCGCGCTCGGCTCGTGCCATCCTGCTGACCCGGCCGCGGCAGACCTGGCTCTCCCACCATGCGGCGCTGGCCGTCTCCGACCTGCCGCTGGTCGGTGTGGACCTGGCCAGGTTCGATGTCTGCGCCGACATCAAGCGACCGTTCCGCCGGAGTGGGCTCGCGACGCACCTGCTGCCGGACCGGGAGCCGTGCCTGGTTGTCGGGGGCTCGCGGTGCGTCTCGACCGAGACGGCGCTCGTGCAGACCGCGGTGCGTCATGGGCTCAAAGCCGCGGTCGTCGCGGCTGACGCCGCACTCCACGATGGACTCGTCAGCGATGACAAGCTCGCGGAGGCAGCGGAGCGGCTCAGTCTCGGTGTGCGCTCGACGACCACGGTGGAGCGGCTCCGAGCACTGGTGGACTCGGCGGCCGAGTCGCCGGGGGAGAGCCTGACGCGGTTGCTGCTGAGTGGGCTCGACCTGAGCTTCCGATCGCAGGTCAACATCCGCGACGCCTCCGGTTTCGTCGGCAGAGTGGACTTCTTGGTCGGCGAACGCGTGGTCATCGAGTTCGACGGGCTGGTGAAGTACGAGGGGGCGGACGGGCGAGAGGCGCTCATCAGGGAGAAGCGCCGCGAGGACCGCCTGCGTGCACTCGGCTACGAGGTCGTGCGGCTCACCTGGACTGACCTCGACCGTCCTGAGAAGGTCGCCCAGTGGATTCGTGAGGCGATGGTGAGGGCCCGCGGCCGGAAAGTGGCATCGGCGTAGGGCTGGGGTGTTCGCTTCCTCGACGTGCTGCTGCATCATCGATGCTCAATGCAAGAACCGAGCACCGGAGACGTCGAGCGGCGGTGTGACCAGATGGCGGACCGGGGTTCCGCGCACCGGACGGGTGTGCGACATTCATCTCGTGACGTCCTGGCAGCTGGCTATCGCCACGGTGATTATCGACTAGCGCGACGAGAACTCCTCGTCGCGCAGACCTCCCACACCCGGGGGGTCTTTTGTTTTGTCGGGGAGCTCGACGAGACGAGGCGGGGCCGGCCACCACCAAAGGTCGGACGCGGGCGCGGCAAGGGGACAATGACCACCGGGACTGACGTGACGAGACCGAGCTCGATCCCTGCCGCACCACCTGAGGACACTGCGATGACCGACCTGCACGTCTACGACACCACCCTGCGCGACGGCGCGCAGCAGGAGGGCCTGAACCTCTCCGTGTCCGACAAGCTCGCCATCGCGGCGCACCTCGACGAGCTCGGGGTCGGCTACATCGAGGGTGGCTGGCCCGGCGCCAACCCGAAGGACACCGAGTTCTTCGCCCGCGCCCAGCAGGAGCTGCGGCTCCAGAACGCCGCCCTCGCCGCGTTCGGGGCGACGAGGCGCGCGGGCGGGCGGGCCGCTGACGACCCGCTCGTGCGCGCCCTCGTCGACTCCGGCGCCTCCGTCGTGACGCTGGTGGCCAAGTCGCACGCCGGCCACGTCGAGCGCGCGCTGCGCACGACCCTCGCCGAGAACCTCGAGATGATCCGCGACACCGTCTCCTTCCTGAGGGGAGAGGGGCGGCGCGTCTTCCTCGACGCCGAGCACTTCTTCGACGGGTATGCCGCGGACCGCGCCTACGCGCTCGAGGCCGTGCGGGCGGCGGTGGAGGCGGGTGCGGAGGTCGTGGCCCTCTGCGACACCAACGGCGGCATGCTGCCGAACCAGGTGGCCGACGTCGTCGCCGACGTGCTCGACGCCACCTCGGCGCGGCTGGGCATCCACTGCCACAACGACACCGGCTGCGCGGTGGCCAACTCGATGGCCGCCGTGGACGCCGGCGCCACCCACGTGCAGGGCACCATCAACGGCTACGGCGAGCGCACCGGCAACGCCGACCTCCTGACCGTGGTCAGCAACCTGCAGATCAAGCGCGGGCTGGCCCTGGTCGAGGAGCCGCGCCTGCGCGAGGCGACGCGGATCGCGCACGCCATCAGCGAGATCACCAACGTCCCGCCCTACAGCCGCCAGCCCTACGTCGGCGCCAGCGCGTTCGCGCACAAGGCCGGGCTGCACGCCAGCGCCATCAAGGTCGACCCCGACCTCTACCAGCACACCGACCCCACCCGCGTGGGCAACGACATGCGCATGCTCGTCTCCGACATGGCCGGCCGGGCGAGCATCGAGCTCAAGGGCCGCGAGCTCGGCTTCGACCTCGCCGGCGACGACGAGCTGCTCACCCGCGTGCTCGCCAAGGTCAAGGACCTCGAGCTGCGTGGCTACACGTTCGACGCCGCCGACGCCTCCTTCGAGCTCCTGCTGCGTCGCGAGGTGGAGGGTGCCGAGGCGCACGAGTACTTCGACGTCGAGTCGTGGCGCGTCATCACCGACGCCCGCGGCGACGAGAACGCGCTCTCCGAGGCAACGGTCAAGGTGGTCGCCGGCGGGGAGCGGGTCGTCGCGACCGGCGAGGGCAACGGCCCCGTCAACGCCCTCGACCACGCGCTGCGCCAGGCCCTGTCGCCGGCCTACCCCGAGCTCGACAAGCTGGAGCTGATCGACTTCAGGGTGCGCATCCTCGACGCCGCCCACGGCACCGACGCCGTCACCCGGGTGCTCATCGAGACCTCGGACGGCTCGACCTCGTGGGAGACCGTCGGGGTCGCCGGCAACATCATCGAGGCCTCCTGGCAGGCCCTCGTCGACGGCGTCACCTACGGCCTGGTGAGGGCTGGCGTGCCGGTGCGCTGAGGCCTCGGCCCCGACGTCGAAGGGCCTCGCTCCATGCAGGAGCGGGGCCCTTCGTCGTGCCTTCGGTATGCCGCGGGCGAACCAGATCGCGCACGACCCAAGTGGGCGTCGGCGTCAGTCGGTGCCGGACTCCATCGCGGCCCGGTCGAGGGCGTCGTCCTCGAGGTCGACGTTTGCAGCCGCCGGGTTGGCGGAGATGGCGTGGGCGCCGCCCGGCTCGAGCTCGCCCACGAGCTCCTGGTGACGCACGCCGAGCAGCCCCGCGGCGGCATACCCCTCGAGCTTGGCGCGGGAGTCGGCGATGTCGAGGTTGCGCATGGTGAGCTGGCCGATGCGGTCGACGGGGCCGAAGGCCGCGTCCTCGGTGCGCTCCATGGACAGCTTCTCGGGGTGGTAGCTGAAGCCGGTGCCCTTGGTGTCGAGGATCGAGTAGTCCTCACCACGACGCAGGCGCAGCGTGACCTCGCCCGTCACGGCCGAGGCGACCCAGCGCTGCAGCGACTCGCGCAGCATCAGCGACTGCGGGTCGAGCCAGCGGCCCTCGTAGAGCAGCCGGCCGAGGCGGCGGCCCTCCGCGTGGTAGTTGGCGATGGTGTCCTCGTTGTGGACCGCGTTGAGGAGCCGCTCGTAGGTGATGTGCAGCAGCGCCAGGCCCGGGGCCTCGTAGATGCCGCGGCTCTTGGCCTCGATGATGCGGTTCTCGATCTGGTCGGACATGCCGAGCCCGTGGCGGCCACCGATCGTGTTGGCCTCGTTGACCAGGGCGACCGGGTCGGTGAACTCCTGGCCGTTGATGGCGACGGGGCGGCCCTGCTCGAAGCGGACCGTGACGTCCTCGGTCGCGATCTGCACCGACTCGTCCCAGAAGGCGACGCCCATGATCGGCTCGACGATCTCCATCGAGGCGTCGAGGTACTCGAGCTTCTTGGCCTCGTGCGTGGCACCCCAGATGTTGGCGTCGGTGGAGTACGCCTTCTCGGTGCTCGCGCGGTAGGGGAGGTCGCGGGCCTTGAGCCACTCCGACATCTCGGTGCGGCCGCCGAGCTCGGTGACGAAGTCGGCGTCGAGCCAGGGCTTGTAGATCCGCAGCGCCGGGTTCGCCAGGAGGCCGTAGCGGTAGAACCGCTCGATGTCGTTGCCCTTGAACGTGGAGCCGTCACCCCAGATGTCGACGCCGTCCTCGTGCATGGCGCGCACCAGCAGGGTGCCGGTCACTGCCCTGCCGAGCGGGGTGGTGTTGAAGTACGTGCGCCCGCCGCTGCGGATGTGGAAGGCGCCGCACGCGATGGCGGAGAAGCCTTCCTCGACCAGGGCGGCGCGGCAGTCGACGAGGCGGGCCAGCTCGGCGCCGTAGGCGCCGGCGCGGCCGGGCACCGAGTCGATGTCCGGCTCGTCGTACTGGCCGAGGTCGGCCGTGTAGGTGCAGGGGACGGCGCCGTGCTCGCGCATCCAGGCGACGGCCACCGAGGTGTCGAGGCCACCGGAGAACGCGATGCCGACCTTCTCGCCGACGGGGAGGGAAGTGAGGACTTTGGACACGAGAGCAAAGCCTACGGGGCGAGGCGGGGCGGGGCTCACCCCGTTCGGCTGCTGGTCTCCCGGCTCGCTCGCAGGTCGTCGATGGCGGCGAGCAGGCGCTCGCGCAGCGCCTGACCACGCGCCGCGAAGCCGCGCTGCGCGGCGGCATACGCGGCCTTGCCGGTAGGCGTCTCGATCGGCACCGGCTCGTAGCCGAGCTCGCGCAGGTCGTAGGGGGAGGCGCGCATGTCGAGCTCGCGGATCTCGCGGGCGAGGTCGAAGCAGTCCATGACGAGGTCGCTGGGCACGGCCGGCGAGACCTTGTAGGCCCACTTGTAGAGGTCCATGCCGGCGTGCAGGCAGCCCGGCTGCTCGAGGTCGGGCTGGCTCGCCCGGGTGGGCTGGAGGAGGTTCAGCGACCGCGCCGGCGGGGTGTAGAAGCGGAACGCGTCGTAGTGCGAGCAGCGGATCTGGTGTGCCTCGACGACGTCGTCGGTGCCGGTGGCGCCCAGCCGCAGCGGCCACCCCGCGTGGCGGACCTCGTCCTCGCCGAGCCGGTAGACCATGGCCCACTCGTGGAGCCCGAAGCAGCCGAGTTGCGCCTGCCGCCCGAGCGTGGCCCGCACGAGGCGCGACGCGAACTCCACCGACTCCCGGCGCGCCTCGAGGAAGGCCGCGGCGTCGAGTGACACCTGGTCGCCCACGACGCGGTAGTGCTTCCAGGCAGCCCGGGGCAGGTCGGCCGCGTCCTCGAGCAGCACGCCCGGACCCGGGTGCCAGCGCCGCAGCTGCGCGGGCCGGTGCGAGTAGTAGGTGAACAGGAAGTCCTCGACCGGGTGCCTGCGCCCGTCCTCGCGGCGGCGCAGGTGCGCGGCGGTGGCGGCGTCGACGCGGGCGTGGTGGGCGGCCTCCGCGGCCTCCCACTCGCTCCTGCCCATCACGCGCACCGACACGGGCACCAAGGGTAGTTCGCCTCTTGCGCACGCCGAGTTCACGGTGGGACGGTGCAGCCACTGCGTTTGGGGGCGGGCGCAACGGGGCGCCGGCCGGGAAGCAGGGGGAGCAGACCATGAAGAGACGGCTGTGCGGCGCGGTGCTCGCGCTCATGACTCTGGTGGCGTCGGCAGGAGCCGCGACCGCGGGACCGGGCCAAGAGCCCAAGGGTGGCGAGTCCCGGGCGATGGGGTGGTACCTCGCGCTCGGGGACTCGCTCGCGGCGGGCTACCAGCCCGGCGTCGGTGACGAGCGTGACGGCGGCTACGTCGGCGAGGTGCTGGCCACGGTGCAGGAGAGCTCGCCGAAGACCACGCTGGTCAACCTCGCCTGCTCAGGCGCCACCACCGTCAGCATGGTCGAGGGTGACCGCTGCGCCTACGAGGAGGGGACCCAGCTCGCCCAGGCCGTCGAGTTCCTGCACGCGCACGGCAGGAACACCCGCCTGGTCACCCTCGACGTCGGGGCCAACGACATCACCGCGTGTGCGCGCCCGGCGATCGACCCGGCCTGTGCGGCGGCGGCGCTCCAGCGGATCAACACCAACCTCGGCCGCATCCTGACCGAGCTGCGCGCCGCGGCCGGCCCGGACGTCGAGATCGTCGTCCTCAACTACTACAACCCCTTCCTCGCCGCGTGGCTGACCGGCCCCTCCGGCCAAGCCCTGGCGACCGCGTCGTCGGGCCTGCAGGCGCAGCTGAACGGGGTCATCGCCGGTCGCGCAGCGGCCGCGGACGCCGAGGTCGCCGACGTTGCCGGCGCGTTCGAGAGCACCAGCTGGACTCCCATCGCGAGCGCTTTCGGCACGCTCCCGACCAACGTCGTCAGGATCTGCACCTGGACCTGGATGTGCACCCGTGGCGACATCCACGCCAACGACGCCGGGTATGCCGTGCTGGCCACCGCCGTGGAGGCGCGCCTCCTGCAGCCCGCCCGGTGAGAGCGCTCGTGCCGGCGTCGTTAGGCTCTGGTCGTGCGTATCGCGAGGTTCACGACAGGTGACGACCCGGTGTTCGGGCTGGTCGACGGGGCGGGCGAGAAGATCGCCGAGATCACGGGCGACCCGCTCTACACGAAGATCGAGCTGACGGGTGCGACGCACGACGTCGCCGACGTGCGGCTGCTCGCGCCGGTCATCCCGCGCAGCAAGGTGATCGGCATCGGCAAGAACTACGCCGACCACGCCAAGGAGATGGGCGGTGAGGCCCCCGCCGAGCCGCTGATGTTCCTCATCCCCAACACCGCGGTGGTCGGGCCCGGCGACCCGGTGGTCATCCCGCCGCTGACCTCGGAGGTCCACTACGAGGGTGAGCTCGCCGTCGTCATCGGCCGGGTCTGCAAGGACGTCGAGCCCGCGGACGTCGCCAAGGTCATCTACGGCTACACGTGCGCCAACGACGTCACCGCGCGCGACCTGCAGCGCGGCGACGGTCAGTGGGCCCGGGCCAAGGGCATGGACACGTTCTGCCCGATCGGCCCGTGGATCGAGACCGACCTCGACACCAGCGACCTGTCGCTCGTCACCCGGCGCGGACGGCGAGGTGGTGCAGGACGGCACCACCGCCGACATGGTGCACGACGTCGCGACCCTGGTCTCCCACGCGTCCAAGGCGTTCACCCTCCTGCCCGGCGACGTCATCCTGACCGGCACGCCGGCGGGGGTGGGGCCGGTGGTGGCCGGCCAGCGGGTCGAGGTCGAGATCGACGGCATCGGCGTGCTCTCCAACCCCTTCGTCGACAAGGACTGAGGCAGCCGCCTCGCCGGCCCGGCGGGTGGCGCTCCCCGCGCCCTGGAACCGGGCCCGGCGGCCGTCGCGCGCTGCGCCCCTAGAATCGGACCCACCATGAGCGAAACGTCCTCCGCCCCCGTCCGCCTGCGCGTCGCCCCCTCGCCGACCGGCGACCCCCACGTCGGCACGGCATACATGTCCCTGTTCAACCTCGCGTTCGCGCGCCAGCAGGGCGGCCAGTTCGTCCTGCGCATCGAGGACACCGACCGGGCCCGGTTCCGCGCCGACAGCGAGCAGCAGGTGTTCGACACGCTGCACTGGCTGGGCCTGACCTGGGACGAGGGCCCCGACGTGGGCGGCCCCTACGCGCCGTACCGGCAGTCGGAGCGGCTCGACACCTACAAGCCCTACGTCGAGCGGCTGCTCGCCGACGGCCACGCCTACGAGTGCTGGTGCTCCAGCGAGCGGCTCGCGGAGATGCGCGACAAGCAGCAGAAGCTCAAGCTGCCGACCGGCTACGACCGCCTCTGCCACGGCAAGACGCGCGAGGAGCGGGCCCTGCTGCCGGGCTTCAACGAGACGCCCGTGGTGCGCATGTTCGTGCCCGCGGACGTCGAGCTGCACTTCGACGACCTCATCCGCGGCCGGGTCTCCGCGCCGATGCCCGACGACCAGGTCATCCTCAAGGGCGACGGGTTTCCGACCTACCACCTCGCCGTCGTGGTCGACGACCACGAGATGGGCATCACCCACGTCGTGCGCGGCGAGGAGTGGATCAGCAGCACGCCCAAGCACGTCCTGCTCTACCGCTGGCTGGGCCTGACGCCGCCGAAGTTCGCCCACATGCCGCTGCTGCGCAACAACGACAAGTCCAAGATCTCCAAGCGCAAGAACCCGGCCGCGCGGCTCACGTGGTTCCAGGAGCAGGGTTACCTGCCAGAGGCGCTCGTCAACTTCCTGGCCCTGCTGGCCTACCCGCCGAAGCAGGACGCCGAGGGCAACGACGTCGAGGTCTTCTCGTTCGCGGACTTCTCGAAGGACTTCGACTGGCGCAAGGTCAACCCGGTCGGCCCGATCTTCGACCTCAAGAAGCTCGAGTGGCTCAACGGCGTCTACATCCGCGAGCTCGAGGTGGGCGACCTCGCCAGCCGGCTGCTGCCGTTCCTCGAGCGCGACGGCGTGCTCTCGGGCAACCCGAGCCTGGGCGAGCTGGCCCGGCTGAAGTCGATCACCGAGCTGATCCAGACGCGCATGGCGCTGCTGTCTGAGGCGAGCGCCCTGGTGGCGCCGTTCTACGTCGCCGACGACGCCCTCGAGATCGCGGACGACGCCCGCGCCCAGCTGAAGGAGAACGCCCAGGAGGTGCTCGCCACCGCGCTGCGCGTGCTCGGCGACGTCGACGACACCGGCACCGGCGTGCTCGGCTCCGAGAGCGGCTGGAACGCCCCCGCCATCGAGGCCGCCCTGCGCGAGGCCATCGTCGACGGCCTGGGCATCAAGCCGAAGTTCGCGTTCGGCCCGCTGCGCACGGCGGTCTCTGGCCAGCGCATCTCGCCGCCGCTGTTCGAGTCCATGGAGATCCTGGGCAAGACCTCGACGCTGGCGCGCCTCCAGCGCCTGCACGACGAGCTCGCCTGACACGACGCCGACGCAGCAGCACCACCAGACCGACGAAGCACCACGAGACCGACTCAGCAGCACCGGGGTGCCCGGTTCGATCGCCACGGTCGAGCCGGGCACCTACGGCTTTCGGACGAGCCGTGGTCGCGGGGCCGACGCCACACTGGGCGGCACCACCGGATCGTTGTGCCCACCGTGAGGCGCGGCACGGGAGGGGTTGCCATGCAAGCGACGCGCTCGGCGCTGCCCGACCTGCTCAAGGACATCGACCTGTTCTCCGGCCTGTCTGAGGCCGTCATCGCCGACCTGGTCGCCTCGGGCTCGACCATCCGCACGCCGGCCGGGCACGCGGTCGTGACCCAGGGCAACGAGGACGCCGGGCTCCAGGTCATCCTCGCGGGCACCGTGGTCGTGGACGTGGGCGGCGTGCGCCGAGAGGGCACCCTCGGCCCCGGTGACTACTTCGGCGAGATCTCGGTGATCGACGGCGGGCGGCGCTCGGCCACCCTGACGGCGGGGGAGGAGGGGCTGGAGACCTTCGCCATCTCGCCGCTGACCTTCTGGCCGCTCATCGACCGCCACGCCTCGCTGCGGCGCTCCCTCATGAAGGCCCTGTGCGCCCGCATCCGCGCGCTCGACGTGGAGGCCGCGGCCACCTGCTGAGGCCCGACGGGCCGATTTGGGAGACGGTCGGTGGGGCCGGTAGAGTCTGCTCTCGGTTCACCGCCCGGGCCTTCCGAGGCCGACGGCAGTGATACCCCCTTGGGGTATGGTGTAATTGGCAGCACGACTGATTCTGGTTCAGTTAGTCTAGGTTCGAGTCCTGGTACCCCAGCGCGTGTTCTCCGGTCGCGAGACCAGAGGCCGATTCGGAGAAATCCACACCAGCAGGTATGGTTCTCTCCGCTGCCTGAAGCGCTGGAAGGCGATCAGGCACCAGCTAGGGCCCCGTTGTGTAGCGGCCTAGCACGCCGCCCTCTCAAGGCGGTAGCGCGGGTTCGAATCCCGTCGGGGCTACGCGACCAGAGCCCCCGTCCAGCGGACGGGGGCTCTTCGCTGTTGTGGGGCTCAGTGCTGTTGTGGGACTCAGTGCCGTTGTGGGGCTCAGTGCCGTTGTGAGGCTCAGTGCCGGCCCGGGGGTGCGCGTGCCCCCACTGTGCCCACCTGCCGTCGCCCAGCCCGCCAGTTTCGATGGGCACGGCGACAGGGGGCGGGCAGAGTGCCGTGGTGGCGCGGAGGACCGAGTGTCGACGCCGCCGGGCCAGGAGCTCGACAGCCGGCGGAGGAACAGCGTCCGTATGCCGCGTGGCCGGCCACGCGGCATACCGGCCTGTTCGGGTCAGGCGTTCTGCTGCTGTTGCTGGGCGGCGTGCCGCGCCAGCACCTCGGTGAGCTTGTTCGCGCCGGCGACCACGGTGGCCGCGTGGAGGCGGCCGGGCTGGCGGGAGAGCCGCTCGATGGGTCCGGAGATCGAGACGGCAGCCACCACGCGACCTGAGGGGCCGCGCACCGGGGCCGAGACCGACGCCACCCCTGCCTCGCGCTCGCCGACGCTCTGCGCCCAGCCGCGGCGCCGGACGCCCGAGAGCGTGGTGGCGGTGAACTTGGCGCCGTGCAGCCCGCGGTGCAGCCGGTCGGGCTCCTCCCAGGCGAGCAGCACCTGGGCGGCCGAGCCGGCGAGCATCGAGAGGGTCGCGCCCACCGGGATCGAGTCGCGCAGGCCGACCGGTCGCTCGGCGGCCGAGACGCAGATGCGGTGGTCACCCTGGCGGCGGAAGAGCTGGGCGCTCTCGTTGGTGTGGTCGCGCAGGGCGCCGAGCACCGGGCCGGCGGCGGCCAGGAGCTTGTCCTCACCGGCGGCGGCGGCGAGCTCCGCGAGGCGGGGGCCGAGCACGAAGCGGCCCTGCATGTCTCGCGTGACGAGACGGTGGTGCTCCAGCGCGACCGCCAGCCGGTGGGCTGTCGGGCGGGCCAGGCCGGTGGCCGTGACGAGCTGCGCAAGGGTGGAGGGCCCTGCCTCGAGGGCGCCGAGAACGACGGCTGCCTTGTCGAGGACGCCGACCCCGCTGGTGTTGTCCATGCATTGATATTGACGTCTCATTGCCTGAGACGCAAGTTCACGCACGTGTGCCGCGGTGCGAACCTCGCAGTACGACGCGCAGGGGCGTCGTTTCGAGTTCGCCGGCCGAGGAGAGGGAACGTGTCAGGAACGCTCGCCGAGAAGGTGTGGGACGCCCACGTGGTGCGACGCAGCGAGGGGGAGCCCGACCTTCTCTACATCGACCTCCACCTGCTCCATGAGGTGACCAGCCCGCAAGCCTTCGACGGCCTGCGGCTCGCCGGCCGCAAGGTCCGCCGCCCCGACCTGACCCTCGCCACCGAGGACCACAACGTCCCCACGACGCCGGGGCCGATCACCGACCTCGTCAGCAGGACCCAGGTCGAGACGCTGCGCCGCAACTGCGAGGAGTTCGGCGTCCGGCTGTTCCCCATGGGCGACGCCGAGCAGGGCATCGTCCACGTCGTCGGCCCGCAGCGCGGCCTGACCCAGCCGGGCATGACCATCGTCTGCGGTGACAGCCACACCTCGACCCACGGCGCGTTCGGCGCGCTGGCATTCGGCATCGGCACCTCCGAGGTGGAGCACGTGCTGGCGACCCAGACGCTGCCGCTCAAGCCCTTCAAGACGATGGCGATCAACGTCGAGGGCGAGCTGAAGCCGGGCGTCACCGCCAAGGACGTCGTGCTGGCCGTCATCGCCAAGATCGGCACCGGCGGCGGCCAGGGCTACGTCCTGGAGTACCGCGGCAGCGCCATCCGCAGCCTCTCCATGGAGGCCCGGATGACCATCTGCAACATGTCGATCGAGGCGGGTGCCCGGGCCGGCATGATCGCCCCGGACGAGACGACCTTCGACTACCTCAAGGGCCGTGAGCACGCGCCCACCGGCGACGCCTGGGACGCCGCCGTCGAGGACTGGAAGCTGCTGCGCACCGACGACGACGCCGTCTTCGACGCGGTGGTCGACCTCGACGCCGGCGCGCTGACGCCGTTCGTCACCTGGGGCACCAACCCCGGCCAGGGTGCCCCGCTGTCGGAGTCGGTGCCCGACCCCGAGCGCATGGCCGACGAGAACGAGAAGGCCGCCGCGCGACGCGCCCTGGAGTACATGGGCCTCGAGGCCGGGACCCGGCTGCGCGACATCCGCGTCGACACCGTGTTCGTCGGCTCGTGCACCAACGGCCGCATCGAGGACCTGCGCGCGGCCGCCTCGGTCGTGAAGGGCCGGAAGGTCGCCGACGGCGTGCGCATGCTCGTCGTGCCCGGGTCGGCCCGCGTGCGCCTGCAGGCCGAGCAGGAGGGCCTCGACACGGTCTTCACCGCGGCCGGCGCCGAGTGGCGCCTGCCCGGGTGCTCCATGTGCCTGGGCATGAACCCCGACCAGCTCGCGCCGGGGGAGCGCAGCGCCTCGACGTCCAACCGCAACTTCGAGGGCCGGCAGGGCAAGGGTGGCCGCACCCACCTGGTCAGCCCGCTCGTGGCGGCCGCCACCGCGCTGCGGGGCACGCTGTCCAGCCCCGACGACCTGGTCGACGCGGGCGTCGGCGCGGGTGTCGACGCCACCGAGGGAGGCAACTGATGGAGCAGTTCACCAGCCACACCGGCACCGGCGTCCCGCTGCGCCGCAGCAACGTCGACACCGACCAGATCATCCCCGCGGTCTACCTCAAGCGGGTCACCCGCACCGGCTTCGAGGACGGCCTGTTCGCCGCCTGGCGCAAGGACGAGACCTTCGTCCTCAACAACCCCTCGTATGCCGCGGGCTCGGTGCTCGTGGCGGGTCCGGACTTCGGCACCGGCTCCTCCCGCGAGCACGCCGTCTGGGCGCTCATGAACTACGGCTTCCGGGTGGTCATCTCCAGCCGGTTCGCCGACATCTTCCGCGGCAACAGCGGCAAGCAGGGCCTGCTGACCGCGCAGGTCGCCCAGGACGACGTCGAGCTGATCTGGAAGTACCTCGAGAACGAGCCCGGCGCCCCGGTGACCGTGGACCTCGTCTCGCGGACCGTCACCGCCGGCGACATCGTGGCCCCGTTCGAGGTCGACGACTACACCCGCTGGCGCCTCCTCGAGGGCCTCGACGACATCAGCCTGACCCTGCGCCACGAGCAGGACGTGACCGACTTCGAGAGTCGTCGGCCGTCCTACAAGCCCACGACCATTGGGGCCTGAGGCAGCCGAAAGCCCCTCGCAGGCGGCGTGTCCGCCAACTTTTTTCACCAGTCCTCCTCGGGAACCCGGCCCCGGACGGCGCGAACCGCCTTCCGGGGCCGTTCCGCGTCCACCCCTCCCCGGCCTGAGGGGTGACGGTGTCGTCAATTCCGTTGTGGCACAGGCATCTTGTCGAGTACGCCGCGCCGTGGGCCACCCCTCCCCAGGCGCCCCGCCGGCCCGCTCACGGCCCTCGAGAAGGGGCTGAGCGGGCCCCCAATTGGGTACGAATGCCGTTGCGACACAAAGGATCGGGGGATCACTGTGGTGGACTCCGCGGGTGTTGGGCCATAACGTCAGCACCATGTCGGGCTCCAGCCCGGCCGCTCACCACCTTCGCTGGGCCAGGGGCCCAGCGCCGGACCCTGTGGAGGGGACAACGTGAACAAGGCAGAACTGGTCAAGGAGCTGGAGTCGCGCCTGGGCAGCCGCAAGGCTGCGAACGACGCGCTGACCCACGTCGTCGACGTGATCATCCGCGAGGTCGCCAAGGGCGGCAAGGTCGCGATCACCGGCTTCGGGACCTTCGAGAAGTCGGCCCGCGCCGCCCGCACCGGCCGCAACCCGCGCACCGGCCAGACGGTGAAGATCAAGAAGACGAACGTGCCGAAGTTCCGCGCCGGCGCTGGCTTCAAGGACGTCGTCGCCAACCCGAAGAAGCTGCCCAAGGCAGCCGTCGCCGGCGCCCGCGCCGCTGCCGGCTCCGCCACCCGTGTGGCGGCCACCGCCACGGGCGCGGCCAAGAAGACCACGACCGCCGCCACCAAGAAGGCAGCCCCGGCCAAGAAGGCCGCGGCCACCACCCGCACCGCCGCCGCCAAGAAGACCACCACGGCGGCAAAGAAGACCACCGCCACCAAGGCGGCGCCCGCCAGGAAGACCACCGCCAGGAAGGCGGCCCCGGCCGCGAAGGCCGCGACCACCACCCGCACGGCGACGGCGAAGAAGACCACCGCCAAGAAGGCGGCCCCGGCGACCAAGGCGACCGCGAAGAAGACGGCGCCTGCGAAGAAGGCCGCGACCACCCGCACCACGGCGGCGAAGAAGACCACCGCCAAGAAGACCGCCCCCGCCAAGACCGCCGCCAAGAAGACGACGGCCAAGCGCGCGGCCAAGAAGGCCTGACCCAGCGGTCAGCGTCGCACCAGTTCGGCGAGGGAGGCCGGCACCCACGGGTGTCGGCCTCCCTCGCCGTTTGCCATGCTGTGCGGCATGGCTGACATCCTCACCGTCAACGGTGGCGCGCCCCTGGTCGGCGACCTCGAGGTCCGCGGCGCCAAGAACCTCGTCTCCAAGGCGATGGTGGCGGCGATGCTGGCCGAGGACCCGTGCCGGCTGCGCAACGTGCCGGAGATCTCCGACGTCAAGATCGTCTCCGGCCTCCTCGAGCTGCACGGGGTGCGGATCGACTCCACCGACCGTGACGGCGAGCTGCTGCTCGACCCCACGAACGTCGAGCAGGCGCACGTGGCCGACATCGACGCGCACGCCGGCTCCTCGCGGGTGCCGGTGCTGCTGTGCGGGCCCCTGCTGCACCGCCTGGGGGAGGCCTTCATCCCCGACCTGGGCGGCTGCCGGATCGGGGAGCGGCCGATCAACTACCACCTCGACGTGCTGCGGCAGTTCGGTGCGGACGTGCAGAAGCGGCCCGAAGGGCTGCGGCTCACCGCGCCCAACGGGCTCAGGGGAGCCAAGCTCAGCCTCCCGTACCCCAGCGTCGGCGCCACCGAGCAGGTGCTGCTCACGGCGGTGCGGGCCCAGGGCGTCACCGAGCTGAGCAACGCCGCGGTCGAGCCCGAGATCATCGACCTGATCTGCGTGCTGCAGAAGATGGGCGCCATCATCAGCGTCGAGACCGACCGAGTCATCAAGATCGAGGGCGTGGACCGCCTCGGCGGCTACGACCACCGGGCGATCCCCGACCGCATCGAGGCCGGCTCCTGGGCCTGCGCAGCCCTCGCGACGCGCGGCGACGTCTACGTCCGGGGCGCGCAGCAGCAGCCGATGATGCCGTTCCTCAACGTGTTCCGGAAGGTCGGCGGCGCCTTCGACATCGACGACGAGGGCATCCGCTTCTGGCACCCCGGCGGCCGGCTGGAGTCGCTGGCCCTCGAGACCGACGTGCACCCGGGCTTCATGACGGACTGGCAGCAACCGCTCGTGGTGGCCCTCACCCAGACCACCGGCCTGTCGATCGTCCACGAGACGGTCTACGAGAACCGGCTGGGGTTCACCGAGGCCCTCGCCGAGATGGGCGCCGTCATCCAGCTCTACCGCGAGTGCCTGGGCGGCTCGCCGTGCCGCTTCGGCCGGGCGAACTTCCGCCACTCGGCCGTCATCTCCGGGCCCACGCCGTTGCGGGGAGCGGAGATCACCGTGCCCGACCTGCGGGGCGGCTTCAGCTACCTCATCGCCGCGCTCGCGGCCGAAGGCCAGTCGAAGGTGCACGGCATCGACCTCATCTACCGCGGCTACGAGCGGTTCTCCGAGAAGCTCGACGCGCTCGGCGCCTCCTACGACGTCGGGTAGCGCAGGGGAGCGGGGGCCGCGGGCCGACGTCGCGGTGGGGCGGTGGGGCGGTGCCGGCCGCTCAGCCGATGCGCTGGTCGTCGCCGATGCCGACGATCCAGAGTCGCTCCACTGTCGTCGTGTCGTCCGCGAGGTCGATGCTGACCCGCTGACCGGGCCGCAGGTGCCGCAACGAGCTGCGGCCGAACACCGCGGCGGAGAAGGAGACCTCGCGGCCGTCGTCGAGCAGCGCGCTGCCGGCGCCGGTCGCCTCGTCGAACGTGTGCACGCTGGCCTGCATGCCGGGCAGCGTAGCGCTCACCGCCTCCAGCACGGCGTGCGTCGCGGGCCCGACGCCGAGCGCCAGGGCCGCGGCGAGCGACCGGTCGTCGTCGACGTCGGTGCGCAGACGTGGCAGGTCGAGGTCGAGACGGTGGTGACCGGCCGCGGTGTGCCGTGCGGCCGAGCCCGTGCCGAAGGCCGGCTCGAGGTGCCCGGTCCTTGACGTGACGAGCACCGTGCCGGTGCCCTGCGCGTCGGCGACAACGGCGAGGTCGTGCTCGGCAGCGGCCGCCAGAGCCGTGAGGAGGTCGGCGGGACGCAGTGCCGGGAGGTCGCCGAGGAGCACCGCCACTCCCTCGCGCGGCTCCACCACGACGGCAGTGCCGTCCCGTCCCGTCGGGTGCAGCCAGGCCCCGCCGTGGTCGGCCGCGGCGGTCGAGGCCGTGCGCACCCCCGACCGCACCGCCTCGTTCAGCCCGCGCCCCGGGTCGGCGACGACGACGGCACCCAGCCGCACGGCATACGCCTGCACCGTCGCGTCGGAGGTGACGACGTGGACGTGGCCGGGTGGCAGGGCGGCGCACACGGCCTCGAGGCAGTCGCGCGCGATCGCCCAGGCCAGCGCGTCGCGCGAGACCCCCGCTGGCGGGTGCAGGCGCGACTTGGCGCCGGAGCCGCCCTTGACGGGCACCACCAGTCGCCACGCGACCCGTGCGGAGGAAGTGGTCATCGACACGATCGTCCCAGCACCCCCCGGTCGCTCGACACCGGCCCTGCCACCCGCGAGGATGCAACCTCGACCCCGGCAAGAGTGGAGTAGTGGTGACCCCAAGCGGCAGACATCCCCTGCCTTTCGCGTATCGACTGGCCGTGTGGATCCTGCGGCCCCTGCTGATGCTCCTCACCAAGAGGGACTGGCGGGGGGTGGAGCACCTCCCGACGTCGGGGGGCTTCGTCGTGACGCCCAACCACATCTCCCACGTGGACCCGCTGACGTTCGCCCACTTCATGTACGACAGCGGGCGCCCGGCGTTCTTCCTCGGCAAGGAGTCCGTCTTCCGCGCGCCCGTGGTGGGTGCGATCGTGCGCGGTGCCGAGCAGATCCCGGTCTACCGCAACACCGGCCGGGCGGTCGACGCCTACCGCGCCGCCGTGGCGGCGGTGCGGGACGGCAGGTGCGTCGGCGTCTACCCCGAGGCGACACTGACCCGCGACCCCGACCTGTGGCCCATGGTGGGCAAGACCGGCGCGGCGCGCATCGCGCTCGAGACCCGGTGTCCCGTCGTGCCGGTGGCGCAGTGGGGGCCGCAGGAGCTCCTGGCGCCCTACTCCAAGAGGCCGCACCTGTTCCCGCGCAAGACCATGCACGTGCTTGCCGGCCCGCCGGTCGACCTGTCCGACCTCTACGACCGGCCGCAGGACGCCGAGGTGCTGCGCGAGGCGACGGCCCGGATCATGGCCGCCATCACGGCCCAGCTCGAGCAGCTGCGCGGCGAGCAGGCCCCGGCGGTGCGCTTCGACGCCCGGCAGCACGGCCTGCCGCCGACCGGCAACTTCCACAAGAAGGAGGATCGCCCGTGACCACTGCCGCAGTGTTCGGCACCGGCAGCTGGGGCACGGCCTTCTCGGCCGTGCTCGCGGACAGCGGGACGACGGTGCGCCTGTGGGGGCGGCGGCCCGAGCTCGTGGAGCAGATCAACGCCGGCACCAACGACGACTACCTGCCGGGCATCCGCCTGCCGAAGGGCATCACCGCGACCACCGACCCCGCGGAAGCCGCTGACGGGGCCGACATCGTCGTGCTGGCCGTGCCGTCGCAGACCCTGCGGCAGAACCTCGAGGGCTGGGCCCCGCTGATCCCGCGCGACGCGGCGGTCGTCTCCCTCATGAAGGGCGTCGAGCTCGGCACCACCAAGCGGATGAGCGAGGTGATCGCCGAGGTCGGCGGTGTGGAGCCCGAGCGCATCGTGGTGGTCACCGGCCCCAACCTGGCGCGCGAGATCGCCCTCAGGCAGCCCGCGGCGAGCGTCGTGGCCTGCACCGACCTCCACGTGGCGGAGCGGGTCGCCGCCGCCTGCGCCGCTCCCTACTTCCGCCCGTACACCAACAGCGACGTCGTCGGCAGCGAGCTCGGCGGGGCGGTCAAGAACGTGATCGCGCTCGCGGTGGGGATCGCCGAGGGCATGGGCATGGGCGACAACTCGAAGGCCACCATCATCACGCGTGGCCTGGCCGAGACGACACGGCTCGGCGTCGCGCTCGGCGGCGAGCCCGCCACCTTCGCCGGCCTCGCCGGTGTCGGCGACCTCATCGCCACGTGCATGTCACCGCTGTCCCGGAACCGGACGTTCGGCGTCAACCTGGGTCGCGGCATGGCCGTGCCGGAGGTCGTCGCCGTCACCCGGCAGACCGCCGAGGGCGTGAAGTCCTGCGACTCGATCCTGCAGCTGGCCCGCGACCACGGCGTCGACGTGCCGATCATCGAGCAGGTCGCGGCCGTCGTGCACGAGGGGCGCACGCCCCAGGAGGTGGTCGAGTCGCTGCTGTCGAGGGCGCGCAAGCACGAGCTCGACTAGCGCGGACAGGAAGGCCGGCGCGCGTAGCCGAGCACCCGGCGGCCCGGGTGGCTCAGGCGCGCAGGGCCTGGTCGAGGTCGCGCCAGAGGTCGTCGACGTCCTCGACGCCCACCGACAGGCGCAGCAGTCCCGCCGGCACGCTCTCCGGCTCGCCGGGGTGCCGGCGACGCCGCTCCACCTGGGACTCGACGCCGCCGAGGCTCGTCGAGTGCGTCCAGAGCCGGGTGGCGGCGGCGACGCGCTCCGCGGCCGGGGCGCCGCCGGCCACCTCGATGGCGACGATGGCCCCGAACCCGGGGTAGCGCACGCGGTCCACGCCGGGGTGGCCCTCGAGGCGGGTTGCCAGGTCGCGGGCGTTGGCAGTGGCCCGCTCGACCCGCAGGTGGAGGGTGCGCATGCCGCGCAGGGCCAGCCAGGTCTCCATGGGCCCGGCGATCGCGCCGTGCAGCAGCCGGTGCCGGGCGAGCCGGTCGCGCAGCGCGCTGCCGTCCTCGGTGTGAGGGGTGACGAGCGCGCCGAGAATGACGTCGGAGTGCCCGGCGAGGTACTTCGTCACCGAGTGCAGCACGACGTCGGCGCCGAGTGACAGCGGCTGCTGCACCAGCGGAGTGGCGAACGTGTTGTCGCACACCGTGAGCACACCGCGCTCCCGGGCCGCCGCGCAGAGCGCGGCGACGTCGAAGACCTCGAGCATCGGGTTGGTGGGCGACTCGAGCCAGAGCATCGCGGCACCGTCCAGGACGTCGCCCACCGCCCCTGCCTCCTCGGCATACAGGCGTCGCACGACCACGGCGCCGCTCTCGGCGAGGTCGTCGAGCAGCGCCGTCGTGCCGTTGTAGGCGTGCGCCGGCACCACCACCGTGCCGCCGCGCGGGACGAGGCTGACCGCAGCGGCCACTGCCGCCATGCCGGAGGCGAACACGAGCGCCTCACCGCCCTCCATGGCTCCCAGCGCCTCCTCGAACGCCGACCACGTGGGGTTGCCGGCGCGCGCGTAGTTCACCGGCCCGTCGGCGATGTAGGTGGAGGAGAGCTCCAGCGGGGCGTTGACGCCGGCTCCGGGCTGCCGGTCCTGGCGGCCGAGGGAGACGAGGCGGGTGGCGGGGGCGAGCTGCTCGTGCTGGTGGGGCTGCCGGGGCTGCTGGGGCTCGGACGTCTCGGGAGTCTCGGGAGTCACGGGGCCAGACTAGGCGCGGCGGCGCGCGCCGGGTCGGGTGCACCGCAGTGTGGGCGATACGCTCTCCGGCGATGACTTCGCAGCCTGACGCCCCCCGCAAGACCCGTGTCGCCCTCGTCTTCGGCGGCCGCTCCTCGGAGCACGCCGTGTCGTGCTCGACCGCGGCCGGCGTCATGCGCGCCATCGACCGTGACGCCTACGACGTGATCCCGATCGGCATCGCCCGAGACGGCCACTGGGTGCTCATGGACGGCGACCCCTCGCACCTCGAGCTGACCGCCGGCCACACCCCGGAGGTGCAGCCGACCGAGGCCGGCGTCGTCGTGCCGTTGGGCAGCACGCAGCGCACGCTGACGGTGCAGGAGCCGGGCGAGGTGCCGCACAGCCTGGGCGAGGTCGACGTCGTCTTCCCGCTGCTGCACGGGCCGTTCGGTGAGGACGGCACCCTCCAGGGCCTGTTCGAGCTCGCCGACATCCGCTACGTCGGCTCTGGTGTGCTCGCCTCCGCCGCCGGGATGGACAAGCACTACATGAAGGTGGTCTTCCAGGGCGCCGGGATCCCGGTCGGGCCGTATGCCGTGGTCACCGACTCCCAGTGGCGGCGCGACAAGGCGGCGGCGATGGACGCCGTGGCCTCGCTCGGGTTCCCCGTCTTCGTCAAGCCCGCGCGGGCCGGCTCGAGCATGGGGATCACCAAGGTCTCGGACCCGGCGGACCTCGAGGCCGCCATCGAGGCCGCCCGCGTCCACGACCCCAAGGTGGTCGTGGAGGCGATGATCGTCGGTCGCGAGATCGAGTGCGCGGTGCTGCAGGGGCGTGACCACGAGCCGCCGCGCACCTCCGAGGTCGGCGAGATCGAGGTCGACCGCGACGGCGGCCACGACTTCTACGACTTCGAGGCGAAGTACCTCGAGGAGCAGGGCGTCACGCTCAGCTGCCCGGCCAAGGTGCCTGACGACGTGGCCGCCGAGGTGCGACGGCTCGCGGCGGCAGCGTTCGAGGCACTCGGCTGCGAGGGACTCGCGCGCGTCGACTGCTTCTACACCGACAGCGGCGAGGTCGTCGTCAACGAGATCAACACGATGCCCGGGTTCACGCCGCACTCGATGTACCCGCAGATGTGGGCCGCGTCCGGGCTGTCCTACCCCGAGCTGATCGACGAGCTCATCCAGCTCGCGCTCGCTCGCCCCACCGGCCTGCGCTGAGCTCCGGCGGCGCGACAGGTCAGTCGCAGGTGCGGCCGTTCGAGGGCAGGGACCTGGCCGCCGGGCCGAAGGCGGGCAGCAGCAGGGGCTCCGGGGCGTAGGCCTGTGGCACCAGCACCTCGATGGCGGGGTCGCGCCCGAAGGTCGTGAAGACCGCGCCGTCGCTGGCCGGCCGCACCACCCAGTCGACGCCGTCGACGTCGAGGCACTGCTCGGTGGTGGGGCCCAGGGCGCTCAGGCCGCAGCGCGCGATGACCGGAGGGTCGCCCCAGGCCGCCACGGCGTCGGTGTCGGCGGTGGTCTCGACCCGCCCCTCGCCGGAGACCGTGGCGGGCCAGCGGTCGGCCGCGGCGGCGCAGGCAGCAGACCCGGCCTGCGGTGGGGCGGCCACCTCGACGGCGGAGGAACAGCCACCGAGCACCCCGACACCAAGCACGCCACCGGCCACCCCGAGGACGAGGAGGCCGGTGGCGGATGTCGGTCTGGCGGGCGCCACGGAACGGCGCGGCGCACCCATGTCGGTCAGGCGTCAGGCTCCGCTCAGACGTGGACGACGGTGCAGGTCAGGGTGCGGGTGATCCCCGGCACGTCCTGGATCTTGGCGATGACGAGCTTGCCCAGCTCGTCGACGGTGTTGGCCTCGACGCGGGCGATCACGTCGTAGGGGCCGGTGACGTCCTCGGCCAGCACCACGCCCTGGATCTGGGCGATGGCCTCGGCAACGGTCGCCGCCTTGCCGACTTCGGTCTGGATCAGGATGTAGGCCTGCACCACCACGAGACACCTCACTGCAGTCGGGATGACCGGGGCTTGACGAGCGAGCCCCGCGGGGAACCAGCCGGGACGCTGCCCCGGCACGCCAGACGCTACCGTCTCGGTGGACTGCCCGTCTCCCCAGGAAGGTGAAGTGATGGTCACAGAGGCCCAGACCCTCGGTGAGGTGTCGGAGGAGGGCCTGCTGCGCTCGATCTTCCCGTTCTTCACCCTCCAGCCCGGACTGCTGGTGGGTCCGGGCGATGACGCCGCCGTCGTCGCCACGTCGGGCCGGGTGGTCGCGACGACCGACTCGATGGTCCGCGGGCGCGACTGGCTCGACGAGTGGTCGACCGCGGCCGACGTCGGCGCCAAGCTGCTCACCCAGAACCTGGCCGACGTCGCGGCCATGGGCGGCACACCGACCGCGGTGCTCGTGACCCTCATGGCCGACCCGGCCACGCCCGCCGCGTGGGCCCGCGACTTCGCCCGCAGCATCGGCGACGGCGCAGCCCGGGCCGGCGTCGCGGTCGCCGGGGGAGACCTGTCGTCCGCCCCCGGGGGCGTCCTCGTCGTCTCGATCACCGCCCTCGGCGACCTCGCCGGGCGCCAGCCGGTGCTGCGCAACGGCGCCCACGTCGGCGACGCCGTCGCGGTGCGCGGGACCCTGGGACGCTCGGGAGCCGGACTGGCCCTGCTGCAGAGGGGCGCCGAGGCCGTGACTCAGCCGAACGGCATACAGCGGGAGTGCCTGGCCCACCACCGGCGGCCGACCGCGCCGCTGGCGGCGGGCGTCCAGGCCGCGGTCGCGGGGGCGACCGCCATGATCGACATCTCCGACGGGCTGCTGCGCGACGCCGACCGTCTTGCGCGGGCCAGCGGCGTCTGCCTGGCCCTGACGGACGTGGCCCTGCGGCCGCACGTCGAGGCGCTGGCGGTGGCCGTGGGAGAGGCGACGGCCCGCGAGTGCGTGCTGAGCGGCGGCGAGGAGCACAGCCTGCTCGCGACGTTCCCCGCCGGCACGGTGCCGGACGGCTGGCAGGTGCTCGGCGCCGTCGCGCCCGGCACCGGGGTCACCATCGACGGGGAGCCCCAGCAGCCGCGCGGCTGGGACCACTTCAAGAGGGACTGAGAGACCTCAGGCAGGACACGGAGCACGCGAAAGGCCGGCCTCCCCGAGGGGAGACCGGCCTTTTCGGTATGCCGGGCGGCTGGGTCAGCGCTTGACCTTGCCGGCCTTGAGGCACGAGGTGCAGACGTTGAGACGCTTCGGGGTCACACCCGCGTCGCCCACCAGAGCCTTCACGCGCTGGATGTTGGGGTTCCAGCGACGCTTGGTGCGGCGGTGCGAGTGCGAGATGTTGTGACCGAAGCCCGGTCCCTTGCCGCAGACGTCGCAGTTGGCAGCCACGGGTGATCTCCTGATTTCGATGCGAACAAACTCGGTGGGATCCCGGGCAGCCTCGAATGGAGGTCGGCCCATGGGAACCGGTCAAGAGTAGCCGAGAGCAGCCGTCTCGACCAAAACGGCGCCAATGCCCACGGGCCTGACGGGGCCAGGCACTAGCCTGCCACCGTGCTGGAACGCCTGACCGCTGCCGACGCCCGCCGCTGGGCCGTCGTGGCCCGGGCGGCGTTCGCGGCGCGGCGCGCGGAGATCGACGCGCTCAACGTCTTCCCCGTGCCGGACGGCGACACCGGCACCAACCTCTACCTCACCTTCGACGCGGCCCTCGACGCCGTGCGCACCCAGCACGAGCAGCGGGGCATCCTCGGCGAGGCCACCCTCGAGCAGGAGTGCACCTCGCTCGGCCAGGCCATGCTGCTGACCGCCCGCGGGAACTCCGGCGTCATCCTGAGCCAGCTGGTGCGGGGCTTCGGCGAGGCGGTCGCCGAGAGTGGGGCCGAGACCGCCGACGGGCCACTCGTGGCCGAGGCCCTGGCCCGCGCCAGCGAGCGGGCGTGGAAGGCGGTCACCCACCCGGTCGAGGGCACCATCCTGTCGGTGGCACGCGCCGCGGCCGAGGCCGCCCAGGGCCTCACCGGCCTCGGCGAGGTCACCGAGGCCGCCCTGCGCGGCGCCTCCGCCGCCCTGACGCTCACCCCCACACAGCTGCCGGCGCTCGAGGCCGCCGGCGTCGTCGACGCGGGCGGCGCGGGCTACGTCCTGCTGCTCGAGGCGCTGGCCCGGGTGGCCCACGAGGACGGACCGGCCCTGCCGCCCGGGGCCGCGGCCTTCGACGGCGAGGGGACCCTGCGCCGGCGGCCCGACTGGGCAGCGGGCGGCGGTGGGGTGCACCCGACCGAGGGGGAGGGTGCGGCCTCCCGGGGCGAGGTGCTCGGCGCGCCCGGAGGGCCCGCCTACGAGGTGATGTACCTCCTCGCCGACACCGACGAGGAGCGCGTCGAGACCCTCAAGCACACCCTCGACGCGCTCGGCGACTCGCTGCTCGTCGTCGGCGGGCCCGAGCTGTGGAACGTCCACGTGCACGTCGACGACGCGGGGGCAGCCATCGAGGCGGGCATCCACGCCGGTCGGCCCTACCGGGTCAAGGTCACCCACTTCGGCGACCAGTCGCACCGGCGACCGGCGAGCGACGTCGCCGTCGTGGCGTGCGCGGCCGGGCCGGGGCTCGCAGCCGTCTTCACCGACTCCGGGGCCCACGTCCTCGAGAGCGGCCCCGGCCGGCGCGCCTCGGCCGGCCAGCTGTTGGAGGCGGCCCGCGACGCGCACGCCCTGTCGGTGATCCTGCTGCCCAACGACAAGGACACCGTGCTGGCTGCCGAGGCAGCGGCGGCTGCCGGCGAGCAGGAGGGCATCGACATCGCCGTCGTGCGCTCGCGCACCGCGGTGCAGGGCCTGGCGGCCATGGCGGTGTTCGACCACACCCTCCCGGTGCAGAAGAACCTCGCGGCGATGATCAGCTCGGCGTCCGCGACCCGTCACGGAGCCGTCACGGTCGCCAGCAAGGACGCGCTGACCAGTGCGGGGGCGTGCCGGCGTGGCGACGTGCTCGGCATCGTCGGCGGGGACGTGGCCGTGGTGGGCACCGACCTGCTCGAGGTGGCCCGTGACGTGATGCGCCGCCTGCTCTCCAGCGGGGGCGAGCTGGTGACGGTCGTCGCGGGCGAGGACGCACCCCACGGCCTGGCCGACGACCTCGCGCGCTGGGTGGAGGGCGAGCACCGCGACGCCGAGGTCTCGCTCATCGACGGGGGCCAGCCGCACTACCCGCTGCTGCTGGGTGTCGAGTGAGCCCCGTGTCGAAGGTGGTCTCCGGCGTGGTCGACGAGTCCACGCAGCTCTCGAAGCTCCTCGGCGCCCGGTCGGCGGGCCCACTCGCGAAGGCACGTGACCTGCACACGGTGGGCGACCTGCTCGAGTTCTGGCCACGCCGCTACCTCGAGCACAGCGCCGACCTCTCCAACCTCCACGTCGGCATGTACGTCGTCGTGGTCGGGAGGGTGAAGACCTCCGGCACGCGCAGGACGCGAAACGGCAAGGACATGTTCGAGGCCACCATCACCGACGGGAGCAACGACCTCGACCTCGCCTTCTTCAAGCCCTACGGCCACCGCGACGTGCTGCTGCCGGGAGTCACCGCGCTCTTCGCCGGCACCGTCGGGATGTACAGGAACCGCTGGCAGCTGGCCCACCCGGCATACCAGCTGATGGAGGGCGGCCTGGGGCCGCACGGTGCAGACCGGGGACCGATCCCCGTCTACCTGCAGGTCAAGGGCATGCAGAACTGGGCGGTGGCCGAGTGCGTGCGCATCGTCCTCGACCACCTCGACGACGACAGCGTGCCCGAGCCGCTGCCGGCCGGGCTGCGTTCGCGGCACGGCCTGCCGGGTCGCCTGGAAGCCCTCAAGGGCATCCACGTGCCGAAGGACTTCGCCCAGGTGCAGCGAGCCCGCCACCGCCTGCGCTACGAGGAGGCGTTCGTCTTCCAGGCGTTGCTGGCCCAGCGCCGGGCGAGACAGGCGGCCGAACGCACCCGCGCGAGGACACCTCGCGAGGGCGGCCTGCTCGCGGCCTTCGACGCCCGGCTGCCGTTCGAGCTGACCGAGGGGCAGCGGGCCGTCGGCGAGACCCTGGCCGAGGAGCTCGCGCGTGACGTGCCCATGCACCGCCTGCTCCAGGGAGAGGTCGGCTCGGGCAAGACGGTCATCGCCCTGCGCGCCATGCTCGCCGCCGTCGACTCCGGTGGGCAGGCCGCCCTCCTGGCGCCCACCGAGGTGCTCGCTGCGCAGCACCACCGGTCGATCACGACCATGCTCGGCGACCTGGCCGAGGGCGGCCTGCTCGGCGGCAGCGACATCGGCACCCGCGTCGCCCTCCTGACCGGCAGCCAGTCAACGGCCGATCGGCGCAAGAACCTGCTGGACGCGGCCAGCGGCGACGCCGGCATCGTCATCGGCACCCACGCGCTCATCCAGGAGCAGGTGCAGTTCCAGGACCTCGCCCTCGTCGTCGTCGACGAGCAGCACCGGTTCGGGGTGGAGCAGCGCGACGCGTTGCGCGGCAAGGGCGCCCAGCCACCGCACGTCCTCGTCATGACGGCCACGCCCATCCCTCGGACGGTGACGATGACCGTCTTCGGCGACATGGAGACCTCGACCCTCACCGAGCTGCCCCGGGGACGCTCCCCGATCGCCACCCACGTCGTGCCCGCCGACCGCCCCGCCTGGGTGCAGCGCACCTGGGAGCGGATCGCCGAGGAGGTGCGCTCGGGCCGCCAGGCCTACGTCGTGTGCCCGCGCATCGGCGACGACGGCCCGACCGCGTCCGGGTCGCCCGACGACGAGGAGCTCGCGGCCCCCGAGCCCGGGGAGGGCGAGGAGGCGGCGCCGCGCGAGATGGCCAGCGTGTATGCCGTGGAGGCGCTGCTGCGCGAGAACCCCGCCCTCGAGGGGCTGACCATTGCCGTGCTCCACGGCCGGATGGCCCCCGAGGACAAGGACGCGGTGATGGCGGCCTTCACCCGCGGCGAGGTCGACGTGCTCGTGTCGACCACCGTCATCGAGGTGGGCGTCGACGTGCCCAACGCCACCGTCATGGTCGTCATGGACGCCGACCGCTTCGGCGTCTCGCAGCTGCACCAGCTGCGTGGCCGGGTGGGCCGTGGCCAGCACCAGGGGCTGTGCCTGCTCATGACCGCCACGGAGGCGGAGACCGCCCGCGAGCGGCTCGACGCCGTGGCGGGGACGACCGACGGCTTCGAGCTGGCCAGGCTCGACCTCGAGCTGCGCGGCACGGGCGACGTGCTCAGCGCCAAGCAGAGCGGCGGTGGCCGCTCCAGCCGCGGGATGGGGCGCGGCAGCTTCCGGTTCCTGTCCCTGGTGCGCGACGAAGAGGTCATCCTGCAGGCCCGCGACGACGCGACCGCCCTCGTCGCCGACGACCCCGAGCTCGCCGAGCACCCCGACCTGCAGGCCGCCGTGCGCGAGTGGGTCGACGAGGAGCAGGCCGCCTTCCTGGAGCGAGGGTGAGGGTGGTGGCGACGGCATGACGCGCATCATCAGCGGTCGCGCCGGTGGCCTGCGGCTGCAGACCCCGCCCGGCAGCGGCACCCGCCCGACCAGCGACCGGGTGCGGGAGGCGCTCTTCTCCCGCCTCGAGCACCTCGACGTGCTCGCCGGCGCTGCCGTGCTCGACCTCTACGCCGGCTCCGGCGCGCTGGGCCTGGAGGCCGCGAGCCGTGGAGCCACCTCGGTGGTGCTGGTCGAGTCCGACCGCGCAGCGGCCGCGGTGGCGCGGCGCAACGCCGCGCAGACCGGCATACCGGGGGTCAGCGTGCGGGCGGCCACGGTCGAGCGGACCCTTGCCACGGCTGCGCCCACGCCGGTGGACCTCGTCTTCATCGACCCGCCCTACGACATCGGCGAGGACGTGCTCGAGCGGGTGCTCGTCGCCCTGGTCGAACAGCACTGGCTCTCCGAGGAGGCGCTGGTGGTCGTGGAGCGCTCGTCGAGGTCACCCGAGCCGCGCTGGCCGGACGGGCTGGAGGCCGAGGGGGAGCGGCGCTACGGCGAGACGCGCATCTGGTTCGCCGGAGTGCCCGAGCCGGACGGCGTGGCCTGACTCGACGTGGCCTGACTCGACGTGGCCTGACACCACGTGGCCTGACGCGACGAGGCCCCCATGCCGGTGTCCCGGCGTGGGGGCCTCGTCTGCGGGCTGCGGTCAGGCAGACGGCGCGATGCTGAACTGCACGGCACCCGCCTGGTCGACGCTGGCGTCGAGCACCTGGTCGCCCAGGGCGACCGCGGCGGTCTCCTCGAGGTAGACCTTGGCGCCGTCCTTGTCGACGACCTGGTCGCCGGGCTCGGCGCCCTCGACCGTGGTGACGGCCAGGGCACCCGCGGGGGCACCCTCGGCGGGCTCGGCGGAGAAACGAAGACCGGCGTCCTCGCTGCCGCCGTTCTGCTCCACGATGGCCTTGACGATGTTGCTGGCGTTGTCGGTAAGGGTGAGCACTGGCTCTCTTTCCGATTGAGGTCAGGAGACTCCACCGTCTCCAATCAGCCCTGCGGACACAACAATTCGGTCCACTCTGTCCACCCAGCGGACAGGACAGCCGACCGCACCGCGCTGACCTGCACCGACGCTGCCACCCGGTCGCGGCCTCCCGTCAGCGCTGCGCGTGCGGCTCCCGGTGGGCTGCCTCAGGATGTGCCCATGACGCAGATCGAGATCCCCAAGCCCACGTCCGGTGACGTCGTCGAGCTCATCATCGAGGACCACCGCCTGTTCGAGTCGCTCCTGCGCGAGCTGCGCGACGCCACCGCTGACCGCGAGGCCGCGCGCGAGGCGCTCTCGAACGTGCTCATCGCCCATGGTGAGGCCGAGGAGACCGAGGTCTACCCCAAGCTGAAGCGGAAGGACGCGATCAGCGAGCACGACAAGGAGCACGGCGAGGAGGAGCACGCCGAGGGCAACGAGGCGCTCCTCGCCCTCCTGGAGTGCAAGGGCACCGACACCCAGAAGTTCGACGACGCGGTGGAGAAGCTGGCCGAGGCGCTCAACCACCACATCGGCGAGGAGGAGCAGACCATCCTCAACCCCGCCCGCACCGAGGTGTCCGAGCAGGTGCGCAAGGACCTCGGCGAGGCGTGGGCAGCCATGCGCAACCGGCTCATCGACGAGGGCTGCGGCTCGGTCGACAACGTGCGCCGGATCGTCAAGGAGGCCTACAAGGAGGGCGTGCTGCCGGCCGACGACGAGGACGGCGAGAGCTGAGCGGTCGGTCGAGACCCACGGGACCGGGGCGCACCCACCCTCCGCTGCTAGGTTGCCGACTGTGACCAGACGGTGTGTGTGCCCCGGCTCCTACGACCCGGTGACGCTCGGCCACGCCGACGTCATCGAGCGTGCCGCCGCCCTCTACGACGAGGTCGTCGTCGCCGTGCTCCACAACCCGGCGAAGGCCGGCATGTTCACCCCCGACGAGCGCCGCAAGCTGCTCGAGGACGCCGTCGGCCACCACGCGAACGTGCGGGTGGAGGTCTTCGCCGACCGGCTGCTCGTCGACGTGTGCCGCGAGGCGGAGGCCGAGGCGATCGTCAAGGGGCTGCGTGGCGGCACCGACTTCGCCTACGAGCTGCCCATGGCGCTGATGAACCGGCACCTCACCGGCATCGAGACGGTGTTCCTGCCCGGTGACCCTCGCTTCGAGCACATCTCCAGCTCGCTGATCAAGGAGGTCGCCCGTCTCGGTGGCGACATCTCCGGCCTCGTCAGCGACGCTGTCCGTGACGCGCTGCTGGCGCGGCTCCAGACGGAGAGCTGACCCTGGCGCGTCCGCCCCGGCCGGAGGGGTTCCGGCCCGACATCGAGGGCCTGCGGGCGGTGGCCGTCCTGCTGGTGATGGTCTACCACGCCGGCCTGCCGTTCCTGCCGCACGGCTACCTCGGCGTCGACGTCTTCTTCGTCATCTCCGGCTACCTCATCACCAGCCTGCTCCTGCGCGAGCTGGCCGCGACCGGGCACATCTCCTGGCCGCAGTTCCTGGCCCGCCGCGCTCGCCGGCTGCTGCCCGCGGCGATGCTGGTCCTCTTCGTCATCGCCGTGAGCACGTGGCTGCTGATCCCCGGGCGCCGCGGTCGTGAGATCGGCGGCGACATCGTCGGGGCCGCGCTCTACGTCGTGAACTGGGTGCTGGCCGGGCGGTCCGTTGACTACCTCGCCAAGGACACCCAGCCGTCCCCGGTGCAGCACTACTGGTCGCTCGCGGTCGAGGAGCAGTTCTACGTCATCTGGCCGCTGTGCCTGGTGCTGCTCGTCATCGGCCTGCGCCGCTTCCGGCCCCGGCTGCTGGCCCGCGGCCCCGGCCACAGCCCGAGCCTGCGTGCCATCGGAGTCCTGCTCGCCGCCATCGCCGTCCCGTCGCTGGCCTACTCCGTCTGGCACACCATCACGGTCCCCGCCCACGCCTACTTCGCGACCACCACCCGCGTCTGGGAGCTCGGCATCGGCGCGGCCCTGGCGATCTGGGCCGTGGACCAGCACCCGCACCGCGTCCGCTTCTCCGCCGGGTTCGGGTGGCTGGGGCTCGCCCTCATCGTCGGCACGGCGTTCCTCATGCCCAAGACCGCCGCCTGGCCGGGCGCCTGGGCCCTGCTGCCGACCCTGGGCACGGCCGCCGTGATCCTCTCCGGCTGGGGGGAGGAGCCCCGCGGGCCGGGCTGGCTGCTCAGCCTGCGGCCGCTGGTGTGGGTGGGCGGCCTGTCGTACTCCCTCTACCTCTGGCACTGGCCCTTCGCGGTGTTCGCCGACGAGCTCTGGCCCGGTGGCACGGCCCGGGCCTGGGCCGTGCTGCTCAGCGTGGTGCCCGCCTACCTGGGCTACCGCCTGGTCGAGCGGCCGGTGCACCACACCCCGCGGCTGGCGCGCAGCACCCGGCTCTCGCTCACGCTGGGTGCCTCGCTCTCACTGGCAGGGGTGCTCGCCGGCATACCGCTGATCACCGCGCCGGCGGTGTTCCAGACCAAGCCGGCCACCGGAGCCCTTCCGCCGCTGGAGAGGCTGGGCGCGGGCACCCTCGGCGACACCCCGAGCGCCGACCCGGCCGTCTACGCCGTCGACGACTGGGGCTGGCTCACCCCCGACCCCGAGCGCGCGGGGGAGGACCGGCCGTCGGCCGACGTCGACCGCTGCCAGGTCGACGAGCGCACGGCGACACCGGTGCGGTGCGAGTTCGGGGTCAAGGACGGCGCGGTGACCGTCGCGCTGGTCGGCGACTCCAAGGCCCTGCAGTGGCTGCCCGCGCTGGAGCGCGCCGCCCCCGGGAAGGGCTGGCGGATCATCACCTACGGCAAGAGCTCGTGCGCCTTCGCCGCCGGCACCACCGAGCTGTCCCAGCAGCACTACCGGTCGTGCGACGAGTGGAACGAGGCGGTGATCAGGCAGCTGTCCGCCGACCCGCCGGACCTCGTCGTCACCTCGACCCAGGCCGACGCCGCGCTGCGCGGCGACAAGGTCAGCGAGTCCGCCCTGGTCGACTACCTCGCGCGCCGCTGGAAGGGCCTGCAGCGGGCGGGCGTGCCCGTGGCCGTGATCGGCGACAACCCGGGCTCACCGGCGGACCTCGACAGCTGCATGGCGCGCAACCCCATCCGCCTGACCCGCTGCGCGTTCGACCGTGAGACGGCCCTGGCCAACACCGGCCTCGACGCCCAGCGCGCCGCCGCCCTCAAGACGCCCGGCGTGCAGCTGGTCGACCTCACTCCGTGGATCTGCCCGGTGGAGCGGTGCCCGGTCGCCATCGGCAACGTCGTCATCCACCGCGCCGGGGACCACATCACCGCCACCTATGCCAAGACGCTCGGGCCGCAGATCGCCCGCCAGCTCCAGGCCGTCATGGCCAGGGAGGGCCGCTGACCGCCCGGGGAGAGCCCCTGACCGCCCCGGGAGAGCCCCTGACCGCCCCGGGAGGGCCCCTGACCGCCGCTCGAGAGCCGCTGGCCTGAGCGCATTTGGGAAGGTGGCGGCCGCTCCGGTAACCTGAGCGGTCGGTCTACGTCCCAGCTGTGACGACGGCCGAGTCCCTCGACACGCACTGGAGCCATGAACCGTCTCAACGCCCGATCGCCGCTGGTGTTCGACACCAAGAGCCTCGGTCGGCGACCCGGTTCCATGGCAGAGGTCCAGCGCACCGTCGAGGCGCCTGCACACCTGGGCACGGACGTCATCGCGGTCCAGGAGGGCCAGCCGATCAGGCTGGACCTCCGGCTCGAGTCCGTCATGGAGGGTGTGCTGGTGACCGGCTCGGCCAGCGCCACCGCGACCGGCGCCTGCGTGCGGTGCCTGGACCCCGTCGACTACCCGGTCGACGTGCGGTTCCAGGAGCTGTTCGCCTACGCCGAGCGCGCGGCCCACCACCGCGAGGTGGGGGACACGGATGACGAGGCCGAGGAGCACCAGATCGTGGACGACCTGTTCGACCTCGAGATCGTGCTCCGGGACGCGGTGGTGCCATCGCTGCCGTTCCAGCCGGTATGCCGGGAGGACTGCCCCGGGTTGTGTCCCGAATGTGGGATGCACCTGGCCGAAGACCCGGACCACCACCACGAAGTGATCGACCCGCGATGGTCCGCGCTGCAGTCGCTGACCACCGACACCCCGAGCAACACCGAAGAGAAGAGGAACTGACGTGGCTGTCCCGAAGCGGAAGATGTCGCGCTCCAACACCCGCTCGCGTCGCGCCAACTGGAAGACGACCGCGACCGTGCTGACGACGTGCCCGCAGTGCAAGGCCCCGACGCAGCCGCACGTCGCCTGCCCGTCCTGTGGCACCTACAAGGGCCGTCACTACGACGCTGCCGAGCGCACCGAGCACCAGGGCTGAGCGCCTTTCCCCGCGTGAGCAGCCCCTCTTCTGACGGCGCCCGCGCACAGCAGCGGCCCGTCGACGAGTTCGCCGCCCTCCTCCACGAGGTGGTCGGTGCCCCCGTCGACGAGTCGCTGCTTCTGCGTGCGCTGACCCACCGCAGCTACGCCTACGAGAACGGCGGGCTGCCCAACAACGAGCGCCTCGAGTTCCTCGGCGACTCGGTGCTGGGCCTGGTGGTCACCGACACGCTGTATGCCGCGCACCCCGAGCTGCCCGAGGGCCAGCTCGCGAAGCTGCGGGCCGCCGTCGTGAACATGCGTGCGCTGGCAGACGTGGCCCGCACCCTCGGCCTCGGCGACCACCTGCTGCTCGGCCGCGGCGAGGAGGCCACCGGCGGCCGCGACAAGGCGTCGATCCTCGCCGACACCATGGAAGCCGTCATCGGCACGGTCTACCTGTCGTGCGGGCTCGAGCACGCCGCTGCCCTGGTGCACCACCTGCTCGACCCGCTCATGGCCCAGAGCGCCCGTCTCGGCGCCGGTCTTGACTGGAAGACCAGCCTCCAGGAGCTCGCGGCCGCCGATGCCCTCGGCGTGCCCGAGTATCGCGTGGTCGAGGAGGGCCCCGACCACGAGAAGACCTTCACGGCCTCGGCGGTCGTCGGTGCGACCGTGCTCGGCGAGGGCGTGGGTCGTTCCAAGAAGGAGGCCGAGCAGCGCGCTGCCGAGGAGGCCTGGAAGCACCTGAGCGCCCGGCGCGCCGAGGCCGGCACGCCCGTGGCGGTGCCCGCCGAGCCCGTCGAGCCCGTCTGACAGGAGCCGGCCTCCCGTGCCTGAGCTCCCCGAGGTCGAGGTCGTCCGTCGCGGCCTGCAGGACCACGTCGTCGGCCGCACCATCGAGCGCGCGGAGTTCTACGGCGCCCGGGTCGCCCGACGGCACCTGCCCGGGGCGCACCACCTCGCCGAGCAGCTCGCCGACAACCTCGTCTCCGAGGCGCGCCGCCGCGGCAAGTACCTCTGGATGGTGCTGCAGACGCCTGACGGGTCGCGGCACGGCCTGATCACCCACCTCGGCATGAGCGGCCAGCTGCTCGTCGAGGAGACCGATGCACCCGACGAGAAGCACCTGCACGCGCGCTTCACGTTCGAGGACGACGGGCCCGAGCTGCGGTTCGTCGACCAGCGCACCTTCGGTGGCATGGCGCTGTCGGACCTCGACGACGACGGCGTGCCCGAGGCCATCGAGCACATCGCGCCCGACCCGCTCGAGGCCGCCTTCGACCAGAAGGCCGTGGTCGCGGCCATGAAGAAGCGGCACAGCGCGGTCAAGCGGGCGCTCCTCGACCAGGACCTCGTCTCCGGCATCGGCAACATCTACGCCGACGAGGCGTTGTGGCGGGCCGGGGTGCACGGCGAGCGGCTGTGCTCGACCCTCACCAAGCCGGTGCTCGGCCGGGTCCTCGACCACGCCCGCGAGGTCATGCTCGAGGCCCTCGGCCAGGGCGGCACGAGCTTCGACGCGCTCTACGTCAACGTCAACGGCGCGTCGGGCTACTTCGACCGGTCCCTGAACGCCTACGGCCAGGAAGGGCGGCCGTGCCCCCGGTGCGGCACGCCGATCCGGCGGGAGTCCTTCATGAACCGCTCGAGCTTCTCCTGCCCCCGCTGCCAGCCACGACCTCGCGTGGCCCGGCTCGTCACGCGCTGACCCCGCCGTGAGGACGGCGCGGGTATGCCGCCCGTGCCGGCACGGACGGGCGGCTCACCGAGGTCCACGGCACGCCGCTGCCCACGGCACGCCGCTGTCCACGGCATACCGGCTCTTGCGGGGCGAGGCCGCGTCTCACGACAATGCAGGTGAGGCAGGTGAGGCGAATGGACGAACAGGAGCCGGTACGGGCGAACATCTGGGTGCACGGGAGGGTGCACGGCGTGGGGTTCCGCTGGTGGACCCGCGCACGGGCGCTCGAGCTGGGCCTCGTGGGGCACGCCCGCAACGCCGACGGCGGCCGCGTCGAGGTGCTCGCGCAGGGCCCCAAGCAGCGGGTCGAGGAGCTCGTGGCCCTGCTGGAGGAGAAGCCGTCGACGCGGCTGCGCCCCGGCGAGGTGACCAACTGCGTGACCACCTGGGGTCCTCCCCGCGAGGGGCTCGAGGACTTCGTCGAGAGGTGACCTGCCGGTGCGGCGGGGGCTGGTGCCCCGGTCGCCGCCGTCGGGTGCATTGACCGATCCGTGGCCGGGCTGTCACTCTGAGAGATGCCCCGATCGGGCACTGCCGCGGGCGAAACCGTCGCGCCCCGGACCAAGGAGAGACCATGGCCAAGGCCCTGCTGGGTTACCGCACGGCACCTGACCAGCGCTTGATGCTCGAGACCGTCGAGCTGCGGCGCAGGGTCCGGGATCTCGAAGGACTCGTCGACCGCCTGCAGCGGGACAACGACCGCCTGCGAGAAGACCTTCGTGAGGATGTGAGACAGCCGGACGCCGTCGCGGCGTCCGTGCCTACGATTGCCGGGTGACCTCACCCGTCCCAGAGACACCAGCCGAGCTGCTGCGCCTGCGGGCGAGCATCGACAACATCGACGCTGCCCTGGTGCACCTGCTGGCCGAGCGCTTCAAGTGCACCCAGCAGGTCGGTGAGCTCAAGGCGAGCCGCGGGCTGCCGCCGGCCGATCCGGCGCGCGAGGAGAAGCAGATCGCCCGGCTGCGCGACCTGGCCGACGACGCGGGCCTCGACCCGCAGTTCGCGGAGAAGTTCCTGAACTTCATCATCGAAGAGGTCATCCACCACCACGAGGCGCTCGCCGGCCGCGACCAGCCCCTGTCCTGACCGTGCCCTCCGCCGGTTCGGGGTGTTACCGAGCGCTGTAGCGCGCGTCGATACCCCGACCCCGGGGGCAGAGGCGTCACACCCGTCACACCCGTCGCAGCCTGCGGTGTGGCGCGCCGCGGCTCCCCGGACGACCGCGAGGCCGCCGGTACAGTGATGCGCGATCCGCAGCCCGCCTGCACCGCAGTCACCGAGGAGCCGAGCCGCTCGTGTACGTCAAGAGCCTGACCCTGAAGGGCTTCAAGTCCTTCGCCTCGGCGACCACCATGCGCCTCGAGCCCGGCATCACCTGCATCGTCGGCCCCAACGGCTCCGGCAAGTCCAACGTCGTCGACGCCCTCGCCTGGGTCATGGGCGAGCAGGGGGCCAAGAGCCTGCGCGGCGGAAAGATGGAGGACGTCATCTTCGCCGGCACCGCCGGCCGCGCGCCCCTCGGCCGCGCCGAGGTGGCCCTGACCATCGACAACAGCGACGGCGCCCTGCCGATCGACTACACCGAGGTCACCATCGCGCGGACCATGTTCCGCAACGGCGGCTCCGAGTACGCCATCAACGGCACCCCGTGCCGCCTGCTCGACGTCCAGGAGCTGCTCTCCGACTCCGGCATCGGCCGCGAGATGCACGTCATCGTCGGCCAGGGCCAGCTCGACACCGTGCTGCGGGCCACCCCCGAGGAGCGCCGCGGCTTCATCGAGGAGGCCGCCGGCGTCCTCAAGCACCGCAAGCGCAAGGAACGCGCGCTGCGCAAGCTCGAGCAGATGGAGGCCAACCTCACCCGGGTCACCGACCTCACCGGTGAGATCCGCCGCCAGCTCGGCCCGCTCGGCCGCCAGGCCGAGGCCGCCCGGAAGGCCGCGGTCATCCAGGCCGACGCCCGCGACGCGCGCCTGCGCCTGCTCGCCGACGACCTCGTGCAGCTCACCACCACCCTCGAGCAGGAGGTGGCCGACGAGACCGCCCTCATCGCCCGTCGCACCGAGGTGGAGGAGAAGCTCACGGCGGTGCGTGACCGGCTCACGTCCCTCGAGCGCGAGGCGGAGGAGGCCCGTCCCCGGGCGACCCGCGCGCAGGAGCGCTGGTTCGCACTGCAGTCCCTGCGCGACAAGCTGACCTCCACCCAGTCGCTGGCCGCTGAGCGCGTGCGCCTGCTGAGCCAGGACACCCAGGACGAGACGACCTCCGGCCGCGACCCCGAGGAGCTGCGCAAGCAGGCCGCCGAGGCACGCCGGCAGGAGGAGGCCCTGCTCGCCGAGGTCCAGAAGGCGAAGGACGAGCTCCAGGCCGCCATCGAGCGGCGAGCCGCCGCGGAGAAGGGGTTCCAGGAGGAGCAGCAGCGCCTCCAGCGGCTGGCCCGCGCCGCCGCCGACCGCCGCGAGGGCCTGGCCAAGCTCCAGGGGCAGGTCGCCGCCCGTCGCAGCCGCATCGAGGCGGGCGAGGCCGAGATCGGCCGCCTGCGCGGCATCGTCGAGCAGTCGCTGGCCCGCGCGTCCGCTGCCGAGAAGGAGTTCGCCGCCCTCGAGGCCTCCGTGGCCGTCGAGGAGGAGGGGGAGGAGGGCCTCGACTCCGCCTACGAGACGGCCGAGGCCGCCCTCCAGAGCATCGAGGCCGAGGTCGAGCGGCTGCGCGAGGAGGAGCGTTCCGCCGACCGCGACCGCACCTCCGGGGCGGCCCGCCTCGAGGCCCTCGAGCTCAGCCTGTCGCGAAAGGACGGCGCGGCCACGCTCCTCGCCGCCGCCGAGGACGGCGCCGACCACGGCATCGTGGGGTCGGTCTCCTCGCTGCTCCAGGTCTCCGGTGGCCACGAGGGGGCCGTCGCCGCCGCTCTCGGCTGGGCCGCTGACGCGCTCGCGGTCGAGTCGGTCGACCACGCCGCGCGCGCCCTGACGACCCTGCGCGACGACGACGCCGGGCGGGCCGCGCTGCTCGTCGGCCAGACCGCCGAGCCCGGCGACCCCTCGCAGTGGCCGACCCTCGAGCCGTATGCCGTGTGGGCCCGTGACGTCGTCGAGGCGCCCGCGGGCGTCCGCCCCGCCGTCGACCAGCTGCTCGACCGGGTGGCCATCGTCGAGACCGCCGAGCAGGCGGCCGAGCTGGTGGCCCGCGGCTCGGGCGTGACCGCGGTGACCGCCGACGGCGACGTCTTCGCCCCCGGCTGGGTCCGCGGTGGCAGCAGCTCCGCCCCGAGCCTCATCGAGATCCAGTCGGCCGTCGACGAGACCCGCGAGCGGGTCGCCGACGCGACCCGGCGCGGCGAGCAGGTCCGGTTCGCCCTCGCCGCCGCGCAGGAGAAGGCCCGCGAGGCCGGCGAGCGGGTCGAGCAGGCCCTCGAGGCACTGCACGAGTCCGACGCCCGCATGTCCGCGGTGGCGGAGAAGCTCGGCCAGCTCGGCGCCACGGCCCGGTCCGCCAAGGCGGAGGCCGAGCGCACCGAGAAGTCGATCGCCGACGCGACGGGCAACCTCGACAAGGACCGGGAGGAGCTCGCCGCCCTCGAGGAGCGGCTCGACCAGGCCCAGGCACAGCCGGAGGAGGCCGAGGAGCCCTCCACCGACGAGCGCGACCGGCTCGAGCTCGTCGCCAGCCAGTCGCGCACCGCGGAGACCGAGCTGCGCCTGACCCTGCGCACCCGCGAGGAGCGGGCCCGGGCCCTGCACGGCCGGGCCGACTCCCTCGAGGGCGCGGCGCGCAACGAGCTCGCGGCCCGCGAGCGGCTCGCCGCCCGCCAGGAGCGCCGCAGGCGCGAGGCCACCATCGCCGAGGCCGTGCGCAAGGGCGCCGCCCACGCGGTGGAGCACCTCGCCGGGGCGATCGAGCTCGCCGAGGCCCAGCGCACCCGCGCCGAGCAGGAGCGCACCGAGCGCGAGCAGGCCCTCGCCCAGGTGCGGCGGAGCATGGCGACCCTGCAGGACGAGCTGCGTGAGCTCACCGACAGCGTGCACCGCGACGAGGTCGCGCGCACCCAGCAGCGGCTGCGCATCGAGCAGCTGCAGGCCAAGGCGGTCGAGGAGCTCGGCATCGCCCCCGAGGTGCTCATGGAGGACTTCGGGCCGCACCAGCTGGTGCCGCACGTGCCCGGGCCGGACGACGACCCCGACGCGCTGCCCGAGCCGGCCCCCTTCGTGCGGGAGGTCCAGGAGAAGCGGCTGCGCAAGGCCGAGCGGGCGCTCAACGCCCTGGGCCGGGTCAACCCGCTCGCCCTCGAGGAGTTCGCGGCCCTGGAGGAGCGGCACAAGTTCCTCACCGAGCAGCTCGAGGACCTCAAGAGCTCCAAGCGCGACCTCCTCGACATCGTGCGCGAGGTCGACGAGCGCGTCGAGCGGGTCTTCACCGAGGCCTTCCACGACACCGCCGCGCAGTTCGAGCAGGTCTTCAACCGCCTGTTCCCCGGCGGCGAGGGCCGGCTCGTGCTGACCGACCCCTCGAACATGCTGACCACGGGCATCGAGGTCGAGGCGCGCCCGCCGGGCAAGAAGATCAAGCGGCTCTCGCTGCTCTCCGGTGGCGAGCGCTCGCTGGTGGCCGTGGCGCTGCTGGTGTCGATCTTCAAGGCCCGTCCGAGCCCCTTCTACATCATGGACGAGGTCGAGGCTGCCCTCGACGACGCCAACCTCGGCCGCCTCATCACGCTGTTCGAGGAGCTGCGTGGCTCCAGCCAGCTCATCGTCATCACGCACCAGAAGCGCACCATGGAGGTCGCCGACGCGCTGTACGGCGTGACCATGCGCGGCGACGGGGTCACCACCGTGGTGTCGCAGCGCATCCGCGACGTGGCGGCGCAGAGCGCCTGAACAGACAGCGCCAAACAAACAGAGCGCCTGATCGCGTCCCGAATCTCCGCTTCTGACGGGGTATGCCGCGTGGCCCGCGACGTGACATGGGCCACCGCCGCGGCGGGTCGATTTGAGGATGGCTGCCGGGTCGGCCACCCTTGGAGACATGGTCGTGCTCATCGTGGGAATGCTGCTGTGCGTCGGACTCGCCCTCGCGGTCGTGGCGCTGGTCGCCATCCCCGCGCGACGCCAGGGCCGCGAGGTGCTGACGCCCGAGGGCGAGGAGATCGTGGCGATGGCCAAGGAGCGCACCCAGGACGCCCTCGACAAGACGGGCGAGGCGCTGGTGGCCACCAAGGACAAGGTGAGCGAGTCGCTCTCGAACGCCACCCCGGCGCCCGAGCCCGCCACGGCCCCCGAGGCGGCGCCCGCAGCGCCGTCGGCCCAGGCCGCGGACGACGCCCCGGCCCGCAAGGCGAGCTGAGCGACACCGCAGCCCACGCACCTGCCGGGGTACCCGGCACACCCCGAACCATGAGGCCGCCCCCTGGGGGCGGCCTCGGTCATGCTCGGGGCTCGCTGCTCTGAGAGGATGGCGCGTGTGATTGATCAGCTGTGGGAGTACATCGCCGTCGCCGTCGGCATCCTCGTCATCCTCGGCGGGGTGCTGCTCGGCCTGCTGCGGGGCCGGGGTGGCCGCGACAAGAGCGCCCCGACGGCGCCGCCGCGGGAGCCCGAGGTCCTGCCCGGGGTCGGTGACGACGCCGAGGAGCCACGCGACCACCCCAAGCGCTCCATCGAGGACACCGGCAGCGTCGACACCCTGCCCCGACCCGCCGAGCCGGAGGTGCTGCCGGAACCGGCGCCCACCCCGACGATCGAGCGGCCCGAGGCCCCGGCCGGCCGGCTCCAGCGCCTGCGCGCCCGGCTGGCCCGCTCCAACACCGCGCTCGGCCAGGCCCTGCTCGGCCTGCTCAGCCGGGGCGGCCTCGACGAGGAGGCGTGGGAGGACGTCGAGGACACCCTGCTCGCGTCCGACCTCGGCGTCGAGGCGACCACCGAGCTGGTCGAGTCCCTGCGCGCGAAGGTGAAGATCGAGGGCACGACCGACGAGGCCACGGTGCGCGGGTGGCTGCGCGAGGACCTCCTGACCCTCGTCGACCCCGCCATGGACCGCTCGATCGCCTCGAGCCGGGTCGCGGGCCGTCCCGCCGTGGTGCTGGTCGTCGGCGTCAACGGCACCGGCAAGACCACGACGGTCGGCAAGCTGGCCCGGGTGCTCGTCGCCGAGGACAAGGACGTCGTGCTCGGCGCCGCCGACACCTTCCGGGCGGCCGCGGCCGACCAGCTCGAGACCTGGGGCGGCCGCGTCGGCGTGCCGACGATCCGCTCCGACCGCGACGGTGCCGACCCGGCGGCCGTGGCCTTCGACGCCGTCAAGGCGGGTGCCGAGATGGAGGCCGACGTCGTGCTCATCGACACCGCCGGCCGCCTGCACAACAAGGTCGGTCTCATGGACGAGCTCGGCAAGGTGAAGCGCGTCATCGAGAAGCAGTCGCCCATCGACGAGGTGCTGCTCGTGCTCGACGCCACCACCGGCCAGAACGGCCTGCGCCAGGCCGAGGTGTTCGGCGAGGCCGTCGACGTCACCGGCATCGTCCTCACCAAGATGGACGGCACCGCCAAGGGCGGCATCGTCGTCTCGGTGCAGCGCAAGCTCGGCGTGCCCGTGAAGCTCGTCGGTCTCGGCGAGGGTCCCGACGACCTCGCCCCCTTCGACGCCGAGGCCTTCGTCGACGCGCTCATCGACTGATTCGTGACTCGTCGCCGGTTCGCGGCGGTGGCTGGCCCTGCTGGCCGTCACCGCCGCGACCTGTATGCCGGCGGCGGCCTCCGCGGCGGACGGCACCTTCCGGATCGCCGACGAGCGCATCACCGAGTCGTCGGGCCTGGCGCTGAGCCGGGCCCACCCGCACACCGTCTGGACCGCCAACGACTCCGGTGACAGCGCCCGGGTGTTCGCCGTCGACACGCGGACGGGCAGGACCGTGGGGGTGCACCGGTTCGACGCGCCCGTGTGGGACGTCGAGGCGCTGGCCGTCGACACCGACGGCCGTCTGCTGGTGGGCGACATCGGGGACAACACGGCGTCGCGGCCGGTCGTCCGGATCTTCTGGTTCGACGAGCCGCGGCTGGGGGAGACCTCTGGGCGCTGGGCCTCGTGGGAGGTCGCCTATCCCGACGGGCCGCACGACGCCGAGGCGCTGGCGGTGCACCCGCGCACCGGCCGGGTCTACGTCGTCACCAAGGGCCGCCACGGCGGCGTCTACGCCCTGCCGCCGCAGCCGAGCCGCCAGGGGGTCAACCGGCTCGAGCGGGTCGCGCCGGCCCCGGCGATGGTGACCGACGCGGTCTTCCTGGCCGACGGCTCGGGCCTGGTGGTCCGCACCTACACGCACGTGGTGCTGCTCGACGGCGAGACCTTCCTCCAGGTCGCCAGCGACCGCCTGCCCCTCCAGCCGCAGGGCGAGACCGTGGCCCTGGCACCGGGCGGTGACGCTCTGCTCGCCGGCAGCGAGGGACCCCGGTCGCTGGTGCAACAGGTGCCCGTGCCGCGGCCGCCCCGCCCCACGTCGGAGACGCCACCGCTGCCCAGCGGTCCCTCCTTCAGCGTCGGTGTGCGCGAGACCCCGTTGGACTTCTCGGACCTTGCGGCGCAGCCGTCGGTGACGCAGCGGGTGCGCGACGCGGTGAGCAGTCCGACCGGAGCCGTGGTCGCGGTGGTCGCAGTCCTGGCGGTGCTGCTGGGCCTCGGCCTGGTCGTGCGACAGACGCTCCGCCGCCGGTCCGGCCAGCACTAGGGTCGGGCCATGACGCTCGAGCGCCACGCCGCGGCCTTCCTGTCCGCCGTACAGCAGTCCTGGGACCTCGCGTCGACCCCGCAGGTGCGTGACGCGTGGCAACAGGAGAGCGCGTGTGCCGGCATGACGGTCGGAGGCCTCGCCCACCACCTGCTGAACCAGGCGGTCAACACGGCGAAGGGCCTGCGGGCCGACCCCGGCGGGCATCCGGCCCCGATCCCGCTGCTGGAGCACTACGCCCGGGCGGCCTGGGTCGAGGCGGGTCCCGACGACGAGGCCAACACCAGCATCCGCGACGGCGACAACGACAGGGCCCTCGCCGGTCCCGAGGCGGTGCTGGCAGCGGCGCGCGAGCACCTCGACGCCCTGCCGGGGCTGCTGGCCGCGCCCCGCGAGCCCGACGTCATCTTCATCCCGTGGCAGGGCTGGGCGCTGACCACCGACGACTTCCTCACCACCCGGATGATGGAGATGGTCGTCCACGGCGACGACCTCGCCAGCAGCGTCGGGCTGCCGACCCCGACCTACACCGACGACGTCATCACCCCCGTGCTGGCGCTGCTCACCGGGGTGGCCGCGCGGCGCCACGGGCAGGCCGCCCTGGTGCGGGCGCTCGCCCGGCCGCAGCGGGCACCGGGCAGCGTCTCGGCCTTCTGACTGGGGCCCCTTGGGCAGCGCAGCCGGCCGCGCAACGAAGCCGGCCACGCGGCATACGGCCTCGCGCAGCGCCGGCACCACCGGTGGTCCCACGATGCGAGACCAGCCCCGGTCGGTTACCTGATGCTTACGATCGGGCGCTGCCGCTAACACGCCTGTAACACGGAGCCGCACGGACTGAAACGGCGGCGGCCGAGAGTGTTCGCCATGACTACAGCAGCACTCCTGCCCCTTGCGGCAGAGACGCCGGAGATCAACGAGGCGGCGACGGCGTTCATGCTCATCGCCGCCTCGATGGTGCTCCTCATGACCCCAGGGCTCGCGCTGTTCTACGGCGGCATGACACGGGCCAAGTCCGTCCTCAACATGATCATGATGTCCTTCGGCGCCATGGGTGTCGTCGGTGTCATCTACATCCTGTGGGGCTACTCGATGTCCTTCGGCAACCTCCAGGACGGCTCGTCCGACGTCGCCGGCCTGTTCGCCAACCCCTTCCACCTCTTCGGCCTCAGCGGCCTCTTCGGTGAGGACGGCACCCGCCTCATCGACCCGTTCGGCGTCGGTGTCTTCATCCCCGAGACCATCTACGTCGGCTTCCAGCTGACCTTCGCGGTGATCACCGTGGCGCTCATCAGCGGCGCCATCGCCGACCGCGTGAAGTTCGGCACCTGGCTCGTCTTCGCCGGCATCTGGGTGACCCTCGTGTACTTCCCGGTGGCCCACATGGTGTGGGGCGGCGGCCTGCTGTCCGGTGCCGAGGGTGGCCTGTCGGCCAAGCTCTTCGGCGCCACCGACGGCGTGGCCAACGTGCTCCCGATCGACTTCGCCGGTGGCACGGTCGTGCACATCAACGCCGGTATCGCCGGCCTCGTGCTCGCCCTCCTCGTCGGCAAGCGCTTCGGCTTCGGCACCCAGGCCATGCGGCCCCAGAACGTCCCCATCGTCATGCTCGGCGCGGGCCTGCTGTGGTTCGGCTGGTTCGGCTTCAACGCCGGCTCGGAGCTGGCGGCCGACGGCCTGGCCTCGACGGTGTGGCTCAACACCACCGCCGCGACCTGTGCGGCCATGCTCGGCTGGCTCGTCGTGGAGCGGATCCGTGACGGCCACGCGACCTCCATCGGCGCCGCCTCCGGCGTGGTGGCCGGCCTCGTCGCCATCACCCCGGCCTGTGGCGCGCTGTCGCCGGTGGGCTCGCTCATCCTCGGTGTCGTCGCCGGAGCCCTGTCGGCCCTCGCGGTCGGCCTGAAGTACCGCCTCGGCTACGACGACTCCCTCGACGTCGTCGGCGTCCACCTCGTCGCCGGCCTGTGGGGCACCATCGGTGCCGGCCTGCTGGCCACCTCCACCGGCCTGTTCTACGGCGGCGGTGCGAAGCAGCTCGTCGTGCAGCTCGTCATCGCCCTGGCCTCGCTGCTCATCAGCGGTGTCGGGACGGCGGTCATCGGTCTGGCCCTCAAGGCCACCATGGGCTGGAGGGTCAGCCGCGACGTCGAGTCCGACGGCATCGACTCCGCCGTCCACGGCGAGACCGCCTACGACATCACCGGGGTCTCCGGCGGCCGTTTCGGCGGCGGAGCAGTCCCGACCACGGCGCCCGGCGCCAAGACCCCTGAGGGAGCGACAGCATGAAGCTCGTCACGGCCATCATCAAGCCCCACCAGCTCGACGCGGTGAAGGAGGCCCTCGAGGCCTACGGCATCTCGGGCATGACCGTCAGCGAGGCGTCCGGCTACGGCCGCCAGCGGGGCCACAGCGAGGTCTACCGCGGTGCGGAGTACACCGTCGACTTCGTGCCCAAGGTCCGCCTGGAGGTCCTGGTCGACGACATCGACGCCGGCAGCGTCGTCGACGTCATCCTGAAGACGGCCCAGACCGGTCGCATCGGCGACGGCAAGATCTGGACCGTTCCCGTCGAGGACGTCGTGCGGGTCCGCACCGGCGAGCGCGGCGCAGAGGCGCTCTGAGCCGCATGACGACTGGGCTCAGCGGACTGGCGGCCCTGCGACTCGACCTGGCCGGCGCCCGGGGCTTCGACGCCCCGGGCGCCGGTCCGGTGCGCCGGCAGGGAATGGGAGAGCTGACGCGGGAGTGGCTCGTCTCGATCTGGGACGAGGCCATGGCCGGGCGTCCGCAGGAGGGCATCGCGCTCGCTGCGGTCGGCAGCCTGGCCCGCGGCGACTCCGGCCCGCTGAGCGACCTCGACCTCGTGCTGCTCCACAACGGCAGGTCGCTGGGCGGCGAGGACATCGGGGAGGTGGCCGACCGGCTCTGGTACCCGATCTGGGACGCCGGCGTGCGGCTCGACCACAGCGTGCGCACCGTCAACCAGTGCCGCACGGTCGCCTCCGGTGACCTCAGCGCCGCCGTGGGCCTGCTCGACCTCACCGGTATCGCCGGCGACCCGAACGTGGTCGCCTCCACCCGCTCGGTCATCGCCCACGACTGGCGGGCCTCGGCCCGCAAGCGCCTTCCGCAGCTGGTCGACGGCCTGCGGATGCGGCACGCCCGGCACGGCGACCTCGCCCAGTCGCTCGAGCCGGACCTCAAGGAGGCCCGCGGCGGCCTGCGCGACATGACGGTGCTGCGGGCCCTGGCCGAGGCCTGGCTGGCCGACCGGCCGCACGGGGCCGTCGACGAGGCCCACCGGGTGCTGCTCGACGTGCGCGACGCCGTGCACGTGGTGACCGGCCGCGGCCGTGACCGGCTCGGCCGCGAGGACCACGACGCGGTCGCCGCGCTGCTCGGGCACCACGACGCCGACGACCTGCTGACCTCCGTCTCGAACGCCGCGCGCACCGTGGCCTACGCCCTCGACGGCACGGTCCGGCGCGCCGGCCAGTCGCAGCGCGCCCGCACCCTGCGGGTCGGCCCGCGCCGTCCGCGGCTCAACCCGCTCGGCTACGGGCTGTTCGAGCACGACGGCGAGGTGGTCCTGGGGCCGCGCAGCGCCGTCGCCAGCGACCCGCTGCTGCCCCTGCGGGCCGCCGTCGTGGCGGCCAAGCACAACCTGCCGATCGCGCCGACGACGCTGGCCAACCTGGCGCGCAGCGCGCCCACCCTCCAGACCCCGTGGCCGGAGGCGGCCCGGGACCTCTTCGCCGACCTGCTCGCCACCGGGCCGGGCCTGGTCCAGGTGTGGGAGGGGCTCGACCAGGCCGGGGTCGTCGACGCCTGGCTGCCGGAGTGGGCGGCCGTGCGCTCGCGGCCGCAGCGCAACGCCGTCCACCGGCACACGGTCGACCGCCACCTGGTCGAGACGGTCGTGCACGCCAGCGGGCTGGTGCGCCGCGTCGCCCGGGCCGACCTGCTGCTGCTCGGCGCCCTCCTCCACGACATCGGGAAGGTCCGCGGCGCCCACGACCACTCGGCCAGCGGGGCGCCCGTCGCGACCGCCATCGCGACCCGCATGGGCTACCCGACCGCTGACGTCGACGTGGTGACGACCTTGGTGCGCGAGCACCTGACCGTCATCGACCTGGCCACCCGGCGCGACCACCAGGACCCGCGCACGGCGGCCGAGGCCCGAGCCGCGGCCGGGGGGTCCCGCGAGGTCTTCGAGCTGCTGCTGGCCCTGACCGAGGCGGACGCCTGCGCCGCGGGACCGCTCGCCTGGACCGACTGGAGGGCCACCTTGCTGCGGCAGCTCGCCGAGGCCGTCGCCGCCGGGTGGGACGCCGGGGCGGACCTCGTCCCCGCGACCGCCGAGGCAGCCCGCGTCACCGACGACGACCTGCAGGCGGTGGCCGCGGGGGAGTCGCGCGTCATCGTCCGCCCGCAGGGCGGCGCCTACCGCATCGACATCTTCGACCGCGACCGGCTGGGACTGTTCGCCGACACCGCGGGCCTGCTCGCGGCATACGGCCTCCTGGTGCGCACCGCGATCCTGCGCACCCTCGACGGGGTCGCCGCCAACGAGTGGCACGTGGAGTCGCCGAGCGGTGACGCCCCCGACGGTGAACGCATCACGCGGGGCCTCGCCCGGCTCGCGCAGGGCGACCGGGGGCCGCTTGCACTGCTCGACCGCCGGCGCCAGTTCGCGGGGCCGACCAGCGCCCAGGCCGGGTCCGGCACGCCCGGGCAGGCGCGGGCCCTGGTGGTGCCGCACGCGTCCGAGGAGGCGACCGTGCTCGAGGTGCGCGCCCAGGACCGGCCCGGGCTGCTCCACGAGCTCGGTGTCGCCTTCGCCAAGGCTGGGCTGTCCGTGCGCTCCGCGCACATTGCGACGTATGCCGGTCAGACGCTCGACACCTTCTACCTCACCGAGTTCGGTGGCCGGCTCCTCTCGCCGGCGAAGGTGGCGCAGACCGTGGCCGTGATCATCGACACCTGTGACGGCGGTGCGGAGTAGCCCGCCGCCGTCACGGGCACAGGGACCTGGAGTCGCGGCGGAGCCGGTGGTCAGAGCGGCTCCGCCGCGGCGGCAGGGCCGGTGGTCAGAGCGGCCCCGCCGTGGCCGTTAGGCTGTGACCCGTGTTCGCCAGCCTTTCCGACCGCCTGACCGTCACCTTCAAGAACCTCCGTCACAAGGGGCGGCTCACCGAGTCCGACATCAACAGCACGATCCGGGACATCCGGCTCGCGCTGCTCGACGCCGACGTCGCGCTGCCCGTGGTGAAGCAGTTCACCTCGGCGATCCGCGAGCGCGCGCTCGGGGCCGAGGTGTCGCAGGCGCTGAACCCGGCGCAGCAGGTCGTCAAGATCGTCAACGAGGAGCTCATCGGCATCCTCGGTGGCCAGACGCGCCAGCTCCAGCTGGCGAAGAACCCGCCGACCGTCATCATGCTCGCCGGCCTCCAGGGCTCGGGCAAGACGACGCTGGCCGGCAAGCTCGGCAAGTGGCTCAAGGACCAGGGCCACACCCCGCTGCTCGTCGCCGCGGACCTCCAGCGCCCCAACGCCGTCACCCAGCTCGAGGTGGTGGGCGAGCGCGCCGGCGTGCCGGTCTTCGCGCCCGAGCGCGGCAACATGGGTGGCCACGACGCCGTGCTCGAGTCGGGCGAGGGCACCCGCTCGTTCGGTGACCCGGTCGCGGTCTCCCGCCAGGGCATCGAGCAGGCGAAGGCCCGCCAGCACGACGTCGTCATCGTCGACACCGCCGGACGCCTCGCGGTCGACGCCAACCTCATGCAGCAGGCGGCCGACATCCGTGCGGCCATCCAGCCCGACGAGGTCCTCTTCGTCATCGACGCGATGATCGGCCAGGCCGCCGTGGAGACGGCCCAGGCCTTCCAGGAGGGCGTCGACTTCACCGGTGTCGTGCTCTCCAAGCTCGACGGCGACGCCCGCGGTGGTGCCGCGCTGTCGGTGGCCTCCATCACCGGCCGGCCGATCATGTTCTCGTCCATCGGCGAGGGCGTGAAGGACTTCGAGGTCTTCCACCCCGACCGGATGGCCTCGCGCATCCTCGACATGGGTGACGTGCTGACCCTCATCGAGCAGGCGGAGAAGGCGTTCGACCGCAGCCAGGCCGAGGAGATGCAGCGCAAGTTCCTCGCCGAGGAGGACTTCACCTTCGACGACTTCCTGAGCCAGATGGCCGCCATCAAGAAGATGGGGTCGCTGAAGTCGATGCTGGGGATGATGCCGGGCATGGGCCAGATGCGCGCCCAGCTCGACAACCTCGACGAGCGCGAGTTCGACCGGGTCGAGGCGATGGTGCGCTCGATGACGCCGTTCGAGCGCACGCACCCCAAGCAGATCAACGGCTCGCGCCGCGCCCGCATCGCCAAGGGCTCCGGCGTGCAGGTCTCCGAGGTCAACGCGCTGCTCGAGCGCTTCACCGACGCCCAGAAGATGATGAAGCAGCTCGCCCGCGGCGGCGGCATCCCCGGTATGCCGGGCATCCCCGGCATGGGTGGCGGCGGCCGCAAGGGCAAGCAGCAGCCGCAGCGCAAGAAGTCCAAGTCGGGCAACCCCGCCAAGCGGGCCGCCGAGGAGCGGGCCGCCGCCGAGAAGGCGCAGGCCGCCAAGACCTCCGGTGGTGGCGCGTTCGGCGCCCCCGGCGACGACAACGGCGGTATGCCGGCAGACTTCGACCCGGCGAACCTCCCCAAGGGCTTCGAGAAGTTCCTCGGCCGCTGACGCCCAGCCAGCGCACCCAGCCGGGTAACCCGGCAATTTGTTAAGACACCCCCTGGGGGCCGGAGTCCCATTTCTTTGTGCTCGAGGGCATGTTCCGTGGTTGGTCACGGTCGGTGGCACCCAACCTGATCCCCGAGCCGTCATTGACGGAATCGCGGGCTAGCCGGCCAGGTGGCGAAGTTGGGCACGTACTGCCTGCACCGCGTCGTCCTCGGTACCCCCCAGCCGCAGCACTGCGAGGGCGAACCCGCGGGCTGCGTCCTCGAGCTGGGCCCGCTTCCGCGCGGTCGTCTGGCGGGTCGGCTGGACCACGGTGCCATGCCGCACCCTGCTGCTCACAAGGCCCTCGGTTTCCAGCTCTCGGTAGGCGCGAGCCACCGTGCCGGGAGCGAGCTCAAGGTCCGAGGCCAGCTGCCGGATGCTTGGGAGCCGGGTGCCCTCTGGCAGCGTGCCGGCGAGGATCATCTCGGAGAGCTGCCCTCGAACCTGTTCAAACGTCGGGACGGGGCTGTGCGGGTCGACATCGATGATCACGGCGTCGTGGCCACCTGGGCTGAAGTCGTTGACCGTTGCCGTGGTCGGGCGGCGGTGGTTGCGACGACGAACCCGACGACCATCTCCAACAACATGATCCCGAGGCCGCCAGTCGCCCACGCGCCGCCATCTCCGCTGACCTGTCCGCCGATGAGCTCGAACATGGTGGCGGTGGGCAGCCCGGACGCTGCGACCACGGACCCGGCGAGCACGGCGGCTGCTCTGGCCCGTAGTGCGTCGTCTGCGGCGACAAGTTCCGGTGCCGCAGGTGGCTGCCGGCGGGTGGCCACGCGACGTAGCGTGAGGCCCACCAGTACGAGGCCCAAAGCGGCCGCGCCGGCCCACAGGAGGGCCTCGGTCGTGGCGGCGCCGTCCGTGGTGCCGGCCATCACGACGACTGCGACGAAGCTCCCGGCGAGAAGGACCAGCGCAAGGGCCAGCACCACCCGGGCCTGGGCGCTGAGGTAGCCGGATACCGTCCTGCGTTCGAGGGACGCTGTCCGGCGACCGTCGTTTGGCGGGAGCCCAGCGATCCGCCACTCCGCGACCACGGCACCGACAAACCACCCGAGGAAGGCCGTGGTGAAGTTGAGGGTGACCCGCGCATCACGCATCGCCCAGAGGAAGCCGCAAACGATCCCTGTCCACAGACCGAAGGTGCGCCAGCTGCGGGTGAGGGCGAGGGAACGCAGGATCAGGGGCCCGTTGGCAGCGGTGACAGTCAGATCTTGGCGACGGGCGAAGGTCTCCAAGTTCCCCCGGCTGACCGGTGACCGGGCCATCTGCACGGCGGCATACAGCAGCCCTAGGGTCACGACTAGGGCCACCAATGCCATCCCCGCACGGATCATGGGGCCAGAGTGGCATCCGCCCAAACACGTGTCAATGTGCCAACACGATGATACATTCCGTCCATGGCTGAGACGGTATCGGCGGAGCGAGTCACCGACGAGGTGTGGGGACGGCTCGCGGGCGAGGCCGGCCGCGTTGATGAGGCCGAGGCGCGGGTCCTGCGTAGGTCAGCTCTCGGCGTGGCTGCCATCTTGTCGATGGCGCTGTGCCTCTGGGGGCTCGGACTTGTCTCCCCCCGCTTGGACCATGGGAGTTCCTCGGGCAGCACGATGGACAGCGTCGCCCACGCCGCCCAGTACGATTTCGACTTGGTCAACCGCGGTCTGTGGCCGGTCACCGTCGCGGGTGTGTCGATCAACATCCCAGGCGTAGTCGTGACTTCCACAACGCCTCAATCTCTCACGGTGCCGAGGGCTTCCACACGGCACTTGCGCGTCGCCCTTCACGTGCGGGACTGCACGGCAGCAACGCACGCCGTCCGGACCGACCCCGCGTCCCGCACCGCGCCGCTGCGCGTCCTGGTGTCACGTCCGTGGGGGAAGGTCAGCAGTGACGTCCGCCCACCCGATGAATCGTGGATCGGGGACCTGGTTCTCTTTGCGTGTGGGCAGGAGCCCCTCTAACCCCTTGCCGCGCGGGCCGCCGACATCGGCTGACAAAGCGGGGTCAATGGGGCGGACCGGCTCAGCCGTTCGGACCGATCGCCCGCCAGCGCCCTCGGGAGGCTACGGGCCGGTCCTAGCGTCGCGGCGTGGACTTCACGATCGACGAGGCGATCGCGCTGGCCGACAGCGCGCATCGGGGGGCCGTCGAACTGGGACATCGCCGCGGCGGTGAGCGCCAGCGCGCCGTGCGGCGGCTGGTGGAGGCGGCGGGCTACGGCCCGGCGCACCAGATGGTGGCGGTGCTCCATGACGACGACGAGGAGAGCGGCCTCGGGCCCCTGCTCCTCGAGCAGGCCCGTGCCGAGGGGGCGCCGGGGGAGGTGCTCGCGGCCCTCGACAGCATCACCCGCCGACCCGACCCGGACTCGCCGGGCGGCTGGGAGCCGTACCAGGACAGCCTGGTCGCGCGTGCCGCGGCCAACGACATCGGCCGCGTGGTCAAGCTCATCGACGGGCTGGTGGCGATGCTGCCCTGGCACGCGCAGGAGCCGGTGGAGGCGTGGCGCCTGCTCGTCGAGCTGCGGCACGTGCCCGCCCAGACGACCCTGCTGGCGGCCGAGGCGCTGCGGCGGGCCGACGGGCTCAGCGGGCCGTTCCCCGTCGAGCGTGGTGCCTTCGTGCGGTGGGGCATCGCCCTGGAGACGCGCACCCGGCGGCAGGACCCACTCGCCGCGCTGAGCCAGCGGCTGGAGCCCGAGCCGGGTCAGGGCGCGCTCGGCGCCTGACCCGCTGCCGGCGGGCTCGGCGCGTGGCAGCTGCAGGCCCTGGTGGCCGGCTGCCGACTGCCGCCGCCTCGGTAGGGTCGGGCCCATGACGGCGACGGTGCTGCACCTGCAGGGTCCGGTCCTCGTGGGACCGGACGACGAGCGACCCGAGGCCTGGGTGGTCGGGGGACGCATCACCTTCGAGCGGCCGAGCGCTCCCGGAGCCGAAGTGCAGAGCGTGCGCGGCTGGGTGCTGCCCGGCCTCGTCGACGCCCACTGCCACGTCGGTCTCGACGCCCACGGGGCAGTCGACCGCGAGACGGCCGAGCAGCAGGCGCTCGGCGACCGGGCGGCGGGCACGTTGCTCATCCGCGACGCCGGGTCGCCCGCGGACACCCGGTGGATCGACGAGCGCGACGACCTGCCGAAGGTCATCCGCGCCGGCCGGCACATCGCGCGGACGCGCCGCTACATCCGCAACTACGCCCACGAGGTCGAGCCCGAGCAGCTGGTCGAGCGCGTGCGGCTCGAGGCACGCGCCGGCGACGGCTGGGTCAAGCTGGTGGGGGACTGGATCGACCGCGAGGTCGGCGACCTGACCCCCTGCTGGCCGGCCGACGTCCTCAAGGACGCCATCGCCGCGGCCCACGAGGAGGGTGCCCGGGTGACGGCCCACTGCTTCGGCGAGGCCTCCCTCTACGACTTCGCCGCGGCCGGCACCGACTGCATCGAGCACGCCACGGGCCTCGAGCCGGAGACCATCGAGCAGTTCGCGGCTCAGGGGATCGCGATCGTGCCGACCCTGGTCAACATCGCGACGTTCCCGAAGCTCGCCGAGCCGGCGCGCGAGAAGTTCCCCGACTACCACCGCCGGATGCTGTCCCTGCACGAGCGCCGCTACGAGACCGTGCGCGCCGCCCACGAGGCCGGCATCGCGGTCTACGTCGGCACCGACGCGGGCGGCTCGCTGCCGCACGGGCTGGTCGCGCAGGAGGCTGCCGAGCTGGTCACCGCCGGGCTCACGCCCGACGAGGCGCTGTATGCCGGGGTGTGGGGAGCGCGCGAATGGCTCGGGAGGCCCGGCCTGGAGGAGGGGGCGGACGCCGACCTGGTGGTCTACGCCGCCGACCCCCGTCAGGACATCGGGGTGCTGGCCCATCCGCAGCAGATCGTGCTGCGCGGGCGCACCGTGGCCTGAGGCTCCCGGCGGCGGCTCAGACCGCGTCGCCGACGGGGGAACGCTCGGCGCTCGCGACGTGCGACTGCGCCTGGACCCCTGCCCGCTCGGCGAGGTGCGCCCGCGTCGAGTACACGACCGCGGCGCCCCACAGGACGAACAGCGCCGCGTACACGGCATACCGGGTCTGCTCGGGGGCGTCGACCCAGTCGCTGCGCAGCAGCGTGCGGGTGTTGGTCAGGATGATGACGCCGCCGACCGCGGACCCGAGGACGCGGGGCGGGATGTGGCGCACCAGCCACGCCGCGATGGGGGCGGCCACGGCGCCGCCGAGCAGGAGGGCGATGACCCACGTGGCGTTGACGCCCTGGGAGCCCAGCGCGATGAGGAAGGCCAGGCTGGCCGAGGCCGACACGAGGAACTCGCTGGTGTCGATGGAGCCGATGACCTTGCGCGGCTCGAGCCGGCCGCTGGCCAGGATCGCCGGTGTGCCCACCGGGCCCCAGCCACCGCCGCCGGTGGCGTCGACGAAGCCGGCGAAGAGACCGAGGGGGCCGAGGAACCGCTTGCGCAGCGGGTGGCCGAGCCGGTCGGTGCGCAGCCCGCGCACGGTGAACCGGGTCAGCACGTAGACGCCGAGGGCCAGCAGGATCAGCGACATCACGGGAGCGGCGACGGAGGTGTCGAGCCCGGCGAGGAAGGTCGCGCCGGCGAAGGCGCCGACGGCGCCGGGAAGGCCGATCTTGAGCACGACCGGCCAGTCGACGTTGCCGAACCGCCAGTGCGAGGCGCCGGAGATCAGGGTCGTGCCGATCTCGGCGAGGTGCACGGTGGCCGACGCGGCGGCCGGGTTCGTGCCGATGGCCAGCAGGAGGGTGGTCGAGGTGACGCCGTAGGCCATGCCCAGGCTGCCGTCGACGAGCTGGGCTCCGAGGCCGACGATCGCCAGCAGGATGAGTTTGCGCACGGGCAGCAGTTGATCCCATCAGGCGCTTATGGGTCAACTAACACAAAGTTATGTCTTGCATGATGGTCACGGGGCCGGGTGGTCAAGGAGGTCCGCGAGGTCTGGCAGAATGGTCGGCTGTACCCGTCCGGCCAGGCACCCTCTCGGCAGGACCGGACGCCTACACCGAGCTCCCGGCTCCCCGCGTGTTCCCCACCCGGTCTCGCCGCGCTCACAACACAGAAACAGGAGTGACCACCCACGTGGCCGTCAAGATTCGCCTGAAGCGGATGGGCAAGATCCGCAGCCCCTTCTACCGCGTTGTCGTCATGGACTCGCGCACCAAGCGCGATGGCCGTGCCATCGAGGAGATCGGCAAGTACCACCCGACCGAGGAGCCCTCGGTCATCGACATCGACACCGAGCGCGCGCAGTACTGGCTGGGCCAGGGCGCGCAGCCGACCGAGGCCGTCGAGGCCCTGCTCAAGGTGACCGGTGACTGGCAGAAGTTCAAGGGCCTGCCGGGCGCCGAGGGCACCCTGAAGGTCAAGGAGCCCAAGGCGTCCAAGAAGGACCTGTACGAGGCTGCCATCGCCGCCGCGGGCAAGGCCGAGGACGTCAAGGACACCGCGACGACCCCCAAGAAGAAGGCCGAGAAGAAGGCCGAGGAGCCGAAGGCTGACGAGGCTCCCGCCGCCGAGGCCACCGAGGCCGAGGCTGAGAAGAGCGAGGCCTGACCGTGCTGGAGGAGGCGCTCGAGCACCTCGTCAAGGGCATCGTCGACCACAAGGACGACGTGGCCGTGCGGCGCAAGGACCTGCGTCGCGGTGAGGTCCTCGAGGTCCGGGTGCACCCGGACGACCTTGGGCGCGTCATCGGCCGCTCGGGCCGCACCGCCAGTGCGCTCCGCACCGTGATGGGTGCGCTCGCCGGCGGGCACAACGTCCGGATCGACATCGTCGACACCGACCGCACCCGCTAGCACGCAGCACCCCTGGAGAGGGGCCGCCGGGATCCGTTCCCGGCGGCCCCTTTTCGTGTCCGCTGACACAGGCCCGGTATGCCGCGGGGGCGCCCCGCGGCATACCGGTTGGCTCCCGCTGTCACCCCCGTCCGCCCAAACGCAGAGGGCGTGCGGACCTGCGGCGGTACGGTCCAGCCATGGAGCGGAGGGCCTTCCTCGCGCCCACGCTGCACGGCTCTCTGGCCGGCTGGTGCGCGGGGGCGGGGGAGCCTGTGCTCCTGCTGCACGGCGGCCCGGGTCTGGAGGGCACCTACCTCGACGTCGTGGCCCACGAGCTCGCCGATGACTTCGAGGTCGCCTCGTTCCAGCAGCGCGGCCTCCCACCGTCGGCCGAGGAGGGCCCGTTCACGATCGACCAGGCGGTCGCCGACGTCGTGGCCGTGTTGGACCACCTCGGGTGGGTGCGGGCGTGGGTCGTCGGCCACTCGTGGGGAGGGCACCTGGCGTTCCACGTGGCGGTGATGGCGCCCGGCCGGATCAGCGGGGCCCTGGCCGTCGACCCCCTCGGCGCCGTGGGCGACGGCGGCATGACCCACTTCGAGCAGGAGCTGCGGTCGAGGATCTCGCCCGAGTCGAGGGCGAGGATGGCGGACCTCGAGGCCCGCGAGCAGGAACGTCCCCTGACGGCGGAGGAACGCGCCGAGAGCCTGGCGCTGGTGTGGCCGGGGTACTTCGCCGACCCTTCTGCGGCGCCGCCTCCAGTCCGGCTGGCGCAGAGCGTGCCGGCCGCGGACGGGCTGTTCGAGGACATCCAGCGCCGGCTGCCGCAGCTGGAGGAGTCTCTCCCGCGGATCACCGTGCCCGTGGGAGTGGTGGTCGGTGAGTGCAGCCCGATACCGCCGCGGAAGGCCGGGATCGCGACGGCTGAGCAGGTGCCCGGAGCGTGGAGCTCGACGGTGCCCGGTGCGGGTCACTTCCCCTGGCACGAACGTCCGGGTTGCGTCCTGGAGGCGGTCCGAAGGCTGGCACAGGCCCCTGGCCGCACGGGAGCGCCGACCTGAGAGGATCGGCGCATGCCTGACCCCCAGCAGTACCTCGTCGCGCGCATCGGCAAGCCCCACAGCCTCCGTGGTGAGGTCACCGTGCAGGTGCACACCGACGACCCACAGGCCCGGTTCGTGCCCGGCGCCCAGTTCCTCACCGAGGCCGCGCCGGGGTCGGGCGTCCCGCGCGAGCTGACCCTGCAGAGCGCCCGCGTGCACAACGGCACCTGGCTGCTGGCCTTCGAGGGCATCCCGGACCGCACGGGTGCTGAGGGCCTGCGCGGCACCCGGCTCCTCGTCGACGCCGAGGACCTGGAGGCTTCAGGGGACGAGGGCGACGAGGATGCCTGGTACGAGGACGAGCTGGTGGGGCTGCGGGCCGTCGACGCCGACGGGACCGAGCTGGGGACCGTCAGCGGCCTCGAGGTCGGGCCGGCGCAGGACCTGCTGGTGCTGACGCTGCCCGGTGGGGGCACGGCCTACGTGCCGTTCGTCGCCGAGATCGTCCCCGAGGTCGACGTCGAGGGCGGCCGGGTGGTCGTCACCCCGCCACCGGGCCTGCTCGAGCTCAACGTCGAGCAGGGCGAGTGACCATGCGGCTCGACGTCGTCTCGATCTTCCCCGACTACCTCGCGCCGCTCGACCTCTCACTCATCGGCACGGCCCGGCGCAAGGGCCTGATCGACCTGCGCGTCCACGACCTGCGCGACTTCACGCACGACCGCCACCGCACCGTGGATGACACCCCGTACGGCGGCGGCGCCGGCATGGTCATGAGGCCCGAGCCGTGGGGTGAGGCCCTCGACCACGTGCTCGCGCAGGGCCCCGCCGACGCGCCGCCGCACCTGATCGTCCCCGGGCCCGGCGGCCTGCCGTTCACACAGGCGATGGCGCGCGACCTCGCGCAGCAGCCGTGGCTGGCGTTCGCCTGCGGTCGCTACGAGGGCATCGACGAGCGGGTCTACGACGAGGCGCGCGAGCACATGCCGGTCTCGGTGGTCTCGCTGGGCGACTACGTGCTCAACGGCGGCGAGGTGGCGGTGCTCGCCATGGTGGAGGCCATCGCCCGGCTCATCCCCGGCGTCATCGGCAACGCCGAGTCGCTCGTGGAGGAGTCGCACGAGGACGGGCTGCTCGAGTACCCCGTCTACACCAAGCCTCCGGTCTGGCGTGGGCGCCCGGTGCCCGAGGTGCTGCTCTCGGGCCACCACGCGGCCATCGCGCGGTGGCGCCGGGACGAGCGGCTGCGCCGCACCGCTCGCCGGCGGCCCGACATGCTGGCCGCCCTCGACGAGCAGGACCTCGACGCCCGCGACCTCGAGGTGCTCGCGGAGCTCGGCCGCCCCGAGCAGTCCTAGTCGATCAGGGCCCGGTGCAGGTCGCCGGGCAGGAGCCGGCGCTCGCAGATCAACCGCTCGGCGAGGCCTGCCGTCACCGTCTGGGCGGCCATGATGCCGAACAGCACCAGCACCTGGGCCGTGGCGGCCTGCACCGGCGTCCCGCCGCCGAGCATGACGCCGATGAAGGCTCCGGGCAGCGTGACCACCCCGGTGGTCTTGACCTGGTCGAGGCCGGGCAGGAGGGCCTCGGGTGTGCGGCGGTGGACGATCTCGCGAATGCCCTGCGCCGGCAGCAGGCCCAGGGACAGGCAGGCCTCGTACTGGCTGTGCTCCTCGCGCAGGGCGGCGAACGTGCGGCGGCCGGCCAGGGTGTGGGCGGTCATGGCGTTGCCGATGACGATGCCGGCGATGGGGATGATGGCCAGGCCGGTGAAGGGCACCGTGCCCGTGGCCAGGACGACGACCAGCACGGGAAGCACCCCGCCCGCCATCGCGGCGGCGGCCCACGGCCAGGATCCCGGCGCCTCGACGCGGCGACAGGTCGTGACCACGGCCATCGCGAACATCACCCCCGCCAGGGCGATGGACAGCGCCAGGCTGTCGATGACCGAGGTGATCACCACTGCTGCGACACCGAGCTGCAGGCACGCCCGGGCGCCCGCGACGAGGGCGGAACGGCCGAGCCCGAAGCCGCTGACCCGGTGAGCCGTGAGCGTGATGGCCATCAGCACGAGCAGCGCCGCCGCGACGGGCCAGCCGGGGTCGATGGTCACGGCGACACCGTAGTGGCGGCGGAGCGGCATACTGGCTCGGGTCTCACGGCGTCGCCCTCCTGGGCGCCGGCCCGCTGCGCCGAGCAGCGGATTTCGGCCCGGGGTGGCCAGCGTGGCAGAATGGCTCCTCGCGCCCACTGGAACCCCGGCCCCTGCCACAGGGGGAGTTGCCCCGCACCGACGGAGCACGTGGCCCCAGCGACCGCGCACCCCATCACGAAGATGTACCGGACACCGTGGGTGACCTGTGGCACCTGCGAGAAAGCGAACCAGCCATGCAGCGTTTCGACGAGATCGACAAGGCCTCCCTGCGCGACGACGTCCCCGAGTTCCGCGCCGGTGACACCGTCAACGTGCACGTCAAGGTCGTCGAGGGCACCCGCTCCCGCGTCCAGGTCTTCAAGGGCGTCGTGATCCGCCGCCACGGTGGCGGTGTCGGTGAGACCTTCACCGTCCGCAAGGTCTCCTTCGGTGTCGGCGTGGAGCGCACCTTCCCGGTGCACACCCCGATCATCGACAAGATCGAGGTCGTCACCCGCGGTGACGTCCGCCGCGCGAAGCTGTACTACCTGCGCGACCTGCGCGGCAAGGCCGCCAAGATCAAGGAGAAGCGCGAGGCGACCCCCGCCCGCTGAGCGGACCGACTCTGAGTCTCCCGGGCGCCCTGGTGCGCTCTCCGCACAGGTACGAGGGCTAGGCTCCGGACGCGATGAGCTCCGGACCAGACTCCCCCCAGTCGAACCCGGCCGCCGCGTCTGCCACGGCAGACGCGGCGGCCGTGTCGTCGGCACCGTCGCGCGGCCCGTCGTGGCTGCTGCTGACCGGCATCGCCCTGCTGGTGATGCTGCTCGTCCGCGCGTTCCTGGTGCAGTCCTTCTACGTCCCCTCTGCCTCGATGGAGCCCACGATCCGGCCCGGTGACCGCATCCTCGTGAACAAGACCGTCGGCGCCGACGACCTCCGGCGCGGCGACGTGGTGGTCTTCGACGGCACCCGCTCGTTCGCCGTGGCCGACCGCAGCCCCGAGCAGGCGGACGGCCTCATCGGCCGCGCGCTGGGCGGAGCCGCCTCCCTCTTCGGCGTCGACCTCGGGGAGCAGGACTTCGTCAAGCGAATCGTCGGCCTCCCGGGCGACCGGGTGGTGTGCTGCGACCCCGAGGGACGGCTCACCGTGAACGGCACCCCGGTGCAGGAGGACTACCTCCCCGAGGGAACCCGGCCGAGCGACACGACGTTCGATGTCACGGTCCCCGCCGGGCGGCTCTGGCTCATGGGAGACAATCGCAGCAACTCCGCCGACTCACGGGCCCACCTCGGTGACCCGGGAGGCGGCATGGTGCGGACCAGTGACGTCGTCGGGCGAGCCTCGGCGACCTACTGGCCGCTGGACAGGCTCGGGGGTTTCGCCACACCGCCGGCACTCAGCTCGATTCCGGCGTCAGAAGGGGCACGATGAGCGAGGACCAGGGGCGCGGCCGCACCGGCGCCGGCCACGAGGCCGACCCGGCCTGGCTGCGCCACGACTTCGGCGACACCGCCGACGTCGACGGCGACGCCGCGCACGCGGACTCCGCCCAGGACGACGGCTGGCTGCGTCACGACCCCGGCCAGGACGCGTCCCACCGCGGTGACGCGACCGCCTCCGGCGCTCTCGACCCGGCCGCCTCCGGAGCGGCGGCCGCGGCGCATGGTGAGCCGGCGGCATACCGGAACGACGACGCGGGCGACCACGTGGCCGACACCGCGCCGGTCGACACCGCTCCCATCCAGGAGCAGGAAGCCCCCACCGAGGAGCGACGCGGCGGAGGTGGCTTCGGGTCCATGGCGAAGGCGGCGACGAAGGAGTTCGTCATCGTCATCGGCATGGCGCTCGTGCTCTCGTTCGTCGTCAAGACGTGGCTGCTGCAGGCGTTCTACATCCCCTCCGGCTCGATGGAGGACACGCTCGTCCTCAACGACCGGGTCATCGTCAGCAAGCTCACCCCCGGCGCGTTCGAGCTCAAGCGCGGCGACATCGTGGTGTTCTCCGACCCCGGCGACTGGGTCGAGCCACTGCCCCAGGAGCCGCACGGGCAGGTGGTCACCGCCGTCCGTCAGGGGCTGATGTTCGTCGGCCTGCTGCCCAACGACTCCGAGGACCACCTCATCAAGCGCGTCATCGGCCTGCCCGGCGACCACGTCGTCTGCTGCGACGAGGGGGAGCGGCTCACCGTCAACGGCGTGCCGCTCATCGAGCCCTACATCAAGCCGGGCGACGCCCCGAGCGGCATGGACTTCGACATCACCGTGCCGAAGGGGTCGGTGTGGGTCATGGGTGACCACCGCGCGGACTCCTCCGACTCCCGCTTCCACGACGACCCGTCGGGCAACGGCGCGGACGGGTCCGTGCCCGAGAGCCTGGTCGTCGGACGAGCCGTGGCGCTGGTCTGGCCACTGGACCACCTGACCTGGTTGTCGAACCCCCGGGCCACCTTCGCGAAGGTGCCGGCGGCGGGCACCGAGCAGAAGACCCCGGCGCCCACGAAGACCACGGGCGGCGGCTGACCCATGCCCGCCGCACCACCCCGCACCCGCAAGCCCAACCTGCGGGTGGAGCGAGCGCTGCAGCGTGACGGCCACCGCGTGCTGGCCGGGATGGACGAGGTCGGCCGTGGCGCCCTCGCCGGACCGGTCACGGTCGGCGTCGTGCTCATCGACGAGACGTGCCGCAGCGCACCCACCGGCGTCCGTGACTCCAAGCTGCTGACCCCCGCCGCGCGCGAGGCGATGGTGCCGAAGATCCGGCGCTGGTGCCTGGGGTATGCCGTCGGGCACGCCTCCGCGGAGGAGATCGACCGGATCGGCATCATGGCCGCGCTGCGGCTGGCCGGCATGCGGGCGCTCGAGGCCGTGGGCGTCGAGCCCGACCTCGTCATCCTCGACGGCAACCACGACTGGCTCACGGCGCCCGGTGAGGTGGGGCTGTTCGCCTTCGCCGGTGCGGGGCCCTCGACCCCGCCGGTCACCACGATGATCAAGGCCGACCTGAAGTGCTCGTCGGTCGCCGCCGCCAGCGTCCTGGCCAAGGTGGAGCGCGACGGCCTGATGACGGAGGCGGCGCAGGAGCACCCGGCCTACGGCTGGGCCGAGAACAAGGGGTATGCCGCGCCCGAGCACATCGCGGCCCTCGAGTCCGAGGGGCCGTGCGCGCTGCACCGGCGCTCGTGGCGCCTGCCGGGGACCATGGTGGAAGATGAGGTCGGGGACGCGGTGGAGCCGGCCCCGCACGACGACGCGCTCCAGGCTGAGGCGCTGGACGAGAGAGACGCGGGATAGGGCATGAGCTCGGAGGACCTCGAGAAGTACGAGAGCGAGATGGAGCTCGCCCTCTACCGCGAGTACCGCGACGTGGTGGGTCTCTTCACGCACGTCGTCGAGACCGAGCGGCGCTTCTACCTGTGCAACTCCGTCGACGTGAAGGTGCGCAGCGAGGGCGGCGAGGTCTACTTCGACGTCACCATGCAGGACGCCTGGGTCTGGGACATCTATCGCCCGGCGCGTTTCGCCAAGAACGTGCGCGTCGTGACGTTCAAGGACGTCAACGTGGAGGAGCTGGCCAAGTCCGAGCTGGAGATGCCCAAGGGCGACGGCTTCTAGGTCGCCCGCCGTCCACAGCCGCGTCGCGCGGCGCCACGCCGTCCACAGCCCTCTCCGGACCCCTGATGTGGCGGCCGTCCGGCCGGGCAGGGTCGTCGCATGGCAGACCGGGCACAGGAGTCGGCGACCCGCACGCTGGGCCGCTACGGAGAGGACCTGGCCGCGCGCTACCTCAGCGACCGCGGCATGGAGGTGCTCGACCGCAACTGGCGGTGCGAGCACGGGGAGATCGACCTCGTCGCCCTCGACGGCGACTGCCTCGTGGTGTGCGAGGTCAAGACGCGGCGCAGCACCGTCTTCGGTGAGCCGGTGGAGGCCGTCACCTGGCGCAAGGCGGCCCGGCTGCGCCGGCTGGCCTCCGCCTGGCTGGCCGACCACGACCTGCAGGCCGGCAGGGGTGCGGATCGACGTCGTCGGCATCCTGCGCCCCGACGCCGGCCCGGCCGCCCTGCGCCACGTGCGGGGGCTGGCCTGATGGGGCTCGGACGCACGCGCTCGGTCGCCCTCACCGGCCTCGACGGCGCCCTCGTGCAGGTCGAGGCCGACATCGCCCAGGGGCTGCCCCACTTCGCCGTGAGCGGGTTGCCCGACACCGCGTGCCTGCAGTCCACCGACCGGGTGAAGGCCGGCACCACCAACAGCGGCCTCCCGCTGCCGCAGCGGCGCATCACGGTCAACCTCTCACCGGCCTCGATCCCCAAGGCGGGCACGGCCTTCGACCTCGCGATCGCGGTCGCGGCGCTGGTCGCGGCCCAGGTGCTGCCGGCCGAGGCCGCCGAGGAGGTCGTCCACCTCGGCGAGGTCGGCCTCGACGGCACGATCCGTCCCGTGCGCGGAGTGCTCCCGAGCGTGCTGGCCGCCGCCGCCCAGGGAGTCCGTGACGTCGTGGTGCCGCTGGCCAACGCCACCGAGGCGGCGCTGGTGCCGGGCGTGCGGGTGCATGCCGTGCGCGACCTGGCCGCCCTGCACGAGCGCTACCGGCAGGCCCGCAACGGCCAGCTCCCCACCGTGGCGCTGCCCGAGTCGTCCCGTCCGGACGGCGCGGACTCCGGCGTGAAGGACCTCGCCGACGTCGTGGGGCAGCCAGAAGCGCGACTGGCCGTCGAGCTGGCCGCGGCCGGTGGCCACCACCTGTTCCTCATGGGACCGCCGGGAGCGGGCAAGACGATGCTCGCCGAACGCCTCGTCTCGGTGCTGCCGCGCCTGGAACCGCAGCAGTCTCTGGAGGTGCTGGCCGTGCGCTCCCTCCTGGGGCCGGTGCCGGACGCGCTCGCCGTGCAGGCCACGGCGCCCTTCGTCGCCCCGCACCACAGCGCCTCCACCGCCGCCATCGTCGGTGGTGGCAGCGGCGCCATCCGCCCCGGGGCGGTGTCCCAGGCGCACCATGGCGTCCTCTTCCTCGACGAGGCTCCCGAGTTCAAGGTGACGACCCTGCAGGCGTTGCGCCAGCCGCTGGAGTCCGGCGAGGTCTGGGTCGCCCGCGCGCGGTCCTCCGTGCGGTTCCCCGCGCGGTTCCAGCTGGTGATGGCCGCCAACCCCTGCCCGTGCGGGCTGGGCTTCGGGAAGGGCGCCGACTGCTCGTGCCGGCCGCAGGCCAAGCGCGCCTACGTCGCCAAGCTCGGTGGCCCCCTGCTCGACCGCGTCGACCTCCAGGTCGCCATGCCGGCCATCAACCTCGCCGCCCTCGGGGAGGGCACCGGGGAGAGCAGCGCCGTGGTCGCGTCCCGCGTCGCCCACGCCCGCGAGCTCCAGGCGGCGCGCTGGCAGGGACATCCGTGGGCGCTCAACGGCCATGCGTCGGGCAGTGCCCTGCGCCGGGGGAGGTTCCGGCTCGCCCGCACGGTCTCGACCGACCTGGACCGGGCGCTGGACCGCGGCCAGATCACCCTGCGCGGCTACGACCGCGTCCTGCGGCTGGGGTGGACGGTCGCCGACCTCGCAGGCCACGACAGCCCGACCCGCGACGACCTCGGCCTGGCGCTCACCCTCCGCAACCAGGGTCCGGTGGCCGCGTGAGGGGCCGGATGCCCGCGGGGGAGCGGGAGGCACGGATCGCGTGGAGCCGCATCACCGAGCCCGAGGATGCGAGGGCCCACGAGCTGGTCAGCGCGCGGGGCGCCGAGGCTGCCCTGGCGGCCGTCGTCGACGGCTCCGCACCCGGTGCGGCGCGGTACCGCCCACGGGTCGACACGCTCGACATCGAGCAGGACCTCGGTCTGGTGGCGAAGCTGCGAGCCCGGGTGCTGGTCCCGGGTGACGACGAGTGGCCTGACGGGCTCGACGACCTGGAGGTGCCACCGCACTGCCTCTGGGTGCGCGGTCCCGAGCGCCTCCGGGAGGCGTGCGAACGCAGCGCGGCGATCGTGGGAGCCCGCAGCGCGACGCCCTACGGGGAGTCGACGGCCGGCGAGATCGCGTCCGGACTCTGCGAGCGGCGCTTCACCGTCGTCTCCGGAGCCGCCTTCGGCATCGACGGAGCGGCCCACCGCGGGGCGCTCGCCGTGGAGGGCGCCACCATCGCAGTGCTCGCCGGCGGCGTCGAGCGTGCCTACCCGGATGCGCACCGCGGCCTGCTCGAGAAGATCGTGGCCACCGGTGCCGTGGTCAGCGAGGTGCCGCCGGGCTGCGCGCCCACGCGGTGGCGCTTCCTCAAGCGCAACCGCCTCATCGCGGCCATGACCCGCGGCACGGTGGTCGTGGAGGCGGGGCTCCGGTCGGGGTCGCGGAGCACCGCCAGGGAGGCGACCAAGCTGGCCCGCGTGGTCGCCGCCGTGCCGGGACCGGTCACGTCGATGGTCTCCGCCGGCTGCCACGAGCTCATCCGGCTCGGCGAGGCGCAGCTGGTGACCGACGCCGACGAGGTGGCCGAGCTGCTCGGCGACCTTGGCACCGACCTGGCGCCGGTCAAGCGTGGCCCGGAGCGGCCCGAGGACCGCCTCGGCGGCGACGAGTCGGTGGTCTGGTCGGCCCTGCCCGTGCGGTCGGCGGCCGACGTCGCCTCGCTGGCGGTGCGCACCGCGTTGGCGGAGCGGGAGGTCCTCGCCTGCCTCGGCCGGCTCCAGCTCAAGGGGCTCGCCACACGGGACGGCGCGGGGTGGCGACGGCCGCCCCGCGAGCGCGCCGGCTGACGTCGAGGGCCCGCGGGACTCGGGTCGAGGGCTCGCGGGACTCGGGTCGAGGACCAACGGCTGACGGTGCCGGGCGGGGTCGGTTCGGCGAGGCGCCTTGAAGGGCGGCTGCGGCTTTGCGACGGTGCCTGTCGTGAGCGACAGGACGGCCGAGGCGGTGGAGGCGTTCGCGCGCCACCTGCGGTCCGAGCGCGGCCGCTCCGAGCACACCTCGCGCGCCTACCTCGGCGACGTGCGCAGCCTGCTCGGCTTCCTCGAGGCTGAGTGCGGCGTCACCGAGCTCACCGACATCACCTTGCGCGACCTGCGGTCCTGGCTCGCCCACCTCGCCGAGTCGGGTGCTGCCCGAGCCACCATCGCCCGGCGGTCCGCCGCAGCCCGCACCTTTCTCGGCTGGGCGACGCGCACCGGTCGCATCCCCACCGACCCGTCGGTCCGGCTGGTCGCGCCCAAGCGACAGCGCCACCTCCCCGGAGTCCTCAAGCAGGGCGAGGCCAGCGACCTGCTCGACGTGGCGGCGGTCGCCGCCGACGACGAGGACCCGGTCCACCTGCGCGACCGGGCGGCCCTCGAGCTGCTCTACGCCAGCGGCATCCGCGTCGGCGAGCTCACCGCGCTCGACCTCGACGACCTCGACCTGGCGGCAGGCGTCGTCCGTGTGATGGGAAAGGGCTCCAAGGAGCGGACGGTGCCGTTCGGAGGTCCCGCGCGTGACGCCCTTGAAGGGTGGCTGAGCCGTGGGCGTCCGCAGGTCGTGACGCCCGCGAGCGGGCCCGCCGTCTTCCTCGGGCGACGGGGACGCCGGGTCGATGCGAGGCAGGTGCGCACCGCGGTCCACCGCCTGCTGGCCCACGTGCCCGACGCGCCCGACCTCGGGCCGCACGGCCTGCGGCACAGCGCCGCCACCCACCTGCTCGAGGGGGGCGCCGACCTGCGCCTGGTCCAGGAGATGCTCGGTCACGCCTCGCTCGCGACCACGCAGATCTACACTCACGTCTCCGTCGACCGGCTCAAGCAGTCCTACCGGCAGGCGCACCCCCGAGCCTGACGCACAGCTCATCCAGCCACTCCAGCCTCTCCTGCCCCTCCAGCGCTTCCGGCCCCTCCAGCCCTCCCAGCCCTCGGCCCTTGCCCTCCGGGCGCCACTGGCAGGGGTGCCGCCCGACGGCCCGGCTCCGTTTTCGACGGGTTTGGGCGAGGCGACTCGCAGCCTCCCGCCCGGGCAGGGGAAGATGTCGGGTCAGGGCAGCCGGCCGCGGTCGCCCACCCACCCACGGCAAGGGAACGCGTGAAGCAGCCACCCGCACGACACCGGCACCGGGCGGTGAGCCGTCGCGTCCGGCTTCGCCGCACGCTGCTCGGTGTCGCCGTCATCGCCCTCGTGGCGGTGGCGACGGTCCGGCTGGTCTCCCGCGGCGACGTCTCCGACGCCGCAGCAGCTGCGGCCGACCGGCTGCCGGGCGTGCAGGCCACGGCCATCGCCACACGCGAGCGCCCCGAGCCGTCGGCCACCGCGTCGGCGACGCCCACTGGCGGCAGCGAGGATGGCTCGACCACCACCGAGGCCCCGGGGCGCGACCGGGTGAGCGTCCCGCAGAACGGCACGGGGAAGCTCCAGGTCGTCAGCGTCCCGGGTCCGCAGTCGACGGCTGACGGCCGGGTGGTCCGCTACACCGTGGAGGTCGAGAAGGGCCTGGGCGTCGACGAGGCCGCGGTGGCCCGGACGATCCGGGACGTCCTGCTCGACGAGCGGGGCTGGCAGCGCAAGGACGCCGTCCGGTTCGTCAACGTCAGCCCTGCCCAGGAGCGGTCGGGGGCCCACGTCGACATCCGCGTCACCCTGGCGAGTCCCGGGCTGACCGACCGCCTGTGCGCGCCGCTGCGGACGCTGTCGCAGGTCTCGTGCTGGAACAACGGCCGCTCGGTGCTCAACCTGCGCCGCTGGCAGCTCGGCGACGACAGCTATGGCGACGACGTCGACCGCTACCGGATCTACCAGGTCAACCACGAGGTCGGCCACGGACTGGGCCACCAGCACCGCTCGTGCCCGGCCACGGGGGAGCGGGCACCGGTCATGGTGCAGCAGACCCTCGACCTCCAGGGCTGCAAGGCGTGGCCGTACCCGACGGGCGCCTGACCCGGCGCCCTAGCGACGTCCCAGCGGGAGCAGGACGACGCGGCCGGGCCGCAACAGGACAAGCGGGTCGAGGTAGACCTGCCCCCGCAGCGCCCCGAAGTGCAGGCAGCCGGCGCAGTGCGAGGCGCCGCGCTGGCCCACGACGCCGATGACCTGGCCCGCCCGCACCGTGTCGCCACGACGGACCAGTGGAGTGACCGGCTCGTAGGTCGTGCGCACGCCGCCGACGTGGGTCACCGACACCGTGCCGCGTCCAGCGATCACGCCCACGTGCGTGACCCGTCCGGCGGCCGCCGCCAGCACCTGCTGACCAGGCATGGCGGCGAGGTCGATGCCGCGGTGTCCCGGACCCCACGTGCTCGCGGGACGCTGGAACCGCCTCGTCACGGTGGGCTCGGGGAGCAGCGGCCACTGCCAGCCTTTCCGGAGCACTCGCGGCGACGACCCAGCCGCCGGGAGCGCAGCCGTGTCCCTGACGGCGCTGATGCGTGGCGATGGTGTCGGAGCTGCTGCGGTCGACACCGCTGCGGGGGAGCCCAGGGGCGAGAGCGCGGTCGCGCCCAGCACGAGGGCTGCGGCGGGCAGGAGAGCCGGGGCGATGCTGACCATGACGCCAGCCTCGGCCGGTGGTCGGTGACCGCCCACGACCGCAGGGGTGTCTGTGGACAGCGTGGCGGGCGCGGGACGGCTGTGGACACACGCCACGTGCAGGGTCCCGCTCCCGGCGTGGCACGCCGGCGTTGTCGGTGGCCCGTGGCACCGTGAACGGCATGGAGACGACAGCCGACCTGATGCTCGTGACCGGAGTGCTGGCCCGCTGCGGCGACTGTGCCAGCGAGCAGATCCTCATGCCCGTGGACGACACCGGCGAGTACTGCTGCACGGTCTGTGACGCCGCCGTCCTGCTCTGGGCCGTCGCCGCCTCCGTCCGCGACGACGATGCCCGCCACGTGGCCTGAGCCCAGCCCTGAGCCCAACCCTGAGCCCAACCCCGGGCCCCCCCGCCTGAGAGAGGCGCGGGAGCGCTCCCTACGCCCCGTCGTGCGTTCCCGCGCGCGCCAGCCGCTCTACTGCCTCGGCCAGCACCTCGTCGCGCTTGCAGAAGGCGAACCTGACCAGCGTCCGCGCCGCGTCCACGTCGTCGTGGAAGACCGAGACCGGCACGCCGACCACGCCCGCGAGCGACGGCAGCCCCCGGCAGAACTCCAGCCCGTCCGTGGCGCCCAGCGGTGCTGCGTCGGCCACCACGAAGTAGGTCCCGGAGGGCACCGCGACCTCGAGCCCTGCCGACCGCAGGCCGGCCACGAGCAGGTCGCGCTTGGTCTGCAGCGAGGAGGACAGGCCGGCATACACGTCGTCGCCGAGCCCGAGGGCCAGCGCCACCGCCGGCTGGAACGGTCCCGACCCGACGTAGGTGAGGAACTGCTTCACCGTGCGCACGGCGGCCACCGCCTCGGCGGGTCCGGTGACCCAGCCGACCTTCCACCCGGTGGCCGAGAAGGTCTTGCCGGCCGACGAGATCGTCAGGGTGCGCTCCGCCATGCCCGGCAGGGTGGCCACCGGCACGTGCTCCAGCCCGTCGAAGACCAGGTGTTCGTAGACCTCGTCGGTCACCACCCACGCGTCGTGCTCGCGGGCGAGGGAGCAGATGAGCTCGAGCTCGGCGCGTGTGAAGACCTTGCCGGTCGGGTTGTGCGGGGTGTTGAGCAGCACCAGGCGCGTGCGGTCGGAGAACGCCGCCCGCAGCGACGCCTCGTCGACGGCGAAGTCCGGGAAGCGGAGCACCGACGTGCGGCGCACGGCGCCCGCGAGGGCGATCGTGGCGGCATACGAGTCGTAGTAGGGCTCGAAGGTGACCACCTCGTCGCCGGGCTCGCAGAGCGCGAGCACGGTGGCGGCGATCGCCTCGGTCGCCCCGACCGTCACCAGCACCTCCGACGCCGGGTCGAGGTGTATGCCGTAGAAGCGCCACTGGTGCGCTGCGACGGCGTCCAGGAGCTCGGGGACGCCGGGACCGGGCGGGTACTGGTTGCGCCCGCCGTCGATGGCGGCCTTGGCGGCGTCGAGCATCTCGCGCGGGCCGTCGGTGTCGGGGAAGCCCTGGCCGAGGTTGATCGCACCGGTCGCGCCGGCCAGCGCGGACATCTCGGCGAAGATCGTCGTGCCGAAGCCGCGCATCCGCGCCACGAGGGGCGAGCCCGCGGGAGAGCCGGTGGGAGTGCCCATGGACCGAGGCTAGCGGGGCAAAGTGGGGCGAAGACAGGCACCGTGTCGCCACGCCATGACAGCATGAGTGGCATGCGGGAAGTCGACATCGACGCCGTCTCCCTGGACCGGCTCGCAAACCTGCTGGCGCCGGAGCGTGCTGCGCGCCTGGCCCGCTACATCGTGCGCGCCCGGGAGCTCTTCGCCGGCCGCACCATCTGGAACATCAACGCCACCGCCCAGGGGGGTGGCGTGGCCGAGATGCTCCAGTTCCTCCTGGCCTACACCAGGGGCGCCGGCGTCGAGACGCGGTGGCTCGTGCTGGATGGCGACCCTGAGTTCTTCGCCATCACCAAGCGGCTGCACAACGTGCTGCACGGCATGGCCGGCGACGGAGGGCCGCTGGGGGTGGCCGAGCAGCGGCACTACAACGACGTCCTCGCCGGCAACAGCGAGGCGCTCGCGCCGATGGTGCGCCCCGGTGACGTCGTGCTGCTCCACGACCCGCAGACCGCCGGCCTGGCCGGCACGCTGCGCGAGGCCGGGGCCCACGTCGTCTGGCGCTGCCACATCGGTCGCGACGAGCCGACCGAGCTGACCGACATCGGCTGGGCCTTCCTGCGGCCACACATCGAGGCCGCTGAAGCCTTCATCTTCTCGCGCCGGACCTACGCGCCGAGCTGGGTGCCGGAGGACCGGCTCTGGGTGATCCCGCCATCGCTGGACCCGTTCAGCGCCAAGAACACCGAGCTGACGCCCGCCGACGTCGACGCCGCCCTGCGTGAGGCGTCGCTCGTCGACACGAGCAGGGACCACGGCAGCCTGCGGTTCACCCGCCGCGACGGCACCCCCGGGAGGGTGCGCGGCCACCGCCGGCTCGTGCTCGACGGCCAGCCGGTGGCGCGCGGCGCCCGGGTCGTGCTCCAGGTCAGCCGCTGGGACCGGCTCAAGGACATGGGCGGGGTGCTCACCGGGTTCGCCGACCACCTCGACGACCTGCCGCCCGACGTGCACCTCATGCTCGTGGGCCCCGACGTGCAGGGCGTGAGCGACGACCCCGAGGGCGCCGAGGTGCTCGCCGAGTGCCGGGGCCTGTGGCAGGCCCTTCCCTCGGAGCGCCGGGCCCGCGTCCACCTCGCCTGCCTGCCCATGGACGACATCGACGAGAACGCCCACCTCGTCAACTGCCTCCAGCGGCGAGCTGCCGTCGTCGTGCAGAAGAGCCTCGTCGAGGGCTTCGGGCTGACCGTCACGGAGCCGATGTGGAAGGCCAAGCCGGTCCTCGCCTCGGCGGTCGGCGGCATCCAGGACCAGATCATCGACGGTGAGAGCGGCCTGCTGCTCAAGGACCCCACCGACCTCGACAGCTTCGCCAAGCGGCTCCAGGACGTCCTGACCGACGAGGAGTACGCCCGCATGCTCGGCACGGCGGCGCGCTCCCGGGTGCGCGACCTCTACCTCGGGGACCGCCACCTGACGCAGTACGTCGACCTCTTCGAGCAGCTCTACGAGCGGGACGCCGCGCGCGGGGCGGGGGAGGGCCTGGGTTCCGGGCACTCCGGCTCCGGGGGCTGAGGCTTCGGCGCGGCGATGTGCCGCGCACTTCGCCCGTGGGGTCCGGGCGGCTGTCGGGGCCACCCCGGCCTCAGCCCACGACGGCAGCCTCGTCCGACGCGTCGGCGTGGGCGATGTGGTCGAGCTGGCGCCAGACGACCACCAGGGTGAGGCCGGCTCCCGCGAAGGCGAACCAGAACGGCGCCGCGGCCCCGAACCGGTGGGCGATCTGGCCACCGAGGAACTGGCCCACCAGGAGTCCGACGATCAGGCCCAGCCAGTAGACGCTGCCGACGCGGCCCTGGTACTCGTTCGGCGTCGCCCGCTGGCGCACCGCCGACGACAGCGACCCCCACACGAACGCGTAGCCACCGAAGATCACCATGACCCCCATCGCGACCCAGGGCACCGTCGTCAGGGCCAGCGCGAGGTGGGTCAGCACCTCCAGCGCCAGGCAGATCCTCATCAGCCGTGCGAGCGGCACGCGCCGCTCGAGCCGGTCGTAGAGCAGCACCGACGTCACGCCGCCCACCGCGGAGCAGGTCGTGAGCAGGCCGAACCCGACCGCGCCCACGTGCAGACGCTCCTGGGCCCAGTAGACGAGGACGCCCCACGGGGCTCCCCAGGTGATGTTGAAGATGAAGATCACCAGCGTGAGGGTGCGGATCGGGGCGTTGCCCGAGATCCACCGCAGCCCGTCGAGGATGTCGTGGCCGATGTGCTGCTCCGGACGCTGGGGGTCCTGCTCCCGCGGCAGTCGCACCTTGGCGAACAGCGCCGCTGCCAGCAGCAGGGCCGCCCCCTGCACCCCGAAGGGGACGGCGGACCCGAGGGCGAACAGGCTCGCCCCGACCGCCGGTCCCACGAACTGGTTGGCCACGAGGAACCCGGACATCTGCCGGGCGTTGCCGATCCCGAGGTCGGCTTTCGGCACGATCATCGGAAGCACCGCCCGCCAACCGGTGTCGGCGAACAGCTCGGCCACGCCGACCGCGAACAGCGTGGCGAGCAGCAGCCCGATCGACACCGTGCCGGTGACGATGGTGGCCACCAGGACCGCGAGCACCCCGACACGCACCAGGTTGGCGGCGAGCACGAGGCGGCGGCGGTCGACCCGGTCGGCGACGGCGCCGGCATACAGGCCCAGCAGCAGCGTCGGCACGTTCTGGACCATCGCCGCCGCGGCGATGAGGGTGGGGTCGCGGGTGAGGGAGGCGACCAGCAGGGGACCGGCGGCCAGGGCGATCCCGTCCCCGAGCTGACCCACCCACGACGAGGCGAGGTTCCACCGGAAGGCCGTGCCCATCCGGGCCGGCGCCGCCCACTCCGTGGCGTGGTCGAGCAGGCGGGGCAGGACGGTCACAAGAACGCGACCCTACCGGCGGCATCGGCGCGTGGGCACGCGATTTTCCGCCTGGGGCCCAGAGGCCGTACGATGGTGGGCGGTCACGTGTGCCCACGCGCACGGACCGAAATTCGCGCGTCTTCCGCCGGTGACGAGGACCACCTCCGAACCGGGGCGCACCACGGCAGTCCGTATGCCGTGCGGCCGGGTCCCACCCGCACCGCACGACGTCCGGCGGGGTGCGTGCAGGCGCCAGGCAGGTGGCCGGGACAACCGGCCCACCGACGCAACTGACAACGACACAAGGGAGAACACGGCATGGCCGTCGTCACCATGCGCCAGCTCCTCGAGAGCGGCGTCCACTTCGGGCACCAGACCCGTCGCTGGAACCCGAAGATGAAGCGCTTCATCATGACCGAGCGCAACGGCATCTACATCATCGACCTGCAGCAGTCGCTGACGTACATCAACAACGCCTACGAGTTCGTCAAGGAGACCGTCGCCCACGGCGGCACCATCCTCTTCGTCGGCACCAAGAAGCAGGCGCAGGAGCCCATCGCCGAGCAGGCGACGCGCGTCGGGATGCCGTACGTCAACCACCGCTGGCTCGGTGGCATGCTCACCAACTTCCAGACGATCTCCAAGCGCCTCACGCGCCTCAAGGAGCTCGAGGAGATCAACTTCGACGACGTGGCCGGTTCGGGTCGCACGAAGAAGGAGCTCCTCATCCTCAACCGCGAGCGGGTCAAGCTGGAGAAGACCCTCGGCGGCATCCGCGACATGGCCAAGGTCCCCTCGGCCGTGTGGATCGTGGACACCAAGAAGGAGCACCTCGCCGTCGACGAGGCCCGCAAGCTCGGCCTGCCGGTCATCGCGATCCTCGACACCAACTGCGACCCGGACGAGGTCGACTACAAGATCCCGGGCAACGACGACGCCATCCGCTCGGTCACCCTGCTGACCCGCGTGATCGCCGACGCGGTGGCCGACGGCCTCATGTCCCGCTCCGCCGGCAAGTCCGGTGAGCAGGCCGAGGGTGTTGTCGCCGGCGACGAGCCGCTCGCCGAGTGGGAGCGCGAGCTGCTCGGTGGCGAGGCCGCCCAGGCTGCCGACCAGGCGGCCCCGGAGGCCGGCGAGACCGCCGCTGCCGACGCTCCCGCTGCCGCCGACGCTCCCGCTGCTGCTGAGGCTCCTGCTGCCGCCGAGGCGGAGGCCGTTGCCCCCGAGGCCGCGACCGACGCCGACGCCAAGGCCTGAGCCAGCCCGCACCGAACCGCACCGACGAGAAGCGAGACAACATCTATGGCGAACTACACCGCCGCTGACATCAAGGCGCTGCGCGAGCAGACCGGCGCCGGCATGCTCGACGTGAAGAAGGCTCTCGACGAGGCCGATGGCGACCGCGCCAAGGCCACGGAGATCCTGCGCGTCAAGGGCCTCAAGGGCGTCACCAAGCGCGAGGGTCGCACCACCTCCAACGGCCTGGTCGCAGCCCGGGTCGAGGGCGGCGTGGGCACCCTCGTCGAGGTCCTCTGCGAGACCGACTTCGTCGCCAAGGGCGAGAAGTTCGGCGAGCTGGCCCAGCAGGTGCTCGACCAGGCCGTCGCCTCCGGCGCGGCCGACGCCGACGCCCTGCTGAAGAGCACGCTGGCCGACGGCCGGACCGTGCAGGACCTCCTCGACGAGGCCAACGCCACGATCGGCGAGAAGATCGAGGTCAAGCGCGTGGCCCGCCTCGAGGGCGGCAACGTCGTGTCCTACCTGCACAAGACCAGCCCGGACCTGCCCGCGCAGATCGGCGTCCTGGTCGCCCTCGAGGGTGGCGACGAGCAGATCGGCCGCGACGTCGCGATGCACATCGCCGCGTTCAGCCCGACCGTGCTGACCCGCGACGAGGTCGACCCGGAGACGGTGGAGAACGAGCGCCGCGTCGCCGAGGCCACCGCGAAGGAGGAGGGCAAGCCCGAGGCCGCCCTGCCGAAGATCGTCGAGGGTCGCGTCAACGGCTACTTCAAGGAGAACGTCCTGCTCGAGCAGCCGTTCGCCAAGGACGCCAAGAAGACCGTCAGCAAGGTCCTGGAGGAGGCCGGCGCCAACGCGCAGTCCTTCGCCCGGTTCCGCGTCGGTGGCTGACACCAGCACCTGACGCACGTACGCCGCGAGGCCCGTCCCCACCGGGGGCGGGCCTCGCGCCGTTCCCGGCCCCGCTCCAGCGCCGTCCTCGCCCGCATCCAGCGCCGGTTCCCGCCCGGTTCCCGTATGCCGCCCGCTCACGGCGCGCACGCGGCATACTGCCTGCATGGGGCGCAGGAAGGGCCGGCACGAGCGTCGCGGAGGCGACAAGGCGCACCGCGCGCTGCCCGACTTCACCCACCTGCCCGAACCGGTCCGGCTCGCCGACACGATCACGACCCAGGAGGTCGAGCCCGCCCCCGACCCGCAGGGCGGGCGCGACACCGAGACGGAGTTCGTCCTCAGGAACGCCGGGTTCTAGCCGCTCCCGTCAGCCAGGGCTGCAGCAGCCTGGTCACCTGGGGCAGCACGAGGTAGGTCATCAGCGGCGTCAGCAGCAGCGTGGAGACCAGGACGCGCAGCACCAGCGGCCAGTGCCCGAGGACGGGCGTCAGCAGCCAAGTGAACAGCACGTTGGTGGGGAAGAAGGCCACCCAGATGACCACGGCCTGCTTCCACCGCGGGGGCGGCGGTGGCGCGGCCGGCGCCAGGTCGCTGACCGAGCGCTCGCGGGGCTCGTCGAACCAGCCCTCGATGCCGGTGCGGTGCTCCACCCGGGTGTGCTCGACGAGGTCCTGCGCGGACCGCAGCCACCGGGTCCGCTCCGTCGACTCCTCCCAGCGCTGCAGGCTCTCGGGCGAGTCGAACCGGTAGAGCATGTGCCAGTCGGCGGAGTTCGCCGCCGGCCGGACCCAGCCGGTGCCCAGGAAGCCGGGGAAGCGCTCGGCCATCGACGTGCCGGCATGGACCCAGGCCTGCATCAGCAGCTCGTCCTCGGGGCGCACCTTGCGGGTGATGGCGACGGTGACGGGGTGGCGCCCGGTGTCCTGGGTGCCGGTGTCCTGAGAGGTGCTGTTCTGGGAGGCGGGTGTGTCAGGGCCGGTGGCGGGAATGTCAGGCATGGCCGCACGATTGTCCCAGACCCGGCGGACGGTCCTGGCCGTCTCACCGCCCGAGTCGAATCCGGACCTCCCGGTGTGGAAAGATCGGGCGACCGCCGCCGTGCCCCCGAGAGCCCTCATGGAGGAAGCCACGTGACCACTGACGGAGCCGACGTCACCCAGAGCCGCTCGTACCACCGGGTGCTGTTGAAGCTGTCCGGGGAGGTCTTCGGCGGCGGCAAGGTGGGCCTGGCCCCCGACGTCGTCCGCGGGATCGCCCAGCAGATCGCCCGGGCCGTGCGCGACGGCAGCGAGGTCGCCGTGGTCGTGGGCGGGGGCAACTTCTTCCGTGGCGCCGAGCTGCAGCAGCAGGGCATGGACCGCACCCGCGCCGACTACATGGGCATGCTGGGCACGGTCATGAACTGCCTCGCGCTGCAGGACTTCCTCGAGAAGGAGGGCGTCGAGACGCGCGTGCAGACCGCCATCGCGATGGGCCAGGTCGCCGAGCCCTACATCCCGCGCCGTGCCATCCGGCACCTCGAGAAGGGCCGCGTCGTCATCTTCGGTGCCGGGGCCGGCATGCCGTTCTTCTCCACCGACACCGTCTCGGCGCAGCGAGCGCTCGAGATCAAGTGCGACGCGGTGCTCATGAGCAAGAGCGGCGTCGACGGGGTCTACGACTCCGACCCGCGGACCAACCCGGACGCCAAGAAGCTCGACGAGATCACCTACGGCGAGGCCATCCAGCAGGGCCTGCGCGTGGTCGACGCGGCCGCGTTCAGCCTCTGCATGGACAACAAGCTGCCCATGGTGGTCTTCGGCATGGAGGGCGAGGGCAACATCGTCCGCGCCATCCGCGGTGAGAGGATCGGGACGCTGGTCACGGCGGACTGACCGTCCCCGCGGCCCGCCCGCACCACCCCAGCAGACCCAGCACGACCCCTGAAGACCGATGAGGCCGGCACCCACGGCCCTGAAGGAGCCGACATGATTGACGAGACCCTGCTCGAGGCCGAGGAGAAGATGGAGAAGGCCATCGAGGTCGCCAAGGAGGACTTCGCCGGCATCCGCACCGGTCGGGCCACCCCGGGCATGTTCAACAAGCTCGTCGTCGACTACTACGGCGCTCCCACGCCGCTGCAGCAGCTCGCCTCGTTCCAGACCCCCGAGGCGCGCACCATCCTCATCTCGCCGTTCGACAAGTCGGCCATGGCCACCATCGAGAAGACGCTGCGCGACTCCGACCTCGGCGTGAACCCGAGCAACGACGGCAACATCATCCGCTGCGTGCTGCCCGCCCTCACCGAGGAGCGCCGCAAGGACTACATCAAGCTCGCCCGCCACAAGGGCGAGGATGCCAAGGTCTCCATCCGCAACATCCGTCGTCACGCCAAGGACCAGCTCGACAAGCTGGTCAAGGACGGCGAGGTCGGCGAGGACGAGGGCAAGCGCGCGGAGAAGGACCTCGACGCCACGACCAAGAAGCACGTCGACGCCGTCGACGAGATGATGCGGCACAAGGAGGCCGAGCTGCTCGAGGTCTGAGGACCTCGAGAGCGCGCCACGCACCACGCCTGCCATGACCTCGCCGTACCCCACCCGTCGTGACCTGCGGGAGAACCGGGCTGCCGGTTCGACCGCGGTCGCCGACGACTCCTCCGGAGGAGGCACCTCGCGCCGTGCCGCGGCGGCGCCGAAGACCTCGCGCGCCGGCCGCAACCTGCCGGCCGCCATCGCCGTGGGGGTCACGCTCGGCGCCCTCATCATCGTGTCGCTGGTCGTGGCCAAGGAGCTGTTCCTCGGCATCGTGGCCGTGGCGGTGGGCGTCGGGGTGTGGGAGCTGCGCAAGGCGTTGGCCCAGGCGGGCATCGACGTCCCGCTCGTGCCGTCGATGGTCGGCATGGTCAGCATGCTGGGCTCCGCCTACTGGGGCGGGTCGCAGGCCCTGGCGGTCACCCTCGGCCTGACCTGTGTCGGCGTGCTGCTCTGGCGGGTGGCCGACGGCGTGAAGGACGCGGTGCGCGACGTCGCGGGTGGGATGTTCGTCGCGCTCTACCCCTCGTTCCTCGCCGGCTTCGCCGCGCTGCTGCTCGCCGCCCCCGACGGAGTGGCCCGCGTGATCGTCTTCATCCTCGTCACGGTGCTGAGCGACATCGGCGGCTACGTCTTCGGTGTGCTCTGGGGTCGGCACCCGATGGCGCCGTCGGTCAGCCCGAAGAAGTCCTGGGAGGGCTTCACCGGCTCGGTGCTCGCCTGCATGCTGGGCGCGTCGCTGAGCATCTCGATCGGGTTGGGCGGGCCGTGGTGGGCCGGCCTCATCATGGGTGCCGCCGTCGCCGTGGGGGCCACCGTCGGCGACCTGACCGAGTCGACCATCAAGCGCGACCTCGGCATCAAGGACATGAGCCACATCCTCCCCGGCCACGGGGGTGTGATGGACCGGCTCGACTCCCTGCTCGTCACCGCCCCCCTCAGCTGGGCGCTGCTGCTGGTCTTCGTCCCCATCCAGTGATCGGATCCGCACGGCGCTGGCGGCCCACGACCGCGGGGCCAGGCTCAGTCGCCGCCCATCCCCAGCAGGGCCTCTAGCTCCGGTCCCAGGGTGAGCGCGATCCGGCCGCCGTCCTCGAAGGTCGTGAGCTGGTGGAGCTCGCCGTTCCGCCACCAGTACGTGTGCGGCGTCAGCGGCCCGGTGCCGTCGTTGAAGCCGTGGACAGCGAACTGCGGCAGCACCATGAGCGCCTTCAGCGCCTGCTCGGGGTCGTCGATGACGTGGAAGGCGAGCTGGTGCCGGTAGGGCATGCACACGAACACCCCCCGTTCCAGCGTCGATCCCGGGAGCCAGCGCTCGATGACCTCCGGGAGCATCAGGACCAGGCTCGCGGTCATCATGGACTCCCCGAGGAGGACGGTGATCTCCGCGCCCTCGTGCTCCAGCCGGTCCAGCTCGAACACCTCTCGGTCCAGCAGCGACTGCAGGTTGCGCCAGCCCTGGTCGAGGAGCCTGGCCATCGACGACCGCTCCTCGAGCCGGCTCTGGGCTGGAGTCATCACGGTCTCCGGCAGGTCGAGCACCAGCAGGCGCAGCACTCCGGGCACGACCTCCTCGGCGTACGCGACGTCATCCCGACCGAGCGAGTCCACGGTCGCTGCCTCCACGAGCCTGACGTACACGCTCGACATCAGCTCCTCGTCCGACATCTCGGCGAGCTCGTCGCGTCCGGTGGCCGCGGTGGTGACCCTGACGTGCCGCTCGATGGCTGCGGGCCAGGCCGGCTCGCCGTCCTCGTCGTTGTGGCAGGCAGCCGCCAGGTTCCACAGGCCGAACATGCGGCCGTCGTCGGTCTCCATGCGGTCGGCGTGGACCACGACCTCCATGCCGAGCTCGGCGAAGGTGCTCCGCACCAGGGCACGGAACCGCGCCGCCTCGTCCTCGGAGAAGAAGGGCAGGGCGTCGTCCTGCTGCGCGGGCGTCGCAGGCGTCCCCCTGTTCCTGCCGAACCAGCCCATGGCTACCCCCTCGTGTCGCGATGGTCGCTGGTCACTGTAGGGCCGTCCATGGACCCGTGACGGCAGAACGGCGCGCGTCGCCCCTGGCACCCCCAGGCGGTGTGCCGAGAGCACGCCGGCCCACGGCATACCGACGTTTTCCGCTGCGGGGCTCCGGCTGAGACACTGGTGGGGATGTCCGAGAACCCCGCCCCCGTGGCCCTGCCCGAGCCGAGCACCGAGAAGCCGAGGCCGGGCCAGCTGACCTTCACCGCCCCCCGCCGCGGCAAGCCCCCGCGGCACCTCGCCGACCTCACGCCCGCCGAGCGCAAGGAGGCGGTCGAGTCGCTGGGCCACAAGGGGTTCCGCGCCAAGCAGCTGTCGACCCACTACTTCGAGCGGCTCGTCGAGTCGCCGGAGGAGATGACCGACCTGCCCAAGGGGATCCGTGACGACCTCGTGCGAGACCTGCTGCCGCCGCTGCTCACCCCGCACGTGCAGCGCACCGCCGACGACGGCGCGACGATCAAGTCCGCCTGGCGGCTGCACGACGGCGCCATCGTCGAGTCGGTGCTGATGCGCTACCCGAACCGCGTGACCATCTGCATCTCCTCGCAGGCGGGCTGCGGCATGAACTGCCCGTTCTGTGCCACGGGGCAGGCCGGGCTCACCCGCAACATGTCGGCCGCCGAGATCGTCGAGCAGGTCGTGTATGCCGCGCGGCAGCTGCGGCGCGGCGAGCTGGCTCCCAGCGCCGCCGCCACCGATGGTGCCGAGCTCGGTGACGAGGACGGCGCGCCCGAGGTCACGGGGCCGACCCGCATCTCCAACGTCGTGTTCATGGGCATGGGGGAGGCGCTGGCCAACTACAAGGCGGCGATCGGGGCGATCCGCCGGCTCACCGACCCGGCCCCCGACGGCCTGGGCATGTCGGCTCGGGGAATCACGATGTCGACCGTCGGCCTCGTCCCCGCGATCGACAAGCTCGCGGGCGAGGGCATCCCGGTGACGCTCGCGCTGTCGCTGCACGCCCCGGACGACGACCTGCGCAACGAGCTGGTGCCGATCAACACGCGCTGGAGCGTCGACGAGGCGCTCGACTCGGCCCGCCGGTACTTCGAGGCGACCGGCCGCCGGGTCAGCATCGAGTACGCCCTGATCCGCGACATCAACGACCAGGCCTGGCGCGCCGACCTGCTGGGGGAGAAGCTCAACGCGCGCGGACGTGGCTGGGTGCACGTCAACCCGATCCCGCTCAACCCCACGCCGGGGTCGAAGTGGACGGCCTCGCGCCCCGGGGTCGAGCAGCAGTTCGTGGAGCGGCTGCGGGCACACGGCATCCCGACGACGATCCGCGACACCCGCGGCCAGGACATCGACGGCGCCTGCGGGCAGCTCGCCGCCTCCACCGCGTAGCCGAACCCACCGCCGGCGGGGACTGAGGCATGACTCCGCTTGGCCGAACGGTCCCCTTCCCCGCCGCAGGCCCACCTAGACTCGGCGTGTGCGAAGAGGCCTGTTCGGTCGTGTGATCGCCGGGCTCGGTGTGGCGACGCTGGCGCTGACAGCCTGCGCCGGACCCGACACGACGCCCACCGCGGCGACGGCGGCCTCGTCGGCGTCGACGCCCGGCGCCACCGCAGGTTCCGCCACGTCCGGTGCCAGCGGTGCACCGTCTGCGGCGCCGTCCGGGCACGGCCACGGCCCGGCCGCTTCGCCGGGCGGGACACCGGCGCGCGCCCCGTTGCGCGCCGGCGAACGGTTCCTCACGCTGCGGGCGCCCGCGGCATACACGCCGTCGCCTCCCTCCACGGGCACCGACGACTACCGGTGCTTCCTGCTCGATCCGAAGCTCTCGCGCGACACGGTGGTCACGGGCGTCGACGTCGTGCCGGGCAACGCCGATGTCGTGCACCACGTCATCCTGTTCCGCGTCCCGCCCGAGCAGGTGGCTCGGGCGAAGGCTCTGGACGCCGGACAGCCCGGGCAGGGCTGGACCTGTTTCGGCGGCTCGGGGGTCGACAACCAGGGGGCCAGCCTCGACGCCGCCCCCTGGCTCGGGGCCTGGGCGCCCGGCGGAGGGGAGCGGGTCCTCGCCAAGGACCTCGGCATGCCGCTGGCGAAGGGTTCGCGGGTCGTCATGCAGGTCCACTACAACCTGCTCGCGGGTCGTGGCCCCGACACGACCGCCGCCCGCCTTCGAGTGGCGTCGGACGACGGCACGCGCCGCACCCTCCAGACGATGCTGCTGCCCGGCCCGGTCGAGCTGCCCTGCCGACCCGGCCACACGGGTCCGTTGTGCAGCCGGGAGGCGTCCGTCGCCGACGTCACGCAGCGGTTCGGCAGGGTCGCGGGCCTGACCGGCAACTACCTCAACATGGTCTGCAAGGGCATCGGCCCCTCGCCCACGCAGCGGTGCACCCGGCCGGTCACCGAACCCGCCACCATCCGCGCCGTGGCCGGCCACATGCACCTGCTCGGCAGGTCGATCCGGGTGACCGTCAACAAGGGTGAGCCCGACGAGCGCCGGGTGCTCGACATCCCGGTCTGGGACTTCGACGACCAGGGCAGCAAGCCGGTGAGCCCGGCGGTGCACGTCGACCGGGGCGACACGCTCACCGTCGAGTGCACCCACGACCAGGGTCTGCGCGACGTGCTGCCAGCCTTCGAGGGCCAGCCCGAGCGCTACGTCGTCTGGGGCGAGGGCACGACTGACGAGATGTGCCTCGGCATCGTGATGGTCACCCGTCCCTGAACCTGGTAGCCCGTCCCTGGTCGTGGTTGCCCGTCCCAGGCGTGGTCACGCACGGCCGCCGGCGCGGGCGTCTCGGTAGGGTGACGGCTCCCCGGACCACCACCACCGAAGCAGCGAGGAGCCACCGTGCACGGCGAGTCCACCCCGACCCTCGAGGCCGGTCGCGAGTTCGTCCTCACCGTGTCGTGCCCCGACCGGCGCGGCATCGTGCACGCCGTGACCGGGGTGGCGCTGGAGCAGAGCCTCACCATCGCCGACGCCCAGCAGTTCGGCGACCCGTCGTCGGGCGAGTTCCACCTGCGGATGCACCTGGTCCGCGAGGGCAGCCCGCTCGACGTCGAGTCGCTGCGGTCCGCGATGGAGCCGACCGCCACCGAGTTCGCCATGCAGTGGGCGGTGCACGACCTGTCGGTGCGCCACCGCGTGCTGGTCATGGTGAGCCAGCAGGGCCACTGCCTCAACGACCTGCTCTACCGGGCCGAGACCGGTTCGCTCAACGTCGAGGTCCCGGCGATCGTGTCCAACCACGAGGACTTCCGTGGCCTGGCGCAGTGGCACGAGATCCCGTTCCACCACGTGCCGGTCAGTGCGGCGACGAAGCCGGAGGCGGAGGCCGAGCTGCGCCGCCTGGTGGAGGAGTACCAGGCCGACACGATCGTCCTGGCCCGCTACATGCAGATCCTCTCGGCCGAGCTGTGCGCGGAACTTCCCGGGACGCATCATCAACATCCACCACTCGCTGCTGCCGAGCTTCAAGGGCGCCAAGCCCTACACCCAGGCCCACGACCGGGGCGTGAAGGTCATCGGCGCCACGGCTCACTACGTGACGGCCGACCTCGACGAGGGCCCGATCATCGAGCAGGACTTCCGCCGCGTCGACCACCGGATGAGCCCGGGTGAGCTCGCCCGGGTGGGCCAGGAGCTGGAGGCGATGGCGCTGGCCCGGGCGGTGCGCTGGCACGTGGAGCACCGGGTCATCCTGCGCGGCCGGCGCACCATCGTCTTCGACTGAGGGTCAGGTGCCGGTGAAGTGCGCGGTGAGGTGCGCGGTGAGGTGCTCAGGGCGGATCGGCACGCGGGTCAGCTCGAGTCCTGTGGCCGCACGGATGGCGGCCACGACAGCCGGGCCCGACGAGATGGTCGGCGGCTCACCGACCCCGCGCAGGCCGTAGGGGGCGTGCGGGTCCGGGTACTCGACCACGGTGACCGGCATGCTCGGCGCGTCGAGGATCGTGGGCACCAGGTAGTCGGTGAACGAGGGGTTGAGGATCCGGCCGCCGCGCACCTGCACCTCCTCCATGACGGCGAGGCCGAGGCCCTGCAGGCTGCCGCCGTGGATCTGCCCGACCACGGCCTGGGGGTTGACCGCCCGGCCGACGTCCTGGGCACAGGCCAGCTCGACCACGCGCACGAGACCGAGCTCGGTGTCGACGTCGACCACCGCCCGGTGCGCCGCGAACGCGTACTGCACGTGGGCGTCGCCCTGTCCGGTCTCGGGGTCGATGGGCTGGGTGGGCCGGTGCCGCCACTCGACGGTCTCCTCCACGGCCTCGGAGCCGAGCACCTCGGCGAGGGCGACCACCTCCTCGTCACCAGGTCCGACCAGGAAGCCGTCACGCAGCGACAGCACGTCGGCGGAGGCGCCGAGAGTGCGGGCGGCACGCTCCAGCACGCGTGACCGCACGGCCGCGCAGGCGGCCTGCACCGCCCCACCCGTGACGTAGGTCTGGCGAGAGGCCGAGGTGGAGCCGGCCGAGCCGATCGTGGTGTCGCTGGGCGCCACCACCACCGTCTCGACCCCGAGCTCGGTTCGGCACACCTGTTGCACCACGGCGACGAGCCCCTGCCCGACCTCGGCCGCCGCGGTGTGCACGGTGACCACGGGGGAGTCGCCCGTCGCCTCGAGCCGCACCCGTGCCGTCGAGTAGTCGTCGAAGCCCCCGGAGAACCCGACGTTCTTCAGCCCCACCGCGTAGCCGACGCCGCGCCGGACGCCCTCGCCGTGGGTGGTGTTGGAGACACCGCCGGGGAGGGTGAGCAGGTCCACGCCACCAGGGAGGGCGTCCGGGGCGTCGTGGCCGCCCAGTGCGGGTTCCGGCAGCGGCAGGTCGCGGACCCGCTCGAGCAGCTCGGCCACCGGCGCGGCGCTGTCGACGAGCTGCCCGGTCGGCACCCGCGAGCCCTCCGCCAACGCGTTGCGCAGCCGCACCTCCACCGGGTCGAGCCCGACCGCGGCGGCGAGCCGGTCCATCATCGCCTCGTAGGCGAACGCCGCCTGCACGGCGCCGAAGCCCCGCATCGCGCCACAGGGCGGGTTGTTGGTGTAGACGCCCCAGCAGTCGACGTGGACGGCGGGCACGTCGTACGGCCCCAGGCCGAGCGTGGCGGCGTTCATCACCACGGCGGCGGTGCTGGAGGCGTAGGCGCCGCCGTCGAGCCAGGTCTGCACGGTGGCGTGCACCAGCCGGCCGGAGCGGTCTGCGCCGAGCTCGTAGTGCAGGCGGGCCGGGTGACGGTGCACGTGGCCGAAGAACGACTCCTCCCGGCTGTAGACCATCTTCACCGGTCGGCCGGTGTGCAGCGCCAGCAGGCAGCCGTGGATGTGCATCGACAGGTCCTCGCGCCCCCCGAAGGCGCCGCCCACCCCCGCCAGGGCCAGGCGCACCCGCTCGGGGGAGAGGCCGAGGGCCGCGCAGATCTGCTGCTGGTCGACGTGCAGCCACTGGGTGGCCACGTGCAGGTCGACGCCGCCCTCGTCGTCCGGCACCGCCAGGCCGGACTCGGGGCCGAGGAAGGCCTGGTCCTGCATGCCCACCTCGAACTCGCCGCGCACGACGACCTCGGCCGCGGGTGGCCGCCAGCCGCGACTGACGCCTCCAGCGGTGCCTCCAGCGGTGCCTCCACCGGTGCGGATCCGCACGTGCCGCACCAGGTTGCCCCGGTCGTGCACGAGCGGGCTGCCGTCGGCGAGCGCCGCCCGCGCGTCGGTGACCGGCGGCAGCTCCTCGTAGTCGACCCGCACCCGCTTGGCGGCGCGACGGGCGGTCTCCGGGTGGTCGGCCGCCACGAGCACGATGGGCTCGCCCTGGTAGCGCACGCGGTCGCGGGCGAGCACCGGCTGGTCGGCGACCTCCAGCCCGAACAGGCCGGGACCGGGCACGTCCTCATGGGTCAGCACCGCGTGCACGCCGGGCACCGCGAGCGCGGCCGAGACGTCGATGCCGCGGATCCGGGCGCTGGGCAGCGGGCTGCGCAGGGTGGTGCCCCACAACATGTCGTCCATCCAGAGGTCGCTGCCGTAGGCGAACTCGCCCGCGACCTTGAGCGTCCCGTCCGGCCGCGGGGCGCTCTCGCCGACCCCGCCGTCGGTCCGCGAGTACAGCCCCTCGGCGGTGTCCGGCCCGGTCCGCACGGTCGGCCCGGTCCGCACGGTCGGCCCACCCGTCACGGCGCGCCCTCCCGTCCGCCCATCCGGGAGGCGGCCAGCCGCACCGCCTCGAGGATGCTCTCGTACCCCGTGCAGCGGCACAGGTTCCCGGCCAGGGCCTCGCGGATCTGCGCGTCGCTCGGCTGCGGGACACGGGAGACGAGGTCGTGGGCGGCGACGACCAGGCCCGGCGTGCAGAACCCACACTGCACCGCGCCGGCCTCGAGGAACGCCTGCTGCACGGGGTGCAGGTCACCGGCGCCCCCTCCCGACGCCGTGCTCCCCGACACCGCGCTCCCCAGCACCGACGTCGGAGCCGGCGAGTCCCTCGACCGTGACGACCTCACGTCCGTCGGCCTGCCCCGCCGCGACGAGGCAGGCACACACGGGCAGCCCGTCGAGGTACACCGTGCACGACCCGCACTCGCCCTGCTCGCAGGCGTTCTTGGTGCCGGGCAGGCCGAGTCTCTCGCGCAGCACGTAGAGCAGGCTCTCGCCCTCCCAGACGTCGTCGGCCAGCCGCTCGCTGCCGTTGACCCGCAGCCGCACCCTCATGCCGGCACCTGCGCGTCGGCTCCGGAGCGGTAGTCGTCCCACGCCCACTGGAGGGTGCGCCTCGCGAGCACCGCCAGGGCGTGCCTGCGGTATGCCGCCGTGCCCCGCACGTCGTCGATGGGGGCCGCCGCCGCGGCCACCCGCCGACCGAACTCGGCCACCAGCGAGGGGGACAGCCGGCCCCGCGAGTCCCACAGCCCCTGCTCGTCGAGGGCACCGGCGAGCAGGTCCTCGGCCTCCGGCGCCCGGAGCGGCACCGGGCCCGCGGAGCCGATGCCGGTGCCGACGCCACGGTCGGCCGGGCGCAGGGCGAGCGCGAACGAGCACACCGCGATGACCATGGCGTTGCGGGTGCCGACCTTGCTGAACTGCTGCGGGCCCGACGCCGCGGGGACCAGCACCGCGGTGATGAGCTCGTCCGCCCGCGCTGCATGCCGCTTGGGGCCGGTGAAGAAGTCTCGGACCGGCAGCCGGCGCGTGCCCGACGTGGAGGCGAGCTCGACCTCGGCACCCGCCGCCAGCAGGGGCGGGTGGCAGTCGCCGGCAGGCGAGGCCGAGCCCAGGTTGCCACCGACGGTGCCGCGGTTGCGGATCTGCGGTGAGCCGACCGTCCGCGCCGCCAGGGCCAGCCCGGGCAGGGTCCCGCGCGAGCTCGTCCAGCAGCCGGGCGTAGGTGAGGCCGGCGCCGAGACGGATCCGGCCGTCCTCCTGGCGACCAGCCGGCCAGCTCCTCGACGCGGCAGAGGTCGAGCAGCACCTCGGGTCGGGTGCGGTCGAAGTTGATCTCCACCATGACGTCGGTGCCACCGGCGAGGGGCACCGCGTGGGGGTGCTCGGCCTTGGCCTCCAGGGCCTCGGTCAGCGTCGTCGGTGAGAGGAACTCCACAGGTCACCCCCGGGCACGGCGGTCCTTGGTGTGGGCCGGTTCCCGCCAGTGTGTCGGCTGCGTGTCGCCTGTGGGAGGGGTTCGGCGCAACCGACCCGGCCGCCAGAACGCTACGAGCTGAGGAGCCCCGGCACCTCGTCGACGTCGTCCACGAGGTGCAGAGCCCCGGCCATGCCCCGCTCCGCGGCGAGGGCCTGCAGGGCCGGCCACACCGGCAGGACCTGCGTCCAGTGCCGGGTGCCCACGAGCACCATGGGCGGCAGGTCGGTGCCCTCGGCGGCGTAGTAGAGGCGGGTCGCCGCCTGGAAGACCTCCTGGACGGTGCCGGCGGCGCCCTCGAGCACGACCAGGCCGGCGGTGCACCGGGCCAGGAGCCCGTCCTCGCGGATGGCGTTGGAGAAGTACTTGCCGATGCCGTCGCAGAAGACGTTCGGGGGCTCGTGGCCGTAGAACCACGTCGGGATGCCGACACTGCTGACCCGACGTGACCTGCCCGCGGCCATGACCTCGTCGTGCAGCTCGAGGGCCAGCTCGGCCCACGGCGCGATGTCGGGCCGGAACGACGGCACGGCGGCCAGGCGGTGCAGCGCGTCCTCGAGCTGGGCGGCCTCGCCGCAGAAGGCGCCGAGGTTGGCCGCCTCCATCGCCCCGGGGCCACCGCCGGTCGCGACGACGAGCCCGTCGGCGGCGAGCGTGTGCCCGAGCCGTGCGGCCACGGCATACCCCTGCGTGCCGCGCCCCAGGGCGTGGCCGCCCATCACGCCGACCACCGGGCGCTGGCCGATGAACTCGGTGAGCGCGTCGGTGATCGAGTCGTCGTGGATCGCACGCAGCAGCGTCACGAAGGCGTCGTGCCGCAGCTGCGCGTCGCGCGACCAGTGGTAGGCCAGGGCGTCCGGCGTCTTCTCGTAGCCACGCTCGGCGAGCCCGGCGTAGAGCTCGTGCGGCTGGTAGAGCGTCGCGCGGTAGGGGTTGACGGGTGCGTGCGGGTCGGTGGGGAAGATGAGCGCGCGGTGGGCGCGCAGGTGCGACTCCAGCGCCGGCGAGAGCCGGCCGCCGAGCACCACCAGGCCCTCGACGTCGGTGCGCGCGAGCAGCTCCTGCTCGTGGCCCGTGAGGTCGAGGTCCTGGAGCCGCAGGCCGCACAGCGGCACCCGTCGGGCGAGCGCGTCGTCGAGGGCGTGCAGCGTCTCGATCTCATGGTCGCGCAGCGACGCGATCTCGTGGTCGCGCAGCGACGCGATGGGCTGGTCGGGCGGCTGCTTCCGCGCGGTGACCGGGTGCGGGTCTGACATGTCGCGACCCTAGCCCGGATTTGTCTGGGGGCTGGGCGCCTACAGGTTGCCCAGCACACGGTCGACCTCCACGGCGATGACCACCCGCTCGGGGTTGACGCGCGGCGGACGGTAGCGCGCGGCATACCGCTGCTCCGCCTCGTGCACCTCCTCGGTCGAGGTGAGCACGCGCGCAAAGCCTTCGAGGGCGAGCCAGTGCCGCCCGTCGACCTGGCAGAGCACGGCCCGGCAGCCGGCGGCGGCGTTGCGGGCCTTGCGGCTCGACCCGCTGGTGATGACCCGGGCCAGGCGGCGCTCGGGGTCCCAGGTGAAGCCGACGGGCACGACGTGCGGGGTGCCGTCGGGGCGCAGCGTGGTCAGCGTCGCCAGGTGCCGCGTCGCGAGGAAGTCGAGGGCCGCGGAGGAGAGGGCAGCGGGGTCGAGGGCCACGGCGCCAGTGTGCGGGCTCAGTGGCCGGTGAGCGCGGTGAGCAGCCGGGCCTGCACGCCGGGTCGCCCGGTGCGCGCCTCCTCGCGGTCGGCCGCCTCGGCCAGGCGCAGGCCCGCGTTGACACCCAGCCACCGCAGCGGCTCGGGCTCCCACCTCCGTGAGCGGTGCCCGACCCAGGGCAGCGCGGTGAGAGCGGTGTGCCGTCCGCCCACCAGGTCGGCGAGCGTGCGCCCGGCGAGGTTGCTGGCGGCGACACCGTCGCCGACGTAGCCGCCGGCCCAGCCCAGACCCGTCTCGGGGTCGAGGCCGACGCTCGGGTGCCAGTCGCGGGCGATGCCGAGCGGGCCGCCCCAGGCATGCGTGAAGGCCACGCCCTCGAGCTGGGGGAGCATCTGCCGCAACGTCGCCCGCAGGTCGGCGAACACGTGCTCCTCCCGGTCGAAGCCGGGCTGGATCCGCGAGCCCCAGTGGTACGGCGCGCCCCGGCCGCCGAAGGCGATGCGGTCGTCGACGGTGCGCTGCCCGTAGATGACCACGTGCCGGTGGTCGGCGAAGACCTCGCGCGAGGAGAGCCCGATGGCGTCCCACTGGGCCGGTGTCAGCGGCTCGGTGGCGACCATGAGCGAGTAGACGGGGGCGACGGCGCGGCGCCGCCCCGGGAGCCTCGCCGTCCAGGCCTCGGTGGCGCGGATGACGTGGCGCGCCCCGACCCGGTGGCCGGCCGCTGTGTGCACGGACCCCGGACCCACCGAGACCACGGGGGTGGCTTCGCAGATGCGGCCGCCGCGTCGGCGCACCGCCGCGGCGAGCCCGTCGACGAGCCGCCTCGGGTGGACCCGGGCGCAGTGCGGGTTCCAGGTGCCGCCGTGGACGTCGCTCGCGGCGAGCCGCTCGCGGGCCTCGGCGGCGTCGAGCCACTGCGTGCCGTCGCCCCACTGCTGCCCGGCCTCCGCCTCGGCCCTGGCGCGGGTCGCCTGGGCCCGGCTGCGGGCGAGCACCACGGTGCCGCCCTGCTCGAAGCCGCAGTCGATGCCCTCGTCGCGGGCGACCGCGCCCACCTCGACGACCGTCGCCTGGAGGGCGCGCACCATGGCTCGGGCGGCGTCACGCCCGTGCGTGGCTGCCAGGGTCTGCGGCCCGACCGGCCAGAGCGCCGAGACCCAGCCGCCGTTGCGGCCGCTGGCCCCGAACCCGACGTGCTCCGCCTCGAGGACGAGCACGTCGAGCGAGGGGTCCTCGCGCAGCAGGTAGTAGGCCGTCCACAGCCCGGTGTAGCCACCGCCGACGATGACGACGTCGGCGGTGGTGTCACCGGACAGGGCGGATGCCGGGTCGGCGGCGTTCCGGGCGCCCTCCCACCAGAGAGGGCGCAGCGGCATACCGGTCAGAGGTGCTTCTCGGCGTCCTTGAGCACCGAGCGCAGGCGCGACTCGATGTCGTCGAACTCGGGCTGGCCGATGATGAGCGGCGGCGCGAGCTGGATGACGGGGTCGCCACGGTCGTCGGCGCGGCAGTAGAGGCCGGCGTCGAACAGCGCCTTGGAGAGGTAGCCGCGCAGCAGCCGCTCGGCCTCGTCGTCGTTGAACGTCTCCCGCGTGTTCTTGTCCTTGACGAGCTCGATGCCGTAGAAGTAGCCGGCGCCGCGGACGTCGCCGACGATCGGCAGGTCGAGCAGGCGCTCGAGGGTGTCGCGGAACTTCGGTGCGTTGTCCATCACGTGCTGGTTCAGGCCCTCGCGCTCGAAGATGTCGAGGTTGGCCATCGCGACTGCGGCACTCACCGGGTGGCCGCCGAAGGTGTAGCCGTGCGGGAAGAACGTCGTGCCCTGCTTGAACGGCTCGAAGAGGCGGTCGCTCGCGATCATCGCGCCGATGGGGGAGTAGCCGGACGTCATGCCCTTCGCGCAGGTGATGATGTCGGGCACGTAGTTGAAGTCGTCGCAGGCGAACATCGAGCCGATGCGGCCGAACGAGCAGATGACCTCGTCGGAGACGAGCAGCACGTCGTACTCGTCGCAGATCTCGCGGACGCGCTCGAAGTAGCCGGGCGGCGGCGGGAAGCAGCCGCCGGAGTTCTGCACCGGCTCGAGGAACACGGCGGCGACGGTGTCGGGACCCTCGAACTCGATGGCCTCGGCGATGCGGTCGGCGGCCCAGCGGCCGAAGGCCTTCTCGTCGTCGCGCAGGTGCTCCGGGGCGCGGTAGTGGTTGGTGTTGGGCACCTTGAACGCGCCGGGCACCAGCGGCTCGAACATCTCCTTGGCGGCGGGGATGCCGGTGATGGACAGGGCGCCCTGCGGGGTGCCGTGGTAGGCCACGTTGCGGCTGATGACCTTGTGCTTGGTGGGCTTGCCCATCAGCTTGTAGTACTGCTTGGCCAGCTTCCAGGCGGTCTCGACGGCCTCGCCGCCGCCGGTGGTGAAGAAGACCCGGTTGAGGTCACCGGGCGCGCCGGCGGCCAGGCGCTCGGCCAGCTCGATGGCCCGCGGGTGGGCGTAGGACCAGAGCGGGAAGAAGGCCAGCTCCTTGGCCTGCTTGGCAGCCGCCTCGGCCAGCTCCTCGCGTCCGTGGCCGACCTGCACGACGAACAGGCCCGCGAGCCCGTCGATGTACTCGTTGCCGCGGTCGTCCCAGATCTTGTGGCCCTCGCCGCGGGTGATGATGGGCACCGAGTGGCCGAGGCCACCCTCGCTGCGGTCCTCGAAGACCGAGTGCCGGGTGAAGTGCATCCACAGGTGGTCGCGGGCGGCCTCGCTGTGCAGCGTGCCCATCGGCGTGTGGGTGTCGCTCGACGGTTCGAAGATGGCGGACGGTTCGGTGGTCATCGGGTACCCCAGTTGTAGTGCTGCTTGTTGAGTTTCAGGTAGACGAAGGTCTCGGTGGACTGGACCCCGGGCAGGGTCCGGACCCGCTTGGTGAGCAGCTCGAGGAGCTGGTCGTCGTCCTCGCAGACGACCTCGGCGAGCAGGTCGAAGCTGCCCGCCGTGGTGACGACGTAGTCGACCTCGGGCATCGTCGTCAGCGCGTCCGCCACCGACGACAGGTCGCCGTCGACGCGGATGCCGATCATGGCCTGGCGTCGGAAGCCCACCTGGAGCGGATCGGTGACCGCGACGATCTGCATGACCCCGGCGTCGAGGAGGCGCTGCACCCGCTGGCGCACCGCCGCTTCGGACAGCCCCACCTGCTTGGCGATCGTCGCGTACGACTGCCGCCCGTCCTCCTGGAGGTGCTCGATGATCGCCTTGGAGACGTCGTCGAGGCGCGCCTCGTGGTGGTTGGGGGAGCGGGTCACGCCCGCCATCGTGGCGTCAAAGGCAGAGCCGCGCAAGTACCCGGACGACGGAATCAGTCGTGGAAATGTTAAATCGGTGTTGATTTCCGCGATCTGGTGGCCGGAACCTATTGAAATCGCTGGCCAGGTGGTTACAGTTCCAGACACCGGAATCCGTACCGAACCCACGGGAGAACCTGTGACTTCCCAGCCTCGTGTCCTGCGCAACTTCATCAACGGCGAGTACGTCGACGCGGAGACGGACGCGACCTCCGACATCGTCAACCCCGCCACGGCGCAGGTCGTCGCCAAGGCGCCGGTGTCGTCGCAGGACGACGTCGACAGGGCGTATGCCGCCGCTGACGCCGCCTTCGCGGAGTGGGGCCAGGCCACGCCGAGCGAGCGCCAGAAGGCGCTGCTCGACTTCGCCGACGCCATCGAGAAGCGCGCCGACGAGTTCGTCCGCCTCGAGGCCGAGAACACCGGCAAGCCGCACGCGCTGACCGCCAGCGAGGAGATCCCGCCGATGGTGGACCAGCTGCGGTTCTTCGCCGGCGCGGCCCGCGTGCTCGAGGGCAAGTCGGCCGGGGAGTACATGAAGGGCCACACCTCGTGGGTCCGTCGCGAGCCGATCGGCGTCGTCGGCCAGGTGACCCCGTGGAACTACCCGATGATGATGGCGGTCTGGAAGATCGGCCCCGCGCTCGCCGCGGGCAACACCATCGTGCTCAAGCCCTCGGACACCACGCCCGAGACCACGCTGCTGATGGCCGAGATCGCCGCGGAGTTCCTCCCGCCGGGCACCTTCAACGTCGTCACCGGCGACCACGAGACCGGTCGTGCCGTGGTGTCGCACAAGACGCCCGCACTGGTGGCCATCACCGGCTCGGTGCGCGCCGGCATGCAGGTCGCCCAGAGCGCCGCGCTCGACGTCAAGCGCGTGCACCTCGAGCTCGGCGGCAAGGCGCCGGTCGTCGTGTTCGACGACGCCGACATCGAGGCAGCGGTCGAGGGCATCGCCGGCGCCGGCTACTTCAACGCCGGCCAGGACTGCACCGCCGCCACCCGCGTGCTCGCCGCGCCGCGCATCCACGACGACTTCGTGGCCGCCCTCGCCGAGTACGCGAACACCTCGACCAAGGTCGGGATGCCCGACGACGAGGACGCCGCCTTCGGCCCGGTCAACAACGCCAACCAGCTGCAGCGGGTGCAGGGCTTCCTCGAGCGGCTGCCCGACCACGCCGCCGTCGCGGCCGGCGGCCACCGCGTGTCGTCGCTCGGCGACGGCTTCTTCATCGAGCCCACCGTGCTCTCGGGGCTGCGCCAGGACGACGAGGCCATCCAGAACGAGATCTTCGGGCCGGTCATCACCGTGCAGCAGTTCACCGACGAGGACGAGGCGGTGCGCTGGGCCAACGGCGTCGAGTACGGCCTCGCCTCCAGCGTCTGGACCAGGGACTTCGGGCGTGCCATGCGCATGTCCAAGCGCCTCGACTTCGGGGCGGTCTGGATCAACACCCACATCCCGATCGTTGCCGAGATGCCCCACGGCGGCTTCAAGAAGAGCGGCTACGGCAAGGACCTGTCCATGTACGGCTTCGAGGACTACACCCGCATCAAGCACGTCATGGCCAACATCGAGAGCTGATATCCCCGCCCCACCACTCGCGGCCCGCCGCGCCCCCTCAGGAGAGCCTCATGAACGATCAGACCTCCCCGGCCCTCAGCGCCGCCCTCGTGCGCGGGCTGGTGTCGCGACGCACCCTGATGGCGGGCGCCGCCGGCCTCGGTGTCACCGCCCTCGCCGCGTGCGGGTCACCGGGGCGCAGCCCCTCCGGGGGAGGTTCCGGCACGCGCACCGCGCTGGCCGCCCCCACGGACCTGTCGGACAAGGACAAGGTGGTCAACTGGTCGAACTGGCCCGAGTACATCGACGTCGACGACAAGACGCAGACCCGTCCGACGATCGACGCCTTCACCCAGCAGACCGGCATCAAGGTCAACTACACCGAGGACTACAACGACAACGACGAGTTCTACGCCAAGGTGCGGCCGCTGCTGGCCGCCGGCAAGGACACCGGCCGGGACGTGTGGATCAGCACCGACTGGATGGCCTCCCGGCTCATCCGGCTGGGCTACGCCCAGAAGCTGGACCTGGCCAACATCCCCAACCACAAGAACGTCGAGGACGCCCTGCTCGACGTCCCGTGGGACCCGGGCCGTCTCTACACGCTGCCGTGGCAGCTCATCTTCGCGGGAATCGCGTGGAACCCCAAGGCGACCGGTGGCAAGAAGATCGAGTCGATGGACCAGCTGCTGACGGACCCCGCGCTCAAGGGCAAGGTCACCCTCCTCACCGAGATGCGCGACACCGTGGGCCTGGTCCTCATGGCCATGGGCAAGAAGCTGGACACCTTCACCGACGCCGACTTCGACGCGGCGATCGCCGAGCTGCAGAAGGCCAAGGACTCCGGCCAGATCAAGGGCTTCACCGGGAACGAGTACACCAAGCCGCTCGCGGCGGGTGACACCGCGGCCTGTGTTGCCTGGACCGGTGACGTCGTGCAGCTGCGGGCTGACAACCCCAACCTCGGTTACGCGCTGCCGGAGCAGGGTTTCACGCTCTCGTCGGACAACTTCGTGATCCCGGCGCTGGCACAGCACAAGAAGAACGCCGAGCGGCTGATCAACTACTACTACGACCCGAAGGTGATGGCCCAGGTGGTGGACTACATCAACTACATCGCCCCGGTGAAGGGGGCCAAGGAGTACCTCGTCAGCCAGGACCCCGCCGTCGCCCAGAACCCGCTGATCTTCCCCAGCCAGGAGGTGCTCGCCAAGTCCCAGGTCTTCAAGGCGCTCGACCCGGCGACCGAGACGAAGTACAACAAGAAGTTCCAAGCACTCATCACCGGCTGACATGGCAACCGAATCCACAGGCGACCTGCGCCTCATCGACGTCACCAAGCGCTACGACGCGTTCACCGCGGTCGACGACCTCGACCTGGTCATCCCGCAGGGGTCGTTCTTCGCCCTGCTCGGCCCCTCGGGCTGCGGCAAGACGACCACCTTGCGGATGGTCGCGGGCCTCGAGCAGCCGACCCTGGGACGCATCCTCATCGGCGACCGCGACATCACCGACACCAAGGCCTACCAGCGCAACGTCAACACGGTGTTCCAGAGCTACGCGCTCTTCCCCCACCTGAGCATCCTGGAGAACGTCGCGTTCGGCCTGCGCCGGCGCGGCGTGAAGGACCACAGGGCCAAGGCGATGGAGGCCCTGGAACTGGTCGAGCTGGCCCACACCGCCAAGAAGAAGCCGACCCAGCTCTCCGGCGGCATGCAGCAGCGCGTGGCCCTGGCCCGGGCGATCGTCAACCGGCCCGACGTGCTGCTCCTCGACGAGCCCCTCGGCGCGCTCGACCTCAAGCTGCGGCGCCAGATGCAGATCGAGCTCAAGCGCATCCAGTCCGAGGTCGGGCTCACCTTCGTCCACGTCACCCATGACCAGGAGGAGGCCATGACCATGGCCGACACCATCGCGGTGATGAACGCCGGTCGGCTCGAGCAGGTCGGTGAGCCGGCCGCGCTCTACGAGAAGCCCGCCTCGACCTTCGTGGCCAACTTCCTCGGCCAGTCCAACCTGCTCCAGGCCGACCTCGTGGGCACGTCCGGCGCCATGGCCGACCTCGACATCCACGGCGTCAGGCTGCGCCTGCCGGCCGACCGGCTGGTCGAGGGCGTGCGGACCATGTGGCTCGGGGTGCGGCCGGAGAAGCTGAGGCTGGCCGACGGCGGTGTGCCCGGCGTCGTCGAGGACGGGCTCAACAACCTGACCGGGACGGTCACCGACGCCTCGTTCACCGGTTTGGCCACCAACTACCTGGTGAAGCTGCCCTGGGGCCAGGAGATCGCCGTGGTGCAGCAGAACGACGGTATGCCGCGTGCGGCGGTGGGTGCGTCCGTCACCCTGGCCTGGGCGCCCGAGCACGGCTTCGCCCTCGACTCCCGGCAGGACGCCCACGCCGGGGCGCAGGACCTGGCCGACGACAGCGGGGCGGCGTAGTGGCCGAGATCGGCGCCCTGGCTGCGGCGAGCGAGCACCACGTGCCCCGTCGCCGGGGCCGGTGGACGCCGTACCTGCTGTTGCTGCCCGGTCTGCTGTGGCTGGCCATCTTCTTCGTGCTGCCCACCGTGTCGCTGGCCTCCCAGTCGCTGCAGACGGGCACGGTGGACGAGGGCTACACGCTCACGTGGAACTGGCAGACCTACGTCGACGCCCTCACGCAGTACTGGCCCCACTTCCTGCGCTCGTTCATCTACGCCGGGTTGGCCACTCTGCTGGCCCTGGTCCTCGGCTACCCGCTGGCGTACTTCATCGCGCAGAAGGCCGGGCGGTGGAGGAACCTGCTCCTGGTCGCCGTCATCGCGCCCTTCTTCACGAGCTTCCTCATCCGCACCCTGGCGTGGCAGATCATCCTGAACAACGACGGCGTCGTGACCAGCTTCGCGCGAGCCATCCACCTCACGGACCTGCTGCAGTGGCTGCACCTGACGAGCAGCGACGCGCTGATGAGCTCGCCGTTCGCGGTGATCACCGGGCTGACCTACAACTTCCTGCCCTTCATGATCCTGCCCATCTACGCCAACCTCGAGCGGCTCGACCGGCGGATGGTGGAGGCCGCGGGTGACCTCTACGCCTCACCCGTGGAGGCGTTCCGGCGGGTGATCTGGCCGCTGTCGATGCCGGGCGTGGTGGCCGGCACCCTGCTGACCTTCATCCCGGCCGCCGGTGACTTCATCAACTCGCGGCTGCTGGGCAGCACCCAGACCGTGATGATCGGGCAGGTCATCGACGGGCAGTTCCTGCAGGTCCTGGACTACGCGACGGCGGCCGCTCTGTCGTTCATGCTCATGCTGACGATCATCGTGCTCGTGGCGCTCTACGTACGCCGCAGCGGCACCGAGGAGCTGGTCTGACATGGGCTGGATCCGCAGGCACGTGCTGGCGATCGTCGCGATGCTGGTGCTCTTCTACATGCTGCTGCCCAACCTCGTGGTCATCGTGTTCTCGTTCAACGATCCCCGCGGCCGCTACAACTACCAGTGGAACCAGTTCTCCCTCGACGCGTGGCTGAACCCGTGCGGCGCGCCCGGCATGTGCCCGGCGCTCGGCCTCAGCCTGCAGATCGGCCTCATAGCCGCGCTCGCCGCGACCGTTCTGGGGACCGCGGTTGCCTTCGCCCTGGGCCGCTACCGGTTCCGGGGGAGGGCTGGGACCAACCTGCTCATCTTCATGCCGATGGCCACACCCGAGGTGGTCATGGGCTCGAGCCTGCTGACCCTGTTCATCGCGCTGGGTCTTCCCACGGGGCGCACGACGATCCTCATCGCCCACATCATGTTCTGCCTGTCGTTCGTGGTGGTCACGGTGAAGGCGCGCATCGCCTCGCTCGACCCCCGGCTGGAGCAGGCTGCGGCAGACCTGTTCGCCAACGAGTACCAGACGTTCACCAAGGTCACCCTGCCCCTGGTGGCCCCAGGCATCGCGGCCGGCGCCCTGCTGGCGTTCTCGCTGAGCTTCGACGACTACATCATCACCAACTTCAACGCCAGTCCGGCGTCGGTGACCTTCCCGATGTACGTCTGGGGAGCGGCGCAACGCGGGACACCGGTGCAGATCAACGTGATCGGCACGGTCATGTTCCTTGCGTCGCTGACGATCGTCGCCGTGGCGCAGCTCGTCAGCAACCGGCGCGCCCGGGTGGCATGACGTGAGGATCGTGGTGATCGGCTCCGGCGGCGTCGGTGACGCCGCTGCCCGGATCGCCGTCGAACGCGACTTCTTCGAGCTGCTCGTCGTCGCCGACTACGACGAGGCGCGGGCGAAGGCCACCGTCGAGGCGGCCAGCGCCCGTCGTCCCGGCGAGAGCCGGCTCGTGGCGGCGCGTGTCGACGCCTCGAGCGCGGAGGAGGTCGAGGCGCTCGCGCGCGAGCACGGCGCCACCCATGTGTTCAACGCGGTCGACCCGCGCTTCGTGATGCCCATCTTCCGTGGAGCCCTGGCAGCCGGGGCCGACTACCTCGACATGGCGATGAGCCTGTCGCAGCGGCACCCCGAGGAGCCCTACGCGCAGGCCGGCGTCAAGCTCGGCGACGAGCAGTTCGCCCTGGCGCAGGAGTGGGAGTCCGCTGGGCGTCTGGCGCTGGTGGGCATCGGCGTCGAGCCCGGCCTCTCCGACGTGTTCGCGCGGTATGCCGCCGACCACCTGTTCTCGGAGATCGACGAGCTCGGCACCCGCGACGGCGCCAACCTCGCGGTGCACGACGAGCACGGCAACGAGGTCTTCGCGCCGAGCTTCTCGATCTGGACCACCATCGAGGAGTGCCTGAACCCGCCGGTGGTGTGGGAGAAGGGGCGTGGCTGGTTCACGACGCCGCCGTTCTCCGAGCCGGAGGTGTTCGACTTCCCCGAGGGCATCGGGCCGGTCGAGTGCGTCAACGTCGAGCACGAGGAGGTCCTCCTCATGCCGCGCTGGCTGGACGCGAAGCGCGTGACGTTCAAGTACGGCCTCGGTGACGAGTTCATCGGCGTGCTCAAGACGCTCCACACGCTCGGGCTCGACCGCACCGAGAAGGTGAGCGTCGGCGGCCTGCAGGTCTCGCCCCGGGACGTCGTGGCGGCCTGCCTGCCCGACCCCGCCACCATCGGACCGCGGATGACCGGCAAGACCTGCGCCGGACTGTGGGTCACCGGCACCGGCAAGGACGGCCGTCCCCGGGCGACGTACCTCTACCACGTGGCCGACAACGAGCAGACGATGCGCGACTACGGCGCCCAGTGCGTCGTGTGGCAGACCGCCGTCAACCCGGTGGTCGCCCTCGAGCTGCTCGCGACCGGCGCCTGGTCAGGCGCCGGCGTGCTCGGCCCGGAGGCGTTCGACGCCGTGCCGTTCCTCGACCTTCTCAGGGCGCCGAAGCCGCAGGGCTACGGGTCCCCGTGGGGACTGGAGGACCGCCCGGCGGCCGCCACGTCGGCGGACTAGGGTCGAGCCATGACCCGCTACGGCGCCCAGTTCGGGCCCGACATCACCTTCCTCGGCGTGCCCGCGTGCGACCTCGACGAGCCCGAGACGTATGCCGGCGCAGACGTCGTGATCCTGGGCGCACCGTTCGACGGCGGCACCTCCCACCGTCCCGGCACCCGGTTCGGCCCGCAGGCGATCCGGATGACCGACTACCTGCCGCACGACGGCTCGCGTCCGTCGCTGGCGCTGCGCACCGACGGGCTCGTCGACCTCAAGGTCGTCGACGCCGGCGACGTGGAGATGTACTCCGGCGACATCGAGGTCGCCCTCCCGGCGCTCGAGGAGGCGGTGGAGAAGGTCACCCGGGCCGGGGCCATCCCCGTGGTGCTCGGCGGTGACCACTCGATCGCCTTCCCCGACGCCAAGGGCGTGGCCAACGCGCTCGGCCACGGCCGGGTCTCGATGATCCACTTCGACGCGCACGCCGACACCGGCGACATCGAGTTCGGCTCCCTCTGGGGTCACGGGCAGCCGATGCGACGCCTCATCGAGTCGGGCGCCCTGCGCGGAGACCGCTTCCTCCAGGTCGGCCTCCGCGGCTACTGGCCGCCGCCGGAGACGCTGGACTGGATGGCCGGCCAGCGGATGCGCTCGTTCGAGATGACCGAGATCGTGCACCGCGGGCTGCAGGACTGCCTCACCGAGGCGTTCGCCATCGCCACCGACGAGTGCGAGGGAGTGTTCCTCTCGGTCGACATCGACGTGTGCGACCCGGGGCACGCCCCCGGCACCGGCACCCCCGAGCCGGGCGGCCTGTCGGCCCGTGAGCTGCTCGACTCGGTGCGGCGGATCTGTCTTGAGCTGCCCGTCGTCGGCATCGACGTCGTCGAGGTCAGCCCGCCCTACGACCACGCCGACATCACCGCCGCGCTCGCGAACCGCGTTGTGCTGGAGGCACTCTCGGCCATCGCCCGCCGACGGAGGGACGACCGCGACGGCACCCGCTGGGACCCCGCCCAGCCGCTGCTCGCCGGCCGCGTGCCCGAGCCGACGCAGCCGTTCGGCAGCACCCCGCACGCGCACGGGCACCACCACAGCACCGCGCTCTCGCACGACCACAACGAGACCTGGCCGCCCAAGGGCGGCCACCCGGCATACACCCACGACGACACCGAAGCCGCAGTAACCGAGAACAGCAGCACCGAGAACCAGCACTGACGAGGAGAGCCCCTGATGGCCATGTCGCAGAAGGACCTGATCGACTCCGTCCCCACCGGCCTGCTCATCGGCGGCACGTGGCGCGACAGCTCCGACGGCGCGACGATCAAGGTCGAGGACCCCTCCACCGGAGAGGTGCTCACCGAGGTCGCCGACGCCACCGTCGAGGACGGCAAGGCTGCGCTCGACGCCGCCGTCGCCGCCCAGCGCGACTGGGCCGCCACCGCGCCGCGCGACCGGGGGGAGATCCTGCGCGCGGCGTTCGAGAAGATCACCGCCCGCGCCGACGACTTCGCGATGCTCATGACCCTCGAGATGGGCAAGACCCTGGCCGAGTCCAGGGGCGAGGTGACCTACGGTGCCGAGTTCTTCCGCTGGTTCTCCGAGGAGGCCGTGCGCATCCACGGCCGCTGGTCCACCGCGCCCAACGGCGCCACCAGGCTGATGACCATGAAGGCGCCGGTGGGCCCGACGCTGATGATCACGCCGTGGAACTTCCCGCTCGCCATGGGCACCCGCAAGATCGGGCCGGCCATCGCCGCCGGCTGCACCATGGTGGTCAAGCCGGCCGGCCAGACGCCGCTGAGCATGCTCGCCCTGGCGCAGGTGCTCGAGGAGTGCGGCCTGCCGGCCGGGGTGCTCAACGTCGTCACGACCTCGCGCACCGGTGACGTGATGGAGCCGATGATCCGCGACCCGCGGCTGCGCAAGCTCACCTTCACCGGCTCCACGCCGGTGGGCCGCAAGCTCGTGGAGCAGTCGGCCGAGCAGCTGCTGCGCGTCTCGATGGAGCTCGGCGGCAACGCGCCCTTCATCGTCTTCGAGGACGCCGACCTCGACCGTGCCGTCGACGGCGCGATGCTCGCGAAGATGCGCAACATCGGCGAGGCCTGCACGGCGGCGAACCGGTTCTACGTGCACGAGAGCCTCATCGACGAGTTCGGCCGACGCTTCGCCGAGCGCATGGGTGGGCTCACGGTCGGCCGCGGCACCGAGGACGGCGTCGACGTCGGACCGCTCATCGACGCCAAGGCCCGCGACGGTGTGGCGGAGCTGGTGCAGGACGCGCGCGACAAGGGAGCCGAGGTCGTCCTGGGTGGCAAGCCCGCCGAGGGCAAGGGCTACTTCTTCGAGCCGACCGTCGTCACTGGTGTGCCGAAGGACGCGAGGGTCATGACGGAGGAGATCTTCGGCCCGGTGGCCCCCATCGCCTCCTTCTCGACCGAGGAGGAGGTGCTCGCGCTGGCCAACGGCACCGAGTACGGCCTGGTGGCCTACGTGTTCACCAAGGACCTCTCGCGGATGATCCGGGTGAGCGAGGGCCTGGAGTTCGGCATGATCGGGTTCAACCAGGGCATCGTCTCGAACCCCGCAGCGCCGTTCGGTGGCGTGAAGGCCTCCGGCTTCGGGCGCGAGGGCGGCTTCGAGGGCATCGAGGAGTACCTGGAGACCAAGTACGTCGGCATCGCCCCCTGACGGGGGCGACCGGGGGAGAGGCGGACGCGACCATGCCGGTCGACGAGAGGCGCCAGCCGCTGTGGGCGCTGCTGTGGCACACCACAGTCGTGCTGGTGCTCCTCACGGTCGGCTACTACCTGCTGCCGCTGCGTGCGCCCTGGGGCGACGCGACCACGGCGGGCAGGCTGGCCGGCTCCGTCCTCGCCTGGGGTCTGCTGTTCCTCTTCCTGCGCACCGCCGCCCGGCGCAGCCACGAGCGGCAGGAGCCCGAGTACCACCGCGTCCAGCAGCTGCTCACGGCGCTCTACGTGCTCGTCCTCGGCTTCGCGCTCCTCTACGCCATCACCTCGGCCGCCGCTCCCGAGCAGTTCGCCGGCCTGGCCAACCGCTCCGACGCGCTGTACTTCTCCGTGACGACGACCGCCACCGTCGGCTTCGGCGACATCCACGCCTCGGGGACGCCGGCGCGGCTGATGGTCACGGCGCAGATGCTGTTCAACCTCATCTACATCGGCACCGCCCTGCGCATCCTCAGCTCCGGGATCTCCTTCCCCCGGGACGACCAGGCATGACCGGGCCAGGCCTGACCGGACCGCCGCGCGTCGGAACGGGGAAGGTTCGTCCCGTTCGTCCGTTTTGCGGATGGGCCGTTCGGGCATATTTCGCCCAGTGATCTTCCTGCCCGTGTCGCTCCACGGGTGAATTGCCCCATGACAGCCACGGTCTCCGCTGCGGACCAGGCGGACCTCGTCGGTGACGAGGGCCCGTCCGCGCCTGCGCCCACCGACCCCCGCCTGAAGTCGCTCAGCTCCGTGCTCGCTGACACGACCCACAAGATCCAGCAGGGACGCTCGGCCGGTGCGCGGGTGTGGCCGACCGGCTTCGACGCGCTCGACACGGCGCTCGCGGGTGGCCTGCGCTCGGGCGAGCTCATCCTCATGGGCGGCCCGCAGGGCCTGGGCAAGACGACCATGGCGCTGCAGATGCTGCGCCGCGCCGTGGTCACCGGCACCCGGCCCGCCATCTTCTTCTCCTACGAGCACGACGCCCACGCGGTGCTCGAGCGGCTCATCGCCATCGAGGCCGCCGACCTCGGTGGGTCGGAGGCGTTGACCCTCAACACGATCCGGCAGGTCTTCGAGTCCCGCCACAGCCGTGCGACCTCCCTGGAGGAGCAGTTCGCCAACACCAAGGGCGGGGCGCTCGCCGTGCGGGCCCTCGAGCGCTACTCCGACCGGCTGCACATCCATGCCTCGAGCGGCATGCACACCGGCATCGAGGAGATCCGGGCGGCCATCGAGGCGGTGGCGGAGGAGCAGGGCCAGGCCCCCTTCGTCCTGGTCGACTACCTGCAGAAGGTGCCCGTCCGCGGCTCCGGGCTGAACGACGAGGACCGCATCACCCACGTCGTCGAGCAGCTCAAGGACATCGCGCTGACCATGGAGGCCCCGGTCCTCGCCATCGTCGCCGCCGAGAAGGCCAGCCTGGTGGCCGGCAAGCGCATGCGTGTGCACGACCTGCGCGGCTCCTCGGCGCTGGCCTACGAGGCCGACGTCGTCTTCATCCTCAACGACAAGTACGACATCGTCGCGCGGCACCACCTGATGTACCACCTCGACAACGCCGAGCGGTTCCGGCAGTGGGTGGTCCTGACGATCGAGAAGAACCGCGGAGGCATCGACAAGGTCGAGCTCGAGTTCATGAAGCGGTTCGAGCAGGGGCGGTTCGAGCGTGAGGGCCGCATCGTGCAGGAACAGCTCATCGAGGAGCGGATCTTCGTCGACTGAGCCCGCCCTGCCGGGCGGGGACCACGCCCGTCCGGCAGGGTGTGGTCGATGGGGGAGAATGAGGCAGTGACTTCCTCCCGCTCCGTTGCCGTGCTCGGGTCCACCGGCTCGATCGGCACCCAGGCCCTCGACGTCATCGCCCGCAACCCCGACCGGTTCACCGTCGCCGCACTGAGCGCCGGCGGGAACGTCGACCTCGTCGCGCAACAGGCCGTGGCGACCCGGACGCCGCTCGTGGCCGTCGCCAACGCCACCCGCGAGGAGGTCACCGACGCCATCGGTGCGTATGCCGCGCAGGCCGGCCACGCGGCATACCGACCGGAGGTCGTGGTGGGGGAGACGGCGAGCATGCGTCGCCGCCGGGTGCGGCGCCGACGTCGTGCTCAACGGGATCACCGGCTCGATCGGGCTGCGCCCGACGCTCGCGGCGCTGGAGGCGGGCTCGGTGCTGGCGCTGGCCAACAAGGAGTCGCTCATCATCGGCGGCCCCCTCGTCAAGGCCGCGGCGCGTCCCGACCAGATCGTGCCCGTCGACTCCGAGCACTCGGCGATCGCCCAGAGCCTGCGCGGAGGGCGGTCGGAGGAGGTGCGGCGGCTGGTCGTCACGGCCAGCGGTGGCCCGTTCCGCGGCCGCACCCGCGAGCAGCTGCGCGACGTCACCCCCACTGAGGCACTGGCGCACCCGAACTACGCCATGGGCCGCGTCGTCACGACCAACTCGGCGACCCTGGTCAACAAGGGACTCGAGGTCATCGAGGCCCACCTGCTCTTCGACATCCCGTTCGAGCGCATCGACGTCGTGGTCCACCCCCAGCAGTGGATCCACTCGATGGTGGAGTTCCACGACGGCTCGACGATCGCGCAGATGGGGCCGCCGCGGATGCTGGTGCCGATCGCCCTGGGCCTGTCGTGGCCGGAGCGGCTGGCCGACGTCGACGTGCCGTGCGACTGGACGCAGGCGCAGTCGTGGGACTTCTTCCCGCTCGACGACGACGCGTTCCCCGCGGTTCGGCTCGCCCGGCAGGTCGGCGAGGCGGGCGGCACGTACCCTGCGGTCTACAACGCCGCGAACGAGGTGGGGGTCGACGCGTTCCACGACGGGGCCATCGGCTTCCTGGACATCGTCGACACCGTCTCGCGGGTCGTCGACGAGCACAGTGTTGACGAGCACAGCGTTGAGCACGGTTCGGCGGCCGGGAGTGATTCAGGTCAGCTGAGCGTTGACGGGGTGATGCGGGCCGACGCCTGGGCCCGCGCACGCGCACGGAAGGTGTTGGGTTTGCCGCAGATCGACGCTGAAGCCACCGAGACCGCAGGGGCCGCCACGTGATGTACCTGCTCGGCGTCCTCTTCGTCGCCTTCGGCATCGGAGCGTCGATCGCCCTCCACGAGGTCGGCCACCTCGTGCCGGCCAAGAAGTTCGGCGTGAAGGTCACCCAGTACATGGTCGGCTTCGGCCCCACCGTGTGGTCCCGCCGCCGCGGCGAGACGGAGTACGGCCTGAAGGCCATCCCGCTCGGCGGCTACATCCGGATGATCGGCATGTTCCCGCCGAAGCCGGGTGACGACCCCACGAAGGTGCGCGTCTCGAGCACCGGCCGGTTCTCCCAGCTCATGGACGAGGCCCGCCAGCAGAGCCTCGAGGAGGTCCAGCCCGGCGACGAGAAGCGGGTGTTCTACCGCCTCTCGGTGCCGAAGAAGCTCGTCGTCATGCTCGGTGGACCCACGATGAACCTCATCATCGCCATCGTGCTGTTCGGCGGCATCTTCACCCTGTACGGGCTGCCCGAGGTGACGCCGAAGCTCTCCAGCGTCAGCGAGTGCGTCGACGTCAAGACGGCCGGCCAGAACACCTCCGAGAAGTGCACCCCCGACATGCCGGTCGCCCCGGCCAACGCCGCCGGGCTGAAGCCGGGCGACGTGCTGGTCTCGGTCGCCGGCACACCGGTGAAGACGTGGGACGACGTCCGCGTCGCCATCCGCGGGAACCTCGACAAGCCCATGACCGTCGTGTTCGAGCGGGGCGGCGAGCGGCAGACCGTGACCGCCAAGCCGCTCGTGCTCGACCTGCCCGTCTACGACGACCAGGGCCGCCCGCAGACCGACGACGCCGGCAAGGTCGTCACCGAGCGGGCCGGGTTCCTCGGCACCAGCGGCACCCCGGAGATCGTCCAGCAGCCGGTCTCCGCCGTGCCCGGCCTCATCGGGGAGCAGGTCGCCCGCACTGCCGGCGTCGTGCTCAAGATCCCCGAGAAGATGGTCGGTGTCGCACGGGCCGCCTTCGGCTCCGGCGAGCGCGACCCCGAGGGCCCGATCTCCGTGGTCGGCGTCGGCCGCGTCGCGGGCGAGGTGGCCAGCACGGACACCTCTCGGATCGACGGCGGCACGATGGCGAAGTTCGTCACGCTCGTGGGCCTCATCGCCTCGCTCAACCTGGCACTGTTCGTCTTCAACCTCATCCCGCTGCTCCCGCTCGACGGCGGGCACGTCGCGGGAGCCCTCTGGGAGGGCCTGAAGCGTCACGCCGCCCGGCTGCTGGGGCGGCCCGACCCCGGCTACGTCGACGTCGCCAAGGCCCTGCCGGTGGCGTATGCCGTGTCGTCGGTGCTCATCGTGATGTCCGTCCTGCTCATCTACGCCGACATCGTCAACCCCGTCCGCCTCGGCGGCTGACGGCACCTCACACCTTCTGGGAGATACTTCCTCCATGACCGTTTCGCTTGGCATGCCCTCCGCACCCGCCCCCGTGCTGGCCCCGCGCCGCAAGACCCGCAAGATCCGGGTGGGGAAGGTCGAGGTCGGCGGCGACGCACCCATCTCGGTGCAGTCGATGTGCACGACGCCCACCACGGACATCAACGCGACCCTGCAGCAGATCGCGGAGCTCACGGCATCCGGCTGCGACATCGTGCGCGTGGCGTGCCCCAGCCAGGACGACGCCGACGCGCTGCCGGCCATCGCGAAGAAGTCGCAGATCCCGGTCATCGCCGACATCCACTTCCAGCCGAAGTACGTCTACGCCGCGATCGACGCCGGGTGTGCCGCAGTGCGGGTGAACCCGGGCAACATCCGCAAGTTCGACGACCAGGTCAAGCAGATCGCCCAGGCGGCCAAGGACGCCGGCGTCTCGATCCGGATCGGCGTCAACGCCGGCTCGCTCGACCCCCGGCTGCTCGAGAAGTACGGCAAGCCCACCGCCGAGGCGCTCGTCGAGTCGGCCGTGTGGGAGGCCAGCCTCTTCGAGGAGCACGACTTCCACGACTTCAAGATCTCGGTCAAGCACAACGACCCGGTCGTCATGGTGCGGGCCTACGAGCTGCTCTCCGAACGGGGCGACTGGCCGCTGCACCTCGGCGTGACCGAGGCCGGCCCGGCGTTCCAGGGCACGATCAAGTCGGCCACCGCCTTCGGTGCGCTGCTCTCCAAGGGCATCGGCGACACCATCCGGGTCTCGCTGTCGGCGCCTCCCGTCGAGGAGGTCAAGGTCGGCAACCAGATCCTGCAGTCGCTGAACCTCAAGCCGCGCAAGCTCGAGATCGTCTCGTGCCCCTCGTGCGGTCGCGCCCAGGTCGACGTCTACAAGCTCGCCGACGAGGTCACCGCCGGCCTCGAGGGCATGACCGTGCCCCTGCGCGTGGCGGTCATGGGCTGTGTCGTCAACGGGCCGGGGGAGGCCCGCGAGGCCGACCTCGGTGTGGCGTCCGGCAACGGCAAGGGCCAGATCTTCGTCAAGGGCGAGGTCATCAAGACCGTGCCGGAGTCGCAGATCGTGGAGACCCTGATCGAGGAGGCCATGCGCATCGCCGAGGAGATGGGCGAGCCCATCGACGAGGAGAGCGCGGGCGCCCCCAGCGTCACCGTCGGGTGACCCGCCCGTCGTCGACCTCCCCGGTCTCGCAGCGGTCGCACGTCGTCAACCTCGAGGAGGTCCGCCGCGGCTACACCCTCCTCGGGGCCCACTTCCCGGACCGGATGAGCACCGACCTCGCGACCAAGCCGTGGGACCGGGCCGTGCTCCAGGTCTTTGCGGACCTCGTCCTGGGTGACCGTGCCGCACAGCCGGGGCCGGTCGCCGATGTGGGCTGCGGGCTCGGGCGCCTCACCGCGCACCTGCACGCCCTGGGCCTCGACGCGTTCGGCGTCGACGTCACTCCGGCGATGGTCGCTGCGGCCCGCCGCGACCACCCGCACCTGCGCTTCGTCGAGGGCTCGATGCTGGAGCTCGACGTCCCCGACGGGTCGCTCGCTGGGGTCCTCGCCTTCTACTCGATCATCCACCTGCTGCCGGACCAGCTGCCGGCGGCGCTGGCGGAGTTCCACCGGGCGCTGCGACCGGGCGCCCCGGTGCTGCTGGCCTTCCAGGTCGGTGACGACGTGCGGCGGGTCGAGCGGGAGGCCGGTGGCGAACGCGTCGAGCTCGACTACCGCCGGTGGCAGCCCACCGTGGTCGAGGACGGGCTGCGCCGCGCAGGCTTCTCCGTCCAGGCCAGCCTGCTGCGCGAGCCGGACGACACCGAGAGCGTCCAGCAGGCCTTCATCCTCGCTCAGCGCTGACGCTGACCTCGTCCGGGATGCGGAACCAAGGCGGCCGGAAGCGGGACGACCGTCGCTTCGGGAACCGCCGGTGGCCTCGAGGTGGGGGATCAAGCTGACGCGGCGTCAGATCCGATGGGTCGCCCTCGCCAACGAACTGTGAGGGCGACGACCAACGCACCCGTCGTGCCGATGACAGCCGCCGCGGCGGCCAGGCCCAAACCGTGGCCCGCGGGCCCGAGCGCCGCCTGGAAGACCGCCGCCGCATAGTCCGCGAGCTCCCGGGGGCGGGCGAGCAGCACCCGTGACCCGACGGCGCTCGCCACGGCGGTGACGGCCGCAGTGCCGACCCACACCACCAGGGCCGCGACACCCGCGCCCATGACACGGGCCGGGCTCCGCAGCCGAGTGGCAGCGACCCCGATCCCCGTCACGACCGCAGGGAGCCAGCGGATCAGGCGGAGCGTCGTCGCCGTCGAGTCATCGGGAACCCGGCTGATCGGAGCCACCAGGCCGTTGCTCCAGGCGCCGAACGCCAGCGACGCCACTGCGAGGGCGACGACGGCAACCGGGCTCGGCGCGGTCGCGAGCACCGAGAACACCACCGCACCGAGCGCGATCATGCCGAGGGTGCCAGCGACCAGTGCTGTGAGGTAGAGCTCCGAGGCGTTCGTCATCGGGTCGGCGACGCCCTGGGCGCTCGGTGCGGGATGGAGCCCCGCTTCGGTCACCACGGTGGTCTGCACGAGGGCGACCAGCTGGACCAGGAGCACTCCTGCCAGGGCCGACCAGCGCCCGACGGGGAGGAGCCGTCGCCCGAGAAGCCGGACCAGCAGCCCGGCAGTGGCTGAACCGACCAGCACCAGCGCCGCGACGAGCGTCACCTGGTACTGACTGAACGGCAGGAGCGCGATCGGCATGTCCGACCGGGTCACGGAGGGGTCTGCCCACAGGTTCTGGAGCGGGAGGTGCATCCCGGTCGCAATCCAGGGGAGCAGCCCGAAAAGGGCGGCCGCCGCCCCCGTCGCAAGACCCAGGACACCATGGCGTACCCGCACATCCCCCCAGCGCATGCGCCAACGATATCGAAACGGGCGAATCGACCTCCCGACATGGCTGTGGCCCCGCCGGTGTCGGCGGGGTGCGGGGCGGGGTCACGCTGGTTCCTGCGCGGCCCGCCTGGCCAGCAGCTCGTCGTAGGAGCCGCGGGGTGAGGTCCCACTCGACGCGTTCCCCGAACGCCCCCGTCACGACCCGGCCGGCGAGCCTTCGGTTGTGCACGGTCGTGTGGTGCCGCCCGCACAGCAGTGCCCCGTTCTGAAGGTCGGAGACCCCGAAGTCTGCCCAGTGGACCAGGTGGTGTGCGTCCGTCCACTGCGGCGGGGCTGAGCAGCCGGGATACGTGCAGCCGCCGTCGCGCAGCCACATCCGTTTCGTCTGCGCATCGGTGAAGTACCGCTCCTCCCGCCCCTGGTCCAGCACCTCCCCGTTGGACCCGAGGACGATGGGGATGATCGACCCGTCGCAGCACAACCGGCGCACCGTCTCCGGGGCCAGGTGGGTGCCGGCATCCAGGCCACCCAGGGTGGTGGCGGCGCCGAGCCGGTCCTTGAGGTCCTCGTAGGACATGGTCAGCACGAGGGTGGTCTTGTTGTTCTTGCCCCGTTCCTCCCCGGCCGCGACCGCCCGCCGGACGATCTCGACGAACGCGTCCCCGCGGCGCCGGTCGCTGCTCCGGAGGTCGCGTTCCCCGTCCACCGGCTGCGGCGCCGACAGCGGGCCCAGCGCCGCCTCGAGGACGGCCTTGCCCTCGACGTCCAACGTGAGGCGGTACTCGAATGTCCCGGCGCCGGTGTCGGTCGGCTGGGAGAGGCGGATGAAGGACTTGCCCATGGTCTGCTGGTCCTGCAACACACCCTCGCGTCCGTACTTGGCCACCAGGGCGTCCCGCAGCATCCGGCACCCGGACGGGCCGTGCTGCTCGGCCATGCTGATCAGCCCCTCGAGGACGTGCGGTTCGGCGCCCTCGGCCAGCAATGGGCGCAGCTTGTCCGCCTCGGAGACCACCGCGGCCGCGGACTTCACCGGCAGCCGGCCCGGACTCGAGCGCCTCCTTCACCGGGGCGTTCGTTCGCTTCTGGAACGCCTGCGCCAGCGACACCACCGTGCCCGCCCCACCGGCGATCGTCGACGGGGCGTGGTGCCGGACCCACTGCACGGTGGTCAGGGCCGCCGACCCGCCGGAGGTCTCACCCCGGTTCATCGCCTCATGGACCACGGCGACCCGGCCGGCGTCGCACGCCGTCCCGAGGGCGTCGACCTTGCCGAGGAGGTCGGACAGGCCGTGTGGTCCACCACCACTGGGTGCCTGCCACAGCACCTCGCGCAGCACGGACAAGGAGGAGCGAGCGGCCTCGATCCGCTCAACGTGCTCGTCCAGGCTCAGGACGGTGTCCGCCCCCGAGCCATGCTGCTGGTTCCCCTCCATGACGACAACCGTAGGACAGGGCACCGACAACCCAACTTCGCGCGACAGCCACGGGAACCATTGCAGCGCAACGGAATTCGCGGCATACCGGCTGGCTCTGTGCAACCCAGAAACGATGGCCTGTGGACGGTGGGACTCCGGAGAGGTGGCTTGTGGACGAGGTCAGCGGAGCAGCAGGTTCAGCAGCACCGTCAGCAGGATCGAGGCCACGATCGAGAACAGGATCATGGCCAGGCAGCCAGGCGCCCCGCCGAGCGGACGGACTTCCACGTTCCTTCCGATGCGCATGAGTCGGACGCTAGTCGCGACCGCGACGATGCGCCCATTGACGCGCCCGCCGAGCACGTCAGCCCATAGGCTGACCTCGTGCTGCGCACCAAGTCGCCTGTCCAGGCGCTGACCACAGCCGACCGCGATGACGCGCTCGAGCTCTGCAGCCGCGACCTCGCCGCCAACGTCTTCGTCGCCGCCCGCATCCTCGAGGGCGTGCTCAGCAGCCAACCCGGCACCCTCCTCGGCTACCGGGACGAGGGCCGCCTGCACTCGATGTGCTGGGCCAGTGCCAACCTCGTGCCGGTCCAGGCCGACGCGCTCAGCGTCCCCGCCTTCGCCGAGCGGGTGCGCCGCTGGCGCCGCCACTGCGCCTCGATCCTCGGCCCGACCGACCAGGTCACGGAGCTGTGGCGGCTGCTGTCCCCGACGTGGGGTCCGGCCCGCGCCGTGCGGCCGCACCAGCCCCTGATGAGCACGATGACCCGTCCCTCGGAGCTCGGCGTGGAGCTCGACCCGCGCGTGAGGCCGGCCACCCCTGACGAGGTCGACATCGTCATGCCGGCCGCAGCCCACATGTTCACCGGCGAGATCGGCTACCCGCCCTTCACCGGCGGTGGCCACGCCTACCGGATGGCACTGCTGGCCCTCATCGAGCGGCAGCACACCTACGTCGTGGTGGAGGACGGCGAGGTGATCTTCAAGGCCGACATCGGTTCCGTGGCCCTGGGCTGCGCCCAGATCCAGGGCGTCTGGCTCGCGCCGCGCCTGCGCGGCCAGGGCTTCGCCGTACCCGCCATGGCCGCGGTCGTCGAGCAGGTCATGCAGGCCCGCGCCCCCTGGGTCACGCTCTACGTCAACGACTTCAACGCCAGCGCCCGCGCGACCTACGCCCGCGTGGGGTTCGACGACGTCGGCTCCTTCACCACCGTCCTGCTGTGACCACTGCTCGTGTGACCACTGCTGTTGTGACCACTGGCACAGGCCGGTATGCCGTGGGGCCGCCGGATTCACCCGACCAACCGCGCCCGGCGCTGAGAGGATGGCGCCATGAGCGCCGACCTCACCGACCTGGCCCGGCACCCCGAGCCCCCGGAGCTCACCAGGGACGCGGCCGGGCTGGCCGCGCTCTTCCTCTTCTCGGGCGCCACCCACCTGGTGAAGCCGGAGGTCTTCGAGCCGCTCGTCCCACGGGCCCTGCCGACCAGCCGCGGGCTGGTCTACGCCTCGGGCGTGGCCGAGCTCGCCTGTGGCCTGGGGCTGCTGCACCCGCGCACCCGTCGTGCTGCCGGCTGGGCCAGCGCGGCCCTGCTGCTCGCCGTCTTCCCCGGCAACGTCCAGATGAGCGTCAGCCACGGGAGGCGAGCGGCCCGGAAGCAGGACGCCACCTCGAGGGCGACCTTCGCGGCCACCGTGGCGCGGCTGCCGTTCCAGGTTCCGCTCATCCGGGCCGCACTCCGCGCCGCAGGTCGGCTCTGACGTGCCCGGACTCGTGTGGGCGCCCCTCACCGAGGCCGACCTGCCGGGCCTGCGGCGCCTGGCCGAGGCGTGCCTCCGCGAGGACGGTGGCCTCCCCCTGCTCACGGAGGACGAGCTCCTGCGCGCACGGCTGCTGGCAGGGCCCAGCATCGGGGCCCGTGACGAGCTCGGCGAGGTGGTGGCGGCGGCAGGCCTGGCCCATGACTCGGACGGCGGCATGACGGCGCTGGGCCTGGTCCACCCGTCGTTTCGCCGCCTCGGCATCGGCAGGCAGCTGGTCACCTGGGCGCGCGAGCAGCTCGACGGGGTCGCCGTGCGCATCGTGGTGGAGGCCCTGAACGAGAGCGCCGACGACCTCCTGCGCGAGAACGGCATGGTGCAGACGTTTGCCGAGACCGTCATGCGCCACGACCTGTCGGAGGTCCCGCGCGTCAAGATCCCGGCGGGGGTGACCACCGTCGCCTTCGGCGACGAGTCCGCGCACGCCTTCCACACGGCATACGTGAAGTCCTTCGCAGACCGCCCGGGGTTCCCCGATCCCACGGAGTCGGAGTGGATCGGCTTCCTCCGTGAGGACCACGGGTTCCGTCCCGACCTGTCGCGGGTCGCCCTCACCGACGAGGGGGAGCCCGTGGGCTTCGTGACGATCTCGGACAACTGGATCGACCAGGTCGGTGTCGTGCCGCAGTGGCGCGGCCGGGGGCTCGGCGCGCACCTCACCGCGCGCAGCCTCACGGCGATCGCCGCCTCGGGTGCCGACGAGGCGTGGCTCTGCGTCAACGTCGACAACCCCACCGCCCGCGAGCTCTACGAGAAGCTGGGCTTCACCGTCCACGGCACTCGGGCGCGATACACCGAGGCCGAGCACGCCGCCGTGGTGCGGGTCGAGCACCCCTGACCGATATCCTCGGGTGGTTCCGACACCCCTGAGGAGAATCCTGTGGTTCTGCGCATGTCCGCCCTGTTCCTGCGAACCCTTCGCGAGGACCCGGCCGATGCCGAGCTGCCGAGCCACAGGCTGCTCGTCCGGGCGGGCTACATCCGCCGCGTCAGCCCCGGCATCTACACCTGGCTGCCGCTCGGACTGAAGGTCCTGCGCAACGTCGAGCAGGTCGTCCGGGAGGAGATGGACGCCATCGGCGCCCAGGAGCTGCTCTTCCCGGCCCTGCTGCCGAAGGAGCCCTTCGAGGCGACCGGCCGCTGGGAGGAGTACGGCGACAACATCTTCCGCCTCAAGGACCGCAAGGACGCCGACTACCTGCTCGGGCCGACCCACGAGGAGATGTTCACCCTCACGGTCAAGGACCTGTTCTCGTCCTACAAGGACCTGCCGCTGTCGCTGTACCAGATCCAGACGAAGTACCGCGACGAGGCGCGTCCGCGCGCGGGCCTGCTGCGCGGCCGCGAGTTCGTCATGAAGGACTCCTACTCCTTCGACGTCGACGAGGCCGGGCTGGAGAAGGCCTACCAGCTGCACCGCGAGGCCTACATCCGCATCTTCAACCGCCTCGGCTTCCACTACGTCATCGTCGAGGCGATGGCGGGCGCCATGGGCGGCAGCAGGTCCGAGGAGTTCCTCGCCACCGCCGAGCACGGTGAGGACACCTACGTGCGCTGCTCCAGCTGTGGGTATGCCGCGAACGTCGAGGCCGTGCGCGTGCCGGTGCCCGACGCGCTGCCGTGGGACGACGCGCCTGCGGCGCACGTCGAGGACACCCCGGACACCCCGACCATCGAGACGCTGGTCGACCACCTCAACGAGCGCTTCCCGCGCGGGGACCGGCCCTGGACCGCGGCCGACACCCTGAAGAACGTCCTCGTCACCCTGGCCTACCCCGACGGCCACCGCGAGCCGCTGGCGATCGGCGTGCCCGGCGACCGCGAGATCGACGAGAAGCGGCTCGAGGCCCAGGTGGCCCCCGCCGAGGTCGAGGCGTTCGACGAGAAGGCGTTCGCCGAGAACCCGGCGCTGGTCAAGGGCTACATCGGGCCCGGCGCGCTCGGCGAGACCGGCACCGCCAAGGTGCGCTACCTCCTCGACCCGCGCGTCGTCGAGGGCACCCGCTGGGTCACCGGCGCCAACGAGGCAGGCAAGCACGTCATCGACCTCGTGGTCGGCCGCGACTTCACCGCCGACGGCACCATCGAGGCCGCGGAGGTCCGCGCGGGTGACGAGTGCCCCAGCTGCGGCCACGTGCTCGAGACCGCCCGCGGCATCGAGATGGGCCACATCTTCCAGCTGGGCAGGAAGTACGCCGAGGCGCTCGACCTCAAGGTGCTCGACCAGAACGGCAAGCTCGTCACCGTGACGATGGGCTCCTACGGTGTCGGGGTCTCCCGAGCCGTGGCGGCCGTCGCCGAGGGCAACCACGACGAGCTCGGCCTGGTCTGGCCCCGCGAGATCAGCCCCGCCGACGTGCACCTCGTGGCCACCGGCAAGGACGACGAGGTCTTCGTCAAGGCCGCCGAGATCGCCCGGGCGCTCGAGGCGGAGGGGCTCGAGGTCATCTACGACGACCGCAAGGGCGTCAGCCCCGGCGTGAAGTTCAAGGACTCCGAGCTCATCGGCGTGCCCACCATCGTCGTCGTCGGCCGCGGCCTCGCCGAGGGCAAGGTCGAGGTCAAGGACCGCCGCTCGGGCGAGCGCACCGAGGTGGCCGTCGACGACGTCGTGGCCGCGGTGGCCTCTGCCGTGCGTGGCTCTGCCGTGCGTGACTCTGCCGTCCGCGGAGCGGGGGAGTGAGCGAGCAGCACCCGACCCTCGAGGCGGTCATCTTCGACTGGGGCGGCACCCTGACGCCCTGGCACGAGGTCGACCTGCCCCAGCAGTGGCGGGTCTTCGCCCGCGAGGTGCACGGCCTGCCGGTCGAGGACAGCGAGATGCCGGCCGAGGACCTCGCCGAGGCCGACAGCCTCGCCCTGCGCATCCACGAGGCGGAGGAGCGCGCCTGGAAGCGGGGCCGCTCCACGCACGAGAGCGCCTCGATCGCCGCCATCCTCGAGGAGGCCGGCGTCGACCCCGGTCACGACCGGCACCACCTGGCGCTCGCGGCATACCGGCGCTTCTGGGAGCCGCACACCCACACCGACCCGCAGGTGCGGCCGCTCTGGGAGGGGCTGCGCGACCGCGGCATCCGCGTGGGCGTGCTCTCCAACACGATCTGGAGCCGCGCCTTCCACCGCGAGGTGTTCCAGCGCGACGGCGTGCTGCACCTGCTCGACGGCGACGTCTACTCCTCCGAGATCCACGTCGTGAAGCCGCACCCCGAGGCCTTCCGGGCCGCCTGCGCGGCGGTCGGGGCCACGCCGGAGCGGTCCGTCTACGTCGGTGACCGGCTGTTCGAGGACGTCCACGGGCCGCAGCAGGTCGGCATGCGCGCGATCTGGGTCCCGCACTCCGACATCCCGCTCGACCAGCAGGTCGCTGTCGACGTCACGCCCGACGCGAAGGCCCACGAGCTGCTCGACATCCTCGACATCGTCGACGGGTGGCTGGCGGAGCTGTCGCGGTAGCGCCGTGCCCGACCCCGACCTGACGACCCTGGCGCTGATGGCCGTGGCCGCCTTCAGCGCCGGCTGGATCGACGCCGTGGTCGGCGGTGGCGGGCTGATCCAGCTGCCCGCCCTGCTGCTCGGCTTCCCGGGGGCCACCCCGGCCCAGCTGCTGGCCACCAACAAGTTCGGCTCGATCTTCGGCACCGCGACGAGCTCGCTGACCTACGTGCGGCGGGTCCGCCCCGACCTGCGGACCGCGCTGCCCATGGCCGGCGTGGCGTTCCTCGGAGCCATCGGCGGCGCGCTCATCGGGCTGCACATCCCCAAGAGCGCGTTCAACCCGATCATCCTCGTCATGCTCGTCGTGGTCGGCGCCTACACGGTGGCCCGCCCGCGGATGGGGCACGAGACCGCGCTGCGCTTCGACGGCCACAAGCACACGATCGTCGCGATGCTCACCGGCTTCTGCATCGGCGTCTACGACGGCGCCCTCGGCCCGGGCACCGGCTCGTTCATGGTCTTCGCCCTCGTCGGACTGATGGGCTACGCGTTCCTCGAGGCCAGCGCCAAGGCCAAGATCGCCAACTTCGCCACCAACCTCGGCGCCCTCGTCATCTTCATCCCCGGCGGCCACGTCATGTGGAAGGTCGGCGCGCTCATGGCGGCGATGAACCTCGCCGGCGGCTACACCGGCGCCCGCACCGCGGTCGCGAAGGGCAGCGCCTTCGTGCGGGTCGTCTTCATCGTCGTGCTGGTGGCGTTCATCGTCCGCATCGGCGGATCCGTTCTCGGTCTCTGGGAGTGACATGACCACCGACGTCACACCGCACACGGCTCCTGACGTGGAGGCCCTGCTCGACCGCCTCGAGGCGCTGCTGGCCCGGCACACCCGCCGGGTCGTGGTCGGCATCGCCGGCCCACCCGGAGGTGGCAAGACCTCGCTGGTCACCGCCGTCCTGTCCGCCGCCGCGCACCGCTCAGGCCTGGCCGGTCGGCTGGCGCACGTGCCCATGGACGGCTTTCACCTCACCAACGCCGAGCTCGACCGGCTCGGCCGGCGCGACCGCAAGGGCGCTCCGGACACCTTCGATGCCCCCGGCGTATGCCGCGGTGCTGGCCGCCGTGCGCGACGCGGCCCGTCCCGTGGTCACCGCGCCGAGCTTCGACCACGCGGAGGGCGAGCCCGTGCCCGGCGCGCTGGTGGTGCCCGCCACGGCCGACCTCGTGCTGACCGAGGGCAACTACCTGCTGCTCGACGACGGCCCGTGGCGTGACGTGCGGGCCCTGCTCGACGAGGTGTGGTTCTGCGCGCTGGCCGACGACGTGCGCCGCGACCGGCTGGTCGCCCGCCACGTGGCGGCCGGTCGCGAGGCCGACGACGCGGTGGACTGGGTGCACCGCTCGGACGAGGCGAACGCCGTGCTCGTCGCCGCTGGGGCGGCCGCCGCGGACGTGGTGCTCCGCGACGGCCGCATCGTCTCGTCGCCGTAGGTGAGGTCGCGCCTCCTAGGCGCCTCCCGCCCCCGCCCTTGAGGGCGGCGAGCCGGGCCTCGACCTCGGCGTCGTCGCCGTGGTCCTCCAGCTCGGCGAACTGGTCCTCCAGGGTCGTCGCCCGGGCCTCCTCGCGTCCCTGCACCATGGCCTCCTGCGTGCGGATCTTGTCCTCGAAGCGCGACAACTCGCTCGTCGGGTCCATCACGTCGATCGAGGACATCGACTCCTGCACCTGCGCCTGTGCCTCGGCGGCCCGGGCCCGGGCGACCAGCTGCGAGCGCCGGTTCTGCAGGTCCTCGAGCTTGGTGCGCATCGTCGTCAGCCCGGCCTTGAGCTGCTCGACGGTGGTGTTCATCTGCGCAATGCGGGGCTCGGCCTCCTTGACCTCGCGCTCGTAGCCGATCTGGCGCGAGAGGGCCACCTTGGCCAGGTTGTCGAACTTGTCGGCGCCGGCGGTGTCCCCTGCGGCCCGCAGCTCGTCCGCCTTCGCCGACGCCGCAGCGGCCTTGTGGCCCCACTCCTGCGCGGCGTCCTGGTCGATCTGCATGTCCTGCTCGGCCATGCGGGTGTTCGCGATGGTCTGGGCCACCGCCTCCTCCGCCTCGGCGATCGAGTTGGTGAAGTCGGTGACGAGCTGGTTGATCATCTTCTCGGGGTCCTCGGCCCGGTCGAGCATGGCGTTGATGTTGGCCTTGGCCAGCTGGCTGATGCGTCCGAGGATGCTGGTCTTCTGGGTCATCTGCTTCTCCTCCCGGCGTCTCCGCCGTGTCCGTGGTGCTGGTCGTGCTGCTGGTCGTGCTGGGCGTGGTCGTGCTGGTCGGTCGGGTGGTCGGTCTCTCAGAAGCCACCACCCCCGCCGAAGCCGCCACCGCCGCCACCGCCGCCACCGCCGCCGAAGCCGCCCTGCGAGCCGCCCCAGCCCCCGCCTCGGCCACCACCCCACCCGCCGCCGAAGCCGCCGCTGAGGATGCCGCCGAGAATGAGCGACGTCGGGTCCAGACCACGCCGACCGCCGACCGTGCCACCGGGGGCGCCCCACACGTTCCCGCCACCGCCCGGCCCACCCCACGACTCGATGTCGTCCTGCGCGGACCTCAGGGCCTGTTCGCCCTCGGCCTCCGCCTGGTCGAGCAGCGCGCCCGCCTGCGGGGCGTCGTCGGCGCGGGCAGCGGCCTCGTCGTAGAGGCGGAAGGCGTTGGCGATGTGCGTCCTCGCCGTGTGCCCCACGGCGCCCCGGCGGCTCTGGATCCACTCGTCGATGCTGGCGAGCCGGGCGCGCACCTGGGCCATCCGCTGCTCGAGGATCTGCTGGCTGCGCTGGCGGCGCTGCTCCTCCTCGCGGTAGCGGGCCAGGGCGTTGTCGAGGTCCTTCTCGGCCCGGGCGAGCACCCGCAGCGCCTCGAGCGGGTCGCCGCCCTCACGGGCAGCGGTACCACTGGCGATGGCCGTGCGGGCCGCCGCCAGAGCGGTCTGGGTCAGCTGGTCGTCGGCGCCGAGGCGCTCGGCGTCGGCGATGTCGGACGAGATCGACGCCAGCGCCGCATCGAGGCGGGTCGCGGCGGTCGCGAGCTCCTGGCGGGCGTTGCCGACCGAGGTCAGGAGCTGGTCGGCCTGGCCCACCGCCTCCTCCGCCGCGCGTGCTGCCGCGACCGCCGCCGGCCGGTCGTCACGCTCGCGCAGGTGCTCCTCGCCGGTCTCGACGAAGCCCTCCGCCGAGTCGAGGAGCTGCCCGGCCTGGGTGACGTTGCCCGCGACGGTGCGCAGCGCCGCTGCGGGGTACTGCGCGGCGAGACCGGCCAGCTCCTGCTCAGCCACCGGCAGCCGCCGGCGCACCTCGCCGAGCCGCACCCTCAGCTCCGCGAGGAACTGCGGGATGGTGGCCTGCAGGTTCCGCAGCCTGGTGAACTCGGCCTCCTGTGCGTCGAGCCTCTGGTCGGCTCCTCCGGCCAGCTCGATGATCTGCTCCAGCCGGGCCCGGACCCCGGCCTCGTCGACCCGCCCGGCACCCTCCTCGTCCTGCAGCTGGCGCTGCAACCGGAAGGCCTCGGCAGCGTTGGTGCGAGCGGAGTCCAGCGCCTCCTTGAACGGGCGGGTGGCCTGGACGCCGAACTGCGCCTCCGCGAAGGCCAGCTCGTCGGCCGAGGAGCGGATCGCGTCGTCCACGTCGACGAGGGCCGCGGCCGCCTGCCGGCGCAGCTCCTCCGTCGGCACCGGGGCCTCCTGCGGCCCCTGTCCCGGGGGCCAGCCGCCCGGCTGCCCCTCGCGCCGTCGCGAACGGCGTCTGGCGACGGCATACGCTCCCACCGCGCCAGCAGGGATGAGCAGCAGCCAGGGGGAGAGGCCTCCACCCGAGTCCCCGGCAGCGGAACCGCCGTCACCGGACAGGTCGCCGGCGGCGGCCTTGCCGTAGCCGTCGGCGGCGGCGCGGACGGCGCCGGCCCAGTCGTCGTCGGCGAGCTGGGGTTCGATGTAGTCGGAGCGGACGGTGCGGTCCTCCTCCGGCGTCAGGCCGGACTCCTCCGTGGTCCAGGTGCCGTAGCGGCGGTCGTCCACGGCGACGGCCATCAGCACGTCGTTGCCGCCCAGCCCGGAGCGCTCGAAGGTCTGCTGGACCCAGGCCTGTGGGCTCGTGCCGTCGAAGCTCTTCACGTAGACGACGTAGAGCTGCAGGTTGTGCTCGGAGCGCAGCGCATCGAGGTCCTTCTGCAGCGCGTCGACCTCGTTGCCGAGGACGCCCGCCCGGTCGGTGATCTGGTCCGTGACGTTGAACGGTGCATCGGCGCGCCACGCGGTGGCCACCGTGGCAGGGCGCACCGCTGCCGCGTCACCGGCCTGGGAAGGCGCGGCGGCTGACGTCACCCAGGCAGCCGCGAGCGCGCACGCCGTGAGCGCACGAACCCGTCGTGACCTGTTGGTGTCCACACCTGCTCCCCGGGTCGGTGTGCGACCACCGTATGCCGGTCGGCGGGCCCGCGCCCCGAAAGTCGCCGAGCCGGCCGGGAGTGGGCGAGGGGCCCGCTGCGGCTCATGGCGGGGGCGCAGAGCGTTCACAGGAACCACCTAGGTTGCGGGCCGAATCTGCTGCCATGACGACCGCAGACCTCGCCGGCTCCCTGTCCTCGCCGCGCGCCCACGCCGCGGCACCACCTCGTCGCCTCGCCCGGCCCGTGCCCGCCTGGTGGCGCGACGCCTCGGGCGCCCTGCTCTGGGGCGTGCTGCTCTACGTCACGGCCCTGTGGGTCGGTGGCGGCGGTCTCACCGACCTCGGCTCGCTGTCGGGGTTCCTCACCAGCACCGGCCGGCTCACCGGCCTGGTCGCGTCGGCCCTCCTCCTCGTGCAGGTCTTCCTCATGGCGCGCGTCCCGTGGTTCGAGCAGGCCTGGGGCCAGGACGGGCTCGCCCGCCTGCACCGCACGGTCGGCTTCACCTCGTTCAACCTCCTGTGGGCCCACATCGTGCTCATCACCCTCGGTTACGCCGCGGCCTCGCCGCAGGGCATCTGGGGCACCGTCGTCGACTTCGTCGTCAACTACCCGGGCATGCTGCTCGCCGTCGCCGGCACCGCCGCCCTCGTGATGGTGGTGGTGACGTCGGTCAAGCGGGCCCGGGCCCGACTCCGCTACGAGTCGTGGCACCTCATCCACCTCTACGGCTACCTCGGCGCCGGGCTGGCGCTGCCGCACCAGCTGTGGACCGGGCAGGAGTTCCTGAGCTCGCCGTTCGCCACCGCCTTCTGGTGGACCCTGTATGCCGTGGCCGCCGGTGCCGTGCTGGTCTTCCGGGTGGGTCTGCCGCTGTGGCGCTCGTTCCGCGCGCCACTCGTCGTCTCGGACGTCCGGGCGGAGGGGCCGTCGGCCACCACCGTGACCATCTCGGGGCCGGGGGTGCGGCACCTGCCGGCGCAGGCCGGGCAGTTCTTCACCTGGCGCTTCCTGTCCGGCCGGGGCTGGAGCCACGGGCACCCCTACTCCCTGTCCGCAGCCCCCGACGGAGAGACGCTGCGGTTCACCGCCGCACACCTCGGCGACGGCAGCGCCGCACTGGCGCGGCTCGAGCCCGGCACCCGGGTGCTCGTCGAGGGCCCCTATGGCCGGCTCCACGCCGGGGTGCGGAGCCGGCGCAAGGTGCTCCTCATGGGGGCCGGCATCGGCATCACCCCGCTCAAGGCGATGCTGGAGGAACTGCCCCAGCACCCCGGTGACGTCACCGTCGTGCAGCGGGGGAGCGCGCGGCACGGGCTCGTCCTGGCCGACGAGATCCGCGACCTCGCGGCGGCGCGGGGCGCCAGGCACATCGTGGTCGAGGGCCCCCGCATCCCCGGCCGGCGCACCTGGCTACCGGCCCAGGCATCCCACCTCACCGACGCGCAGGCGCTGCAGGAGCTGGTGCCCGACGTCGCCGACCACGACGTCTTCCTCTGCGGCGCCCCCGAGTGGATGGACGCCGCGCGCGAGGCCGCCCTCGCGTGCGGGGTGCCAACCGAGCACGTCCACACCGAGCGCTTCGCCTACTGAAGCCGTCCACCCGACGACGACGACAACGACGACAAGGACCTGACCCATGCGACGCATCACCCTCTGGATGCTCAGCACCCTCACCACGCTGGTGCTCCTCTTCAGCTACCACACCTCCACGTCCAGCGGCAGCGCCGCCGCGTCGACCGTGGCGCAGGCGGGGGTGACGTCGGGCGGCTCGGGCTCGTCTGGTTCCTCGGGCTCGGGCTCATCCTCCGGCTCGGACTCCTCCGGCTCGGGCTCCTCCGGCTCCTCGGGGTCGTCCTCCGGTTCGTCCTCGGGGTCCTCCGGTTCCTCGTCCTCGGCGAAGACCTACTCCGGCGACACCGTCATGACCCAGTGGGGCCCGGTGCAGGTGCAGCTGACCGTGGCGGGCGGCAAGATCACGTCGGCCGACGTGCTCCAGGTGCCGTCGGGCAACCACCGTGACGAGGAGATCAACTCCTACGCCGTGCCGATCCTCAACCAGGAGGTCGTGGCCGCGCAGAACGCCAACATCGACATGATCTCCGGTGCGACGGTGACCTCGGACGGCTACATCCAGTCGCTCCAGTCGGCCCTCGACAAGGCGGGGCTGTGACCGCTGTGGCGACGTCTACCGTGACCCCCGCAACGACGTCGACATCCGCGCGTCCGCCGCGCCGGGTGTGGGTCGAGCAGATCATGGGCATGCCGATCTCGATCCACCTGCGCGGCGCTGAGGGGCCGGCAGCCCAGGAGGCGGAAACCGCTGTCGCCCAAGCCTTCTCGCACCTGCGCCGCGTCGACCGCGTCTTCAGCACCTGGCGTGACGACAGCGACCTGGTGCGGATCCGCCGCGGGGAGCTCGACGAGGCCGACGGGCACCCCTGGCTGCGGGAGGTGCGCGACCTGTGCGCGGAGGCCGAGGCCCGCACGAGAGGGCTCTTCCGGGCCTCGCTCCCGGGCCCCGACGGAGCGAGCGCCCACGACCCCACCGGCCTGGTGAAGGGTTGGGCCGTCGAAGGTGTGGCACGCCACCTGGCACTGGTGCCCGAGGTCGCGTTCTGCGTCAACGCCGGTGGCGACATCGTCGCCGGGGCAGGCCGCAGCGCCGGGGAGCTGCGCCCGTGGCGGATCGGCATCGAGGACCCCCGCGACCGGAGCCGCATCGTCGCCACCGTCGACCTCACCGCCGGCGGCGTGGCCACCTCCGGCTCGGCCGCCCGCGGCGCGCACATCGTCGACCCGCGCACCGGCGCCCCGGTCGTCCGCGACGGCTCGGCCACGGTCACCGGACCGTCGCTGCTGTGGGCCGACGTCTGGGCCACGGCGCTCTTCGTCGACCCGGAGGAGGGGCGCGCCGCGCTGGAAGCGGCCGACCCGGCATACCGCTGCCTCGTTCTCTAGTCCTCGCCCACCAGCCCTCGTCCTCCCGTCCTCGTCCTCCCGTCCTCGTCCTATAGGACGAAATCCTGGCCCGAACGGGCCATCGGTCCATAGCCCACTGGAACTATGGGTGACCATTTGGCACAGTGGTGCGGGTGCACGTGTGGTACGCCAGCTATGGCTCGAACCTCTCCCGCGACCGCTTCCTCTGCTACCTGAGGGGCGGTCGTCCTGAGGGCGCGACCCGGACGTACCCCGGCGCCCGTGACCAGTCCCACCCCCTGGGGGACACCGCCCTCGAGCTCCCCGGGCAGGTCTTCTTCGGCTGGCACTCACCGACCTGGGACGGCGGCGTGGCCTTCTACGACACCACCTCGCCGAGCCAGGCACTGGCCCGGGCCTACCTCATCACCGAGGCGCAGTTCGCCGACGTGGCCGCCCAGGAGATGCACCGCGACCCGGGGCAGGACCTCGACCTCAGCACGGTGCTCGAGGAGCGCCAGCACAGCCTCGGCCCCGGCCGCTACGAGTCGCTGCACCTGGTGGGTGAGCTGGAGGGGCACCCGGTGCTGACCTTCACGAGCCCGGAGACCGCAGAGCTGCCGCACAACCCGCCGTCGGAGCCCTACCTCACGATGGTGGCCAAGGGACTTCGGGAGACCCACGAGCACACCGACGACGCGCTGGTCGACTACCTGCTCGACTGCCCCGGCGTCTCCCCGCACTGGTCACGCGAGCAGGTCACCGACCTCGTCGCCGCCTAGGGGGCCGGCGTGGCGCTCGTCAGCGCCGTCTCCAGCGCCTCCGCGCTCGTGACCGGGGCGTCGCACACGAAGCCGCGGCACACGTAGGCCGTCGGCCGGTTGTCGACGAGCGGGCGTCCCTCCAGCAGTGGGACGCCGGGGGTGTCCGGGGCGCCGTGGGCGAGGACCAGGCCGGGGGAGGTGGAGCGCCGGGCCAGGCCGACCAGCCGCCGCACCTCGGCAGCGTTCACCCCGTCGCCCTGCACCTCGCCAGCCCGGGCCCCGTCGTGCACCACGGCGACCTGCAGCGGCCCGGCCGCTGCCGCCTCCGCCGCCGCGAGGGTCCAGCCGGCGAAGCGGGGGTCGCGGGCCGCGAGCAGTCCCGAGGCGGCCAGGGCCGCGTCGGCAGCCACCCGGTGCCCGGTGCTGCCGGTGAGGGCCGAGTAGGTCAGCAGGGCGCCCGCCACGGCGGACTGCCCCGAGGGCTCGGCGTTGTCGCCCTGGCCACGCGGGCGGGTGACCAGCGCCTCTGCGTCGTCGGCGGTGTCGTGGAAGCTCCCGCTGCCGTCCCCGAAGCGGGCCGTTGCGGTGTCGAGGAGTCGGCCGGCCACCTCCAGCCAGCGGGGCTCGCCAGTGGCCTGGTGGAGGGCGAGGAGGCCCTCGGCGAGGTTGCCGTAGTCGTCGAGCACCCCTGCCGCGGCGCCGACCCGGCCGTCGCGGGAGGCCCGGCGCAGGCGGTCGTCGACCAGGTGGGTTTCCAGGACGTGTCTGGCGCACTCCACGGCCGCCTCGACCAGGGCGGGCTCGTCGAGCAGCACGCCGGCGTCGCTGAGGCCGGCGATGGCGAGCCCGTTCCACGAGGTGACGACCTTGTCGTCGCGGGCCGGCTGCGGCCGTCGCTGCCGGGCACGGAAGAGGCGCTCGCGCGCGTCGTGCCACCACGTTTGGTCGTCGGGGTCGCGACGCAGCTGCAGGGTCGAGCTTCCGTGCTCGAAGGTGCCGCGCTCGGTGACGCCCAGCAGCTCGGCCGCCCGCGCACCGTCGTCGGGCCCCAGGACCTCGATGAGCTGGGCCGGCGTCCAGGCGTAGGTCAGGCCCTCCACGCCGTCGGTGTCGGCGTCGAGGGCGGAGGCGAACGCTCCCTGGTCCGTGCGCAGGTCGCGCAGCAGGAACTCCGCCGTCTCGAGCGCCACGCGCCGGGCGAGCGGCGAGCCGGTCGTGCGGTGCAGGTGCGTGTAGACCCGCAGCAGCTGGGCGTTGTCGTAGAGCATCTTCTCGAAGTGGGGGACCACCCAGTCGGCGTCGACCGAGTACCGCGCGAAGCCGCCGCCGAGCTGGTCGTACATCCCGCCGCGCGCCATCGCCTCGCAGGTCCGCTCGGCCATGTGAGAGGGCGTCCCGCGAGCCGGTGCGCCCGTGGTGCCGCAGCAGGAACTCCAGCACCATCGACGGCGGGAACTTCGGTGCGCCACCGAAGCCACCACGCTCGTCGTCGAACTGGCCCAGCAGCAGCGCGACCGCGCTCGCGAGCACGTCCTCGCCGATGGGCCGGGCTGCCAGGGTGCCGCCGAGCTCGCGCAGCCGCGCCACGATCGAGCCGCTCGTCTCCAGCACCCGCTCACGCTGGGTGCGCCAGGTGTCGTGCACCGCCTGCAGCAGCTGGAGGAAGTGCTCGCGCGGGAAGTAGGTGCCGCAGTAGAACGGCTCGCCGTCGGGGGTGAGGAAGCACGTCATGGGCCAGCCGCCGTGCCCGGTGAGCGCCGTGGTGGCCTGCATGTAGACGGCGTCGATGTCCGGGCGCTCCTCGCGGTCGACCTTCACCGCCACGAAGTCCCGGTTGAGCACCTGCGCGACGCCCTCGTCCTCGAAGGACTCGTGGGCCATGACATGGCACCAGTGGCACGCGGCATACCCCACCGAGAGCACGACCGGCACGTCACGGCGCCGGGCCTCCTCGAAGGCGTCCGGGCACCACTCCCACCAGTCGACGGGGTTGTCCGCGTGCTGGAGCAGGTAGGGGGAGGTGGACGCCGCCAGACGGTTGGCCATGCCTCACCGTATGCCGGACGGCGCGCTCCTGCCCGACCCCTGCGCGCCGCCGGGAGTCGGCTCGCGTGTGGGCCCGCGTGCCGCGCGGCCCGCCGCACCGCGTGCCACCGTTGGACATGACCACAAGGAGGGCATGGTGAGGGACGAGGACGCCGACGTCATCGTCGTGGGTGCAGGCCTGGCCGGACTCGCCTGCGCCCGCACCCTCGAGCGCGCCGGCCTGTCGGTCATCGTCCTCGAGGCCGCCGACGAGGTGGGCGGACGCATGCGCACCGACCATGTCGACGGCTTCCTCTGCGACCGCGGATTCCAGATCATCAACCCGGCCTACCCGGCGCTGCGCCGGCTGGTCGACCTCGACGCCCTGGAGCTTCGCCCCTTCGATGCCGGTGTGGCCGTGCGCAACCAGCGGGGACTGGCCGTGCTGGCCGATCCGCGGCGCGAGCCCCGCCTGCTGCCGGACACGCTGCGCAGCGGCTATCTCGACGTGGGGGAGCTGGCTGCGCTGGCCCGGTGGGCGGCCCCGGCACTGAGGCCGTCCCACCTCACCCGCGGGCCAGACACGACGCTGGCCGCGTCCCTCGACGAGGCCGGCGTCAGCGGGCGGCTCAGGCGCGAGGTGCTCGAGCCCTTCCTCGCCGGGGTGCTGGCCGACAGCTCGGGGCAGACCTCGGCGGCCTTCGTGCGCCTCCTGGTGCGCTGCTTCCTGTTGGGCACCCCCGGTGTCCCCGCCGCCGGCGTGCAGGCCCTTCCCCGCCAGATCGCCGCCGGACTGCGGGAGCCCGTGCGCTGCGGGGTGCGGGTGCATGCCGTCTCGCGCGGCCGGGTCGACACCTCCCACGGCCCGCTGCAGGCGTCGGCGGTCGTCGTCGCGACCGATGCCGTCGACGCCCTCGCCCTGGTGGGCGTCGGCTCGCCGGTCATGCGCGGCCTGCGCACCTGGTGGTTCGCTGCCGCCGAGACCCCTGCGCCAGGGCGGCTGATCCTCGTCGACGCCCGGCGCGGACCCGTCGTCAACACCTCGGTCATGAGCGGTGCCGCACCCACCTACGCCCCCGCCGGCCGGGCACTGGTGCAGGCCACGACGCTGCTGCCGAGCGACCTCGACGAGGCAGGTGCCCGCCGCGAGCTCGACCGGCTCTGGGGCACGTCGACAGCGACCTGGGAACTCGTCGTCCGGCACGACGTCGAGCGCTCGCTGCCCGTGCAGTCCGCGCCGCTGCAGGCCCGCCGTCCCGTTGCGCTGGGGGACGGGCTGTTCGTGGCGGGCGACCACCGCGACACGGCCAGCCAGCAGGGCGCCCTCGTCTCCGGCCGGCGGGCCGCGCGGGCGGTGCTCCACGAGCTGGGACGGTCGAAGTGACGTCGCCGGAGCCGGGGCAGGGGCCAGCGCTCCAGGGGCGCCCGATCATGCAGCAGCACTGGCGTGACATCACGTTCGTGCACTGGCGCGTCGACCCGGAGCGCGTGGCGCGGTACATGCCCGAGGGTGTGCGCCCCGATGTCCACGACGGGTCGAGCTGGGTGGGCCTCATCCCCTTCCGCATGGTCGACGCCGGCGTGGGACCGGGTCGGCCGGTTCCGTGGCTGGGCACCTTCCTCGAGACCAACGTGCGGCTCTACTCCCGTGACGACGCAGGCCGTCGCGGGGTGGTGTTCCTGTCCCTCGACGCGCAGCGCCTGGGGGTCGTCGTCGGGGCACGGCTGCTGTTCGGCACGCCGTACCAGTGGGCGCGCATGCGCTTCGCGCCCCAGCCGGTGCCCAGTGACCCCACCGGCACAGTCGTGACGTATGCCGCGCGCCGGTTCCGCGGGCCGTGGCACCGCTGGCCCCGCACGGGGCGGCGGCCCTCCCCACCAGGCCCGAGCCCGACCAGCCGGCTGTGTGTGCGGGTCGGGGAGCGGGTTGCCGCACCTGCTCCCCTCGAGCTGTTCCTCACCGCCCGGTTCGGCCTGCACACCGCCGTCGCAGGGCGGGCGCTCTGGGTGCCGAACACCCACGCCCCGTGGCCGTTGCACCGGGCGGAGGTGATCGAGCTCGACGACCGGTTCGTGGCCGCCGCGGGTCTTCCGGGGGTGACTGACCGCCCTCCCGACAGCGTGCTGTTCTCACCGGGTGTCGGAACGAGCTTCGGGCGGCCCGTCCGGATCTGACAGGTCTGTCGGCCGAACGGCCGTTCGTGCACGACAGCGGCCCACGACGCTGATCGCGTGGTGCGATCAGCGTCGTAGGCCGCGTGTTGTCCTCAGGCCGCGTGGCCCGGAGTCGTGCCTAGCGGTTCGCCGTGGTGGCGTACTCCGGTTCGGCCGCGTGGGGTGCCGCGCCGACCTCTGCGGGGGCGGTGTGGTCGTCGTCGATCATCGAGGCCTCGTCGAACGGCCGGTCACCGGCGAGCACCGCGCTGCACTGGCCCTTGTCGAGCTGGCCGGTCCACGTGCCGATGAGCACGGTGGCGACCGCGTTGCCGGCGAAGTTCGTCAGCGCGCGGGCCTCGCTCATGAGCCGGTCGATGCCGACGATGAAGCCGACACCGTCGACGAGGTCGGGTCGGTGCGACTGCAGGCCACCGGCCAGCGTGGCCAGGCCGGCCCCGGTGACGCCGGCGGCGCCCTTGGAGGCGATGATCATGAACACCAGCAGGGAGATCTGCTGGCCGATGCTGAACGGCTTGTCCATCGCCTCGGCGATGAAGAGCGAGGCCATCGTCAGGTAGATCGCGGTGCCGTCGAGGTTGAACGAGTAGCCGGTCGGCACGGTGATGCCGACGACCGGGCGCGAGACACCGAGGTGCTCCATCTTGGCGATGAGGCGGGGCAGGGCCGACTCGGAGGAGGACGTCGAGAGGATCAGCAGGAACTCGCGGGCGAGGTAGCGCAGCAGCGCGAAGATGTTGACCCCGGTGACCGCCTTGAGCAGGGTGCCGAGCACGACGAAGACGAACAGCGCGCAGGTGACGTAGAAGCTCAGCATGATCAGGCCGAGGCTCTTGAGCGCGTCGAGGCCGGTGGCGCCCACGACGGCGGCCATCGCGCCGAACGCACCGATGGGGGCGACCCACATGATCATGGCCATGAGGCGGAAGACCAGGCGCTCGAGGTGCTTGATGCCGACCAGGATCGGCTCGCCGGCCGGGCCCATCTTCTGCAGGGCGAAGCCGACCAGCAGGGCCACCAGCAGGGCCTGCAGCACCGAGCCCGACGTCAAGGCCGAGACCAGCGTGTCGGGGATGAGCCCGAGGACGAAGTCGACCGTGGAGCCGCTCTCGCCGGCGGACTCGACCTGCTTCTGGCCGGCGGCGGCGAGCTCGTCGGTCAGGTGCAGCCCGGCGCCGGGCTTGATGATGTTGCCCACCACGAGGCCGATCGCGAGGGCGACGGTCGACATGGTGAGGAAGTAGCCGAGGGCCAGGCCACCGACGCGGCCGACCTGGGCGGCCCGTCGCACCGAGCCGATGCCGAGCACGATGGTGCAGAAGATGATCGGGGTGATCATCATCTTGATCAGGTTGACGAACATCGTGCCGAGCGGCTTGAGCTCCTTGCCGAACTCGGGCCAGATGGCGCCGACGGCGATGCCCGCCACCATGGCGGCGATGACGGCGACGTAGAGGTAGTGCGTGCGGTCGCGTCCCGGCGCTGGCCGGGTGTCGACGGCGTTGTCGGCTGTGCTGCTCACGGTGGTCCTCCCGCAGGTGGGTCCGGGCGGCGGTGCCCGGAGGGGTGATCAGACACGAGGGTGCTGGCAACGGTGACTAGGGTCACCTTTGTGTTCATTGAGTTCTGGCCGGCCGGCTCCTGCGTGCGCTGGGGCAGCTGTCCAGTATGCCGCTGATGTCCGATTCCGGCCCGGCGGCGCCTGCCGCCGGTGGCCGGTCGCGGGTGGTGCCCCCCTCCCGGTGGTCGGTGGCCGGGCAGACGGCCGCGCTCCAGGTGCTGGTGGCCGTGCTGGTGGTCGGCGCCGGCCTGCTCGGCGCCTGGGTGCAGGCGCAGCGGTCCGCCACCGCCGAGGCGACGGCCCGGGCGACCGCGGTGGCCGAGGCGGTGGCCGCGACACCCGACGTCGTCGCGGCGGTCCAGGGGCCGGACCCCGCCCGCGTCCTCCAGCCGTATGCCGAGCGCGTGCGGCAGGAGACCGGCACCGACTTCGTGGTGGTCATGAGCCCGACCGGCACCCGCTACAGCCACCCCGACCCCGCCCAGGTCGGGCGCCAGTTCATCGGGCACATCGCGCCTGCCGCGGCCGGAGGCACGGTCGTGGAGGACTACACCGGCACGCTGGGGCCGTCGCGGCGGGTGGTCGTGCCGGTGACGGACCAGGGTCGGGTCGAGGGCCTGGTCGCGGTCGGCATCCGCAAGGCCGCTGTGGCCCAGCGCCTCCAGGGGCAGGTGCCGGGGCTGGTGCTCGCCGGCCTGGCGGCGGCGCTGCTGTCGGGGGTGGGCACGGCGCTCGTGGCCCGGCGGGTCCGGCGGCAGACCCACGGGCTCGGTGAGCGCCAGCTGCGCGAGATGTACGAGTACTACGACGCGGTGCTGCACGCCGTCACCGAGGGCCTGCTGCTCGTCGACCCCGGGGGCCGGCTCATCCTGGCCAACGACGAGGCGGTGCGGCTGCTCGGGCTGCCGGACGACGCGCGCGGTCGCCCCGTCGACAGCCTCGGCCTGGCGGCGCCCCTCGCGGCCGCGCTCACCGACCCGCAGCCGCGTGAGGACGAGCTGCACGTCACCGAGGCGCGGGTGCTGGTGCTCAACAAGGCACCGGCCGTGCGCGAGGGTCGGCGGCTCGGGTCGGTCGTCACGCTCCGCGACCGCACCGACCTCGAGGACCTCACCGGCGAGCTCGACTCCGCGAGGGGCCTCACCGAGGCGCTGCGCTCGCAGGCCCACGAGTCGGCCAACCGGTTGCACACCGTGGTCTCGCTCATCGAGCTGGGGCATCCCGACCGTGCCCTCGAGTTCGCCACCGACGAGCTGGCCGCCTCGCAGGTGCTCACCGACCGTGTCGTCGCGTCGGTGCAGGAGCCCGCGCTGACCGCCCTGCTGCTCGGCAAGGCGGCCCAGGCGGGCGAGCGCGGCATCGACTTCGAGGTGGGGGAGGGCGCCCACTGGCCGGAGAACGCCGTCCCGGCCCGCGACCTCGTGACGATCGTCGGCAACCTGGTGGACAACGCGCTCGACGCGGTCGCGGCCGTGGACGGTCCGCGGCGCGTGCGGTTCGATGCCCACGTGGAGGACGGTCGTGCCGTGCTGGTCGTCGAGGACAGTGGGCCCGGGTTCGCGCCCGGTGAGGCGGAGCGCGCGTTCGAGCGCGGCTACTCCACGAAACAGGCTGCGGGAGAAGGCCGCCGGGGCCTGGGTCTGGCGCTCGTCGCGCAGTCGGTGCACCGGCTCGGTGGCGACCTGCACGTGGAGGGGCCGCCCGGGGCGCGCTTCGTCGTGCGCGTACCGGTGGGAACCCGCGCATGACGGGCACCCCCGGCACGGGCGACGGCGTGGGCGTCCTCACCGTGCTCGTCGTCGAGGACGAGCCGGTCGCGGCCGAGGCCCACACGGCATACGTCACCCGGGTTCCCGGGTTCGCGGTCGTGGCGACCGCGGGCACCAGCCAGGCCGCGCTGAAGGCGCTGCAGGAGCACGCGGTCGACCTCGTGCTGCTCGACATGAACCTGCCCGACCGGCACGGGCTCGAGGTGGTGCGCGCCATGCGGGCGAGCGGCCACCGGGCCGACGTCATCGCCCTCACCTCGGCCCGTGACCTCGAGGTCGTGCGCGCGGCGGTCTCGCTCGGCGTCGTGCAGTACGTCCTCAAGCCGTTCGTGTTCGCCACGCTGCGCGAGCGGCTGCAGGCCTACCGCGCCTACCGCGAGCAGCTGCACGGCGCCGAGCAGGTGGGCACCCAGGCGGAGGTCGACGAGGTGGTCTCGGGGGTCAGGGCGGCCACTGAGGCCAGGCTCCCGAAGGGGATGAGCGAGGAGCTGCTCGGCAGGGTGTCGCGGGCTCTGCGCACCACCGGTGCGGGGGTGTCGGCGTCCGAGCTAGGGGAGTCTGTCGGCGTCAGCCGGGTCACGGCCCGGCGCTACGCCGAGTTCCTCTGCGAGAGCAGGCTGGCCGTGCGCCGGTCGCGCTACACCGGCTCGGGTCGCCCTGAGGTCGAGTACACCTGGGTGGGGTGACGGGTGGGCTGAGGGCGGACGAGCGCGGGCGTCCCAGCCGTCTCAGTCGTCCATGGCCTTGGCCAGCGAGATGGCCAGGGTGAGTCCGTCGCGGTCACCGTCGTCAGCCGCCGACATGGCCTCGGCCGTCTCCCGGACGACGACCCACGCGCGCGCCTCGTCCTCGTCGATGCCGGCCGCCTCGCAGACCACCTGGAGCCGGCGGCGCACCGACCAGCGGAAGGCCGACCCGGTGCCGAGCTCGTCGACCCGGTTCCACAGCACCGGCGGCAGCTCGAAGCCGGGCCGGCCGGCCAGCGGCTTCGGGTCGATGGCCAGCCACGGCTCGCGCTCTCCGGCGAGCACGTTCTGGAAGTGCAGGTCGGTGTGCAGCAGCGTGCCGTCGACGTCGGGCAGGGCCGCCAGCTCGCGCATCAGCGACCCCGCGTGGTCGAGCATCCTGCGCGGCACGGTGTCGGCGTGCAGAGGCAGCCGGGCGAGCTGCCGGTCGAGCCAGCCGGACAGGGTGGGCACCCTCGGCGGTGCGGGCACGTGCAGCCTCGCCAGCAGGTCGCCGATGACCTCGCAGGCCTGCTCCACCGGCTCGAGCACGAGGTCACGTGTGGGGTCGAGCGCCTCGAGCAGCAGGCCGCCGCGGGACGGCTCGGCGGCCACCAGGCCCACAGCGCCGTCGCCGGCCCAGTGCCGCAGCGCGAGCGGTTCGGCCACGGCTTCCCGGTGCGGCCAGACGACCTTGAGCGCCAGTGCGTCGCCGGCGCGCGTGACCGGCACGACCACGGCGGTCCAGCCGGTGAGGCCCGGCCCCGTGGGGGTGAGGTCCCAGTGGTCGAGCAGGTCGGCGAGCAGGCGGGGGAGGCCTGCCGCCCACTCGGCGCCCGAGGGGCCACCCTCCGGTGGCAGCCGCGCGACCCACTCGCGCCAGCCGGCCGGGATGAGCGCTGCGGCCTCCGTGGTGGAGGGCACCGTCACTCCAGGCCGGGGAACGGCCGCAGCGGCATGCCCCACCGGTGGCACAGACCCTCGGCCTCGGCGAGCCACTGCACGGAGGCGGCCAGGCCCGTGGCCTCGCCCGCGGACCGGGAGGCTGCTGCCGCGCGGCTGGCGCGCAGCCCCCCGAGCACGTGGAGCGCGAGCCGCCGGGCTGCACTCGGGCTGGTGACCGCGAAGGGGAGCGGGTAGCCCAGGGACGGGGGCGTGGCCGCCTCGCCGGCCGGCTCCTCCAGCCGGGAGGCGCGGGCCCGCAACGTCGCCAGGGTCGCCGACGCGAGGCGGCGCTGGGAGCCGCCGGACTGCGCGGCCACCACCTCGAACCCGTAGACGGCCGCGCGGGTGGCCTCGAGCGCCACGGCTGCAAGGTCGGCGGCGACCGACTCCTGCGCCGGCCAGGTGGGGGCTTTGCCCAGCAGGGTGGCGGCTGCCGCGCGCTGCGCGAGGGCCGCGGCCGGGCTCACCACGGCCTTCGCGTCGAGCGTCGCCAGCGCCGCGAACGACTCGGCGGACAGCGCGGACGCCTCGGCCGTGGCCAGGGTCGATCGGGAGGGCGCGGGGGGTGCGCCGGTGGCCCCGGGGGACGCGGACGCGGAGGCCCTCGGTGCGGTGGACGCGGCCGGCCCCGCGGTCGAGGTCGTCGAGGTTGGGGAGGGAGCGACCGTGTGCGCCTTCCGTGCGTCCTCGACCACCCGGTCGGGCACACCCTCGGTGTGCAGCAGGGTGCGCAGCACGTCGGCCTGGGCGCGGTGCAGCGAGGCCAGCCGTGCGGGAAGCGCCGTGCCCGCTCCGCCCAGGGCGGCGGCCTGCTGCGCGAGGTCCTGCGACCCGAGCCAGAGCCCCAGCAGGAAGGCCTCCCCGGGCACCGGTTCGCGGGTCGGGATGAGCGGCACGCGGGGCGCGTCGTCCTCGAGTCGGATGCCGCAGCCCGAGAGCGCCACGCCGGCGGCGGCCAGCCCGAGGGCGGCCACCACGGACCGCCGGCTCGGCCTGCACGGCATACGGCTGGGGGTCTCGGGCATGGGCCCGATCATGGCACGGGGCGCAGCGGCGCCCGGGCAGCCCGTCGGCGACATGCACCGTGCCCGCCGCCGTGGATAGAGTGTCCGCGCACGGACCCGAGAACTTCAGAGAGGACGATCAGCGTGAGCGTTAAAGAGCAGATCCGTCCTACCGTCGAGGGCCCGCTCGCCGCCCTGGGCCTGCTGGTCGAGGACGTCGCCGTGACGCCGGCCGGCCGACGCCGCCTGGTGCGCGTCTGGATCGACCGGGCCCTCGAGGCCGACGCCCCGGAGGTCACCGAGCCGACGCCGTCGCTGAGCCTCGACGAGGTCGCCGACGCCACCCGCGTCGTCAGCGACGCGCTCGACGCCTCCGACGTCATGGGGGAGCAGCCCTACACCCTCGAGGTGACCTCCCCGGGGGTCGACCGCCCGCTGACCCAGCCGCGGCACTTCCAGCGCAACGTCTCGCGCCTGGTGACCCTGACCCCCGTCGAGGGTGAGCCCGTGACGGGCCGCATCCTCCGGGCCGGACAGGACGGCCTGACCATCGAGGTGCCCGCCGCGAAGAAGCAGCCCGCGCGCGAGCAGGAGCTCCGGTATGCCGACGTCTCGCGTGCCGTCGTCCAGGTCGAGTTCTCGCGGGGCCGGGACGAGCGGGACGCCGGGGACGCGCACGACGAGGACGCGCACGACGAGCACGACGAGCACGACGAGCACGACAGCATCGACAGCAGCGAGTAGGGAGAACTGAACATGGACATCGACCTGGCGGCCCTGAGGGCCCTCGAGCGGGAGCGGGACATCTCGCTCGACATCCTGATCCCTGCCATCGAGCAGGCGCTGCTCGTCGCCTACCACCGCACCGAGGGCGCCTACAAGCACGCCCGTGTCGAGCTCGACCGCAAGACCGGCCACGTCATCGTGTGGGCGCGCGAGGAGATCGAGGCGCCCGAGCCCGCCGAGGGCGAGGAGCGCGGCCGCCCGGAGCTGGGGCCCGAGTTCGACGACACCCCCACGGGCTTCGGGCGGATCGCCGCCTCGACCGCGCGGCAGGTCATCGTCCAGCGTCTGCGCGACCTCGAGGACGAGGCCATCCTCGGTGACTTCAAGGGCCGCGAGGGCGACGTCGTCGCCGGCGTGATCCAGCAGAGCTCCGACCCGCGCCACGTCCTGGTCGACTTCGGCACGGTGGAGGGCATCCTGCCGCTGGCCGAGCAGGTCCCGGGGGAGAAGTACGTGCACGGCGAGCGCCTCCGCTGCTTCGTGGTCAGCGTGCGCCGCGGTCCCAAGGGCCCGCAGATCGGCCTGTCGCGCACGCACCCCAACCTCGTGCGCAAGCTGTTCGCCCTGGAGGTGCCCGAGATCGCCGACGGCAGCGTCGAGATCGCGGCACTGGCCCGCGAGGCCGGCCACCGCACGAAGATCGCGGTGCACTCCAAGGTGGCGGGACTCAACGCCAAGGGCGCCTGCATCGGCCCCATGGGCGCCCGCGTCCGCGCGGTGATGACCGAGCTGCACGGCGAGAAGATCGACATCGTCGACTACTCCGAGGACCCCAAGCAGTTCGTCGCCGCGGCGCTGTCGCCGTCGCGCGTGGAGTCGGTGGAGATCGTCGACCCGCAGCTGCGGTCCGCCCGCGTGGTGGTGCCGGACTACCAGCTCTCGCTGGCGATCGGCAAGGAGGGCCAGAACGCCCGCCTCGCCGCCAAGCTGACCGGCTGGCGCATCGACATCCGTCCGGACAGCGCGCCGCAGGGCTCCGGTTCGAGCTCGGGTTCGAGCGCCGGCTCGAGCGCCGGCTCGAGCTCCGGCTCAGGGGCCTCCAGAGGTGCTGGTGGGGCTGCTGGTGCCGGTGGTGGCCGCGCGGGCGGTGCCGGTGGCGCACGTCGCCCCCAGTAACGGGTAGACTGATGGGGACCGACCGGACTGGACTCCAGCCCCGGCGCACCCGTACAGAGCCCGGTGACGGCGCAGCGCGCCCGATCCGGACGTGTGTGGGGTGTCGCGGGAGGGATAGCCGGTCGGCGCTCCTGCGAGTGGTCGCAGTGCGGAATGAACAGGGCCAGTTCCTGCTTGTACCGGATCTGCGACGTTGTCTGCCGGGCCGTGGCGCATGGCTGCACCCGGCGGTCGACTGCTTTGACCAAGCCCTCCGACGCCGAGCCTTCGGGCGCGCGCTGCGTGTCAGTGCGGCCCTCGACCCGGCGCCGGTGAGGGACCACCTCGAGGCCAGCTCGCAGAGGCAAGTGCAGAAGAAACCGTCCGAATTGGGAACCGAAAGCGGGTTTGACGCTGATGAGCACCCGATGAGTACTCAGCGATGAGCACCCCCCAGCAGTAACGACGGTCCGCGCCTGTCCCGGCACGGACCAGACAGGAGAAACGTGGCCAAGGTCCGTGTCTACGAGCTCGCCAAGGAGCTCGGAGTCGAGAGCAAGACTCTGCTCAACCACCTCAAGGAGCAGGGCGAGTTCGTCCGTTCCGCCTCTTCCACCATCGAGCCGCCGGTCGTCCGCAAGATCAAGGAGACCTTCCCCGCGGAGCTCCGCGGCAGCGGCGACGGTCAGGCCGAGGCGAAGCCCGCCGCCAAGCCGGCGCCCAAGAAGGCCGCAGGCAAGCCTGCTGCGCCCGCCCCTGCCCCCGCCGCTCCGGCGACCCCGGCACCGGCGACCCCCGCGCCGGCTGCCCCGGCTGCCCCGGCTGCGGCCGAGCCCGCCGCCCCGGTGAAGCCGGCTGCCGCGCCGTCGGCGCCGACGCCCGGCCCGCGCCCCGCTCCGAAGGCCCCCGAGGCCCCGGCAGCGCGCGTGCAGTCCTCGCGCGACGAGGGCCGCCAGGGCCCCGGCGTGCCCCCGTCCCCCCGCCCCGGCGCCGCACCGCGCCCGGGTGGTCCGCGTCCCGGCGCCCCGCGTCCGGGCAACAACCCCTTCGCCCCGAGCCAGGGCATGCGTGCCGGCCGAGAGGGTGGCGGCGGCCGCGAAGGCGGCGGCCGCGAGGGTGCCCCGCGTCCGGGCAACAACCCGTTCGCCCCGAGCCAGGGCATGCCGCGCCCGCAGAGCCGTCCCGGGCCCCGTCCGGGTGGCACCGGCGCTGCCGGCCCGCGTCCCGGCGGCCCGCGCCCGAGCCCGGGCATGATGCCCGACCGCAGCGCGGTCGCCCGTCCCGGTGAGCGCCCGGCCCGTCCGGGTGGTCGTCCCGGTGGCGGCCCCGGCGGTGCCGGTGGCGGTCGCCCCGGCGGTGGCGGCGGCTTCGCCGGTCGTCCCGGTGGTGGCGGCGGTTTCCGCGGTGGCGCCGGTCGTGGCTCCACGGCCGGTGCGTTCGGCCGCGGTGGCGGCCGTCCGGTCCGCGGCCGCAAGTCCAAGCGCGCGAAGCGCCAGGAGTTCGAGCAGATGCAGGCGCCGTCGATCGGTGGCGTCAGCGTCCCGCGCGGCAACGGCTCGACCGTCATCCGCGTGCGCCGCGGCTCGTCGCTGAGCGACTTCGCCGACAAGATCGACGCCAACCCCGGTTCGCTGGTGACGGTGCTCTTCCACCTCGGCGAGATGGCCACGGCCACCCAGTCGCTGGACGAGGACACCTTCAAGCTGCTCGGTGCCGAGCTCGGCTACGACATCCAGGTCGTCTCCCCCGAGGAGGAGGAGAAGGAGCTCTTCGACTCCTTCCACATCGACCTGGAGACGGGTATCGAGGGCGAGGAGGACGAGGACCTCGAGGCGCGTCCGCCGGTCGTGACCGTCATGGGTCACGTCGACCACGGTAAGACCCGCCTGCTCGACGCCATCCGCAACGAGGACGTCGCCGGCGGCGAGTCCGGTGGCATCACCCAGCACATCGGTGCCTACCAGGTGCACAAGGTGCACGAGGGCGTCGACCGGCCGATCACCTTCATCGACACCCCGGGTCACGAGGCGTTCACCGCCATGCGTGCCCGTGGTGCCAAGGTCACCGACATCGCGATCCTCGTGGTGGCGGCCGACGACGGTGTGATGCCGCAGACCATCGAGGCGCTCAACCACGCCCAGGCGGCCGACGTGCCGATCGTGGTCGCGGTCAACAAGATCGATGTCGAGGGCGCCAACCCCTCGAAGGTGCGCCAGCAGCTGACCGAGTACAACCTCGTGGCCGAGGAGTACGGCGGCGACACGATGTTCGTCGACGTCTCCGCCAAGGCCGGCCAGAACATCGACAGCCTCCTCGAGGCCGTCCTGCTCACGGCCGACGCGGCGCTCGACCTGCGGGCCAACCCGGAGAAGGACGCCCGTGGTGTGGCGATCGAGGCCAACCTCGACCGTGGCCGCGGTGCGACCGCGACGGTGCTGGTGCAGACCGGCACCCTGCGGGTCGGCGACGCGATCGTCACCGGCAGCGCCTACGGCCGCGTGCGCGCCATGCTCGACGAGCACGGCAAGAACGTCGACGAGGCGGGTCCGTCCCGCCCCGTGCAGGTGCTGGGTCTGTCCTCCGTCCCGCGGGCCGGCGACACCTTCGTCGTCGCCCCCGACGACCGCACCGCCCGGCAGATCGCCGAGCGGCGTGAGTCGGCGGACCGCCAGGCCTCCCTGGCCAAGGCCCGCAAGCGCATCAGCCTCGAGGACCTCAACGAGGCCCTGGCGGCCGGCAAGGTCGAGACGCTCAACCTCATCCTCAAGGGCGACGTCTCCGGCTCGGTCGAGGCGCTCGAGGACGCGCTGCTGCAGATCGACGTGGGCGACGAGGTCGACCTGCGGATCATCGACCGCGGCGTCGGTGCGATCACGATGAACAACATCAACCTCGCGATGGCCTCCGACGCCATCATCATCGGCTACAACGTCCGGGCCGAGGGCCAGAACGCTGACTACGCCGAGCGCGAGGGCGTCGAGATCCGCTACTACTCGGTGATCTACAACGCCATCGAGGAGATCGAGGCGGCCCTGAAGGGCATGCTGAAGCCGGAGTTCGAGGAGCACGAGCTCGGCACGGCGGAGATCCGCGAGATCTTCCGCTCGTCCAAGTTCGGCAACATCGCCGGTTCGATCGTCCGCAGCGGCGAGATCAAGCGCGGCACCAAGGCGCGGATCACCCGCAACGGTGTCGTGGTGGCCGAGAACGTCGAGATCGCCGGCCTGCGCCGGTTCAAGGACGATGTCACCGAGGTCCGCGAGGGCTTCGAGTGCGGCATCAACCTCGGGTCCTACAACGACCTGCAGCTCGGCGACCTCATCTCCACCTACGAGATGCGCGAGAAGCCGCGCGCCTGACGCGCACAGCGGTGGGGGTATGCCGGGTGGTCACCACCCGGCATACCCCCACCTTCCCGTCGCGCCGGTGAGCCGCCACGGCGCCGCGCGACCCCTGACCCACACGAGGAGTAGCCATGGCTGACGCAGGACGCGCCCGCAAGATCGCCGACCGCATCAAGGTCCTCATCGCGGCGAACGTCGAGCGGATCGTCAAGGACCCCGACCTCGGCTTCGTCACCATCACCGACGTGCGGGTGACCAACGACCTGCAGCACGCGTCGGTCTTCTACACCGTCTTCGGTGACGAGGCGCAGCGCGCCAAGACCGCCGCGCTCCTGGAGAAGAACAAGGGCCGGCTCCGTTCCTTCGTGGGCGGCCAGATCAGCATCCGGCTGACCCCGAGCCTCGACTTCTTCGCCGACGCCATCCCGGAGACCGCCGCCCACCTCGAGGACCTCCTGCGCGAGGCCAAGGAGCGCGACGCCGCGGTGGCCGCCGCCGCAGCAGCGGCGCAGTACGCCGGCGACGCCGACCCCTACAAGAAGCCCGCGGCCGAGGACGACGACCTGGGCGATGTGGGCGACGAAGCCGACGACGTCGACGACACCGTCTGGGACTCCGCCGACCTCGACGGTGAGGCAGATGCCCGTCGCTGACGGACTGCTCGTCGTCGACAAGCCCGCCGGCTGGACCAGCCACGACGTCGTCGGGCGGGCCCGCCGGCTCTGCGGCACCCGCCGCGTCGGGCACGCCGGCACCCTCGACCCGATGGCCACCGGCGTGCTCGTGCTGGGGGTCAACAAGGCCACCCGGCTGCTGACCTTCCTGGTCGGCTGCGACAAGACCTACACCGCGACCATCCGGCTCGGCCAGAGCACCATCACCGACGACGCCGAGGGCGAGGTCACCGCCTCGACCCCGGCCGACGGGGTCACCGCGGGTGCGCTGCGCCGCGCCGTGCTCGCCCTCACCGGCGACATCGACCAGGTGCCCAGCGCGGTCAGCGCCATCAAGGTCAAGGGCGAGCGCTCCTACGCCCGCGTCCGCGCCGGTGAGGACGTCGAGCTGGCCGCCCGTCCCGTGACGGTCCACCGGTTCGACGTGCTGCAGACCCGACGAGCCGAGGCCGACGGTGTGCCGGTGCTCGACGTCGACGTCGAGGTGGAGGTGTCCTCGGGCACCTACGTCCGAGCCCTCGCCCGCGACCTCGGCACCGCGCTCGGGGTCGGCGGCCACCTCACCGCGCTGCGGCGCACCCGGGTCGGCTCGTTCACCCTCGAGCAGGCCCACACCCTCGAGGAGCTGGGGGCGGCGGCGGAGCGCGACGAGGTGCCCCTCCTGCCGCTCGCCGACGCCGCCCGGGGCGGGTTCACCGCCCGCGAGCTGAGCGAGCCGGAGGCCCGCGCCGTCGGCTACGGGCAGCGCATCGCCTCGGCGCCGGCCGGTCGCCGGGAGCCGGTCGCCGCCTTCGCGCCCGACGGCACGCTGGTGGCGATGCTCGACGAGTCGGGGCTGAAAGCCCGGGCGCTCGTCGTGTTCGCCCCCTCAGGTTCGTAGAGTGTCCTCCGTGCACCGCTGGACCGACCCCGCCCAGACCCCCGAGTCGCTGCGCCCCTGCGTGGCGACCTTCGGCAACTTCGACGGGGTCCACCGCGGCCACCGGGCGGTGCTCGGCCGCCTGCGCGACGAGGGTGCCCGGCTCGGGCTGCCGTCGGTCGCGGTGACGTTCGACCCGCACCCGGCGGCGCTGTTCCACCGCGACAAGGGCCTGCCGCTCATCACGCCCGACTCGTTGCGTGACGAGCTGCTCGACGACATCGGGCTCGACGGCCTGCTCGTGCTGGAGTTCACCCACGAGTTCGCCGCGCAGACGGCCGAGGACTACGTCGTGCGCACCTTCGTGGAGGCGCTTGCAGGCCCGGCTCCTCGTGGTCGGCCAGGACACCCGCGGCTTCGGCGCCGGCTACACCGGCGACGTCGACCTGCTGCGCGAGCTGGGGGAGAAGCACGGCTTCGAGGTCGTCGTGGTGGGCGACGTGGGCGACCTCGGCGACGAGGGGCACCACCGGTGGTCCTCCACCGGCGTGCGCGAGCACCTCGCCGCCGGGCGGGTCGCAGCGGCCGCCGGCATCCTCGGCCGCCCCCACCAGGTGGTGGGCACCGTCGTGCACGGGGCGCACCGGGGCCGCGACCTCGGCTACCCGACGGCGAACCTCGGCCAGGACGCGCTCGGCATGGTGCCGGCCGACGGGGTGTATGCCGGGTGGCTGACCCGGCTCGACCTGCCGACCGAGCACGTGGAGCGGACGCTGCCCGCGGCCATCTCGGTGGGCACCAACCCGACCTTCGACGGCACCGCGCGCACCGTGGAGGCCTACGTGCTCGACCGCACGGACCTCGACCTCTACGACGAGCGGGTCGCCATCGAGTTCGTCGAGCACATCCGGCCGACCCTGCGCTTCGACTCCGTCGAGGAGCTGCTCACGGCCATGGCGGGGGACATCGAGCAGTGCCGACAGGTGCTGACCACCGTCGTCCCCTCCTGAGCGGCTCCCTGTTGAACGGGCCGGCCGTGCGGGGGCGGGGGCCGCGGGTGCGCCGCGCCTGGGAGCCTGCCCTGCCCGGCACCTGGGCGCGCAGCGACTGGGGGCTGGTCATCGGCGCGCTCGGGCTCTCGCTCGTCGGTGCCCTGCTCGTGTGGTCGGCGACGCGCAACGCGGCGGGCACGGCATACCTGAACCGGCACCTGCTGAACACGGCCCTCGGGGTCGGGCTCGCGGCGGCGGTGACCCGCACGGGCTACCAGCTGCTGCGGGCCCTCGTGCCCGTGCTCTACCTGCTCTCGGTGGCCGGGCTGGTGCTGGTGCTCACGCCGCTCGGCTCGACCGTCAACGGGTCGCACTCGTGGATCCTGCTGCCCGGCGGGTTCTCGGTGCAGCCCTCGGAGTTCGCGAAGGTGGCGCTCTGCCTCGGGCTCGCCATCATCCTCGGCGAGCGGCTCGACCGCGGCGCGGCACCCGACGGTCGTGACGTCGCGGTGGCGTGGGCGGTCGCGGCCGTCCCCATCGCCCTGGTCATGCTGCAGCCCGACCTCGGCTCGGCGCTGGTGCTGGGCGCGCTGGCGTTCGGGGTCGTGGCGTTGAGTGGCGCCCCCAAGCGCTGGCTGGGGCTCGTGCTCGGCCTGGTCGTCGCCGGCGTGGTGGCGGCGCTGACCACGCCACTGCTCAGCGACTACCAGCGCGACCGGCTCACCGCCTTCGCCGACCCGCAGGCCGACCCGCAGGGCATCGGCTACCAGACCCGGCAGGTGCGCATCGCGATCGGCTCCGGCGGCTGGCAGGGACAGGGGCTGTTCGAGGGCCGGCAGACGCAGGGTGGGTTCATCCCCTACCAGCAGACCGACTTCGTCTTCTCGGTGGCGGGGGAGGAGCTGGGCTTCGTCGGCGCCGCCGGGCTGCTCCTGCTCCTCGGGTTCGTCGTCATCCGCACGGTCGTGGTGGCGTCGCGCGCCCAGGATGCTGCCGGCCGGCTGGTGGCGCTCGGCGTCGCGACGTGGTTCACCTTCCAGGTCTTCGAGAACGTCGGCATGAACCTCGGCCTCATGCCCGTGACCGGCCTGCCGCTGCCGTTCGTCTCCTACGGGGGGTCCTCGATGTTCGCCTGCTGGCTGGCCATCGGGCTGGTCAACAACGTGCACCTGGCCGGGCTCCGGCGCTGAGCCGCTGGGCCGGCCTCGGTGCCGAGGCCGGCGGTGCGCCTGCTGGCGTCCCGTCCGTGCTCGGGAATCACAACGATTCACTCCAATCACCCCCCGCACCAAGGGCCCCCGTGGGACGATCCCGGCAACGGACCCCCTACGTGAGGATGGCGATGACGCTGCACTACCGGACCCCCGCCGACGAGCCCGTCGACAGGAGCCTGATCGACAACCGGGCGCCGAGCGTCGGCCACCTCTTCCGCAACCGGGTCGAGGCCTCCACCAACGAGGTGGCGTACTCCTTCCCCAGCGACGGCGGCTGGACGCCGGTGACCTGGGGCCAGGCGCGCGAGCAGGCCTACCGCCTGGCGGCCGGCCTCATCGCCCTCGGCGTCGGCCCGGAGGACCGTGTGTCGATCGCGTCCACCACTCGCTACGAGTGGGCCATCTGCGACCTCGCCACCATGTGTGCCGGCGCAGCCACCACCACGATCTACCCGACGACGATCCCCGGCGACGTCTCCTACATCCTGTCCAACTCCGACAGCCGGGTCGTCTTCGCCGAGGACGACTCCCAGATCGCCAAGCTGCGCGAGGTCCGCCACGAGATCCCGCACGTCACCCGCGTCGTCACCTACGACGGCACCCCGGACGGCGACTGGGTCATCACCCTCGACGAGCTCGACCAGATGGGCGCCGAGCTGCTCGCCACCGACTCCGGTGCGGTCGACGAGCGCATCGACGCGCTCACCCCCGATCGCCTGGCCACGATCATCTACACCTCGGGCACCACCGGCCGTCCCAAGGGTGTGCGGCTGACCCACGACGCGTGGACCTATGAGGGCGCCGCGGTCGACTCCATCGGCATCCTCAGCAAGGACGACTCGCAGTTCCTCTGGCTGCCGCTGTCGCACGTGCTCGGCAAGATCCTGCTCACCATCCCGATGCAGATCGGCTTCCCCACGGCGATCGACGGTCGGGTCGACCAGATCGTCCCGAACCTCGGCGTCGTGAAGCCCACCTTCATGGGCGCCCCGCCCCGCATCTTCGAGAAGGCCAAGGGCCGGATCACGATGATGATGGAGGAGGAGGGCGGCATCAAGTACCGCCTCTTCCAGTGGGCCGAGGGCGTCGGCAGCAAGGCCGCATCCGTGCGCGCCGAGGGCCGTGAGCCGTCCGGCCTGCTCGGGCTGCAGTACTCCCTGGCGGACAAGCTGGTCCTGCACAAGGTGCGCGAACGCTTCGGTGGACGGGTCCGCTTCTTCGTCTCCGGCTCGGCGGCGCTCGACCCCGCGATCGCCAAGTGGTTCGACGCGTTCGGCATCCTCATCCTCGAGGGCTACGGCCTCACCGAGACGAGCGCCTTCTCGTTCGTCAACCGCCCCAACGCCTACCAGCACGGCACGGTGGGCTGGCCGGCTCCCGGCACCGAGGTCCGAATCGCCGAGGACGGCGAGGTCCTGGTGCGCGGGCCGGGCGTCATGGAGGGCTACCACAACGCCCAGGACCAGACGGCCGAGACCATGGACGTCCAGGGCTGGCTGCACACCGGTGACATCGGCGAGGTCGACGAGCGAGGCTTCCTCAAGATCACCGACCGCAAGAAGGACATGTTCAAGACCTCGGGCGGCAAGTACGTCGCGCCGTCGCGGATCGAGTCGACCTTCAAGGGCATGTGCCCCTACGTCAGCCAGATGCTCGTGCACGGCGCCGACCGGCACTTCGTCTCGGCCCTGGTCACCCTCGACCCCGACGCGATGGAGGGCTGGGCGGCCGCCAACAACATGGCCGGCAAGCCCTACAGCGAGGTCGTGACGTCGCAGCGCTGCCGCGACATGGTCCAGACCTACATCGACGAGCTCAACATGACGCTCAACCGGTGGGAGCAGATCAAGAAGTTCACCATCCTCGACAGGGACTTCTCCGTCGAGGAGGGCGAGATCACGCCGAGCATGAAGCTGCGCCGCAAGGTCGTCAACGAGCGCTACCGCGGTCAGCTCGACGCGCACTACGCGAACACGCCCGCGAAGTGACCTGAGGCCCACGGCCGACCGACACCGGGCTGATCGACACCGGACTGATCGACACGGCGCCCCGCCACCACCGAGGTGGCGGGGCGCCGTTCGTTCCAGGCAGGGAGGGGCCTGCCGGTATGCCGCGTGCCCAGGGGGAGCCGAGGACGATGTCGGATTCCTGCCGGTGGTCGTCGGTGGCGGACGGCAGACTGGGGCCCATGCATGACGACACCGAGGCCTGCGTCCGGGCCGTGCAGGCCAAGGACGCCCGCTTCGACGGCTGGTTCTTCACCGCGGTGCTGACCACGGGCATCTACTGCCGTCCGAGCTGCCCGGTGGTGCCTCCCAAGCCCCGGAACATGCGGTTCTACCCGAGCGCGGCCGCCGCCCAGGCCGCCGGGTTCCGGGCCTGCAAGCGCTGCCGCCCGGACGCGAGTCCCGGCTCCCCGGAGTGGTCGACCCGGGCCGACGTCACGGCCCGCGCCATGCGACTCATCGCCGACGGCGTGGTCGACCGCGAGGGCGTCGCGGGGCTGGCCCGGCGACTCGGCTACAGCACACGGCAGGTCGAGCGCCTGGTCACCGCCGAGCTGGGCGCCGGCCCGCTCGCGCTGGCACGGGCCCAGCGGGCCCAGGCGGCGCGCACGCTCATCGAGTCCAGCGACCTGCCCATGACGGAGGTCGCCTGGGCCTCCGGCTTCGCCAGCGTGCGCTCCTTCAACGCCACCGTGCAGGCGGTCTTCGCGCTCACGCCGACCGAGCTGCGCCGGCGGACGCCCCCGGCGACGCGCCGGACCGGTGTGCCGTCGCACGCCACCTCGGCTGGTGCCGGGCACGTCGCCGGCGGGGCGTGGCACCACGTCTCGCTGCGGCTGCCGTTCCGCGCGCCGCTCGTGCCCGACAGCCTGTTCGGCCACCTGGTCGAGACCCGGGTCCCCGGCGTCGAGGAGTGGCGCGGCGGCGCGTACCGGCGCGCCTTGCGCCTGCCACACGGCCCGGCGGTCGTCGCCCTCACGCCGCACGCCGACCACGTGGCTGCCCGCGTCTGGCTGACCGACCTCAGGGACCTCGGCAGCGCGGTGGCCCGCTGTCGGACCCTGCTCGACCTCGACGCCGACCCGGTCGCGGTCGACGCGCACCTCGGCCTCGACCCGCTGCTGCGTCCCCTGGTCGACTCCGCGCCCGGGCGCCGTGTGCCGCGCACGGTCGACGCCGAGGAGCTCGCCCTGCGGGTCGTGCTCGGCCAGCAGGTCTCGACGGCCGCGGCACGCAGGCTCGCCGGGCGGCTGGTCGGGTGCCCTCGGCGACCCGCTCAGCGACCCCGACGGTGGCCTGACGCACGGATTCCCGTCAGCGGACGTCGTCGCCGCCCTCGACCCCGCGACCCTCGCGATGCCGGGCGCCCGGGCCCGCACCCTCGTCGCGCTGGCCGGCGCCCTGGCCTCCGGCGACCTGCGGCTCGGCCCGGGGGAGGACTGGGCCGCGGCCCGTGCGGCGCTGTCGGCGCTGCCCGGCATCGGACCGTGGTCGGTGGAGATGGTCGCCCTGCGCGGGCTGGGCGACCCCGACGCCTTCCCGGCCTCCGACCTCGCCGTGCGCTCTGGCCTGGTGGCGCTCGGCCTGACCAGCCGGACCGCGGTCGACGAGGCGCGGCGGCGGTGGCGCCCCTGGGGCGCGTATGCCGTGCAGCACCTGTGGTGCCTCAGCGACCACGCCGCCGGGCGCCTGCCGCAGGAGCCCCTGCCGGAGTCGGCCACCGCGCCCGAAGGGTCGGCCGCATGAGCAGGCAGGTCGCTGCCGGCCGCGCAGGGCATCCCTCCGCCACCTCGTGCTGGGACAGACGCCGGTGGGCCCGCTCACGCTCGTGGCCCGGGGCGAGGCGGTGGTCGGCGTCTGGATGGAGGACCAGCGGCACCACCCCGGACTCCTCGCGTACGGCGAGCCCGCGGGCGCCGACGACCCGGTGCTGGCGGGAGCCGCGGCCCAGCTCGAGGAGTACTTCGCGGGCCGGCGCACCGAGTTCGACCTGCCGCTGGCACCGGAGGGCACCGACTTCCAGCGCCGGGTCTGGGCCGAGCTCATGCGCATCCCCTACGGGGAGACCGTGACCTACGGCGAGCTGGCGCGACGCCTCGGCAACCCGACCGGGTCGCGGGCCGTCGGCCTCGCCAACGGCCGCAACCCCATCGGCATCGTGGTGCCGTGCCACCGGGTGGTGGGCAGCGGGGGAGACCTCACCGGCTACGGCGGCGGCCTGCCGCGCAAGCGCCTGCTGCTCGACCTCGAGGCCCGGGTGGCGGGGCTGCGGTTGTTCTGATCCGGGGCCGTGCCGCCGTGGCCTCACCCGACAAAGAGGCAGTTCACCCGACGTGCCACGTGGGGGAAGCGCACCTTTGTCGGGTGACCCGATAAAGGTCCCAGCGTCAGGGGAGGAGGGGGACGAACCGGTAGTAGCCGGTGTGCTCCACCTCCGGCCCCCCTGCCGTCGCCCGCACGCGCAGCATCCGACCTCCGACGGGGATCACCATGACGCCGTCCTCGGCGAGCTGGGCGACCAGCCCGGAGGGGAGGTGGTCGGGCTCGGCGGAGACGAGGATGCGGTCGAAGGGTCCCTCGGCAGGTGCCCCGAACACACCGGGCGTGGCCTGCACGACGCTCGCCCACGGCATACCGGCCCCGGCCACGTTGGCCGCCCCCATCTCGACGAGCGCGGGGACCCGCTCGACGCCCACGACGGAGCCGGTGGGGCCGGTGAGGTGGGCCAGGATCGCGGTCGTCCACCCCGATCCGGCGCCGACGTCGAGCACCCTCTGGCCGGGCTGGACGTCGAGGAGCACGAGCATGGCGCGCACCGTGCTCGGCTGTGAGTTGGTCTGTCCGTGGCCGATGGGCAGCGCCATGTCGGCAGGAGCGAAGAACCGCTGCGCCCTCGGCAGGTACCTGGCCCGGGGCACCGCCCGCATGGCCTCGCGCACCCGCTCCGCGGCCTCCACCTCGTCAGTATGCCGCCGGGGCCGGTGCCGCGACGGCCGGTCCGAGGGGGCGGCTCAGGGTGGCTGCTGCCCGGACCGGTGCGACTAGTGCGCCGGGTGTGACACCGCGGCGGCGACGGCCGGTGGTCGGGCGGCGAGCGTCGGTGGCGAGGCGTCGTCACCGAGGTGGTGGTGCAGGTGGGCGAGCAGCAGCAGCCCGGCGACGGTGCCGGCCAGGAGGCGCACGGTGAGGGCACGAGGACGCATGGTCCGGACGGTAGGACCGGATGCTGGGAACGGTCTGGGAGCCGTCTGGGAACGGGGGAGGGTGGGGCTGCCCGGTTCGCGATTCGGGCAGCGGCGGGGGCCCGGTCTACCCTTGAGCCCATGTCTGGCATGTCCGTCTTCCCTGCCCTCGAGCCTCTGCTCGAGCAGGTCTCCAAGCCCATCCAGTACGTCGGTGGCGAGCTCAACTCGACCGTGAAGGACTGGGACTGCGGCGGCTTCGGCCCCGGCGGCGAGGACCTCACGGTGCGCTGGGCGCTGATGTACCCCGACGCCTACGAGGTGGGGGTGCCCAACCAGGGCGTCATGATCCTCTACGAGGTCCTCAACGAGCGCGAGGACGCCCTCGCCGAGCGCACGTATGCCGTGTGGCCCGACCTCGAGCGCCTGATGCGGGATGCCGCCGTGCCCCAGTTCACGGTGGACGCCCACCGGTCGGTGCGCGACTTCGACCTCTTCGGCGTCTCGTTCTCCACCGAGCTCGGCTACACGAACATGCTCACCGCGCTCGACCTCGCCGGGATCCCGCTGCACGCCGTCGACCGCACCGAGGCCGACCCGGTCGTGATCGCCGGCGGCCACGCCGCGTTCAACCCCGAGACCATCGCCGACTTCATCGACGCGGCCATCGTCGGCGACGGCGAGCAGGCCGTGCTGACGGTGACCGACCTCGTCTCGGAGTGGAAGGCCCAGGGGCGGCCCGGCGGCCGCCACGAGCTGCTGCTGCGCCTGGCTCGCACCGGCGGCGTCTACGTGCCGGCCTTCTACGACGTCGACTACCTGCCCGACGGCCGGATCAAGCGCGTGGCGCCGAAGCCGGAGGCAACCGGTGTGCCGTGGCGCGTCGCCAAGCACACCGTCATGGACCTCGACGAGTGGCCCTACCCGAAGCAGCCGCTGGTGCCGCTGGCCGAGTCGGTGCACGAGCGCATGTCGGTCGAGATCTTCCGGGGCTGCACCCGCGGCTGCCGGTTCTGCCAGGCCGGCATGATCACCCGCCCGGTGCGCGAGCGGTCCATCACGGGCATCGGCGAGATGGTCGAGCGCGGGCTGTCGGCGACCGGGTTCGAGGAGGTCGGCCTGCTCTCGCTGAGCTCGGCCGACCACTCCGAGATCGCCGACATCACCAAGGGCCTGGCCGACCGCTACGAGGGCACCGAGACCGGGTTGTCGCTGCCGTCGACCCGCGTCGACGCGTTCAACATCGACCTGGCCAACGAGCTGACCCGCAACGGGCGCCGCTCCGGCCTGACGTTCGCCCCCGAGGGCGGCAGCGAGCGGATCCGCAAGGTCATCAACAAGATGGTGACCGAGGACGACCTCATCAACACCGTCGCGGCGGCCTACGGCGCGGGCTGGCGGCAGGTGAAGCTCTACTTCATGTGCGGCCTGCCGACCGAGACCGACGAGGACGTGCTGCAGATCGCCGAGCTCGCCAAGCGGGTCATCGAGACCGGCCGGCAGGTCAGCGGCCGGCGCGACATCCGGTGCACCGTCTCGATCGGTGGCTTCGTGCCCAAGCCGCACACGCCGTTCCAGTGGTGCGGCCAGCTCGGCGCCGAGGAGACCGACGCGCGCCTGGAGAAGCTGCGCGACGCGATCCGTGCCGACAAGCGGTACGGCTCCTCGATCGGGTTCCGCTACCACGACGGCAAGCCCGGCATCGTCGAGGGCCTGCTCTCGCGCGGAGACCGCCGCGTCGGCCGCGTCATCGAGGCGGTCTGGCGTGACGGCGGCCGGTTCGACGGCTGGAGCGAGCACTTCTCCTACGAGCGGTGGATGCGCTGTGCGGAGGAGGCCCTCGCAGATCTCCCGGTCGACGTCGCCTGGTACACCACGCGTGAGCGCGGCGAGACCGAGGTGCTCCCGTGGGACCACATCGACTCCGGGCTCGACAAGGAGTGGCTCTGGGACGACTGGCAGGACGCGCTCGACGAGACCGAGGTCGACGACTGCCGCTGGACCCCGTGCTTCGACTGCGGGGTGTGCCCTCAGATGGGCACCGAGATCGAGATCGGCCCGACCGGCAAGAAGCTGCTGCCCCTGACGGTGCTCGGCTCCGGCCGCGAACAGATGCTCGAGAGCGCCGGCCACTCCCACTGACCCGCCTGCCGGCTCGGGGTGTTGGCGCGTGGAGTAGCGCGCGGCAACACCCCGAACCCGCGTCTGTCAGGTCTCGATCCTGACCACGAGGATGGCCATGTCGTCGTGGGGCGGCTGCGCGGTGAAGTCCAGGACCAGCCGGCGGATCCGCTCGGCGACCGCCTGAGCGGGCAGGTGGGCCGCGTGGGCGAGCTCGACGCCGAGCCCCTCCTCACCGAGCATGTGGTCGTTCCTGCGTCGCTCCAGGACACCGTCGGTGACCACGACGAGGACCTCGCCGCCTTCGACCACGTGCTCCTCGGCCTCGTACTCCACGTGGTCGAGCACACCCAGGAGCGGCTGGGGCCTGCCGATCTGGCTGACCTCGCCGCCGTTCCGCACGACGAACGGCGGCGGGTGGCCGGCGTTCACGACGTTCGCCCTCAGCCGGCGACCGTCGAGGTGGAGCGTCCCGCACACCAGGGTCAGGAACCGCGACCTCGCGCCCTCGGCGAGGATCGCGGCGTTCAGGCGTTCGAGGACTGCCGGGACCGGGAAGCCCGCCTGGGCCAGTGCCCGGATCGTGTGCCGCGCGAGGCCGGTGACGGCCGCGGCCTCCGCCCCTTTTCCGCACACGTCACCGACGACGAAGCACCACCTGCCGCCGCCCACCGGGAAGAGGTCGTAGAAGTCGCCGCCGGCCGAGGTGCCCTCTCCTGCCGCCTCGTAGACCACACCCACGTCGAGCCCCGGTGGAACCTCCATCGACGAGGGCAACAGACTCTGCTGGAGGGCCTGCCCGACGGCCAGCAGGGCCCCATGCGCCCGGGCGTTGTCGATCGCCAGTGCCGCCCGGCGCGCGATGGACTCGGCGACGATGAACACCTCGCTGCGCAGCGGGTTGTCCTTCGGACGCCCCAGGGTCAGGAAGCCGATCTGCCGCCCCCGGGCAACCATCCGGATCACGGTCAGCGACTGGCCCAGGAGCATGTCGACCGAGTCGCCGAGCTGGTCGGGGCTGGTGTCCTCGAGCGCTGCGAGGAGGGGCTCGACGAGCTGCTCGTCGGCGTGCCAGACGTGCTCCAGCACCGGGTTGCCTCGCTCGTCGTCGAGGTACACGGCGCACCAGCTCGCGAGTCGGGGTACGACGATCTGCCCGGTGATCGCCATGGTCATGGACTGGTCGAGCGAACCCGCCAGCAGGTCTCCTGCCTCGGCGATGAAGCTGAGCCAGCCGCGCCGCTCACGTTCCGACCGCTGGAGTCGCGCCCGGTCCGCAGCCACGGCTATCGAGTCGGCGAAGCGCTGCAGCTGGACCGCCTGGTCATCGGCGAAGCACTCCGCGCGTTCGGCGGCCGCCCCGAGAGCCCCGATGACCCGGCCCTCGACCACGACGGGCACGACGACCAGCGACCGCAGGCCGGTTCCCTGGAGCAGCGGCACCTCGAGGTCGGAGAGGTCGGGCACGACCACCGGAAGGTGCGGTGTGCGCGAGTCGGGGATCCCCGCCGAGCCGGCCTCCAGCCGAGTGCCGCGCAGGGCGTCCGGCAGGCCGCTGACCGCCTTGACCTCGAACTCGTCGTCGAAGTCCCGCACCAGCAGGAGGTAGGACGCATCTGCGGAGATCGGGTCCCTCACCCGCTCCACGGCCAGGGAGAGGTAGTCGTCGATGCCCAGTCGCTGCAGCACGTCCTCCCTGATCCCGAGCGGGTCGGACCAGGCGCGCGGCGCCCGGGCGGCGGCCACCGGGTGCTCGAGCAGGCCGCGCTGGCTCACCGGTACGAGCAGCGCCACCGATCCGCGGCCGCGACCCGCGGGGACGTGTGAGGCGAAGACCGGTGCCGGCTCGCCGTCCTTGCGCAGCACCGCGTAGGTGCCCTGCCACGGTCCGGCCGCCGCCGACGTGGTGAGCTCCCGCGGCGGCCGGTCCCCGGGCCGGGCGTCGACCATCTCCTCGAACACCCTCCCGACCGCCTCTTCGGGAGTCCAGCCGAACATGGCGGTCGCATCGGGGTTCCACGCCGTCACGACGCCGTCACCGGACATCTCGACTGCCGCGACGCGGAGAGCTTCCTGCGTCGTCTGCGTCGAGCGGGACTCGGCCTGAGCCGACGCCATGTCGCGAGAGCACAGCGCCCACACGTTCTTGGAGGTGGCGGTGTACTCCACCCCCCAGGCCGAGGCCAGCGCCGACGTGATCAGCAGACCCCGGCCGCTCTCGGCGTCATCGGTCGGCTTGTGCGAGCCCATCGGCAGCGACCGTCCCGGGTGGCGGTCCTCCACCTCCAGCCGCAGCACCTGGGCGTCGAGCCTGAGCCGCAGGAGGGCTGTCGTTCCCGTGTGGACCATGGCGTTGGTGACCAGCTCGCTGACGAGGAGCGTGGCGGAGTCCACCAGGTCGTCGGCGCCCCATTCCTCCAGCGTCTCCCGGGCGAACAGCCGTGCTCTGGACACCGACCGCGCGTCCGCGGCGAAGGTGTGGTGGGCGCGCATCGGCAGAGTGGGCATGGCCTCTCGCGGGAATGTATGGGCAGGCTCTCGTCATGGTGACAGACTTGCGCGCATCGTTGCACCGAGGCCGAAACGGGAGGCGCGCGATGCCCACCAGCGCGACTGTGACAAAGGGTACGAACGGGACGACCGGGGCCACGCAAGGGCATTCCGAGCCCGGCGTGAACGGCGACATCGACCCAGCGGAGCTCAAGCCCCTGCTGGGCGCGCTGACGGCCATGCGCGACGGCAACTTCCGCAGGCGGCTGCCGGAGTCCGGCGACGGCATCGTCGCCGAGATCGCCGCCGTCTACAACGAGATCGCCGACCGCGAGCAGCACATGGCGAGCGAGCTGACCAGGGTCGCGCGCGTGGTGGGGCGTGAGGGACGGTACGGCGAGCGACTCCAGCCCGGCGACGGAGAGGGCGCGTGGGCGAAGTCCATCGATGCGGCCAACAGCCTGGTCGCTGACCTGGTCCGTCCCACGGGGGAGTTCGCCCGGGTCGTCGCGGCCGTGTCCGAGGGTGACCTGACCCAGCGGATGGACATCCGCCTCGACGGACAGCCACTCCGCGGTGAGCCGCTCCGAGCGGCCAAGAGCGTCAACGGGCTGGTGAACCAGCTGTCCTCCATCGCCGACGAGATCACTCGAGTCACCCGCGAGGTCGGCACCGAGGGCAAGCTGGGCGGTCAGGCCCGTGTGCGCAACGCCGACGGCAGTTGGCGCGGACTGATCGACGCGGTGAACACGATGTCGTCCCGGCTCACCGCGCAGGTCCGCGACATCGCCCTGGTCACCACGGCCGTGGCGAACGGCGACCTCTCGCAGACCGTCACGGTCGAGGTGTCAGGGGAGATGTCGCAGCTCAAGGACACCGTCGACCGGATGGTCGACCAGCTCTCCTCGTTCGCGGCCGAGGTGACCCGGGTGGCCCGGGAGGTCGGTACGGAGGGCCGGCTCGGTGGCCAGGCGGATGTGCGGGGAGTGTCAGGCACGTGGAAGGACCTCACCGACTCCGTGAACATCATGGCCTCGAACCTGACCAGCCAGGTCCGCGGCATCTCGTCCGTCGCCCAGGCCGTGGCCCAGGGTGACCTCAGCCAGCAGATCACGGTCACGGCTCGCGGTGAGGTGGCCGAGCTGGCGGACACGTTGAACTCCATGACCGCGACGCTGCAGACGTTCGCCGACGAGGTGACCCGGGTCGCCCGCGAGGTGGGCACCGAGGGAATCCTCGGCGGCCAGGCGGACGTGCCGGGCGTCGCGGGCCGGTGGAAGGACCTCACCGAGTCGGTCAACTACATGGCGAACAACCTGACGGCACAGGTCCGCGACATCGCGCAGGTGACGACCTCGGTGGCACGAGGCGACCTCAGCCGGAAGATCACCGTCGACGTGAAGGGCGAGCTCGCCGAGCTCAAGAGCACCGTCAACACGATGGTCGACCAGCTGTCCTCCTTCGCGGACCAGGTGACCCGGGTGGCGCGCGAGGTCGGCAGCGACGGCATCCTCGGCGGCCAGGCCGACGTCCCCGGCGTCGCCGGGACGTGGAAGGACCTGACCGACTCGGTGAACTCGATGGCGAGCAACCTGACCAACCAGGTGCGCAACATCGCCCAGGTCACGACCGCCGTCGCCCGGGGGGACCTGAGCCAGAAGATCACCGTCGACGTCCGCGGGGAGCTCGCGGAGCTGAAGGGCACCGTCAACACGATGGTGGACCAGCTGTCGTCGTTCGCCGACGAGGTGACCCGCGTCGCCCGTGAGGTCGGCGGGGAGGGCAGGCTCGGCGGTCAGGCCGCAGTACCCGGCGTCTCCGGGACCTGGCGCGACCTGACCGACTCGGTGAACTTCATGGCGGGCACGCTCACCGCCCAGGTGCGCAACATCGCCGAGGTGACGACCGCCGTCGCCCGTGGCGACCTCACGCGCACCATCACGGTCGAGGCGCGCGGCGAGATCCTCGAGCTCAAGGACACCGTCAACACGATGGTGGACCAGCTGTCGTCGTTCGCCGACGAGGTCACGAGGGTGGCCCGCGAGGTGGGCACGGAGGGCCGGCTGGGTGGCCAGGCGGACGTGCACGACGTCTCCGGGACCTGGAAGGACCTCACCGAGAACGTCAACATGATGGCGGCGAACCTGACCTCCCAGGTGCGCAACATCGCCGAGGTGACGACCGCGGTGGCCAGCGGTGACCTCACGCGAAAGATCACCGTCGACGCCCGGGGCGAGATCCTCGAGCTCAAGAGCACCGTGAACACGATGGTGGACCAGCTGTCGTCCTTCGCCGACGAGGTGACCCGGGTGGCCCGGGAGGTCGGCACCGAGGGCATGCTCGGCGGCCAGGCGCGGGTCCCCGGCGTGGCCGGGACCTGGCGCGACCTGACCGTCTCGGTGAACTCGATGGCGAGCAACCTGACCAACCAGGTGCGCAGCATCGCAGCGGTCTCGACGGCGGTCGCCCGTGGCGACCTGAGCCAGAAGATCTCCATCGAGGCGCGCGGTGAGGTGGCGGCGCTCGCCGGCACGATCAACGCCATGGTGGACACGCTGCGCGCCTTCGCCGACGAGGTGACCCGGGTGGCCCGGGAGGTCGGCACCGAGGGCATCCTCGGCGGCCAGGCCCACGTGCGCGGCGTCGCCGGCACCTGGAAGGACCTCACCGACTCGGTGAACTCGATGGCGGGCAACCTGACCAGCCAGGTGCGCAGCATCGCGCTCGTCACCACCGCCGTCGCCCACGGCGACCTGACCCAGAAGACCTATGTCGACGCGCGCGGCGAGATCCTCGAGCTGAAGACGACCGTCAACCGCATGGTCGACCAGCTGTCGTCCTTCGCCGACGAGGTGACCCGTGTGGCCCGCGAGGTCGGCACCGAGGGCAAGCTCGGCGGCCAGGCCGAGGTCGCCGACGTCTCGGGCACGTGGCGCAAGCTCACCGAGAACGTGAACCAGCTCGCCGGAACGCTCACCACCCAGCTGCGCGCGATCGCCGAGGTCTCCACGGCGGTCACCCAGGGTGACCTGAGCCAGGAGATCACCGTCGAGGCCCAGGGCGAGGTCGCCGAGCTCAAGGACAACCTCAACCAGATGATCGACAACCTGCGTGAGACCACGCGGGCCAACCAGGAGCAGGACTGGCTCAAGACCAACCTCGCCCGGTTCACCGGGCACATGCAGGGCGGTCGCGACCTGCTCGACGTCACGCAGCTGATCGTGACCGAGCTGACCCCGCTGGTCGGGGCCACCGAGGGCTCGTTCTTCCTGACCGAACAGGGAGCGGACGGCACCGAGTCGCTCCGGCGGATCGCGTCGTACGGCTACCGACCCCGCAGGGGGGTGCCCGACACCTTCGGCTTCGGCGAGGGACTGGTCGGCCAGTCGGCGCTCGGGCGCGAGCCCATCCTCGTGACCGACGTGCCCAGCGACTACATCCGGATCTCGTCCGGTCTCGGCGAGGCGTCCCCGCTCACGATCATCATCCTGCCGGTCGTGTTCGAGGAGCAGGTGCTCGGTGTCGTGGAGCTGGCGTCGTTCGTGCCGTTCAGCGTCGTGCACATCCAGTTCCTCGAGCAGCTGATGGAGATCATCGGCGTCTCCCTGAACGCCATCATCGCCAGCTCGCGCACGCAGGCACTCCTGGTCGAGTCGCAGCGGCTCGCGGCAGAGCTGCAGAACAAGTCGGGGGAGCTGCAGACCCAGCAGCGGGAGCTGCAGCAGAGCAACGCCGAGCTCGAGGAGAAGGCGAGCCTGCTGGCCCAGCAGAACCGCGCGATCGAGATCAAGAACCTGGAGATCGAGGACGCCCGCCGCGCCCTCGAGGACCGCGCGGAGCAGCTGGCGCTGTCGTCGCGCTACAAGTCCGAGTTCCTCGCGAACATGTCGCACGAGCTGCGCACGCCCCTCAACTCGCTGCTGATCCTGGCGAAGCTGTTGTCCGACAACGCAGACGGGAACCTGAACCGCCGCCAGGTCGAGTTCGCCCAGACGATCCACAGCGCGGGCACGGACCTCCTGCAGCTGATCAACGACATCCTGGACCTGTCCAAGGTGGAGGCCGGGAAGATGGACGTCCACCCGTCCGATGTCGCGCTCTCCGGGGTCGTGGAGTACGTCGAGGCCACGTTCCGGCCCCTGACGGCGGAGAAGGACCTGCAGTTCTCGGTGACGGTCTCCGACGACCTTCCGCGGACGCTGCACTCCGACCAGCACCGGCTCCAGCAGGTGTTGCGCAACCTGTTGTCGAACGCAGTGAAGTTCACGACCTCGGGCGAGGTGAGGCTGGACATCCGGAACTCCACCGAGGAGCGCTTCACGACCCCGTCGCTCACCGTCGCGCCACAGGTGGTGGCGTTCGCGGTCAGCGACACGGGCCTCGGCATCGCGCCCGAGCAGCTGAGGACCATCTTCGAGGCCTTCCAGCAGGCCGACGGCACGATCAGCAGGAAGTTCGGTGGCACCGGCCTCGGCCTGTCGATCAGCCGTGAGATCGCCCGGCTGATCGGCGGCGAGATCCACGTGGAGAGCGAGCCGGGTCGCGGCAGCACGTTCACGCTCTACCTGCCGATCCGTTTCGCCTCCGGCCAGAAGTCGTCGGCGGAGGGGGGACCGGCGCAGCTCGAGCAGGCGGCGGAGGCTGTGCCCGCGAGGACCGGCACCGTGGAAATGGTCCAGGAGAGCGTGGAGGACGACCAGGCGGACATCCGCCCGGACGACCGCGTGCTCCTGGTCGCGCTCTCCGACGTCGACCTGTGCCGGGCGGGGGTGGAGCTCGGCCGGGGGCAGGGGTTCAAGGTCATGGCGACCACCCGGGCCGACGACGCCCTCCTCCTTGCCCACCAGCGGCGGCCTGCGGCCATGGTCATCGGCATGGACATGGTCGCCCACGACGGGATGTCCCTCCTCAACGGCCTCAAGAGGTTCTCCGAGACCCGGCACATCCCCACGGTGGCCGTTCACTCGGCGACGGCGGGCCAGGACGCCCACCAGGGCCGTCTGGCCGGCGCACTCGACGTGGTCGAGGAACCGGTCACCCGCGGGGAGGTCGAGTCCGCGCTCGACCGCCTCGTGGCGTTCCTGGAGAGGAAGACACGGTCGCTCCTGGTGGTGACGGCCCGTCCCGACGGACAGAGCGTCGACGCCGCCGAGCGGTTCGGCGCCATGGAGGACGTCGACGTCGACGTGGTCGGAAGCTCGGCGGCTGCCATGGAGGCCCTGGACGCCCGCCCCTACGACTGCGTCGTGGTGGACCTCGGGATGGTCGAGGGCGGCGGGTTCGACCTCCTCAAGCGGATCAGGTCGCGCAAGACGCTGCGTGGCACGCCGGTCGTCGTCGCTGGGGCCTCCGACCTCAGCCCACGCGAGGCGACCCGGCTTCGGCAGTACGTCGAGACGATGACCATCACCACCCCACCCTCGCTCGAGCGTCTCGTGGACCAGATCGCACTGTTCCTGCACCGTGCCGACGTCGAGCTGCCCCCGGACGTGAGGAGCTCCCTCGAGAACGTGAGGGACGGCGAGCAGGTCTTCGTCGGCAAGCGCATCCTCATCGTGGACGACGACGTGCGGAACGTGTTCGCCCTCGCGAGCGCCCTCGAGCAGCACGGGATCGACGTCATCTACGCCGACAACGGGGAGTCCGGGCTCGACGCCCTGCGCCGGGAGCCCGAGATCGACCTGGTGCTGATGGATGTGATGATGCCGGGTATGGACGGGTACACCGCGATGCGGGAGATCCGCAGGATGCCCACCTTCCGGGACCTGCCCGTGATCGCCCTGACCGCCAAGGCCATGCCGGGGGACCGGGACAACAGCCTGACCGCCGGCGCGTCCGACTACGTCACCAAACCCGTGGATGTCGAGCAGCTGCTCACGGTGTTCAGGTCGTGGCTGTCGTGACGGAGCGGGCGAAGATCCTGATGGTCGACGACCGACCGGAGAACCTCCTGGCGCTGGAGGCCATCCTCGGCTCGCTCGACCAGGTGCTGGTCCGTGCGAGCTCGGGCGAGGAGGCGCTCAGGGCGCTGCTCAAGGACGAGTTCGCGCTGATCCTCCTCGACGCGCAGATGCCGGGCATGGACGGGTTCGAGACGGCCACCCGGATCAAGCGGCGAAGCCGCACCAAGGACGTCCCGATCATCTTCCTGACGGCGGTGGAGAAGGACCAGAACAGCTCCTACCGCGGCTACGCCTCCGGGGGAGCCGACTACATCTCCAAGCCCTTCGACCCCTGGATCCTCCGGGCGAAGGTCCAGGTGTTCGTCGACCTGTGGACGGCGGGCCGCCGCCTGGCAGCCCAGGCGGCGTTCCTGCGCCAGCAGCTCGACGCGCAGCCCGATGCGGTCGACGTGGTCGGCGCCCTGAGGGAGCGGGTCTCCGGGGTGGAGGAGGCGGTCGACCAGCTCGTCGAGCAGGCCGGCGACTCCGGGGACCCCTCGATGGCGGGATCCGTGGAGCGGGTGCAGCGACGGGTGGAGGAGCTTGCCGACGCGCTCGCGGTCTTCGACGCGGGCGCGGGCGCGGCGGGTCTGACCCGTCGCGAGTTCGGCTGACTGCCGGGATCGCGTCCGCAGCGGGCCGGGGACGGTGACTGGCTAGGGTGGCTCGCCATGCGTGACGTCCACGACCTGCTCGCCTCCGGTCGACCCCTCGACTGGGTCTTCACCGGTGACAGCATCACCCACGGCCTGCACCACACCCGGGGCCTGCGCGGCTACGTGGAGCACCTCGCCGAACGGCTGCGCGGCGAGCTGCGCCGGGTGGGCGACGTCGTCGTCAACACCGGTGTGGCCGGCTGGACGGCGGGAGACCTCCTCGAGGCGCTGGACCACCACGCCCTGCGGTTCCGGCCGCACGTCGCCAGCGTGGCCGTCGGCATGAACGACGCCGTCGAGGGGCCGGCGGGACGTGACGCCTTCGCCGCCGACCTGTCGGCGGTCGTGCAGCGCCTGCGCGACGCCGGGGCGGCCGTGCTCGTGCACACCCCGACCACCACGGCTCCCGGTGCCGAGCGCCCGCGACCGGACCTGCCGGCATACGCGCAGCTGTGTCGCGACGTCGCCGAGCGCCACGACGCGCTGCTCGTCGACCACCACGCGCACTGGCGCGAAACGTTCGCGGGGCGGCCGCCGATGCCGTGGCTCGACGACCCGATCCACCCCAACGCACGCGGGCCAGTGGGAGATGGCCCGGCTGACGCTCCAGCGCCTCGGCCTCGACGACGGTGCCGGCGAGCTCGCCCGGCTCGCGCTGTGAACGCCCCGCGCCCCGAGCCGGCCCGGTCCGCCGACCCGGCCGGGACCTCGTATGCCGTGGAGCCGGCGGGCGACGAGGCGCTCGCCGACCTCACCGGCATGCGCCTGGCCTGGTCGGCCGAGCAGGATCTGCACGCGACCGACGACGCTGCCCTCGACGACTTCGCGGACCGCATGCGGCGATGGTGGGACCAGCAGTCCGGCCACCGTCTCGCCTGGGTCGCGCGCACCGGCGACGGGGACGCCGTGGGCATGGCGAACGCCTCCGTGTTCGAGCGGATGCCCAAGCCCGGCACACCGCCGTCGCGCTGGGCCTACGCCGCCAACGTGTGGGTCCATCCGGTGCACCGCCGCCGTGGCGTGGGTGGCCTCCTCATGGAGAGCCTCGTGGCCTGGGCGCGGGCCGAGGGAATGGTGCGGGTGGTGCTGAGCCCCAGCGAGGTGTCGGTGCCGCTCTACCGCTCGTTCGGCTTCCGTGCGGCCGGCGACCTCCTGCGCCTCGACCTGGAGCCACGACCTGGACCGACCGGCAGCGCCTAGGGTGTGGCGCATGGGGGGAGTGGTCCACGCGGTGGCGCAGCTGCTGCGCTTCGCCTGGCTGGAGGCCCGCGCGTGCGCCTTCGCCGTCGTCATCTTCGCCGGGCTCGCGCTCTCCACCGTCGTGCCGCTGCCCATCGCGCGCTACGACGCCCTGCTGGTCTACGGCGTGGTCGCGACCCTGGCCTTCTGGGCGCTGCGGTTGGAGACCGGGCGTGAGGTGCTCGGCACGCTGGCCTTCCACGTGGTGGGCCTGGTCTTCGAGATGCTCAAGGTGCGGCTCGGGTCGTGGGCCTACCCGGAGGACGCCGTCACCAAGGTCGGTGGTGTGCCGCTCTACAGCGGGTTCATGTACGCCGCGGTCGGCTCCTACATCGCCCGGGCCTGGCGCCTCATGGACCTGCGGCTGACCCGCTACCGGCCGTGGCCGACCGCGGTCCTGGCGGCGGCCGTCTACGCGAACTTCCTGACCCACCACTTCCTGCCCGACGTCCGTGTGGTGCTCGCCCTCCTGCTCGTCGCGGCGACGTGGCGCACCTGGGTGCACTACACGGTGGGGGAGAGCCGCTACCGGATGCCGCTGGCACTGTCGTTCGTGCTGATCGGCTTCTTCCTGTGGCTGGCCGAGAACATCTCCACGATCTTCGCGGCCTACCGCTACCCCGACCAGGCCGACGGGTGGTCGATGGTGCACGTCGGCAAGTTCGGGTCGTGGGCGCTGCTCGTGGTCGTCTCGTTCGTGCTGGTGGCCAACTGGAAGACCTCCCACCTGCGCGACGAGACGCTGCGCCACGCCGACCCCGGCTTCGACACAGGCTTCGAACCCGCCGGCGTGCCTGCGTCGGACGGCCAGCAGCCCGGCAGGTTCGGGTCAAAAGCCCCGACCGCGGCGCCGGCCGCCGCGCCTACCGTGGAGGGGTGACCAGGACATCAGCCGCCACCGTCCACGCCTACCTCACCATCGTGGGCACCCCGGGCTCCGACGAGGACGACCTGCGCGGCCTCCTGCACCCTGACGTGGTCTACGTCGAGCACCCCAGCCCGATGTCGCCGCACGGCCGCACCCACGGGCGCGAGGAGATGGTCGCCGGCTTCCTCGCCGGCAAGGACCTGTTGAAGGACCAGCACGTCGACGTGCTGCAGCTGGTGGTCGACGGCGACCGCGTGGCGGCCCAGTCGACCTGGACCGGGGTCGTCGTGCACGACGTCGGGGGGCTGCGGGCCGGCACGTTGCTGACGGCCCACATGGCGGGGTTCTTCACCCTGCGCGACGGCCTCATCGCCCGGCACGAGACCTACGACTGCTACGAGCCGGTCCCGGAGGCGGGGTCGACCCAGGGTCGTTGACCCAGCGCTCGCAGGGTCGTTGACCCAGCGTCGTCGAGCGGGGTTCTCGCGCAGCCGGTGGACACCGGTATGCCGCGTGGGCGCTGCGCGGAGCCCACGCGGCATACGGCGGTGCCCACCCCGGCACCGAGGGGAGCTGCGCCCGGTCAGCCGCCGCTGGTGAACCAGGGGTGGTGGAGGTCCTTGTAGGTGACGTTCTCCATCATCGACATCTGGTCCTCGTAGTCCCGGCGCACGTCCTCCGGGACCTCCTTGCGCTCGCCCTCGCGGGCCTCGGCCTCGGAGCGGAAGGCGATCGTCTCGGTGAACCAGCCGTCGGGCTCCATGGCCAGGGTGCCGCCGATGATCTCCGGACGCTGCTCGTGCAGGGTGTCCATCGGCTGCTCCATCATGTGGCGGAAGCGCTCGGGATCGCTGACGCGGCCCTGGATCACCTGCACGAAGCCGGCGTCGTCGGAGCCGCCCTCGAGCCAGATGGTCGCGTCATCGCAGTCGTGGAAGGTCACGTCGCCCTCGAAGCACTCCTGCATCCGCTGCCACCAGGCACCCTGCTCGGGCCTGGCGGAGTTGCGCATGGCAGCCTCCTTGGACTCGAACCGGATCACGCCCACGAACTCGCCGTCGTCGGTGACGCCGTAGGTGCCACCGAGCCAGCCGACGGCGGTCGGCCCCAGCGTCTCTCGCCACTCGTCGCTCAGCCGGTGCAGCCGCTCCTCGTCGCGGCACATGCCCTGGATGATCTGGATGAACACGTCTCGCCCTCCTGTCCTGGCAGGGCCGCCTCGGTGTGAAGTGGTCCAGCGAACGACGGTACGCCGGGCGCCCGGCCACCTCGTCGGGCACAGGGCGTACCCGGCCTACGCCTCAGCGGCGCGGCGGCTACGCGTAAAGGGCGGCGACGACCTCGCGGAAGACCTCGGTGTGCCGGTCGACGTCCTCGCGCGAGGTCTCGGGGCACATGAGGGCCATGTTGTGGAACGGCGTCATGAGGATGCCGCGGTTGACCATCGCGAGGTGCATGTAGGCGTCGAGCTCCTCGTCGGCCGCGGCGGCGGAAGCCTCTCCTGTCGTGGGGGCGGGGCGGGCGAACCGGTACTCCGCACGGGCGCCGAGCTGGTTGATCGACCATGGCACGTCGAGCTCGTCGAGGGTGGCCTGCACGCCCGTGGTGAACGCGGTGGCCAGCTCGGTCATGTGCGCGAACGCGTCCTCGGTGAGCACCTCGCCCAGGGTGGCGCGCATCGCGGCGGTCGACAGAGCGTTGCCCGCCAGCGTGCCGCCCACGCCGCCGACGTCGACGATGTCGGCGTCACCGGCCTCGGTGTGCCGGGTGATGGAGCGGGCCACCTCCTCGGTGATGCCGTAGGCGCCGGACGGGATGCCGCCACCGATCGACTTGCCGATCACGAAGATGTCGGGCTGCAGGCCCCACGCCCGGGTCGCGCCGCCCCAGCCGGTGGAGAAGGTGTGCGTCTCGTCGATCATCAGCAGCGCGCCGTACTTCGTCGCCAGCTCGCGCAGGCCCTCCATGAAGCCGGGCTCCGGCAGCACGATGCCGATGTTCGTCAGGGCCGGCTCGGTGAGGATGGCCGCGACGTCGCCGTGCGCGAGCGCGGCCTCGACGGCCTCGAGGTCGTTCCAGGTGACGGCGCGCGTGGTCAGGTCGAGGTCGACCGGGGGTGCGACGTTGCCGGGGCGGCTCTCGGTCTTGCCCTCCGGGCCGGGCAGGGCGAAGGCCTCGTCGACCGAGCCGTGGTAGCAGTAGGCGAAGACCAGGACCTTCGGCCGGCCGGTGGCGAGCCGGGCGAGGCGGATGGCCCAGCGGTTGGCGTCGGTGGCGCTGAGGGTGAACGACCACAGCGGCAGGCCGAACCGCCGGGTCAGCTCCGAGCCCACCCACTGGGCGTCCTCGGTGGGCAGCATCGTCGTGATGCCGCCGAGCTCGCCCATCCGCCGCTGCACCGCGGCCAGGGTCGGGGCGGGGGAGTGCCCGGCCATGGCGCCGGTGTCGCCGAGGGCGAAGTCGATGTAGGTGTGCCCGTCGACGTCGGTGACCCGGTTGCCGGTGGCGCGGTCGAGGTACAGCGGGAACCCGCCGGTCCACATGTTCATCCAGGTCATCGGGACCCGGCCGAAGAGGTTGGCCGCCTCGTCGAAGAGGGCGCGGCTGCGGGGGTGGTCCTTCGTGTATGCCGCCTGCTCGGCGTCGAGGAGGGAGGCCAGCCGGGTGCGGTCGAGGGTCGCCATGGCCGAAGGCTAGTGCGCCGATGTCGACAGCGATAGGGGCATCTCACGGACGATCTCGACATAGCACAGCGACGTGAGCGACTGATTCCGCAGCGCCTGAGAGACCGGCCGCTCGCAGGAGGACGTTCCGTCACGCTGGGACTGCGCCACTGATTCGCTGGGTGGATCAGTGACGCAGTCGGCGGCGGAAGCCCGGTCACCTGGGCGCCCACGTGAGGCTGCGTGGCCCGTGGACCGGGCCACGCGGCATACCTCCTAGGCTTGTCTGTCATGGCTCGCCAGCGCACCCCCGAAGGACCGCCCCCCGCGCCCGCCGTCCAGAAGCTGCGGGTGCGCTACGCCAAGCGGGGGCGCCTGCGCTTCTCCTCGACGCGCGACTTCCAGCGGGCGCTCGAGCGGGCTCTGCGCCGCGCCGGCGTGCCGATGGCGTACTCCGCGGGCTTCCACCCGCACCCGAAGGTGTCCTACGCCAACGCCGCGCCGACCGGCACGGCCAGCGAGGCGGAGTACTTCGAGATCTCGGTGACCGAGCGGGTCGAGCCCGAGTCGGTGCGGGCGGCCCTCGACGAGGCGCTGCCCGAGGGGCTCGACGTGCTCGAGGTGGTGGAGGCCGGACCCGGGTCGCTGGCCGAGCGGCTCGAGGCGAGTGACTGGGTGATGGAGTTCCGCGACGTGGAGGTGGCCGAGCTCCAGCGCGCGGCCGACACGCTCCTGGCCCGGGAGGTCGCCGAGGTCACGCGCATGTTCAAGACCGGGCCGAAGACCTTCGACGTGCGCAGCGCCGTCGTGTCGCTGTCGGCTGGGGCGTCGGAGAGGCCCGGGTGTGCGATACTGCGGGTGGTCGTCCGGCACACCACACCTGCCGTACGCCCCGACGACGTCCTGACCGCGCTGCGAGCAGTGACGGAGCTCGCGCCACCGACACCACCCCTGGTGACCCGACTGGCGCAGGGCCCGCTGCAGACCGCAACCGCTGGGGTGGCCGACCCACTGGCTGCCGACAAGAACGGCGCCGGCACCTGACCGGTGACGCGCGGCCCGCGCGAACTTGCCAGGTGTAGCCAACCGACTTCCGAGTCGCAGGCACCCGCCGGCGACACGGCGCACGACCCACGCACCACGGTGCTGAATGGAGAGGCCTCGGCCCCTCGGGTGTGGCGCTCACCCCGTGGGTGACGAGAGGACGCCACGATGGCATCCACCGACGACTTGATCCCGGCACAGCAGACCCCCTCCGGTGGGGACGAGCCGGCCGCCGCGCCGGCCCGTAAGCGCGCCCCGCGTCGCGCCACCAAGAAGGCGTCCGCGCCCGCCCAGGCGCCGGCCCGCCGAGGCAGCGCCCGCCGCCGAGGCAGCGCCCGCCGCCGAGGCAGCGCCCGCCGCCGACCAGGCTGACCAGCCCGTCGAGAAGCCGGCCCGCAAGCGCGCCGCGAAGAAGACCACCCGCAAGGCCGCCAAGAAGGCCGAGCCGGCGCAGGAGCCAGAGGCACTTCCTGAGGCGGAGAAGCCGCGCCGCGTCGTCGACGAGGCCGCGCTGCTCGAGCCGGCCGGCGCCGAGATCCCGCCGCTCGAGGAGCTGGTCGCGGGTCTGGACGACTCCGCCGAGGAGGACGAGGAGCCCGCCGAGGAGTCCGCCGAGGGGGCCGAGACCGTCAACGGGCAGGCTGCAGCGACCGCGGCGGCACCGGCCGTCCCCAGCCTCGGGGTGCTGTTCAAGGCGCCCGAGACCCCCGCGGTCCCGACCCGGCGTCGCTCGCGCAAGGCCCAGCCCGAGGTCGAGGAGGCCCCGGCCGCTGAGGTCGCCGAGGCCGAGGAGAAGCCCGCCGAGCAGGCCGCCGAGGAAGAGACGTCTGAGGGTGGCCGCAGCCGTCGCCGTCGCAGCCGTGGTGGCAAGGGCCGTCGGGGCCGCGGCAACGCTGAGGGCGACGAGGCCGCCGAGCAGGAGAACGAGCAGGCCGCCGAGGCCGGGCAGGAGTCCGCCGAGGAGTCCGAGGGCGCCGGTGAGGGCGCTGGTGAAGGCTCCGAGGAAGGCGCCGAGGGCGAGGGTGGCGCGAGCCGTCGCCGCACCCGTCGCCGTCGCCGCAGCGGCAACGGCGGCGCCGAGGCCGAGACCGAGCCGGGCGTCGTCACCAAGGTGCGCGAGCCGCGCAAGGAGCGGGACGAGCCGACCTCGCTGAAGGGCTCCACGCGCCTCGAGGCCAAGAAGCAGCGTCGTCGCGAGGGCCGCGAGGCCGGGCGCCGCCGCACCATCATCACCGAGGCCGAGTTCCTCGCCCGCCGCGAGAGCGTCGAGCGCACCATGGTCGTGCGCGAGCGCGACGGCAAGACCCAGATCGCCGTCCTCGAGGACGGCGTGCTCGTCGAGCACTACGTCTCCCGGGAGACCAACGTGTCGATGGCGGGCAACGTCTACCTCGGCCGCGTCCAGAACGTGCTGCCCTCGATGGAGGCGGCCTTCGTCGACATCGGCAAGGGCCGCAACGCCGTCCTCTACGCCGGCGAGGTCAACTGGGACGCCGCGGGCCTCGACGCCAACCAGCCCAAGCGCATCGAGAACGCGCTGAAGTCCGGCGACACCGTGCTCGTGCAGGTCACCAAGGACCCGATCGGCCACAAGGGCGCCCGCCTGACCAGCCAGATCTCCCTGCCGGGCCGCTACCTGGTCTACGTGCCCGAGGGCAACATGACCGGTATCTCGCGCAAGCTCCCCGACACCGAGCGGGCCCGCCTGAAGCAGATCCTCAAGGAGGTCGTGCCTGAGAGCGCCGGCGTCATCGTGCGCACCGCCGCCGAGGGCGCCAGCGAGGAGGAGCTGCGGGCCGACGTCGAGCGCCTGACCAAGACCTGGGAGCGCATCAAGTCCAAGGCCGACGCCAAGTCCGGCTCGAAGGCCAAGTCCGGTGGCGCCCCGGCCCTCGTCCACGGCGAGCCCGACCTCACCGTCCGGGTCATCCGCGACGTGTTCAACGAGGACTTCACCTCCTTGGTGGTCGCCGGTGACCAGGCGTGGTCCGAGGTCAGCGAGTACATCAACGACGTCGCCCCCGACCTGGCCGAGCGGCTCAAGAAGTGGACCTCCGAGGAGGACCTCTTCACCCACCACCGGGTCGACGAGCAGATCGCCAAGGCCATGGACCGCAAGGTCTGGCTGCCCTCCGGCGGATCGCTGGTCATCGACCGCACCGAGGCGATGACGGTCGTCGACGTCAACACCGGCAAGTTCGTCGGCTCGGGCGGCAACCTCGAGGAGACCGTCACCAAGAACAACATCGAGGCGGCCGAGGAGATCGTCCGCCAGCTCCGGCTGCGCGACATCGGCGGCATCATCGTCATCGACTTCATCGACATGGTGCTCGAGTCCAACCGCGACCTCGTGGTGCGGCGCCTGCTCGAGTGCCTGGGGCGCGACCGCACCAAGCACCAGGTGGCCGAGGTGACGTCGCTGGGCCTGGTGCAGATGACCCGCAAGCGCGTCGGCAGCGGCCTCATCGAGGTCTTCTCCGAGAACTGCGAGCACTGCAACGGCCGCGGCATCATCGTCCACGCCGAGCCGGTGGAGCGCTCCGGGAACGGCGGCGGCGGCGAGTCCGGCGGCAACGCCGGCGGGCGCTCCCGCGGCCGACGCGGCAAGGGCGGCGGCCAGGGCGAGGAGCAGCCGCAGCAGCCCCAGCCGGCGGCCACGCCGTCCGGGCCGACGCCGGCGCAGATCGCCGCTGCCGCGCACGCCGCCGCGCTCAAGAGTGCCGGCCTGCCGGCCGACGAGTCCGCGCTCGCGGCGCAGGACCAGCCTGACCTCGAGGTCCACGAGCTCGAGCCGGAGGAGCAGGAGCCCGCGCGTCGCGCCGAGGGCCAGCCGGAGCGTGCCGCCCGGCAGCAGCCCGTGGCCGAGCCGGAGCCCCAGGAGGCCTCGGCCACCGAGGCGGCCCCGAGCCATGCACCGGCCGAGCACGCACCGGCCGAGCAGGCCCCGACTCCCGAGCCGACCGCGCCCAAGCGACGCAAGCGCGGACGCGTGGTGGCCCCCGCCGGTCCGCCCCGCTCGACGGTCCCGGCCGCCGGGGGCGAGGAAAGCCCCGCGGCTCCCGAGCCGACCGCCTGACCTGCCGGTATGCCGCCCGCTCACGGTTTGGAGAGCGGGCGGCCCACCCGGTAGTCTTGACCCTCGGTGCGCCCACCGCTCCCGATGTCCGCGTCAGCGGGTAGCTATCGGACGGTCCAGACAGAGAGCGCGTGCCCCCGAAAGACGAAAGTGAGTTCAACTGTGTACGCGATCGTTCGCGCTGGTGGCCGACAGGAAAAGGTGTCGGTCGGCGACGTCCTCATCATCGACAAGGTGTCCGCCCAGGCCGGCGACACCGTTGACCTCACGCCGCTCCTCGTGGTCGACGGCTCCACCATCACCAGCGACGCCGGCAAGCTCGCCAAGGTGAAGGTGACCGCCGAGGTCGTCAAGCCCGCCAAGGGCCCGAAGATCACGATCATGAAGTACAAGAACAAGACCGGCTACAAGAAGCGCCAGGGCCACCGTCAGCACCTGACCCAGGTCAAGGTCACCGCGATCGAGGCCTGAGCCTCCGCGAGCCCACCCAGACTTCGTTAGACAGTCAGACTTAAGACAAGGCAGGAACTGACATGGCACACAAGAAGGGTGCGTCCTCGACCCGTAACGGTCGTGACAGCAACGCACAGCGACTCGGCGTCAAGCGCTTCGGCGGCCAGCTGGTCAACGCGGGCGAGATCCTCGTCCGCCAGCGCGGTACGCACTTCCACCCCGGTGACGGCGTCGGCCGTGGCGGCGACGACACGCTGTTCGCCCTGGTCGCCGGCAACGTCCAGTTCGGCACCAAGCGCGGCCGCAAGACCGTGAACATCGTCCCGGCGGAGACCGCCGCCGCGGAGTGATGGTATGCCGTGGGGTTCGCCCCCGCGGCCACCGAACCTCGCGAGGGGGCGGGCCCAGTGCGGCCCGCCCCTTCGTGCATTTCCCCTGACTAGGCTGACGACAGCCACCCCGAGCAAGGAGCACCCATGGCCAACTTCGTCGACCGCGTCGTGCTGCACGTCGCCGCCGGCGACGGCGGCCACGGCGTGGCCTCCGTCAAGCGCGAGAAGTTCAAGCCGCTCGGCGGTCCCGACGGCGGCAACGGCGGTCGAGGCGGCAGCGTCGTCCTGCGGGTCGACCCGCAGGCCACCACGCTGCTCGACTACCACCACCACCCGCACCGCAAGGCCGCCAACGGCAGGCCCGGCGCCGGTGACGAGCGCAACGGCGCCGACGGCGACGACCTCGTGCTGCCGGTGCCCGAGGGCACCGTCGTCAAGGCCGCCGACGGCGAGGTGCTCGCCGACCTCGTCGGCCAGCACGCCGAGTACGTCGTCGCCCGCGGCGGCCGCGGCGGGCTGGGCAACAAGGCGCTGGCCTCGCCCCGGCGCAAGGCCCCCGGCTTCGCCCTGCTCGGCGAGCCCGGTGACGTGCTCGACGTCGTGCTCGAGCTGAAGTCGCTCGCCGACGTCGCCCTCATCGGCTTCCCCTCCGCCGGCAAGTCGTCGCTGGTCTCGGTGCTCTCGGCCGCCAAGCCGAAGATCGCCGACTACCCGTTCACGACCCTCGTGCCGAACCTCGGCGTCGTCATGGCAGGCGACGAGCGGTTCACCATCGCCGACGTGCCCGGCCTCATCCCGGGCGCCCACGAGGGCAAGGGCCTCGGCCTGGAGTTCCTGCGCCACGTCGAGCGCTGCTCGGTGCTGGTGCACGTCATCGACTGCGCCACCCTGGAGCCGGGACGCGACCCGATGACCGACCTCGACGTCATCGAGGAGGAGCTGGCGCAGTACGTGCCGGACGACTCCCTCGGTGGCCGGCCGCTGGCCGAGCGCACCCGCATCGTCGTGCTCAACAAGGCCGACGTGCCCGAGGCGCGCGAGCTCGCCGAGATGGTCCGGCCCGACCTCGAGGCGCGTGGCGTGGAGGTGTTCGTCGTCTCGGCCGTCGCCCGCACAGGCCTGAAGGAGCTGACCTTCGCGATGGCCCGCCACGTCGCGGAGCACCGCCGGGAGTTCGAGGTCGTCGAGGCGCCACGCGTCGTGATCCGGCCCAAGGCCGTCGACGACAGCGGCTTCCGTGTGGTGCGCGAGAACACCCCCGACGGTGAGGTCTTCCGCATCGAGGGGGAGCGGCCGACCCGGTGGGTGCGCCAGACCGACTTCTCCAACGACGAGGCCGTCGGCTACCTCGCCGACCGTCTCAGCCGCGCCGGGGTCGAGGAGGCGCTGTTCAAGGCCGGAGCAGTCTCCGGGGCGACCGTGCTGATCGGCCCCAAGGACAACGCGGTCGTCTTCGACTGGGAGCCGACCATGGCAGCCGGGGCCGAGCTGCTCGGTGCCCGCGGCACCGACCTGCGTCTCGAGGAGGCCAGCCGGCCGACGCGCGAGCAGAAGCGCTCCGAGTACGCCGACCGTCGTGCGGCCAAGTCCGCCGCGCGCGACGAGCTGGCAGCCGAGCGCCGGGCCGGCCACTGGGCCACCGCCCGCAACGAGGGCGAGGGCGACGAGGGCGAGGGCGACAAGGAATGACCGCTGCGCGCCGGCGCGAGGACGTCGCCAAGGCCTCGCGCCTCGTCGTCAAGGTGGGCTCGTCGTCGTTGACCGACCCCGACGGCGGCGGCCTCGACGAGGAGCGCCTGGTCGCCCTCGTCGAGGTGCTGGCGCAGCGACGCCTGGCGGGCGCGTCCGTGGTGCTGGTCTCCAGCGGCGCCATCGCCGCCGGCATCGCACCTCTCGGGCTGACGAAGCGTCCCTGGGACCTCGCGACCCAGCAGGCGGCGGCGAGCGTGGGGCAGGGAGCCCTCGTCGCGGCATACCAGCGTGCCTTCGGCGCCCACGGACTCACGGTCGGGCAGGTGCTGCTGACCGCCGACGACGTGACCCGGCGCTCGCACTACACCAACGCCAAGCGCACCATCGACCGCCTGCTCGAGCTCGGCATCGTGCCGATCGTCAACGAGAACGACACCGTCGCCACCCAGGAGATCCGGTTCGGCGACAACGACCGGCTGGCTGCACTGGTGGCCCACATCGCCCACGCCGACGCCCTGGTGCTGCTGACCGACGTCGACGCCCTCTACGACGGCCCACCGAGCCACGCCGGGGCGCAGCGGGTGCCCGTGGTCGTCGGTGGCCTCGGCCTCGACCACGTGCGGATCGGTGGCACCGGGTCGTCGGTGGGCAGCGGTGGCATGGTGACCAAGGTCGAGGCTGCCTCGATCGCCAACTCCGCCGGCATCACCACGCTGCTGACCAGCGCCGACCAGGCGGGGGAGGCACTGGAGGGCAAGGACGTCGGCACGCTGTTCGTGCCCACCGGCTCGCGTCGTGCGTCCCGCAAGCTGTGGCTCGCGCACGCCACCACGCCCCGCGGCCGGCTCATGCTCGACGAGGGTGCGGTGCGCGCGGTGGTCGAGCGGCGGAAGTCGCTGCTCCCGGCCGGCGTGACCGAGGTCGTCGGCGCGTTCGGCGACGGTGACGCCGTCGAGCTGTGCGGGCCGGACGGCACGGTCATCGGCCGAGGGCTGGTCAACTACAGCTCGGCCGAGCTGCCCGACCTGCTCGGGCGCACCACCCACGAGCTGGCCCGCGAGCTCGGGCCCGGCTACGAGCGCGAGGTCGTCCACCGCGACGACCTCGTCATCCTCTGAGCAGGCCCTCTCTCAGCGGACCTGCGTCACCTCGAACTGCATCGTCGGGTGGGCGATGCTCTCCTGCGACTGCACCAGCTGCAGCTCGCGCTCGCCTGAGTCGAGGGTGTTCTTGAGCAGGTCGAAGACGCTCGAGGCGGTGCGGCCCAAGGCCTCCGCCGGGCTGCCGGTCGAGAGCAGGTGCGCGGTGAACAGCGCCGCGGTGACGTCGCCGGAGCCGTTGGCCTTCATGGGCAGCTGCGGGGTCTGGACGATCCACGCGCCGTCGCCGTTCACGGCCAGCATCTCGATGGTGTCCTCGGGACGGTCGGGGCGCAGCACGCTCGTGACGAGCACCGTCTGCGGGCCCATGGCGCGGGCCTTGTCGACGGAGTCGAGGGTGTCCTCGAGGGTCTCCGGCTCGGTCTCGGTGAGGAAGCCGAGCTCGAACTGGTTCGGGGTGATGAGGTCGGCGGCCGGCACCACGCGCTCGCGCAGCAGCACCGGGATCGCCGGGTGCACGAAGCAGCCGCTCTTGGCGTTGCCCATCACCGGGTCGCACGCATAGATGGCCTCGGGGTTGGCCTTCTTCACGCGGGCGACGGCGTCGAGGATGACGTCGCCGATGTCCTCGCCGCCCTGGTAGCCCGACAGCACCGCGTCGACGTTCGGGAACGCCCCGCGCTCCTCGACGCCCGTGATCACCTCGCGCACGTCGCTGGCCGGCAGCAGCGGGCCGCGCCACTGGCCGTAGCCGGTGTGGTTGGAGAAGTGCACCGTGTAGACCGGCCACACCTCCACCCCGAGGCGCTGCAGCGGGAAGACCGCCGCGCTGTTGCCGACGTGGCCGTAGGCGACCGAGGACTGGATCGACAGGATGCTCACCCGCGCATTGTGGCAAAGCCGGTATGCCGCCCGCGCGCCGGTGCACCGCCCCGCACCTCCGCCCATCACTCCGACTTTGTCTGCACCAGGAGCGGCTGCGGCGCCTCCGGCGCCGGATCGGCGATCCCTGGGCAGACAAAGTCGGGGAGGAGGGGTGGTCCGGGGGACGGGACGTGCGGCTGGGCGGTGAGCACGCGGCATACCCTTGGGGCATGTCCGTGCCCTCGATGATCGACCCCGCCGCCGTCGCCCAGGTGCGCGAGCTGGCCACGGCCGCCCGGGTGGCCGCCCGCCGCCTCGCCCTGCTCTCCCGGGCCGACAAGGACGCCGCGCTGCGCGCCATGGCCGACGCCCTCGACGCGGCGACCGAGGAGGTCATCGCGGCCAACGCCGAGGACCTCCAGCGCGGCCGCGACGCCGGCATGGCCCAGGGGCTGCTCGACCGGCTGACCCTCGACGCCGCGCGCGTGGCCGGCGTCGCCCAGGCCCTGCGCGACATCGCCGCGCTGCCCGACCCGGTGGGTGAGGTCGTGCGCGGCTCGACGCTGCCGAACGGCCTGGAGATCCGTCAGGTGCGGGTGCCGATGGGGGTGGTGGGCATGATCTACGAGGCCCGCCCGAACGTGACCGTCGACGCGGCGGGTCTGGCGCTCAAGAGTGGCAACGCCGTCATCCTGCGCGGTGGCTCGGCGGCTGCCTCGACCAACCGCGCGCTCGTCTCGGTGCTGCGGAGCACCCTCGAGGCACAGGGCCTGCCGGCCGACGCGATCAGCCTGCTCGACGGCGGCGGCCACGACGCCGTGCGCGCGCTGATGACCGCCCGCGGCCTGGTCGACCTCCTCATCCCGCGGGGCGGCGCGAGCCTGATCCAGACCGTGGTCACCGAGTCGACCGTGCCGGTCATCGAGACCGGCGTCGGCAACTGCCACGTCTACGTCGACGCCGCGGCCGACCTCGACAAGGCGCTCGCGATCGCGGTGAACGCCAAGACGCACCGGCCGAGCGTGTGCAACGCCGCCGAGTCGCTGCTGGTGCACCGGGCGGTGGCTGACGACTTCCTGCCCAAGGTGCTCGCCGAGCTCAGCGGCGCGGGCGTGCGGCTGCACACCGATGGCGCCTCCGGCGCTGCCGCCGAGAAGGCCGGGGTGGCGCACGAGGCCGCAACCGACGAGGACTGGGGCACCGAGTACCTCGCCCTCGAGATGGCGGTACGCGTGGTCGACGACCTCGACGAGGCGCTCGACCACATCCGGACGTACGGCTCGGGCCACACCGAGGCCATCGTCACCGAGGACCGCGCGGCGGCGCGGCGGTTCACCAGCGAGGTCGACGCGGCCGCGGTGATGGTCAACGCCTCGACGCGGTTCACCGACGGTGGGGAGTTCGGCTTCGGCGCCGAGATCGGCATCTCGACCCAGAAGCTGCACGCCCGCGGGCCGATGGCCCTGCCGGAGCTCACGACGACGAAGTGGATCGTGGAGGGCGACGGACAGGTCCGCGCCTGAGCGACGGAGCGACCCCAGGCGCGCAACGGCCGGGCCCACCACGCGGAGGGCCCGGCCGCTGTGCTGCCCGGGTCGGTAGAGGTGTCAGAGCCAGCCCGGCACCACGAGCACCGCCCAGGTGACCAGTGGTGCAACCACCACGAGTGCCATGCCCCAGACCATGAGCTGGCGGAAGACGGTGTCACGCTGGTTGTCGTCGGCATTGGCCACGCAGAGGGCGCCGTTGGTGGAGAACGGGCTGATGTCGACCACCGACGAGGAGATCGCCAGGGCGACGACGAGTCCGACCGCACCGACCTGGCCGGTCAGCAGGAACGGCACGGCCAGCGGGATGAGCGCGCCGAGGATGCCGGTGGTCGAGGCGAAGGCGGAGACGACCGCGCCGATGAGGCAGATGAGCAGGGCGGCCAGCAGCGGTGCACCGACACCGGCCACCTGGTTGCCCAGCCACTCGACGGTGCCCTGCTCCTGGAGCAGGTTGACGTAGGTGACGATGCCGCCGACGAGGAGCACGGTGCCCCACGCGACCTTGTCGACCGCTCCCTTGGCGGAGGCGGGGAAGACGAGCGTGAGCACGACGGCGACGGCGATGGCCGTGAAGCCGACGTCGAACCCGAAGAGCAGGGCGGTCACCGCCAGGAACGCCAGGCCGGCCAGGGTCAGCGCGCGCTCGGGGTTGAGGGTGGAGTCGTCGTCGGCGGCGTCGGCAGCGACCCGGTCCCGGTCACGCACCGCGGTGCCGGCGCGGCCGCGCTCGACTGCCGACTCGGGGGTGCCGGTCACTGCCGACCGGGTGGCCGCGCGGCTCGCACCGGCGGCCTGCTCCGAGAGCTCGGCGGTGGCGGTGGCGTCGCGGCCCCGCGAGAGCAGCTCGCGGCCGCCGAAGACGACGAACGCCAGGATGGTGATGGCCAGGCAGGTCAGCACGGACAGCGCGAACAGGAGGGCGGGGTTGCTGGGCAGGTCCTTGTCGGCGACGACGCCGTTGGTGATGGCGCCGAAGATGCCGATGGGGGAGAAGGAGCCACCGGTGGCACCGAGCGTGATGGCCATGCCCATGAGCACGGGGCTGATGCGGTAGCGGGCGGCGAAGCCCATCGCAACCGGGGCGACGATCGCCACCGTGGCGGGGGTGGCCGCGCCGATGCCGGCGATCACCGCGCAGATGCCGAACATCGCCCACGGGATCAGCGCCACCCGGCCGCGTACGGCCCGCACGCTGGCGTGCACCATCCAGTCGACCGTGCCGTTGTTCTTGGCCAGGGCGAAGAGGTAGGTGACACCCACGAGGATGACGAACAGCGAGGCGGGGAAGCCCTTGACGATCTCGTCGGTCTCGACCCCGAACACGCTCACACCCACCACCGCGGCCGCCGCGAGGGTCCGGGCGCCCGCCGCGCGCTCCGCGACCACGCGGCATACCGGCGTGCCACCGGGTCACGCCGACGGGTGTGTCGGGAGCGCCCTCGGGGCGTGGCAGGATGGCCGCCCGTGGAAGGCACCGAGGTTCGCAAGCTGGCCGCGCTCGAGGACACCCACTGGTGGTACCGCGAGCGCCGGCACCTGCTGGCGCGCGCGATCAGGGGGATGGCTCCCGGCCGGGCGCTCGACGTCGGTGCCGCGGGAGGTGGCAACACCCGGGTGCTGAAGGCGGCCGGGTGGTCGGTGGCGGCGTTGGAGTACGGCGCCGACGGTGCCGAGGTGGCCCGCAGCCGTGGGCTCGACGTGGTGCGGGCCGACGCGACCGCGCTCCCGCTGCCCGACGGCAGCCTCGACCTGGTGGTGGCCTTCGACGTGCTGGAGCACATCCTCGACCACGACGCCGCGGTCGCCGACGTGCACCGGGTGCTGCGGCCGGGAGGCACCTTCCTCGTGGCGGTGCCGGCCGACCCCCGGCTGTGGTCCGAGCACGACGTCGCCGTCGACCACGTGCGCCGCTACACGCGGGTGACGCTGCGCGACGTGCTCGAGCGCGGCGGCTTCGAGATCGAGTCGATGACCTCGTGGAACGTGCTGCTGCGGCCGGTGGTGGCCCTGCGGCGCAGGAGCAGCCGGGGCAGCGACCTCGGCGACCTGCACCCGGTCGTCAACGCCGGGCTGCGGGCGGTCGTCACCGCCGAGCGCTACCTGCCCGTCAAAGGGATGCCTGGTGTGACTCTGCTGGTAACGGCGCGTCGGAGCTCGTCGCCGGTCCGGTGAGCGAGTCGTAGGCGATGAAGTAGGTCGGGCGGGCCTGCATCATCGCGTACATGCGCCCGACGTACTCGCCGAGGATGCCGAGGCAGAGCAGCTGCACGGCGCCCACCCCGGCGACGGCGACGACGGTGGAGGTCCAGCCGGGGAGGGTGTGCCCGACGAGCTGCGCCACGAGCGCGTAGACCAGCAGGGCCACGGCCGCCAGCCCGCCGGTGAGGCCGAGCCAGGTCGCAGCCCGCAGCGGGGCGATGGAGAACCCGGTGACGCTGTCGATCGACAGCCGCACCATCTTCGCGAGGGGGTACTTCGAGCGGCCGGCGGCCCGCTCGTCGCGCTTGTAGGACACCGACGCCGACGGGAAGCCGAGCGCCGGCACGATGAACCGCAGCACCCGGTTGTGCTCGGGCAGGGAGTTGACCGCCTCGACCGTGGCGCGCGACATCATCCGGTAGTCGCCCGCGTCGGTCTGGGCGTGCGTGCCGGAGAGCACACGGATGACGCGGTAGAACGCCCGGGCGCTGAGGCGCTTGAACGCCGAGTCGGTCGAGCGGTCGGAGCGCACGCCGTAGACGACGTCGACCCGCTCCTCACGGGCGACCGCCAGCATCTGGGGGATGACCTCCGGCGGGTCCTGCAGGTCGGCGTCGAGGGTGACGACGTAGTCGCCGCGGGCGACGGCCAGACCGGCGGAGATCGCGGCCTGGTGGCCGGCGTTGGCGCGCAGGCGGACGATGCGCAGCTCGGGCCACTCGCGCCGGATCCGCTGGAGCACCACCGCGGTCGCGTCGGTGCTGCCGTCGTCGACCGCGACCACCTCGTAGCCGGTGCCGAGACCGTCGGCGACCGGGCGCAGGCGCTGGGCCAGCAGCGGGAGGACGTCCTCCTCGTTGTAGACGGGGACGACGATGCTCAGCTCGGGGCTCAGCGCGGGTGGCATGCTCCCAGCCTAGGGGCTCGCAGCGGTGCCGGAGGGCAGGCCGTGCGCGCGGGCTGGGCTCGACCTGGGGACCTCGGTGCCCACCACCCGCAAGGCAGGCGTGGTGGGCACCGAGGGCCACACGTGGTCGGTCCCGCTGCGCGGAACCGGTGACCGTCCGCGTGGTGGCCACTACGACGGTGGCAGGGGTGGGGGTGACCCCAGCACCGGCGGCGGTCGGGCCATACGGTCGCGGTGGGCCCTCCGCGGCGTCGCCCGCGGACCCGGGGCACGCCCCGGAACCCTCCCCGGCGCGGCCGGGCAGGGCGGGCCTGCCGTTATCCGGCTGGCCCTGCTCCGCGGTGCGGGCGGTGTCGGAAGCTCCTTCGCCGACCACCCCACGGAACGAGTGAGCAAGTTCTAGCGCTCGGCGATCCTGTGCCGCAACGGAATCCGGAAAACTTCTCCAACCCTCCCTTTGCCCACAGCGCCGTCCACAGCCCTGGGTGCGCGTGCGCGATGTTGTGCACAGCCCTGTGCACAACATCCGTGGACAACGTCTGGGCGCGAGAAGGGCGCACGCCAGGTACCGCACGGCATACGCAATGCAGCAGGGGCAGGGGATGGCGGGCGGCGAGGCGGCCGCCGGGTAGGCTGTGCCGCATGTCGTCGTCTGTGGCCAATCTCTTCACCGCTGCTGAGGAGCACACCCGCGAGCTGCCCATGTCCCCGTACATGTACGGCGGCCTCGCGCTGCTCGGCTTCGCCGTCCTGCTCGGCGTGCTGTGGATGTTCCGCGGCGCCGCAGGGCACATGTCGGGCGGTCGCGCGCACCCCCGGGCCAACGAACGCGGCTGACGCATGCGCCTCGGCGTCATGGGTGGCACGTTCGACCCGATCCACCACGGCCACCTTGTCGCCGCCAGTGAGGTGCAGGCGCTCTTCGGCCTCGACGAGGTCGTGTTCGTGCCGACCGGGCAGCCGTGGCACAAGGACGGCGTCAGCCCGGCGGAGCACCGCTACCTCATGACGGTCATCGCGACCGCGTCGAACCCCCGGTTCACCGTCAGCCGGGTCGACATCGACCGGCCCGGCGCCACCTACACCATCGACACGCTGCGCGACCTGCGCGCCCAGCGCCCGAACGACGAGCTGTTCTTCATCACCGGCGCCGACGCGCTGGCCGAGATCCTGTCGTGGAAGAACGCCGAGGAGCTGTTCGGCCTCGCCCACTTCATCGGTGTCACGCGGCCGGGCCACGAGCTCACCGACGTGGGCCTGCCGGAGAACGGCGTCACGCTGCAGGAGGTGCCCGCCATGGCGATCAGCTCCACCGACTGCCGCGACCGCGTCGTCCGGGCCGAGCCGATCTGGTACCTCGTGCCCGACGGCGTCGTGCAGTACATCAACAAACACCACCTGTATGCCGCCGACCGCGCCGTCGCGGCCCATCCCCAGAACCTCACGTAGGAGAGCAGTGCCCGCAACGCAACACGCCCTCGACCTGGCCAAGGCCGCCGCCCTCGCCGCCGACGACAAGCTGGCGACCACCATCACCGCCATCGACGTCAGTGAGCAGCTCGCGCTGACCGACGTGTTCCTCATCGTCTCCGCGTCCACCGACCGCCAGGTCGGCGCCATCGTCGACGAGGTGGAGGACAAGCTGCGGGAGGCCGGGGCCAAGCCGGTGCGCCGTGAGGGCGAGCGCGAGGGCCGCTGGGTGCTCATCGACTACGGCGACATCGTCGTCCACGTGCAGCACGACGAGGAGCGGGACTTCTACGAGCTCGAGCGCCTCTGGAAGGACTGCCCCGAGATCGAGCTGGGCGTGCAGAAGCGCCGCCAGCAGTGACGGGACGCCGGTGACCCGGAACCGCCGGGTCGTCGTGCTCCGGCACGGCGAAACCACCCACAACGCTGCCGGCATCTGGCAGGGCCAGCTCGACAGCCCGCTCTCCGAGCGAGGCGTGCAGCAGGCGTATGCCGCGGGGCAGGCCCTCGCGGCCCTCGCGCCGGTCCGTGTGGTCGCCTCCGACCTGGAGCGGGCGGCGGTCACCGGCCGGGCGGTGGCCGACGCGTGCGGTGTGTCGATCGTCTACGACGAGCGGTGGCGCGAGATCCACGCCGGCGTCTGGCAGGGCATGAGCGGCGCGCAGGTGCGGGCCCGGTGGCCCGAGGAGCAGGAGAAGCTGCTGCGCGGCGAGGACTTCGTGCGCGGCGAGCACGGCGAGTCCGTGGCCGACGTGGCCCACCGCACCGCCGCGGCCCTCGAGGAGCTGGTCGCGGGAATGGGCGACGGGGAGACCGTCGTCGTCTCCACCCACGGGGTGGCCGGACGGGCCGCCGTGGCGGAGCTGGTCGGCCTCGACCAGGGCACTGCCTGGACCACCCTGGGTGGCCTGGGCAACTGCCACTGGGCCGAGGTCGCCGAGGGCCGGGTCGGGTGGCGGCTGGTGCGCTGGAACGTCGGTCCGCCCGGCCTCGAGACGCTCGACGGACCCCACTCACGCGCCTGAGGAGCCGATTTGGTGAATCGGGGGGTGTGGTGGATAAACTCTGGCGTCCCCTTCGGGGGAACGGGCGAGAAATCGCACGGGGCTGTGGCGCAGCTGGTAGCGCACCTCCATGGCATGGAGGGGGTCAGGGGTTCGAGTCCCCTCAGCTCCACCAGGATCGAGAGCCCCTCCCGGGTCACCCGGGAGGGGCTTCGTCGTGTCCGAGTGGTGCCCGGCCAGACCGCGCTGTGGTGATGCGGTGACCGGCGTGGCGTGCAAGGCTGAGCGCGGGGCCGGGTTGTGACACACCGGGGACCCGCTGGACCCGGCCCTGGCCGCGTTGAAGCGCCACGAGGCTAGGGGGAGTGCATGTGTGAGGTGCAAGCGCCATCACAGACTCAGCTGCCTGACAACGCCCGGGCGCCGGCCCTCGCGCGGGCCTTCCTGCGGGACGCCGCCTGCGAGACACACCATGCCCGCGTCGTCGACGAAGCTGAGCTGCTGGTCAGCGAGCTGGTCACCAACGCCGTCCTGCACGGTGCGCCACCGATCACGATGCGGGTGGAGTGCGACGGCAGCAACGGCTTGCGCGTCTCGGTCACCGACAACAACCCGCAGCCTGCCCAGGTGCGCCAGGCGGGCCCCGCGGACGAGTCCGGCCGGGGCATGCGACTGGTCGACGTCATCAGCGACGACTGGGGCGTCGAGCCGCGAACCGGCGTTGGAAAAGACGTGTGGTTCCGGCTGCGGAGCTGACGCACTGCCCCCAACGGCCGGAAGGCTCGTGCCCGGGCTCTCGGACCTTCGGCCCTGCCGTCCACCGGCGCTGTGAGCCCATGCTGGAGCGGGCACCAGGCCGTGCCCGGGCCGCGGGAGGGAGTCCTCGATGGACACAGCACAGGACGTGCCACGCATCGTGGTGGGCGTCGACGGGTCAGCGCAGTCGCGCAGCGCCCTCCGGTGGGCCCGGACGGTCGCCGGGTGCACCGGCTCAGCCGTCGAGGCCGTCACCGTGTGGACCTACCCGGCCGCGGCTGGCTGGGGGATGGTGGGTGACTGGGACCCGGAGGAGAACGCTCGTGAGGTCCTCGCCGAGGCCATCGACGCGGCATACGGCGACGACCGCCCACCGAAGCTCACCAGCCGTGTCCTCGAGGGTCCGCCGGCCAAGCGCCTCCTCGACGCCAGCGAGGGCGCGCAGATGCTGGTCGTCGGCAGTCGGGGCCACGGCGGCTTCGCCGGTCTGCTGCTCGGGTCGGTCAGTGCGGTGTGCGCCGAGCACGCGCACGTGCCGGTGCTCGTCGTGCACGGGGAGGGTTCTCCCGCCTGAGCGCCGACCCTGAGCGTCGACGCGGTCATGGCGGCAGGGCAGCCGCCGGCCCTAGCATCAGCAGGTGGGTGCTGCGCCCCCGTCCCGCGCGCTTCCCCGACCATGGCCGAGGCGCCTCGTGGCACGCCCAGTGAGCGCGCTGTCCGCCCTCGCCGCGCTCGGCGCGCGGCCCGACGCCTCCGACGACGAGCGGGTGCGCTCCGGCACGCTCGTGCTGGCGTCGGCGCTGATCTCCGTCGTCTCGTTCATCTGGGTCATCACGTATGCCGCCTACGGCTATCCGGTCTCGGCCGCCATCCCCGCGCTCTACCAGGTGGTCACGGTCGTGGGCCTGGTCGTGCTCTCGCGGACCCAGGGGTTCGCGACGTTCAGGAACACCCAGCTGGTGGTCTTCCTGGTGCTGCCGGCCCTGCTTCAGGCCTCTCTCGGTGGGTTCGTCGCCTCCAGCGGCATGATCCTCTGGTCGATCTTCGTGCCGCTGGCAGCCCTCGCCCTGCTGGGGACGCGCGGGTCGGTGGCGTGGTTGCTCGCCTACTTCGCCGAGCTCGTCGTGCTGGCTGTGCTCGACCCGCGCCTCTCTCAGGACCCAGCCCTTCTGCCGAGCGGTGTCGTCATCGCCTTCTTCGTGCTCAACGTGACGGGGGTGACGCTGTGCAGCTACGTCATGCTCGCCTACTTCGTCGAGCAGCGGGCCAGGGTCCACCGCGCCCTCGAGGTCGAACGTGAGCGCTCCGAACGGCTGCTGCTCAACGTCCTCCCCGAGCCGATCGCCGCTCGGCTCAAGCGCGACAGCGGGGTCATCGCCGAGCACTACGACTCCGTCAGCGTCGTCTTCGCCGACCTCGTCGGCTTCACCGAACGGTCACTGGTGATGGCGCCGCGTGACCTGGTGTCGCTGCTCGACCAGATCTTCTCGGCGTTCGACCAGGTCGTCGACCGCGAGGGGCTCGAGAAGATCAAGACCATCGGCGACGCCTACATGGCGGCCGGAGGCCTGCCCGAACCGCGGCAGGGACACCTCGAGGCCGCTGCGCGGGCCGCCCTCGCGATGCGCGAGGAGATCGCGTCGCTGGCGCGCCGCAGCGACCTGCCATGGCTGGCGGTGCGCATCGGCATCGACGCCGGCCCTGCCGTGGCCGGTGTCATCGGCCGGCGCAAGTTCATCTACGACCTCTGGGGCGACACGGTGAACACCGCCAGCCGCATGGAGTCGCACGGGCTGCCGGGGCAGATCCAGGTCACCGAGCGGGTCGCTGAGGCCCTGTCACCGCAGTTCACGGTCGAGCCGCGCGGCACCGTCGACGTCAAGGGCAAGGGGCCGATGAGGACCTTCCTGCTGACCGGGCCGGAGCTGACCGGGCGGGGGCTGACGGGGCCGGGCTGACGGGGGACCTTCGCCCCTTCGCGCTGGCTGCGGCCGGGCGTCTACTGGCGAGAGGAGCTCGAAGGAGGTCAGGCGATGATCCGTGACTATGTCGGTGACTGGCGGCTGCTGGCGGTGCGGGGACTGCTCGCCGTGGGGTTCGGGGTGGTCACCCTCGTCTGGCCTGAGATCACGCTGTGGGCCGTCGTCGTCACGTGGGGTGTGTTCGCCCTGCTCGACGGCATCGGCAGCCTGGTGGCGGCCTTCACCGGCGACGTGGTCCGCGGGCGCGGCTGGCTCGTCGTGCACGGCGTCCTGGGCGTCGCGGCAGGACTGATCGCCTTCATCTGGCCCGACATCACCGGGCTGGTGATGTTGTTCGTCATCGCGGTGTGGGCCTTCCTGTCCGGGCTGGCCAAGCTCGTCACCGCGGTGCAGCTGCGGCGGGAGCTGCAGCACGAGTGGATCCTCGGTGCCGTGGGTGTCCTCTCCATGGGCTTTGCGGTGATGCTGGTCGTCACTCCTGGCACCGGCGTCCTGGTCATCACGTGGCTCATCGGCTGGTACGCCATCGTCCTCGGCCTGGCCCTGCTGGCCCTGGCGTGGGAGGTGCGGCGCGAGCTGCCCAGCGCTGCGGCCGGCACGTCGGCGCGGCCCGGGACACCACACCCGGCCACCTGAGGGGCGCGATCACCTGAGGGCCGCGATTCCCTGAGGGCTGTGCCTACCCGGCCGCCACCCAGTTGCCCACCCTCAGCTCGCCCCCGTCGACGAGGTCGAAGAGCTGCGGCTCGACCGCCACGCTGAGCGCCTGCGTTCCCGGGCGGAGCGTCACCTCGAGGGTCTGTGGTGTCGTGGTGTCGGCGGCGGCGCCGTAGCCCCGCCAGTACAGCACCGCGGTCGCGGCGTCACCGGGCCCCAGCCCCACGCGGGTGGCGCGCCCGGCAGCCCCGGGACGCTCGCTCGAGGTCGTGCCGGTGGCCACGTCGAGGCGCCGCCCCGCCTGGCTCAGCGACACAGCCGCGAACCCGTCGAGGTAGCACGCACCACCGCTGCTGTTCGAGGCGTGCAGGGTCGCCGCTCGGGCACCCATCGCGGCGTCGAAGCCGTCGAGGGCGAGTCGCACGTCCGTTGCGGCACAGTGCCGCTGGGCCGTCACGCCGGGGTTCCTGGCCGTTCGGGTGGGACCGGGACTCGTGGTCGTTGGGGGAGGCGCTGGAGGACGTGGACCGACGTCGACCGGTGGCCGGCTCGCCTCTCGCGGCAGGGCGACCGGCTCGAGCAGGCCCAGCGCCCCGAGTCCTGCACCGAGGCCACTGACCGCGGTGCCCGCGACCACCAGCGCGCCCAGCGCCCGGGCCGCCGGCCACCGCTCCCACGGCACGATGTCGCCGAGCAGCGTGCCAGCCGCCGCCACGAGACCCGCCGCGGTCACCGCCCACCAGTAGTCGGCGGCGTCGCGACGCACCGCCGTAGCCACCACGGCGGCGATCGCCAGGGCGGCCACGACCAGGGACACCAGGTAGGCCGTGGCCACGCCGGGGCGCCGCCCGAGGGCACGGTCCAACCCCTCCAAGGCATTCGCGAGGAGGAGCCACCACCCCGCGGCCACGGCCAGGCCCAGCTGGGGGCTGACGGCGAGGGCGGCGGCGAAGCTCGCGATCCCGCCGACGGCCAGGGTGGTGGTGGCGACGACTCCTGCGACTGCGGCATGGGCTGTGGTGCGCAGCGCATCCGGGGGGCGGCCGGGCGCGGCCGTCGGTGTGCGCCCCGACAGGGCCCACGCCGCGAGCACGATGCCCACCACGAGCACGACGGCTCCCCACCAGGTCACCCACGACAGCGCGCGCAGCGCCTGCGCCGACTCGGCGTCGCTCGGGCAGGACGCCCCCCGGGGACACGGGTCGTCGGGGTCGAACCACGGCGGCGTGTACGGCCCGGCCCACAGCCCCGCCACGACCACCACGAGCAGTCCGACCAGCGGCAGCGCGCGTGGGTGACGAAGACGCACGCTCATCCGCCCCTGCTCCTCCAGCCCCTGGTCCTCTTCGACACCCACCCTAGGGGTGCCCGACACGTATGCCGCGTGCGCCCGGTTCGCGTCCCTTTGTCATCGGCTCTTCGGTCGTACTTCCGCTGTAGCAGTAAATACTTCGTCTGGACGAGGCCTACGTTTCGTAAGTCGACACACGGCAGCCGTGAACCGGCCCGCCGTGGGGGGACGTCCCTCGACGCTGAGCCCGAAAGGGGCACCGCGCATGCGTGCTCTCAGCAAGTCCGCGGCGGCCGGTCTCACGGCTGCCGCCCTCGTCGGCGCGGGGGTCGGCGCAGCCTTCGCCGACGGCATCGTCCTCGACGGCGACAGCATCACGTCGGCCGGCGGCGGAACCCTCGACCTCGGCACCGTCGCGTGCAGCACCACGGTCACCAGCGACGTGCTGGTTGCCGCCGTTCGCAGGGGGAACGGCGACAAGGCAGACCCGGTGTTCCAGAACGGCGCCACCGTCGCGGTCTCCGTCAGCGCCGTGAGCGGCACAGGGCTGAGCGCCTCCATGGGCACGGACGCGACGATCGCCCTCGAGTCCAGCTGGACCTCCTTCGCCAACAACTACGTCAGCGCTGACACCGCGACGTCGTCGGTCCGGCTGTCGACCTCCACGACCGCGGGCGCGGGCTCCGGGGTGGTGACCTTCACGGCCGCTGGCACGGCGACCGACGGCGACGCCATCCGCCGGTCCGAGACGCTCAAGGTCGCGTGGACGACGGCCCCGTGCCCCACCAACACCACACCGTCGGCGCCGGGTGCGCCGGTCGCCAGCGCCAGCCCGACCCAGGGCGGGTTCTCGCTGAGCTGGGCCGCCTCCTCCGACACGGAGGGCAACGCGGTCACCTACACGCTCGAGGGCAAGGACGCCGACGACTCCGGCTTCTCGACGGTCGCCTCCGGGCTCACGACACCGTCGTACGGTTTCGCGGCCGGAACGCCGGCCGAGGGCACCTGGACCTACCGGGTCAAGGCCGTCGAGTCGACCACCAGCCCTGCGCTGCAGAGCGGCTGGAGCGCGGACTCGCAGCCGGTCGTCGTCGACCGCACCGTGCCGAACGCGCCCAGTGCGTCGGCCGACCGGGCCGCTGAGTACTCCGGGACGACGGGGGACTGGTGGAAGGACTCGGTGACCGTGAGCTTTGCCGGCAACGGTGACCCCGCACTGCCCGACACCTCGGCCGGCAGCGGCGTCGCGTCGGTCACCGATGCCCAGACCTTCGCCACCACCGGTGGCTTCACGGCCCAGGGCACGGCCACCGACAACGTGGGGCTGACCTCGTCGGTGACCTCGTTCAGCGGCTCGGTCGACGCGACGGCGCCGGAGGTCTCCCTGCAGTGCCCGATCTCCGTGGTGAAGGGCTCCACGGCCTACGCGACCTGGACCGCCTCCGACCTCGGTTCCGGGCTGGCGACCGCGACCAGCGGGCAGATCGCGCTCGACACGAGCGCAGTCGGCTCCCGGAGCGTGTCCGCCCCGGCGGGCACCGCGGTCGACAACGTCGGCCACGCCTCGGTCGCCACCGCCCCGTGCACGTACTCGGTGGTCTACGACTTCCGCGGGTTCTTCCAGCCGGTCGACAACATCGGCTGGAACGTCGCCAAGGCCGGCAGCGCCATCCCGATCAAGTTCAGCCTGAACGGGTTCCAAGGTCTCGACATCATCGCGGCCGGTTCCCCGACCTTCACCATCACCGGTACGTCACAGAACGGCGACGCGATCGAGGAGGTCGTCACCGCCACCGCCGGTGGCAGCTCGCTGAGCTACGACGCCGACAGCGACCAGTACGTCTACGTCTGGAAGACGAGCAAGGACTGGGCCGGCAAGTCCGGCACCTTCACCCTGAAGCTCAACGACGGCACCAGCCACACGGCGAAGTTCAGCTTCAAGAAGTAGGGGACACACCAGTAGGGGGACCCACAAAGCTGGGGGTGGGACTGCGGGCCCGGTTCACATGCGAACCGGGCCCGCAGCCATGTCCGTCGGGGCTCTACCGAACGCGCGAGTCCCAGCGCCAGGTCGTGCCGCGCGTCCCGTCGGTGCGACCCGTTGCGGCGAGCAGGTCGTGCCACGGGTCGTCCGTGCGGGCGGCGGTCGGGAAGAGGCGGTCGAGGACCGCGCGGCACACCTCCGCCTCGGCGCGGTAGCCGATGTCGTGGGCGGAGAGGATGTCGTGGGCGTGGCAGGTCGCCTCGACGATGCCCATGGCCGCGAACCCGGTGTGGTCCGAGATGCCGTAGGGGTGGAAGCCGCGGTGCTCGGGAGGGGCCGTGGCGGTGGCGGCGACGAGCAGCCCGGCCGTGGCGTCGAGACAGGTGAGGATGCCCGCCGTGCCGGTGGCCGGGTCCGGCCAGAACACGATCGGCGGCGAGCCGTCGCGCCAGGGCTGGGGCTCGAGCAGGGGGACGTAGTCCGTCTGGGGCGGACGGGTGCCGGCCAGCTGCATGGCGTAGAAGCCGAAGTCGTCCATCAGGTGGGCAACGGTGTCGCGGCAGGTCCAGGTCAGCCCGGAGGCCGTCTCCTCCCATGCCTCGTCGGGCAGCGCGGCGAACTGCACCAGGAGGTCGTCGACGACGGTGCGCAGGTCGTCGGCGGTCGGTCTCGTGGGGTCGGCCATGCGGCGCACCCTACCCAGTGGCCGACGGCTCCTGCTCTGTCGCCGCGGCGATGGCGAGGTCGGTCAGGGCCTTGATGATCAACACCAGCCCGGCGTTCATGAGCAGCAGCCACTCCACCGCCATGGGCACGGAGTTGTCGGTGCCGAAGCCGGGCGCGAAGGATGTGCTGACCATGAGCAGCGCCGCGCCGGTGGCCAGGAAGACCCCGCTGGTGGGGCGGTGCACCTTGCAGCGCACGATCGCGATCCCGAACAGCAGCAGGCCGGCGCAGGTCAGGAGCAGCGAGCCCCAGAAGCCCATGCCGACGGCTGCCGCCCCGGCCCAACCGACCCAGCTCGCCGGGTGGGTGCCCTGCTCGAGCTGGTGGCCGGCGACCCCGACGGTGATGAGGACCGTGGTGGCGAGCTGGAGGGTGGTGTGCGCGGCTGTGGGGAGGGCCACGTCGCGGGCGAGGGCGTTCCAGAAGGCGAACAGCAGCACGGCACCGGCCGCGCCCCAGGCCCCTGCGTGGCGCTCCATCCATCCGATGAGGCGCAGCGTCCCCTCCATGTGCCGACGGTAGGGACCGCGGCTCGGCCGGGGATCCGGCAATCTGCGCTGTGGCTCCTACGCCGATTGCAGCAGGGAATATACCCCCTTTGGGTATCAGTTGGAGCGGTCATGAACCAGCACGCACAGCACGAGATGCACACCGCCCACGACGCGCCGCCCGCGCCCGGGCTCTGGTCCCAAGCGGTCAGCGCAACGCTCCACTGCCTCACCGGGTGTGCCATCGGCGAGGTCCTCGGCATGGTGATCGGCACCTGGTGGGGCTGGTCGAACGGCGCCACCATCGTGCTGGCCATCGCGCTCGCGTTCGTCTTCGGCTACTCGCTGACGATCTGGCCGGTGCTGCGAGCGGGCCTGCCGCTGAAGGCCGCCCTCGGCGTCGCCCTCGCCGCCGACACGGTGTCGATCACCGTGATGGAGGTCATCGACAACCTCGGCATGCTCGTCATCCCCGGCGCGATGGACGCCGGGCTGTCCAGCCCGGTCTTCTGGGGCGCGCTGGCCGCGTCGCTCGCCATCGCCTTCGTGGTCACCGTGCCGGTCAACCGGGCGCTCATCGCCCGGGGAAGGGGCCACGCGGTCGTCCACGCCCACCACCACTGACCGCCGCGTGTGGGAGGGTTCGGCCGTGACTGGGGTGCTGTGGGCGCTGGTGGCCGGCTTCGCCGTCCTCGACTGGTATGCCGTGTGGCGGGGTGCGCGAGGGATCGAGCGGCTCGCCAAGCCGCTCACCATGGTGGCCCTCGTGGCGGCAGCCCTGTCGATGGGGGCGGCCGACACCGCCTCCGGTCGGTGGCTGCTCGCCGGCCTTGTGCTCGGCCTGGTCGGCGACGTCGCCCTGCTGTCCGACAGCGAGCCGCGGTTCCTGGTCGGCCTCTCGGCCTTCCTGCTCGGCCACCTCGCCTACGTGGCGGCATTCCTCCCGGTGGGGCCGCAGAGCCTGGCAGCGGCACTTCCGGGTGCCGTGCTGGTGCTGGTCCTCGTGGTGCTCATCGGCCGGCCGGTGCTGAAGGCGGCTGCAGCGCAAGGTGGTCCGGGGCTGGGCGCCGCGGTCGCGGCATACGTGCTCGTCATCGGCGCCATGGTGGTCACGGCATGGGGCACGGGGCGGCCGCTCGTGGCCGCCGGCGCCACCGTGTTCATGGTGAGCGACGCCGTCCTGGCCCACGCGCGGTTCGTGCGACCCTGGCGCTGGGCGTCGCTGCTGGTCATGGTGACGTACCACCTCGGACAGGTGCTCATCGTGCTGGGACTGCTGCGGTAACCTGACCCCATGGCACGCTCGCTGCTTCTTCGACAGCCGCGCTGACGAACCGGACCGACGGACGTCACCGCGGCGAACCCCTCCTGCGTGAGGGGTTTTCTTGTGCAAGGACGCGAGCGCAACCACGACGCGAGGGATGAGATGAACGAGACGCCGCACCGCTACACCGCCGAGCTGGCCGGCCAGATCGAGGTCGCCTGGCAGGACCGCTGGCAGGAGCAGGGCACCTTCCACGCCCCGAACCCGGCCGGGCCCTGGGCCGAGCCCGAGAAGGTGGCCGGCCGCGAGAAGCTCCTCGTCCTCGACATGTTCCCCTACCCGAGCGGCGCCGGCCTGCACGTCGGGCACCCACTGGGCTACATCGCCACCGACGTCTTCGCGCGGTACAACCGCATGACGGGCAAGAACGTCCTGCACTGCCTGGGCTACGACGCGTTCGGGCTGCCCGCGGAGCAGTACGCCGTGCAGACCGGTCAGCACCCGCGCAAGACAACCGAAGAGAACATGGTCAACATGAAGCGCCAGCTGCGGCGCCTCGGCCTGGGCCACGACGACCGGCGCACCATCGCCACCATCGACCCCGACTACTACCGCTGGACGCAGTGGATCTTCCTGCAGATCTACAACTCCTGGTACGACCCCGAGGCCGAGCGCGAGGACGGCGGTCGCGGCAAGGCACGACCGGTCGCCGAGCTGGTCGAGCAGTTCGCGTCGGGGGAGCGCCCCACCCCGAACGGCCGCGAGTGGGCCGCCCTGAGTGCCAGCGAGCAGAGCACGATCCTCGACGGGTACCGGCTGGCCTACACCTCCGAGGCGCCTGTGAACTGGTGCCCGGGCCTGGGCACGGTGCTCTCCAACGAGGAGGTCACCAACGAGGGACGCTCCGAGCGGGGCAACTACCCGGTCTTCAAGCGCAACCTGCGCCAGTGGATGATGCGCATCACCGCGTACGCCGACCGGCTGGCTGACGACCTCGACCGGGTCGAGTGGCCCGAGAAGGTCAAGCTGATGCAGCGCAACTGGATCGGCCGCAGCAACGGTGCCCGGGTCTCCTTCCCCGTCGTGGGGCAGGACGCCAGCATCGACGTCTTCACCACGCGCCCCGACACCCTGTTCGGCGCCACCTTCATGGTGCTGGCGCCGGAGCACCCGCTGCTGGAAACCATTGTCTCCCAAGGGGACTGGCCCGCCTCCACCAAAGACGCGTGGACCGGTGGTGCGGCGACCCCGAAGGAGGCCGTCGCGGCATACCAGCTGCAGGCCTCCCGCAAGAGCGAGGTCGAGCGCCAGACCGAGGGCAAGGACAAGACCGGTGTCTTCACCGGCGCCTTCGCCACCAACCCGGTCACCGGCGAGCAGGTGCCGGTGTTCGTCGCCGACTACGTGCTCATGGGCTACGGCACCGGCGCCATCATGGCGGTGCCCGCGCAGGACCACCGCGACTGGGAGTACGCCACCCGGTTCGAGCTGCCCATCATCCGCACCGTGCAGCCTGCCGAGGGCCACCCGGAGGACGAGGCCTACGTCGGCGAGGGTCCGGCGATCAACTCCGCCAACGACGAGATCTCGCTCAACGGCATGGGTGTCGCCGAGGCCAAGGCCACCATCATCACGTGGCTGGAGGCCAAGGGGCTCGGCGAGGGCACCGTGAGCTACAAGCTGCGCGACTGGCTGTTCTCGCGGCAGCGGTACTGGGGCGAGCCGTTCCCCATCGTCTTCGACGAGGAGGGCACCGCGCACGGGGTGCCGGAGTCGATGCTGCCGGTGGCCCTGCCCGACGTCCCCGACTACTCGCCCAAGACGTTCGACCCGGACGACGCGGCCTCGAGCCCCGAGCCGCCGCTGTCGCGCGTGCCCGACTGGGTGGAGGTCGAGCTCGACCTCGGTGACGGCCGCGGGGTGCAGAAGTACCGCCGCGAGACCAACACCATGCCGAACTGGGCCGGCTCGTGCTGGTACTACCTGCGCTACCTCGACCCGGCCAACGCCGACGCCTTGGTCGACCCCGAGAACGAGTCCTACTGGATGGGGCCGCACGCCACGCCTGTCGCGGGTGCTCCGGCCGGTGCCAAGGACCCCGGCGGCGTCGACCTGTACGTCGGCGGCGTCGAGCACGCCGTGCTGCACCTGCTCTACGCCCGCTTCTGGCACAAGGTGCTGCACGACCTGGGGCACCTCAGCAGTGACGAGCCGTTCCGGAAGTACTTCAGCCAGGGCTACATCCAGGCCTACGCCTACACCGACGAGCGTGGGCAGTACGTGCCGGCGGCCGAGGTGGAGGAGAGCCTCAGCGAGTACGGAGGCGACCCGCTCTACACCTGGCGCGGCGAGCCGGTGAACCGCGAGTACGGCAAGATCGGCAAGTCGCTGAAGAACGTCGTCAGCCCCGACGAGATGTACGAGGCCTACGGCGCCGACACCTTCCGCGTCTACGAGATGGGCATGGGGCCGCTGGAGCTCTCCCGCCCGTGGGAGACGCGCGCGGTGGTCGGGTCGCAGCGGTTCCTGCAGCGCCTGTGGCGCAACGTCATCGACGAGGCGACCGGCGAGGTCCGGGTCGTCGACGCGCCCCTGGACGCCGAGACCGCGCGTGTGCTGCACAAGACGATCGACGCCGTCGGCCGCGACTACGCCGGGCTGTCGTTCAACACCGCCATCGCCCGGCTCATCGAGCTGAACAACGCCCTGACCAAGCTCGACGCCGTGCCGCGCGAGGCAGCCGAGAAGATCGTGCTGATGGTGGCCCCGCTGGCCCCGCACATCGCCGAGGAGCTGTGGTCGCGGCTCGGCCACGAGGGGACGATCACCTACGAGCCGTTCCCGCAGCCGGAGGCCTCGCTGCTCGTCGAGGAGACCGTGACCTGCATCGTGCAGATCAAGGGCAAGGTGCGCGACCGCATCGAGGTGCCGGCCGACATCGGCGAGGACGCCCTGCGCGAGCAGGTGCTGGCACTGCCCAAGGTCGTCGCCGCGACGGAGAGCGGGATCCGCACGGTCATCGTCCGGGCGCCCAAGCTCGTCAACGTCGTCCCGGCCTGACGCGCCTGACGCTTCTGACGCGCCTGACCCGCTCGGCCCCGCCCTGCACGGTGGTGACGGGGCCGACGGGTAGCCTGCGCCCGTGAACGTCGCGATCGTCACTGACACCACGGCATACCTGCCGTCGTCGGTCGTGGCCGAGCGTGGGATCAAGGTGGTGCCGCTGCACGTCGTCGTCGCCGGGCAGGAGTTCAGCGAGGGCGTCGACATCACGACGGCCGAGGTCGCCGCGGCCCTGCGGGCCTACAAGCCGGTGAGCACGTCCCGGCCGTCGCCGAGTGCCTTCCTCGCCGCCTACGAGGCGGCGGCCGCCGAGGGTGCCACCGCGATCGTGTCGATCCACATCTCGGGGGAGATGTCGAGCACCGTGCAGTCGGCACACCTCGCGGCCCAGCACTCGCCGGTGCCCGTGACCGTGGTCGACTCGCGTTCGCTGGGCATGGCGATGGGGTATGCCGTGCTGGCGGCCTGCGATGCGGCAGCTGCCGGTGCCAGTGCGGAAGACGTTGCGGCAGAAGCGCTTGCGCGTTGTGAGGCCTCGACCGTCGTCTTCTACGTCGACACGCTCGAGCACCTGCGGCGCGGTGGACGCATCGGCTCGGCCTCGGCCTTCCTCGGCTCGGCCCTGGCCATCAAGCCGATCCTGGCGCTCAGAGGTGGCCACATCAGCGCGCTGGAGAAGGTGCGCACCTCCGGCCGGGCGCTGGCCCGCCTCGAGGAGCTGGCCGTGGCCGCCGCCGAGCAGGCGCCCGAGGGCGCGGACGGCGTCGACATCTCAGTGCACCACCTCGACTCGGCCACCCGTGCCGACGACCTCGCCGCACGGCTGCGCGAGCGGGTCGGCACCGCCCGCGAGGTGCGGGTCGTCGAGCTCGGCGCCGTGGTCGGCGCGCACGTCGGGCCGGGCACCATCGCCGTCGCGGTCTCGCCGAGGCTGGCGCGGCCATGAGTGTGGTGTCAACAGTGCCGGTGCTCGGGGCGGGTCGTGGGTCGGCCGCCGTGCCCGCCACCGAGTGGGACGTCGCGGGGCTCCTGGCGTCGGCCGTGGCGCTGGGTGGTGTGCTCCTGGCGTCGTTCCTGCTCGGCTCGGTCAACCCTGCCTCCATCGTCGCGAGGGTCCTCGGCAAGGACCTCGCGCGGTCCGGGTCCGGCAACCCGGGTGCCACCAACGCCGGACGCGTCCTCGGCCTGCGGTGGGGCGTGGTCGTCGGGCTGCTCGACGTGCTCAAGGGCTTCCTGCCGGTCGTGGTCGTGCAGCAGCTGATGGGCACCGTGCCCGCCCTCTGCGCCGGGCTGGCGGTGGTGCTCGGCCACATCTGGTCGCCCTTCCTGCGCGGGCACGGGGGCAAGGGCGTGGCGACCTCGCTCGGGGCGATCATCGCGGTGCAGCCGTGGTTCGGCCTGCTGATGGTCCTCGTCTTCGGGGTGCTGGTCTGGCGGATGCGGTGGGTGGCGGGTGCCTCGGTGTCGGCCTGCCTCGTGCTGCTGGCCCTCGGCATCGGCACGTGGGTGGGCTGGGTGCCCGGCGGCTCCCGCGACGTCGGGGCGTGGTGCGTGGTGCTCGCGCTCATCGTCATCTACCGGCACCGGCGCAACATCGAGCTGTGGGTCGCCGCGCGACGCAGCTCGTCCACACCCTGACCGTCGTCCGCCCCACCGTCCACAGCCGTTCGGGCGACGTGGTCCGCGGCTACCGCCGCTTCCTAGCGTGCCCGTATGCCGTCGCGCCGCCGCCCTGCCGAGCCGTCACCCCGTCTGCTGGCGCTCCTCGCCGCGGACGGTGACGCGGCCCGGCGGGGTGGGGCGCCCCAACAGAGCGAGCAGGCGACCGACCCCGCGAAGCACGGCCCCTGCACGGATGACGCCGACCCCACCGTCCCGTGGCTGCCACGACGGGAGTGGCTGGAGGGACAGCCTGCTGCTGCGCCCTCGACCCAGCCCTGCCCAGCGCCGCCTGCGCCACCGGGTCGGCACCGGCGCCCACGGCCACCCGGGCCGGCTCTCCTCACCGTGCCCGCAGCCCTCAAGGGTGCGCGGCTGACCGCTCCTCGAGCGGCAGCGCTCGGCATGGTGCTCGTGGTCGTGCTCGCGGTAGCCGTCTTCGGTGTGCGTGTGGCGTGGGCACGGGCGGCGAGTGCTCCCGAGCCCGTCGGCCCGGCGCAGGGCGAGGGCAGGGGATCGGCGGTGGTCGCGCGCACGGGCGCCCCGAGCGGCTTCGGCAGCGACAAGCCGGCCGGTGGGCCCGCCCCGACGGGTGCGGCTCCGACCACCCGAGCCGGGCAGGTGGTCGTGCACGTCGTCGGGCAGGTGCGGCACCCCGGCGTGGTGGTGCTCGACCTTGGCGGCCGCGTGGGCGACGCCCTGAAGAAGGCCGGTGGCCCCCTGCCGGGGGCCGACCTCAGCGCCCTCAACCTTGCCCGCGCCCTCGTCGACGGTGAGCAGGTGCGGGTGCCGAAGCCGGGTGAGGCACCGCCGCCGGCCGCCCAGGGACCAGACGGTGGCGGTCCCGGTGGGGCTGGGTCGAGTGCCCCTGTCAACCTCAACACCGCCACCGCAGCCGTGCTCGAGGAGCTGCCCGGCGTGGGGCCCGTGCTGGCGCAGCGCATCGTCGACTGGCGCACCGAGCACGGGCGGTTCGCCTCGGTCGACGAGCTGGCCGAGGTGAGCGGCATCGGCGAGAAGATGTTCGCCCAGCTCCAGGGCAAGGTCACCGTGTGAGCCGGCGGCCGCCGCAGCACCGCCGGGCGGCGCAGGCGGCCGGGTCCGTGTCGACGCCCGACCTGCGCCTGCTCCTGCCGGCCGTCGCCGCCTGGTCCATGGCAGCGGCGACCCTGGGCCTCCCGGCGGTGGGGCGGCTGGTCCTGTCGGCGGTCCTGCTGGCGGTGGCCATGGCTGCCCTCGCCGCCCTTCGCCGTGCCTGCTGGCGGCTCGGGTGCCCACCGGTGGCGCCTGCGACCGGCCCCCGAGCGGGGTGGTCGGCGACGCACCGCCGTGGCGGGCTGGCTCGGGCTGTGCGCCGGCGCGGGGAGCCTGGTGCTGCTGGCGTCCGCCGGTCACGGCCTGTCGCGTGAGGCCGGCCCGCTCGCGGAGCTGGCCGCGGAGCACGCCGTCGTGCGGGCCGAGGGGGTGGTGACCAGTGAGCCCGTCGTGCGCGGCAGGGGTGACACCCAGACCGTGCTGCTGCGCCTGACCGTCACCGAGGTCGAGGGCCGTGGGCAGCGGAGCCGCGTGCACACGCCGGTCCTCGTCGTCGGTGACGAGCGGTGGGCCGCCGTGCGGTGGCGTGAGCGCGTCGGCGTGCAGGGCCGATTGGGTGCGGCCGAGCCGGGGGAGCCGGTGGTCGCCGTGCTCCGTCCGATGGCGGCGCCGGTGCCCGTGAGCCCGCCGGGCCTCGTCGCACGCGGTGCCGAGCACCTGCGCGCCGGGCTGCGTTCGGCAGCCGCGCCCCTTCCGGCCGATGCCCGCGGTCTGCTGCCGGCACTCGTCATCGGTGACACCAGCCGCACGCCCGACGACCTCACCGAGGCCATGCTCGCCACGGGGATGACGCACCTGTCGGCCGTCAGCGGGTCGAACGTCGCGATCGTGCTCGCCGCGGCCCTGGGGGCAGCCGCCCTGCTGGGCCTGCGGCGGCGCTGGCGACCGGTGGCAGCGCTGGTCGTGCTGGGCGGTTTCGTCGTCCTGGCCCGCCCCGAGCCCAGCGTCATCCGGGCCGCCGCCATGGGAGCGATCGGTCTCGTGGGCCTGAGCCGTTCCCGCCGGGCGGCAGGGCTGCCTGTCCTCGCTGCCGCGGTCGTCTGCCTCCTCGTCGTCGACCCGTGGCTGAGCCGCACCTACGGCTTCGCCCTCTCGACGCTGGCCACGCTGGGGCTGCTGCTGTTCGTGCGCAGCTGGGGAGACGCCATCGGCCGTCGGCTGCCGAGGCGCATCCGCTCGTGGGGACCCGCGCTGGCGATACCCGTTGCGGCACAGGCGATGTGCGCCCCGGTGGTGGTGCTGCTCCAGGGCTCGGTCAGCACGGTGGGCGTGCTCGCGAACCTGCTGGCGGCCCCTCTGGTCGCGCCGGCCACCGTCGCGGGCGTGGCGGCCGCGTTGACGGCCAGCGCCTGGCAGCCGCTCGGCACCGCGCTGTGCTGGGCGGGTGCGCTGCCGACCCTGGGCATCGCCCGCGTCGCCCGCGGTTTCGCACAGGTGCCGGGCGGCACCCTGCCGTGGCCCGACGGTGCGTTCGGCGCCGTGCTGCTGGCGGTCCTGACCGCGGTGGTGCTGGTGGTGGGCCCGTGGGCCATCCACCACATCAAGGTGCGACCGCTGGCTGCGGCGGCGCTCGGCCTCGTCGTGTGTGCCGCGGCCGTGCCGACCACGCCGATGACCTGGCCCCCGCCCGGCTGGCGACTCGTGGCCTGTGACGTCGGCCAGGGCGATGCGCTGGTGCTGGCGACGACACCCGGCCGGGCGGTGCTGGTCGACGCCGGGCCCGAGCCGGCGCTGGTCGACCGGTGCCTGCGCCGGCTCGACGTGCGGGCCCTCGACGCAGTCGTCCTCACCCACCTGCACGCCGACCACGTCGAGGGCCTGCCGGGTGCGCTGTCCGGACGCGAGGTGCGCGAGATCCTCGCCTCACCGGTGCGCGACCCGCCCTACCAGTGGCAGCGGGTACGCGCCTGGGCGGCGGAACGGGACGTCCCCGTGCACGACGTGTATGCCGGCGACCGGCTGCGGTGGCCCGGGGTCGCCGCCGACGTGTGGTGGCCGGCGCGGCGGATCAGCGCCGGCTCCGTGCCGAACAACGCCAGCGTCGTGCTCTCGGTGAGGAGCGGCGAGGTCGACGCCCTGCTGATGGGCGACGTCGAGCGGGAGTCGGCGCACGCCGTGCTGCTGGCCCTGCGGCGGGACCCGGAGATGGCCAGGGCCGCCGCCGGGCTCGACGTCGTGAAGACGCCCCACCACGGCTCGTCGAACCTCGACACCGAGCTGATGGAGGCAGTCCGTGCACCGGTCGCCGTCATCAGCGTGGGGAAGGACAACGACTACGGTCACCCGGCGCCCAAGCACCTCGAGGTGCTGCGCCGCAACGGCTCAGCGGTCTACCGCACCGACCAACGCGGCGACGTCGCCGTCGTGTCCCGGGCCGGTGGCGTGGTTGCCGTCACGACGAGCAGGTGACCGGCGCCCTCAGGTGCTGGCGAGCACCCGCGGCTTCGCCTTGGCCGCCTCGACAAGGGCGTCGATGGTGGCCTGCACCGCGGGCACGCGCTGGAGGTCCGGTGTCGTCACGACGTGCACGTGGCGACGGGACGCGGGCCGGATCGGCAGCGTGACCACGTCGCTGTGGTGGGCGGTGCGCAGGATGAGGTCGGGGATCAGCGCCACGCCCAGACCCTCGGCGACCAGCCCCAGCACGGCGACGTAGTCCTCGGTCTCGAACGCGACGTCCGGCGAGAAGCCCTCGGTGGCGCACATCTGCAGCAGGTGGCCGCGGCAGCGCGGGCACCCGGCGATCCAGTGCTCGGAGGAGAGGTCGGCGAGGTCGACGACGTCACGGTCGGCCAGCGGGTGGTCCTTCGGCAGGGCCAGGCGCACGTCGTCGTCGAGCAGCTTCTGGGTGACGAACATGTCGAGGTCCTCTTCGCCTCGGCCGAGGTCGGTGCCCTCGTAGGCGAACGCCACCGCGAGGTCGCACTCACCGGCGCGCAGAGCGGCGAGCGACTCGGGCGGCTCGGCCTCGGTGAACGTGACCTTGACCTCGGGGAAGCGCTCGCGCACCAGGGCGAGCGCCCGCGGCACCAGCGTGGCCGACGACGAGGGGAAGGCCATCAGCCGCACGCGTCCGGCTCGCAGGCCGGCGATCGCGGCGACCTCCTCCTCGGCCGCGTCGAGGGCCGCCAGCACGGTCACCGCGTGCCGGGCGAGCACCTGGCCGGCCTCGGTCAGGCGCACGCTGCGCCCGATGCGCTCGACGAGCACCGTGCCGGTGCGCTGCTCGAGGCGGCGGACCATCTGCGAGATCGCCGGCTGGGAGTAGCCCAGGGCGAGGGCTGCCCCGGTGAAGCTGCCCTCGTCGGCGATGGCCTTCATGACGCGGAGACCCGCTGCGTCGATCATGGGACCAAGGATAACGACGCGTTATCGGTTAAGCCAGAAGTTCGCCTGGCCGTGATGCACCTCGCGGCTGGGTGACTCAGCCGGCGAGCAGCTTCTCGATCCGCTCGCGCAGCAGCTCGTCGCCGGGCTCGACCCGCGGGCCGAAGCGCGCGACGACTGCGCCGTCACCGTCGACCAGGAACTTCTCGAAGTTCCACAGCACGTCCCCGTCGCGGCCCTGGTCGTCGGCGGTGGCGGTCAGCGCCTCGTACAACGGGTGGCGGCCGGGCCCGTTCACCTCGACCTTCTCGGTCAGGGGGAAGGTGGCCCCGTAGGTGGCCGAGCAGAACTCGGCGATCTCCTCGGCGCTGCCGGGCTCCTGGCCGCCGAACTGGTTGCACGGGACGCCGACCACGGTGAACCCGCGGGGGCCGTAGGTCCGGTGCAGCTCCTCGAGCCCGGTGTACTGCGGCGTGAGCCCGCACTGGCTGGCCACGTTCACGAGCAGGGCGGGCTGCCCCTGCGTCAGCTGGCCCACGGTGGTGGGGGAGCCGTCGAGGCGGTTGATCGCGATGTCGAGGACGCTCATGGCCGCCGACGATGCCACACCGCGGAGACCGAGCCGGCGTCACCCCTGACGCATACTGGGTGCCATGTCCGTGCTCGCCACCCACCTCGACGAGTTCGTCGACCTGCTGGCGGGCGGGGACGTCCTGGTGCTGACCGGCGCCGGCATCAGCACCGAGTCGGGCATCCCGGACTACCGCGGCCCGGACGGGGAGCGTCGCGTCCAGCCCATGCAGTACTCCGAGTTCGTCGGGTCGTCGGAGGCCCGCAAGCGCTACTGGGCGCGCAGCTACGTCGGCTGGCAGCGGTTCTCCAGCGCCGGCCCCAACGACGGGCACCGGGCGGTCGCCGCCCTGCAGGCCGCGGGACTGGTCGGCCCCGTCATCACCCAGAACGTCGACGGCCTCCACCAGGCGGCCGGGGCCGACCAGGTGACCGAGCTGCACGGCGCACTGGCCCGGGTGGTCTGCCTGACCTGCGGTGACCGCACCAGCCGGTGGGACCTCGACGAGCGCATGCGCCAGGCCAACCCCGGCTATGAGGTGAGCAGCAACGAGATCCGGCCCGACGGCGACATCGTCCTGAACGCCCTCGACGTCGAGGACTTCGTCGTGCCGCTGTGCCTGGTGTGCGGGCGCGACACCCTCAAGCCGGACGTCGTCTTCTTCGGCGAGTCCGTGCCCAAGCCCCTGGTGGAGCACTGCTTCACGCTCACCGAGGGGGCGCGCGCGCTGCTGGTGCTCGGGTCGTCGCTGAAGGTGATGTCCGGCTACCGCTTCGTGCGGCGGGCGGCCGCGCACGGCATACCGGTCGGCATCATCACGCACGGGCCGACGCGCGGTGACGCGGAGGCCACCCACCGGCTCGACGCCCCCCTCGGCGCCACGCTCACCGAGCTCGTCAGCCGGCTGGCCGCCTAGCCACCAGCGCGCCGGGCCACCAGCACCACGTCGATCGCGTCGCCGGCCTCGGTGGGACGCAGCACCTCCTCGCAGCGCACGATCTCCAGGCCCTCCGCGGCCGCGCGCAGCTGCTCGGTCGTGTGGAGGATGCTCGGGTCCTGCGGGCCGCCCACCCCCTCGGTGAGGTTGCGCAGCGAGTGGCCCACGACGACCAGGGCCCCGCCGGGGGACAGCCACTGCCCGAGCCGCGAGAACACGTCCTGCGGGATGTGCAGGTAGGCGACCAGCACGAGGTCGAAGGCGGTGCCGGGCGTCGGCACCCACTCGGTCACGTCGGCGACCGCCCAGTCGACGTCGACACCGCGGCGGCGTGCCTCCTCGCGCCCGCGGTCGATGCCCACGGACGAGAAGTCCACCGCGGTGACCTGCCAGCCCCGCTCGGCGAGCCAGAGGGCGTGGCGGCCCTCGCCTGCCCCCAGGTCGAGCGCCCGCCCGGGCGGCCAGTCGCCCACGACCGCGGCCACCTCGCGGTTCGGCCCGGCGCTCCAGACGCGCTCCGACGCCGCGTAGCGCTCGTCCCACATCTGCGGCCCCCGGCCGCCTCGCGACTCGCTGTTCGACTGCATGCCCCTAGCATCGCGCCTGTGACCGAGATCCGCCCCGCCCGTCCGCACGACCTGGCCGCAGTGGCGGCGATCTACAACGTCGAGGTCGAGGGTGGCGTGGGCACCTTCGACACCGAGCCGAAGGCACCGGAGCACTTCGCGCACCGCCTGGAGCCAGGGGCGCCCGGCGACGTCTTCCTCGTGGCCGATGACGCGGGAACCGTTGTCGGCTTTGCCTATTCAGGACCCTTCCGGCCGCGGCCCGCGTATGCCGGTACGCGCGAGACCTCGATCTACCTCGCCTCGGCGGCGCGCGGACGTGGGGTGGGCCGGGCCCTCTACGCCGCGCTGCTCGGCCGCCTCGACGAGGCGGGCGTCCACACCGCCATGGCGGTCGTCGCCCTTCCCAACGACGCCAGCGAGGCCCTGCACCGCAGCCTCGGCTTCGAGCGGGTGGGCGTCCTGCGCGAGGTCGGACACAAGTTCGGCCGGTGGGTCGACACCGCCTGGTGGCAGAGGCTGCGCTGACGCCGTCGCCGGTTCTACCATCCGAGGGTGGGCCGACCGTCCGTGGCCCAGCGAGCAGGTGACGATGGGGTGGTGTCATGGCACGCGTCCGGACCGGACCGTTCGAGAACGACGACGCGCTCGACTTCCTCGACGAGCTCGAGGAGGCCGAGCCTGCTGAGCGTCCCGACAAGGTGCTGCGGGCGCTCCGTCGGGTCGTCGGCACCGAGGACTACATCGACGCGCCCGTGATGGCCGAGGCGGTGGCCGCCGCGGCCGTCGTCGCCGCCAGCGAGGACCCCGAGGCGGTCGTGGGGGAGCGCTACCTGCCGGTCTGGCTGGACAGCGACCCGCTCGAGGTCGACGACGAGCTCGAGGACCTCGCCTCCCAGGCCCTGCACCGCGCGCTGCGCCCCGACGAGAACGAGTGGTGGGAGCTGTGGGAGGAGGCTGACGCCACCGACGACGTGACCGAGGTCGTCAGCCGCTACCTCGACGTGTTCGGCGACTGACGCCGGCCGCGCCGTCCCGAGCCGCCGAGTCGCCCGCGGTCGCCCGCGGTCGCCCGCGACCGTCAGACGCGGCGGAGGACCGCGGTGACCTTGCCGAGGATGGTCGCGTGGTCGCCGTCGATCGGCTCGAAGGCCGGGTTGTGCGGCAGGAGCCAGACCTTCCCGTCCTTGCGCTTGAACGTCTTGACCGTGGCCTCGTTGTCGAGCATGGCGGCGACGATGTCGCCGTTGTCGGCGGTCGGCTGCTGGCGCACGACCACCCAGTCGCCGTCGCAGATCGCCGCGTCGACCATCGAGTCGCCGACCACCTTGAGCAGGAAGAGCTGCCCCTCGCCGACGATCTGCTTCGGCAGCGGGAAGACGTCCTCGACGGACTCCTCGGCCGTGATCGGCACGCCGGCCGCGATCTGGCCGAGCACCGGCACGTACGAAGCCTCCGGGCGCTGGTCGTTGATGCCGGTCTCGTCGACGGTGGCGTCCGCGTCGTCGGCCGTCGCGCCGCCCCGGTAGCCGCGCATGTCGGCGGGGGCGTCGGGGGAGACGACCTCGATGGCCCGCGGCCGGTTGGGGTCGCGGCGCAGGAAGCCCTTGCGCTCCAGGGTGGCGAGCTGGTGGGCGACGGAGCTCGGGCTGGTGAGGCCGACCGCCTCGCCGATCTCCCGCAGGCTCGGCGGGTACCCGCGGCGGTCCACCGAGTTGCGGATGACCTCGAGGACGCGGCGCTGTCGCACCGTGAGGCCGTCGGCACGGTCTCGCTCGGGCAGCTCCTTGACGTTGTCGTCGCTCATGCCGCTCCTCGTTTCTGCAGGTCAGGTGCCGTGTCCCGGCAGGTCAGCCGGTCGGCGGGGGTGGGTTGTCGGTGGCCTCTGGTGTGCTTCGAGGCATGAGCACAGCCTATGGAGTTCGAACACAGTTTCCAAACATGTGTTCGACGCGTGTCTTGAACCGTTCGAACATGCGTGCTAGAAATCGTCCAGACGCCGTTTCGAACACCCGTTCGGACAGCCGGGCCCCGCAGCCGCGGAGCCACGAGAGGGGAGAGACCATGAGTGCAGCAGCAGCCTGGGACCTGAACACCGCGCCGGCCGGGGTGCCGGCCCGTCCGTCCCGTCCGCGCCTCGTCCTCGTCCCGACCGGTGACGCGGTCCCGGCGCCGGCTGAGGGCCGCGTGCGCCTCACCCGGGCCGGACGCCTGGCCATCACCCTCACCGTCGTGGCGCTGCTCCTCGCCGTCGGCATCCTCACGGTCGTCAACACCGCCGGGGCTGCCTCGGCTCCGGTCGCCGACCACGCCGTCACCGTCGCCGAGGGCCAGACCCTGTCCGAGATCGCCTCACGCGAGCTCCCCGGTCTGCCCGTCTCGGAGGCGGTCGCCGAGCTCCAGATCGCCAACAACCTGCCGAGCGCCCACGTGCACGCCGGCCAGGTTCTGGTCGTCCCCGCCCGCGGCTGACGCCCCCGCTCTGGTCTCGGCGAGGTCAGAGCCTGGCGGTGTCGGCGATGTGGCTCCACTTGACCGGGGTTCGCGTGCCCGCCATGTCGATCGCCTTCTGGTCCACGGCGGTCGAGGGCTTCCACCCGCCGACCTGCGTCCACGACGAGACGTAGTGCGCCACGCCTGACTTCATGTAGTAGACCCGTCCGGTGCTTCGGCCCTTGAGGTAGGCGCCGTCGCGGGGCTTGTGCACCAGGTGGTTCCACTTGGTGCCCGAACCGGCCTTGTCGATGGCGACCTGGTCCACCACGAGCGAGGGGGCCCAGCCGCCGATGTTGGCCCACGCCGAGACGTAGACCGGCGAACCGCCGGCGATGCGGTAGACCTCACCGCGCTGGGCACCCTTGATCAGCGTGCCCTCGGCGGGCCTGGCCCGCAGGTGGTCCCAGCGCCCGCCCGCGCCGGCGTTGTCGATGGCCACCTGGTCGACCGTGGTGTACGGCTTCGATCCTCCGAACGCGCTCCACGTCGAGACGTAGACGGGCGCGCCACCGGCCACGCGGTAGATCTCGCCGCGCTGGGCGCCCCTGATGAAGGTGCCGTTCGCGGGGTAGCGGGGCAGCGAGGCCAGCGAGGTGCCGCTCAGCAGGTGCGTCGGCTTCCACCCCCCGAACGCGGTCCAGGTCGAGACGTGGACCGGCGCCTTGCCGACCAGGCGGTAGACCTCTCCGGTCTCGCGGACCTTCACGAAGGAGCCGGGCTTCGGCGGCTGGTAGGCGGTGTCCTTGAAGTGGATGAAGTTGCTCGGCCAGTTGCGGTCGCCCTTGGGGATGCGCCAGCGGTACGACCCACCGCTCCAGGAGGAGTCGGAGATGGTGATGTAGCTCGACGTCACCTCCTCGACGTAGCCCACGTGCCCGGCGCTCGGGGCGTAGGTGCTGCCGTAGTTCCACTGCGCGATGGATCCGGTCTTCGGCGTGGTGTCGACCCGGAAGCCGCGCTTCTTCGCGTTCGCCGCCCAGCTGCCGCCGTTGCCCAGTCCGCTCTGCTGCGGCACGCCGTTGCGGGCGAGCCGGTAGGCGGCGTAGTTCGTGCAGTTGTTGCCGCTCGCGTTGACGGGGTAGCCCCACACCGACTTCCCGGCGTAGCCGGAGAACGCGATGCAGCTCGTCGAGGTGGCCTTGCACTCGTAGACGATCGAGGCGGCGCCCGCCGAGCCCGTCGACGTGCCGAGCCCAGCGGACCCGAGCAGGATGACGGCGGCGAGGCGTGAGGACAGGCGGAGCAGACGAGTGCGCATGACTTCCCGGAGGTAGGGGACGGCCACGGCATACGGTGAGAAAGCACCACGCCACGGCCTCGGCCTGGAACAGAGTGCCTCACCGATCGGCACCTGTACGACAAATGGGTGAATATCACCCCTGTAATTCACATGCGGCACGTGCGACGCCCGGGTTGCCCGGCGGCGCGCCCGGGTTGCCCCGGCGGCGCGGCCGGGTGGGAGAGGTGGACGGAGATGCTCGAGGCAGCGTTCTGGGGCTTCGTCGGCGGGGCGGCGCTGCTCCTCGGCGGCCTCGCGGGCATCTACGCCTCCGCCGCCCTGCGCACCATCGGGCTGGTCATGGCCTTCGGCACCGGTGTGCTCATCAGCGCCTTGACCTTCGACCTCATGCGCGAGGCCTCCGACCTCGCCGGTGGGCTCATCGCCGTGAGTGCCCTGCTCGCCGGGTCGCTGGCCTTCTTCGTCGGCGACTGGGTCATCGACCGCCGGGGTGGGCACCGCCGCAAGAGCCCCACGGGCACCGCCGCCGGGACGGCTGGGACTGCGCTGGTCCTCGGATCCCTGCTCGACGGCATACCGGAGAGCGCAGCGATCGGGGTGAGCCTCATCGGCGGCGGCACTGTCGGGGTGTCGGTGGTGGCCGCCGTGTTCCTCTCGAACGTGCCGGAGGCGCTCTCGGCGTCGGCGGGCATGAAGGCCAGCGGCCGCAGCTCCCGCTACATCCTCGGCGTGTGGGCCGCGGTCACCGCCGCGTCCACGGTGGCGGCGGCGGCCGGGTATGCCGTGCTGAGCCAGGCCGGGGAGGTGCCCACCGGGGCGGTGGAGGCCTTCGCGGCGGGCGCGGTGCTCACCATGCTGGTCGACACCATGGTCCCCGAGGCGGTGGAGCACGCCGGCGCCCTCGTCGGGATCGTCACGGCGCTCGGGTTCGCCACGGCGTTCCTCCTGTCGGCGGCCTGATCGACGCTCGGATCGCGCCCCCTGACGGGCGGGGTTAGTGTGCGAGCCAAAGGAGGCGGTGATGGACGCGAAGAAGACCTTCCTGTCGTGGCCGGTGCTGCGGCAGTTCCAGAGCGGTGACTTCCTCGGTCGTGGCCCGGCGGTCACGTCCGAGCGCACGCGGACCCTCGAGCCACGCACCAAGACTGCCGACCGGGTCGTGCAGAGCGTGTGCCCCTACTGCGCCGTGGGCTGCGGCCAGCGGGTCTACGTCAAGGACGAGAAGGTCGTGCAGATCGAGGGCGACCCCGACTCGCCGGTCTCGCGGGGGCGCCTGTGCCCCAAGGGGTCCGCGAGCGAGCAGCTGGTCAACAGCCCCGGTCGCCAGACGAAGGTGCTCTACCGCCGCCCCTACGGCACCGACTGGGAGCCGCTCGACCGTGACACGGCGCTCGACATGATCGCCGACCGGTTCGTCGAGAGCCGCCGCAACGGCTGGCAGGACGTCGACGAGAAGGGCCGGAAGCTGCGGCGCACCATGGCCATCGCCTCGCTCGGGGGAGCCACCCTCGACAACGAGGAGAACTACCTCATCAAGAAGCTCTTCACCGCCGCCGGCGCCATCCAGATCGAGAACCAGGCGCGTATTTGACACTCCGCCACGGTCCCCAGTCTGGGGGCCTCGTTCGGGCGCGGCGGCGCCACGCAGTACGAGCAGGACCTCGCGAACTCGGACTGCATCGTCATCCAGGGCTCCAACATGGCCGAGTGCCACCCGGTGGCCTACCAGTGGGTGACCGAGGCACGCCTGAAGGGCGCCAAGGTCATCCACATCGACCCGCGGTTCACCCGCACGTCGGCCAACGCGGACAAGCACATCCCGATCCGTGCCGGCAGTGACGTCGTCTTCCTCGGCGCGATCGTGAAGTACATCCTCGACAACGAGCTGTACTTCAAGGACTACGTGCTCGCCTACACCAACGCCGCGACGCTGGTGAGCGAGGACTTCCAGGACACCGAGGACCTCGACGGCCTCTTCTCCGGCTACGACGAGGAGCTCGGCCACTACGACCTGACGTCGTGGTCGTACGCCAGCGCAGGCGAGGGGCCCGGGGACGAGTCGCCGGGCATCGTTGCGGGGGCCTCGGACGAGCACGGGCGCAGCAAGTCCGAGCGCGCGGCCGGCGACGAGCACGGCTCGGGTGGTCCTGCGCTCGAGCACGCCCGCGTCCAGCGCGACGAGACGCTGCAGGACCCGCGCACGGTGTTCCAGGTCCTGAAGCGGCACTACGCCCGCTACACGCCGGAGGTCGTCGCCGACACGTGCGGCATCTCCGTCGACGACTTCCTCTACGTGGCCAAGGCGGTCACCGAGAACAGCGGGCGCGACCGCACGACGGCGTTCGTCTACGCGGTCGGCTGGACCCAGCACACCCTGGGGGCCCAGTTCATCCGCACCTCGGCGATCATCCAGCTGCTGCTGGGCAACGTCGGCCGCCCCGGTGGCGGAATCATGGCGATGCGCGGGCACGCCAGCATCCAGGGGTCGACGGACATCCCGACGCTCTACAACATCCTGCCGGGCTACCTCGCCATGCCGCGGGCGGGTGAGCACGACACCTGGCACGAGTACATCAACTCGATCGGCAGCAAGGAGCAGAAGGGCTTCTGGGCCAACGCCGACGCCTACGCCATCAGCCTGCTCAAGGCGTGGTGGGGCGATGCGGCGACCGAGGAGAACGACTGGGCGTTCGACTACCTGCCGCGCCTGTCGGGTGCCCATGGGACCTACCAGACGACCATGGCCATGATCGACGGCACGGTCGAGGGCTACTTCCTCCTGGGCCAGAACCCCGCGGTCGGCTCGGCGCACGGACGGATGCAGCGACAGGGCCTGGCCAACCTCAAGTGGCTGGTCGTGCGCGACCTCAACATGATCGAGTCGGCCACCTTCTGGAAGGACGGCCCGGAGCTCGCCACCGGTGAGATGGAGACCGAGAAGATCGGCACCGAGGTGTTCTTCCTCCCGCCCGCCTCGCACGTGGAGAAGGCCGGCACGTTCACGCAGACCCACCGGATGCTGCAGTGGCGGCACAAGGCCGTGCAGCCGCCGGGTGACTGCCAGAGCGAGCTGGAGTTCTTCTACGAGCTCGGCAAGAAGATCCGTGAGCGCCTCGCCGGCTCCACTGACGAGCGCGACCGGCCGCTGCTCGACCTCACCTGGGACTACCCGCTCGACGACGACGGCGAGATCGACGGTGAGGCCGTGCTCAAGGAGATCAACGGCTACCACCTGGCGGGCGAGAAGCAGGGGCAGGTGCTCGACTCCTACATGGACATGAAGGCCGACGGCACCACCAGCGGCGGCTGCTGGATCTACTCCGGCGTCTTCGCCGGCGGCATCAACCGCTCGGCCAACCGCAAGCCCGGCCGCGAGCAGGACGCCGTGGCGCTGGAGTGGGGCTGGGCGTGGCCGATGAACCGGCGGATCCTCTACAACCGCGCCTCCGCCGACCCTGACGGCAGGCCGTGGAGCGAGCGCAAGGCCTACGTGTGGTGGGACGAGGAGCAGGGAAAGTGGACCGGTCACGACGTGCCCGACTTCCCCGCGAAGACGGCGCCGTCGTACCGCCCCGAGCCGGGCGTCGGCGGCCCCGCGGGCCTCGCCGGTGACGACCCGTTCATCATGCAGGCCGACGGCAAGGGCTGGCTGTTCGCGCCGAAGGGCATGCTCGACGGACCGCTGCCGACGCACTACGAGCCGCAGGAGTCGCCGGTCACCAACCCGCTGTACCGCCAGCAGGCGAACCCGGCGCGAAAGGTGTTCCCGCGCAAGGACAACCTGTGGAGCCCGTCCGGGACGGCGCCCGGCTCGGAGGTCTACCCCTACGTCTTCACGACGTACCGGCTGACCGAGCACCACACGGCCGGCGGCATGAGCCGGTGGTTGCCCTACCTTGCCGAGCTCCAGCCGGAGTTCTTCTGCGAGGTCTCCCCGGAGCTCGCGGAGGAGCGGGGGCTCGAGAACGGCGGGTGGGCCACCATCGTGTCGGCCCGCACGGCGATCGAGGCGAGGGTGCTCGTCACCGAACGGATGACGCCGATGGTCATCGGGGGCAGGACGATCCACCAGATCGGGCTGCCGTACCACTGGGGTGTCGGCAAGGAGGCCGTCGTCTCCGGCGACAGCGCCAACGACCTGCTCGGCGTGGCGCTCGACCCGAACGTGCAGATCCAGGAGTCGAAGGTCGGCTCGTGCGACATCCAGCCCGGGCGACGGCCTCAGGGCGAGGCCCTGCTGCGGCTGGTGCACGAGTACCAGTCCCGTGCCGGGGTCACCGTCGAGACCTCCAACCAGCTCAAGACCACCGAGGACGGCCACTGATGGGGTACCTGGACCACCAGCTGTCGGGACCGACGGACCCCATCGCCGACGCGGCGTGGGAGGAGCCCAGGAAGCGCAAGGGCTTCTTCACCGACACCTCGATCTGCATCGGCTGCAAGGCGTGCGAGGTGGCCTGCAAGGAGTGGAACGCCATCCCGCAGGACGGCGACCTCGACCTGCTGGGCTCGTCCTACGACAACACCGGCGCGCTCGGGGCCAGCACGTGGCGGCACGTCGCCTTCATCGAGCAGAGCAGCGACCGCATCGAGGAGGCACGTGAGTCCGGTCGCCGCCTGGTCGACCTCGGTATGCCGGTCATGCGCCCGAGTCAGCCGATGTCACCACCGCACGTGGCCGGCATCGGCCCGTCGCCGGCGGCGCCGGGCATCGACTCCTCGGGTGTGGGTCCCACGGCGCGCAGTGGCGGCAACGGAGGCGGCAACGGAGGCGGGAACGGGGGCACCGTGACCGACCTCGTCGGCGGCCTCGAGAGTGCGGTCGCCCAGGCGACGGTCGCCGCGGCCACCGGCACGGTCCCGGACTTCCGCTGGCTCATGGCCTCCGACGTCTGCAAGCACTGCACCCACGCCGGCTGCCTCGACGTGTGCCCGACCGGTGCCCTGTTCCGCACCGAGTTCGGCACGGTGGTGGTGCAGCCCGACGTCTGCAACGGGTGCGGCTACTGCGTGGCCGCCTGCCCGTTCGGCGTCATCGACCGCCGTGAGGGCGACAAGACCGTCACCAACCACGGCAACGCCCAGAAGTGCACCCTGTGCTACGACCGCCTGCTCGACGACCAGATGCCCGCCTGCGCCAAGGCCTGCCCGACGACGTCGATCAAGTTCGGCGACCTCGACGAGATGGTGGCGACGGCCCAGGAGCGCGTGGAGACGTTGCGCGGCAACGGTTTCACCGAGGCGAGGCTCTACGGTGCCAACGCCCAGGACGGTGTCGGCGGCACCGGGTCGGTGTTCCTCCTGCTCGACGAGCCGGAGGTCTACGGGCTGCCGCCGGACCCGCGCGTCCCCACCGCCGCGCTGCCCGACATGTTCCGCAAGGCGGGCATGGCCGGCATCACCATGCTCGCCCTGGCCGCCGCCTCGTTCCTCGGGAGACGCCGATGACCACCAACCCGTTCGACGCCGACCGTCCGCCGGAGCCGCCTCGGGGTGGACGGCGCCGCCGCAACGGTGGTGGTGGCGGTGCGTCGAGCGCGGCCGTCGCCGCGACGAGTCGCTGATGGTGCCGGACGTCGAGTTCGAGAGCTACTACGGGCGCAACATCGTCAAGGCGCCGCCGTGGAAGCACGAGATCCCCACCTACCTCTTCCTCGGCGGCCTCGCCGCCGGGTCCGGCCTGGTCGGTGCCGGCGGCTCGGCCCGCAACCTCCCGGCACTGCGCCGGGGCGGCCGCTTCGCCGCGCTCGCGGCCGTCGCGCTCGGTGGCGGGGCGCTGGCCAAGGACCTCGGCCGTCCCGACCGGGCGCTCAACATGATGCGCACCGTCAAGCTGACGTCGCCCATGTCGGTCGGCTCCTGGATCCTCAGTGCGTTCGGCGCCTTCGCCGGGGCGGCCGTCGCCGCCGAGCTGGGCCGCGAGCTGCCGAACCAGGACGGCCTCGTCGCGAAGACACTGCGGGTCGTCGACCCGCCGGCCGCCATCGGTTCGGCACTGTTCGCGCCGCCGCTCGCGGCATACACCGCGGTGCTCCTGTCGGACACCGCGGCGCCGACCTGGCACGAGTCCTACCGCGAGCTGCCCTTCGTCTTCGTCGGCTCCGCCAACGCCGCGGCGGCCGGTCTGGCCCTGGTGACGAGCCCGACCGACCAGAACGGCCCGGCCCGCGCGATGGCCGCCACGGGTGCCGCGCTCGAGCTCGGCGCCTTCGAGGTCATGCGGCGCCGCATGGACCCGCTCGTGGCCGAGCCGTTGCACGAGGGCAAGGCGGGGCGCCTGCTCCGGCTCGCCGAGATCCTCACCGGCGGAGGGGCGCTCGGCGCGATCCTCTTCGGCCGCAACAGGGTCGGCGCCGGCCTCAGCGGCTTGGCCCTCATGGCCGGCTCGGCCCTCACCCGGTTCGGCGTCTTCGAGGCGGGTATGGAGTCGACGAAGGACCCGAAGTACACCGTGCAGCCCCAGCGCGAGCGTCTGGAGCGGCGACGGGCTGATGGCGTCACCGACGACTCCATCACCACCATCCGGTAGCCACCGGACATCCAGGGAGGGTATGCCGTGACCGAAAGTCGCAGTGCCACAACAGCGCCCGCGGGGGAGACAACCGCGGGGACGCCGAACCGCTGGCTGATCCTCGTGGCAGCCGTGCTGGTGCAGCTCGCCATCGGGGCGGTCTACGCCTGGAGCGTGTTCGGCAAGGCCATGCAGGCCGAAGAGGCGTTCGGCTGGTCCAAGTCCAAGGCGGCGGTGCCCTTCGAGGTCGTCATCGGCATGATCTTCGTGGGCAGCTACATCGGCGGCCGCATCCAGGACCGCAGGGGCCCGCGGATCGTCGCGCTGGTCGGCGGCGTGATCTACAGCATCGGCGTCATCCTCGCCTCGTTCGCCGACGCAGACCGGTTCTGGCTGCTCATCGTCGGTTACGGCGTGCTCGGCGGCTTCGGCCTCGGCATGGTCTACATCGTGCCGATCGCGATGCTGCAGAAGTGGTTCCCCGACAAGCCGGGCCTCATCACCGGCATCGCGGTGGCCGGCTTCGGCTTCGGTGCCGTCATCACCGCTCCGCTCGGCGCCCGGCTCATCGACAACACCCCGGACCTTCCCACCAAGGCATTCCTCCCGCTGGGCATCGGCTACCTGATTGCCATCCTCATCGGCGCCTCGCTCTTCCAGAACCCGCCGAAGGGGTACCTCCCTCCCGGCATGGCGGCGCCGGCCACGGCCGGATCGGGCGGGACCGCGACGGCACCCGCGGGGGCCCGGCGCGACTTCACCCAGGACGAGGCCCTGCGCACTCCGCAGTGGTACCTGCTCACCGCGATCCTCACGCTCAGCGTGACCGCTGGCATCTCGCTCATCAGCGTGGCGGCCGGTAGCGCGGCCGACATCGCCGGCTACTCGACCCTCGCCGCGGCGAGCCTGGTCGGTGCCCTCGCCATCTTCAACGGGGCCGGGCGCATCCTGTGGGGTTGGCTGTCCGACAAGATCGGCAAGATGCCGGCCTTCATGGGCATCCTCGGCATCCAGGGCGTCTGCCTGATCCTCATCCCGCACGCCGGCAACGCGGCGCTGTTCGCCGTCCTCGCCGCGCTGGTCTACACCTGCTACGGCGGCGCGTTCGGCACGATGCCGTCCACGGCCGGCAAGTTCTTCGGCGTCTCCAACGCCGGCGCGATCTACGGCCTGATGCTCATCGGCTGGAGCATCGGCGGCGTGGTCGGCCCGCTGCTGATCGCGGGGCTCATCGGCGAGGACAAGGCCTACACGCTCGGCTTCACGGTGGTCGGCGTCATCGCGCTGGCGGCTCTGGCCATCCCGCTCATCACCAAGCCGCCGGCCGAGCAGCGACACATGGCCGAGCAGCAGCACACGCACTGAGTCAGGGGTGCACGTCGGCCGGGCCCCGGTGCACCGGGAGCCCGGCCGCGACCCACGCGTCGACACCGCCCACGACGTCGGTCGCGCGCCTCAGCCCGAGGGCCTGCAGCGAGGCCGCGGCCAGGCTGGAGCTGTAGCCCTGCTGGCACAGGACGACGACCTCCTGGTCGGTGCTGCTGATCTCCGGCACGTGCGACGGGCTGCCCGGGTCGAGGCGCCACTCCAGCACGGTGCGGTCGATGACGAGGGCACCGGGGATCTCGCCCTGCCGGCGTCGTTGTGCCTCGGTGCGGGTGTCGACCAGCAGGGCGCCGCGTCCCTGGGCCGCCAGCGCCTCGGCCGGCGTCAGCCGGTGCAGCCCGGCCCGGGCCTGTGCGAGCAACCGGTCGACGCCGCTCATGGCTCACCTCACGACGATGGCGGGGCCCCGCGCCGGCACGAACTCGCCCACCACGGTGGCGCCGGGGATCTCGCCGGCCAGCAGCAGGCCGCCACTGGTCTGCGCGTCGGCCAGCAGCACGAGCTCGTCGTCGTCGACGTCCGCCTCCAGGTGGGGTCGCACCCAGTCGAGGTTCCGCTTGCTGCCGCCGGGCACGAACCCCTCGGCGAGCGACTGGCGCGCCCCGTCGAGGTAGGGCACCGCAGCGGCGTCGATGACGGCCGTCACGCCCGAGGCGCGCGCCATCTTGAACAGGTGGCCCAGCAGCCCGAACCCGGTGACGTCGGTCGCCGCGGTGATGCCGGCGGCGAGGGCGGCCTGCGAGGCGTCGGCGTTGAGCCGGGCCATCGAGGCGACCGCGTGCTCGAAGACCTCGCCGGTCGCCTTGTGCCGGTTGTTCAGCACGCCGACGCCCAGCGGCTTGGTCAGGCTGATCGGCACGCCCGCGGTCGCCGCGTCGTTGCGCAGCAGCCGGTCCGGGTCGCCGAGCCCGGTGACGGCCATGCCGTACTTCGGCTCGGGGTCGTCGATGCTGTGCCCGCCCGCCACGGGGCAGCCGGCCTCGCGGGCGACGTCCAGGCCGCCGCGCAGGACTTCCTGGGCGAGCTCGCGGGGGAGCACGTCGCGTGGCCAGCCGAGCAGGTTGACCGCCACGACGGGACGGCCTCCCATGGCGTAGATGTCGGACAGCGCGTTCGCCGCGGCGATGCGGCCCCAGTCGTAGGCGCTGTCGACCACGGGGGTGAAGAAGTCGGCCGTGGCCAGCACGGCCAGACCGTTCTCGATGCGCACCGCGGCGGCGTCGTCGCCGTCGTCGAGGCCGACGACGAGGTCGGGGTGCCCGGCGCCCACCAGCCCGCGGACCATGTCCTCGAGCTCGCCGGGCGGGATCTTGCAGGCGCAGCCGCCCCCGTGCGCGAACTGTGTCAGGCGGACTCCGTTGGTCGGCCCGCCGGTCTCACTCGTCATGGTGCCCACGCCGTGACTGTATGCCGCGTGCGCGCCGAGGGCACGCGGCATACCAACCCTCGGCCCACCGGGTGCGGGCCGAGGGCGTCGGTTACCGTGTGCCGCGGAGGTGTCTGGGTTCCTGGTGGTCCCCCCGGTCTTCAAAACCGGTGAGGCCGAGCATCTCGGTCTGGCGGGTTCGATTCCCGTCCACCTCCGCCAAAACCGTGAGCCCGGCGCCGGAGGGGAGTGGTCGATGTCGCAGTCCGACCCGCGCCGGCGCATCCCGCGCACCGATGCGCTGCTCGCCCAGCCGGCGTTCGCCGAGGCCCTCACCCGGCACGGTGAGGCCGCGGTCAAGGGCGCCATCACCGCGGCCCAGGAGCAGGCACGGTCGGGGCTGATCGCCCCTGAGGACGTCGCGTCAGCGGCAGAAGCAGCCCTGCCGGCGCGCGCCACGACCCTGCGCCCGCTCCTCAACGCCACCGGTGTCGTGGTGCACACCAACATCGGCCGGGCGCCCTTGTCGCAGGCGGCGGTCGAGGCGGTGACCGCGGCCGCCGGCTACGTCGACGTCGAGTTCGACGTCGAGACGGGCGCACGGGCGAAGCGGGGTCGCGGCACCCTCGAGGCGCTGCTGGCGGCGGTGCCCGACGCCGGTGGGGCGCTGGTCGTCAACAACGGGGCCGCGGCGCTCGTGCTGGCGACGACGGCGCTGGCGGCCGGGCGTGAGGTCATCGTCAGCCGCGGGGAGATGGTCGAGATCGGCGACGGTTTCCGGCTGCCGGACCTCATCGCCTCCACGGGGGCACGCCTGCGCGAGGTCGGCACGACGAACCGCACGACGGTGCGGGACTACGCCGACGCCATCGGACCGGAGACCGGCTGCATCCTCAAGGTGCACCCCAGCAACTTCCGGGTCGAGGGCTTCACGTCGGAGGCGGCTCTGGAGGACCTCGCGGGGCTGGGCGTGCCCGTCGTCATGGACATCGGCAGCGGCCTGCTGCGGCCCGACCCGATGCTGCCCGACGAGCCCGACGCCACGACGTCGCTGCGTCGCGGGGCCACGGTCGTCACGGCGAGCGGTGACAAGCTGCTCGGTGGTCCACAGGCCGGGCTGGTGCTGGGCGAGGCCGGCACCGTGGAACGGCTGCGACGACACCCGCTGGCCCGGGCCCTGCGGGTCGACAAGCTGACGCTGGCCGCGCTGGAGGCAACCGTGCGCGGACCGCAGCCGCCGGTGACGGCCTACCTGCACGCCGACCCCCGAGCGGTGCGCCGGCGCACCGAGGCGCTGGCCGGCGAGCTGGGCCGGGAGGTCGTCGACGCGGTCGGGGCGGTCGGTGGCGGGGGAGCGCCCGGGCTGGAGCTGCCCGGCTGCGCCGTGGAGCTGCCCGAGTGGTGTGCCGCTGCCCTGCGCCGCGGTGATCCCGGTGTCGTGGCACGGGTGGAGCGTGGTCGATGCCTGGTCGACCTTCGTTGCGTGCCAGAGGAATCCGATGCCGAGCTGCTGGCCGCGATCCGGGCCGTGCTCGCCGCCGCTGACGCGAAGGGCTGAGGCGTGCACGTCCTCGCCACCGCCGGTCACGTCGACCACGGGAAGTCAGCCCTCGTCCGGGCGCTCACCGGCATCGAGCCCGACCGGTGGGAGGAGGAGCACCGCCGGGGCCTGACCATCGACCTCGGCTATGCCTGGACCACCCTGGCCTCCGGTGAGGAGGTCGCCTTCGTCGACGTGCCGGGTCACCAGCGCTTCATCGGCAACATGCTCGCCGGCCTCGGGCCTGCCCCCGCCGTGGTGTTCGTCGTTGCCGCCGACGAGGGGTGGCGTCAGCAGTCGGGCGAGCACCTGGCGGCGGTCGACGCCCTGGGGATCCGCCACGGGCTGCTCGTCGTGACCCGCAGCGACCTCGCCGACCCTGCCGCGACCCTCGCCGATGCGGGCGAGCGGCTCGCCGCGTCGAGCCTCGGCCGGTGCGAGGCGGTCGCCGTCTCGGCCCGCACCGGGCAGGGGATGGACGAGCTGCGTGACGCCCTGGGCCGGCTGGTGGCGGCCCTGCCGGCGCCCGCCACCGACCGGCGCGTGCGGCTGTGGGTCGACCGGGCCTTCAGCATCAAGGGCAGCGGCACGGTCGTCACCGGGACGCTCGGGGAGGGCACCCTCTCGGTCGGTGACGAGCTGGAGGTCGGTGGCCGCACCGTGCGGGTGCGCAGCCTGCAGTCGCTCGAGCGGCCTCGCGAGTCCGTCGGTGCCGTGGCCCGGGTCGCGGTCAACCTGCGCGGCGTCGCCACCGACGAGGTGGCCCGCGGCTCGGTGCTCCTCGCGCCGGGGGCGTGGCCGTCCACGACCGTGGTCGACGTCCGCCTGAGCACCGACCCGAGCGAGCTCCCCACGACGGCCATGCTCCACGTCGGGACCGCGGCCCACGAGGTCCGGGTGCGCCCCCTGTGGTCCGACACCGCGAGGCTCACGCTGCCCGAGCCGCTGCCGCTGCGGGCGGGTGACCGGGCCATCCTGCGCGACCCCGGTGCCCAGCGCGTCGTCGCCGGGGTCCTGGTGCTCGACGCCGACCCGCCGCCACTTCTTCGCCGTGGCGCCGGCGCTCGCCGCGGACTCGAGCTGGCGGCGTCGACGGGTGAGCTCGACCTGGCACGGGAGGTGGCGCGCCGGGGTGCGATGACGGTGAGGGCGGCAGCCGGACTGGGCCTGACGGTGCCTGCCGACGCTGACGACGCTGCCGGTCTCCCGGACTCCGTTGTGCGACAAGGGGACTGGCTGGTCTCCCGGCAGAAATGGGGGGAGTGGGCACAGGCCTTGAGGGCAGCTGTCGAGGCCCAGGCGCGGCGCGACCGCCTCGAGCCGTCCCTCACCCTCGAGGCGGCCCGCGAGGCCGCCGGCCTTCCTGACCGTGTCCTCCTCGCCGGAGTGGCCGGCGAGGCGGGCCTGGTGGTCGACTCGGGACGGGTCGGGCTGCCAGGTGTCAGGGCGTCACTGGGCCCGGCCGAGGAGGGGCTGCGCCGCCTCGAGGAGCGTCTGGCAGCAGACCCGTTCGCCGCGCCCGAGCGACCCGACCTCGACGCCGCCGGACTCGGTCCGCGGGAGGTGGCCGCGGCCGTGCGCACCGGCAGGCTGCTGCGGCTGCCCGACGATGTGCTGCTGCTGCCGTCGGGCCCGGCGCTGGCCATGCGCGTGCTGGCCGGCCTGCCCCAGCCGTTCACCCTCAGCGAGGCGCGTCAGGCGCTCGGCACGACGCGGCGGGTCGCCGTGCCGCTGCTCGAGCACCTCGACGGCCGCGGCTGGACCCGCCGGGTCGACGGCTCGCACCGCGAGGTCGTGCGCTGAGCTGATTCGGCGAGGCGACTGCGTCAGTGATCCGCTGGACGGATCAGTGGCGCAGGCTCGCTCAGAGGTCCTGGGCGCCGAGCTGGTAGCCCCGCGGCGTCCAGGAGGTCAGCAGGGCGTAGCGGTCTCCCCGGACGAGGGAGCGGCGGTACTCGACGGGGGTGCCGTCCTCGACCTGTCCGACGCGCTCGATCGCGAGGCACGCGGCGCCCCGGTCGATGCCGAGCAGGCGGGTCTCCTCCTCGTCGGCTGAGACCGCGGTGATGCGCTCCCAGCCGCCGGTGGGCCGGATCCCCGTGACCGTGGCGAGGGCGTCGTAGAGGGCTGCGTGCGTGAAGTCGACCTCGAGCAGCCCGCCCGCCACCGAGGCGGGCAGCCACGCCCGGTCGTGGGCCAGCGGCTCACCGTCGGCCAGGCGCACCCGCTCGAGGTGGACCAGCTCGGCGTCGGCGGCCAGGCCCAGCCGCTCGGCGGCGCCGGCGTCGCGCGTGCGCTCGAGGGTGAGCACCTCGCTGCGCTGCTCCAGGCCCAGCGCCTCGACCTGGCGGAAGAGGGAGTACAGGCCGCCCAGCGGCTGCTCGATCGCGGTGGCGCGCACCCGCGTGCTCCGGCCGCGGCCGGAGTCGATGAGACCGGCCTCCCGGATGCGGCGCAGGGCCTCGCGCACCGTGTGCCTCGAGACCGCGTAGTCACGCTGCAGCTCGACCTCGCCGGGAAAGCCGCCCTCGAACTCGCCCGCGCCGAGGCGCCGCAGCAGGTCGTCGTGCAGCTGGCGCCACAACGGCACGCCGCTGGCGCGGTCGAGGGTGGCCCCGTGGGACGCCGATGGCATCACGGGCGGGGAACGTTCGAGGTGGTCTCGTCGGACGAGGTGGTCTCCTCGGGTGAAGTGGTCTCGTCTGACGAGGCCGCCAGCCGCTCTGTCTCAGCGGCCGCGTCGACCCGTCGGCCGAGGCGCTGGCCCAACAGGCCCAGCCCGAGCACGACAAGCGCGGCGGTGGCGCTGACCGCGGCCTTCGCCAGCGGCGACAGCGGCTGCCAGACGTTCTCCGGGATCTCCTGCACGAGGATGAACGCGGCCATGGCGAGCACGAACCAGCCGAAGGCCCGACGCAGCACCTCCGGCCGCACCCGGCTGGTGAGGCGGCCACCGACGAGGCTGCCCGCCACCGCTGCGACGGTCACCATGGCGGCCAGCCCCCAGTCGAGGGGCGTCGAGGACAGGTGGCCGACCAGTCCGGCGCCCGAGTTCATCCCGATGACGAGGAGGGAGGTGCCCACGGCCACAGGCATCGACAGGCCGCCGAAGAGCGTGAGGGCCGGCACGATGAGGAACCCTCCACCGGCGCCGAGGAACCCGGTCAGGGTGCCGACCGCAGCTCCGTAGCCGAGCGCCCGGCCGAGTGCCATCTGGTGGGTCGTCTCGGCGGCCGCCGCACGGCCGCGGAGCATCGCGACGCCAGCGGCCAGCATGACGAGGGCGAACGCCACCATCAGCACGCCGTCCGGGACGTGCTCGCCGAGCCTCCCGCCGGCATACGCGCTCACCATCCCGGCCGCACCGAAGGTGAGGCCGGTGCGCCACTGCACGCGTCCGGAGCGGGCGTGGGAGACGGCCGCGACGAGGCTCGTGACGCCCACGACGACGAGCGAGGTCGCGATGGCCTCACGGGTCTCCAGGCCGGCGACGTAGGCCAGCAGGGGGACGGTCAGGATCGAGCCGCCACCACCCAGCAGGCCCAGGGAGACGCCGACGAGGACGGCGAGGACGATGACGACGGCGGTCATGGCTCACTCTCGGTTGGGATACCCCAGGGGGTGTGACAGTGCCACGGTAGCAGAAAAGGTCCGGACATTTCAGGTCGGCGCCCGGACGGGGACGGCGGCGGCGACGACGGCGAGGAGACGGCGCGGCCACAACGGTGTCGACGCGGTCGTCCGGAGCTGCTGGTGCGGCCGCAAGGTCCCGGCACCGCGGTGCGGCTGTTCTTCGCCCGTTCCTGATGCCTCCCCGGGGCCACGTGCACGACGGTCTCGGGCGCCTGCTACAAATCACGCAATTCGGACGACGCGGACAAGCGCTCGAGCGACCTAGAATGCTCGAAGGCGCTGACGGGACAGACGCGTCCGGGGGTTACACCACACAGCAGGGATCGCCACACCACCAGGGGGGACGCATGACCTCGGCCACGGCTTCCGCCTGGCCCGGCGACGGGTTCGCCCACGAGGCGTTCCTCTACGGCTCCGACGCGGAGCTCCGGGCGCGGGTGGTGCCATTCGTGGAGGAGGCGCTCGCGCTCGACCAGGCCGTGCTCGTGGTCGCGGGGGCGCGGGTGCGGTCGGTGCTGCTCGACCACTTCGGCACCGGCGTGCAGGACTTCACCGTGTTCGCGGACGCCGACGAGCACTGGGTCGGGCCCGCGCAGACCATGGGGTGGTACCGCGACAGCCTGCGGCCGCTCGTGGAGGTCGGACGGCCGTGCCGCATGGTGGCCGAACCGACCTGGATGTCGCATCCGTGGGGCGCCGTCTGGAGCCGCTACGACGCGGTGGCCAACGACCTGTTCGGCGACCAGCCCTGCTACTGCCTGTGCCTGCACGACCGCCAGAGCGTGCCGCAGCCCCTGCTCGACGAGACGCTCCGGGTCCACCCCCTGGTGTGGGGCGGCACCGAGGCGGTCGCCTCGCCCCACTACGTGCCGACCGACGAGTTCCTCCACTCGGTCGAGCCGAGCTGGGTTCCGGCGCCGGCGGATCGGAAGCGATGGGAGGTCTCGGCCGCTGCGGACGCGCGGTCGCTCGTGGCTTCGGCGCTGTCCGGCCCGAACACCGAGGGGTTGCGCGACGACGTCACGCTCGCGGTCAACGAGCTCGTCGCCAACGCGATCAAGGCCTCGGGCGCCGCCCGGGTCAGCCACTGGGACGAGGGCGCGTCGATGGTCTGGGAGATCAGCGACGACGGTCCCGGCATGCACGCCACCAGCGCCGGCTACGTGCCGCCGCCTGCCGACCAGCTCGGCGGCCGGGGGTTGTGGATCGCCCGCACCCTCGCAGACGACGCGGTGGTGCGGCCGCACGGTCCGGGCACCGCCATCCGGCTCTTCTTCTCCCGCGCCTGAGGTCGCACGACCGCCTGAGCCGCACACCGCGTGAGACCGCACACTGACACCGCAGACCGGCGAGCCTCAGCGGGCCGCGCGCAGGCCCCGGCCCTCCCGCCACAGCTTCGGCGTTCCCTCGCCCTCGGTGTAGACGAGCTCCTTCTCGAGGAACGACGCCAGCCGCTGCGCGGCGGCACGCACGAGGGCACGCTGCTCGCCGTCCGTCACCGGTGCCAGCCGGGTCTCCACGGCCACGGTGCCGTTGCCGACAGTGCGTTTCCAGAGCCCCACGTCGGTGCCGTCGACGACGACCCTGCGCCCAGAACGGGTCGACCCCCGCACCGTTGGGGTGGCCCTCGGCCACCGGGAAGCCGGTGGCCGGGTAGGTGAGCACCACCTCGTCGTAGACGGGCAGGAGGTATGCCGCGCGCCCGGCCGTGGTGCGCGCGGGCACCGACGGGTCGTACCAGTGGGGCACGCCCTCGACCTCCACCTGCTCCAGGGTGTCGCCGGCCGCGGCGATGGCGGTCGAGGCGTCGGCGATCGTCAGGGACGCCCACCGGGTGAGGTCCTTGACGGCGGCGGGCCCGTGGCCGGCGAAGAACCGCTGCGCCAGCCGGGCCAGCGCCTCCTCGCGGTCGACCTCGGGGGCGGGCGGGACCACCTCGTCGACCAGCGCGTAGGTGTGGTGCACCCCGCGCATCGGACCCGAGCACACGAGTCCGCGCAGCTCGGCGAGCAGGATCAGGTGGCCGAGCTGCTCGCCCTTGGCGGGCAGGCCGCCGCGGCGCTCGAACTCGGCGGTGATCTCGGCACGGGTGGGGAAGCTCCGGCCTGACAACAGCTCGGTGAGGGCGTCGAGCGACCGGCCCACGTGGCGGGGGTCGTCGAGGCCGACCTGGGCGTGCCGGCCGGCCATACCGCGGATGACACGCCCGGACGTGGCCGCCAGCACCCACCGCAGGTCCTCGCGCGCCACGAAGTGCCACGTCGGCCGCAGGATGTGGGTGCGCAGGAAGGCGCCGCTGTCGTACTCGGCCCGCACCGCGGCATACGTGCTCGACCGTGACCTCAGGCCGAGGGAGAAGAAGGCGTGGTCGCGCTCCTGGGACTGCACGCAGGTCAGGAGCCGCACCACGTCGGCGGCGCTGGGCAGCGGCGCGGAGCTGAGGCGCTGGGTGGCCAGTCGCCGTCGGAGCACCCGGCTGCGGTCCATGTCGCCATGATGTCCGAGGGCACCGACACCTCGCCGATGAATGAAGGGTTGACGGCCGGTCGGTAGGGGGAGAGACAGGAAGTGAGCACACGACCGGGAGGAGACGCCATGGGCGCCGTCATCGCCGCCATCACGACCTCGCTCGACGGCTGCTACGCCGCTCCCGGCGACGGACCCGACGCCGGCCTGGGCGTCGGAGGGGAGCGCCTGCACTACTGGGTCTTCGGCGGCCCGTGGACCTACGACGAGGAGCCGACCGGCGAACCCACCGGGCGCGACCGCGAGGTGCTCGACGAGTGGCGAGCCCGCCTCGGCGCGGTGGTCGCCGGGCGGCGCACCTTCGAAGCTGCTGGCCGCTGGGGCGACACCAACCCGTGGGACCTGCCGACCTTCATCCCGACGCATCGACCCGAGGAGGACCCGCCGACCGCGCCGGGTATGCACTTCACGAGCAGCTTCGACGAGGCGCTCGCCGCCGCTCGGGAGGCGGCGGGCGAGCGCGACGTCATGGTGATGGGTGGCGGCGACGTGATCCGGCAGGCGCTGGCCGGTGGCCACGTCGCAGAGCTCCACCTCACGCTCGCGCCCGTGTTGCTCGGGGGCGGCAAGCGGCTCTTCGACGGGACCACCGGCTCACTCGACCTGGAGCAGCTGGGCGCCGAGCAGAGTGAGTGGGTGACCCACCTGCACTACCGGGTTCGCTAACGCGCCAGGTAGCCGCCGTCGATCGGGTAGTAGGTGCCGGTCGCGAACGAGGACCCGTCGCTGGCCAGCCACGCCACCAGCTCGGCGACCTCCTCGGGTTCGCCGAGGCGACCGAAGGCGTGCTGCGACTTGAGGAAGTCGAGGGTGGCCTGGTCGAGGCTCTTCTCCACGAGCGGGGTGCGGATGAAGGCCGGGCCCACCGCGTTGACGCGGATGTTGTCGCCGGCGTGCTCCCACGCGGCCGCCTTGGTCATGCCGACCACGCCGTGCTTGGCGGCGACGTAGGCGCTCGACATCGCGAAGCCGACCGATCCGAGGATCGAGGCCATGTTGATGATCGAGCCGCCGCCCGACTGCTTCATCGCCCGGATGGCGGCGCGCTGGGTGTACATGACGCCGTCGAGGTTGATGCCGATGACCTTGTGCCAGCCCGCGTCGGAGTAGTCGCCGCTGGCGGAGAGCTCGCCGCCGATGCCGGCGTTCGCGACGGCGATGTCGACTCGCCCGAGCTCGCTGACCACACCCTCCATGGCGGCGTCGACGGCCGCGCTGTCGCTGACGTCGACGATCGCGGTGTGCACGCGGTGGCCGTACTGCTTGAGCTCCTCGGCAGCGGTGTCGAGGGCCGACTGGTCGAGGTCCCAGATCGAGACGTCCGCTCCGGAGCGGGCGAGGGTGTGCGCGCACGCCTTGCCGATGCCCGAGGCGCCGCCGGTGACGATCGCGACCTTGCCGTCCAGCTCGTAGTTGATCATGGGGTCCCAGCCTCTCGTGGTGGTGTGTTGCAGCAGGGTGTTCAGACGGTCGGCGGTGTCCCTCACCGCGCCTGCTCAGGCTAGGGAGGGAATGCTGTGGAGGCGAGAGGTCGTTGGACCCGACCCCGCAGGATGGACGACGGCAGCGAGACGACACCGAGGTGGACACGTGGGCGACTACGGGCACGACCTGCTCTTCGGCAGCTTCATCACGCCGACCGCGCAGCAGCCGCAGCAGGCGGTGCTGCTCGCGCAGGCCAGCGAGCAGGCGGGTCTCGACCTCGCGACGTTCCAGGACCACCCCTACCAGCCGGCCTTCCTCGACACGTGGACCCTGATGTCGTATGCCGCGGCCCGCACCTCGCGAATCCGCCTGTCCGCCAACGTCATCAACCTTCCGCTGCGCCCGCCGGCGGTGCTCGCCCGCGCCGCCGCGAGCCTCGACCTGCTCAGTGACGGGCGGGTCGACCTCGCCCTGGGGGCGGGCGCCTTCTGGGACGCCATCGAGGCGATGGGTGGGCGCCGTCACTCGCCCGGCGAGGCCGTCGAGGCGCTGGCGGAGGCCATCGAGGTCATCCGTGCGGTGTGGGACACGCAGGCCAGTGGGGGAGTGCGCGTGGAGGGGCGGCACCACCGCGTGGTCGGTGCCAAGCGGGGACCGGCACCGGCGCACGACATCCCCATCTGGGTAGGTGCCCTGAAGCCGCGGATGCTGCGGCTGGTCGGGCGCCTCGCCGACGGCTGGCTGCCCAGCCTGACCTACCTCGGCGGCGTCGAGGCGATCGGGCAGGGCAACGCCGTCATCGACGAGGCGGCCCGCGCCGCCGGACGCGATCCGGCAGCCGTGCGACGGCTGCTCAACATCGGTCCGCGCGAGCTCGACCCGGGTCTCCTGTCGGAGCTCGCGCTGGCCTACGGCGTCTCGGGGTTCATCGTCGCCGGTGACGACCCCCGGCTGGTCCAGCGCTTCGGCCAGGAGGTCGCGCCCGAGGTCCGCGAGCTGGTGGAGGCCGAGCGGCTGGGGGTGGATCCGCCACCCACGGCCGACACCGCCCCGGAGCAGTCAGGGCCGCGGCAGACCGCTGCGGCACAGGCGGTTTCGTCGCACGCCGTGGCCGCCCCCGCCTCGAGCAGCGGCGGCCTCGGCGTCGCGCCGACGCCCGACCCGGGCACGCGCCTCAGCGCCGGTATGCCGTGGGACGAGTCCGCCCGTCCGTCCGCGCCCGAGGCGCCGGACGCGGCATACACCGACCGTGGGCGGCAGGTGAGCCAGCACCTGGTGGACGTGCACGACGCGCTGCGCGCGGAGCTGGCGAAGGTGCGCGACATCGTCGACCAGGTGGTCGAAGGGGCCCGCGACATCGGCAGCGCACGGTCGGAGATCAACCGGATGTCGTTGCGCCAGAACGACTGGACGCTCGGTGGCTACTGCCAGGCCTACTGCCGCATCGTCACGCAGCACCACACGCTCGAGGACGAGGGCATCTTCCCGCACCTGCGGCGCAGCGAGCCGGCGCTGGCGCCGGTCGTCGACCGCCTGGTGGAGGAGCACCACGTGATCCACGAGGTGCTCGAGGGGGTCGACCGGGCGCTCGTCGAGCTGGTGGGCAACCCCGGCGACCACGCCGGTCTGCGCGAGGCGGTCGACCTCATGACCGACACGCTGCTCTCGCACTTCTCCTACGAGGAGCGCGAGCTGCTCGGCCCGCTGGCCCGGCACGGGATGTACGCCGGCCAGCTCTGAGCGGCCTGCGAGAAGGGCCACTGCGCACAGAAAGGCCCCTGCGCAGGGGTGCCGAGTCCCCTGCGCAGGGGGCGACAGGCCGGCCGCGCGCGGCGGGGGCAACCGCGCGGCCGACCAGCCTGCCGCTGTCGGGGGCCTACTTGGGAAGGAGCCCTGCGTACGTGCAGCTGACCCGCGGGTTGTAGGCCGCGTGGATACCGTCGGGGTTGAACTTCCACACCCAGGCGTGCAGGGCATAGAACGGCGCGATGCCCGGCAGCGAGACCGTCGAGTACTCCAGACCGAACAGCTTCGGCGGGTGGAGGTTCCCGGCCTTGTCCCACGCCGCCTTCGGCACGACGTACTCGACCGCGACGAGGTCCAGCTTGCCGTCCTTGTTCGGCTCGTAGACCAGGGCCTCGGGCTTGGTCAGCTCGACCGTGGTGTCTTCCAGCTTGGGGTTGATCCAGTGGAAGCCCATGGCCGGCGAGGCCTTGCCGGGGGTCTCGGTGATGCAGCCGCGGAGCACACCGGAGGCCGCGCGGCCGTAGCCGTCACGCTCGGCAGCCGCGACCGAGAAGTACTTCGCCGTGGCGGTACGGACCTCGTTGTAAGGGTCGTACTTCACGTGGTGCTGCTTCTTGTGGTGGTCGCGGTGCTTGTGGTGGTGCTTCTTCGGTGGGTCGTGCCGCGGGGGCTTGTGCTCCGGCGGCTTGTGGTTGGTCTGGCAGTTGTCGTCGCGCCAGTCCTTCTTCTTGTCGTCGCCGTAGCGGGCGATCGTCATGTGCGCCTTCGGGTCGTCGTACCCGCCGCGCCTGCGCTCGTCGGTGCGTTTGTCGTCGTCGCGCTTGTGGTCTCTGCAGTAGTCGCGCCCCTTGTCTCTGTCGTGGTCTCTGTCGGTCGCCTGAGCGGTGGTGGCTCCGGCGATCAGCGGGAGCGATGCGACGGCCAAGGCTGCCGCGGTGCGGGTCAACGTTGATGCCATGACACTCTCCTGGTGACGTGGCGGGTGCGGGCGCGTTGCGGACACGCGACGGGCTCGCACCCAGGGGTGGGTGGGCCGTCAGTCGGCCGGGATCTTGGTGCCGGCGAAGGTGCCGGTCATGGTCTGGGTCTTCTGCCCCTTGGGGTAGATGGTCAGCACGAAGGTGCCGGAGACGGTGCCGCCCCGCAGCCGTCCGCTGACCTGCACCCTGATGGTGCCGGCAGGGTTCTTGCCCTCGGCGGGGAAGCCGCCCCAGAAGGTCGCCACCATGCGGTTGTGGCCCCGGGAGTCCCAGGTGCCACTCGCCACGCCACCGACGGGGTCGATGTCGTTGGCGATGAGGACCCCGCCGGCCGCGAGGCTGATGACGCTCTTCCCCGCCTCTGGCGGGGCGGGGGCGTTGTTGCGGTGGCTGATCAGCCAGCTGCCGTAGAACTCGCTGTCGTGGTTGTGGCGATCGTCGCGTCGGTCGTTGGCGGTTGCCGACCCAACCCCCGCTCCCGCCACCAGCACGCTGCCGGCGGCGACTCCAGCGGCCGCACGGACGGCCTGCCGCCTGTCGATGGTGAGCTCGCTCATCGGAAACCCTCCGTTGTGTGCGATTGCCCCCTGCTCACTTGCCAGCGTCCGCTGACCCGCACCGCGCGTGAACGAGCGTCGGTCCTAATGACGGGGGAGCGGCGTCGCGAGGAAGGGGTGAGGACCGGGTATGCCGCGTGCGCCGGATCGCGCGTCATCGCCGGGTCATGCCGTGCGGATCGGCTCGTAGCCCGTTGGGGCTAGGCATCGGTCCTCCCGCGGGGGGAGGCGGCATAACCCGAGGTGGGAAGGCTCGTCCAAGGGTGAGGTGGGCTGCCTCTCCTGTCGTAGCAGGGCTCGGCCGCGGCGACCTCAGCAGCCCAGTGGTGACAGGGGAGGATTGCCGCGGCAGGCCGGTGGGCGCACTGTTGAGCCATGGGACCGAGGCTCGGCCTCGCAGCGTTGAGCGCCATCGTCCTGCTGGTCGCCGGGTGCTGGAGCGGCTCGGCCTCGCCCTCGCCCTCGCCGTCGTCCCGTGCGGCCGCCGCGACGGCGCTGCCGGAGACCGCGGCCACGCTGCCCCCGACGTCGGCCCTGCCAGACGCGCCGGCGGGGATGAGCTGGGGACCGGTGACCTCGGCGGTCCGGCCGGGCGGGTCCTACACCGTCGCCACGGGCGCGGCGGCGGCCGACGGTGACGACGGCACCGACATCGTGTGGCTCGACTTCACCGGTGGTTCCCCGACGTGCGTCGCGGAGTACGTCGCCTCGCCGATCACCGACGCCCGCACGCACGACGTCATCCCGGTCGGCGGCGCCGCGTTCCTCCAGGTGCGGTGCGCACCCGTGGACGCCGTGTCGATGCCGCCCGGGGTCTCGGGCGACCAGGGGGCGCGCTTCGACCCGGTCTTCAGCTGCTACCGCTTCGGCGCGGCGTCGGCCCGCACCGTCGTCGAGGGCGTGCAGACGGGTTTCGCCGACCGCGCCTTCACGTGGACGATCGGCCTGCGGCACCGGGCGCCGTTCGCCATGGGGTGGCTGGGCCAGGACGACGGCAACGGCCGCCAGACCGCGCGCCTGGTCATCCTCCAGTGACCGTCCGCCCCACCGACTGGTGGGCGAGGTATGCCGCGGGCGCTGGCCACGCGGCATACGCACCCCCGCTGCCCACCACACCTGCCCCCACATGTTGGGGTGGGGACGGGCGTCCACACCCCACATGTAGGGTCGCCGACGGCGTCACACGAGCCCCATCCGTCACGGCGCGGCGCGCCTCCCACGCCCCTGACCTGCGGCGATACATCGTTCGGATGATGTTTGAGCGAGCCGCTTGCATCGGGGGTCGGGGTGGGACAAGATATCCCTACATCTAGTGGTTACACCGTTGTCATTCGTCCACATGTAGTTCACAGGCCGAGGCCGGTTACCCACAGATTGTCCCCAGACGGTCCACATGGTCGTCCCCAAGCAGGCCGTGAAGCAGCAGCGGAAGGAGCCCCACATGCACTGCCCCTTCTGCCGCCACACGGACTCCCGGGTGATGGACTCGCGCACCACCGACGACGGCAGCTCGATCCGCCGTCGCCGCCAGTGCCCGGAGTGCGGCCGCCGCTTCACCACGATCGAGAGCGCGAGCCTCACCGTGGTCAAGCGCTCGGGTGCGTCCGAGCCGTTCAGCCGCTCCAAGGTCCTCGCCGGGGTCCGCAAGGCCTGCCAGGGCCGGCCGGTCACCGAGGACGACCTCGCCCTCCTGGCCCAGCGGGTCGAGGAGTGCATCCGCCAGCAGGGGCACGCCGAGATCGACGCCCACGAGGTGGGCCTGGCGATCCTCGGCCCGCTCCGCGAGCTCGACGAGGTGGCGTACCTGCGCTTCGCCTCCGTCTACCAGGCCTTCGACTCCCTCGAGGACTTCGAGGCCGCCATCACGCTGCTGCGTGCCGAGCGCGACGCCACCGGCGTCGAGCCGAGCGAGAACGCCGCGGAGCCCAGCTCCGGCAAGCAGCCCTAGAGCTCCGGTATGCCGCCCTGACTTGAGCAAGCGGCATACCGGGACCAACGCACAGATCAGTCACGCAGACACCACTGCACCACCAGCAGGACCGCACGGGGGAAGACCAGCTGACAGCGTCGACTGTCGGTGGTCGGACCGAGAATTGACGAAGTACCAGACCGCAGCACACCACCACGAGGGGTCAGGGAGGCCACCAATGACAGAAACCGCCGGAGCACGTGCAGGTGCCCGCAAGAACGGTCGTGGCAAGGGCATTGCCATCGAGCGGATCTACACGACCCCTGGTGTGCACCCCTATGACGAGGTGACCTGGGAGAAGCGCGACGTCGTCCAGCAGAACTGGAAGACCGGCGCGACGATCTTCGAGCAGCGCGGCGTCGAGTTCCCCGACTTCTGGTCGATCAACGCCTCCACCATCGTCACCACCAAGTACTTCCGTGGCGCGCTCGGCTCCGACAAGCGCGAGCAGAGCCTCAAGCAGCTCATCGACCGCGTCGTGCTGACCTACGTCAAGGCCGGCAAGGACCACGGCTACTTCGCCACGCCCGAGGACGCCGAGGTCTTCGAGCACGAGCTGACCTACGCCCTGCTGCACCAGGTGTTCAGCTTCAACAGCCCGGTCTGGTTCAACGTCGGCACCTCGAGCCCGCAGCAGGTCTCCGCCTGCTTCATCCTCGCGGTCGACGACTCGATGGACTCGATCCTCAACTGGTACAAGGAGGAGGGGAAGATCTTCCAGGGCGGCTCCGGTGCCGGCCTGAACCTCTCCCGCATCCGCTCCTCCAAGGAGCTGCTGTCCTCCGGTGGCACGGCCTCCGGCCCGGTCTCCTTCATGCGCGGTGCCGACGCCTCCGCGGGCACCATCAAGTCCGGTGGCGCCACCCGCCGCGCGGCGAAGATGGTCGTGCTCGACGTCGACCACCCCGACATCGAGGAGTTCGTCGAGACCAAGGCGCGCGAGGAGGACAAGATCCGCGCGCTGCGCGACGCCGGCTTCGACATGGACCTCGGCGGCAAGGACATCACCTCGGTCCAGTACCAGAACGCCAACAACTCGGTGCGCGTCTCCGACGAGTTCATGCGCGCGGTCGAGGAGGGCACCAACTTCGGTCTGCGCTCCCGCACCACCGGTGAGGTCATCGAGGAGGTCGACGCCCGCAACCTGTTCCGCAAGATCGCCCAGGCCTCCTGGGAGTGCGCCGACCCGGGTCTGCAGTACGACGACATCATCAACGACTGGCACACCAACCCCGAGACCGGCCGCATCACCGCGTCCAACCCGTGCTCGGAGTACATGTCGCTCGACAACTCCTCGTGCAACCTGGCGTCGCTGAACCTGCTGAAGTTCCTCAAGGACGACGACACCTTCGACGTGGCGACGTTCCAGAAGGTCGCCGAGCTCGTCATCACGGCGATGGACATCTCCATCTGCTTCGCCGACTTCCCGACCGAGGGCATCGGCGAGACCACCCGTGACTACCGCCAGCTCGGCATCGGCTACGCCAACCTCGGCGCGCTGCTCATGGCCACCGGCCACGGCTACGACTCCGAGGGTGGGCGCTCGCTCGCCGCGGCGATCACCTCGCTGCTCACCGGTGCCGCCTACAAGCGCTCCGCCGAGCTCGCCGCCGTCGTCGGCCCGTATGCCGGGTACGCCCGGAACGCGGACGCGCACAAGCGCGTGATGCGCAAGCACCAGGCCGCCAACGACGCGATCCGCACCCTCGACACGATGGACTCCGACATCCACCGCGCCGCCACCAAGGCGTGGGACGCCGTCGTGAAGGTGGGGGAGAAGAACGGCTACCGCAACGCCCAGGCGTCGGTGCTGGCCCCGACCGGCACCATCGGCTTCATGATGGACTGCGACACCACCGGCATCGAGCCCGACTTCTCGCTGGTGAAGTTCAAGAAGCTCGTCGGCGGCGGCTCGATGCAGATCGTCAACCTGACCATCCCGCGCGCGCTGAAGAAGCTCGGGTACCAGGAGGAGTCGATCGAGGCGATCGTCGAGTACATCGCCGACAAGGGCCACGTCATCGACGCGCCCGGCCTGAAGCCGGAGCACTACGAGGTGTTCGACACCGCGATGGGTGCGCGCGCCATCTCCCCGATGGGCCACGTGCGCATGATGGCCGCGGTGCAGCCGTTCCTGTCCGGCGCGATCAGCGAAGACCGTGAACCTGCCGGAGACGGCCACGATCGAGGAGATCGAGGACGTCCACATGCAGGGCTGGAAGCTCGGCCTCAAGGCGATTGCCGTCTACCGCGACAACTGCAAGGTCGGCCAGCCGCTGTCCGACGGTGGCTCCACCGCCAAGGACAAGGCTGCCTGCGGCTGACGCCGCTGCGGCCGAGGCCAAGGTCGAGAAGGTCGTCGAGTACCGCCCGGTGCGCAAGCGCCTGCCGAAGCGCCGGACCTCGCAGACCACCTCGTTCGCGGTCGGCGGTGCCGAGGGCTACCTCACCGCCGGCACCTACGAGAACGGCGAGCTGGGCGAGATCTTCCTCAAGTTCGGCAAGCAGGGCTCGACCCTGGCCGGCGTGATGGACGCCTTCTCGATCGCCGTCTCGATCGGCCTGCAGTACGGCGTGCCGCTGGAGACCTTCGTCGAGAAGTTCACCAACCTGCGCTTCGAGCCGGCCGGCCTCACGGACGACCCGGACGTGCGCATGGCGCAGTCGATCATGGACTACGTCTTCCGCCGCCTGGCGCTGGACCACATGGACTTCGAGACCCGCTCGTTCATGGGGATCCACACCGCCGACGAGCGCGCCCGCCAGCTCGAGACCGGCTCCTACGCGCCGACCTCCGAGGAGTCGGACGAGGAGATCGAGGACGAGCTCGAGAGCCTGCAGCAGTCGGCTCCGGTCGCCAAGGCCGCCCAGAAGGCCGAGGCGAAGGACGAGACAAGGCGTCTGAGGTGAAGTTCGGCGCCGGTGCTGCCTCGGCTCGTGAGGTGTCTGGTGTGGCGAGCTCGGCCGAGCTGCTGGAGAAGTTCCAGGGCAAGGCTGCTGACGCGCCGATCTGCATGACCTGCGGCACGAAGATGCGCCCGGCTGGGTCCTGCTACGTCTGCGAGGGCTGCGGCAGCACCAGCGGCTGCAGCTGACCCCAGCAGTGGAGAGCGGTGGGCCCGGAGCGATCTCGCTCCGGGCCCACCGCTTTCTCATGCCCTTGTCGGTGGGCGCCGATAGGAAGGGGACGAGGGTCGAACCGTTCCAGCAGGGGAATCAGCATGTCGCGCAAGCCAACCCGCAGACGCCGCCCACCAGCCGCAGAGGTCACGCCGGAGACGCCGATCTGGTGTCCCGCATGTCAAAGCGAGCATCCTGCGTCGGCGTTCAACAAGGAGAGCCGGCGGTACAGCGGACTGTCGGGCATCTGCCGCGAGGCGCAGGCTCGTCAGCGCCAGACGCCCCAAGGACGAGCCAAGACGCGTCGGACGAATCGGCGGCGCTGGGAGAAGCCTGAGTATCGCGAGAAGTCCCTCGAGTGGCAGCGCGCACGCCGCAGCCGCAACGGCGCCACGGCTGACCTGCGTCGCGCCAGAGCTCGGCTCCAGGCGATCGTGGACGAGTGGAAGCGCCAAGGATGCGTTGACTGCGGCTACGACGACATCCGCGCGATCGACCCTGACCACCTCGACGCCCTGACCAAGGACAACCACGTCTCGCGGCTGGTCCAGCTGTGCGCCTCAGCGGCTCGCATCAGGGCGGAGCTGGCGAAGTGCGAGCCGCGATGCGCTCGATGCCACCGGCGCAGAACTCAGCTGCAGCGACCATCGCGGGTGGCGCGTCGCCGAGCGGCTGCCTCCGTCGTGGCAGCGACGTCTCGACTTCCAGGACAGCAACGACGCGATCAAGCTCAGTCGAGGCTGCGCTGACTGCGGCTGGAACAGCTTCGCGCGCGGCCTGGACTGGGACCACGTGCGCGGCGAGAAGGTGAACGGCGTCGCTGGCCTGATTGCCAACGGCCGACCGTGGCACGAGATCACAGCGGAGATGGGAAAGTGCGAGGTGGTTTGCGCAAACTGCCATCGCATCCGAACTGCGCAACGCCGCGAGGCCGTCGATGTCTGAGCCGGGCGAGCAGCCTGATCACCGACAGACGAGGGCTCAGCTGTCGGCTGCGGTCACATCCTCATATGCGACAGGAAAGCCCATGGAACAACAGCTTCGACCCACAAAACCCGAGATGCCGCTCTTGCTGGCGATGGCTACAGAGTTCTCGCTCGGGTCGTGGATGGGGTTGGTGCTTGCGGTCGGAGTAGTTCTCGCCGCTCTTGAGGTCGTTCTTGGGCCGCTGGCGACGGCCCTTGAACTGCTGATTTTGCTGGCTAGTGCGGCGGTGGGCGTCCACGGTTGGCGGGTGCGGCAGAGTCATCCTCTGCCGCCACAACCTCCCGCCCCGCAGCAGGAGAACGCAGTCGCTCGTGTTGTCGGCCCACCTCCGCCTCGCGATCTCCCGGTCCTTGCCGACAACTGCTTCATCTGTGGCCGGCCTTTGTCCAACCCGCAGAGTCGCCAAGCCCGCGTGGGTTCGGAGTGCATCAAAGTCCACGGCCCTCGCCCTATGACGCGTCTCAACCCTGCACATGGTGAGTGGGCGGTCGCTTGCCGGATCGCCGAAGCTGAGAGGGCTGCGCATCAGAGAACCCTCGATGAGCGCTATCGTACTGCCCTTGTCGCGCACGCCCTAGCCGTTGAGCGCTGGACACGAGAACTAGCGGAGGAGCCAATGGCGAGTCGGGCGCGGCTGCGTCTGCAGGGGCAGAAGCCGTGGGCGCCTCTTTGTTAGCCGCGACAGCACCGGCCACTGCGTGGTTATTCTCCGCAATCGTCCTGTGAGCCGCCGCAGGCGGATGTGGTGGTCGAAGGACCGATCATCCTTCGGGCATCCACTCGCACGAGGTGAGGTAACTGGCGCCGCTACGGGCCAGCGACGGGACCATGCGTAGTCAGACCATTGCCGCCAGGGCAATGACCTGGCCAAGCGCTCGGCCGAGGGGGAGCGGCACGGCGTTACCGATCTGGCGTGCGATGTCGACCTTGGAACCGACCCAGAGGTAGTCGTCCGGGAACCCTTGAATGCGGGCCGCTTCGAAATGGGTGATCGCGCGATGCTGAGTGGGATGCAGGTAGCGACCCTTCTCCGGCTTGAAGAACTCAGTCCGAATGGTTAACAGACCGGAGGTCCCAGACGAGCCTGCCCATAACGTCACCAGAGCCGCTGGTGTGCTTCCTCCAGCCAGGCGTCTTGAGATCATCCGGCAGATCAAAGCGATTGCCGCCATAAGGGATCTGGCGAAAACGCCTGCGTGAGATCTTCGTAGTCTCGAGTCAAGTGCAGTTCGTCAGTTCGAAAGGGGCCCGGAAACTGCTGATCAGCGAAGTCAGTTCTGCGCCGAGGTAGTTCTATTTCAGTTACAGCTGGAATAACGCCGCTCAAGGCGTCCCGGACAGTGAGGTATGACGCGCGGTCATGCGTCGGAATCGGAAAGCCGAGGGCCACAGCGTCGCGCCGATGGCCGATCACGACGGCGCGCTTGCGCTTCTGTGCTGCACCGTAGTCCGCAGCCATAAGGACGCGTGGTCCAGGCTCCAGTCCGACAAGAGCCCCCCGGGTTCGGTCAGAGCTTTGGAACTGTAGGTACTCCGGTGACTTGAGAAACGTCGAGACGTTCTCCATGACGAACCACCTGGGCTTGGCCCTTGCGATCGTCTCGGCGTACTTCTCCCACAGGGCGTTGCGTTCGGCCCCCACCTTGTTGCGGTTCAGTTGCGAGAATCCCTGACAAGGCGGGCCGCCCACCACGAGGTCGACCTCGGGCACTTCCTCATCCAAGAGCCATTGGTCGAATTCCGCCTGCGTAGGCGATCCCGGCCCCGTGGTTCCGCCTTCGAAGGTGGCGGCGGCTGCGACGTCGTGTTCGACGGCTCGCACTGTGCGTATGCGCACTACTCCCCGCATGAAGGCCCGCTGTCAGTCGACCCGCACCCCGCGAACAGGTCGATGCTGGTGATCACGGGTTGGGGGGCCACTGCAGGGAGCACTGCAAGTCAGCCGGTTGGTCGCCTCATCCGAGGCGACTCATGGCTGACTGGCGATTCACGGATGGGAGTGTAGCCGGCCGAACCCACAACCGACGTCAACCCTCAGGGGTGTCGGTGCGATCATTGAGCGTGTCCGTGACCCGGCCAGTGACCTCCCCGCAGATCAGCGCTCGTATGAGCAGGCAGCGCTCGCGGGACACCCGCCCCGAGGTTGCCCTGCGAACTCCTTCATGCGCGCGGGAGGCGCTTCCGCGTAGAATACGCCCTTCCGGGGCTCCCTCGTCGTCGGGCCGATCTCTTCTTCACTCGTGCCAAGGTCGCTGTCTTCGTGGATGGCTGCTTCTGGCATTCCTGTCCTGAGCATGCGACGCGCCCCTCGAGCAATGCCGCATGGTGGGCGGCCAAACTGCAGCGCAACCGCGAACGCGACGCGCAGACAAACGCGCACCTCCAGGACTTGGGTTGGACGGTGGTTCGTATCTGGAAACACGTGCCCACGGCGGTCGCGGCTGACATCGTTGAGGCTGCGTTGGGCGGACGTCGCGACAGTGCACCGTGACGCTACGGCGTGTTTGCCTTGAAGGGATCGCAGGCAGAGCCAGTGGCCTCGGCGCAGATTGGGCGTTTTGCGCCCATCGACCCGGACAAGTATGAAACGCTCCGATCTAGGGTGACTCTCTACAAGGATGGTTGGCTTGGCTTCAGTGTGGGGCGGGCTCGACGGTGAGGTGGCACAGCCGTCGAAGAGCAGAGCCGGACGGCCCTCGAGACCTACAGTAACGAGCCCAGGCGAATCGGCCAAGACGCCAACATCGAGCGATCCATTGCGGAGGGGGCGTACGCGAGTCGTCAGCTGTTCGAGCTGGTCCAGAATGCCACTGATGCTGCGAAGGGCGCGTCGTCAGGTGGCGATGCGATGTCGTCCTCACTGCCGACCCCCTCTACGTCGCGAACACCGGCGAGCCGTTCACGGTGGACGGCGTTATCGCCCTCATGGGCACGCACGACTCGGTCAAGCGAGACGACAAGATCGGCCGATTCGGTCTGGGTTTCAAGTCGCTACTCGCCGTGACGGACAGCCCCCGCGTACTCAGCCGGTCCGGCTCGTTCGAGTTCGACGCCAGCACGAGCCCAGGCGTGAGCGACATCGTCACCGGGCTTCCCACTACCCGGTCATGCGGTGGGCGCGCGCCGTCGATCCGACAGACGTGAGTCGCGACGACGCGATTCTCACAGGGCTCATGAAGTGGGCTACCACCGTCGTCGTGGCCCCTCTCAAGGGCAACCGCGAGGCCCTCGCCAAGAGCTTGACTGAGTTTCCTGCCGAGTTCCTTCTCTTTTCCCCACACATGGAGGAGGTCGGCCTGGAGGACCGCCAGTCGGGAGCGGCCCGTTCCATCACCATCTCGCGTGACGAGTCCGGAGCCGTGGCATTGAACCATGCCAACCGGCGGTCCTTGTGGGTCGTCAGATCTCAGCGCCACCACCCCAGCAAGCGGGCGCTTGACGACGGGGGCTATTCCGCGGCGCGAGAAAGCGTCGAGATCTCGTGGGCAGCTCCGTTGGAGGGCGCACCCAAGGGCATCGGGCGGTTCTGGGCGTACTTCCCGACTGCGTCGCTGACGACGCTGTCCGGAATCGTCAACGCCCCGTGGAAGCTCGCCGACGATCGAGAGTCGCTTCTGGCGGGGGAATTCAACGAGGAGTTGCTGAGCGAAGTACTCCCGGAAACTGGTGGGGGACGCGCTTGCCTCCATCCACCGACCGGACAAGCCAACCGCCGTCCTGGACGTCATGCCGGCGCGAGGCAAGGAGTGGCGCAACTGGGCGGACAACCTCCTGAACGAACCGGTGATGAGGGCCATCAGCGAGCGGCAGTGCATTCCCACGCTCGCAGGCGGCTTGCGACACCCAACGCGGGTCAAGCTCCACCCGGAAGCACTCACGCAGGAGGAGCTCGAACTGTGGGCGTCGGTCTGCCCGGACCCCGACGCCTGGGTAAGCCATGCGGTGCTCAGCAATGAGCACCGGTCGAAGGTTGAGCGCCTGCTCGCGTATCACCGGCGTGACGCCGTGACACTGCGGCAATGGGTGGAGCACCTGGTGAAAGAGCCGACCGAAGAAGGGTCGGCGGCGGCGGTTCGACTTGTGGCGTCACTCATCGGTCGGCTGCGCGACAGGACCGATCTGGTTGCGGAACTCAAGAAGGCGCGGGTCCTCCTTCTCGAGGACGGTTCGGTCGATGCGTGCAGACGTGGCCAGGTGTTTCTCCCCGCCACGCCTGTCGACGGGCGGCTGGTCATCGAACATGGTCGTGGCGGCGAACCCCGACGTCGTTTCAGCGCTCAAGAGCCTTGGAATCGAAATCTTCGACAACGCGGGGGAGTTGCGAAGCGAACTCACCAATGCCGACGTGCAATGGGACCGGGGTGTGGGCCGCATCCCGGAAGAACACACCCGAAGATTCGGAGGCCATTTTCCGAGAGGT
>CAVSSL010000007.1:0-83228 GCA_963730585.1 uncultured Actinomycetota bacterium | reverse complement strand
TCCAGCTGCGCAACCCCACCGAGGGCCGCGCCTACTTCGACCGCAGCAAGGCCCGCGGGAAGACCTCGAACGAGTCGATGCGGCTACTCAAACGCCGACTGTCCGACATCGTGTACCGGACCATGGTCAACGACGCCGCCCGCCACATGGCGACGGGCCCGGGAGGGCAACGGGGCGACGACTCTGACTCCAGCGCGGCTGGCTCACAACCCCACACCAACTCTTCGGACAAGCCACTTCCCGGACCCGCCAGAACCGAGCCTAAGCCCTCGCTTCCCGCGGCGTCTTGACACAGAGGGGAGCCACGACCGGACCGCGGCAGATCCGGACATCCCGATGTCAGTCGGGATCGATCACGAACTGCACTCGGGCTGGGAACTGCCCATCGTCGACGCGAACGACGAGCCGGCAACTGCCTCGCACCCACGCGAGGGCAGCAGTGACCACACCGGCAGGGTCCTCGAACTCGAGCGCGCCTGCGATCTCGAACACTTCGTCTGCGACCTGGAGTGGCAGGGGATCGAGAGGCGTCCCGATCCAGACCTCGCACCGCACGGGTCCCTCGACGGCGGGTTGCACCGCGAGGATCGCTGAACTGCGATCGAAGAACCAAAGGCCGTCTCGTGGTGCGTTCGACACATCACCGTCGGACTCACTGTCCCGCACGACGACGCACCCATGACGCGACTCGTACTCGAAGGCGACCTGCAACTTGGACATCAGCCCGAAACCTACCCGTGATGACTGAGATTTCCGCTTGTCGGCACGACCGCACCGCGGCATGAGCGCGCAACGGTACCGACCGCCCACCGTCGGCGGCGGCGCCCTGGCACCTTCTCTTCGCGGCGGGCTCCTCGATCTCGCAGTCGATGCTGTTGACTGAGCCTGTGTGACGTCGCACGCTGTTTCTCGCGTCTGGGCGGAGGGCTCCATGGGTAAGTTGATCTACGCGGCCAACATCTCGCTCGACGGCTTCCTCGAGGACGAGTCGGGTTCGTTCGACTGGTCCGTGCCGGACGAGGACGTGCACGCGTTCTGGAACGAGCACGAGCGGCACATCGGCACGTCGCTCTACGGGCGACGCATGTACGAGACGATGCGTGTGTGGGAGAGCGACGACTGGTTGACGAACGAGCCCTCGGTGGTCCGCGAGTACGCCGGGATCTGGCGTGACGCCGACAAGGTCGTCTACTCCACCTCACTCACCGACGTGTCGACCGCGCGCACGAGGATCGAGCGGCAGTTCGAGCCCGAGGCGGTACGACGGCTCAAGGAGACCTCCGGCTCGGACCTGAGCATCGGAGGCGCGGCGATCGCGGCCGAGGCCTTCCGGCACGGCCTGGTCGACGAGTGCGTGCTGCTGCTGTGCCCGGTCCTCGTCGGCGGCGGCAAGCCGGCGCTGCCTCGAGGCATACGACTCGACCTCGAGCTGGTTGACCACCGACGTTTCGACAACGGCGTGGTCTACGTCCGTCACGCGGTCCGACACCCCGCCTGACACTTGCGCCGGACGGCGGCAAATGAGGGCGTTGTGACTTCCGGAACCGCTGGCGTCCTCAAGGCGTCATAGTGAGGACGGAGAGCAGGAGGCGGGTCAGTTGCCGAAGCGGGGAGTGGTGCGATTCCTGGCCGTACTCGCGGCTGGTCTCGCGCTTGGAGTTGTCGGCATCGCTGCTTGGTACATCTTTGGGCAGTCCGAGCCGAAGCCTTGGAACAAGCCCGCCGCGATAGACGGCGCAACGGTGCGACTGACCTATGAGGGCAGCGCGTGCAGGGATGGCGCGGACGCGGACGTTGACCAGGACTCGACCCGAGTAGTCATCACAGTCCGTGAAACCGTTCGCGCGAGGTCCTGCGAAGCCATAGCCGTTCGCTACCAAGTTGAGGTGCGACTGGACGCCCCGCTCGCGGACAGAGTCTTGGTCGACGGCGCGTGCCAGATGTCGAAGTACGCGAACCACTCCGAATGTGGGCCGAACAAGGCGACGGTCCAGCCGGGCCAATCCTGACCGACTCCGCCTCGCGCTGTCATCGGCAGTTGCGGTCTTCCCTCAACGCGGCATGAGCGGACGTTATCGCCGTGCCTCGTCGATCAGGCGCAGCTGGGTGATGACGTCGTGAGCTGCGTAGAAGACTGGGGACATCACGCTGCCGCCTGCGCCGAGTTCAACCTCGGCCGCCTCGAAGCTCCGTTGTCCGTGGACGGTGAGGGCGCGGATGATGGTCTGGCCCTCCGCCGGTAAGTGTTGGTCCTCCGCGCCGGACATCTCGGTGAGGTGTTCGTCAACGGCCTGCAGGAGTCTGGCCGTTTGCTCAACGACTGCCTTGTGCGCGCCGCCGCCGATGATGCCGCCACCGGAACTCGTGTACAGACTCGTCGTCCCGTCTGACAGGCAGACCAGTGTGGCCGCGCCGTTCGGGTACCCCGTTTCCATGAGACAGCCCCACGTTGAACGGTGGCCGGAACTGGTGATACCCACGGTGGCGGGGTCGAGGTTGAGGACTTGGCTTCTGAGTCCCAAGTACACCTCCGCCGCAGAGGTCGGCTTCGGCTGATCGCGGTCAGTCCGCTTACTGCGGCGTCCGAACATGGCGCGAGGCTAGTGCCCAGCGATGCCCCGGCGTGAACAAACGCGCGCTCCGCGGCAAAGTGGGATGACGCGCTTCGCGCGGGCCCGGCATCCTGAACCAATGACCACAGCCGCGCCGTCGCCCCGCGATGCCCGACCCGAGGACATCGAGCAGTTGCTGCCACTGTGGGCGTCGCTGTTCGACCAGGAACCCCCACTGCTCGACAGGTGGGTCGATCACGCGAGGGCATGGTTCGGTAGGACGGTCGGCGCCCGGGAGACGGCGGCGTTCCCGGTCATCGACATCGACGGGCGAATCGTGGCCTGTGCGATCGGCACCCTGGAGACCGGTGTCCCCAACCCCCAGAGCCCCCGCGGCAGGGCCGCACGTCTGTCGAACGTCGTGACCCTGCCGGAGCACCGCGGCCGAGGCTTCGGGACGGCCCTGGTTGACGTCGTCATCGAGTGGGCCCGCAGCATCGACGCTGATCGCGTGGACCTCAGCGCAACCCCGCAGGGGCAGCGCATTTACGAACGCGTCGGTTTCCGGCTGACGTCAGCCCCGCGGATGAAGCTCCCCCTGGAGAACAGCTGACGCGCGCTCGTTGGCAGAGGTCGACTGACACGCGCCGCATGCGGCATGAGCGGACGTTCGGGTGCCACCCCCGAAGACCCCCCGCTTTCTGCTCGGCTGATGCCTACCTCGACGGTTGCACGACGCCCTGGCTGCGACCCGCCTTTGGGGACACGATCAGGAACTCCGCCACGACGTCGTCCAACTGGCAGCGGAACACAGAGCCGTCGCGGTCCGCATCTCCAGGCGTGCAACCGGACTGATCGGTGAATTCGGTGAGGGCACTGTCGACTGACCTGATGCGGAACGTGACGGACTGCTGGCCACCGCTGTCGCAGTCATCGAGGACTTCCGGCTCACTCACGCTGCGGAAATCCGTGCTCAGGATTGTGGCAAGCCGATCTGCGTCGTGGGACCCTTTGGTACTGCAGCTGTACGGCTGCGCCGAGCAGGCACCAGTAAGCCCTGCCGCCGCCAATATTGCTACCGCGGCCAACGCGGCAGCTCGCATGGCACCGAAACGCATGCGCGCACCGTACATGGGGGTCAGCCGTCAGCCGGTGATCTTCCTTCAACCCCGCACGAGGCATTTCGAGCGGTCCGCGTCGTGCCCTCGCCTGTGAGTCCGCTCACGGGCACGCCCGCACGGACGGCGGCAGTTGCGGATGATCCGTGACGGGCCCCCGGCGGCGGTGGTACTGGGCACGCCGGGGTCGGGGGGCTCGGCGGGCGGGGCCTTCGGGGGCCGACTCAGCCGTCGAGCAGGAGGACCTCCAGGGCGGCGACGACGCGGGCGTGCGTGGGGGTGCTGGCCCGGTCGAGCTCGATGAGGTCCTCGTTGCTGGCGGCCAGCTCGGTGAGCAGGGCGGCCGCGTCGTCCTGGTCGCGGGCTGCGGCGCCGGCCAGGCGGGAGGCTGGGCCGGCCAGGTCGTGGCTGCTCAGGTCGTGCTCTCGCGCCGCCTGTGGGTGGAGGGCGGCGAGCAGGAGCAGCAGGCGGCGTTCGGGGCGGGTTGCGGTGTCCCACAGGTTCAGGAGGGCTGGTGTGTCGGTGGCGACGGCGTCAGCGACGTCGGCGGCGTGGTTGTCGGGCGGGTTGTCGTAGGCGGTTGCGATCTCGTAGGCGGCGCCGGCGAGGAAGAGGCTGGTGAGCAGGTCGACGCGGCGCTTCGGGGCCAGCTGTGGCGCGGCGGCGAGGGTGGCGAGCAGGTGCACGGTGGGGGCGGTGGCCGAGTAGCTGTTCCCCTGGTGGGCGACGGAGCCGAGCAGGCCGTCCAGGTGCTGCGGCCAGTGGTCGTCGTTGCGGGCCAGACCGGTGAGCATGGCCGGCACGTCGTCGGCGGGCCCGTACGCGTGCTGCAATGTGCCCCAGTCGGTGGCCGTGACGCCAGGGAGGTCGATCGGGTCGCCGGGTCGGTCGGCTGCGTCGGTGTCTGCGCCCCCCGCGGGGGGCTGCTCGGCCTGCGGGGTCGGTGTCGCGCGGGAGGGGGTGTTCGCGAACGCTGCCGCGCGGCGGGTGCGCACGGTGCTGTCGTCGAGCTCGTGGACCAAGCCGGTGCGCAGGAAGATGCGCAACATCATCTCAGCGTGCCCGACGGCGCCGCCGGGGCACCGGCCGCCGTGGCGGGCGGCGAGCTCGCGCACGGCCTGGTCCTCCTGGGCGCGCCACCAGCGTTCATCGTCGTCGGGGTGCGGCCCGGCGTCCAGGGAGGTGACGTCGTAGTGGCCTTGCTCGTGGGGCCGCATGGTTGGCTTGCCGTACCAGAAGTTGGTCGGGTCCTTGCGGGCCCAGTCGACCTCGCGGATGGCGACCAGGGCGTGGCCGCGGGCGGCGAGGTCGTCGGCGAGGGCTTGCGCCTGCTCGCGGGTGGGGACGGTGGCCCGGTACTCGCTGGTCATGCTCGGCTGGTGCACCATCTCGTCCGGTTCCCCCTGTGGCAGTGCGTGGGTGTGGGTGTGGGTGTGACGGTACTGCCGCGGCGGCTGTGGTGCCGGGGGAGCAACGGCCGGGGTCCGCGGCGGCTCGAGCGCGCCGGCCCGATGCATCCCTTCGCGGAACCCGAGCTCGCCGTGGTCCCATGGCGCTGTGACGCGACGGTCGGTTGCGTTGCAGGGACGGGCGACGCGAGGGCATCGGCGAACTCAACCCGCCACCAGCCCATCAAGCCGGTCGACCCTCGCGCGCATCTCCCGGATGCCCACCGAGTATCAGCCGCTGAACGGTTGCACGCTCATCGGCATCATGGATCGCGCGCTCCGCGGCAGATCCGATTGTCGCGATGAAGAGGCGCTCAGCGCTCTTCGGTCCAGAGTCCAATGGTATTGGCGAAGCGCGCGACCACCGCGGCGACGACTCCGTCGGGACCTAGAGCGTCCTCTAGTTCTCCACGCGAGGGCGCTTGCTTCCCGCACGACCACGACTGCAGGAGTGCGAGGGGAACGGCGAGTCGGGGCTCGATCTCACTCCAACGCTGACAGGCCCGCGCTCGGTCGGTCGTCCAGGTGTGGTCATGGACGCTGACCAACCCGGCAGTGGCCAGAAGGGTCTTGCGTGCGGCGCGCACAGCGAGTTCTGGCGTCGACGTGATCCCCGCTGTGAGCTCCTGTCGCCATCGCGCAAGGTGCCGGTCGAGGTCGCCGTTGAAGCCGCGAGCCGCACGCGCGTCCGCAGGGAACAGCGGGAGCGCGGTGGAGGGATCTGGCCCGGCAAGGTGGACGCAGTAGTGGCGGAGGAAGACCCGGTTTCCGTACGCCGCGTCTGTGTCAGCGTCGTAGTCTGTGGCAGTCGTGTCGGCGACCTCAACGCCTCGACACCTGTCCGCATAGGCGACGGAAAGGCGTCTACCGATCGTTGCCGCGCCGTGCAGGTCGATGGAGAGTAGATCGACGTCCGACGACTCTGGACGCGCCTTGCCAGTAGCGACCGACCCGTAGACGTAGAGCGAAGCCCTGTTGTCGTCAAGCAGCCCTACTGCGTCCGAGATGATCGGTTTGAAGACGTCGGGCACGAGGTCGCGACGTACGCCTGTCCGGATGGTTCCGTCCGGTGATACGCCTTCGTAGGGGTCACCCACGACGAACGACTCCTGTCGTTGCCCGGATGCCTCTAAGGCACCGACCGCTCACGAGCCTGTACGCGACGTGTAGATCGCTCAGGATCGGCTGGTATCCCCACGCAGTGACGGCCATGACCTGCATCCTCCCATCCACGGGTCTTCGCCTTCCGTCCTGTCATCGGCAGATCCGGTAAACGGGCGTGCCCGGCGGCGCGTAGCCGTCAAGGGACACACCCAGTCAGGCGGGCTGTGCGGCCTCGGCCCCGATGAAGCGGCGCAGCACCTCGAGGAAGGTCTCCGGTTGCTCGGAGTGCACCCAGTGGCCGGCGTCCTTGATGGTCACGCGCCGCACCCGCGGGAAGTACCCCTGCATGGCATCGGCGTAGTCGTCGGTGACGTAGGCCGAGTTCGCCCCGGCCACCCACAGCACCGGCCCCTCGTACGGCGGCGAGTGCCTGCGAGGTCCTCAGCTGGCCAGCCGCCGAGCACCGGCAGGTCGCGGCCGAGGACGTCGAGGTTGGCCTGCCAGCGCCAGCCGTCGCCGTCGCGGCGCAGGTTCTGGAGCAGGAAGCTGCGGACCGTCGTGTTCGGCACCGCCTCGGCGAGCGCCGCGTCCGCCTCTTCCCGGGTCGTGATGGCGGGAAGGTCCATGCGCTGCATGGCGTCGATGTACCCCCGGAACTCCCCCGTGTGTCCGCCGTAGTCGACCGGCGACACGTCCACGACGCACAGTCGCGCAACCAGCTCGGGGTGCCGCAGCGCCAGGGCCATCGCGGCCTTGCCACCCATGGAGTGCCCGACGAGGGTGACCGGGTCGTCAGCGCCGAGCAGCCCGGCCACCTGGTCGGCGACGTCGACGTAGTCGAACTCCTCCGGCCACGACGACCGGCCGTGGTGCGGCATGTCGACCAGGGTCACGCGGTGCTCCTCGGCGAGCTGCTTGCCGATCTGGGTCCAGTTGCGTCCCTGCCCGAACAAGCCGTGGCAGAAGACAACTCGTGACCCGCGCTCCCCGAGATCTCTGGTGTGCAGGCTCATCGGATCGACCCCTGGGTGTGGCGCCGGCCCCGGGCGGACCAGCACGGTGAGTGCCAGTGGCGGCGGTCGTCGAGACCGCCCACGCCGTCGGCCGGCCACACCACCACGTGGGGTGTGCCGATCGCGATGGTGTGCTGGCAGCCGGGGCACAGGTAGGCCCGGCTGGCCCCCGCCCCGGTGACGCGGCGGACGAACCACTCGCCGCCGGCATACGACTCCCGCTGCGTGAGCCCGCCGAGCGCGCGGTCGACGTTCAACGGAGCGTCGTCGCGGCGGCGGCGGTTGGCGCGGGGCACAGCCCGATTGTCGCAAAGGCGCCCGTATGCCGCGTGGCCGGGACCACGCGGCACACCGGTGTCAGGCGCGGTCGGCTCCCACCGGCGCGAGCGCGCCCCGCAGCGTCCCCATGGCGCGGTGCGCGGCGACCCGCACCGACACCGCCGAGCAGCCGAGCACCTCCGCGATCTGCGCGTCGGGCAGGTCGTCGTAGTACCGCAGCACGAGCACGGCGCGCTGGCGCGGCGGCAGCGTGGCCAAGAGCTGCCACATGTGGTCGCGGGCGGCGAGGTCGGAGTCGTGTCCGTGGCCGCCGACGGACCGCCGCTCGTCGGTGACGACGTCGTGCGAGACGAACTCGGTCGACGACTTCCGCCGCTTGCCCGAGATGAAGGTGTTGACCATGGCCCGGCGGACGTAGGCGTCCGGGCTGTCGGCCTGGTCGACGCTGTCCCACTTGAGGATCACCTTGGCCAGGGTCTCCTGGACGAGGTCCTCGGCGTCGTGACGGTGGCCGGTCAGGGCCAGCGCCGCACCCATGAGGCGCGGCAGGGCGGCGTCGATCCATGTCGCCGCGTCGACGGTGTCGGTGGAGTCGGCGTGCTTCCGGAAGAGGGCCACGGGCTACTTCCCCTGGGCGGCGTCGAGGCCCGAAGCCTGCGCCGCCGCGGCCATCTGGGTGGCCAGGCTGACTGCCTGCTGGCGGGCCGTCTCCCCGTTGGCGTGCTTGACAGCCGCGGCGACGATGAGGTCACCGACGCGCTGCGTCGCCACGAACTGGCTGACGCCGTCGACGGTCGAGCGGGAGAGCCACGTCGTGGCCGGGTCCGCGCCGGGCCAGGCGACGCGCGCCTGTGCGGGAGTCCACACGCAGAACAACCGGTTCTCCTGAAGGTCCTTGAACCGTGCCGCACCGGTGCCACTGGCCCAGCCGGTCACGGTGAGCTCGGCTGCAGCGTCGGGGAGGCCGGCTCCGGACTGCCATGCCGTCTGGTTGCTGCCGGCCACGGGACGAGCTCCCTTCTCCTGCCCCGCGTCCTTGGCCGCCACGGAGACGGGGTCACACGTGTGGGCGCCCATCACCGGCGCGATGTCCGGGCTGTCGAACGAGGGCTGTCCCTCGCGGTACTCCAGCCCGGTCGGCAGTTCCGCCGCGGAGGGGAAGAGAGCATTGACCCGGTAGGCCGGTCGGCTGCGCAGCGGCGTCGGCACCGGCGCGCCGGGCCGCGAGGCCGGGTTCGGCGCCTGCGCGCTGCTGGCGAGAGCAGCGCCGCGTGCAGGTGCGAAGTCCCGGGCCAACAGGGACGAGACGGCGGAGTCGACGAACGTCGTGGCGATGCGTCGGGCGTCCTCGGGCCGCTTCGTGCGGGCGGTCGAGCCCACCAGGAGGTCACCGACGCGGCGGACCGCCAGCACCATGGTGCTGCCGATCTCGTCTCGGAAGGTGCCGGACCACAGGTAGGCGTCCTGCCCGTCCCTCCCCTGCCACGACACGGGGTCGAGGTCGGTGGACACGCCGCAGGCCAGCGCGTCCGCACGGAAGTCGCGCAGCGCCTCCGCACCGGTGCCGGTGGTGAAGCCGGCGATCCCCAGGGAGGCGCCGTCGGTGTCGGGCACGTCGTCGGTCTGGAAGCGCCACGTGTGGCCGGCGACCGGCAGCCGCGTGGTCACGGCCGCCTCGTTGTGCCAGTCACAGGAGCCCGCGATGCCCACGAGGTCACCGGTGTCCGCCTCGACCTGGCTGGGGGCCAGCGCCAGCTCCGAGACGCCCGCGGGCAACGGGTCGGGCACGACGTCGGGGATGGCGTAGGCCTGGCCCGGCTGCCCCTCCAGCACGGGCGTGAGCCGGCGCTCGTGGCCGGCCGAGGTGGCGCTCGAGGTGCCGGCCGGGCGCAGCTCGGACGCTCTCGGGCCAGTCGCGTTCGTGGCCAGCACCACCGCGGCGACGACGGTCGCGGCCACGAGCCCGCTGCCCACCCCGGTCAGCGCGGCGCGCTGGCGGCGCCGGCGGCGCAGCCGCCTCGCCTCGGTCCACGCCGCGGCGTGGATCCCCGAGAGGTCGCGGCTCCCCTCGCGCCGCGCGTCGTCGAACACCTGCCGCAGCAGGCCCTCCAGCTCGTCCTGCCGGTCGTCTGTCTGCACGACCGTCCCCCTTGTCCTCTTCGTCCCGCTCTGCGCGGCTCCACCCTCCCAGACGCGACGGAGGCGGTGGTCCGTTACAGGACCACCGCCTCCGATGACGCGAGGTGCCGTATGCCGCGTGGCCGGGCCACGCGGCATACCCGCCCCAGTGTGTGAGCCGGCTCAGGCGTAGGTGCGGAAGCCGCGCCCGGTCTTGCGGCCGAGGTAGCCGGCGGTGACCAGGTGCTCGAGCAGCGGGGCCGGCGCGAAGCCGGGCTCGCGGAACTCGAGGTAGAGCTGGCGCTGGATCGCGAGCGCCACGTCGAGGCCGACGACGTCGAGCAGCTCGAACGGGCCCATCGGGAGGCCACAGCCGGTCTTCATCGCGGTGTCGATGTCGTCAGCCGAGGCGTAGTTGGCCTCGAGCATCTTCACCGCGTCGTTGAGGTACGGGAAGAGCAGGGCGTTGACGATGAAGCCGGAGCGGTCGCCGCAGGTGACGGCGTGCTTGCCGACCTTGGCGCACAGGTCCTGCACGGTGGCGACGACCTCGGGGGCGGTCGAGACGGTCGAGACCACCTCGACGAGCTTCATGATCTGGGCCGGGTTGAAGAAGTGCATGCCGACGACGTCCTGCGGGCGCTTCGTGACGGCGGCGCACTCGACGACCGGGAGCGAGGAGGTCGTGGTGGCGAGGATGGCGCCGGGCTTGCAGATCTCGTCGAGGTTCTCGAAGAGGGCGCGCTTGACGCCGAGGTCCTCCACCACGGCCTCGACCACGATGTCGACGTCGCGCAGGTCGTCGAGGCTGGTGGTGCCGGTGACGTGCCCGAGGGCCTCGTCGCGGGCCTCCTCGGTGAGCTTGCCGCGCTGCACGGCCTTCTCGAGGCTCTTGGTGAGGGCGGCGCGCACGCCCTCGACCTTGGAGTCGGCACGGGCGACGAAGACGACGTCGTAGCCGGCCTTGGCGAAGACCTCGACGATCCCGGTCGCCATGGTGCCGGAGCCGACGACGCCGACCCGGCTGACCGTGCGCTTCTCGATGCCGGCCTCGCCGTCGGGCCGGGGCGTCAGGTGGTCGGCGGCGACCTGCGAGGAGTCGGGCTCGGCGTAGGTGTAGAAGCCCCGCCCGCTCTTGCGGCCCTTCAGCCCGGCGCTGACCATCTGCTTGATGATCGGGCTCGGGGCGTGCAGGCGGTCGCGGCCCTGCTTGTACATCGTGTCGAGGATCTCGTAGGCGGTGTCGAGGCCGATGAGGTCCATCAGCGCCAGCGGGCCCATCGGGTAGCCGCAGCCGAGACGCATGGCGGCGTCGATGTCCTCACGGCTGGCGTAGCGGCTCTCGAACATCGAGACGGCGTGGTTGAGGTAGCCGAAGAGCAGGGCGTTGGCGATGAAGCCGGCCTTGTCGCCGACGACCACCGGCTGCTTGCCGAGCCGCTGGGCGAGGGCCTTGACGTCCTCGAACACCTCGTCCTCGGTGACGACGGTGCGCACGACCTCGACGAACTTCAGCACCGGCGCCGGGTTGAAGAAGTGCATGCCGACGACGCGCTTGGGGTTGCTGGTGGCGACGGCGATCTCGGTGACCGGCAGGCTCGAGGTGTTGGTGGCCAGCACCGCGTCGGGCGCCACGATGCCGTCGACCTTGGCGAAGATCTCCTTCTTGAGGTCGAGGTGCTCGGGCACCGCCTCGACGACGAGCTGGCACTCCCTGAGGTCGCCCAGGTCGGAGGTGAAGGTGACCCGGCTGTGCAGGGCCGCCTGGTCCTCCGTCGTGAGCTTGCCGCGGCTGACCGCACGGTCGGTGGAGTGCTGGAGGTGCGAGCGGCCGCGGTCGACCGCGGCGTCGTCCACGTCGACCGCCACGACGTCGAAGCCGTTGCGGGCGAACACCTCCACGATGCCGGCGCCCATGGTGCCGAGTCCGATCACGCCGACAGTGCTGAAGTCACGAGCCATGCGGCCGAGTGTGTCAGAGGCGGTATGCCGCTGGGAGACCCCTCCGGCGTGACCCTCCCCACCCCGGGTGGTCGGGTGCTGGTGACACGGCGCCGAGCCGGCCGACGCGGCATACCGCGGGAAAGGTCCCCCGGCGTCACCAGGTGAAGCCGGCCGCCAGCAGCGAGGACTCGGCCGTGAACCGCTGGTCGCTGGTCAGGGGGGTGTTCACCGGGTCAGTGGGGTCGGGCACGGGCACCGGCACCTCGAGGCTGCGGCAGCACTCGAGCAGCACGTAGTCGTAGGCGGCCGTCGTCGCCCGCAGCCGCATCGCCTTGGCCGGCAGGTCGCTGGCGTCGATCCGCTGCATCTCCGCCCCGAGCCGGCGCAGCTCGAGCCCGAGGAGCACGGGTGGGATGGGCTCGCGCGGCGGGCGGCGGCGCTCCTGGGCGTCCTCGATGCGCCGGGCGAGGCCGACGAAGGGCCACCTGGGCCGACCGGTCACGCCCCAGTACAGCGCTGAGAGAGCCGTGTAGAACACGGTCACCGCGACCGTGGACCCGACCAGGTACTCAGCAAGGGGCATCATCGGACCTCACCTCTTCCCCTGAGTCTGCGCTGGCGTGGCCGAGGCGTGCAACGGGACCTCCGGCCCGGGTTAGGGTGTCCGACTGTGCGTCTGGTGATTGCGAAGTGCAGCGTCGACTACGACGGGCGGCTCAGCGCCCACCTCCCGCTGGCGACCCGGCTCCTGCTGGTCAAGGCCGACGGGTCGGTGCTCGTGCACAGCGACGGCGGGTCCTACAAGCCGCTCAACTGGATGTCGCCGCCCTGCGCGATGGCCGAGCTGTCGCCGGAGGAGCACGAGGTGGCCGAGGGCGTCTCGCTCGTCTGGCAGGTGCAGCACGCCAAGTCCGACGACCGGCTGCGCGTGCTCATCCACGAGGTGCTGCACGACACCTCCCACGAGCTCGGCGTCGACCCGGGCCTCATCAAGGACGGCGTCGAGGCCCACCTGCAGAAGCTGCTGGCCGAGCACATCCACACCCTCGGCGACGGGTACACGCTGGTCCGGCGCGAGTACATGACCGCCATCGGGCCGGTCGACATCCTGTGCAAGGACCACCTCGGCGGCTCGGTGGCCGTGGAGATCAAGCGGCGCGGCGACATCGACGGCGTGGAGCAGCTGACCCGCTACCTCGAGCTGATGAACCGCGACCCGCACCTGGCCCCGGTGACCGGCGTCTTCGCCGCGCAGGAGATCAAGCCGCAGGCGCGCACCCTCGCCCAGGACCGCGGCATCCGCTGCGTGACGCTCGACTACGACGCGCTGCGCGGCATCGACGACACCACGACCCGCCTCTTCTGACGTCCCGTCCTTCCGACTTTGTATGCCGTGGGAGCGGCTTCGCGGGCCACGCGGGCTCCCGGCCGCGCCTGCGGCATACAAAGTCGGGTGTTCAGCGGAGGGCGACGAGCTCGAGGAGCCGCGCTGCCTCGGCCTGCACGGCGTCGCGCGCCGGACCGAGGTACTTGCGGGTGTCGACCAGCCGCGGGTCGGCCTCGAGCCGAGAGCGCACCGCCGCGGTGAACACCGCGTTCAGGTGCGTCGCGATGTTGATCTTGGTCATGCCGGCGCGCACGGCGGCCGCGATGCCCTCGTCGGGCACCCCGACGAGCCGTGCAGGACGAGCGGCACCTCCACCTGGCCGCGGATCTCGGCGATGAGGCCGAGGTCGAGCTCGGCGGTGCGCTCGGTCATGGCGTGCGAGCTGCCCACGGCCACCGCGAGCGCGTCGACCCCGGTGTCGCGGGCGAAGGCGGCGGCCTCGTCGGGCCGGGTGCGCACGCCCGGCGCGTGCACGCCGTCCTTGCCGCCGATCTCCCCCAGCTCGGCCTCCACGCTGACCCCGGCGGCGTGACAGCGCTCCACCACTGACCGGGTCACCGCGCGGTTCTGGGCGTCGTCGAGCCGGGACCCGTCGAACATCACCGACGTGAAGCCGAGCCCGAGGGCCTCGTCGACCAGCGGCTCGCTCACCGCGTGGTCGAGGTGGAGCACCACCGGCACGCTCGCCCGCTCGGCCAGCACCCGGGTCGCGGCCGCGACGGGCGCCAGCGACCCGTGGAAGGCCACCGTGTTCTCGCTGACCTGCAGCACCACGGGCAGCCCGACCTGCTCCGCGGCGCGGGTGAGGGCCTCGGCGTGCTCGAGGTGGATGACGTTGAAGGCGGCCACGCCCCGGCCCTGGGCGCGGGCCTCCTGCAGCACGTCATGGAGCGGGGTGAGCACGGCGGTCCTCCTGTGGTGAGGTGGTGTGCGGTGGGGTGGGGTCTGCGGCGGCCAGCTGCTCGACCCGCACCTCTGCGCGCAGTCGGCCGACGTCGTCGGGCCGGACGTGGCCGGCGAGCGGGTGGAGCACCGCGGCGGCCGACCAGGCGACCGCGTCGGCGAGGGACTCCCGGGCGGTCCGACCCTCGGCGAGGCCGGCGGCCAGTGCGGCCACGGCGGCATCCCCGGCCCCGGTGGGGTTGCCGGCCAAGGGGGCGTCGAGCGCGGCGCGCCACACCTCACCGGTGACCGTCACGTCGAGCAGCCCGTCGGCGCCCGCCGAGACGACGACCTCGCGTGCCCCCCGCTCGAGCAGCAGCCGGGCTCCCGCCACCGGGTCGGTCTCACCCGTCACCTCGGCCAGCTCGTCACGGTTGGGCTTGACGAGGTCCGGTCCTGCCTCGAGCGCGGCGAGCAAGGGGGCCGCGGACGTGTCGACGACGCCCAGGGCGCCGGCCTCGTGCGCGAGGCGCACGACCGCGGCATACGCGTCGGTGGGTATGCCGGGTGGCAGGCTTCCCGAGGCCACGACCACCGGGGCCGCACCTCCGCGAGGAGGACCCGGAGGTCGTCGAGGAAGCCGTGCCACTCGTCGTCGGTGACGGTGGGGCCGGGCTCGTTGAAGACGGTGGCGTCACCGTCGACCTCCGAGACGACGGTGACGGCCCGCCGGGTCTCTCCCGCGACCGGCGAGAAGCGGTGGGGCAGGCCGCGCGCGACGAGGTCGGCGCGCACCAGCTCGCCGGTGACGCCGCCGAGCAGGCCGGTCGCGACGACCGAGTGACCCTGCTGGGCCAGCACCGACGCGACGTTGACGCCCTTGCCGCCGCCGACCTGCGCCACCGAGGTCACCCGGTGGCTGGTGTGCAGCTCCACGCGGGGCACGACGTAGGTGACGTCGAGCGCGGCGTTGAGGGTGACGGTGACGATCACGTGAGGTCCCACGCGAGGCACGCGGCACCGAGGCAGCCCGCGCGCTCACCGAGCGCGGCACGGGCCAGCGTGGGGGGCCGCTGGAAGGTGAGCGCGCCGGCCACCTCACGCCGCAGCGGGTCGAGCAGCAGGTCGCCGCTCTGGGCCAGCCCGCCGCCGAGCAGCACGAGGTCGACCCCGGTCAGCGAGACCGCCATGACCACCGCTCGCCCCAGCGCCGCGACGGCGTGCTCCCACACGGCGGTGGCCAGCTCGTCGCCGCCGGCGACCAGGGTGGCGATGCGGTCGGCGCTCATCCGGTCGGCGCTCATCCGGTCGGCGCGCACGCGGTCGGCGGGCGTACCCGCGGAGGCCAGCCGCGCGGCATACGCCCGCTCGATGGCGGCGGCTGAGCTGACCGCCTCGAGGCACCCCCTGGCGCCGCAGCCGCACACCGGGCCGCCGGGCTCGACGATGACGTGGCCCAGCTCGCCGGCGAACCCGCCGGCGTGGAGGACCCGGCCGTCGACCATGAGCGCACCCGCGATGCCGGTGCCGACGGGCACGAACATGACGTTCTCGGCTCCCCGCGCGGCACCCCAGCGGGCCTCGGCCAGCAGGCCGGCCCGCACGTCGTGGCCCAGGGCGACGGGCACGCCGAGGGCTGACTCGAGGGGGTGCACCACCTGGAGGTCACGCCAACCGAGGTTGGCGGAGAACAGCGCCATGCCGCGGGCGTCGTCGACGAGGCCGGGCACGACCACGCCGCAGGCGCCCAGCAGGACCGTCAGGCCCCTGCTCAGAGCTGTTGCGCAGCAAGGCATCCACGGTCGCGCCCACCGCGTCGACGAGGGCGCCGGTCGCTCCCAGGCCAGGCGGGGTCGGCGTCGTCGTCGACACCAGCTCGCGGCCGGAGCGGTCGACCAGGGCGGCCTTGATGCGCGTGCCCCCGACGTCGACAGCGGCGACGGCCTCCACCGTGACGGATTCCTCTGCCACTCAGACCTGCTCGACGGTGACGCCGGCCGCCCGCAGGGCCCGCACCTCGTCGTCCGGCGCGCTCTTGTCGGTCACCAGCACGTCGATGCGTGAGGTCGGGCAGATCCGCGCGAACGCACGCCGGCCCACCTTGTCGCCCGTCGCCACGACGACCACGCGGTCGGCCCGCTGCACCATCAGGGCATTGATGCCCGCCTCGCCCTCGTGCCGGCACGTCGCCCCGGCCTGGGCCGAGACCGCGTCGACGCCGAGGAACACCGTGTCGAGCCACAGCTCGTTCAGCACCATGGAGGCGAGCGGCCCGGAGAGCTCGTAGGACTCCTGCCGCGCCACCCCGCCGAGCGAGACGCACCGGATGAAGGGACGCAGCACCATCTCGGTGGCGATGTTGAGGGCGTTGGTGACCACGGTGATCGCCGGTCGCTCCGAGGAGCTGGCGAGGTCGGAGCGGGCCGCCAGCCGACGGGCCGTGGCGCTCGTCGTGGTGCCGCCGTTGAAGCCGACGACCGAGCCCTCGAGCGCGAACTCTGCTGCGGCAGAGGCGATGCGGTCCTTGGCGGTGTCGCCGGAGGCCTGCTTGTAGCGGGCCGGCAGGTCGTAGGCCACGGCGGTCGCGACGACTCCCCCGTGGGTGCGGGTGACGAGCTGCTGGGCGGCGAGCTCCCCGAAGTCGCGCCGCACGGTGGCCTCCGAGACGCCGAGCTCCTCGACGACCTGGGCGACGGTGAGGCGCCCGTGCTCGGCGAGCAGGCCGAGCAGGGCGCTCCACCGGGCACCGCGGTCCAGCGGGCGGCCACGCTCCGGCGCGGGGTCGCTGGCGGCGTCGAGCACGGTCACTTCACCGAGCCGGCCGTCAGGCCGCCGACGAGGTGCTTCTCGATGACCGCGAAGAGCACGACCACGGGCACGATCGCGATGACCGCCGCGGCGAACAGCTGGTCCCAGTGCTGCTCGTAGCCGGTGACGTAGGAGGTGATGCCCACCGTCAGCGGCTTCTTCGACTCGTCGAGCATCAGCGTGAGCGCCACGACGTACTCGTTCCACGCCGCGATGAACGTGAAGATCACCGCGGTGACGACGCCCGGCAGGGTCAGCGGCAGCATCACCCGGCGCAGCGTGCCGAAGCGGCTGCACCCGTCGAGGTTCGCGGCCTCCTCGACCTCCTTGGGGATGGAGGCGAAGAACCCGTGGAGGATCCACACCGCGAAGGCCAGGTTGAACGCCGCGTTGGTGAGGATCAGCGCGGCGTAGGTGTTGACCATGTTGAAGTTGAACCACTCGCGGTAGATGCCGACGACCAGCGCGGTGGGCGAGAACATCTGGGTGACGAGCACCAGCAGCAGGAACGCCATCCGGCCCGGGAAGCGGAACCGGGCGGTGTAGTAGGCCGCCGGGATCGAGACCACGATGACGATCAGCGTCGAGGAGCCGGCGACGATGAGCGAGGTCTTGAGCCAGTTGAGGAACCGCTCGTCGCTGAGGATCTGCGAGTAGGTCGAGAGCTGCCAGTCGCGCGGGAAGAACGTCGGCGGCGTCTGCACGACGTCCGCGCTCGGCCGCAGCGAGTTGAGCAGCATGACGATGTAGGGCGCGAGGAAGACCAGCGCCAGGCCCGCACCCGCGACGGGCAGGACCCAGGAGCGGTGCCGCTGCCACCCGGTGTGCCGGGTGCCGCTGCCCGAGCCGCCGGGGCCGCCGGGCAGGCGCGACGTGCGGCCCGTCTCGGTGGTGGCGCTCATGCCGTCTCCTCCCGCCAGCGCGTGAACCTCAGGTAGACCATCACCACGACCAGGATCAGCAGGACGTTGAAGACTCCTGCGGCAGCCGACATGCCCACGTCCTTCTCGGCGCTCTTGAACGCCAGCTTGTACATGAACGTGATCGTCGTGTCGTGGGAGAACCCGGGGTTGCGGTCGTTGAGCGTGTAGATGATCGGGAACGAGTTGAAGACGTAGATGATGTTGAGCACCGCGGCCACCAGCAGCGCAGGGCGCAGCAGCGGCAGGGTGATCCGCCACCACGTCTGGGACGGGCTGGCGCCGTCGACGCGCGCCGCCTCGTAGACGTCGGTCGGGATGGCGTTGAGACCGGCCACGAAGACGTAGGCCGTGAACGGGATCGACACGAACACGCCGACCAGGACCATCGACGGCATGATCCAGGTGTCGCTGCCCAGGAAGTCGACCGGGCCGAGACCGACCTTCGACAGCAGCAGGTTGGCCGTGCCGTAGTAGAAGTCGTAGATCATCACGAACGTCTTGGCCGTGATGACCAGCGAGGCGGCCCACGGGACGATGATCGCCCAGCGCACGAGCTTGCGGCCGCGGAAGTCCTTGGTGAGGAACTGGGCCACGCCCAGGCTGATGACGATGGTCAGGGCGACGACCGCGACGACCCAGACGATGGTGTTGCGCAGCACCGTCCCCAGCATCGGGTGGTCGAGCACGGCGCTGTAGTTGCTCCAGCCGGCGTCGCCGAGGCGCAGGCCGGTGATGGAGAACTCGCTCATCGACGCGCGCACCAGCTCGATGGCCGGGTAGACGACGACGCCGCCGATGAGCAGCAGGGCCGGGCCCAGCCACAGCAGGGCGGAGCCCAGCGAGGCGCGGTCCGTGCGACGCCGGCCACGCGGCATACCCGCCTTCCGGCGCGCCGACGTCCCTGCACCGTCGGCGCCACGTGCGGTGGTGGCCGCGGGCGAACCCGCGGCCACCACTCGAGACTGCTGGTCGGGCACGGTCAGCTGCCGCTCTCGGCCTGCTTCTGCAGGTCGTCGAGGACCTTCTTCGGGTCGCCGCCGCTGCCCACGGCGGTGCCGAGGTTCTGCTGCACGGCGAGCTTGACCTTGTCCCAGGTCGGGTCGTCGGTCGGGGTCAGGTGGGCGTTGGGCAGGGTGTCGAGGTAGACCTTCAGCTTGGGGTCGTCCTTGAAGAACTCGATGCCGCTCTTGGTGACCGGCAGGAAGCCCTCGGCCTTGATGAACTGGTTGACCTGGTCCTTCTGGTAGTACAGGTCGTAGAAGGCCTTGACCGCCTCCTGGTTGCCGGGCTTCTTGAACGCCATCAGGTAGTCGGTGACGCCGAAGGTCTGCGGCTCGCTCATCTTGGTGGGCATCGGGGCGACGGCGTAGTCGACCTTCTTCTCCTCGTCGAGCTGGCCGGCGAGCGGCGAGAAGCCGACGACCATGCCGACCTTGCCCGACTTGAAGAGGTTGAACGCGTCGGCGCGGTTGGTCTTGCCCGGGTTGTTCTGGGTGAGCTTCTCGTCGGTGATCTTCTTGAGGAAGGTCAGCGCCTCGGTGTTCTCAGCCGAGTTGATGGCCCACTTGCCGTCCTTCTTCCAGTCGCCGCTGTTGTTGAACAGCCACATGGAGAACTCGCCCTGCGACTCCTCCGGGCCGAGCGGGAGGGCGTAGGGGATGGTGCCGTCGCCGAGCGCCTTGATCTTCTTGGCGTCGGCCTCGAACTCCTCCCAGGTCTTCGGGGGCGCGGCGATGCCGGCCTTCTTGAAGACGGCCTTGTTGTAGAAGAACGCGCGGGCGGAGGACAGGTCCGGGAAGCCGTAGAGCTTGTCCTGGTAGGTGCCGCTCTTGACGAACGCGTCGAGGATGTCGCTCTTGGCGGCCTCGGGCAGCACCTCGTCGCCGTTGTAGAGCAGGCCGTCCTTGGCGTAGGACGCGTAGGCGTTGAGGTTGAGGATGTCGGGCGCGTTGTTGTTCTGGATCATCGTGCTGGAGGTCTGGTCGATCGAGTCCCAGCTGACGACCTGCACCTCGAGCTCGGTGCCGCCCGTCTTCTCCTTGTACTTCTCGGCGAACTGCTTCCAGAAGGCGGCCGTGTGGTCCTTGGAGTACTCCGCCGCCACCAGCTTGATCTTCTTCGCCTTCTCGCCGGAGTCGCCGCTGCCACCGCCGGCCGTGCCGGAGCCGGAGCCCCCGCTGCAGGCCGCCAGGGCCAGCCCCCCGGCCAGCGCGACCGCGGCCACGCGAACCGCGCTCCTGTGTCGTGACGTCATTGTCTGCACTCCCACTCTGTTGTCGACCACCTCGGGGTCGAGTGACCGTGATCGCTTTGTGTCGGTTCGCTGCCGCTTCGCTCAGAAAGTGCGGCGCTGGGCGACAGCGTGGACCCCGATTCCTGTCTCCGTCAAGCATTTCGGGGCAGTTCCTCGGTCAAAGTCCAGCAAACCACTCCAACCGCTTGACTGATCGATTCTGACTGCTCGACAATCGTGGCGATCCGAATCACTCACAGAACGGACGACGATGACCGCGTACCCGAGCCACCTCGCCGCCGAGATCGCCACCCAGCCCGACGACTGGGCGGCCGCCCTGGCCCGGGTCGAGGAGGCCCGCGCCGTCCTCCCCCGGCCCGGCGAGTCCGTCGCCGTCGTCGGGTGCGGCACCTCCTACTTCATGGCCCAGGCGTATGCCGTGCTGCGCGAGCAGGCCGGCGAGCTCGGCGGTCGCACCGAGGCCCACGCCGCGAGCGAGTTCCCGGCCGGCCGCACCTACGACCACGTCGTGGCGATCTCGCGCTCCGGCACCACGACCGAGGTCATCGAGCTGCTCACCGCCCTGCGCGAGCGCGGCCAGCGCACCACCGCCATCGTCGCCACCGAGGGCACCGCGATCCCCGAGCTCGCCAGCCACGCGCTGATGCTGCCGGAGGTCGACGAGCAGTCCGTCGTGCAGACGCGGTTCGCCACCACGACGCTCATGCTGCTGCGCGCAACCCTGGGTGAGGACCTCACCTCCGCCATCGATGACGCGCGGGCCGTGCTCGCCGAGGACGAGGAGACCGCCCTCGCCGGCGTCGCCGACGCCGAGCAGCTCACCTTCGTCGGGCGCGGGTGGACGATCGGCCTGGCCAACGAGGCGGGGCTCAAGCTCCGCGAGTCGGCCCAGTTCTGGACCGAGTCCTACCCCGCCATGGAGTACCGCCACGGCCCCATCAGCATCGCCACCACCGGCCGGGCCACCTGGGCCTTCGGCGAGGTGCCCGAGGGCCTGGCCGAGGACGTGCGGGCCACCGGCGCCCACTTCGAGCACCGCGACATCGACCCGGTCGCCGACCTCGTGCGCCTGCACCGGCTGTGCCTGCTGAAGGCGGCGCGCGCGGGAGTCGACCCTGACGAGCCGCGCCACCTCAGCCGGTCCATCATCCTGTCGTGACCTCATCGCCGCACCGGCCGACCGCACAGCCCGGCACCACCCTCCTCACCGGAACGGTGGTGCTCCCCTCCGAGACGATCGCCGACGGCGCCGTCGTCGTGTCCGGCGACCGCATCCTGTATGCCGGTGCGCGCGGCTCCCTGCCGCCCGAGCACGCGGAGGCCCCGGTCCCGGCCGACTGGCGCGAGGGCCTCACGCTGCTCCCCGGCCTCGTCGACCTGCACTGCCACGGCGGCAGCGGCGGCGAGTTCGGCACCGACACGGGCAGCGCCCGCACCGCGGCGGCTCACCACCACCGCGCCGGAAGCACCACCGTCGTGGGTTCCCTGGTCTCGGCACCCACCGAGCGCCTGCTGACCGGGGTGCGCGCCTGCGCGCCGCTGGTCCGCGACGGTGACCTCGCCGGCATACACCTCGAGGGGCCGTTCCTGTCGACGGTCCGCTGTGGGGCGCAGAACCCGGCCGCCCTCATCGCGCCCGACCTCAAGCTGCTCGACGACCTGGTGCTGGAGGCCGGGCCCGGGGTCATCGCCCAGATGACCTGGGCGCCCGAGCTGCCCGGTGCGGACCGGCTCCCCGAGGTCCTCGCCGGGCTGGGCATCCTCGGGGCAGTCGGCCACACCGACGCCGACGTGCGCACCACCGCTGCCGCCCTCGCCGCGCTGGTCGACCACCCGGTGCGCGGCGGGCAGGCCCTCGTCACCCACGTCTTCAACGGGATGCCGCCGATGCTGTCGCGCCAGCCGGGGCCGGTCGCGGCGGCGCTCTCGGCAGCGGGACGGGGCGAGGCCGTGCTGGAGGTCATCGCCGACGGCGTGCACCTCGACGGCGGCACCGTGCAGATGCTCTTCGACACCGTGGGCGCCGACCAGGTCGCGCTCGTCAGCGACTCCATGGCGGCCGCCGGGCTGCCCGAGGGCGACTACACGCTCGGTGGGCTCGAGGTGCGGGTGCAGGGCCGCGACGTCCGGCTCGTCGACTCCGGCAGCCTGGCCGGTGGGGTGTCGTGCCTGCTCGACCAGGTCAGGTGGTGCGTCACCGACCTCGGGGTGCCGCTGGCCGACGCCGTGCGCGCCGCGTCGACGACCCCGGCCCGGGCCCTCGCGCTCGACGGGGTCGGCGCCCTCGCGGCCGGTCACCGCGCCGACGTGCTCGTGGTCGACGACGCCCTCGTGGCGCAGCGGGTCATGCGCCGCGGCACCTGGCTCTGAGGATCAGGCCGGGACGGGAGCTCGGTCGGCCGAGGTGGTCAGGCCCCGCGAGCGGCGGATCTCCTCGACCATCTCGCCCATGATCTGGGTGAGGCCGAAGTCCTTCGGCGTGAACACCGCGGCCACGCCCAGCTCGCGCAGCGCCTTGGCGTCGGAGTCGGGGATGATGCCGCCCACGATCACGGGAACGTCGCCGGCGCCGGCCTCGCGCAGGCCGCGCAGGATCTCGGGCACCAGCTCCATGTGCGAGCCGGAGAGGATCGAGATGCCGACGAGGTGCACGTCCTCGGCGACCGCCGCGGCGACGATCTGCTCGGGGGTCAGCCGGATGCCCTGGTAGACCACCTCGAAGCCGGCGTCGCGGGCGCGCACGGCGACCTGCTCGGCGCCGTTGCTGTGGCCGTCGAGACCGGGCTTGGCCACGAGGACGCGCAACCGCTCGCCGAGCTCCTCGCTCGTCTCCCGCACGCGCTCGCGCACCCGGCCGAGCTCGGAGTCGGCGGTGGCGGCCTCCCCGGTGATGCCGACGGAGCCCGAGACGCCGGTGGGGGCGCGGTACTCGCCGAAGACCTCGCGCAGGGTGCCCGCCCACTCCCCGGTGGTGACGCCGGCTCGCGCGCACTCGAGGCTGGCGTCCATCAGGTTGGTGCCGCTGCTGGCGTCCTCGCGCAGCCGGGCCAGGGCGTCGACCACTCGCTGTCGCCGGGCCTGGTCGGCGTCACGCTCCTCGCGCCAGCGGCGCACGGCCGCGGCGGCCTTGTCCTCGACGTCGTGGTCGATGGTCTGGATGGCGGTGTCGAGGTCGGCGGTCAGCGGGTTCGGCTCGGTGGTCTCGAAGCGGTTCACGCCGACGACGACGTCCTCACCCGCCTCGATCCGCTGGCGGCGCAGGGCGTGCGAGGCCACGAGCGCCGACTTCATGTAGCCGCTCTCCACCGCCGCGACGGCACCGCCCATCTCCTGGACCCGGGCGATCTCGGCCCGGGCGCCCTCGACCAGCTCGGCGACCTTGGCCTCGACGACCTTCGAGCCGGCGAAGAGGTCGTCGTACTCGAGCAGGTCGGACTCGTAGGCCAGCACCTGCTGCATGCGCAGCGACCACTGCTGGTCCCACGGCCGGGGCAGCCCGAGCGCCTCGTTCCACGCCGGGAGCTGCACCGCGCGGGCCCGGGCGTCCTTGCTCAGCGTGACGGCCAGCATCTCGAGGACGATGCGCTGCACGTTGTTCTCGGGCTGCGCCTCGGTGAGGCCGAGCGAGTTGACCTGCACGCCGTAGCGGAAGCGCCGCTGCTTGGCGTCCTCCACGCCGTAGCGCTCGCGGGTGAGCTCGTCCCACAGCTGCACGAAGGCGCGCATCTTGCACATCTCCTCGACGAAGCGCACGCCGGCGTTGACGAAGAAGGAGATGCGGCCGACCACCTCGCCGAACCGCTCCGGCGGCACCTGCCCTGAGTCGCGCACCGCGTCGAGCACGGCGATCGCGGTGCTCATCGCGTAGGCGATCTCCTGCACGGGCGTCGCGCCGGCCTCCTGCAGGTGGTAGCTGCAGATGTTGGTCGGGTTCCACTTGGGGATCTCCGCGACGGTGTAGGCCACCATGTCGGTGATCAGGCGCAGCGACGGCGCCGGCGGGAAGACGTAGGTGCCCCGGGAGAGGTACTCCTTGATGATGTCGTTCTGCGTGGTGCCGGCGAGCGCGCGCACCGCCTCGGCCGGGTCCTCCCCCGCCGCGACCGCCTGCTCCTCGGCCGCCACCTGGTAGAGCGCGAGCAGCCACATCGCGGTCGCGTTGATCGTCATCGAGGTGTTCATCTGCGCCAGCGGGATCTGGTCGAACAGCGCCCGCATGTCGCCGAGGTGCGAGATCGGCACGCCCACCTTGCCGACCTCACCGCGGGCGAGGGCGTGGTCCGGGTCGTAGCCGGTCTGGGTGGGCAGGTCGAAGGCGACGGAGAGACCGGTCTGGCCCTTGGCCAGGTTGCGGCGGTACAGCGCGTTGCTGGCGGCGGCACTGGTGTGGCCGGCATACGTGCGCATCACCCAGGGGCGGTCGCGCTCGGGGCGGGTCGCCCGGGCGGCGGGAGTCGGCGTCTTCGCGGTCTCGGCCATACGGGGGAAGGTACCGGCGGCCGTGCACGGGCCGGGAGGTGTTCAGGCGGTGAGAGGCGCCACAGTGCCCGCGGCCGGGACGCCGGGAGCCGGTTCCCCCGCAGGGCGGTGCACGAGGGCACGGTCGAGGCGTGACGCACGCAACAGGCGCTCGGTGCGCGCCGTCATGTCGACCACCGCGAAGCGGCGGCCGGCCCGGCGAGCCCGGTTGAACGCCTCGACCAGGACCCCGAGGCCCGTCGAGTCACCGATCTCGGCCCCGGCGAGGCGCAGGAGGATGTCACCGTTCCCCGTGTCGATCACCTCGTGGAGGAGGAGCCTCACGTCCGGCACCGTGTGGACGTCGATGCGGCCGCTGATGGCCACCTCCTGCCCCAAGGCGTGCTCGCGAACCTCGATGGGAAGAGCCCCCACACTGCTCACCGTCATCCGAACCCCCTAGTTCGTGGCGCTATTCACTCACACATACGCATTCGGGGGCACTCGGGGTTGTCACGAAACAGATCAAGATCTGGTAAAGCATCCCGACCCAGCCGTCCGCAGGCGGGCGTGCGGGACGGGACAACGCGGCGGCGGCTGGCCCGGCCCGGGACCCGCAGCTAGAAGACGAACTCCTCGTCGGGCTCGCGCGTGACGTCGGCCCCGAGCCCGCGCAGGTCCTCGGCGAAGTGGGCGTACCCGCGGTCGATGTGCGAGGCGCCGCTGACGGTCGTGACGCCCTCGGCGACCAGCCCGGCGATGACGAGGGCGGCCCCCGCGCGGATGTCGCTGGCCTCCACCGGTGCCCCGGAGAGCCGCTCGACGCCGTGCACCATCACGTGGTGGCCGTCGATGCGGGTCTCGGCGCCGAGCCGGCTGAGCTCCTGCACCGTGCGGAAGCGGGCCTCGAACAGGTTCTCGGTGATCATGGCCGAGCCGTCGGCCACCGCGTTGCAGGCGATGGCGAACGGCTGCAGGTCCGTGGGGAACCCCGGGTAGGGCAGGGTCGCCACGTCGAATGCCCGTGGCCGCCGCCCACCGGAGTCGACGCGGAAGCCGCGGTCGGTGCGCGTCACGGTCGAGCCGCTCTCCTCCACCAGCGCCAGCGCGGCGGTGAGGTGGTCGGCGACCCCGCCAACGACCTCGACGTCGCCACGGGTCGCGGCGGCCGCGAAGGCCCAGGTGCCGGCGGCGATCCGGTCGGGCACGACGGCGTGCTCGACGGGCTCGAGCCGGTCGACGCCCTCCACCACGATGACCGAGGTGCCGGCGCCGGTGATCCGGGCACCCATCTCGACCAGCAGCGCGGCGATGTCGACGATCTCCGGCTCACGGGCGGCGTTCTCGAGGCGGGTGGTGCCGTGCGCCAGGACGGCGGCCGTCAGCACGTTCTCGGTGGCCCCCACACTGGGGAAGTCGAGGCGGATCTCGGCACCGCGGAGCCCGGAGGGCGCCTCGGCGACCAGGAAGCCGTGGTCGACGTGCACCTTGGCGCCGAGCGCCTCCAGCCCGGCCGCATGCAGGTCGAGCCCCCGCGACCCGATGGCGTCGCCGCCGGGGATGGCCACGTCGGCGGCGCCGCAGCGGGCGACGAGGGGCCCGAGCACCGCGGTGGAGGCCCGGAGGGCGCGGACGAGGTCGTAGTCGGCGCGGTGGCCGATCTCGTCGGGCACGTCGATGTCGGCGACCCCGGCGTCGGGGTCGTAGTCGACGGTGCAGCCGAGCCGGCGCAGGAGCTCGGCCATGATCGTCACGTCGAGGATCGCCGGGACGTTCGTCAGCCGGGTGCGACCGCGCGCGAGCAGGGCGACGGCCATCAGCTTCAGGGCGCTGTTCTTCGCGCCAGCGACCCTGACCTCACCGCGCAGGGCGGTGCCACCGACGACCCGGAACCTCTCAGCCATCCGTGCAGCCTAGCGACGCCGGGCGGGGAACACCGTCCCCCGGGCCGCCCCCATCCGGCATCTGAGAGGCTGTCGCCATGGTCAACCTCACCCGCATCTACACCCGCACCGGCGACGACGGCATGACCCACCTCGGCGACATGAGCCGGACGAGCAAGACCGACGTGCGGCTGCAGGCCTACGCCGACGCCAACGAGGCCAACGCGGCCATCGGCGTCGCGCTCGCCGCGGGTGACCTGCGGGAGGACGTGCGGGCGACCCTCCTGCGCATCCAGAACGACCTGTTCGACGTGGGCGCCGACCTGTGCACCCCGCTGCAGGAGACCTACGAGTACCCGCCGCTGCGCGTGCAGCAGGAGTGGGTCGACGAGCTCGAGACCGACTGCGACCGCTACCTCGACGAGCTCGAGAAGCTGCGCTCCTTCATCCTGCCCGGCGGCACGCCCGGGGCCGCCTACCTCCACGTCGCGACCACGGTGGCCCGTCGGGCCGAGCGGCAGGCGTGGGCAGCCATCGCGGCCTACGGGCAGGAGCCCGGCGCCGCCAAGGGCGAGGGCGGCGTCAACGTGCTCACCGCGAAGTACCTCAACCGGCTCTCGGACCTGCTGTTCGTGCTCGCCCGGGTGGCCAACCTGCCGATCGGCGGCGACGTGCTGTGGCAGCCCGGCGGCGGCCGAACCGCGGCCCCGGACAAGAAGAAGTCCGCCGCTGCTGCGGAGGACTGAGCTGCTGGAGGCGGCTACGCGACGTTGACGTTGAACCCGGGCGGAGCGCTCTCGAGCCAGGACCGCACCGCGGTGTAGGACGTCGGGGCCAGCGCGAGCTGGAAGGTGTCGGTGCCGTAGTGGCACGTCACCTCGACCGCCTCCGGCATGCCGGAGATCACCTCACGGGGGGCGCTCGGCGCCTCGAGCTCGAGCCGGACGCGCTCCCACTCGCGTCGGGGCCGCATCGACGGACCCACCAGGGAGAACCACTCCAAGCGGCTCCCGCCGAAGCGCAGCAGGCCGAGCCGGTAGCCGTGGCCGGCGTTGCGCACGGCCGCGACCATCAGCAGTCGGCCCGCGGCGAGCATCCGGCGCCGGATGAAGATGAACGCCAGCACGCTCACCGCGAGCAGCACGAGCATGCCTGCCACGATCTCGGCGGTGACGAGAGGCGACATGCTCGCGCTCGCGGCTAGGCGCTGATCTTGGAGGCGTCTACCGCCTCCGCAACGATGATGACGTGGTCGCGGTCGACGGAGAGGAAGCCGCTGTCGATGGTCGCGGTGTGCATGGTGCCCGAGGTCTGGATCTGGACCTCGCCCTCGACGAGGACGCCGAGCAGCGGGGTGTGCCCCGGCAGGACGCCCAGGTCGCCGTCGACGGTGCGGGCGATGACCATGTCGGCCTCGCCTTCCCAGACCTTGCGGTCGGCGGCGACGAGTTCAACCTGCAGCTGGCTCACAGTGGGTCCTCCAGTGGTGACGGGGGTGCCGGCCCAGTCTATCGGCCCACCGGGGGTGCTCCTGACGCGGTCTGCTCGGGTGGGACCGGCCTCACTCCTCGTTCGGCATCAGGATCCACAGCACGGGGTAGATGATCAGCTGGCTGCCGGGCAGCAGCATGAGGACCAACACGAAGAGCAGGCGGGCGGTCCACGGCGAGAGGCCGAACCGGCGGCCGAGGCCGGCACACACGCCGGCGATGACGCGTCCCTGACGCGGTCGGACGAGGCCCTGTTGGGCGAAGCTGGACTTGATCTGGCTCATGTCCCCCAGTCTTCTCCGGCGCGCGACCTCCCGCCATCAGGGTCGCCCCCGAGCGCACCCCCACCCCACCCCGACTTTGTCTGCGTCGGGAGCGGTCCGGGCGGCGAGGAACCCCGAAACCCGCTCCCCCGGCATACAAAGTCGGAAGAGGCGGGGCGGGTATGCCGCGGGGCCGGCCGCCGTGTGGAAGCCGGCCCCGGGGATGGTGCTGGGAGAGAGGAGAACTCAGAGGTTCTTCTGGATCTCCGCCCACTGGCGCTCGACGTCGTCGAGGCCACCGCACATGAAGAACGCCTGCTCGGCGACGTGGTCGTACTCGCCGTCAGCGATCTTGGTGAACGCCTCGATGGTGTCGACCAGCGGAACCGTCGAGCCCTCGATGCCGGTGAACTGCTTGGCGACGTAGGTGTTCTGCGACAGGAACCGCTGGATGCGACGGGCGCGGTTGACGAGGATCTTGTCCTCCTCGGACAGCTCGTCGATACCGAGGATCGCGATGATGTCCTGCAGCTCCTTGTTGCGCTGGAGGATCTGCTTGACGCGCACCGCGGTGGTGTAGTGCTCCTCGGAGATGTAGCGGCGGTCGAGGATCCGGCTGGTCGAGGTCAGCGGGTCCACGGCCGGGTAGATGCCGAGCGAGGCGATCTCACGCGAGAGCTCGGTGGTCGCGTCCAGGTGGGCGAACGTGGTCGCCGGCGCCGGGTCGGTGTAGTCGTCGGCCGGCACGTAGATCGCCTGCATCGAGGTGATCGAGTGGCCACGGGTCGAGGTGATGCGCTCCTGGAGCACACCCATCTCGTCGGCCAGCGTCGGCTGGTAGCCCACCGCGGACGGCATGCGGCCGAGCAGCGTGGAGACCTCGGAGCCCGCCTGGGTGAAGCGGAAGATGTTGTCGATGAAGAGGAGCACGTCCTGCTTCTGCACGTCGCGGAAGTACTCCGCCATCGTCAGCGCGGAGAGCGCGACGCGAAGACGCGTGCCCGGCGGCTCGTCCATCTGGCCGAAGACGAGGGCGGTCTGGCCGAGGACGCCGGCCTCCTCCATCTCGACCATGAGGTCGTTGCCCTCACGGGTGCGCTCGCCGACACCGGCGAACACCGACACACCACCGTGGTCGCGGGCGACACGGGCGATCATCTCCTGGATGAGCACCGTCTTGCCGACACCGGCACCACCGAAGAGGCCGATCTTTCCACCCTGCACGTAGGGGGTCAGCAGGTCGATGACCTTGATGCCGGTCTCGAACATCTGGGTCTTCGACTCCAGCTGGTCGAAGGCCGGAGCCTTGCGGTGGATGCCCCAGCGCTCGTTGACCTCGAAGGTCTGGCCGGGCTCGAGGTTCAGCACCTCACCGGTGGTGTTGAACACCTTGCCGAGCGTGACATCGCCGACGGGGACCGTGATGGGGCCGCCGGTGTCCTGCACCGCGGCGCCGCGGACGAGGCCGTCGGTCGGCTGCAGCGAGATGGCGCGGACCATGTTGTCGCCGATGTGCTGGGCGACCTCCATGTTGATGGTCTTCTTCTCACCCGAGAGCTCGACCTCGGTCTTGAGCAGGTTGTACTGCTCCGGCATGGCGTCGACCGGGAACTCCACGTCGACGACCGGGCCGGTGATGCGGGCGATCCGCCCGACGCCGCCGGCCTGGGGGGCCTTGGTCTCTTCGGAAACGGTGGCAGTCATGTGTTGTCTCTACCTTCTTACTTGGCGTCGGCGAGGGCGCTGGCGCCGCCCACAATTTCGCTGATCTCTTGGGTGATCTCGGCCTGACGGGCCTGGTTGGCCAGCCGGGTGTACTTCTTGACGAGCTCCTCGGCGTTGTCCGTGGCCGACTTCATGGCCTTCTGGCGCGAGGCCAGCTCGGAGGCGGCCGCCTGCAGCAGGCAGTTGTAGATCCTGGAGCTGACGTACTTCGGCAGCAGCGCGTCGAGGACGTCCTCGGCGCTGGGCTCGAACTCGTAGAGCGGCAGCACGTCGTCGGGGTCCGGGGCCTCCTCGCCCTCGACGACCTCGAGGGGCAGCATGCGGATGACCTCGGGAACCTGGGTCACCATGTTCACGAAGCGGGTGAAGACGATGTGGAACTCGTCGACACCTCCCTCGTCGAACTCGCGGGTGAAGTCCAGGACGACGCGCTCGGCGATCTCCCGGGCCACCTCGAAGTTCGGCTGGTCGGTGAAGCCGGTCCACTCGGCGGCGAAGTCGCGCTTGCGGAACTTGTAGAAGCCCACCGCCTTGCGGCCGACGAGGTAGGGGATGACCTCCTTGCCCTCGTCGCGCAGCTCGCCGATGAGGCGCTCGCTCTCCTTGATGACCGAGGAGCTGTAGGCCCCGGCGAGCCCGCGGTCCGAGGTGACGATGAGCACCGCGGCGCGGCGCACGTTGTCGTGCTCGGTGGTCAGCGGGTGGTCGACATCGGAGTAGGTGGCCACGGCCGACACCGCACGCGTGATCGCGCGGGCGTACGGGGAGGACTCCTTGACGCGCTGCTGCGCCTTCACCACCCGCGATGCGGCGATGAGCTCCATCGCCCGGGTGATCTTCTTGGTCGCCTGGACGGACCGGATGCGCTGGCGGTAGACCCGCATCTGCGCTCCCATATGTTTCCGCCTCTCCTCGTTCGTTTTCGTGCGGCGTGCGCCGCGATGCCTACAAGCTGGTATGCCGTGATGCCGCTGTGGTGCCAGGGCACCGATGGTGCCGGGTGCGCGAAGCCGCGCACCCGGCATACCGATCAGCGCTTCTGGCGGACGATCTTCTCCTGCTCGATCTCCGTCTCGAGGTCGCCCGCGTCGGGCTCGTGGCCGAGCGGCAGGTTCTCCTCGCCGGAGGCCATGAACTGCTCCTTGAACGCCTTCACGGCGTCCTCGAGGCCCTCGCGGGTCTCGTCGGCGAACTTCTTGGACTCGCGGATCGCGGCCAGCAGGCCCGACTTCTCGCGGCGGAGGTAGTCGAGGAAGTCGGTCTCGAAGCGGGCGACGTCCTCGACCGCGATCGAGTCGAGCTGGCCGGTGGTGCCGGCCCAGATCGAGACGACCTGCTCCTCGACGGGGTACGGGTTCGCCTGCTTCTGCTTGAGCAGCTCGACGAGGCGGGCGCCCTTCGCGAGCTGGGCGCGCGAGGCCGGGTCGAGGTCGGAGGCGAACATCGCGAAGGCCTCCATCGCGCGGAACTGCGCGAGGTCGAGCTTCAGACGACCCGAGACCTCCTTCATCGCCTTGATCTGCGCGGCGCCACCGACACGGGAGACCGAGACACCCACGTCGATCGCCGGGCGGACGTTGGCGTTGAACAGGTCGGCCTGGAGGTAGATCTGGCCGTCGGTGATGGAGATGACGTTGGTCGGGATGTACGCCGAGACGTCACCGGCCTTGGTCTCGATGATCGGCAGGCCCGTCATGGAGCCGGCGCCGAGGTCGTCCGAGAGCTTCGCGCAGCGCTCGAGGAGCCGCGAGTGCAGGTAGAAGACGTCACCGGGGTAGGCCTCGCGGCCCGGCGGGCGGCGCAGCAGCAGCGACACGGCGCGGTAGGCCTCGGCCTGCTTGCTCAGGTCGTCGAACACGATGAGGACGTGCTTGCCCTGGTACATCCAGTGCTGGCCGATGGCCGAGCCGGTGTAGGGAGCGAGGTACTTGAAGCCGGCCGAGTCGGACGCCGGGGCGGCGACGATGGTGGTGTACTCGAGCGCGCCGGCCTCCTCGAGGGCGCCGCGGACGCCCGCGATGGTCGAGCCCTTCTGGCCGATCGCGACGTAGATGCAGCGGACCTGCTGCTGCGGGTCGCCGGTCTCCCAGTTCTGCTTCTGGTTGATGATCGTGTCGATCGCCACGGCGGACTTGCCGGTCTGGCGGTCGCCGATGATGAGCTGGCGCTGGCCACGGCCGATCGGCGTCATGGCGTCGACGGCCTTGAGGCCGGTCTGCAGCGGCTCGTGCACCGACTTGCGCTGGACCACCGAGGGGGCCTGCAGCTCGAGGGCGCGGCGCTGGGAGGTCGTGATCTCACCGAGGCCGTCGATGGCCTGGCCGAGGGGGTTGACGACGCGGCCGAGGAACTCGTCGCCGACCGGCACGGAGAGGACCTCTCCGGTGCGCTTGACCTCCTGGCCCTCCTCGATGCCGGCGAAGTCACCGAGGATGACGACGCCGATCTCGTGGACGTCGAGGTTCAGCGCGAGGCCGAGCGTGCCGTCCTCGAACTGCAGGAGCTCGTTGGTCATGCACGAGGGCAGGCCCTCGACGTGGGCGATGCCGTCACCGGCGTCGGTGACGCGGCCGACCTCTTCGCGGGAGGCCGTGCCGGGCTCATAGGACTGGACGAAGTTGTCCAGCGCGTCCCGGATCTCCTCCGGACGGATCGAAAGCTCCGTCATCTGATCTCTTCTCCCTTTAGGTGGTGCGCTGCCGGCTGCTTGTGGACCGGAAGTCACTGGTGTTGTCGAGTTGTCCGGCCGCGGGTGCCGGTGGCTTTCGTTCGGGTCAGCCGGCCAGGTGCCGGCGGGCGCCTTCGAGCTTGCGGAGCACGGTGCCGTCGACGACCTCGTCGCCGATCTGCACCCGGATGCCGCCGACGACCGCGGGGTCGACGACGACCTGGAGCAGCACCGGTCGGCCGTAGATGCCCTGGAGGGCCCGGCTCAGCCGCTGGCGCTGCTGCTCGTCCAGCTCGACTGCCGCGGTGACCACGGCGGTCAGCTGCTCGCGCCGCTTGGCCGCCAGACCGAGGTAGTGCTCCAGCGTCCGGTCGATCCGGCGCCCGCGCGGGGCGAGGACCGACTGGCGCGCCAGGCGCACGGTCTCGGCGGAGGCCTTGCCCTGCAGGAGGCGGCCGACGAGGTCGGCCTTGTCCTGCGGGGTGCCGTTGCGGCTCGTCAGGGCGTCCCGGAGCTCCGGGTTGCCGGCGACGATCCGCTCGAAGCGGAACAGCTCGTCCTCGATCTGGTCCGCCCGGTTGCCCGCCTCGGCCGAGGCGAGCACCGTCTCGACGGCGAGACGCTCGACCGTGTCGGTCAGGTCGCGCTCGGTCGCCCACCGCTGGGCGACCATCTCCGAGAGCAGCTCGACCACGGCCGGCGAGACCTTGCCGCCGAACAGCCGGCCCACGAGGTCACGCTTGGCAGCGGCCTCGCGCGACGGGTCGGCCAGCGCACGGCGGAGGGTGGCGTTGCCGTCAGCCACCGCCGTGACGGCGAACAGGTCCTCCGCCAGCGCGTTCCAGTCCGTGCCGGACTGCAGCGCCTCCTGGAAGGCGCGCAGGCTGGCCGTGGCTGCGCCCCGGGACGAACCGCGCATCACGCGTCCTGGCCGGGGGCCGTCGTGCCGTGGCCGCCGGTCGGCAGGTCGAACTCGCCCTGCGACGGAGCCGGTGCGGCCGGCTGCGCAGCGGGAGCCGCGGCGCCGACCTTCTCGGGACGGATCTCGCCGGCCTCGAGCTCGGCGAGGAAGCGGTCCACGAGACCCTTCTGGCGCGTCTCGTCGTGGAGGGACTCCCCGACGATGCGGCTGGCCAGGTCGGTGGACAGCCGGCCGACCTCGGAGCGGAGCGAGACGATCGCCTGCTGGCGCTCTGCCTCGATCTGCCTCTGGGCGGACTCGGTGATGCGGGTGGCCTCGCTCTGAGCCTGACCGCGCATCTCGGCGACGATCGCGGCCCCCTGCTCGCGGGCCTCCTCACGGATGCGGGACGCCTCGACACGGGCTTCGGCCAGCTGAGCCTGGTACTGCTCGAGAGCCGCCTGGGCCTGCTGCTGGGCCTCTTCGGCCTGCTGCATGCCGCCCTCGATGGCGGCGGTGCGCTCGGCGTACGCCTTCTCGAGGTTGGGGACGACCTTGGACTTCACGACGAAGTACAGGATCCCGAACATGACGAACCCGAAGATGAGCTCGGGAATGTGCGGGATGAGGGGCATCTTCTGCTCCTCGGCAGCCGCCAGCCCCACGACTGTCGCAGCAGTAGCGGTGGTGATCACGGGTACTCCTCTGGCCTAGTGCCTTAGTTAGCTGGTGTTTCCTCGAACCGGTGGGATCAGAGGAAGAAGAGCACCAGACCGAAGATGGCGAGCGCCTCGGCGAGCGCGAAGCCGAGGATGGCGATCGGCTGCAGGAGGTTACGAGCCTCGGGCTGGCGGGCCACACCGTTGATGTAGGCAGCGAAGATCAGACCCACGGCGATGGCCGGGCCGATGGTCGCAAGGCCGTAGCCGACGAGGGAGAGGTTGCCTTCCACGATGATTCCTCTTTCGTGTTTCAGTGATCCGCCGCGGCCGTGTGCCGCGGTGGGTGTGTGCGTGTGTTCAGTTGTGGGTCAAGGGTGGTGCGGTCGTGCAGCCGTCGATCAGTGGTCGTCGGCGAGGGCGCCGGCGATGTAGCTGGCCGACAGGAGGGTGAAGACGTAGGCCTGCAGGAACTGCACCAGGCCCTCGAACAGGGTCATGACCGCGGCCATGCCGAAGGTGGGGATGCTCAGCAGCTTGAAGGCCACGCCCTGGGTCAGGAAGTACGCACCGGCCGAGACGAACAGCACGATGAGCATGTGGCCGGCGAACATGTTGCCGAAGAGTCGCAGGGCAAGCGTGAGCGGCCGGGTGATGAAGTAGGTGATGAGCTCGAGCGGGAAGATGACCGGCTTGATCCAGCCGGGCAGGCCCGCGGGCATCATGTGGCTGAAGTAGCCGCCCAGGCCGTGCTTCTTGATGCCGATGCCGTGGTAGACGACGTAGACCACGAGCGTCAGGGCGATCGGGAAGCCGATCTTGCTCATCGTCGGGAACATGATCGGCGGCGTGATGCCGAACAGGTTGTTCACCAGGATCAGCGAGAACAGCGTGAACAGCAGCGGCACGAAGCGCAGGAAGTCGCGCGAGCCGATCATGTCGCGGGCGATGCCGTTGCGGCAGAAGTTGTAGAAGCCCTCGAGGAGCCACTGACCCTTGGACGGGAGCACGGCGGCGCGCTTGGACAGCTGCACCATGACGACCGACAGCAGCACCACCGACACGAGGCCCCAGACCATCTGCTCGGTGATGGCCCAGGTGCCATCGCCGACGATGGGCAGCCAGAAGTCGTTCGGCGTCGGGGTGTGGAACTCGCCATCGCCCTCTGCGGAAGCGAAGGTCGCGACAGGCGCAGCCAGCGCGTTCAAGCTCACAGGGTCTCCTCGATCGTGGTGGTGGACATCGTGGCTCCAAGCTCGTCGCGAGCCGCCATGACAGATGTCATGACGTACCGTACCGGAGCCAGATCAGGTACAGCGAAGCGGCCATCCCGCCGATCACGCCCAGCACCACGAGGAACGCGGTGCCCAGGACGCGGTCGAGAAGGTAGCCCAGGCCGCCGAAGAGCGCGGGCCCGGTGATGAGGTACGCGAGCACGGTGGCGCCGAGCGCGTCGGCCTTCGCCGTCTCGCTCGGGCCCTCGGTCTCGGTGCTCCACCGGTGCGACTGGTCGGGAGTCTTGCGGGGCGTGACGTCGGAGCGCTGCGGGTGCTTCTCCGGCTGCTCCGGCTGCTCCGGCTGCTCCGGGAACGGGTTGGTCGGGTCGGTCATCGGACCGCCTCCCCCGCGTCGGGGAACATGACGTGGCGCGCCCGGGTGTAGCCGACGATGAGGCCGACCTGGGCCAGCACCGTCGTGACGACGGCACCGATCGCGAACGCGCGGCCGTCCAGCCACGCGGCGTCGCGCAGCGACAGCACGACGGCCGCGAGCAGGATCAGCTGCCCGAGGTAGACGACGAAGGCGCCCGCCATGGCGACCGCGGGGTGGCCCGCGACGATGGCGGCGATGCCGAGCAGGCCGACCACGAGGATGACCAGCGCTGTGGCGCCCCCCAGCAACGCCGCAACGATTCCGTCGCCTCCGCGGAGGACCCCGAGCACCGCTGCCGACAGCACCGCCCCGGCGAGACCGGAGGCGACCGAGCCCAGCAACATGGCACGGAAGGGACTGCGTCCCTGGCGCGCGGGGTGCTGCGTCATGGTGGTGCCTGCCTGGATTCGTCGGGGCGGACGGCGAATTCGGGTGCTGGGCGACCGGTTCGACGGCCGCCCGAAGTGCTTGTGAAAGTTATCACGAGCGGCGTGAGGGCTCCTAATCCGTGCCGCTCCCATTGAAGCCCCTGGGGCTGCCCACACACGACTGTGGTGGATCACCGACCTCAGGGGGTCGGTGATCCACCACAGTGATCCGGCTGCCTCCGCGGTGCCGGCCCCGGGTCTGCAGCCGTCAGGCGCGGTTCGCGGCGAGCAGGCGACGAACGGTGCTGAAGACGCCGAGGGCGGCGAACACGCCGAACATGGCCATGTCCGTGCCGTAGGAGGCGAGGACACCGGGGTCGAAGATGTTGCCCATGATGAAGCTCGACAGGCTCGGCCAGCCCAGGTCGGCACCCTCCGGGCTGTTCCAGACGTGCACCATGTCGGAGACCACGACCGCCAGGAACGAGGCCACGACGCCGGCCACGATCACCGCGATGAGCGGGACGAGACCGGCTCGCGGAGCCGAGCCGGCGCCGCGGGTGTAGAGCCAGGCCGCGCCGGCCGCGATGGCGAAGCTGGTGATCGAGGCGATGAAGCCGAGCTGCCAGATGAGCGCGGCGGCCGCGACACCGAGCGGGATGGCCGCCAGCGAGAAGAGCAGCCCGCGGCCGACGTTCTCGACGACCGGCACGGCGACACCGGCGCGCAGGGCGGCGGCCGACTCGGTGGCCGCGGCGGCCGCCTCCGCGGTCGGGACCGGCGCGGCGGACTGCAGCGGCGCCCCGCGCAGCGGCACGTCACCGGCGGAAGCGCTGGCGAACGGCACGCTCTCGGGTGCGGTGGTGGGCTCGTCGCCCGACGGGTGCGTGTAGGTCACAGCGGGTCTTCCCCTCGTTGCGGAGCCGGCGGGTCTCGTCGGCGGGCCGACCGTAGGGGAACACGTCACCCGATGTGGGTGGAATGCGGTGGATATCCTCCGTTCGTGCCAGCCACCGCCCCCACTGGACAACCGCTCGTCGGCCGCTTCGTGCGCCTCGACCCCGTGCAGCCCGACGACGCCCAGGGCCTGCACGCCGTCCTCACCGACCCGGTCGTCTACACGCAGGGGTTCATCATGCGTCCCCCACCGGTCGACCTCGCCGAGACGACGGCCCGCGTCGCGAAGGACGTGGCCGCGCGCGAGGCCGGCCGCACGGCATACACGGTGCGCCTGGTCGGGGACGGACCGCTCGGCGAGGCCGGCACGGTGGTGGGCACCTCCTCGCTCGGCGACCTCGACCTCGTCAACGAGCGGGCCCACCTCGGCTGGACGATGTATGGCTCGCGGTGGTGGGGCACCCAGGTCAACCCCGAGACCAAGCTGCTGCTGCTCGCGCACGCGTTCGAGGACTGTGGTTTCGGGCGGGTGAAGATCCAGACCGACGCGGTGAACCAGCGCTCCCAGGCCGCCATCGCCAAGCTCGGCGCCACCCGCGAGGGCGTGCTGCGGCGGCACACCCGGCGGGCCGACGGCACGTTCCGCGACACGGTGGTCTTCAGCATCCTGCGCGACGAGTGGCCTCAGGTGCGGGCCCGCCTCGAGGCGCGGCTCGGCTGAGTGCCCGTCTCTGCTGAGAACGCGGCTCAGCTGAGGGCGCCGGGCTGGTGGCGCGGCGTCGACCACCGCGGCAGCCAGACGGTCAGCACCACGGCCACCACGATCGCCGCGAGCACCCCCGCGGCGGCGATGCGCGCGTCGTCGATGAAGACGAAGCTCACCGACCCCAGCGCTGCCACGGCCGCCCAGAGCCACAGGAGCATGACCGCGCGTCGGTGGCCGTGCCCGATCTGCAGCATCCGGTGGTGCAGGTGCAGGGCGTCCGGCTGCCACGGCCGTCGGCCCGCGCGGGTCCGCCGCACGACGGCGAGCACGACGTCGACGAGCGGCAGCAGGATGATCGCGAACGGCAGCACGAGCGGCAGCAGGGTGGCCGCGACCTCGTTGGTGCTGACGTCGGTGGGCGTGACGCTGCCGGTGGTCGAGATGGTGGCGGCCGCGAGGAGGAGGCCGAGCAGCAGCGCCCCGGAGTCGCCCATGAACAGGCGCGCCGGGTGGAAGTTGTGCGGCAGGAAGCCCAGGCAGCAGCCGATCAGCGCCGCCGAGATGAACGTCGCCGACGAGAACACGTTCGGCGGGTCGTAGCTGCGCGAGATCAGGTAGCTGTAGACGAAGAACGACGACGCCGCGATGCCGACCACGCCGGCGGCGAGGCCGTCGAGGCCGTCGATGAAGTTCACCGCGTTGGTCATGACCAGCACCGTCAGCACGGTCAGGGCCACCATGACCGGCAGCGGCAGCACGGTCACCCCGCCCAGCGGCAGCGAGAACAGCTGCACGCCCTGGAACGCCATGAAGCCGGCCGCGATCATCTGTCCGCCGAGCTTCGTCAGCGGGTCGAGCTCATGGATGTCGTCGACGGCACCGACCAGGCAGACCAGGGCCGCGCCCCACAGCACGCCCTTGAGCTCGGGCCCGGTCTCGAAGACCTGCCCGAGCCGCGGGAGGTGGCTCGCCGCGAGCATCGACGCAGCGAACCCGAGGAAGATCGCCACCCCGCCGAGGCGCGGGATGGGCGTGCTGTGCACGTCGCGGTCGCGCACCGGCGTGAACGCCCCGGTCTTGACGGCGATGGCGCGCAGCAGCGGGGTCGCTGCGTACGTGATGACCGCCGCCACCATCAGGACGAGGAGATACTCCCTCAACGGGGCGCGCCTTTGCGTCCGCTCGCCGGGGTCAGCGGGGGTATGCCGGGAAGCGCGTCACGAGCTCCGTCACCTGGGCGCGGACCTCCTTGGAGACCGCGTGGTCCGGGTCGGCGTCGCCCTTGGTGACGGCCGTGGCGATGAGCTGGCCGATGACCTTCATCTCCTCGGTGCCCATGCCCTGGGTGGTGACGCAGGGGGTGCCGACGCGGATGCCCGAGGCGATGTTCGGCTTCTGCGGGTCGAAGGGGATGGCGTTCTTGTTGAGCACGATGCCGGCGGCGTCGGAGCGCTCCTCGGCCTCCTTGCCCGTGACGCCGACGCCCTGGAGGTCGTGCAGGCTCAGGTGGGTGTCGGTGCCGCCGGTCGTCGGGCGGATGCCGTTCTCCCCCAGCGTCGCCGCGAGCTGCTGCGCGTTGGCGATGACCTGCTTGGCGTAGGCGGCGTACTCGGGGGTGCCGCACTCCTTGAAGTTCACGGCCTTGGCGGCGATGGTGTGCATCTGCGGGCCGCCCTGCATCATCGGGAAGACGGCCTTGTCGATCTTGGCGGCGTGCTCCTCCTTGCAGACGATGGCGCCGGAGCGCGGGCCGCGCAGCACCTTGTGCGTGGTGAAGGAGACGACGTCGGCCCACGGCACGGGGCTCGGGATCGCCTTGCCGGCGACGAGTCCGATGAAGTGCGCGGCGTCGACCCAGAAGATCGCGCCGATCTCGTCGGCGAGGTTGCGGAAGAACTCGAAGTCGATGAGGCGCGGGATCGCGGACCCGCCGGCGAGGATCACCTTGGGCCGGTGCTCACGGGCGAGCTCGGCCACCTGGTCGTAGTCGATGTCCTCGGTCTCCTTGTCGACGCCGTAGTGCACGGCGTTGAACCACTTGCCGGAGAAGGAGACCTTGGTGCCGTGGGTCAGGTGGCCACCGTGCGGCAGGCTCATCGCGAGGATGGTGTCGCCCGGCACCATGAACGCGCCGTAGACCGCCTGGTTGGCGCTGGCGCCCGAGTGCGGCTGGACGTTGGCGTGGTCGGCGTCGAAGAGCGCCGTGCACCGGTCGATGGCGATCTGCTCGGCCTTGTCGACCTCCGAGCACCCGCCGTAGTAGCGGCGGCCCGGGTAGCCCTCGGCGTACTTGTTGGACAGCGTCGAGCCGAGAGCGGTCAGCACGGCCGGGCTGGAGAGGTTCTCGCTGGCGATGAGCTGCAGCCCGCCGCGGATGCGGTCGAGCTCCGAGAGCAGCACCCCGGCGATGTCGGGGTCGAAGGACTGCAGGGCGCCGAAGTCGGAGCCGTAGAAGGTGTCGTCGCTCGATGAGGTCATGACTGCTGCTCTCCTGCCGCTGTGGTCGAGTCCGCAGGCAACTGTATGCCGTCGGGCTGGGCGTCCTGGTCGGTGTCCACTCGCTCGCCGTCCGATCCCTCGTCGGTGGCCATCCCCGTGCTGTAGGTGGGGTACGGCGGCTCCTCGGCCTCCGGCGGGAAGTGCGTCGCGAGCACCTCGTCGAGCTGCTCCTCGCTCAGCGCCCCGACCCGCAGCACCTCCGGGCGCTCGCCCGTGCAGTCGACGATGGTCGAGGGGATGTTGGCCGCGCGGTGGCCGCCGTCGAGGTAGACCTTCACGGCGGCGCCGAGCTGGGCGGCCGCGTCGCTGACGGTGGTGGCGGCGGGCTGGCCGGTGAGGTTCGCACTGGTGACGGCCATCGGGCCGACCTCGGCGAGCACCTCGAGGGCGATGTCGTCCTGGGGCATCCGCAGCGCCACCGTGCCGTTGGTCTCGCCGAGGTCCCACATCAGCGAGCTCTGCGCCTTGAAGACCAGGGTGAGTGGGCCGGGCCAGAACGCCTTGATGAGGTCGCGCGCCCAGGCCGGGACGTCGGTGGCCAGCCCGTCGACGGTGCGGATGTTGGGCACCAGCACCGGCGGCGGCATGTCCCTCCCCCGTCCCTTGGCGGCGAGGACGGCGGCGACGGCGTCCTGGTTGAACGCGTCGGCGCCGATGCCGTAGACGGTGTCGGTGGGGATGACGACGACCTCGCCGTCGCGCACCGCCTCGACGGCCTTGGCCACGCCCTCGGCGCGGCCGGACTCGGTGCTGCAGTCGTAGACCGGGCTCATGGGTCCCAGCCTATTGCGCCCGGCCGGCGCCACCCGCGATGGGCGTCAGCGCACGATCTTGTAGTTGAAGGAGCCGGTGCCCAGCACCTGCATCAACTGCAGCCACACCGGCATCATCATCTCGGTGCCCCGGGAGGTGGTGATGTCGCCGAGGTCGATGACGTCGGTGTGCCCGAAGCTCTCGAGCAGCGCGCCGACCGTGGCCTTCGCGTCGGCGTCGTTGCCCGAAACGAACACCGTCGTCTCCTCCCCCAGCACCTGCGGGTTGACCATGAGGTGGGCGGTCAGGGTGTTGAGCGTCTTGACGACCTTCGCCCGTGGGTGGGCGCGCTGGATCTGCTCGCCGAGCGAGTCGGTGTCCTTGACGAACAGGGTGGGTGGGAAGCCCTGCGAGAAGTCGAGCGGGTTGGAGATGTCCATGAGCACCTTGCCGGCGAGGTTGTCGGCGCCGGCGAGGTCGAGCCCGGCCAGCGAGACGCCGCCGTCGATGGCGTTGACCACCAGCTCGCCGTGGGCCGCGGCGCGGGCGAACGGCTCGAGCCCCACCTGCGGGTGGTCGGCCGACCACGCCGAGAAGGGCGGGTCCTCCGGGCCGCGGCCACCGCCGCGCGCCATGGTCTCCTCGGGGTCGCGGGTGCCGATGCGCACGTCGTGGCCGAGCCGGGCCAGCGCGGCGGCGAGGTGCTTGCCGACCATCCCGGTGCCGAGCACTGCGATCTTCATGGGGCTCCTCCGTCCGACCTGGACCTGCGCCCCCATGCTGGCACCCCGCTGCCTCGGGGATGGTCAGGACAGCTCGGCGAGCCGGGGGACGACGTGCTCACCGAGGCCGTCGATGAACGGCACCGGGTCGCCGGACCACGGCATCACGTGCACGTCGCTGACGCCCACCGCGGCATACCCCTCCATCTGCGCGGCGAAGGCGGCGCCTCCCGCAGCGGTGGTGGGGTCGAGCCCAGCGGCCCACAGGACGGTCTTGCGGATGCCGTCGAAGTCGGTGCCCTCCCGCTCGCAGTGCGCGCGGAGCACCTCGAGCTTGGCGGCCACCGCGGCCGGCGGCGACTGCGGCCCGGCGAAGAGGTTGCAGGCGTCGGCGTACCGCGCGACCAGCCGCAGGGTCTTGCGCTCCCCCGAGCCGCCCACCATGACCGGCACGCGCCGCAGCGGGTGCGGCGAGCAGATCGTCTCGGCGAGCTGGTAGTGCCGCCCGACCCAGGGCCCGTTGTCCGGGCTCCAGGTCTGGCGCACGATCTGCAGCGTCTCCTCGAGCCGTTCGAACCGCTCGGCCAGCGGTGGGAAGGGCACCCCGTAGGCCGCGTGCTCCCGTTCGTACCACCCGGCACCGAGGCCGAGCACCGCCCGGCCGCCGGACAGCACGTCCAGGGTGGCGACGATCTTCGCGAGCAGCCCCGGGTGGCGGTACATGACGCCGGTGACCAGGAGCTGCAGCTCGACGGTGCGCGTGCGGGCGGCCAGGAAGCCCAGGGTGGTGTAGCCCTCGAGCATCGGCGCGTCCACGTCGCCGAGGCCCATCCCGCCGATCTGCAGGTAGTGGTCCATGACCGAGATGTTGGCCACGCCGGCCCGTTCGGCGGCCTCGGCGGCGCGGGCCAGCGTCGGTGCGATCGTCCGCCGGCCCCTCGGGGGCGTCGAAGTTGACGAGGTGAACGCCGACGTCCATCACGCCTGCCCTCGTCGTGCGGAGGCGGACGGCAGGCCCACCAGCTCGGCGGAGACCCGCCACAGACGTGCGGCCGCCTCGGTGTCGTAGGACGCCTTCGAGGAGCGCTTCGGCTGCTCGTTCGCGAAGTACTGGCCGGTGACGCCCTCGACCTCGGGCGAGGAGGCGAGGTGGATCGAGGTGCGGGCGCCCTTCTCCGGGCTCTTCATGAACGGTCGCATGACCGGCAGCATCAGCCGCATCCAGCCCTGCGAGTCCTCCTGGCCGAACGCCGTGCGGACGACGCCGGGGTGGAGGACGTTCGCGGTCACGCCCGAGCCCTCGAGCCGTCGGGCGAGCTCGTAGGTGAACAGCACGTTGGCGAGCTTGGACTGGTTGTAGGCCCGCTGGCCGTTGTAGCCGGCCTCGCCCTGCAGGTCGTCGAAGTCGATGCGCCCCATGGCCTGCGCCCCCGACGACACCGTGACGACGCGGGCCGGAGCGCTCTCGCGCAGCCGGTCGAGCAGCAGGTTGGTCAGCAGGAACGGCGCGAGGTGGTTGACGGCGAAGGTGCGCTCCAGCCCGTCCTCGGTCGGGTGCCGGTGGGCCCAGTAGCCGCCCACGTTGTTCACGAGGACGTCGAGGCGGGGGTATGCCGCGAGCACCTGTTCGGCCAGCGCGCGCACCTCCCGCTGCGCCGAGAGGTCGGCGGTGAAGACGTCGACCTCCCCGCCCGCCCCGCGGATGCGCTCGGCTGCCGCTCGCGCCCTGGCCTCGTCGCGCCCGACGATGCCGACTCGGGCGCCGAGACCGGCGAGGCCACGAGCCGTGGCCTCGCCGATCCCGCCGGTCCCGCCCGTGACGAGCACCGTGCGCCCGGTCATGGGCTGGGCAGTGGTGGTCATGGTCAGCGGACGATCTTGAAGTTGAACGCCGGCGTGCCGAGGGCACCCCAGAGGCGCAGCCACACCGGGAGCAGCATCTCGGTGCCGCGGGCGGTGCTGATGTCGCCGAGGTCGATGACGTCGGTGTGGCCGAAGCTCTCCAGCAGCTCGGTGACCGTCGCCTTGGCCGCCTCGTCGTTGCCCGAGACGAAGACCGACGACTCCTGGCCGAGGTCCTTGGGGTTGACCATCAGGGAGGCGTTGAGGGTGTTGAGGGTCTTGACGACGCGGGCCTGCGGGAAGGCGCGCTGGATCTGCTCGCCGAGCGAGTCGGTGTCCTTGACGAACAGGGTGGGAGGGAAGCCGGCCGAGAAGTCGAGCGGGTTCGAGATGTCGAGGAGGACCTTGCCGGCGAGGTTGTCGGCACCGGCCAGCTCGAGCGCCGGGATGGCGCCGTCCCCGCTGGTCGCGTTGACGACGAGCTCCGCCCCTGCGGCGGCGTCGGCGAAGGTGGCCAGGCCGGCGGCGGGGTGGGCCTCGAGCCAGGCGCTGAAGGGCGGGTTGCCCATGCCGTCGGGCTCGGTGCGGCCACGGCTGGCCTCGGGGTCGCGGGTGCCGACGACGACGTCGTGGCCGAGCTCGAGGAGGCGGGCGGCGAGGGCCTGGCCGACCATGCCGGTGCCGAGGACTGCGATGTTCATGGGGACTCCTGGTGGTCCGAGTGGTGGGACGTCTGGGTCGCGACGTTCACGGAACGTGAAGTAGACAGGTCTGTCTACCGCGATGCAGGAAACCTAACAGACAGATCTGTCTACTTGCAAGGTATGCTGGGACCTCGACACGCCGGCCCACGGAGGAGCTCGATGCCCACCCCCACCCAGGAGCGACCCAGCGCCGCTCGCGAACGGATCCTCGAGACCGCCTTCGCGCTGTTCTACGCGCGCGGCATACGGGCGGTCGGGGTCGACCTGATCATCGCCGAGTCCGGCGTGGCCAAGGCGACCTTCTACAAGCACTTCCCGGCCAAGGACGACCTCGTCGTGGCCTACCTCGACAAGGTGGACGGCATCTGGACCGGCCAGCTCCACCAGGCGGCCGGCGCAGCCGGGCCCGAGCCCGCGGACCAGCTCGTCGGCATGTTCGACGCCCTGCGGACCGCGTGCCGGCGGGAGGGCTACCGCGGCTGCGCCTTCATCAACGCCGCCGCCGAGTCGCAGCCCGGCACCCCGGTCCACGACCGCACCGTGGCGCACAAGACGGCGGTGCTCTCGTGGGTGCGCGGACTGGCCGAGCAGGCCGGGGCGCGCGACCCCGAGTCGCTGGCGCGCTCGCTGACCCTGCTGCTCGACGGCGGGCTGGCCAGCGGCTCGCTCGACGCCAGCCCTGACGCGCCGGAGGCCGCGAAGGCCTCGGCCCGAGCCCTGGTCGACGCCGCCACCCGGGCGGACCGCGCCGCTTGACATCCCCACGCGTGAAGCATCCCGCCGCCTGAGGTCGTAGACATATCTTGGAGTGACAGAATTTGAAATCTGTCATTCGTCATCTACCCTCGATGACATGAGCACCCTCCCCCAGCGCACCCTCGGGTCCACCGGGCCCGCCGTCTCCGCCCTCGGCCTCGGCCTGATGGGCATGTCCGACCTCTACGGCCCCGCTGACGAGGCCGAGAGCGTCGCCACCATCCAGGCCGCGCTCGACGCCGGCGTCACCCTGCTCGACACCGGCGACTTCTACGGCATGGGCCACAACGAGCTGCTGCTGCGCGACGCCCTGCGCGGCCGCAACCGCGAGAACGCCGTCATCAGCGTCAAGTTCGGCGTGCTCCGCGGCCCGGACGGCAGCTGGAACGGCGTCGACACCCGGCCCGTCGCCATCAAGAACGCCCTCGCCTACACCCTGCGCCGGCTCGGCACCGACCACGTCGACATCTACCGGCCGGCCCGCCTCGACCCGACCGTGCCCGTCGAGGAGACCGTCGGCGCCCTGGCCGACCTGGTCAAGGAGGGCTGGGTCCGCCACATCGGGCTCTCCGAGGTGGGCGCGGAGACGCTGCGCCGCGCCGCCGCCGTGCACCCCATCGCGGACCTGCAGATCGAGTACTCGCTCATCTCCCGCGGCATCGAGGCCGACATCCTCCCCACGGCGCGCGAGCTGGGCACCGGCATCACGGCATACGGCGTGCTCTCCCGGGGCCTGATCTCGGGCCACTGGGCACCCGGCCAGGGGCAGCGGGACTTCCGCGGCCACCTCCCCCGCTTCTCCGGCGAGAACCTCGAGCGCAACCTCACCCTCGTCGAGGCGCTCCGCGAGGTCGCCGCCGCGCGCGGCGCCACCGTGGCCCAGGTCGCGATCGCCTGGGTGCTGTCCCGTGGCGACGACATCGTGCCGCTGGTGGGCGCCCGCCGCCGTGACCGGCTCAGCGAGTCCCTCGGCGCCGTCGGGCTGGTGCTGGGCGAGAATGACCTCGCCGCGATCGAGGCCGCCGTGCCGGCCGAGGCCGCTGCCGGCACGCGTTACGACGCGATGCAGATGTCCATGCTCGACAGCGAGAAGTGACCACCGAGAAGTGACCGAAGGGACCCGATGGCCGAGCCGCTGACCACCGAGGCGATCCTCGACACCGCCGAGGAGGTGCTGCGCCGCTACGGGCCGGCGAAGGCCTCGGTGGTCGATGTCGCGCGCGCCCTGGACGTCAGCCACGGCAGCGTCTACCGCCACTTCCCGAGCAAGGCGGCGCTGCGTGACGCGGTCACGGAGCGCTGGCTCGCCCGGGTCTCCGAACCGCTGGAGGCCGTGGTGGCCAGGCGCGGCAAGGCGTCGAAGCGGCTGCACGACTGGCTCGTGCTGCTGGCGACGACCAAGCAGGGCATGGCCACCGGCGACCCCGAGCTGTTCGAGACCTTCCACGAGCTGACCCTCGCCTCGCGCGAGGTGGTGGCGGCCCACGTCGAGCACCTCGCCGACCAGCTCGCCCGGATCGTCGCCGACGGCATGGCGTCGGGCGAGTTCGCCCAGGGGGACGCGAAGGTGGTGGGCTGGGCGGTGCTGCACGCGACCGCGAAGTTCCACCACCCCGCGCACGCGGGCGAGTGGGGTGAGCCCGGCCTCGACGAGCAGCTCGAGGCGGTCTACCGCCTGGTCCTGAGCGGCCTCGCCACCCGCTGAGAGGTCAGGCGCGGACGGCGACCGTCGCCCGCGGCCGGGCGGTGAGGTCCTCGTGGTCCTCGACGTCACGCCACAGCCCCGTGCGGGCCAGCGCGGCGGGCAGCGACTCCCCCTGGGTGTCGGCGTGCTCCATGACGAGCACCCCGCCGGGCCGGAGCAGCGCCGCCGCGCGGGCCGCCACGGCGAGCGGGATCGCCAGGCCGTCCTCGCTGCCGCCGTAGAGCGCCAGGTCGGGGTCGTGGTCGCGCACCTCGGGGTCGATGGGCACCATGCCGACGGGGATGTACGGCGGGTTCGAGACGACGACGTCCACCTCGCCGTCGAGCTCGGGGAACGCTGTGGTCGCGTCGCCGTGCACGAGGGTGATGTCGAGCCCGGTCGCGGACCGGTTCTGCGCGGCCCAGGCGTGCGCGTCCTCCCCCAGCTCCACGGCATACACCTGCGCCGCAGGCACCTCGTCCTTGACGGCGAGCGCGATGGCGCCCGACCCGGTGCACAGGTCGACCACGACCGGCGCCTCGCCCGCCGCGCGGGCGGCGTCGATGGCGAGCCCGGCGACGAACTCGGTCTCCGGCCGGGGCACGAAGACCCCTGGGCCGACGTGCAGCTCGAGGCGGCGGAAGCCGGCGCGGCCGGTGAGGTGCTGCAGCGGCACCCGGGCGGCGCGTTCCTCCACCAACGCCTCGTATGCCGGCGGCACCGGGCCCCCGAGCACCATCGCCTTGCGGACGTCCCCGGCCGAGCAACCAAGGGCGTGCGCGGCGAGCAGGACAGCGTCGGTCTCGGCGGAGGCGATGCCCGCCTCGGCGAGGCGCGCGGTGGCCGCGCGGACCGCGGTGCGCAGGTCGCTCCCTGCGCCTCCCCGCCCCGTCGCGGTCACGCGCCCTCGGCGACGGCGGCCATGCGGGCCTGCTCGTCGGCGTCGACGGCCGACTGCACCACCGGGTCGAGGTCGCCGTCGAGCACGACGTCGAGGTTGTAGGACTTGTAGCCGGTGCGGTGGTCGCTGATCCGGTTCTCGGGGAAGTTGTAGGTGCGGATCCGCTCGGAGCGGTCGACGGTGCGCACCTGCGAGCGCCGGGCGGCCGAGGCCTCGGCGTCGGCGGCGTCCTGGGCGATCGCGTGCAGGCGGGCCCGGAGCACCCGCAGGGCCGACTCCTTGTTCTGGAGCTGGCTCTTCTCGTTCTGGCACGACACGACCACGCCGGTCGGCAGGTGGGTGATGCGCACGGCCGAGTCGGTGGTGTTGACGCTCTGCCCGCCGGGGCCCGAGGAGCGGTAGACGTCGATCTTGAGGTCGTTGGGGTCGATGGTCACCTCGACCTCCTCGGCCTCCGGCATCACCAGGACGCCCGCCGCGGAGGTGTGGATGCGGCCCTGGCTCTCGGTGACGGGCACCCGCTGCACCCGGTGCACCCCGCCCTCGTACTTCAGCCGCGCCCAGGGCGCGTCGCCCGGCTCGGGCGTGCCCTTGGCCTTGATCGCGACCTGCACGTCCTTGTAGCCGCCGAGGTCGGACTCGGTGGCGTCGATGAGCTCGGTCTTCCAGCCGCGTCGCTCGGCGTAGCGCAGGTACATCCGCAGCAGGTCGCCGGCGAACAGGGCCGACTCGTCGCCGCCCTCGCCGGCCTTGACCTCGAGGATGATGTCGCGGTCGTCGTCGGGGTCGCGCGGCACGAGCAGCCGGCGCAGCTTCTCCTCGGCGGCGTGCAGCGTCGCCTCGAGCGACGGCACCTCGGCGGCGAACCCCTCGTCCTCCTTGGCGAGCTCGCGGGCGGCGGCGAGGTCGTCCGTCGCCGCGTGCCACGCGTGGTAGGCCGCGACGGTCGGCGCCAGCGCGGCATACCGCTTGTTGAGCTTGCGCACCTTGTCCTGGTCGCCGAACACCTCGGGGTCGGCGAGCTGCTTCTCGAGGTCGGCGTGCTCCTGCACGAGAGCGGCGGCGGACTCGAGCATGCGGGTCTCTCCTGGGTCAGGCGGGGCGGGGGGCAAAGACAAATGCGCCGGTCCGCGACCACGGGGGTCGGGACCGGCGCATCGGAGAAGCTACTTGCTCTCGGCCTTCTTGCCGTAGCGGGCCTGGAACCGGGCCACGCGGCCACCGGTGTCGAGGATCTTCTGCTTGCCGGTGTAGAAGGGGTGGCACTGCGAGCACACGTCGGCGTGGATCTTGCCGGACGTCGCGGTGCTGCGGGTGGTGAACGTGTTGCCGCAGGTGCAGGTGACCTCGGTCTCCACGTACTGCGGGTGGATGTCCTTCTTCAACGTGTGCTCCTTGAGTCGAGTGCGGCCGGGTCGGCGGGATCTGCCCTGTATGCCGTGAACCGGTCAGCGGTCAAGTGTGCCAGAGAGCGGCGCACATCTCCTAAACGGGAGCACCCCCTCCGGCATTCCCGGGCCCAGGGCGGGGCCTGCGGGCTGGCCGTGGTGGATCACCGACGTCATGGGGTCGGCGATCCACCACGCTCACGCCGCACCCGCGGGCCGTCGGGTCCGTATGCCGTGTTGGCGTCGCGCCCGCAGCGGGCACGATCGCTTGCGGCAGGGTGTGGGTGAGCCCGTCCAGCCGCGCAGGCGGAGCAGGTCACCGACCTCGAGCGCGAGCTCGCAGGGCGTCTGGACCAGCTCGTCCCAGAAGACCCGCACCGTGAGCCGGCCGGTGGCCGCGGCCCGGCGGTCGCGGCGCCCGTCCCGCCGACGACCGTCCCACCCCTCGTGACCCAGTCGACCGTCGACCTCGACGACCAGGTCGAAGTCGTCGTAGACGGAGTCACGCCTGCCGCCGTCCCCGGTGGGCTGCTGCCTCACCGCGGCCGGCATCCCGTGAGCCCTCTCGACGTCCCGGACCCAGCGCACCTCCGCCGGGCTCTCGGCACCCTCCCCCAACTCAGAGAGGACCTCCACCAGCAGGGCCCGATGACGCTGGCGAGGACGTGTGGCCAGCGCCTGGAGCACCATGCGTTCGGTGGTCCGTCCCTGTTGGAGGGCTCGCGCCAGTCGGCCGACGGCGTCGTCGAGCGAGCTCTCCTGGGCGAGGTCGAGAAGGGTGTGCTCCACCGTGGTGCGATGCGGCCAGGCGGTCTCGTCGGTTCGTTCGTCCGCCGAGCGCGTGCGCACGAGGGAGACGCCCTCGGGCGCCACGACGTGCCGCCTCGCGGGCACGATGATGCGCAGCCGGTCGCCCGCAGCCCGCTGCAGGCCCCATGCATAGGCAGCACTCTGGTGGGACAGGGCCGCGCCCTTGCCGCACGCCAAGAGTGCCGCCAGCGCCCTGACCTCCCAGTCGTCGCGGCCCGGCTCGGTGAGGTACACCCCCGGGTGCACGCGCGCCCACCGCCCGGACGACAGACGCCACCGCACCGCGCGCTCGGTCAGCTTCGCCTCACGGCACTGGGTCCACGTGATCAGGCCGAACTGCCCCCGCACCTTCGCCGCCGTCACCGCGTCCACACCTCGCAAGCATGCCGAGGTCTGCCCGACGCGCCGGTCGGCCATCCACAGGTGCAACGACCACGCGACCAGGCACACGGCATACCGACTCCTCGGTGTCGCCAACGTGGTGGTTCGCCGACGTCATGAGGGCGGTGAACCACCACATTGGGGCGCGGGCGGTTGCGCTCCGGTCACAGACAGCGCGTATGCCGCGTGCGCGGCTCGCGTGCGCGGCACCCTGTGGGCGTGCGGGGGGCTCGGTGGGGTGTGGCCGTCGTGGCGGTGGGCGCCATGGCGGTGTCGGCGTGCTCCCCGACCGGCTGCGACTTCGACCCGTGCCCGCCCGGGCGTGGGTGGGTGAGCGCCGTCGACGACACCGGTGCCGAACGGTGGCGCACGGAGGTGGCCGACCGCTCCGAGACCACTCCCCTGGTGACGGGCGACCACGTGGTCGTCACCGGCTGTCGGGCCGTGCACGTGCTCGACGCGGCCACCGGGCGCCTCCTGCTCAGCACCGACAAGCTCGAGGACGCCGTGGGCATCGCGGACGGGATGGTCTGGGGCCGGGACGCGGGCGACGAGGACCATCCGGGCCGCGGCGTGAGGGGCGTGCCGCTGTCCGGCACGGGCGGCCAGAGCATCACCCACGCGGGCGGCAGCAACGGTGAGGCGGGCGACTTCGGCCGCACCTTCACGGTCTCGGGCGACCGGCTGGTCGGAAGCCACGGCGACGTGCTGTCGGTCCGGCCCGCCGGTGGCGGCCCGGACCGGTGGGTCCAGCTGCCGGTGCGGCCGTCCGTTCGGTTCGTCCCGGTGGGCGAGGACAGGGCGGTCACGGCCTCGCGCGACGGGTCGGTGCTCGGCGTGCACCTCGAGGGGCCGCGGCTGGTGTGGCGGGTGGTGCCCGAGCAGGTGGCCACCTCCTTCGACGTCCACCTCGAGGTGGCCGGCGACACCGTGGTCGCCTCGGCCTCAGGGTCTGACCAGCTCGGACGCGTCGAGGAGGTCTTCGCCGTCTCCGCCGCGACCGGCCGCGTGCTGTGGCGGCGCAAGGGAGCTTCGCTGACCTCCCTCGGCGCTGGTGTGGCCGCACTGGTCTCCGGCGGCGGCACCGTCGTCGTCGACCTGGTGACGGGGCGGGAGCTGTGGTCGGTGTCGAGCGGCAGCACCGCCGCCGGGCGCCTGGGCCTGGCGACCGTCAGCGCCGGAGACGAGCGCGCGATCGCCGACCGGACCCTGGCCCTCTCGGGCACCGATCTGCAGGGTCAGCAGGTCACGCTCGGGGTCGACGTGAGGAACGGTCGCGAGCGCTGGCGGCTCGAGGGCCTGCGACAGCCGGTGGCGCTCGACGGGGTCTTCGGGGTCGACGCCTGGGAGGGACGGGACGCCATGGACTCGCGTCGATGGCTGGGTGTGGTGGATGCGGGCTCGGGTCGGCAGCGCTGGCAGCACCAGATGGTGGCCGAGCAGTACGGCGAGAGCAGACCTGCCGAGCACCTCGCCGCCGACCCGGCCCGCGCCCAGACGGTCGTGGCCGACCTGCCCTCGGTGCCCCACGGCGGCTGCTACTAGACCGGCACGACGGCGACAGGCACGTTCTTTACCTTCTGGGCGAACGGACGAGGCCGCCCCCACCTTTCGGTGGGAGCGGCCCCGTGCGCTCTTGGTGCAGGCCGCGTCAGCGGCGGGTGTCCTCGTCCTCGATGTGGATCGAGGAGGTCTGCTGGACCTGCATGAGGAACTCGATGTTGCTCTTGGTCTTCTTGAGGCGGTCGATGAGGAGCTCGATGCCCTGCTGCTGGTCGAGGGCGGCGAGCACCCGACGCAGCTTCCACATGATCTTCAGCTCCTCGCCGGAGAGGAGGATCTCCTCTCGGCGGGTGCCCGACGCGTTGACGTCGACAGCCGGGAAGATCCGGCGGTTCGCCAGGCCACGGTCGAGCTTGAGCTCCATGTTCCCGGTGCCCTTGAACTCCTCGAAGATGACCTCGTCCATGCGGGAGCCGGTCTCGACGAGCGCGGTCGCGAGGATGGTCAGCGAGCCGCCGTCCTCGATGTTGCGGGCCGCACCGAAGAACTTCTTCGGCGGGTACAGCGCGGCGCTGTCGACACCACCGGAGAGGATCCGGCCGCTCGGGGGCGCCGAGAGGTTGTAGGCCCGGCCCAGCTTGGTGATCGAGTCGAGCAGCACGACCACGTCGTGGCCCATCTCGACCAGGCGCTTGGCCCGCTCGATGGCCAGCTCGGCGACCGTGGTGTGGTCGTCGGCCGGGCGGTCGAAGGTCGAGGAGATGACCTCGCCCTTGACCGCACGCTGCATGTCGGTGACCTCCTCGGGGCGCTCGTCCACGAGGACGACCATGAGGTGGCACTCCGGGTTGTTGGTCGTGATGGCGTTGGCGATCGCCTGCATGACCATCGTCTTGCCGGCCTTGGCCGGGGCGACGATGAGGCCGCGCTGGCCCTTCCCGATGGGGGCGACGAGGTCGATGATCCGCGTCGTCAGCTGGGTCGGGTCGGTCTCCAGGCGCAGGCGCGACTGCGGGTAGAGCGGCGTCAGCTTGCCGAACTCCACGCGCTTCTTCGCGTCCTCCGGCGTCATGCCGTTGACCGTGTCGAGGCGCACCAGCGCGTTGAACTTCTGGCGCGAGTTCTGCTGCTGCTCGTCGGTCTGCGCCTTCACGGCACCGGTGACGGCGTCGCCCTTGCGCAGGCCGTTCTTCTTGACCAGGCCGAGCGGCACGTAGACGTCGTTCGGGCCGGGCAGGTAGCCGGAGGTGCGCACGAACGCGTAGTTCTCGAGGACGTCGAGGATGCCGGCGACGGGCACCAGGACGTCGTCCTCGTGCACCAGGGGCTCGTTGTCGTACTCCCGCTCACCGCCGCGGCGCTTGTCGCGACCCCGGTTGCGGCTGCGGCTGCGGCGACGGCCGCGGCCCTCGCCCTCGTCGTCGCCACCGTGGTCGTCGCGGTTGCGGTCGTCGCGGTTGCGGTTGTCGCCGCGGTCGTCGCGGTCGCCGCCGCGGTCGTCACGGTCGCCACCCTGCGCGCGGTGCGCTCGGTGCGCTCGCCACGGCGGTCGTCACGGTCGCCACCCTGCGCGCGGTCGGTGCGCTCGTTGCGGCGGTCGTCGCGGGAGCCCCGCTCGTCGCGCTGCTGGCGGTCGCCCCGGTCGCTGCGGTTGCGGTCGTCCCGGGCGTCGGTGCGCTCGCCGCGGTCGTCACGCTCACGGCGGACCTCACGGTCCTGCTCGCCCTGGCTGGCCTCGCCGCGCTCCTGGCGGTTCTGCCGCTCCTGGCGGTTCTGCCGCTCCTGGCGGGCCTGGCGCTGCGGGCGCTCCCCGCCCTGCGCGGGGGCCTGCTGGCCAGCCTGCTCGCCATCCTGCTCGCGGGCGGCCGGGCGCTCCTGCTGCTGCGGGCGCTCCTGGGTCGCCTGACCGGCCTGGCGGTCGCTGCCCTCGGAGCGGCTCTCGGAGCGGCTCCGGAGCGCTCGGCGCGCGGGGCGGCCGCCTCGACCTTGTCGGCCTTCTCGGCCGCAGGGGCAGAGCCGGACTGGCGGGCCTTGATGGCGGTGATCAGGTCACCCTTGCGCATCTTGGCGGTGCCCGTGATCCCCATGCTGGAGGCCAGGCCCTGGAGCTCGGCCAGGCGCATGGTGCTCAGCGCGCCGGATCGACGGGGCTTCTCGGTGCCGCCGGACTGGGCGGCGTCGAGAGTGGTGGTGTCTGTCACGAAGGATCCTTCCCCCTCGTATGCGGTTCGGGCTCAGAGCCGAACCGGAGCTTGGGCCAAGAACTGGCCAGTGGAGGCCACGCAAGGGCACGAGAAGCCAGGGGCAACAATCAGGTTGCCTTCGCGTGGAGGGTGCACGTGTCGCTGGATGCGGAGGAGAACTCCATCCGCTGCGTGCGTCTTCAATGTAACACCCAGTCCGGGCGAATCGTGACGAGGCTCCCCCGAACGGTGCTCAGGTTGTGACCTCTCGGACGATGACGCCCTCGTCGGGCACCCCCGGCGCGAGCGCCTCCCACGCGTCCGCGGCGTGGGCCAGCACCGCCTCGGCCGTCGACGTCGTCGCGAGCACCAGCACCGAGGGACCGGCGCCGGAGATCACGGCCGCGTGCCCCTCGCGGCGCAGCCGGTCGACGAGCTCCATGGAGTGCGGGTACGACGGCCGGCGCGCCTCCTGGTGGAGCCGCTCCTGCGTCGCCGAGAGCAGGTGCTCGGGGCGCGTGCCGCATCGCGTGCACCAGCAGCGCTGCCCGCGCCGAGTTGTATGCCGCGTCGGCCAGCCGCACGTGGGAGGGCAGCACCGAGCGCGCCTTGGCCGTCGAGAGCGTCTCGGACGGGATGAAGACGACCGGCACGACGTCGGGGTGCAGCGGCACCCGGACCGTGGTGGTGGCGGCCTTCGCCGTCTCGCCCGGGTCGTCGCTCCACGACAGGGTCATGCCGCCGTAGACGCTGGCCGAGGCGTTGTCGGGGTGCCCCTCCACCATGCTGGCGATGTCGTTGGTGAAGGCGAGGTCGAACGGGCGGTCGTCCGCGCGCGAGGCATGGCAGAGGCCCTGTGCCGCAGCGATGCCCGTGACGATGGCGGTGGCCGACGAGCCGAGGCCGCGGCCGTGGGGCACGGCGTTGCGACATCGCAGGTGCAGGCCCGGGGGCACCTCCACGGCGTCGGCCGGGTCGAGGTGGTCCCAGGCGGTGAGCATGGAGCGGTAGACGAGGTGTCGCTCGTCGAGCGGCACCTCCCCCGCGCCCTGGCCGTCGACCTCGATGACGAGGCCCGGCTCGTCGGTGACGGTGGCGGTGCACTCGTCCCAGATGCCCAGCGCGAGGCCGATGGAGTCGAAGCCGGGCCCGAGGTTGGCGCTGCTGGCGGGCACGCGCACGTGCACGGAGGTGCCGGGCGCCAGCGACCCACCCATCAGCCGTCCAGCCCGAGCGCCTGTGCTGCCGTGTAGGCGTCGACGGGAACGCGTGTCGGGGCGACCTCGGCGCCGTCGGCGCCCTTCAGCGCCCACTGCGGGTCCTTCAGGCCGTGGCCCGTCACCGTGCAGACGACCGTCGCGCCGGCAGGCACCTGGCCGGCCTCGTGCGCCATGAGCAGCCCGGCGACGCTGGCCGCCGACGCGGGCTCGACGAAGATGCCCTCGCGGGCCGAGAGCAGCCGGTGGGCAGCGAGGATCTGCTCGTCGGTGACCGCCTCGATGCGCCCGCCGGAGTCGTCGCGGGCCTCCTCGGCCTGCTTCCACGAGGCGGGGTTGCCGATGCGGATCGCGGTGGCGATGGTCTCGGGGTGGTCGACCGGGTGGCCGAGCACGATGGGCGCCGCGCCGGCGGCCTGGAAGCCCCACATCTGCGGGAGCCGGGACGCCACCCCGTCGGGCACGCCCTCGATCCCGTGCCCGGCGGCATACTCGCGGTAGCCCCGCCAGTAGGCCGTGATGTTGCCGGCGTTCCCGACCGGGAGGCAGTGGATGTCGGGGGCGTCGCCGAGCGCGTCGACGACCTCGAACGAGGCGGTCTTCTGGCCCTCGATGCGGGCGGGGTTGACCGAGTTCACGAGCTCGACCGGGTAGGCCTCGGCGAGCTTGCGGGCCAGGGTGAGGCAGTCGTCGAAGTTGCCGTCGACCTGCAGCAGCGTGGCCCCGTGGGCGATGGCCTGGCTGAGCTTGCCCATCGCGATCTTGCCCTCGGGCACCAGCACGGCACAGGCCATGCCGGCCTTGGTGGCGTAGGCCGCCGCCGACGCGGAGGTGTTGCCGGTCGAGGCGCAGATGACCGCCTTGGCGCCGTGCTTGGCCGCCATGGAGATCGCGGTCGTCATGCCGCGGTCCTTGAACGAGCCGGTCGGGTTGAGGCCCTCGTACTTGACGAAGACCTGGGCGCCGGTGAGCTCGGAGAGGTGCTCGGCCGGGATGAGCGGCGTGCCGCCCTCCTGGAGCGTCACCACCGGCGCGCCCTCGAGCATCGGCAGCCGGTCGGCGTACTCGCGGATCACGCCGCGCCACAGGTGGGCCATCAGGAGCCCTCCACCCGCATCACCGAGGTGACCTCGTCGACGGTGGGCAGGTTGGCCAGCGCGTCGACCGTGGCCGACAGCGCGGCGTCGGGTGCCATGTGCGTGACCACGATGAGGTTGGCGCGGGCCTCCCCCGACTCCTCGTCGGTGACGACCTGCTGGCGCACGGTCTCGATCGAGACGCCGTGCTCGGCGAAGGCGGTGGCGACCTGGGCGAGCACGCCCGGGCGGTCGGCCACGTCGAGGCTGATGTGGTAGCGCGTCAGGGCCGACCCGATGGGCAGCACCGGCAGGTCGGCGTAGGCCGACTCCCCCGGGCCCTTGGCGCCGCCGACGCGGTGGCGGGCCACGGCCACGACGTCGCCGAGCACCGCGCTCGCCGTGGGGTCGCCGCCGGCGCCCTTGCCGTAGAACATGAGCTCGCCGGCCGCGGCCGCCTCGACGAAGACGGCGTTGTAGGCGTCGCGCACCGAGCCGAGCGGGTGGCTGCGCGGGATCATCGCCGGGTAGACGCGGACGCTGATGCCGAGGTCGTGGCCCTGCTCGTCGCGGGTGCGCTCACAGATGGCGAGCAGCTTGACGACGCAGTCCATCTCCTTGGCGGCCTGCACGTCGGCGGCGCTGACCTCGGTGATGCCCTCGCGGTGGACGTCGTCGCTCGAGACGCGGGTGTGGAAGGCGAGGCTGGCGAGGATCGCGGCCTTGGCGGCGGCGTCGAACCCCTCGACGTCGGCGGTCGGGTCGGCCTCGGCGTAGCCGAGCGCCTGGGCCTGCTCGACGGCCTCGGCGAAGCCCATGCCGGTGGTGTCCATCTTGTCGAGCACGTAGTTGGTGGTGCCGTTGACGATGCCGAGCACCTTGCGCACCTCGTCGCCGGCCAGCGACTCGCGGATCGGTCGCAGGATCGGGATCGCCCCGGCGACCGCGGCCTCGTAGTAGAGGTCGACGCCGAACTTGTCGGCCGCGGCATACAGGTTGGGGCCGTCCTCGGCGAGCAGCGCCTTGTTGGCGCTCACCACGGAGGCGCCGTGCTCCATCGCCGTGAGGATGAGGCTGCGGGCCGGCTCGATGCCGCCGATCACCTCGATGACGATGTCGGCCCGGGTGACCAGGGAGTCGGCGTCGGTGGTGAACAGGCTCGGGTCGACCGGCAGGTCGGAGCGGTCGCGGCCGGCGCGGCGCACGGCGATGCCGATGAGCTCGAGGGGGCGGCCGACGCGGGCGGTGAGGTCGCCGGCCTGCTCGGTGAGCATCCGGGCCACCGAGGACCCGACCACGCCACACCCGAGGAGGGCCACCTTCAGGGGCTCTCCTGCTGCCTTGTTACCGACTTCGCTCACCGTCTGCTCCTTGTGCCCTGTAGGGCTCTCCCGGACACTGCCATCGTGCCGGTGACCACGTTGTGGACGCTCATTGTTCCGGCATCCGGACCGGTTGGACGTGGATTCTCCTCAGCCGACGTCGAGCGCGAGGAGGTCGTCCACGGTCTCCCGGCGCACGATCACCCGGGCCTCGCCGCCGCGCACCGCGATGACCGGCGGCCGCGGCACGTGGTTGTACTGGCTCGACAGGCTGCGGCAGTAGGCGCCCGTGCCCGGGACCGCGATGAGGTCGCCGGAGGTGATGTCGTCGGGCAGGTACTCGTCCATGACGACGATGTCGCCGCTCTCGCAGTGCTTGCCGACGACGCGCGACAGCCGCGGCACGGCCTCGGAGCGCCGGCTCGCCAGGGTGCAGGAGTAGTCGGCGTCGTAGAGGGCGGTGCGGACGTTGTCGCTCATGCCGCCGTCGACCGAGACGTAGGTGCGCTTGGCGCCGTGGCCGAGGTCGACGTCCTTGACGGTGCCGACCTCGTAGAGGGTGAAGGTGCTCGGGCCGACGATGGCCCGGCCCGGCTCGATCGACAGGCGCGGGACGGGGATGCCGTCGCTGCGCCGGCTCCCGCCGCGCACCGGCGCCTTGACCACTCGCGGCGCACCAGCTCGGCCATCTGCTCGCCGAGCTCCTGCGCGGCCAGCGGGGTGTGCTCGGAGGTGTAGGCGATGCCGTAGCCGCCGCCGAGGTCCATCTCCGGCATGTGCACGCCGTGCTTCTCGGCGACCTGGGCGTGCAGGCCGATGAGCCGGCGGGCCGAGACCTCGAAGCCGGAGGTGTCGAAGATCTGGCTGCCGATGTGCGAGTGGAGGCCGAGCAGGTCGAGCACGTCGCTGCGCTCGAGGATGCGGTCGACCGCCGCGGCGGCCTGCCCACCGGCGAGGGAGAACCCGAACTTCTGGTCCTCGTGGGCGGTGGCGATGAACTCGTGGGTGTGCGCCTCGACGCCGACGGTGACGCGCACCATGACGGGGGCACGGACGCCGAGCTCCGTTGCGACAGCGGCGATCCGGTCGATCTCCTCGAAGGAGTCGACGATGATCCGCCCCACCCCGTAGTCGAGCGCCTGCTGGATCTCGGCGAGGCTCTTGTTGTTGCCGTGCATGCCGATCCGCTCGGCCGGGAAGCCGGCGCGCTGCGCCACCGCGAGCTCGCCGCCGGAGGCGACGTCGAGGCTCAGCCCCTCCTCGGCCACCCAGCGGGCGACCGCCGTGCAGAGGAACGCCTTGCCCGCGTAGTAGACGTCGACGCCGCCGCAGAGCGGCTCGAACGGCGCCGAGAACCCGTCGCGGAAGGCCCGCGCGCGGGTGCGGAAGTCCTCCTCGTCGATGACGTATGCCGCGGTGCCGTACTCGCGGGCGAGCGTCACCACGTCGACGCCGCCGACCTCGAGCCGCCCGGCGCTGTCGCGCCGGACCGTCTGCGGCCAGAGCTGCGGCAGCAGCTCCATGACGTCGGTCGGCCAGGGCAGCCAGTGGGGCGGGCCGCCGTAGCCCTCGGCGTGGAGGGCGCCTGCCTCGTGCGCGCGCACCTGGTGCTACATCCGCTCGGGCGCCGAGACGCCAAGCAGGTCAAGGCCGTTCGCGAGCACCTGGCGGGTGGCGTCGTTGAGCCAGAGCCGCGTGCGGTGCAGGTCGGTGACCTCCTCGTCGCGGTTCACCGGACGCACCCGGCAGGTGTCGTACCACTTGTGGAAGCGGCCGGCGAGGTCCTCGAGGTAGCGCGCGACCCGGTGCGGCTCGCGCAGCTTCGCGGCCTGCGCGACGACCCGCGGGAAGTCGCCGAGGATGGCCAGCAGGGCCGCCTCGGTCGGGTCGGTGAGCAGCGAGGGGTCGAAGCCGTCCTCGGGGCGCACGCCGTCCTCCACTGCCAGGCGGTGCACGTTGGAGGTGCGGGCGTGGGCGTACTGCACGTAGAAGACCGGGTTCTCGTTGGTCTGCTTGCGCAGCTCCTCCCCCTCCATCGACAGCGGGCTGTCGGCCGGGTAGCGGGCCAGCGAGTAGCGGATGGCGTCGGTGCCGATCCAGCTGATGAGGTCGCGCAGCTCGATGATGTTGCCGGCGCGCTTGGAGAGCTTGGCGCCGTTGAGGTCGACCAGCTGGCCGATGCGGACCTCGATGTTGTGCTCTTTGTCGTCGCCGGCACAGGCCGCGATGGCCTTGAGCCGGTTGATGTAGCCGTGGTGGTCGGCGCCGAGCAGGTAGATCTTCTCGTCGAAGCCGCGGTCCTTCTTGGAGAGGTAGTAGGCGGCGTCGGCGGCGAAGTAGGTCGGCTCGCCGTTGGCGCGGATGAGCACGCGGTCCTTGTCGTCGCCGAAGTCGGTGGTGCGCAGCCAGACCGCGCCGTCGAGGTCGTAGACGTGGCCCTGCTCGCGCAGCCGGTCGACGGCCTGCTCGACGGCGCCGCCGGCGTGGAGGCTCTTCTCCGAGAACCACACGTCGAAGCTCACGCCGAAGTCGGCCAGCACCCCCTTGATGTCGGCGAGCTGGGCCTCGTACGCGAGCTCCCGGGCGATGGCCAAGGCCTCGTCCTCGGGCAGGTCGAGGACGTCGGGGCGCTGCGCGACCACCGTCTTGGCGAGGTCGTCGACGTAGGCGCCGGGGTAGCCGCCCTCCGGGGTCGGGTCGCCCTTGGCCCGGGCCAGCACGCTGCGGCCGAAGTTGTCCATCTGCGCGCCGGCGTCGTTGATGTAGTACTCGGCGGTGATGTCGGCGCCGGAGGCCTTCAGCAGCCGGTGCATGGCGTCGCCGAGCGCGGCCCAGCGGGTGTGCCCGAGGTGCAGCGGCCCGGTCGGGTTGGCCGAGATGAACTCGAGGTTGATGACCTCGCCCTTGGCAGCCTCGTTGTGGCCGTAGGACGCTCCCGCCTCGACGATGGAGCGGGCCAGCTCTCCGGCCGACGCGGCGTCGAGGGTGATGTTGAGGAATCCGGGGCCCGCCACGTCGACGGCCTTGATGCCGGCGACCTGGCCGAGGCGCTCGGCGACCTTGGCCGCGAGCTCGCGCGGCGGCATACCGGCGCCCTTGGCCAGCTGGAGGGCGACGTTGGTGGACCAGTCCCCGTGCTCGCGGTTCTTCGGTCGCTCCACACGCACCTCGGCCGGCACGGCGGCGGTGAAGTCACCGGCGTCGACGGCCTCGGTCAGGACGGTGCGGATGGCCAGCGAGAGCTCTTCGGGGGTCACCCGCCTCAGTCTAGGACGCGGGGACGTGCTCCCTGCCCTCGGCCATGAAGCCCTCGACCAGCTCGACGAGGTAGTCGGGGTCGAACGGCTTGGCCACGAACGCGTCGAGGCCGGCCGCCCGGGCCTGCACCCGGTCGTGCTGCTGCACCGAGGCGGTCACCATGAGCACCGGGATGTGGTCCAGGCGCCGGTCGGTGCGGATCTGGCTGATCGCCCACCACCCGTCGCGCGGCTCCATCTGCGCGTCGAGGATGATCACGCCGGGCAGCTCGGCCTCCGGTTCCCACAGGCGGGCCAGCAGCCGTTCGCCGTCGCTGACCTCCTCCACGATGTAGCCGTCGAGCTCGAGGTTCACCCGGATCAGCCGCCGAATGGGCTCGGTGTCATCGCACACGAGCACCAGCCCCCCACCGCGTTCCATGTTTCCCACCCTAGGCTGCTAACCTCCTCCGGGCGCAGGTTGCTGCGCCCGTGTTGGCCCCCGTAGCTCAGGGGATAGAGCACCGCCCTCCGGAGGCGGGAGCGCAGGTTCGAATCCTGCCGGGGGCACTTTCTGTTCGACAGAACAGATGTGCCTGTTCGACAGAACAGATGTGCCAGAAACACCAGTTGCCGAACCAGCACCGGGAATGCCGGACCTCCGGCCCTCCCCGCGGACGGCTCTGAGCCGCAGTGTCGAGGTATGAGCGGCTACGACATCGATCTCGGCATCGTGGTCCGGCGTCCACCCAGAGTGGTGTTCGACCTGTTGGCCGACATCCAGGACGTCGAGCCGATCCCGCGCCGGGCTCACGTCGAGATGCGCAAGGACCCGGCCGGCCCCACTCGCGTCGGCACCCGGTGGCACGAGCGTGTACGCCTGACGCCGGGGTGCTGGTTGTCGGTCGAGAGCGTGGTGACCGAGCTGAGCGAGCCGAGCGTTCTCGGCATGGAGTTCCGGAGCCGTCCCTGGTGGGGTCACCTGACCTACGAGATCGAGCCCGCCCCCGAAGGCTCCAGCGTGCTGCACCACCGAGAGACACTGCGCGTGCGCCGACCGCTGACGCTGCTGACCAGGCTCATCGGTCGGCAGCTGGAGGCCCGTGTGGCGCAGCGGCTGCGCGACATCAGGGACGTGCTGGAAGCCGGCTCGGCTGCGCCGCTGCGCCAGTGATGCCTCCCCGGCATCAGTGACGCAGTCGCCGCGGCTGCGCCAGTGATCCGCCCAGTGGATCAGTGACGCAGTGCCCTCCTCAGCGCTGGCTGGCGTCGGTGACCTCGCCGACCAGCTCCTCGAGCACGTCCTCGAGGAAGACCACGCCGAGGTCGCGGCCCTCGTCGTCGACGACCCGGGCCAGGTGGGCGCCGGTCAGCTGCATCGTGGCCAGCACCTCCTCCACCTCGTCGGCGGGCCGCACCGTCGCCAGCTTGCGCACCCGCTTCACCGGCACGGGCAGGTCGCGCTCGGACTCGTCGGCGTAGAGCACGTCCTTGAGGTGCAGGTAGCCGGTGAGCGAGCCGGACGCGTCGACCATCGGGTAGCGGGAGAAGCCCTTCTTGGCCACCAGCCGCTCGACGTCGTCAGGGGTCGCGGTCAGCGGCAGGGTCACCAGCGAGTCGAGCGGCACGGCCACGTCGATCGCGTCCTTGTCGCTGAACTCCAGCGCGGCGCCGACGAGCCCGTGCTGCTCCTCCTCGATGAGGCCCTCCCGGTGCGACTCGGCGACGATGTGCTGCACCTCCTCCGCGGTGAAGGCAGAGGGGAGCTCGTTCCGGGGCTCCACGCCGAAGAGCCGCACCAGGGCCTTGGCGATCGCCTCCATCACCCGGATCAGCGGCCGCAGCGCGCGGGTGACCATGAGCAGCACCGGCACGAGCACCAGCGCCGCCCGCTCGGGCCCGGCGATCGCGAGGTTCTTGGGGATCATCTCCCCCACGACCACGTGGAGGTAGACGACGATCAGCAGGGCCAGCGCGAGCGCCGAACCCTCGGCGAGGGCCTCCGGCACCCCGAGGTGCTCGAGCACCGGCACGAAGAAGTGGTGCAGCGCAGCCTCCGAGATGGCACCGAGCAGCACGGAGCAGACCGTGATGCCGAGCTGGGCGCAGGCCAGCAGCGAGCCCATCTGCTCGAGGGCGTCGAGGCAGATCTGCGCCCGGCGCGACCCGCCCGCGGCCAGCGGCTCGAGCTGCGAGCGCCGGGCCGCCATCGCGGCGAACTCGGCCCCCACGAAGAAGGCGTTGAGCAGCAGCAGGAGGATCGTGACCCACAGGGCGATGCCCATCAGCGACCACCCTCCTCGACCGAGGAAGGCCCGTTGGCGGCCCCAAGGGCCGCCCCCGGCTCGCCGTTCTCCTCGGGGGTGAAGCGCAGCCGGTCGACGCGCATCCCGTCCATCGCGAGCACGGTGACGTCCCAGCCGGGCAGCGAGACGGTGTCGCCCACGACGGGCACGCGGCCGAGCTCGGCCATGACCCACCCGCCCGTGGTCTCGTATGCCGGCCCCTCCGGCACGGGGGCCCCGCACCTTTCGCGCACCTCGTCCGGGCGCCAGAGGCCGGGCACACTCCAGGTGCCGTCGGTCATCTCGCGACCGGTGGTGCGGGCGCGGTCGTGCTCGTCGCTCACGTCGCCGACGATCTCCTCGACGACGTCCTCCAGGGTGACGACGCCGGCGGTCCCGCCGTACTCGTCGACGACGATGGCCAGCTGCAGCCCGGACTCGCGCAGCAGGAGCAGCAGCGGGTCGAGCCGGATGGTCTCCGGCACGAGCAGCGGCGGCACCATGAGGGCCGAGACCGGCACGTCGGGGCGGCGGTCGTGCGGCACGGCGATGGCGCGCTTGACGTGCACGATGCCGTCGATGTCGTCCCAGTCCTCGCCGGTCACCGGGAAGCGCGAGTGGCCGGTGCTGCGGGCCAGCCGCAGGACGTCCTCGGCGGTGGCCGTGCGTTCGATGGCGGTGGCGCGGGCCCGCGGGCTCATCACGTCGGCCGCGGTCTGCTCGCCGAACCCGAGGGAGCGGGTGACGAGCCGGGCGGTGCCGACGTCGAGGGTTCCCTGCTCGGCCGAGCGCCGGACCAGGGAGGCGAGCTCCTGGGGGGTGCGCGCCCCGGACAGCTCCTCCTGCGGGGTGATGCCCATGCCGCGCAGCGCGAGGTTGGCCGAGCCGTTGAGCACGGCGATGAGCGGCTTGGCGACGACGGCGAAGACCCGCACGGGCATGGCGACGACCTTGGCCGTGCCGAGCGGCGCGGAGATGCCGAGGAACTGCGGCAGCAGCTCGCCGAACACCATCGAGAACATCGTGGCGATGGCCAGCGCGAGCGCGGCGGCCACCGACGTCAGGGTGGTGCCGCTGAGGCCCATCGCGGTCAGCGGCGTCTCGAGCAGGCGGCCGATGCTGGGCGTGGCGAGGTAGCCGAGGACCAGGGTGGTCAGCGTGATGCCGACCTGCGCGGCCGACAGCTGGGTCGACAGCCGGCGCAGCGACCCGAGCACGACGTGGGCGCGGTGGTCACCGGCGTCGACGGCCCTCTGCACGGTCGGGCGGTCCAGGGCCACCAGCGAGAACTCGGCAGCCACGAAGACGGCGGTGCCGACGGTGAGGAGGACGCCGGCGAGGACGAGTAACCACTCGGTCATAGTGCGGCCATCCTAGGTGCGCGCCGCCGTCCTGCCGCGCGGCGAACTGGACGCACCGGCATACGGCCGCCTCCCCTGCCGTCGACGCGGCACCAACACGCCGCAAACCCCGTTGACCCTCACGTGAGGTCAGTTGGGAGGATGTGACACATGAGACTGGAGCCGGGGGACGCATGACGACGACGAACACGACGACCGCACCACTGCCGGGCCAGGGGCGCCGCAGGCCGGCCGCATCGAGGTGCGTGACCTGACCAAGCGGTTCGGCAGCTTCACCGCCGTCGACAACCTCTCCTTCACCGTCGAGCCGGGGCGCATCACCGGCTTCCTCGGCCCCAACGGTGCCGGCAAGACCACGACGCTGCGCATGCTGCTCGGCCTGGTCAAGCCCACCAGCGGCACCGCGACCATCGGCGGCCGCCGCTACCACGACATCGAGCAGCCCATGGGCATGGTCGGCTCCGCGCTCGAGGCGACCAACTTCCACCCGGGCCGCACCGGCCGCGACCACCTCAGGGTGCTGGCCGACACCGCGGGCGTGAGCGACAAGCGGGTCGACGAGATGCTCGAGCTGGTCGGCATCCCGGCGGCCGCCCGCAAGCGCGCCGGCGGCTACTCGATGGGCATGCGCCAGCGCCTCGGCCTGGCTGCGGCCATGCTCGGCGACCCGCAGGTGCTCATCCTCGACGAGCCGGCCAACGGCCTCGACCCCGAGGGCATCCGCTGGCTGCGCGGCTTCCTGCGCCACCTCGCCGGCCAGGGCAAGACCATCCTCATCTCGAGCCACATGCTCCAGGAGGTGGAGCAGACCGTCGACGACGTCGTCATCATCACCAACGGCAAGCTCGTCCGCCAGGGCGCGATGACCGACCTGCACGGCGCGCCGCGCGCCCTCGTGCGCACCTCCGACGCCGCCGCCCTGGCCGGGGCCCTGCGGGTCAGCGACATCACCAGCACCGACATCACCAGCACCGACGTCACCAGCACCGCGGACGGCACGGGCGCCCTGGTCGCCGACACCAGGACCTGCGCCTCATCGGTGACGTGGCACTCAGGGCGGGCCTGCCGATCTACGAGCTCCACGGCATACAGAACGACCTCGAGCAGCTGTTCTTCGCGCTCACCGAGAACACCAACCGCAACCTCGGCCAGTCCGCGCCGACCGAGCGCGACGCCATCACGTCACAGGAAGGGGCGAACGGGTGACCGCCGCCATCAGGGCCGAGTTCCGCAAGTTCTTCACCACCCGCCTGTGGTGGGGCATGGCCATCGCGATCTTCGTGGCAGGCGTCCTCTTCGCGCTGCTGTTCGGCTTCCTGCTCACGGGTGAGGAAGCCACCGGCGGCGCCGGACCGGGCGGCATACCCACCGGCACCGATGAGCAGATCGTCGGCTCGGTCTACACCGGCGGCCTCGGCGTCGGCTACCTGCTGACCCTGACCATCGGCGTGCTCCAGATCGGCAGCGAGTACCGGCACAAGACCATCACCGGCACCTTCCTCGGCGTGCCCAAGCGCGGCAAGGTGATGCTGGCGAAGGTCATCGCGCTGCTCGGGCTCGGCGCGCTCTACGGGCTCCTCTCGCTCGCCGGATCGGTCATCACCGGCGCGATCGTGCTCAACGCGCGCGGCTTCGACCCGTTCCCGAGCACCGAGATCATCCGCACCCTCGCGCTGGGTCTCCTCGTGCTCGGGCTGTGGGGGCTGATCGGCCTCGGGGCCGGCATCCTCATCCCCAACCAGGTGGCGGCGCTGCTCATCGCGGTCGGTGTGGCCTGGATCGTCGAGCCGCTCATCGGGTTCGCCCTCACCTTCTGGGACTGGGGCGCGGAGAACATCGCCAAGTTCCTGCCCAGCTCGGCCACCAACGCCATGATCAACGCGGTGCAGAGCAGCCCTGACGAGGTGCGCCTCGAGTGGTGGGGCGGCGCCATCGTGCTGGCGCTGTATGCCGCGGTGCTGGCCGGCGTGGGCAGCTGGCGGACCGTGCGGGCGGACATCAGCTAGACGCCCGTCAGGCAGACGTCGGACGTCACGTCGAGAGGGTGGCAAACGGCCCGGTCAGCGCGACCGGAGGCCCGTTCGCCACCCTCTCGTCGCGTGCTCAGGGCCCCTCGCCGACGGGTGCCGGGCCGCTGGGGCAGCCGAGGCTCGACGGGGATAGGCTGGGCCTACCCGTTTGCTCGTCATTGTCGACGCTATGAAAGAGGCGTATCCGCCGTGCCAGACCAGTCTCCGACCAACGACCCCCTGGCGGCCTTCGGCCCCAACGAGTGGCTCGTGGACGAGCTGTATCAGCAGTACCTGCAGGACAAGAACTCCGTGGACCAGGCGTGGTGGGAGTTCTTCGCGGACTACCGGCCCGGCGAGTCGGCGAACAACGGGGCCACGAACGGCACGGCCCCGGCAGCCACCGCCGCCCCGGGCGCGCCGGCGCAGGGCCGCGAGGGCACCGCGAGCGCCCCGGCCACCGTGCAGAAGCAGGCCTCCACCACCGACAAGCCCGACGCGAAGTCCGACAAGGCCGTCGCCGACAAGCCCGAGGACAAGGAGGCCGCGGTGGGTGGCCAGACCGCCGCCGCCAAGGTCGCTCCCCCGCGTGAGCAGGAGGCGGCCCCGCAGGAGCCCGCCAAGGCCGAGGCGCCGAAGCCCCGCGAGCCCGCCGGCCTGAAGGCGACCGGCCCGCTCAGCGAGAGCGAGGTCAAGCCGCTGCGCGGCGCCGCGGCCCGCACGGTCACCAACATGGAGTCCTCGCTCCAGGTGCCGACCGCGACCAGCGTGCGCGCCATCCCGGCCAAGCTGCTGATCGACAACCGCGTCGTCATCAACAACCACCTCAAGCGCTCCCGCGGCGGCAAGGTCTCCTTCACCCACATCATCGGCTTCGCCCTGGTGAAGGCCCTGGCCGCGATGCCGGAGATGAACAACGGCTACGCCACCGACGAGAAGGGCAAGCCCGCCCTCGTCGTGCCGGCGCACGTCAACCTCGGCCTGGCGATCGACATCGCCAAGGAGGACGGCACCCGCCAGCTGCTCGTGCCCAGCATCAAGTCGGCCGAGGCGATGGACTTCGCCCACTTCTGGACGGCATACGAGGACGTCGTCCGCAAGGCGCGCAACGGCAAGCTGACGGTCGAGGACTTCCAGGGCACCACCATCTCCCTGACCAACCCGGGCACCATCGGCACCGTGCACTCGGTGCCGCGCCTGATGGCCGGCCAGGGCGCGATCATCGGCGTCGGCTCGCTCGACTACCCGGCCGAGTGGCAGGGCGCGAGCCAGGAGACGCTCAACCGCAACGCCGTCTCCAAGATCCTCACGCTGACGAGCACCTACGACCACCGGATCATCCAGGGCGCCCAGTCCGGCGACTTCCTGCGCATCGTCAACGCCCTCCTCCTCGGCGAGAACGGCTTCTACGACGAGATCTTCGAGAGCCTGCGCATCCCCTACGAGCCGGTCCGCTGGGTGCAGGACATCTCGGCCCACCACGACGACGACGTCAACAAGACGGCGCGCGTGCAGGAGCTCATCCACGCCTACCGCGTGCGCGGCCACCTCATGGCCGACACCGACCCGCTGGAGTACCGCCAGCGCCGCCACCCCGACCTCGACGTCACCAGCCACGGCCTGACCCTGTGGGACCTCGAGCGCGACTTCGCCACCGGCGGCTTCGGCGGCGAGCCGATCCTGCGCCTGCGCAAGATCCTCGGCATCCTGCGCGACTCGTACTGCCGCACCATCGGCACCGAGTACATGCACATCCAGGACCCCGAGCAGCGCGAGTGGATCCAGTCCAAGATCGAGGTCGGGTTCACCAAGCCGAGCGCCGACGAGCAGCTGCGCATCCTGCGCAAGCTCAACGCGGCCGAGGCGTTCGAGACCTTCCTGCAGACCAAGTTCGTCGGGCAGAAGCGCTTCTCCCTCGAGGGCGGCGAGTCGGTCATCGCGCTGCTCGACCGCATCCTGTGCCGCGCCGCGTCCGAGAAGATGGACGAGGTCTGCATCGGTATGCCGCACCGCGGGCGCCTCAACGTGCTCGCCAACATCGCGGGCAAGTCCTACGGACAGATCTTCCGCGAGTTCGAGGGCAAGCAGGACCCCCGCTCGGTGCAGGGCTCCGGTGACGTGAAGTACCACCTCGGCACCGAGGGCGAGTTCCACGCCGAGGACGGCAGCACGACCAAGGTCTACCTCGCCGCGAACCCGAGCCACCTCGAGGCGGTCAACCCGGTGCTCGAGGGCGTCGTGCGCGCCAAGCAGGACCGGCTCAACCTCGCCGGCGAGGGCTTCACCGTGCTGCCCGTGCTGCTGCACGGCGACGCGGCGTTCGCCGGCCAGGGTGTCGTCGCCGAGACGCTGAACCTGAGCCAGCTGCGCGGCTACCGCACCGGCGGCACGATCCACGTCGTCATCAACAACCAGGTCGGCTTCACGACGAGCCCGAGCTCGTCGCGGTCCTCGACCTACTCCACCGACGTGGCCCGGATGATCCAGGCGCCGATCTTCCACGTGAACGGCGACGACCCCGAGGCCTGCGTGCGGGTGGCCGAGCTCGCCTACGAGTTCCGGCAGGAGTTCAACAAGGACGTCGTCATCGACATGGTGTGCTACCGCCGCCGCGGTCACAACGAGGGCGACGACCCGTCGATGACGCAGCCGCTGATGTACAACCTCATCGAGGCCAAGCGCAGCGTCCGCAAGCTCTACACCGAGGCCCTCATCGGCCGCGGCGACATCTCCGTCGAGGACGCCGAGGCCGCGCTGCGCGACTACCAGCAGCAGCTCGAGCGGGTCTTCCTCGAGACCAAGGAGGCCATCAAGGAGGCCGCGCAGGCGCCCGGCCCCGAGGCCGGCGACCCGACGCTGGCCGGCACCGACGTCGAGGGCCACCGCGGCCTCGAGCCGCCGACCGCCCAGGCCACCGACCAGGCCACCCGGTCGGCGACCGACACGGCCGTGCCCGCCGAGGAGCTCCAGCACATCGGCGACGCGTTCGTGAACATGCCCGACGGCTTCACGATCCACCCGAAGCTGAAGCAGGCCATGGAGAAGCGGGCGCAGTCGGTCCGCGAGGGCGGCATCGACTGGGCGACCGGTGAGCTGCTGGCCTTCGGCACCCTGCTCAAGGAGGGCACCCCGGTGCGCCTCGCCGGGCAGGACTCGCCGCCGTGGCACGTTCGTCCAGCGCCACGCGGTGCTCATCGACAAGGTGACCGCCGAGGAGTGGACGCCGCTGCTCTACCTCGGCGAGGGCCAGGCCCGCTTCTGGGTCTACGACTCGCTGCTGAGCGAGTACGCCGCGATGGGCTTCGAGTACGGCTACTCGGTCGAGCGGCCCGACGCCCTGGTGCTGTGGGAGGCGCAGTTCGGCGACTTCTTCAACGGTGCGCAGACCATCGTCGACGAGTTCATCTCCTCGGGCGAGCAGAAGTGGGGCCAGCGCTCCTCCGTCGTGCTGCTGCTGCCGCACGGCTACGAGGGCCAGGGCCCCGACCACTCCTCCGCGCGCATCGAGCGGTTCCTCACGATGTGCGCCGAGGACAACATGACGATCGCCTACCCGTCGACGCCGGCGAGCTACTTCCACCTGCTGCGTCGCCAGGCCTACGCCCGTCCGCGCCGGCCGCTCATCGTCTTCACCCCGAAGTCGATGCTGCGCCTCAAGGCGGCGAGCAGCATGCCCGAGGACTTCACCACGGGCACGTTCCAGCCGGTGCTGGCCGACCGCAAGCAGCTCGACGCCAACAGCGTGACCCGGGTGCTGCTCGCCAGCGGCAAGGTGGTCTACGACCTCGAGGCGGCCCGCGAGAAGGCCGGCGACGAGGCGACCGCGATCGTGCGGGTCGAGCAGCTGGCTCCGCTGCCGGCGCACGACATCGCCGCCGAGCTGCGCAAGTACCCGAACGCCGACGTCGTCTGGGTGCAGGACGAGCCGCAGAACCAGGGCGCCTGGCCGTTCATGGCGCTCAACCTGCCGGGCCAGCTGCTCGAGTTCGGTGAGCAGCGTCCGCTGCGGGTGGTCTCGCGCCGCGCGTCGGCCTCCCCGGCCACGGGTTCGACCAAGAAGCACCAGGCCGAGCAGGCCGAGCTGATCGAGGCGGCCTTCCGCCGCTGACGCTCAGCCACTTCGTATGCGCGAGGAGCGCCGATCTGGTCGACGTGACCGGGTCGGCGCTCCTGTCGCATACAGAGTCGGTGTGCCGTGGGGCGTGAGGGCGTATGCCGTGGGGCTGGCTGAGGTGCCCCACGGCCCCTAGGGTCCAAGGGTGCCCACCGCGACGAAGCGCACCCAGCAGATCATCGACGTGTTGGGCGACGCCTTCGCCCCGCTGATGAAGGCCGACCCGCTGGCGTTCCGCACCAAGTTCCGGAAGATGGCCAAGGACCCGCACGCGTTCTACCGCGGCTCGGCCTGCCTGTTCTACGCCGACGTGACGGCCCAGAAGGACCCCTACGTCGACGAGCCGAGCAGCCGCATCTGGATCCACGGCGACCTGCACGCCGAGAACTTCGGCACCTACCTCAACTCCGACGGCCGCCTCGTGTTCGACGTCAACGACTTCGACGAGGCCTACCTCGGCCACTACACGTGGGACCTCAAGCGGTTCGCCGCCAGCCTGGCGCTGCTCGGGTGGCAGAAGGCGCTGCCGGAGGCGGAGGTGCGCCGGCTCATCGGGCGCTACGTCCGGGCCTACCTGCTCCAGCTCAACCACTACGTGCACAACGACGACGACCAGGACTTCGCGCTGCGGCTCGACAACACCCACGGGCCGGTGCAGGAGGCGCTCATGACGGCGCGGACGATGCGCCGGGCCGACCTGCTCGACCGGCTGACCATCAAGGACAGCGCCCAGCGCTTCTTCCGCTCCGGGCCGACGGTGCGACAGCTCACCCGGCCGGAGCGCCGGCGCGTGACCAAGGCGTTCGAGGGCTACCTCGAGACCATCCCCGACAACAAGCGCTTCGACCGCGCGCTGTTCTACGACCTCGTCGACGCGGTCGGCACCACCGGGCTCGGCATCGGGAGCGCCGGCCTGCCGGCCTACAGCGTCCTCGTCGAGGGCTACAGCCAGGCGCTCGACAACGACGTCGTGCTGTCGATGAAGCAGGCCAACGTGCCGGCGGTGAGCCGGTTCGTCGACACGAGCGCCAGCGACGGCCACTTCGAGCACGAGGCGCACCGCACGGTGCTGAGCCAGCGGGCCCTGCAGGCGCACACCGACCCGCTGCTCGGCTGGACCACGATGGACGGCGTCGGCTACGTCATCTCGGAGGTCTCGCCCTACGAGGTCGACCTCGACTGGGGCGGCCTCACCGAGCCCTCCGAGATCGCCGCGGTCGTCGACCTGCTCGGCCGGGCGACGGCGAAGATCCACTGCGCCTCGGACGAGGACAGCGACCAGGACGTCGTGCCGTTCCAGGTCGAGCACGCCATCGCCGGCTCCCTCGAAGGCCGGCGGCGGCAGTTCACCGACGACATCGTCGAGTTCGGCGTCACCTACGCGCAGCGGGCGCGTGACGACTACCGGCTCTTCGTGGAGGCGTTCCGGGAGAACAAGATCGGCGTCTCCGCGACCTGAGCCGCACCGCCGCGTCGAGGTCAGTTGGAGATCTGGAGCCAGTCGTACCAGCCGTTGTGCAGCACCAGCCAGGCGATGAGGCCGTAGCCGGCCTGGCCCGGGTGCCCGGCGACCTTGCTGGCCGCGAGGTCCGACTGCCACTGCTCGTGGCCCATCAGCGGGCGGAAGCAGTCGACGAACGGCACGCCGCGGCGTGAGCAGACGTCGGCCTGCGCCTCGACGAGCACCTCGAGCTTGTGGTTGAGGTCGGGGTCGCTCGACGGCGGCGGGCTGACGACGAAGGTGCCGATGCCGGCGCTGGCGGCGTCGTCGAGGATGTTGGCGAGGTTGAGCCGGTGCCGGGCCAGGGTCATGCCCTTGGCCGCGTCGTTGCCGCCCACCGAGACCACGAGGCGCTTCTCCGAGCGGCCGGCCCACCGCGGCGGGCACTCGGTGCGCCACCGGTTCAGCACGTCGGCGGAGGTGTCGCCGCGCACCCCGAGGTTGTATGCCGTGATGTCCACGTCCGGGTGCTGGGTGCGCCCCACGACCCGGGAGACCCAGCCCTGCCCCTTGGGGTCGCCGACGCCGGCGACGAGCGAGGCGCCGATGAAGATCAGCCCCACGTCGCGGGGGCCGCCGTCGGTCGACACGTGGAACTCGGCGCTCGGGGTGAACTCGGGCTCGGTGCTCAAAGGATCAGTCCTCGTCGTCATCGAGGCGGGCCAGCCAGGTGGCGAGCCGCTCGATGGGGGTCTCGAATTCGGGGTTCAGGTCGACAAAGGTGCGCAACTGGTCGGCCAGCCACTCCAGGGAGACTTCTTCCTCTCCCCGGCGGGCGGCGAGCTCCTCGATGCCCCGGTCGGTGAAGTACACGCTCGCGAGGTTACCGCCCTGCGCGGAGCCGCACCCGACAGCCTCCCCCGACGCACCGGTGCGTCGCCACGGAGCGGGCGCACGCGGCATACCCGAGGTTGTTCACCGCCTCGTCCGAACGTTTCGAATCGGTCACCAAAGGTGCACAAGGCGTGTTGGACTGCGTTGGCGCCCGTTTGCCTTCCCTAACCTCCCGGACGTGAGACGCATCGCCTGGGCCACCGCCATCGCCGTCGCGGCATCCCTGTCCGCCGGCTACGGCGCCGCCTCCGCGGCCCCCGGGAGCGGGGACAGCGGGGCCGCCAAGCCGCAGACCCTCACCGGCACCGTGCAGACGGTCGTGCGCGAGCAGCACCACGGCCAGCCCGGCGAGACCGGACGGGCCAAGGGGCCGGAGCGGGTCCGCGTGCTGCACACCGGCAAGCGCGTGGTGGCCCTGAAGACCGGCAGCCTCAGCAGCGCGGAGGACGGCAGCACCGTCACCGTGCAGGCGCAGCCGACCAGCGACGGCGCGCAGGTGCTCTCGAGCACGACGCTCGCCGAGGGCAGCACCACGACCGGCAGCACCACCGCGGTCGCCCCCACGGTGCGCGAGGTCTACGCGGCCCTCGTCGTGCCGAAGAACATGGCGGGCTCCGCGACGTTCACCGCCGCCCAGGTCACCGCCGCCGTGCAGAAGGCGTCGGACTACTGGATGAGCCAGACCAACGGCCAGGTCGGCTTCACGACCGTCAAGGTGCTGCCGGCCTACACCTCCGCCTACTCGTGCGGCGGCTACGCGGTCATGAACATGTGGACCGAGGCGCTGGCGAAGATGCCGGAGGCCCAGGGCGTCGGCCGCCACCTGCTGCTCGTCGCGCCCAAGGGCGCCGAGGACAAGGGCTGCGACTACGGCATCGCCTCGGTCGGCAGCCTCGGCGCCGCCGACAACACCGTCTTCGTCTCCGACGTCAACCAGTCGGTCGTCGCGCACGAGCTCGGGCACAACCTCGGCCGCGAGCACTCCAACGCGCTGCGCTGCTCCGGCGCCCAGGACGCGCCCGTCGTCAGCGGCTCGTTCAGCGGGTGCACCGAGTACCCGTACTACGACTTCCTCGACGTGATGGGCATGTCGGGGTCGGGCTTCGGCGAGGGCAGCCTCAACGCCCTCCAGCTCGACGGCATGGGCCTGGTGCCCGACGCGGTGCAGACGATCAAGGCCGGCACCGGCGTCACCACCGTGAAGATCGCCCCGCTGACGGCGTCCACCACGGCCGTGCGCGCCCTGAAGATCGGCGACCCCACCGGCCCGACCTACTTCGTGAACTACCGGGTCCCCACCGGCCGCGACAACTTCGAGGCGAGCGACTACTTCGGCTACACCCTCGGCGTCGAGGTGCTGCGCAACGACCCGACGGCCACCCCCGGCACCGGCAGCTTCGTCCTGGACGCGACCCCCACCTCGAACTCCTCCGACATGAACCGGGTCGTGCCCGTCGGCGGCACCTTCAAGGCGGCGTCCGGCAAGGTCTTCATCTCGGTCGACAAGGCCGACTCGACCGGCGCGACCCTGCGGGTCAACACCGGCGCGACCGCGCAGCGCTGGGCCGGCGCCGACCGGTTCGCCTCCAGCGCCGCCTTCTCCGCCACGTCGTATGCCGCGGGCGTGCCCGTCGCGTACGTCGCCAACGGCCTGACCTTCCCCGACGCGCTCTCCGGCGCGCCCATCGCGGGCAAGAACGGCGGCCCGGTGCTGCTCACCAGCGCCACGAGCATCCCCTCGCCGATCGCCACCGAGCTCGGCCGCCTCAAGCCGCAGAAGATCGTCGTCCTCGGCGGCACCGGCGCGGTCTCCAACACCGTCAAGACCGCCCTGGCGAAGTACGCCACCTCCGGCACCGTGGTCCGCTGGGCGGGCCGCGACCGGTTCGAGTCGAGCGCGAAGTTCTCGGCCAACAGCTTCGCCCCGGGCGTCAGCGTCGCCTACGTCGCCAACGGCCTGGCCTTCCCCGACGCGCTCTCCGGTGCGCCGATCGCCGGCAAGACCCCCGGGCCGGTGCTGCTGACCGGCGCGACCAGCCTGCCGGGGGCCATCGCCACCGAGCTGGCCCGCCTGAAGCCGCAGAAGATCGTCGTCCTCGGCGGCACCGGCGCGGTCTCCGACGGCGTCAAGACCGCCCTGGCGAAGTACTCCGCCAGCGGCGTCGTCGACCGCTGGGCCGGCAAGGACCGGTTCGCCTCGAGCGCGACGTTCTCCGCGAAGTCGTATGCCGCCGGCGCCCCGGTCGCCTACGTCGCCAACGGCCTGACCTTCCCCGACGCGCTGTCCGGTGCGCCGATCGCCGGCAAGACCAAGGGTCCGGTGCTGCTCACCAGCGCCACCAGCCTGCCGGGCAGCATCGCCACCGAGCTCAAGCGGCTCAAGCCCCAGAAGATCGTGGTGCTCGGCGGCACCGGCGCGGTCAGCAGCAGCGTGCAGAAGCAGCTCGCGGCCTACCTCGGCTAGCCCGCCGACCTCGGCTCCGCGCTGCCCGCTCCATACGGATCCAGCCCGTCCAGCCGCGCTCGGCCATGAGCTCCTTGAGCCTCTGGACCATCGGGTGGGCGTCGAAGGCGTAGGAGTCGAGGAGCGCGATGAGCGCGTCGTCACCCAGGACGTCGCCCTGCTGGTCCAGCTCGCCCCGCTCCGCAAACTCCCCGTTCATCTCGGCCATCAGGTCGGCCACCTCGACCAGCCGTTCCTCGTCCATGCCCGTCTCGGCCAGCTCACCGATCAGCAGGTAGAGCCGGACCGTCCTCGGGTCGTCGAGCTGGGCCATCTTGTCGACCATGAACTCGGGGATCTTCTCCGGCCACCGGGCAGCAATGAGGATCCAGCTGTCGCGCTCGCCCGCCACCATCGCCTCCGAGACGCCGCTGGCGCGCAGCCTGTCGAGGTAGGTGACCACCTCGGGCGGCAGCGCGAGGGAGTCGCCGCCGGCCAGCCGGGCGATCCGCCGGCGGTGCTCCTGCAGCTCGCGGATCTCCGCGCGGAGCCGGCGGTCGATCTCGGCCACCGCGGCCGCGAACTCCTCCTCCCCCGCCTCGAGCAGCTCCTGCACCCGGGCCAGCGGCACGCCCGCCTCGGCCAGCGTCCGGATCCGGATCAGGTCGACCACGGCCTGCGCGCCGTAGCTGCGGTAGCCCGAGGCGTCCCGTTCGGGCTCGGGCAACAGCCCGATCTGGTGGTAGTGCCGGACGGCGCGCTGGGTCACCCCCGCGTAGGCCGCCAGCTGGCCGATGGTCAACACGTGATCAGACTGCCCGAACGCGGGCGAAGAGGCGACGAGCCCACGCGTAGGAGAGAGCGGTGATGAGGACGCACCAGCCGATGGCCCACCAGAGGTCCGAGCCCGGGTCGCGGCCCTCGAGGCAGGCGCGGAGCGTGTCGATCACCGGGGTGAAGGGCTGGTTCTCGGCGACCCAGGCCAGTCCGGTCGACATCGACTCGGTCGGCACGAAGGCGCTGGAGAGGAAGGGCAGGATCATGAGGAACATCGGGGTGTTGCTCGCGGTCTCGACGCTGCCGGCGGCCAGGCCGAGGGCGACGCACAGCCAGGTGAGCGCGAGCGCCAGCAGGGCCAGGACGCCGATCGCCCCGAACCAGCCGGCTGTCGTGGCGTCGGCCCGGTAGCCGAGCAGCAGCGCCACGGCCAGCACGACTGCCACGGCCAGTGCGGTCTGCACCAGCGCGGCGACGACGTGCCCGGTGAGCACCGACGACTTCGCGATCGACATGGTGCGGAAGCGGTCGATGATCCCCTCCGTGGCGTCCTTGGCCACGTAGATGGCGACGCTCATCGCCACCGAGGCGACCGTGAGGATGAGGATCGCCGGTGACACATACGTCAGGTAGTCGCCGCGGCCCGTGCCGCCGGGCAGGCCTGCGCCGAGGGTGCCGCCGAAGACGTAGACGAAGAGCAGCAGGAAGAGCACCGGCTGCCCGACCAGCATGAGCGTCAGGGACGGGTAGCGGACCATGTGCTTGAGGTTGCGCCGCAGCATCGTGGCCGAGTCACGGGCGGCGTAGGACACCGTGGTCATCGCAGGGTCTCCATCTCGTCGAGGTCGCGGCCGAGGCCGTCGCGGTCGTCGCCGCGGTCGTCGTCGGTGTCGTCGGGGGTCGCGGGGTGGCCGGTGAGGGCGAGGAACACGTCGTCGAGGGTCTCCCCTCCGGCCCGGGCCTTGAGCTCGGCGGGCGTGCCCTCGGCGACGAGGCGTCCGCCGTCGAGCAGCCCGACGGTGTGGGCGAGCTGGTCGGCCTCCTCGAGGTACTGCGTGGTGAGGAAGACCGTCACGCCGTCGGCGAGCAGCTCGCGCACGATCTGCCACAGGTCGCGGCGGCTGCGCGGGTCGAGCCCGTTGGTCGGCTCGTCGAGGAAGATCAGCCGCGGACGGCTCACCAGGGTCATGGCGAGGTCGAGGCGGCGCTTCATGCCGCCGGAGTAGGTCGCGGCGCGACGGTCGGCGGCGTCGGTCAGCCCGAACCGGCCGAGCAGCTCGTCGACTCGAGCACCTGCTTCGCGGCGAGACAGGTGGGCGAGGTCGGCCATCAGCCGGAGGTTCTCCCGGCCGGTGAGCAGCTCGTCGATCGCCGAGAACTGCCCGGTCACGCCGATGGAGCGGCGGACGCCGTCGGGCTCCTTCTCCACGTCGAACCCCGCCACCCGGGCCTGGCCGGCGTCGGCGGGCAGGAGCGTGGAGAGGATGCGGACCATGGTGGTCTTGCCGGCGCCGTTGGGCCCGAGGAGCGCATACACGGTGCCGGTGGGCACGGTGAGGTCGATGCCGCGCAGGACGGCCTGGTCGCCGTAGGACTTGGCGACTCCGGTGACCGCGATGGCGGGCTGTTGTGGTGTCATGCGCCCAGCGTGGAGGGTTGACGCTGCGTCAAGGTCAAGCCCGGCAGGTCAACGGATGACAAGTGGCCCCTGTCCGCCACCATCGGGTAGACATGGCGGGCACTCGACACATGTCATCTCGTCACCGACGCAGGGGAACTGCCGACCCATGAGCAACACCGACCAGCTGATCGCCGCCGTCCGCGAGGCCGCCGAGGGCAGCCCCTACGTCGTGACGGAGAAGCCCTACGGCTTCGACCTGACCGTCGACATCGTCGACGCGAAGTGGTGGACCCTGCTGCGCAAGAGCGGCGTGAAGCGCGTCTTCACCTACGAGGTCCGCACCCAGGACGCCGCCAAGAAGATGACGATCACCGACGTCGCCAACACGGTGCGCTGGAGCGGTGGCGGTGGCGTCTCGAGCGCGCCGAGCCTGCACGCGGAGAAGTCGGTCCAGCGCGGCCGCGTCTACCAGTACAGCTTCCAGAAGGAGTTCGGCGTCGACGCCAAGACCGGCCGGCTCGGCACGCCGGTCGACTACTCGTTCCGCTCCGGCGAGGGCCGCGACCTCATCCGCGACGCCGCGAAGCGCACCGGCTGGTCGGAGAAGATGCCGGCCGAGGCCAAGGGCGCGCTCATCTTCGCCGGGGCCATCGTCGCGGTCGGCGCGATCGTCGGCCTGGTCTTCGCCGGGATGGCGATCTTCGGCTGAGCCCCGGTGGGGGCAAGCAGCGGTATGCCGCGTGGCTGGGCAGGAGACCGGGCCACGCGGCATACGCTCCCCCCTGTCAGGTGGGTTCTTCGGTGAGGCTGTTGCGCAGGGCGACCAGTCGCTTGAGCGCGGTGGTGGAGCCGACCTCGCCGGTCCACCAGGGCTCGAGGATCTCGCGCATGTAGATGCGCAGCTGCAGGTCGGGGCCGCTCTCGAGCACCTGGTCCTCGACCGGCGCGGGCCGCAGCTCCTCGGGCCGGGCGAAGAACTGCTTGTGGATGTGCTCGATGGCGGGCGCGGCGGAGGTCCAGTCGTCGACCGGTGCCTCGTCGACGACGGCGCCCTCGGCCGGCTCCAGCTCGGCCTCGAGGTCAGCCGGGCGCTCGGGCGTCTCGGGGCGGTGCTTGAGCACGGCCGGCACCTTCACGGCCGGCTTCTTGAGCCGCTTCCGGTTGGCGTGCCGCTCGGCCTCGGCGCGGGCCTCGGCCTCCAGGCGCGCCTGCACCTCGGCGGCCTCGGCGGCGCGGCGCTCGTCCTCGACCGCCTGGCGCTCCTCCTCGACCACCTTGGCCTGCAGGGCGGCCCTGGTCTCGGCGTCGAACTGCGGTGGCACGTAGGTGCGCGTGCTGGTGCGGGTGACGGGCTTCTTCCAGCCGTCAGGGTTGACCGACCCGACGGGCGGCAGGAGCAGCGACGCGATCGACGGCCGCTCCTCCTCCGCTGCGGGCTCGGCGTCCGCGTGGTCAGCGTCCGGGCTCAGCGGTGTAGTGGTCACCGCTTCATGGAAGAGCGCGTTGGTGTCGTCTGTGGCCATTTCCCCCCACCTTTTGCCAAGTGCTTACCTTGCAACCGGGACGAGCCGGGCAAAGGCCCCGAAGCCAGCGAGCGCCTCCCCCGAGGCGCCGGCCGTCAGACCTGCGTCAGAGCTGCAGGTCGGCGAGCCGCTTGAGGCGGATCAGCGTCTCCCGCGAGCTGGCCTCGCCGAACTGCCACGGCGAGATGATCTCGGCCATCAGCTCGCGCAGCTGGCGGTTGTGGGCGCTCTCCTCGACCGGCGCCTTGGCCAGGGTCGGGCGCGCGCCGAGGTCCTTGGTGTCGAGGTACTCGCTCCAGCGAGGGTCGATCACCGGCTTCTCCGGAGGCGTGAACGGGTTGCGCACGCGGTAAAGACTAGGCAAAGCCGCAGGTCAGCCGCCGCGGAAACCGGCGTCCCGCGGCGAACTCTGGCCGAAAGTAGGAGGGAGCCGGGCTGCGGGCGCCCCGCTCAGGAGACGGTGAAGACGACCTTGCCGAACAGGTCGCCGGAGGCCATCTTGGCGAAGCCGTCGCGGGCCTGCTCCAGCGGCAGCACCGAGTCGATGACCGGCTCGATGCCCTGCTGCACGACGAACTGGGCGAGCCGCTCGAGCTCGAGGCGGGTGCCCATCGTCGAGCCGATGACCCGCAGCTGGCGGAAGAAGATCTGGGTGAGCTCGGCCTTGGGCGGGGCGTCGCCGGAGGTGGCGCCGCAGATGACGATGGTGCCGCCGGGCTTGAGCGACTTCACCGAGTGCGACCAGGTGGCGGCGCCGACGGTCTCCATGACGGCGTCGACCCGCTCGGGCAGCCGCTCCCCCGAGGCGAACGCGCGGTCGGCGCCGATCTCGAGCGCCTTGGCGCCCTTGGCCTCGTCGCGGCTGGTGACCCACATCCGGTAGCCGGCGGCCGCGCCGAGCTGCACCAGCGCGGTGGCGACGCCACCGCCGGCGCCCTGCACCAGCACGGTGGCGCCGGGGGTGAGGCCGGAGTTGGAGAAGAGCATGCGGTATGCCGTGAGCCAGGCCGTGGAGAGGCAGGCGGCGTGCTCCCACGAGAGCCCGGCGGGCTTGGGCACGACGTTCTGCTTGGGCACGAGCACCTTCTGGGCGAGGGTGCCGTCGTGCAGCTCGGAGAGCAGGGTGCGCCTCGGGTCGAGGGTCTCGTCGCCCTGCCAGCCCTCGCTCGCCACCACCGCGTGGACGATGACCTCGTTGCCGTCCTCGTCGAGGCCGGCGCCGTCGCAGCCGAGGACCATCGGCAGCCGGTCGGCGGGCAGGCCCACGCCCTGGAGGGAGAAGAGGTCGTGGTGGTTCAGGCCCGCGGTCTTGAGGGTGACCGTCGTCCAGCCCGGCCTGGGCTCGGGGTCGGGGCGCTCACCGATCTCGAGACCGGAGAGCGGGTCGTCCTTGGACTGGCTGGCGGCGTAGACAGCGAGCATGCGTCCGACCCTATGGGCTGCCCTCGAACCGCGCGCGCCCCGAGGAGCCGCCTGCTCAGCTGCCGCTGGGCGCAACCGTCGGCCTACAGCTCGCGAACGACGCGGGCGGGCGACCCCACCGCGATGACCCCGCTCGGCAGGTCGCGGGTCACCACGGAGCCGGCTCCCACGACCGTGTCCGCGCCGATGGTCACGCCTGGACAGACGATGACCCCGCCGCCCAGCCAGACGTTGTCCCCGATCACGATCGGCTCGGCCGCCTCCCACTTGTCGCGGCGGGGGCCGGGGTCCAGCGGGTGCGTGGCAGTCAGCAGCTGGACGTTCGGGCCGATCTGGACGTCGTCCCCGATGGTGATCGTGGCGACGTCGAGGAGGATCAGTCCCCAGTTGGCGAAGCTTCGCGCCCCGATGGTGGTCTGGTAGCCGTAGTCGCACTGCAGCGGCGGACGGATCTCGCTGCCCTCACCGAACCCTCCGAGCAGCTCTGCGAGCAGGCGGTGCCGCTCATCATGGTCGGTGGGGTCCATGGTGTTGATCCGGTGGGCCAGCTGCTGCGCCCGCTTCGAGTCACGCCACAGATCGGGGTCGTCGGCGATGTACAGCTCGCCGGCCAGCATTCGCTCTCGCATCGACTTCTCTGAACCACTCATGTGGACAAAACGTACACATGAGTTGCTCGGGCAGCGCCATCTCGCCCGGAGGCCACAGCGCCTGTCCACAGACTCACCCTCCTGGGTGAGGTGCAGTCCGCCCGTCTGCCGCACGGTGTCACATGGGAGTCGGGCGCTTGCCGCACTGACCTGACATCGAGGAAGGACCTCCTGTGACGACGAAGAGCGACTTCACCGAAGACGAGTGGACCCGGATCGTGCGAGCGCCGTTGGTCGCCGGGATGGCGATCTCGCTGGCGGACCCCGGCGGTCCGATCGAGGCCGCGAAGGAGTCGATGGCGGCGCTCAAGAGCGCCACGAACCCGCCGAGCCGTGAGCAGCTGCTGGCCGAGGTGGCCCTCGAGGTGCAGGCCATGGCCCAGCAGCACCAGAACCCCCTGAGCGGCTACAAGCCGACCGCGGAGGGCGGCCGCCCGGGCGACGCAGGTGCTCGACGAGCTGCGCGCCGTGCAGGCGATCGTCGCGGCCAAAGCGACGCCCGACGAGACGGCGGCGTTCGGGCGGTGGCTGGTCGCCTCGGCGCAGGGAGCGGCCGACGCCGCCAAGGAGGGCGGGTTCATGGGGTTCGGCGCCGAGCAGGTCAGCGAACGCGAGCAGGCCATGCTCGACCAGGTGCGTGAGGCCGTGTCGGGGTCGAGCTCGCACCGCCGACCGACTGACACGGACTCCGCCGGGCCGCAGAGGAGTGGAGAAACGCAGACGGACTCTTGACCGAACGCTGAACAAGCTGTGCGTACGTTTCCGCCCATGCCTACGCGGAACCAATGCCCGGTCTGTCTGTGGTCGGTGCGCTCCCAGGACGGGATCGTCGTCGCGCACGACCGCGACTCCTACGGCCACGCCGAGCGCTGCCCCGGCTCCGACCAGCCGGCCGTCGCCTCGCCGGCCAGCCGCGTAGCGCCCGGAGGCGACCTACCGCCCGGCCGGCTCGTTCGCGACAGTCCGCTGCGGGCGCTCCTGCAGCGGCTCGTAGTTCCCGCTGTAGTAGCCGGCGCTCGAGCTCTTCGGGTCGACCCGGTTGAGCACGACGCCGAGGGTGTGCCCGTTGACGGCGGCCAGGTTGGTGAGCGCGTCGCGCAGCTGGGTGTCGAGGGTGTGGCCGGCGCTGACGACCACGAGCGCGCCGTCGGCCGAGGCGGTGAGCACCGCGGCGTCCGTCACCGGCAGCAGCGGCGGGGCGTCGATGATGACGGTGTAGGTCTCCCCCAGCCGCTCGAGCAGGCGGCGCATCGCCTTGGAGCCGAGCATCTCGCTGGGGTTCGGCGGCACCCGGCCGGCGGCGAGCACCGACAGGTTCGGCAGCCCGCCCACCTGCTGCACGACCTCCTGGAACTCCACGCTGCCGATGAGCACGTCGGTCAGGCCGAGCCCCTCGATGAGGCCGAAGCTGTCGGCGATCACCGGGCGGCGCAGGTCGCCGTCGATGAGCACGACGCGGCGGTCCGACATCGACAGCGCGGCGGCGAGGTTCATGGCCACGGTCGACTTGCCGTCGCCGGGCAGCGGGCTGGTGACCACGATGACCCGCGGCGGGTTGTCGATGTCCATGAACTGCAGGTTGGTGCGCAGCTTGAGGAACGACTCGGCCGAGTGCACCGGGTCCTTCTCCTTGCGCGGGCCGGTGACGACGAGCGGCACCAGGCCGCCCTTCTTGCGCACCAGCGCGGAGGTCTCGGGGATGGCTCTTGGAACTCCACGCTGCCGATGAGCACGTCCGTCAGGCCCAGCCCCTCGATGAGGCCGAGCTTCTCGGCGATGACAGGGCGACGCAGGTCACCGTCGATGAGCACCACGCCGGCGGTCCGACATCGACAGCGCCGCGGCGAGGTTCATGGCCACGGTCGACTTGCCGTCGCCGGGCAGCGGGCTGGTGACGACGATGACCCGCGGCGGGTTGTCGATGTCCATGAACTGCAGGTTGGTGCGCAGCTTGAGGAACGACTCGGCCGAGTGCACCGGGTCCTTCTCCTTGCGCGGGCCGGTGACGACGAGCGGCACCAGGCCGCCCTTCTTGCGCACCAGCGCGGAGGTCTCGGGGATGGCGCCGGCGACGGTGACGCCGAAGTCGCGCTCGACCACCTCCGGCTCACGGACGCGCCGGTCGAGCTGGCTGCGCAGCAGCGCGTAGCCCAGGCCGAGCATCAGGCCGAGCACGAAGCCGAGGGCGAGGTTGCGCTGGGTGTTCGGCG
>CAVSSL010000006.1:0-451941 GCA_963730585.1 uncultured Actinomycetota bacterium | reverse complement strand
GCTCACCCACACCCGCACCGGAGACGTGTCGGCCATACGTCCCAGCGCGGCCAGTCGCGTCTGGTCCACCCACACAAGATCCCTGACGAGGGTCAGCGACGGCGCCACCCGCACCGGCTCCGAGAGGCTCTCCGGCGTTCCGTTCGACGAACGCACCACCCCGGCCACGTTGATGCGCGTGCCCTTACCGGTCCGGTCCACGGACACGACGGCGACCCGTTGGCCGTCGGGGGCAACCCGGACCGCCACCACTGACCTTCCCTGCAGCCACGACGCAGACACTCGGGTGGGCCGAGCCCGCGTCGTGTCCTCCGGGTTCGCTCGAGTGTTGATGACCCACAGTCGCGACGCGCCTTCTGTCTGGCCACCCACCCAGAGGAAGTCGTGGGTGTCGTAGGTCGGTCTCGTCAGCTGGGTGGCGAAGGAAGGAACCCGGATCTGCCGGCCCTCGCGCCATCTCGCCAGCTCGGCACGGTCGCCACCCACGGCGGCCGTCTCCTTGCCGTCCCTCGACACGGCGAGCCAGACCCACCCTGCCGCGATGCTGGCGGGCGTGGCCCGGCGCCGGGCAGGTCCCGCATCCCGGTCCTCCCCGATGCGAGCCGTGTCGACGGTGAAGAGCTCGCCGTTGGCGCGCACCACCGGCTGGCCGGGGGGAGCCGCGTTGGCCTGGGGGAAGCCAAGGTCGGCGAGGCTGGCCGGCGCCTTCTCCAAGCCCGGCAGGTCGAGGTCCGAGCCCTCCACCTTGAGGGCCACACGGTCGACCTCCGGGACCTGCGACAAGGTGGCGACGAACTGCGCCCACAGGTTTTGCCGTCGCACGGGGTCGCCGCCGGGCTTGGTGGCGGTCAGGTCGACGGTTGCGACGCCATTGTCCACCGGCACCGCGTCGACGGTGAGACGGGTGCCGACGGGGACGTCGCTCCGCACCGCTCCCCTCAGGTAGGACGGGGGCGACCCGAGCTGGGCTCGAGCCAAGCGCGTGGCCAGCCCCTTCCCCTCGGAGAACCAGCGCACGTCGGGGACGAGGCTGCGGTCGAACGTGGAGACGTAGTGGATCCGGAAGGGTTCGTAAAGCCGGTCGACGTCGGAGGCACTGAGCCACAGGCCGAAACCCTCCGGCACGGAACCGATCCTCCACTCCCCAGACGACTTCTGGAGACGGAAGACCCCCTCGACGGTGGTATTGGCTGGTAGGTCCCGGTAGCGGCCGTTCGTGTCGATGCTGGCCGACACCGTAGCGGTCGCGCGAACGGTGGTGTCGTCGAGCGCCTTCACGGAGACAGCCGACTCGTCGGTGAAGACCATGATGGACGAGTCAGGCCGCCACGTGGTGTCCGAGGAGAGCGCCAGGAACGACCGGGCGACTTCGTACTCCTCGTCGCTGGCAGCCCCCGCCCGCAGGAAGCCCTGGACGATCTGCTCGGGTGACGAACCCACGGCAGGTCCGGGAAACAGGATCTTGACGGGATCGGCCGGCGCAGCGCCGACCTCGAGCCCCGCCCGAACCGGGGACTCGCTGGAGATCCCGCCACAGCCCGCCACCAGCACGACGGCCGCGCACACCAGCGGGAGGGGACGCCACCTCATGAGTGCCGACTTCCCTGATCGGCCACCGACGCGCTCCTGGAGCCGGATGCGTCGGTGTCGCCGGCCGAATGGAAGGCGGCTTCGCCTGCTCTGTGCCGCGTGGCCGATGTCGGGGTCGGCATCTCGAGCGGGAGCGGCGCCTCGTCGATGGGCACGCCCGTGCGGCGGGGCAGTGTCAGCCGGAAGCACGACCCGACCCCCGGCTCACCCCAGGCCTGTAACCACCCGTCGTGCAGTCGGGCGTCCTCGAGGGAGATCGCCAGGCCGAGACCCGTGCCACCGGTGGTGCGAGCCCGCGCCGGGTCGGCCCGCCAGAAACGGTTGAACACGAGCGCGGCCTCGCCCGGGCGCAGGCCGACCCCGTGGTCTCGCACCGCGACGGCCACCGCCGACTCGTTGCCGGCCACCGTGATCTCGACCGGCTTGCCCTCGCCGTGCTCGACGGCATTGACCACGAGGTTGCGCAGGATGCGCTCGACCCGCCGAGAGTCGACCTCGGCCACGCAATCACCGTCTGCTGTGACCGTGATCTGGCTGCCCCTGCGCTCCGCGATCGACCTGGCGGCCGCGACTGCTCGCGCGACCGGGTCACTCAGGTCGGTGGGCTCGGCGTCGAGAGCAGCCGCCCCCGCGTCGAAGCGACTAATCTCGAGGAGGTCGGCGAGCAGTTCCTCGAAACGGTCCAGCTCGTTGTGCAGCAGCTCGGCAGAGCGTGATGCCACAGGATCGAAGGTCTGCCTCGAGTCGTGGAGCAGGTCTGCGGCCATGCGAATCGTGGTCAGTGGCGTGCGCAGCTCGTGGGAGACGTCGGAGACGAACCGCTGCTGCACCCGCGAGAGCCCCTCCAGCTGGCGGATCTGCGACTGGAGGCTGTCGGCCATCTCGTTGAAGGACTTGCCGAGCATGGCGAGGTCGTCCTCGCCGCGGGATCGCATTCGTTCGTTGAGCTTGCCCGAGGACAGGCGCTCCGCCACCACCGCTGCGCGCCGCACGGGGATGACGACCTGTCGGGTGACGACGAAGGCAACGGCACCCACGAGGAGGACGAGCGCCACGCCTCCGAAGGCGAAGGTGTTGGTGATGATCTCCAGCGTCTGTTCCTCCCGTTGCATCGGGAAGAGGAAGTAGAGGTCGTAGGCTCCGGCGACCGGCAGCTCGATCTGGGAGCCGACGAGCACGGCCGGCACGGTGGCGCCGGAGCTGTCGCTGATGCTGGTGAGCTTGTACTGCTGCCGCCGAGGGTTCTCGCTGACAGCGGCCCGAAGGTCGTCCGGGATGCTCGGCAGGCAGGACTCGTCCGAGCACACGGTGGCCACGAAGGTCCGGCTGGTGTTGTTCAGCGACCGGGTGAACACCACCTGCCGGCTCGCGTCGGCACCGGGTGAAGCCAGCTTCTGCTGCACCAGGTCACGCGCAAACTGGCCCAGCTGGGCAGCGCTCTCGGTGCTGTCCGTGGCATCGAACGCCTGCTGCGCCTCGGTGGCGAGCCTCGAGGCTTCTTGGGTCGCCGTGGAGACCCGGTCTTCCTCCAGCCCGTTCGAGATGGACTGGTAGAGGTAGGAGCCAAGCAGCATGATGACGAGCAGTCCCAGCAGCATCGTGGTCGTCACGACACGGAACTGCAGCGAGGCGCGCCATGTGTGCCGCAGCGCTCGAGCGGCGCGGGTGAGCGCTGGCCGCACACCGCGAGCAACCTGACGCGCCACGTCGAGGACTGGCCCGCCCGCCTCCCTCAGGCGCGAAGCCGGCCCCGGGTGAGCTCCGGCCGACCCGGTCATGGCTAGCTTGGCCCCGCCTTGTAGCCGACGCCGCGCACCGTGACCACGATCTCGGGCTTCTCGGGGTCGTGCTCGATCTTGGACCGGAGCCTCTGGACGTGGACGTTCACCAGCCTGGTGTCGCCGGCGTGGCGGTAGCCCCACACCTGCTCCAGGAGCACCTCTCGGGTGAAGACCTGCCACGGCTTGCGAGCGAGCGCCACGAGAAGGTCGAACTCCAGGGGCGTCAGCGACAGCGCCTTACCGTCACGCTTGACCGAGTGTCCCGCCACGTCGATGACGAGGTCCCCGATCTCGAGACGCTCGGGCTCGGGCTCGTCGCCACGGCGCAGCCGGGCGCGGATCCGAGCGATGAGCTCCTGCGGCTTGAAGGGCTTAACCACGTAGTCGTCCGCACCGGACTCCAGCCCCACGACCACGTCGACGGTGTCGGTCCGGGCGGTCAGCATCACGATCGGGACCCCGGACTCGGCGCGGATCCGACGGCATACCTCCATGCCGTCGAGCCCTGGAAGCATGACGTCGAGGAGCACGAGGTCGGGCTTCGTTTCGCGAAAGGCGTTTACGGCGCCCCCACCATCAGCAACATGCGAGACCTCGAGCCCCTCGTTTCGGAGCACGATCCCTAGCATTTCGGCGAGCGCCAGGTCGTCATCGACGATCAGTACGCGACCCTTCACCTACGTCCGTCCTCTCTCGCTTCGCGGGATCATGCCCTTTTCACCGAATCATCACACACGACTGCCAGCGGGTCGGGGACGCCCGGTCATGTGGCGGCATCATCCGGCCTGAAGACGGATGGACTGCATGTGCCTCCGCCGAACGGTCATATCTCTCTCTGAAGCAGGTGACCACCACCATCAGACAGCCACAGTTGACACCGTGACGGAACGAACGCGGCACCAATGGACGCGCCCCACTCCCGCCTCTGCATTTCTCGCGGCCGGGGTCGTGGTCCTTGCGGTCAGTATGCTGGCGCGTTTCGTGCTGCCGGATTCCGCGGTTTGGCTCGCAGCGCTGGTCAGCTCTGGCTTGCTGGTCGCCACACTCTTGTTTCAGGCGGACGGCCGCACGCTCTTCGACGGCCGCCTACGACAGGGCACCCTTGTGCTGGTGGGGGCAACGGCCGCGCTATCGGGCTGCTCGTATTTCGCACAGTTCATGACCCCCTTCACGCTTGCTTGGAGCGGGGCATGGATTCTCTATGCGGCTTTGGCGACGGCCTCTGCTGCTGGACTGCCGCGCGCTACCTCGCTGCGGTGGCTGGTCGTGGCCTCTTTCGCCCTGCTGCACGTTGGGTTGGTGGCGCTGACTGTGCTCACCTCGGACCCTGTCATTGATGTCCACGTCTTCCTCAGTCATGGAGCCGAGGCCCTGTTGCATGGACAGAACCCGTACAGCGTCACGTACCCAAACATCTATGGCCCCGAGGAGACCGGCCTCTACTACGGCCCGGGGGTGGTTGAGCAGGGACAGGTGACTTACGGCGCTCCGTACCCCCCGTTCAGCCTTCTCTGGGCTGTTCCTGGGTATGTCCTGGGCGACGTCCGTCTTGCCAGCCTCGCGGCGACCATGGTGTTGGCCGCTCTCATGTACGGGCGGGGTCGGGAACCCAGGTCCGTCGCCCTATCGATTCTCTTCGTCACTCTGCCGACCACGGGGCACGTCATCGGTGGGTCGTGGACAGAGTCGTCGATCGCCGCACTGCTCGGCGGTGCCGTGTGGGCGATGACCCGCCGGAGGTTCATGGTTGCGGCAGTGCTGCTCGGGCTCCTGTTCGCGTCCAAGCAGTACATGGTCGTTGCCCTGCCATGCCTATGGCTTCTGCGCCCGTACGCGACACGGACGCGGATGGCCGTCATCGCCGGGGTGGCAGCTGCGTCCGTCGCCCCGTTCCTCCTCTGGAGTCCCGGTGACTTCTGGCGCGCCATCGTCGAGTTCCAACTCATCCAGCCTTTCCGACCAGACTCGTTGTCCCTGCTGGTGTGGATCGTCAACCACGGATGGACGAGTGGACAGTCAGTTTCCGGCGTCCTACCCCTCGCCGTAGGCGGGGCGATCGCGCTAGCTGCCGCCTGGCGGGCCAGGCCCGGACCAGGATCGTTCGCTGCCGCGCTGGGCCTCAGCCTCATGGCGACGGTCCTTCTGTCGAAGCAGGCCTTCGTCAACTACTACTACCTCGTCGGGGTGGCTTGGTTGATCGCGTCGTGGGTATCGCTGCAACAGGAGCCCTCGAGGGGTTCGGGGACGCAACCCACAGAGCGACGTCGTGACCGATAGCCAGGCCCAGCACCGCCCTACCCGTCGGGTGACTCGCCTCGGCCCACCGACTGCAGGCCGCGGGCGCAAAGGCGCTCAGAATGGGGTATGCCGCCCGCTCGAGGTGAGCGGGCGGCATACCGGGTGGTGCGCGGGCGGAGCGGGTCAGTAGCGGTAGTGCTCCGGCTTGTAGGGGCCGGCCACGTCGACGCCGAGGTACTCGGCCTGGCCCTTGGTCAGCTCGGTGAGCTTGGCGCCGAGGGCGTCGAGGTGCAGGCGCGCGACCTTCTCGTCGAGGTGCTTGGGCAGCACGTAGACCTTGTTCTCGTACTCCCCCGGCTTGGTCCAGAGCTCGATCTGGGCGATCGTCTGGTTGGAGAACGAGTTCGACATGACGAACGACGGGTGGCCGGTCGCGTTGCCGAGGTTCATCAGGCGGCCCTCGGACAGCACGATGATCGAGGAGCCGCTGGAGAAGGTCCACTCGTGGACCTGCGGCTTGATCTCGGTCTTCTGCACACCCGGCACCTTGGCCAGGCCGGCCATGTCGATCTCGTTGTCGAAGTGGCCGATGTTGGCGACGATCGCCTTGTTCTTCATCTGCTGCATGTGCTCGGCGGTGATCACGTCGTAGCAGCCGGTGGTGGTGATGAAGATGTCGGCGGTGTCGACGACGTCCTCGAGACGGGCGACCTGGAAGCCCTCCATCGCGGCCTGCAGCGCGCAGATGGGGTCGACCTCGGTGACGATGACGCGGGCGCCCTGGCCGGCGAGCGACTGGGCACAGCCCTTGCCGACGTCGCCGTAGCCGCAGACCACGGCGACCTTGCCGCCGATGAGCACGTCGGTGGCGCGGTTGAGGCCGTCGATCAGGGAGTGGCGGCAGCCGTACTTGTTGTCGAACTTGGACTTGGTGACCGAGTCGTTGACGTTGATGGCCGGGAAGAGCAGGTTGCCGGCCTCGGCCAGCTGGTAGAGGCGGTGGACACCGGTGGTGGTCTCCTCGGTGACACCCTTGATGCCCTCCGAGACCTTGGTCCACTTCTTCGGGTCGGCCTCGAGGGTCTTGCGCACGAGCGCCTTGAAGACCGCGAACTCCTCGGAGTCCTCGTCGGTGGTGGGGGGCACCTGGCCGGCGGCCTCCCACTCGCGGCCCTTGTGGACCAGCATCGTGGCGTCGCCGCCGTCGTCGAGGATCATGTTGGGGCCGTCACCGTTCGGCCACGTGAGGATCGGCGTCGGTGCAGTCCCAGTACTCCTCGAGGGTCTCGCCCTTCCAGGCGAACACGGGAACGCCGGCCGGCTCCTGGGGAGTGCCCTTGCCGACGACGATTGCCGCGGCGGCCTCGTCCTGGGTCGAGTAGATGTTGCAGCTGGCCCAGCGGACCTCGGCGCCGAGGGCGGTGAGGGTCTCGATGAGCACGGCGGTCTGCACGGTCATGTGCAGCGAGCCGGCGATCTTGGCGCCCTTGAGGGGCTGGCTCTCGCCGAACTCCTCGCGCAGGGACATCAGGCCGGGCATCTCGTGCTCGGCGAGGCGGATCTGGTGACGGCCGGCCTCGGCGAGGCTCAGGTCGGCAACCTTGTAGTCAAAGGACATGGAAGAACTCCTGTGGGTTGACTCGTTCGGTGTGCGACCCGGCGTAGCCCCTCTGGGCGCGCTGAGCGGGTTATCACCCACGCCGGCGGCCACCCAGTCTAACGGGCTGAACGTTGAGCGACGTCCTCGCAACGTCGCGGCATGGCATGGGGCACGACGTCCCACGTGCACTCGCCTATCTCGCACGCGCTACAACCGTTCGCACCGCGGCGTCAGCCGAACGGGTGACGCCGTCGTGTCCGACTAATGGTCCGTTTTCCGCACTGGCCGACATGTATGCTCGGATGACGCCTGTGAGACTCCTGCGGACGGCGCCTGCCGGTCGGCGCGCACGTCACAGAGTGGGGATCGGTATCGCTGACGCAGACGTCCACTGTCGTCGTGTGCTTCTGGCTGCGGCCATTGGGGTCGTCAGGATCGTTGGCCGGAGCCGTGCTTCCAGCCTGCGCAGCCCCAGCGGCTCCTGTCTGATTGCCGCCCCTGCGGCGGGGGCAGAGACGCCCGACCAACCCCGTCCTGCAGTGGGGAGCCGGTTGCCAGGCGCGGTCAAGTACCAGGTGCAGGTCTCGGCGTCGTCCGACTTCAGCACCCTCAACTTCAACACGACCACCGGCAAACGTCTACGCCACCCCGCCGAACGACCTGGCCGTCGGCAAGTACTGGTGGCGCGTGCGTTCTCTGGACGCGGCTGGCGCCGCGAGCGCGTACCGCACCAGCAGCTTCGACGAAGGCGACCGCTGACGCACCCGTGGTGACGACCCCGCTCGACGGGCAGGACCCTGAACTACCCCTCCGAGCCTCTCGTCCTCGCGTGGAACCCACTCCCCGGGGCCAAGAGTCGTACGAGGTGCAGATCGACGACGACGAGGCCTTCGTGGGCGCCCCCAACCCTGTTGGGACCGTCAACAGCAGCTACACCCCCGTCAATCCCGCCCTTTCGCACCACCTACTACTGGCGAGTGCGTGGCAAGTCCGCTCAGGGCGTGCCCACCCAGTACTCGGTGCCGCGTGCCTACTCCATGGTGTGGCCGGACGCCACAGGCTCGACGGCGCCCTCGGTGGATGGCGCCAAGCCCACTCTCCTGAGCCCGCCCAACACGACCGTCCTCGACCATCGAGGAGATTCGTCCTCGACTGGGCGCCCCTGCGCGGCGCGAGCGCCTACGAGCTGCAGATCAGCCCAGACCAGTTCTTCAACGCTCCCATCGGGGGCACCCGCGTGGTGAACTCCACCAGCCTTCTCGCCGAGCCCGACCCTGCCCGCCGGGTCCTACTACTGGCGGGTCCGTGGTCTCAGCACCTCAAAGCCGCAGAGCCCGGCCCCTGGTCTGACCCTTGGGTCTTCACGCGGGCCTGGCCTGCCAGCAACGAGACACCCGCCCGCGAGGCACCGCCGACAACGGCACGACCAGGTGAAGCTGCTCCTCCCCGCGGACGGACACTACGCATCGCCGAACACCCCCGGCCGAGCCGATCTTCTCGTGGCAGCCCCAGCGAGGCGCGTCTCGACTACGAGCTCCAGGTCGGCAGCGACGTCAACTTCTCCCCCAACACGTACTCCACCTGTGTCACCAACCACACGGTCGTGTCGCCCTACAAGGTCAACCCGCCAGCTGAAGGGCGGGTACCCAACTGCACCCTCCCAAGCGTCTCGCCCGACGCAGGTGCGCTACTGGAGCGTGCGGGCAGTTGACGCCACCACGCAGGTTCGCCGGGGTCTACGGTGTCTTCAGCGAAGTCGCGCTCCTTCCTCTACGACCCCAAGTTCGTGAACCAGACGGCACCCACGGACGGTCAGCAGGTCGACGTGCCCGATTCTCAAGTGGGACCCGGTCGACAACATCAGCCGCTACAAGGTCACCATCTCCCCGGTCACGGCGGTCGACGGTTGCGCCACCGTCACGGCGATCACCTACAACACCACGTACGTGCCGAGAGTCGCTCAGCGACAAGTGCACCGGGTCCATGCGTGGACCGTGCAGTCCCATGGAAGATGACGGGACAGCTCAGTCGCCTGCGCCAACGTCGGCCATGGCCGACGTTCACCATCGCTCCGCCCGCCGGTGGGGCGAGCCTGCGGCACCATCACCACCACCGACCTCGACGCAGTCCGCCCGCCGCTGGTGCGGTGGACTCCGTCACCAACGCCACCAAGTATCGTGGTCGTCTTCTCCGTGAGCGGCGCGAACTCCTACTCCCCCGCAAGCAAGGCCACCAACCAGCCCGCGCTTCGCCTACACCGGTCGAGAACACCTCATGGTCCGGACATGCTCACGCCCGGGCAAGTACGACTTCTACGTGTCGGCATTGACAAGAACGGCGTATTGCTGGCCACCGTCAGGCGTTTACACCTTCACCATCGGAGCCTGGCCATCGGCGACCTTGGTGACCCGCCAAGTGCATGCCCACGGACACCGTGCCCTGCGCCCTGCACGACACTCCCACGCTCGACTGGGAGCCGTATGGCGAACATCGGTCTCTACCACGTGTACATCGCGACCGACCCGAACTTCACCAACATCACGAAGGACTGGGATCACCCCGTTCAGCGAGATGACGCCGGTGGAGTCGCTTCCCGACAGCCAGGCCGGCGAGTCCTACTACTGGTACGTCCGGCCCTGCTACACCGCGACGGCCTGCGCGCCGTTCGACACGTCGGTCTTCCCGCGACGCCGGTGCTCTTCCGCAAGGAGTCGCGCCGGTCGACCGCGCTGAGCCCCAAGAGGTCGACAGCGGCACCGTCCCCGTGGTCGCGGACGAGGTGACGTTCACCTGGAACGACTACCTGGCCACCAACTACCGCTTCAACGACAGGTCCCGGCCGGGTCGGCGGTCACGGAGACCGTCACCCAGGAGGCGCGGACCTACGAGGTGCAGGTGTCGACGACTGCTGAGTTCACCAACATCATCGAGACCAGCCCCCTCGTCGACCAGACGTCCTACACCGCGCAGACCAAGACCTACCCGACGGCCCCCTGTTCTGGCGTGTTCGCGCCTTCGACGCAAGCGACAACCCGCTGACCTACAGCTGCGCGCCGAGCGTCAGCTCGAACCCAGCCCGCCTGCAGCGACTTCGCCTTCCAGAAGAAGTCGGCGGCCCCGACGCAGAAGCTGCCTGCGGCGGGAGCGACCGTCACCAGCGCCCCCACCACTGAGTGGGCCCCCATGCCGTATGCCGCGACCTACCAGGTCGAGGTCTACAGCAACCCGGACAGCGCCCTGAGCTCGACCAACCGTGTGGTCTCGCTGACCACCCGAAGCACCGCGGCCATCGCCACCTCGGCGCTGGCCAAGGGTGACTACGGCTGGCGCGTGCGCCGCGTGGACATCAACGGTGTTGCTGGCGCCTGGACCACCGAGACGAACGCCGGTCTTCGCCGATTCAAGGTCGCCGGTCCGGTCCCCACCCTGGTGGCCCCGGCCGACGGCGCGAAGCTCGCGGGCAACAGCGTGCTCCTCCGGTGGCAGCCTGTCGCCGGCGCGACGCGGTACAAGGTCGAAGTCAGCAAGGACAACTTCGCGACCATCTTCGAGACCGTGACCACGGACATGACGTCCTGGGCGCCCGGCCTGCTGTCCCCCAAGTGGTCCGCCGGAGCTTACGCCTGGAGGGTCACGACCTTGGACTCCAGCGGCAAAGCCCTTGCCACCTCGGCCAAGCGAACACTGTCGATCCTCACCGTCCCTGGTGCGCCCACCTCGCCCCGCGCCACAGCGGGCAACAGCAGCGCCGTTGTCACGTGGACAGCACCCACGAACAAGGGTGGGTCGACCATCACCAAGTACACGGTCACGTCCAGCCCGGGTGGGAAGACGGCCACGACCAGCGGCGCCACGACCGCGACCGTGACGGGTCTGACCAACGGCACGTCGTACACGTTCACCGTCACCGCGACCAACGCGACCGGCACCTCGGTCGCCGTCGCAGCGCGTCGAACCGCGTCACTCCCTACGGCACAGTCGCCAGCGTTGGGCCGGCGCTGACCGGTTCGCCTCCTCGGCGGTGTTCTCGTCGAAGTCCTACCCGGCGGGAGTCAACGTGGCCTACATCGCGAACGGGCTGAACTTCCCCGACGCCCTGTCGGGAGCTCCGATTGCTGGCATGAACGGTGGCCCGGTCCTGCTCACCAGCGCGACCTCCCTGCCGTCCCCCATTGTCACCGAGCTGCAGCGACTCAAGCCCAAGAAGATCGTCGTGCTGGGCGGCACCGGAGCGGTTTCCAACAGCGTCAAGACCAAGCTGGATGCCTACACCACCGGTCCCGTCGAGCGGTGGGCCGGTTCCGACCGGTTCGGCTCGTCGGCCATGTTCTCAGCGAAGTCCTTCGCCTCGGGCGTGAGCGTTGCCTACGTTGCCAACGGTCTGAACTTCCCCGACGCGCTCTCGGGCGCCCCGATCGCTGGGAAGACGCCTGGACCTGTCCTGCTGACGTACACGACGTCATTGCCCTCCCCGATCGCCACCGAGCTCAAGCGTCTTCAGCCCAAGAAGATCGTGGTGCTCGGCGGCACGGGCGCGGTCTCGAACACCGTCAAGGCCAAGCTCGACGCCTACACCACGGGGTCTGTGGACCGCTGGGCAGGATGCCGACCGATTCGCGTCCTCGGCGACGTTCTCCGCGAAGTCCTACGCGTCCGGTGTCAGCGTCGCCTACATCGCCAACGGGATGAACTTCCCGGATGCGCTGTCGGGAGCGCCCATCGCTGGGAAGACACGTGGCCCGGTGCTCCTCACCAACACCACGTCCCTGCCGAGCAGCATCGCGAACGAGCTGACGAGGTTGAAGCCGAAGAAGATCGTTGTCCTCGGTGGCACCGGGGCTGTGAGCAGCACGGTCGAGAAGCAGCTCAAGAGCTATCTCGGCTGACGAACCGGCGGCGGTGGCGCCCACTCCTCGGAGTGGGCGCCACCGCCGTTTTCTGCGGTCCCTCACTTCGGAGCCGACCGCACCCCGTTCGTGGTTCTCGGTCTCAGAACTTGGCGCGCAGGTACTGCTCGGGCCAGCGCACCTCGCCGCCCAGCTCGGCGGCGGCCCGCAACGGCCAGTGCGGCTCCCGCAGCAGCTCACGCGCCAGCAGCACCACATCCGCCGACCCGTCAGCCAGGACGTCCGCCGCCTGCTTCGGCTCCGTGATGAGCCCGACCGCGCCGGTGGCGACACCAGCCTCCCGACGGACAGCAGCAGCGAAGGGCACCTGGTAGCCGGGCGACAGCGCGATCTCCTGCCGCGGGTCGTTCCCACCGGACGAGCAGTCGATGAGATCAACCCCGGCCGCAGCCAGCAGCCGCGGCCACCCGCACGGTGTCCTCGAGCGTCCAGCCACCCTCGACCCAGTCGGTCGCCGACAGGCGCACCACCACCGGCACGTCCTCCCCCACGGCCGCGCGCACCGCGGCATACGTCTCCATCAGCAGGCGGGTGCGCCCCTCGAAGTCGCCGCCGTAGGCGTCGGTGCGGCTGTTCGACAGCGGCGAGAGGAACTCGTGCAGCAGGTACCCGTGGGCGGCGTGGATCTCCACGACCTCGAAGCCGGCCTCCAGCGCCCGGCGGGCGGCCGCGGCGAAGAGACCGGGCACCTCCTGCACCTCGGCCAGCGACAGCGCCCGCGGCGTCAGCAGCCGGCCGAAGGGCTGCGCGTCGGGTCCGACCGGCTCCCAGCCGCCCTCCTCAGGACCGGCCAGTCCCGTGCACCCACGGCGGGTTGACCGAGGCCTTGCGGCCGGCGTGCGCCAGCTGGATGCCCGGCGTCGCCCCCTGCGAGCGGATGAACGCCGTGATCCGCGACCACGCCTGCACCTGCTCGTCGTTCCAGATCCCCGCGTCCCGCGGGCTGATCCGCCCCTCCGGCGAGACGGCCGCGGCCTCGGTGAAGACCAGCCCCGCTCCCCCACGCGCGAACGACCCGAGGTGCACCAGGTGCCAGTCGTTCACCAGGCCGTCGGTCGCGGAGTACTGGCACATCGGCGAGACCCAGATGCGGTTGCGCACCTCGGTCGAGCGCAGCGTGATGGGGTCGAAGAGCGTGGGGGCCATGACGGCGGCAACCCGCCCCAGGGACGGACTATTCCGGCACACCTCACGACAGACGCCACAGCGGAACCGCAGCGATCCCGCAGCGCCGCTCGACACCGTGGGCGCACTCCAGCACCGGCGCCGGGCCCGTCCGCCAGCGCCCAGAGGGCGTCGCGGCCGCCGCGACGCCATGTTGGTCTGCCCTTGGTAAAGAGGTAGTGACACCGTCACCTTCGTCCCATATGTTCCGCCTGTGCCGATTCCCGAGGTTGCTGGCGGAGCGGTGGAGCTTCGCGTTCTGGGGCCTGTCGAGCTGCGCCTCGCCGACGCTGCACCGGTGCGGCTCAGCCTGCTCGAACGCGGGCTGCTCTCCCTCGCCGCGTTCGGCGGCAGCCTGACCACCAGCAGCCTGAGCGAGTGGCTGTGGGACGACTCCCCGCCGGTCTCGGCCCGCAACCGCGTCCAGGCGCTGGTCTCCGGCATCCGCCGCAAGGCCGGCGCCGACGGCGCCATCCTCGTCACCGACGGGTCCGGCTACCGCCTCGATGCCCGCCTCCCGGTCGACCTCACCGTGTGGGAACAGCTGGTATGCCGTGCCCGCAGCCTGCGGGCGACGTCACCGGAGGAGGCCCTGGACCTCTACGGACAGGCGCTCGACGTCTTCGGCGAGACCCCGCTGCAGGGCGCTCCGGAGACCTCCGCCGTGCAGCTCGAGCGCGAGCGCCTCAGCCACGCCCGGCTGACGGCGCTCGAGGAGCGCATCGACACCGCAGTCTCGGTCGGGCGGCTCGACGGCCTCGTCGCCGAGCTGGCGACCCTGACGAGCCGGCATCCCTACAACGAGACCTTCCTCGCCCAGTTCGTGCTGGTGCTCGCAGCCCTCGGCCAGCAGGCCCGGGCCCTCGAGGTGTACCGGGACGCCTACCAGCGGCTCGACGACGAGCTCGGCGTCGAGCCGTCCCCGCGGCTCAGGGAGGCCCAGCAGCGGGTGCTCACCGGCGACCTGCCCCGCCCCGCGCACACCTCCACCGTCGCGACCACCATCGCGTCCTCGGTCGCGGCCGCCGACGAGCCACCCGCCACGCCCACGACGCCTGCGGCCGCGGACGAGCGAGGCCCGGCAGGCGCACCGGCAGAGACCGAGCCGGTGCCGGTCGACTCCGACACCGACGCGACGGCGTCGGCAGACCCTGAGCCGCAACGCCGCTCAGCCCCTCACCCCTCAGTCCCTCACCCCTCGGCCCCTCACCTGTCGGCCCTGCCCACCCCACGCACCCTGCCGCGCCGGCCCGTTCGGCTTCCTCGGCCGGCAGGACGACCTCGACGCCGTCGAGTCGGCCCTGGCCACCAGCACGGACAGCGCGGCGACGGTGCTCGTCACCGGCCTGGCGGGCGTGGGCAAGAGCGCCCTCGCCGTCGAGGCGGGCGCCCGGCTGCGCGACCACTTCCCGGGCGGGACGCTCTACGTCGACGTCGCGAGCGAGCAGAGCACCGGCGAGACCGACGCGATCGTCTCGGTGTTCCTCCACCTCCTCGGTGTGATGCCCGAGTCCGTGCCGGAGACGCCCGGCGGCGCGGGCCGGGCTCTACCGCTCGCTCATCGACGGCCGTCGGCTGCTCGTCGTGCTCGACAACGTCGACCACCGGGCCGACCACCTCGACCAGACCCTGCTCGACCTGCTCCCGACCTCGGTGGGGTCGATGGCCATCGTCACCGCCCGCACCCCCGTCGCCCGGCTGCAGCCCACCCACCACCTGCGCCTGGCGCCCCTGCCGACCGACGACGCCGTCCGGCTCCTCGCCGCCACCGCGGGTCACGAGCGCGTCGCGGCCGACCCGGCCGCCGCGGAGGACCTCGCCCGGCACACCGGCTGCCTGCCGCTGGCGCTGCGCCTCGTCGGTGGGCGGCTCGCGCAGCGCCCCGACCTCAGCGTCCGGCGCATGGCCAGACGCCTGCAGGACATCGCGCGGGGGCTCGACGACATCGAGACCGGTGGCGCCGAGAACGCCTCGGTGAGGGCCAGCCTCACGATGGTGTGGGACCGGCTCCCGGAGCGCACCCGGCACACCGCCGCGCTGCTGGCGGCCCTGCCCATGGAGACGTTCTCGTCGTGGGTGCCGCAGGCCCTGCTCGGTGACGAGGTCGCCGGCGAGCGGGCCATGGACGCCCTCATCGACACCAGCTTCGTCGAGACCGTGATGGTGCCGGGCCACGAGGCGCAGTACCGCCTGCACAACCTCGTGGCGCGCTTCGCCCGCGAGCACGCCCCGGTCGACCCCACCGACGTCGACGACGCCCTGCTCGCCGTCGGCGCCCGGCTGCTGGCCCTGCTCGAGGAACACCGGGTGGCGTTCCCCCTGCAGTTCCTGCCGGCCCCGGCGCGACCACGGGACGGCTCGCTGCACGACCTCCTTCCCGCCCAGGTGCCCGAGCCGGACCTGGACGCCGACGAGGCCCGCAGCGCCCTCATGACCGAGCTGGAGACCGTGCGCGCCTGCGCCCGCGCCCTCGCCACGACGACGTCCCCAGCTGGCCTGGCGCCTGCTGGCCGTCGCGGGCAACGCCCACCACCTCTCCCCCGACCACGTCTCGTGGCTCGCGGCCTGCGACACCGTCGTCACCGCGCTCTCGGAGGAGTGCGAGGACCAGCGGCTGGGCCGAGCGGTGCTGTCGCTCGCGCGGGCGTGGCACCTCCACGACCACCTCGGTCGCTCCGCACCGGCCCTCACGCTCGCCGGCCAGGCACGGCGCGACCTCACGCTGCTCGGAGCGGGAAGCCAGGGCGCGGCCGCCGGCCTGGTCGCTGCCCACGCCGCGCTGGCGCTCGGCCACCGCGACACCGCGGAGGACGAGCTGGCCAAGGTGACCGACCTGCTCTCGCGCCACCCCGACCCCGTGCTCCAGGGCTGGGCCCACGTCGTCCATGGCGAGCTGCACAACGACTACGACGAGCTGGTGCTGTCGGAGCGCGAGTTCACCCGCGCCCGAGAGGTGCTCGACGGCACCGCCGACCGGCTGGCCCATGCGCTGGCCACCGTCTACCTCTCCCGCACCTGCCGGCGGCTGGGCCGCCTCGACACCGCGCAGCGGCTGGTGCGCGAGTCGTTGATCGGCCTGCAGCGCTTCGGGGCAGAGCACCTCTACACCGTCGCGCTCGACGCGAGCGCCGAGGTCGAGGCCGCGCTCGGCGACGGTGCCGCGGCCCTGGAGCACGCCACCGTGGCGCACCAGCGGGCGGTCGCCGCGCAGGACGCCTTCCTGACGGCCCGCACCAGCCGCACCCGCGGCCGTGCCCTGCTCGCCCTGGGCCGGCTGGACGAGGCCGCGGCCGAGCTGCGCCAGTCGGTCGACGCCTTCGCCGCCCTGGGTCGCGACCTGAGCGTCGCCGGCACCCTGAGGGACCTCGCGCACGTGCAGCGCCTGCAGGGGCACGTGCACGCCGCCTCCGAGTCGGGTCGTCTCGAGCAGGCGGCGCTGGCCAGGGCAGGCGTCGTGCCCGAGGCCGAGGAGAGCGCCGAGCCGCAGCCCGTCGGCGGCCTGCTGCGCTGAGCGGCAGCCCCGAAGCGCTTCCGCAGCGGTTTCGCAGCGCCGCCCGCGAGGGTCTCCGCAGGGCTCACCGCAGCGGTGGGCCGCAGCAGGCGGCGACCACGCGGCATACCGGGTCGCCGACACGGACCCAAGGAGCACCCACCATGAAGCGCACCTTCAGCCGCGTCGCCGGCACGGCAGTCCTCGCCGCCGCGATCCTCGCCGGCGGGCAAGCCGCCTGGGCGGCCACCTGGACCGGCGGCAGCGGCGACGACGTCCACGACGGCACGAGCAGCGCAGACACCTTCCACGGCATGGGCGGCAACGACACCCTGCGCGGCCTGGAGGGCGGCGACATCCTCAACGGCAACACGGGCAACGACGTGCTCCGCGGTGGCTCCGGCGCCGACGACCTCGACGGCGGCCCCGACAACGACCGGCTCTACGGCGACGCCGGACAGGACGCGATGCAGGGCGCCGACGGCGCAGACCGGGTCTACGGCGACGGGGCCGTCGACGTCTCGGGCAGCGGCGACCTGGACGGCGACACGATCCGCGGCGGTGACGGCGACGACACGATGTTCGCCCGCGACGGCGAGGCCGACGTCGTCTGGTGCGGCGCCGGCGCCCACGACGAGGCGATCCTCGACAACGCCGACGTCCTCGGGGGCAGCGACTGCGAGGAGGTGAGCCGTGCCGCGCAGGCGTCGGACACCGCAGCCACCGGCCACGCCGACCGCGCGACGGAGTGGGCCAACCTCTACCTCGGCCAGGACGAGGACCAGCTGTGGACCGACCACCAGCTCAAGGGCTGGATCCGGCGCGCCAACTACCCCGTGCCCTCGAGCCCGCGGAACATCGCGTGGTGCGGTGTCTACGTCCACGAGCTCTACTACCAGGCCGGCGTCGACCTCCCCGACAACATCGTCAGCACGGACTGGCTCCGCACCACCACCAGCTCCGCCTTCACCGTCATCAACGACAAGACCAACATCCGGCGCGGCGACATCATCCTGCTCGACCTGCCGGGCGGGGACGGCGACGACCACATGGGCGTCGCGCAGTGGGACTACGCGTCCGGCGACAACCAGCGCGTCGTGGTGACCTCCGGCAACAGCGCGATGGACGACGGCGGGCCCAACGGCGTCGACCGTGACACCTACACGTTCGACCAGATCGTGCGGGTGCTGCGGGTGAACTGAGGCCGCCGACCAGCGAGCGGGCCGCGACGGGAGGGGGTCGCGGCCCGCTCGCTGCCGTGAGCGATTACGGTCGTCACGTGACCGCTGCCGAGGGAAACCTGACCTGGACGCCCGCCCACGACGCCGAGGCCCAGCCGTTGCTGGCCGCCCCCGTCGCGGCCGCCATCCACCGGGTGCCGGACGCCCGGGTCGCCCCCATCGACCCGACGCTCGCCGACACCGCCGCCTTCTGTGAGGCCTACGGCTCGCCCCTCGAGCACTCCGCCAACTGCGTGGTGGTGGCCGGGAAGCGCGCCGGCGAGGTGCGGTATGCCGCGGTGATGGTCCTGGCCACGATGCGCGCCGACATCAACGGCGTGGTCCGCCGGCACCTCGACGTCCGCAAGATCTCCTTCGCCCCCCAGGACGAGGCGGTGGCACTCACCGAGATGGAGTTCGGCGGCATCACGCCGGTCGGCCTGCCCGAGAGCTGGCCCGTGCTCGTCGACCCGGCCGTCGTCGCCGCGGGCCACGTCGTCATCGGCAGCGGCATCCGCGGCAGCAAGCTGCTCGTCCCCGCGGCCGGGCTGCTCGACCTGCCCGGCGCCCAGGAGCTGCAGCTCGCCCAGTAGCCGTCAGATCGGCCCGAAGCCGGTCACCGTCACGGCCGCCTCGCCGGTGGCGTCCGACGCCGCGAGGTCGACGACCGCCGTGATGGCCCAGTCGTGGTCGCCCTCGGGGTCGTCGACGACCTGGCGCACCAGCCACTGCCCCGGCTCGCGGGTGACCTGCAGCAGCGCCGGCCCGCGCGCGTCGGGGCCGGTGCCGATCGAGTCGTACTCCGAGAAGTAGTCCTCGATCGCCTCCTGCCACCGCTCGGCGTCCCAGCCCGACTCGGCGTCCAGCTCGCCCAGGTCGATCCACCGGCGCAGCGCGGCCAGCTCGACCCGCCGGAACATCGCGTTGCGCACCAGCACCCGGAAGGCCCGCTCGTTCGCGGTGATGGGCCGCGGCTCGTCCGCCGCTCCCCCGGGCCGCACCTCCTCCGCGGCCAGGGCGGCGGCCGCAGCAGACGGGTCGGCCAGCGCCTCCCACTCGTCCAGCAGGCTCGAGTCGGTCTGGCGCACGACCTCCCCCAGCCACTCGATGAGGTCGCTGAGCTCCTCGGTCTTGGCGGAGTCGGGCACCGTCTGCCGCAGCGCCTTGTAGCAGTCCGACAGGTACCGCAGCACGAGCCCCTCGGAGCGGGACAGCCCGTAGTAGGCGACGAACTCGCCGAAGGTCATGGCCCGCTCCCACAGGTCGCGCACCACCGACTTCGGCGACAGCGGCGTCTCGGCCACCCACGGGTGCCCCTGCCGGTAGGTCTCGAACACCGCCTCGAGCAGCTCCTGCAGCGGCTTCGGCCAGCCGACGTCGTCGAGCAGCTCCATCCGCTCGTCGTACTCGATGCCCTCGGCCTTCATCTCCGCGACGGCCTCGCCGCGGGCCTTGAACTGCTGCGCCATCAGCACCTGTCGCGGGTCGTCGAGCGTCGCCTCCACGACCGAGACCACGTCGAGCGCGTAGGTGGGCGACTCCGGGTCGAGCACCGAGAACGCCGCCAGGGCGAAGGGCGACAGCGGCTGGTTCAGCGCGAACCCGAACTGGAGGTCCTCCACCAGGCGCACCGCCCGGCCGAGCTCGATCCGGGGCGTCGAGCCGCTCCACCACCCCAGCCGTCAGCAGCGACCGGTAGATCTGGATCGCCCGCCGCGACAGCCGTGCCTGACGTCGCGCGTCCTCGTGGTTGTCGCGCAACAGCTTCCGCATCGCCTCGAACGCATCACCTTCACGCGCAAGGACGTTCAGCAGCATCGAGTGGCTCACCTGCATGCGCGAGACCAGCGGCTCGGGCTCGGCCTCGACCAGCCGGTGGAACTGCTCCTCGGTCCAGGTGACGAACCCCTCGGGCGGCTTCTTGCGCTGCACCTTGCGCTGCTTCTTGGGGTCGTCGCCGGCCTTCTGCAGTGCCCGGTGGTTCTCGATGACGTGCTCCGGCGCCTGCACCACCACGGACCCCGACGTGTCATAGCCGGCGCGCCCGGCCCGCCCGGCGATCTGGTGGAACTCGCGCGCCTTGAGCAGCCGCTGGCGCGACCCGTCGAACTTCGTCAGCCCGGTCAGCACCACGGTGCGGATCGGCACGTTGATGCCGACGCCGAGGGTGTCGGTGCCGCAGATGACCTTGAGCAGCCCGGCCTGCGCCAGCTGCTCCACCAGCCGCCGGTACTTCGGCAGCATGCCCGCGTGGTGCACCCCGATGCCGTGCCGCACCAGCCGCGAGAGCGTCTTGCCGAAACCGGCCGAGAACCTGAAACCGCCGATGAGAGAGGCGATCTCGGCCTTCTCCTCCTTGGTGCAGACGTTGATCGACATCAGCGACTGGGCCCGCTCCAGGGCCGCGGCCTGGGTGAAGTGCACGACGTAGACCGGCGCCTGGTGCGTGGTCAGCAGCTCCTCGAGCGTCTCGTGCAGCGGCGTCAGCGCCCACGAGTACGACAACGGCACCGGACGCTCAGCCGAGGTCACCACCGCGGTGGTGCGCCCGGTGCGCCGGGTCAGGTCCTTCTGGAACGGCGTGACGTCGCCCAGGGTCGCCGACATCAGCACGAACTGGGTGCGGGCCAGCTCGAGCAGCGGCACCTGCCACGCCCAGCCGCGGTCGGGCTCGGAGTAGAAGTGGAACTCGTCCATCACCACCTGCCCGATCTCGGGCGAGGCCCCGGTGCGCAGCGCGATGTTGGCCAGCACCTCCGCCGTGCAGCAGATGATCGGCGCGTCGGCGTTCACCGACGCGTCACCGGTCAGCATGCCGACGTTGGCAGCGCCGAACAGGTCGCACAGGGCGAAGAACTTCTCCGACACCAGCGCCTTGATGGGCGCGGTGTAGTAGGTGCGGACCCCGGCCGCCAGCGCGGCGAAGTGGGCCCCGGTGGCGACCAGGCTCTTCCCCGACCCGGTCGGGGTCGACAGGATCACGTTGGACCCCGTCATCACCTCGATGAGCGCCTCCTCCTGCGCCGGGTAGAGCGTCAGGCCCTGCGAGGCGGCCCACTCGACGAAGGCGTCGAACAGCGCGTCAGGGTCCCGCTCTCCCGGCGGCGGGAGGTGGTCGAGCAGGGTCCGCGACGACCCCGCGCCCGCCGGCACGGGGGAACCGCCGCCGGCCGCCACGGAGGAACCGGAGCCAGCCGTCACGGGCGTCCCGAGCGGAGGTCTGCGACGTGCGGTGCCACGGCGGGGTCGAGCCCCAGCCCGAGGGCGAGGTAGGTGGCGGCGAAGTCGCAGGTCGCGATCTGGCCGGCGAGCCGGACCAGGGGGTGCCCGGGCTCGGCCGTGACCTGCGAGACCTTCACGCCGGTCTCCCGGGCCGACTCCACGACCGCCTCGGTCAGCGCCTCGGCCTCCGCCACCTCGGGCGAGGGGTCCTCCGGCACGGCGTCGCGCAGCATCAGCAGCCCGAGCCGCGGCGGCATCGGCCCGTCGAGGTAGGGGTCGGCGAAGATGTCGCCGGCCGCGACGCCGCTCGCACCGGCCGACGACGTGCTGAACGCCGTCGTGAAGGGACCGTCGAAGCAGGCCACGATCTGGGAGGCGGCGTCCGGCAGCTCACCGAACGTCGCCGGCATACGGGCCGTGCGGGCCAGCATGGACGCGGCCCGCGAGGCGGCCACCCCGTTGAGCGGGCCGTCACCGAGCACGACCGGCACGGTCTCGGCGAGGTCGACGGCGAGCACCTTCGCGGGGTTGACGAACGACTCCGAGGCGGGCCGGCAGGCCTCGGCGCGCTCGTCGAGCCGGTCGGCCACCGCCTCCAGCACCGAGGCGTCGACGTCGGCGAGGCCGAGGTGCCCGGCGGCCAGCATGACCGGCGCCAGCATCGCCCACAGGTGGGTGCGCGAGCCGTCACGGTCGTTGCCGACGTCGATGTGCACGCCGCGGGCCCGGGCGCACACGTCGGCCAGCGGCGACTCGGCCGCGCCCACCGTCAGCAGCGAGGCGCCACGACGGGCCGCCTCGGCCGCGAGCGCGAGCGGACCGGACGCCCGGCCCGACTGCGAGACGGCGATGACGAGGTCGAGCGGACCGACCCAGCCCGGCAGCGGCACGTTGCGCCGGATCGCCACCGGCACCGGCGAACCGGGCTCGGCGAGCAGCTCCAGCACGTCGCAGACCACGGCCGTGCCGCCGAGCGAGGCCACCAGCACCGACCGGGGCCGCTCGCCGCCGGCGACGCGCTCGATTCCCGCCTCCTGCGAGAGGGTCAGCGCGTGGCGCACCTGCGCACCGGCCATCGCGAGCGACCGCAGCGTGCCGTGGCTGTCGAGGGCCGCGCAGGCCTCTTCGCTGTCGATCCGCTTCTCGTCGAGCAACGGTGCCATCGCCGTGCCCGTCAGGCGGGCTTGCGGGCTTCGTCGACGAGGAGGACGGGCACGCCGTCGTCGATGCGGTACTGCAGCCCGCACGCCGCGGTGTTGGTGCAGTGCAGCTCGGGTGCCCCGGTGGGGCCCTCCGCGTCCGCGAGCTCGGCATGGCACGCCGGGCAGCGCAGGATCTCGCGCAGCCAGGGCTCGACCAGGGGTGCGCCGGCCTTCTCGGTCATCGGGCCTCTCCTCTCACCAGGGCCAGGACGTCGTCCCGCACCCGCTCCATTGTGGCCTCATCGGCGGCTTCCACGTTGAGCCTCAGCAGGGGCTCGGTGTTCGACGCGCGCAGGTTGAACCACCACATCGGGTCGCCCTCGCCACCGGCGTGGGTCGCCGTCAGACCGTCGAGGGTGTCGAACTCCGCCCCCTGCTCCGCAGCCCACTCTCGCACCACCTCGGTGGTGCCCGCAGCATCGGCGACGGTCGAGTTGATCTCGCCGGACGCGGCATACCGGCTGTATGCCGCCATGAGGCGGCTCAGCGGCTCGTCCTGGGTGCCCAGCGCGGCCAGCACGTGCATCGCGGCGAGCATGCCGGTGTCGGCGAACCAGAAGTCGCGGAAGTAGTAGTGCGCGCTGTGCTCGCCGCCGAAGACGGCGCCCTCCCTGGCCATCTCGGTCTTGATGAACGAGTGGCCGACCCGGGTGCGGACCCCTCGGGCCCCGGTGCCCTCGATGATCTCCGGGACGGCCGCCGAGGAGATGGCGTTGTAGACGACGTTGACGTCCTGGGCCGGGGTGCCGGCGGCGACCTCGCGGGCGACCTCGCGGGTGGCCACCATGGCGGTGATGGCGCTCGGGCTCACCGGCTCGCCGCGCTCGTCGACGACGAAGCAGCGGTCGGCGTCGCCGTCGAAGGCCAGGCCGATGTCGGCGCCGTGCTCGCGCACCGCGGCCTGCAGGTCGCGCAGGTTCTCGGGCTCGAGCGGGTTGGCCTCGTGGTTGGGGAAGGTGCCGTCGAGCTCGAAGTAGAGGTCGACGACCTCGAGCGGGAGGGCGTCGAGGCCGGCGGCGGTGCCGAGCACGGCGGGCACGGTGTGGCCACCCATCCCGTTGCCGGCGTCGACGACGACCTTGAGCGGCCGGATCGCGGACAGGTCGACCAGGGAGCGCAGGAACGCCGCGTAGTCGCCCAGCACGTCGCGCTCGGTGACGTCTCCGGGCTCGATGTCGTCGCGGGCGAACGGCTTGCCGCCGTCGAGGATCGCCTGCCCGAGGTCGCGGATGTCGGCGAGGCCGGAGTCCTGCCCCACCGGACGGGCGCCCGCGCGGCACAGCTTGATGCCGTTGTACTGCGCCGGGTTGTGGCTGGCGGTGAACATGGCGCCGGGCAGCTCGAGGGCGCCGCTGGCGTAGTAGAGGCCGTCGGTGCTGCACAGCCCGATCAGCACGGCGTCGACGCCCGTGCGAGGCGACCCCGTCGGCGAAGGCGCGGGACAGCTCGGGCGAGGACGGGCGCATGTCGTGGCCGATGACGACGGCCTTGGCCTGCTCCGGGATCGCGACGACCTGGGCGAAGGCCGAGCCGATGGCGAAGGCCACGTCGACGTTGAGCTGGTCGGGCACGACGCCGCGGACGTCGTAGGCCTTGATGAAGTCGGCAAGCACGGGGGCAGTCACGCCCGAAACCCTAGCGGTGCTGCTGTGGTGCCCTGCGACAGGCGGTGCCTGCTGCCCGGATCGCGGCTCAGAGGTCGCGCAGGACGCGCAGGTGACCGCGGCGGCCGGTCTCGACGGCGCCGGAGCGGCCCTCGTCGGCGCGGCCCACCTGTCCCTGCACGACCTGACCCGGCACGGCCTGCGGCGTGGGGTGCTCGGTCAGCTTCGGCTTGCCCGCCTCACGCACCGCGTTGGCCAGGGCCAGCAGGTCGTCGTGGGTGGGCTCGGGCTCGACGTACTCCCCCGACAGCCGCACGACCTCCCAGCCCCGGGGGGCGGACAGGCGCTCGGCATGCACGGTGCACAGGTCGTAGGTGTGCGGCTCGGCATACGTGGCGAGCGGCCCGACGACGGCGGTCGAGTCGGAGTAGACGTAGGTCAGGGTCGCGATCGCGGCGTTGGGGCACGCGGTGCGCGAACACCTCCTCGTCAGACTCACGGGGGGACTCTAAACCACGACCGACCGGAACCCGCAACGGCACGCCGTAGCATGGCCAGCATGACGGCGACCGGCCCCTCGAGAGTGCCCGCGCGGCTGCGGCGGGACCGCCGTGGGCGGGGGCGTCGCGGACCGCTCGCGTGGCCCGAGGTGCCGGTGATGGCCTCGCGCCGGGAGCAGTTCGACGACCTGGTGCTCGACGCCGCGTCCCGCCTCGAGCCGCGCCTCGCCCCGCGCCACCCGGACGTCGAGTTCGCCGTCGAGGACGTGCCGCCGAGCGACCCCGCGCCGTGGGAGAGCTCCGTGGTGCCGCTTGGGCCGGCTCTTCCCCGCGCAGGGCAAGCTGCCGCCGCGCATCGTCGTCTACCGGCGCCCCATCGAGAGCCGCGCCCACGACACCCGCGAGCTCACCGCGATCGTGCAGGACGTCGTCGTCGAGCAGGTCGCCGCGCTGCTCGGGGTCACCCCCGAACAGCTGGACCCGCGCTACGGCGACGACTTCGACTGACCCGCTGCGACCGACAAGCGAGCGGTATGCCGCGTGGCCGGCCCCGCGGCATACGGCGCCGACGCCTCGACAGGGCGTTGGGTCGAAAGGCGTTGTTACTGAGGCACTTCCAGCAGGCCGACGTTGGTCGTGCGCAGCACGGCGTCGGAGAGCGGCATGACCGAGATCAGCTCACCGCGAGAGTCCGACCCGCTCGCCACGACCCCGGCACGCACCTGGCCCTTGCCGGAGAGGCGGTGCACCCACACGCTGGTCGCGTCGGCGAGGTCGACGCTGGCCGCCGAGTCCGCGCCCACGGTGAGCCGGCGTGAGGACGCCTTGCCCGACGCGTCGGTCGTCACGACCTCGACGCCGGCGCTGTCGCCCGTGCTGGTCAGGGCCAGGGAGCTGTTGAGCGGCTTGTCGGCCAGGGTCTGCGCCGGCAGCGGGGCTCCGGCCACACCGCGGATGGGTGGCGTCGAGGCGGCCCAGGCGAAGTCGCCGACCGCGGTGCTCGCGGTGCGGCGCTGCACGACGGCGCCGGCGACCACCGGCACGTCGGCCCGCACCTGGATCCCGTAGGTGCCCGCCGGCAGTCCGCTCAGGCTGATGTCGCGCACGGCGCCGCCGGCCACGCGGACCACCCCGTCCTTGGGCAGCGCCTTCGGCCCGGTCGGCGTCAGGGCCCGGGCCTGCACGACGGCCTCACCGTCACCGGGCACCGCGACACGCAGGCCCGCCGACCCCTGCACGGCGACGGCGGGGACCACCTGTTCACGGGCGGGCGCGGCGGCCGCGGTCGCGTCGTCGCTGCCCGCGGCGACGGAGCCGTCGAGCCAGTAGTCGTTGAGCACCGCGTGGACCTCGCCGCCCTGCGCCACCACGTGCACCACGGGTGAGGCCTCCGTGCCCGAGATCGAGTCGAGCAGCACGACCGTGCGCCCGCGCGACGGCACCACGACGCCCTTGCCCACGGGCGAGTCGACGACGCCCTTGGCGCCGTGCAGGGTCAGGTCGACGGTGACGGGGTTCTCCCCCGGGTTGGTCAGCACGAGCCGCTCCTGGCGGCCGGCTGCGCCGGCCCCGGCGACCAGCCAGGAGTCGGCGCTCGGCAGCCCGCAGGAGGTCATGCCCAGGCCGCGGTGGTCGCCGTCGGTCACCAGCCACGACTGCGCGGCGGCGAGACCGGGCGCCATCGACTGCTGACCCCGCACCATGACCGCTGCGGCCTTGGACAGCTCAGCGGTGGCGACCAGGCCCCGGGCGGTGGTCTTCGCCCGGGCGGAGCCTCCGTCGAGGTCGGTCAGGGCGAAGGCGCCGTCCTTCGGCGGCAGGGACAGACCGGTGAGCGCGCGCACCGGGGCGGCCGAGGCCGCCACCGTCACGTCGACCGGCAGGTCGTCCAGGCCGGAGAGCCCCTTCAGCTCGGGGCCGGGGCACACCAGGGCGGCACTGCGCACCGTGCTGGTGCCGCCGTCGCGGCTGGTGTCGGCGTTGGCCGCCGGCCCGAGGGCCACGGCCCCGGGCGCCTGCACCGCGGCATACACGAGTCCGGCGCCGGCGCCGGCGGCGAGCACGGTGCGGACGATTCCCTTGGGCGAGACGATCACGAACGGCTCCTTGACGGGCGGCCGCCGAACGGCAGCGCCACGAAGGCCACGACGAGCGAGCAGGGCGAGCTGGGCCCAGCGCCACCCCACTTCCGTGGGCAGCACCTGGATGACCAGCTTCCCGGTCTTGGCGGGCACGGCGTAGGTCGGCTGCTCTGCGCCCGCCACCGGGCGCAGCACGGCGCCGTCGAAGGTGACGCGCGCGTGGGCGGCCCACTCCGGCGGCTCCGCGACCACCAGCGTCGAGCGGGGCGTCGGTGACAGCGGGGTGGCCGTGCGCCCGTGGTCGCCGCGCACGGCGACGTCGCGGGCGACGCCCTTGGCGTCGACCAGCCTGGCTCGCGATGGGGCCAGGGTGCCCTCGGCCGCCTTGTCCGGAAGCACCCGCCAGAAGAGCACGCCGTCGTGCGCACCGAGCCGGGAGAGGCCCGCGGTGGCGTCGAGCGTGCGGATGGCGGGGTCGGTGTCCTCGGCGCGCAGGCCCACGAAGCCCACCGCGTGGGCGGCGAGGGCGGCGGCGGGCTCGGCCGCGTCGGGCGAGCCACCCTGCTCGAAGAGCCGGCCGACCGCCTCGGCGACCGCGGCCCGGTCGGGCTGTTGGGCGGCGGTCAGCGGCAGGTCGCGGGCGACACCGGTGACCTCGCGGCCGAGCAGCTGGTAGCGCACCTGGTCGCCGTCGGGCTCGAGCAGCAGCATCCGGTTCGACAGCTCGCTCTCGGCCTGGTCGATGGCGACTGCCGGGCGCGGGTCGTTCCACGCCGACAGCTCGGTGCCGACGGCCTTCCAGGCGGTCCAACCGGTGCTGGCGAGCACGGCGACGACCACCGCGGCGCCGACCGGCCAGCGGGCGACGGCGAGCCATCCACCGTCACCGCGCCGCACCGGCAGCCGGTCGGCGCCCAGCAGGGCGGCAGCGATGAGCGCCAGCACGTAGACGAGCAGCCCGGTGCCGGGCCAGGCGGTGATCGGCTCGCCGGCGCCGGCGAGGCCCTCGGGGACCGTGCCCAGGTGCAGGTGTGGCGCGGCGAGGCCGAACGCCAGCCCCGCCAGCGCCAGCAGGGCGAGGAACGTGGCGGCCGCCGACCGCGCACCGCAGCGGAGCAGCCCGGCCAGACCGGCCACCACCAGCGGCGCGGTGAAGAGCACCGGGTGCGACCCCGGGCCCCCGGGGTGGGCCAGGGCGATCTCCCACGGCTGTGCGCTGGCGGTGCCCCACAGGGCGAGGCCGGGTCCGGAGAGCAGGCGGTAGGGGGCCTCGACGAGCTCGAGCAGCCAGGGCCCCATGAGCGCCGGCGGCAGCAGCAGGAGCGCCAGACCGCGCACCCGCGGGCCGGTGCCGCGACCGAAGACGACGAGCAGCAGCGCAGCCGCGGCGGCCAGCACGAGCAGGGCCGGCACGAAGGCTGCGAGCACGGCGGCGCCGAGGGCGGTGGCGGCGGTCGCACTGGCGCTGGCGCGCCGACGTGCCGCCACGGCATACCCGGCAGCCACGGCGGGCAGCAGGATCGCGGCCACCACTCCCCCGAGCCGGCCGGCGCCGACCGCGGTGGCGACCACGGCGGTGCTCGACCAGGCGAGCGCGGCCAGCGCACGTGGCCAGCGCGAGCGGGTCACCACGCGCGCCGAGACGTATGCCGTGAAGGTGGCGAGCGGGAAGGCCAGGCCGACGAGCGCGGCCACCGCCGCGCCGACCGGCGAGCTCGCCGGCGTCGTCCACGGCAGGTGCTCCCCCAGCCAGGCCAGCGCGGCGACGACGGCGAGGTAGGGGCTCTGCTCGCCGGCGTGGCCGGAGGCGGCGCCGTGCCAGCCGTCGAGCCAGGCGTGCCACAGGGTGGCGGCGTCGGCGCGCACGCCGACCAGCTCGCCGCCGGCCAGCCCGGTCTCGAGGCGACCGGCGAAGCCACCGGGAAGGTGTCGGCCGGCGAAGAGGGTGACGATGGCGGCCACGGCCACGGCGATGACGCCGGGGTTGCGGGCGGCACGGGAGGCCCACGAGGCGGAGAGCACGTGCAGGTCCATCGCCTCGTCGGAGACCGGACCGGTCTCGACGGCCTCGACCGGGGTGTGCGCCCGCTCGGCCGGACCACGGTCGAGCACCACCTGGTCGTGCACGAGGTCGGCGGTGTGGCGCAGCGCGGCGCGCGGGTGGATGAACAGGCCCGCGAGGTCACGCCGCCGCAGCTGGCGCGTGCCGCGCGAGCGCCAGCGGGCCCCCAGGCTCCGCCACGGGTCGAGCAGGGCGCCGATGTCGGACAGCTCGCGCCAGGCGGCGCGGGGCTGCTTGGCCACGAGCAGCAGCAGACCGGCGACGAGGCTGCTGACCGCGACCCACACGGCCAGGAACGGGGCGGCGAGCAGCGAGCACCGGGTGAGCGCCACCCGGCGGGCCGCCCTGCGTCGCGACGTCGCGCCGTCGCGGTCGCGCGGCGTGGTGCGGACGGTGGCGCGGGGCACCACCACCACGCGGTGGCCGGCCTGGTGGGCCCGCCACGACAGGTCGAGGTCGGCGCCGAAGTCGCCGAAGGCCCGCTCGTGACCGCCGAGCTCCTCGAGGAGGTCGCGCTCGACGAGCAGGCCCTCGAACGGCACGGCGAGGGTGTCGGTGCGCCGGTCGTACTGGCCCTGGTCGGGCTCTCCCGGCCACGGCGAGGGGATGATGCGGCCGGCCCGGGTGAGCTGGATGCCGACCGACTCCAGCGTGCGCGGGTCGTCCCAGCGCACCAGCTTGGGGCCGGCCACGCCCACCGAGGGCGAGCGGCGCACGGCGTCGACCAGTCGGGCCAGGGCCGTCGGGTCCGGGGCAGAGCTGTCAGTCAGCAGCCAGAGGTGCTCGACCGACTCGGGCGCCGGGTGCGCACCCTGGTTCGCGCCAGATTGTGCACCGTCGTGCGAAGAGGTCGCGTCGGTCGAGACGGGGTCCCAGGCGGACGGGCCGGGCACGGTCTCCAGCGCCGCACGGACCGCGGCGCCGAGGGTGGCACCGGGAGCGACCGTGGTGAAGCGGAGGTCACCGACGGCCTTGCCGAGGGCTTCGTGGCCGCGGATGGTCTCGACGGCCTCGCCGTCGGCCCCGTGGTCGACGACCACCAGCCGTTCCGGCGCGCGGGTCTGGCGGGCGAGGGAGTCGAGGACCTCGCCGAGCCGGGGGCCGGGGTTGCGGAGCACCAGCACCGCGGTCACCGTGGCGGTGGCTGCGGAAGCTCCGTTGCGGGCGTGGGCGTGCGCTGGGGCTAGCGTCATGCGCTCTGCGTCAGGTGCGGTGTCGCCGGGCGGCGACTAGACCGCACGCTTCTTCAGCTTGCGACGCTCCCGCTCGGAAAGCCCACCCCAGATGCCGAACCGCTCGTCGTTGGCGAGGGCGTACTCCAGGCACTCGGAGCGCACCTCGCACCCGACGCAGACCTTCTTGGCCTCGCGGGTGGAGCCGCCCTTCTCGGGGAAGAACGCCTCCGGGTCGGTCTGCGCACACAGTGAGCGCTCCTGCCAGGACAGCTCTGCCTCGTCAGCGCTGCTGACGGAGACCAGTTGAAGTTCGTGCACGGCTTCCCTCCTCGACCCGGTGGTTGCCCCGCCGTACGTGATCGAGACAACGATGGAATTACACGCGTGTCATACGTGGTTCGTCAAGCGGAACTCTGATATTTGCCCGTCCGGCCCAGGGGTGTTAGTGAGCGCCCGTCTCGACGCACACCGGGTGCGGGCCGTCCGTGCTGCCCTGAGACACTGACCGCCATGCGCATCACCGCACTGGCAGGCGGCGTCGGAGGGGCTCGGTTCCTCCGCGGCCTGCGGGCCCACCTCGACCGGACGCCGGACCTCGCGGACAGCACCGTGACCGTCATCGGCAACACCGGCGACGACATCACGCTGTTCGGCCTGCGGGTCTGTCCCGACCTCGACACCCTCCTCTACACCCTCGGCGGCGGGGTGCACGAGGGGCAGGGCTGGGGCCGCGCGGACGAGACGTTCCGCGTGCAAGGTGAGCTCGCGGCATACGGCGCGGTGCCCCAGTGGTTCCACCTCGGCGACCAGGACTTCGGCACCCACGTCGTGCGCTCCCAGTGGCTCGGCCAGGGGCTGTCGCTGTCGGAGGTGACCGCGCGGCTCGCCGACCGGTGGGGGCTGCCGCAGCAGGGTGTGACGCTGCTGCCGATGACCGACTCCCCCGTCGAGACCCACGTCGTGGTCGACGAGGGCGAGGGGCCGCGCGCGGTGCACTTCCAGGAGTGGTGGGTGCGGATGCAGGCGGGCGTGCCGGCGAGCCGGTTCGTGGCCGTCGGCATGGACCAGGCCACCGCCGCCCCGGGCGTGCTCGACGCGATCCGCCAGGCCGACGTGGTGCTGCTGCCGCCGAGCAACCCGGTCGTCTCGATCGGCATCATCCTCGGCGTGCCTGGGGTGCGGGACGCGCTGCGCGGCACCAGTGCGCCGGTCGTCGGCGTCTCGCCGCTGATCTCCGGCGCCCCCGTGCGCGGCCACGCCGACGCCTGCCTGCAGGCCATCGGCCTCGAGTCAACGACCACGGCTGTGGCCGGGCTCTACGCCGACTTCCTCGACGGCTGGCTGGTGGCGCCGGACGACGAGGCCGCCTTCACGGGCCAGCCGCGACTGGCGGTGCGTGGCCGACCGCTGCTCATGACCGACGTCGACGCCACCGCCGACATCGCCGGCGCCGCGCTCGACCTGGCCCTCGAGCTCAAGCAGCGCTGAGCGTGGACCCCCTCCCTGAGCCCGCCTCACCGGTGCCCCACCCAGCGGGGCACCGTTCAGCGGCAGCGCTCGTCGTCGTTCCGCTGACCGGTATGCCGGAGGTGCCGGCGGGCGCGGACCTCGCCGCGCTGCTCCTGGCCGCCGTGGAGCGGAGCGGTGAGCGCCTGGCCGACGGTGACGTGCTCGTCGTCTCCAGCAAGGTCGTCTCGAAGGCGCTGGGCCTGTGGGCCGACGCCGGCGCCGACCGGGAGGCCGTCATCGACGGTCAGACCCGACGGGTCGTGGCCGAGCGGCGTTCGGGTGACCGGGTGACCCGGATCGTGCACTCCGTCGCCGGCCCCGTCATGGCAGCGGCGGGTGTCGACGCCTCCAACACCGGCGGCACCGACGGCCTCCTGCTGCTGCCTGCCGACCCCGACGCCTCGGCCCGCTCCCTTCGTGCCGCCCTGGTCGCCGGGTCCGGGTGCCGGCGGCTCGGCGTGGTGCTCAGCGACACGGCCGGCCGTCCGTGGCGGGCGGGGCAGGTCGACTTCGCGCTCGGGGCTGCGGGGGTGCAGGTCCTGGACGACCTGCGTGGCGGGACCGACGCCGACGGCCGGCCCCTGTCCGTCACCGCGCGGGCGCTGGCCGACGAGCTGGCCGCCGCAGCCGACCTGGTGAAGGGCAAGGCCGACGGGGTTCCTGCGGCACTGGTCCGCGGGGCCGGTGAGTGGGTTGTCGAGGAGGACGGCGAAGGTGCTGCGGGTCTCGTGCGGACCGGACGGGAGGACTGGTTCGGCTACGGACACGCCGAAGCCGTGCGCGCCAGCCTGGGCATCGAGCCCGGCTCCCCCGAAGCGGTCGACTGCGGCATACCGGCGGTGCACCCAGAACCGTTGGCCGACAGGATCGGACGGGCTGTGCGGGTGGCCCTGCACGGCCTGCCGGACGTCGGGGTCGACGCCGGCGCGCACGACGTGAGGGTCACCGCGGACGACCCCTTCGAGCTGGGCCGGGCCGTCGCCCGCCTGGAGGTCGCGCTGTGGGGCGAGGGCCTGCGCGCCGAGCTGGCGTCGCCACCTGGTGCACACGACGCAACGCTGCAGGCTCGTCGAACGCGACGCGCTGAGTGGCGGGTGGGCCGTTCGGCCACCTTTGCCGTGATGGGCCACGGGGCCGCGGCTGGCCGACGTACGGTCACGGACAGTCCGCAACCAAGGAGCGCAACCGATGTCTTCCCCGCTGTCCGCCCGACGACGACTGGCGGCCACCGCCCTGGCAGGTGCCCTCGCGGTGGGTCCTGGCAACCGGATGCACGCCCGAGGCGGACGGTCCGGGATCGCAGGCGACCGCGGCGGCACGGCCGATCGCGCAGGCCGCCAGCAGGACGGCGCCCCCCGCGGCTCGAGCCCTCGTCCCAGAAGCCGACCGCTGCGAAAGACCACTCCAGCCCCCGCACCCAAGGCGACCAGCCCGCTCCAAGACGCCGGAGCTGCCTCCGGACTCGTCGCGGTGGTCGGCGTCACCGACGGCGACACGATCAAGGTGCGGCTGGGCGGCACCACCGAACGCATCCGGGTCATCGGCATCGACACGCCAGAGCTGGCCTCGCACGACTGCTACGCGCAGCAGGCAGCGAGCAAGATGCAGAGCCTCGTGCAGAGCAAGCAGGTCAAGCTGGTCGCAGACCCGACGCAGGACAACCGCGACCGGTACGGGCGACTGCTGCGGCACGTCCGGCTCGCCGACGGCCGTTCGGTCGCCGAGATGCTCATCGCCGGAGGCTTCGGCCGGGAGTACACGTACGACAGGGCCTACGCCGGCCAGGCCGCGCACCTGAGGGCGCAGAGCGCAGCGAAGTCCGCCCACCGCGGCATCTGGAGCAGCGGGTGCGTTGCGCGGTTGCTCCGGCACCTCGCCGAACGCTCCGGCACCGTCGCAGCCGGCGGCTGCTCCGACGTCGTGCCTGATCAAGGGCAACATCGCCAGCGACGGCGAGAAGATCTACCACGTGCCCGGCGGTGCCTACTACGAGGTGACGAAGATCAGCGAGTCCAAGGGTGAGCGCTGGTTCTGCTCCGAGTCCGACGCGCTCGATGCCGGCTGGCGTCCCTCCAAGCGTTGACCTACCCCGGCAACAGGCCGGGACCGTGCGTGACTCAGCAGAGGGTGATGCCGCAGGGTCATGCAGCAACCTGCCCCTCCGGCAGCAACTCGTGCTAGCAGAGGTTGCTGCAGGGCGCGGGTCAGCGGGGGCGGGCCGGCAGGTGGCGGCGCGGTGCCATGCGCGGGCCCCGGCGCGGGCGCACCGTGCCGTCGAGCTCGAGCAGCCGCTGGACGCGGTAGCGGTGCCCGGCGTACGGCTCGAGCAGCTCGGCGCAGGCGTCGTCGTCGAGGGCCTCGCCGGTGAGCGCCCACGTGATGTTCTTCGCCACGTGGTAGTCGCCGAAGCTCACCGAGTCGGGGTCGCCGAGCGCGCGCTGGGCCACCTCGGCGGCGGTCCAGACGCCGATGCCCGGGATCGACCGCATCCGCCGGTGGGCCTCGGCCAGGTCGAGCGAGGCGGCCTCCTCCAGCCGTCCGGCACGCTGGGCCGCGCGCACGGCCGTGCCCGAGCGGGCGCCGTCGACACTGGCCCGCAGCCACTCCCACGACGGGATGGAGGCCCAGGCCTTCGCGTCCGGCGGGACCCAGAGCCCTCGGGCGGCGCCCGGGCCCGGCGCGGGCCGGCCGAACTTCCGCACCAGCACCCGCTGCCCCGAGAAGGCCTCCTGCCCGGTCACCTTCTGCTCGATGACCGCGGGCACGAGCGCGTGCATCACCAGGCCCTGACCGCGGCACGTGCCACCCGGCATACCGGGCCCTGGCCTGGGCCACCTGCGGGTGGTGCGCCACGAACCCGTCGGCGTCGTCACCGTCACCGAGCAGCGCGGGCACCTGCTCGAGCACCCACTCGGCGCCCGGCCCCCACGCGGTGGCCACCACCTCGTCGTCGACGGGGCGCGCCTGCAGGTGCAGCGTCGCGGGCCCGAGCGTGGTCGGCAGGCCCAGCCACCAACCCTGCCCGCGGTCGGCCTGGAACGTCGGGTCGCCGCTCCCCCGGCGGAAGATCGTGAGGATCGCGCCGAGCGACACCGGCCGCCGCGGCCTCCACACCCGCTCCCGCGCCGGCGCCTCCTCGGCGGGCGCGTCGTGTGCCGTGGCGTCGGCAGCGCGGCGGGACGTCGGGGACACAACGACAGTCTGACCCGTTGCACCGACGAGGGCGCAGGGTGCCCACCCCAGGAGCCCGACTCCCACAAGCGCCACCCGTAGACTGCGCGCGAACTTCACCAGTCCCCCGAACGCGAGGAACCCGTGAGCAACAAGAAGTCGAGCCAGGACCGCAAGGCGCGGCTGGCAGAGGTCCAGAAGGCACAGAAGGCCAAGGAGAAGAGGGTCGTCGTCGGCATCGTCATCGGCTGCCTCGTGCTCCTCGCCGGGCTCGGCGGCGTCGTGGCCTTCGCCATCAACGACGCCAAGTCGCAGCAGCTGCCCGGCCTCGGTGTGGCCGCCTCGGCCGCCTCGTGCGACGCCGTCACCACCGACACCGGCGGCGGCCAGGGCGAGCACGTCGGCCCCGGCACCCCGAAGCCCGACGAGACCAGCGTCAAGTACGACACCGTGCCCCCGTCGCACGGCCCGCACTTCGCCGCGCCCGCGGTCAGCGAGCGGAAGTTCTACACCGCCGCCGACCGCCCCGAGGTCGAGACGCTGGTCCACAACCTCGAGCACGGCTACACGGTCCTCTGGTACGACAGCACCCAGACCAAGGGCAAGGAGCAGCTGCTCCGCGACATCGCCGAGCAGGCCAACAAGCAGAGCGAGTCGCGCGACAAGTTCCTCGTCGTCGAGTGGGACAGCTCCCGCGGCGCCTTCCCGAAGGGCAAGCCCTTCGCCCTGGCGCACTGGGCCAAGGACGCCGGTCACCGCCAGCTCTGCGGCGACCTCTCCGGCGAGGTCATCGTCGACTTCGTCAAGAAGTACCCGGCGAGCGACACCCAGGAGCCGGGCGCGGCCTGACCCGCCCCGCACCACCGACGCGACGGCGCCGGCAGCCCCTGTGGCTGCCGGCGCCGTCGTCTGCACCTCCCCGCTCAGCGGGTGACGGCGTCCTCGCGCGGCCGGCCGAGGGCCGTCATCTCCGGTGCCGACAGGTGCCCAACCCGGTATGCCGTGCCGTCGTCGCCAGCGCGTGGTGGCGTGGTCGCCAGCCGCAGGATGACCGCCTCCCAGCGCGTGGGGTCCACTGCCCAGGCGACGCTGTGGGTGCCGGGCTGCTCGGCCAGCCGAGTCGCCCGCTCGGCGACGGAGGTGGCGTCGTCCGCAGGGTCCGAGTCGGGCCCGAAGGGCAGGACCAGCGTGGTGGCCCACAGGGGCGTCTCGGCGAAGGCGTCGCCCCGGGTGAAGCCACCGCCGATCCAGGTCCGCACGACAGGTCGACCGAAGTCGCGGACGATGCCGGCGAAGCCCTGGCCCTTCCAGTGGAAGGCGGCGAGGGCGTCGGGGTCGGTCCAGAGGTAGAAGGGTGCGTAGGCGTTGACGGGCGACCCGTCGGCGACGTCGCGGACGAGGTAGGCCTTGAGCCCGAGGCCGGCGCGGTCGTCGAGGGCATGGCCGCGTTCGGCGATGCGGCGGTGGATGACCCGCATGTCGTAGTCGGCGGGGAGGGTGATCTCGTACTGCGCGGCGATCATCGGGGTCCTTCCTCGGGTCCGGTGGCCCGGGGGGCAAGGGCGACGGGCGCTGGGTTGGTCGCCCTGGCGGGTAGGCGACGGGTTCGCCGAACCCGCGCCCGCAACCGGCCGGTCGACCCGCTAGCGCCGCCGGAAGGTCAGCAGGATGAAGGTGTAGTCGAGCCCGAGCCGCTCCCAGTGCACCGGCCGCTCGCTGTGGGCCAGCGCCTCGGGGGTGGACACGTCGCCGACGAGCTCGAGGCCCACCCGGTCGGCCGCCGCCACCAGGTCCCTGATCTGCGCCGGGTCGAAGATGCGCACCTGAGTGCCGTATGCCGTGTGGCCGGCCGTGTCGGGCGGGCTCTGGTCGTAGTCGGTGGAGAGGCAGAGCACCCCTCCGGGGCGCAGCACGCGGGCCGTCTCGGCCAGGAACGGCTCGACGGGCACCCCGTGCTCGATGACGGACATGCAGGTCACCGCGTCGAGCGAGCCGTCGGGCAGGCCGGTCGCGGTGACGTCGCCGTAGCGGAACTCGACGCCGTCGCGGTGGGTCGGCTCGCCGAACTCGAGGTTGATCCCGAGCAAGGAGGCGGGCTCGGTGCCGAGGCCGTAGAGCCGCAGCCACGGAAGCACCGGGGAGTACCGCGCGCTGCCGGCGTCCATGACCCGGGCGGTGCGCGAGCCGTCGTCGGCCAGCGTCAGCACGGCCGCGACCGCGCCGAGGGCGTCCCAGTTCTTGGGCTTGTCACGGTGCAGCGGCAGGCGCAGGTGGCGCGCCTCGGCGACCGCCTTCTCCCACTCCGCACGGGTGCGCAGCACGCCCGTCGCCGGCACCGACGTCGGCACGGGGCGGCCCTCACCGTCGCGCTCCTGGAGCCGCTGCTCGACGCGGCGCTGCACCGCGACCCGGGCCCAGAGGAGGTACTCGGCGCCGCGCTTGGCCACGGCGAGCAGGCGCCCACCGGGCGGGGCGGCCACCTGGGGGCGGCGTCCTGGCCGCCGGCGGTGGCGCCGTCGGTGTCGGGCAGGTTCTCGGGAGACGTCATGGAGGGCAACCTATCCGCCGTTGGGGGTGGGCCTGGCGGCCGAGGAGGCGTCGGCCACGTCGTCGTCGAGCTCGACCAGCACGCCCTCCTCGGCTCGTTCGCGACGAGACGTGATGAGGTGGTGCGACCGGGCCCAGAGCCACCCGGCCCCGGCGAAGACGACGTCGCTCATCACGGTGAGGAAGCGCGACAGCACGACCACCGCCGTCGCCGCCGACGGCGACGTCACCGGAGCGAGCAGCAGCACCAGCAGCCCCTCGCGCGCGCCGACACCGGCCGGCAGCACCACCGTGAACATGGCCAGCGACGACGCGAGCGCGAAGCCGCAGATCGACACCAGGGCGAGGCGCTCGGGCGAGACCGTCGACTCCCCCACGGCGCGCACGAGCACCCAGGCGTGCGCCCCCGAGGCGAGCCAGGCGCCCACGAAGCACGCGCCCGACAGGAGCACGGCACGGCCGGAGAGGTTGTGCTCCAACGGTTCGCGGCGCAGCAGCCGCAGTCCCAGCGCGATGCCCCAGTTGAGCAGCCGGGGCCACAGCACCAGCGCGAACAGCGGCAGCGCCAGGAGCACCGCCCACACGACCGACTGGGTGTCGTCGCGCTGGAAGAGCAGCGGCAGCGCCGGCAGCCCCACGGCGAAGCCGCAGATGGCGGCGAGCCCGATGGTGATCAGGCCTGCCACGGCCGAGCGGGCGCGCGGGATGTGCAGCCGGGTGCCCATCTCGGCCTGGGCCACGATGCTCCACACGGAGCCGGGCACGTACTTGCCGAGCTGGCCGACGAAGTAGATGCCGCCGGCGGGCGCGAGGTGCAGTGGCGACCCGAGGTCGGCGAGGATGACGCGCCAGCCGAGCACGGTCAGCACCGGAGCGAGGGCGACCAGCCCGGCAGCCAGGAGCAGTGACCCGCCGCTGATCTTGCGCAGGTCGGCGGAGACCTCGGCCCAGTTGCGGTAGACGGCCAGGGCCACCGCCGCGGTCACCAGCAGGGCCAGGACGATGCGCAGCGCGTTGAGGACCTTGTGGCGCGGGACGCGGGCCATCAGCGCCGCCTCAGGGTGAGCCGGAGCAGGCCGTAGGCCGCGTCGGTCCGGGTCGAGGCCGTCGAGGCCCGCCGCATCCGCTCGGTGATGTCACGGTCGAGGTCGCCCACCAGCACGAACCCGAGGTCGTGCGAGCGGGCCAGCACGCCACGGACGTCGGCCGGCCCGAACGCGCCCTCCGCCCCGGAGGGGCCGATCGGCAGGGTCAGGCAGAGCAGGCCACCGGAGCGCAGCGCCCACGACGCCTGGCTCATGGCCTCGTCGACGTCCTCGGCGTCGCAGCCACCGGGGTGCAGCCGGGCGATGACGTCCAGCGACGCGGTGTCGACGTCGAGCACCTCGACGGACGAGCGGCCACCGGTCAGGTCGAGCTCCACCGGGGCGAAGCCGATCGCCCGGGCCCAGCGGGACAGCGGCGACCGGCTGCCGGACTCGTCGACGATGACGGCGCTGCGCCGGCCGTCGTCGCGCACCCGCACGATGGCGGCGAGCGCCCCGAGCGCCGCCCAGGCGGCGATGCCGTCGGGGCAGCGCGGCAGGCCGACCTGCCGGGCGAAGGCCCGCGCGTCGTCGGCGTCCTCGGCGTCGGCGAGCACGTCGGTGGCCCGGATCCACTCGGGCAGGTCGGCGGCCTGGAGCGAGAGCGTCGGCCGGCGGGCGGCCACGGCGCGGCGCACCCGGTCGACCACCCGGGCACGCAGCGAGCCCACCGGCGGTGCCGCCTCGACACCGGCGTCGTGCTCCGGCTCGGCGGCGACCTCGCGCGAGGCCAGCGCCTCCAGGGTGCCGACGTACGTCGCCCACGGCCCCGACAGGTCGGGTGACGTGACAGCGGAGCGCAGCTGCGCGGCATACGAGGGCTCGGCGAGGCGCTTCAGCGCGGCCACCAGGGCCTCCTCGTCGTCCGGCGGGACCACGAGCCCGTCGACGCCGTCGCGCACCTGGGCCGCGAAGCTGCCCACGTCGGAGGCGAGGACGGGCAGCCCGTGGCGCTGGGCCAGCAGCACGTTCTGCGAGGCGGTGGCGTTGCGGTAGGTCAGGGTCATGACGTCGTGGGACGCCAGCAGCGGTGCGAGCCGCTCGGCCGGCACGTAGCCGCCGTGCACCTCGACCCGGTCGTTCAGGCGAGGGTCGCGGGCCAGCGCCTTGACCAGCTCACCGGCGTCGCCCCACATCTCCCCGGCCACGGTGAGCCGCGGTCCGGGCACGCGGGCGAGGGCGCGCAGCAGCAGGTCGACGCCCTTGTACTCGCGCACGATGCCCAGGGCCAGCAGCCGCGTCGGGCCGTCGTGCTCGGGCCGCTCCACGGGTGCTCCGCCCGGCAGGTGCGGCGGCAGCTCGGCCACCGAGACGCGCCCGGCGCCGAGGTCGTGGGCGAGCGTGGCCTGCTCGGCCGAGTGCACCAGCACGGCGTCCATCCGGGTCAGGAACCGGCGCACCAGCGCGCGGTCGCCCGGGTGGGTCTCGTGGGGAAGGACGTTGTGCACCAACGCGATTCCGCGCGGCGCCGACGGGTCACCGGTGCCGATGCCCGCCGCGCGCATCAGTGCGAGGTGGGCCGGCACGACGGCGGGGATGACGTGCACGACCACGACCGCGTCGAAGCCGCGCAGCCGGCGCCCGGTGCGCACCCACGTGTCCGGCCGGGCCCAGCTCAGCGCCCGCACGGTGCGCGGGAACGGCTCGACGTCGGGGGCTCCGCCCGGCACCGCCTGCTCGCCGGGGTACAGCCGGCTCGGGTAGAGGTGCGACCACGACACCAGCGTGACGTCGTGGCCGGCCTCGGCGAGCTCGTGCGCGAGGGTCGTCGTGTGGGCGGCAACGCCCCCCTTGTAGGGGTGGGTCGGCCCGACGACGGCGACCCGCAGGGCCGCCGCGCTCACACGCCCTCGCGCGATCTGACGACCAGGTCGGCCAGCAGGGCCAGCGTGCCGATCATGATGCCGCTGATCACCAGCAGCACGGTGCTCGCCGGGAAGTAGAACGGGTGCCGGAACATGTCGACCACGCCCTTGACGACACCGATCATGAACAGCCACAGGGCCGGCGGCATGAGCACCTTGAGCGGGTCGAAGTACATGACCATGCGCAGCACCTGGAGGATGTAGCGGTAGGCGTCGCGTGCGAAGTGGAACTTCGACTCCCCCGCGCGCTTGGCGTAGGACGTCGGCACGTACTTGATGTCGTGCTGGTTCTGCAGGAACGCCAGCGTGATCGTGGTGACGCAGGAGAACCCGGGCGGCAGCAGCCGCAGGTAGGGCAGCGACACCTCGCGGCGGAACGCCCGCAGGCCCGAGTTGAGGTCGGGGATCGTCTGGTTGCTCAGGCGCTCGGCGATCTTGCGGATCAGCCACTTCGCCGGCACGCGGGCCCACTTGTGGGTGCCCTCCTCGGTGGTGCGGGCGCCGACGACCTGGTCGTAGGAGTCGTCGTCGCGCAGGATCCGCACCAGCTCGGGGATGCGCTCGTTCTCGTAGGTCATGTCGGCGTCGGTCCACACGACGATCTCGCCGTAGGCCTGCTGCGTGCCGATGCGGCGCGCCGTGCCGCTGCCGCCGTTGCGGCGGAACGGCATCACGCGGATGTTGGCGTAGCGCTGCGCCGCGTCGTTGAGCACCTCGAGGGTGTTGTCGGTCGACGCGTCGTCGATGCAGAGCAGCTCGTAGGTGAACTCGCTCGCGTTCATCGCCTCGGTGATGCGGTCGATCTCGAGCAGCACGTGCTCGCCCTCGTTGTAGCAGGGCAGCACGATCGTCACGTAGGGCCGCGGCTGCCCGTCCCCCTCCTGCTGGGTCGCGGGCTCGGCCGCGACGGGGGCCTCCGGCGCGGGGGCGCTCAGCTCGCCGGTGCCCGGTCCGTTGCCGTATGCCGGCTGGCCGGCTTCGGCGGCCGGGGCACCGAAGCCCGGGTCGACCGGGAGGAGCTCGGTGGGCGGGGTGGCTGCTGCCGGGGCGGGCGCCGAGGGGGTGTCGGTGGCGGTGTGCTCGTTCATCGTGCTCAGGAGCCTACCCGCCGAGGGCCGCCGACCCGGTGACCGCACTGACCCGATTACCGACAAGTGGGCCGCGTGTGGAACGGTGGCGTCGTGGACACCAACGCGGTGCTGGACCTGATGAAAGACGTCGCGGCCGAGGTCATCACGCCGCGGTTCCGCTCCCTCGCCGCGGGCGAGGTCATGGAGAAGAACCCGGGCGACCTGGTCACCGTGGCGGACCAGGAGTCCGAGGTGCTGCTCACCCGCGCCCTCACCGACGCCTACCCCGACGCGTTCGTCCTCGGCGAGGAGCGCTCGTCGGCTGACCCGACCGTGCTGGAGCGCTACCTCGCCGCCGACCACGCCTTCACGGTCGACCCGGTGGACGGCACCAAGAACTTCGTGCACGGCTCCCCCGACCACGCCGTGATGGTCTCGGAGACCCGCGGCGGCGAGACGGTCCGCGGCTGGATCTGGCAGCCCGAGCACGAGGTCGCCTGGGTCGCCGAGCGCGGCGCCGGCGTCTTCCGCAACGGCGAGCGGGTGGTCCGCACACCCGTGGCCGACGCCGACGAGCCCCGCGGCTGCACCTCCATGTGGCCCCTGCGCGGCCACTCCTTCGGCCCCATGCCGCCGCTGGTCGGCTCCTGGGTCTGCTGCGGCGTCGACTACCCCAAGCTCATCGAGGGCGCCATCGACTACGTCCTCTACGGGCGCAACAGCCCCTGGGACCACTCCCCCGGCGCCCTGATGGTGCACGAGGCCGGCGGCTGGGTCGGCCACCCGGACGGCACGGCATACGGCCCGCGCAGCCGCGTCTCGGGGATCATCGTGGCCGCGGACCGGGGCACGTTCTCGCACGTGCGCCGGCTCGCCGGCGAGGCCCTCGCCCGGCGCTAGACGACCCGGCGCAGCACCGGCGTCCGCGACAGCAGCCACGCGACGCCGAACGACACCACCACGACCACCGCGCTGAGCAGCACCACCCCGGGTGCCGTGGTGGCGCCCTCCTCGACGTCGAGCCCGGGCACCTGCGCGATCGCCCAGAAGACGAGCAGGTGCACGGCGAAGACCCCGAACGTGAGGTCGCCGAGCCGGCGCAGCCTCGCGGCCCTGGCCGGCCCCGCCCACGTCGAACCCGGGTGGACCAGGCCCCGGGCGAACAGGAACACCGCCACGGCCGACAGGCCCACGACCGCACCCTGGTAGTTGAGGGGCAGCAGCACGGGCAGCAGGCCGGTGCTGCCGGTCTCGGCGTCGACGGCCTCGACCGCGAGCGCCTGCCACACCATCTGCGCGAGCAGTCCGGCCAGCACCGCCGCGAGGGCCGCGAGCCGGGCGCCCCGGAGCACCACCCCGCGCAGCGCGTAGCCGAGCAGGAAGTACCCGACGTAGGGCACGAACTGCGTGACGAGCGTCGGCTCGGGGAGCACCCGCGGCTCCTCGCGCAGGACGGCGACCAGGCCACGCAGCACGACGTCGAGGGCCGGGACGGCCGCGAGCGCAGCGCCCGCCACCCCGAGGGCACGGGTGGTCAGCGCGGAGACGAGGGGCCACAGCAGCGGCGTGACCGCGTAGAGCCCGAGGATGAGCCAGAAGAAGTAGAGCGCGGTGTAGGAGCGCCCCTCGAGGAAGTTGGCCAGCAGCTCGCGCGGGGTTGAGTCCCAGCGGGCCGCCGAGAGCGGGATGTAGGCCGCGTGCCAGACCAGCAGGGGGATGCCCACCTTGGCGAGCCGGCGGCGGAAGAACCGTCTCGGGTCCGGGTCCGCGGGCGGGGTGAGCAGCAGCGCGCCGCTGACCATGACGAAGACGATGACGGCCCAGCGGCTGCCGTAGGCCAGCGCGCCGCCCAGCGCCCAGGCGGCCGTGCCGTCGAGCTCCTCGCGGACGAAGGACAGGCCGGCGACGTGGATGAGCACGACCCCGACGATGGCGGCGACGCGCAGGTAGCTCGTGTAGGCCAGCTCCCGGGCGCGGTCGACCGGTGGGTCGAGGGCGCCGGTCGACGGCGCGGTCGACGGCGCGGTCGGGGGCGGGGTCGAGGGGGCGCGCGGGTTCGACGGGCTCGGTGGCGGCGGGGGACGTCACCCCAGCAGGATGACGCACGACCCCGGGTTTCCCGCAAACGCCCCGGTCTCGCCCGATTCGTCCCCTACGGTTCGCTTGGCGCAGTTGCGCCCAAACACCGCACCACGAGGGGAACCATGGGGTCCAGGGGGAACAACCACGACCGTCGCGGACGACGGGCAGCCGCAGGGGCAGCCGTCACCGCCGTCACCACAGCACTCGGGCTCGCGGTCGGGTCCGCGGCACCGGCCTACGCCGCCGGCGCGGCTGGAACCCGGAGGACCACGCGCTGCCGTGGCTGCCCACGACGGCGGCCGACGGGGAGATCACCGTCACGCAGGTCTGCGCCGACGACCGGGGCACGATGAAGTCGTTCCGCCGCGACGGCACCGCGGTCACCTACGCCACCACCTCCGGAGCCCGTGAGCACGTCTGGGGCCCGGCGGGTGACGTCGTCGCCGCCCGCGTGACCGGGACCGACCCCTCGTTCACCGTGACGGAGCTCAACTCCTCCAAGGAGTACCTCACCTTCAAGTCCACGTCGACGCCGGTGCAGTGGTCGCCGTTCGGCGACAGCCTGGTCCAGAACCCCGGGCTCAGCTCGAACGGCCAGCAGGTCGCCACCTGGATCGGTTCCGGCCGCTCGGAGGTCCTCACCACGGGCACCGCGAAGGACACCGGCGCGGCGGCCCCGCTCGCCGACGGCTTCGGTGCCCTCATGACGATCCCGTCGCCCACGGTGCCGGGCAAGCGCGACCTCGGCCTGGTCGAGGCCGAGTTCCCCCGCTACGGGAACCTGGCGCTCAACGCGCCCGCCGGCGCGCCCGAGCCCCTCGGGTACGGCGCGCTCGACGCCCGACTGCCCGCCACCGCGCCCGACGGCACGCTGGCCTTCGTCGGCACCGGCGACAAGGGCGTGGCCCTCTTCGTCGACGAGGGCCAGGGACCGGTCGCGGTCCGCAGCCTGGGGGCCGACTGCCCCGGGCAGCGTCCCTCGTTCGCCCCGAGCGCCCGCGCCATCGCCGTGCTCGTCGCCAACCCGGACTGCGCCTCCACCGAGCTGCACGTCATCGACAAGGTCAACGGCTCCTTCGTCGGCGGCACCGACACCCTGGTGACCTCGTCGGCCGCCGGCACCCACTTCGAGTCGGCCTCGTGGCGGGCCCTCACCCCCGCCGCGCACACGGAGCGGCTCGGCGGCAGGGACCGCATCGCCACCGCCATCGCGGCCAGCTCCTGGGGTTGGCAGGAAGGGTCCGAGGGCGCCGTGCTGGCGTCCTCCGCGTCGTTCGCCGACGCGGTCGTGGCCGGTCCGCTGTCCGCGCAGTCCGGTATGCCGCTGCTCCTCAACGGCGCCACGACGCTCGACAGCCGTGTGCTCACCGAGCTCAAGCGCCTCATGAAGGACCCGGCCGACCGTTTCGTCGCCATCGTCGGCGGCACGGGAGTCATGGGCTCCGGTGTCGAGAAGGCGCTGCGCGCCAACGGTTTCACCGTGCAGCGCATCTCGGGCGCCGACCGCTTCGCCACCAGCGTGGCCGTCGCCCGCGAGCTCGACGCCGGCTGGCAGGGCATGCCGGTCCCCCGTTCCTCCGCCTTCCTCGCCGACGGGATGAACTTCCCCGACGCGCTCTCGGCCGGCCCGGCGGCGTCCGTCTTCTTCGCCCCGGTGCTCCTCACCAAGGGCAAGACGGTGCCGGCGTCCGTCGCCAGCTACGTGAACGGCCGCACCGCCATCAAGAACGTCTACGGCATCGGTGGCAACGCCGCGGCGGCGAGCCGTTCGTTCACCACCAAGTCGGGCCGCTACCAGGTCTTCGGCCAGGACCGCTACGAGACGAGCACGAAGGTCGCCCAGACCTTCTTCCCCGGTGGCAGCTACGTCGGCTACGCGTCGGGGCAGTCCTTCCCCGACGCACTGGCCGGCGGTGCCCTCATGGGAGCCGATGGCGGAGCCGCTGCTGCTGGTCGCCGGCAGCACGGTGCCGGCCGTCGTGCGGGCGCAGGCCGACCGCTACCGCGCCGGCACGGACCTCGTCCTGGTGTTCGGCGGGACCGGCGTCGTCTCGGACGCGGTGAAGACGACGGTGAGCGGCCTGGCCGGTCGCCAGACCGCGATCTGGGGCTGGAGCACGCCGTCCGAGGAGAACCCCGACTTCCCGATGACCCTGGCAGGACGCAACTCCGGGAGCCAGACGCCGGTCGGCGGCTCCCGGGACGGCAACATCCGCCCGGAGGGCCCGGCACAGGGCGGTTTCCGCTCGGCCGCCGAGCGCTGAGCAGCACCCACCCGCACCACGGGCAGAGGGGTCGGACCGCCAGGTCCGGCCCCTCTGGCGTGCCCGGGGTCAGCCGGCGGGGGCGAGCCAGACCTGCAGCGGCAGCGTGACCAGGTGGTCGGGGCGCCGCTCGAGCAGCCGGGCGTCCTCGAGCACCGTGGTGTCGAGCACCTGCTCGACCTGCCCTGAGGACAGCGCGCTCACCGCCTCGTCGGAGTCGGCGCCGACGAGCACCAGCCGCTGGCCGCGCTCTCCCACCGCCCGGCTCACCTGGTCGACGGCGGCCGCGAGCGCCCGGTCGTCCTTGCGCAGGGCCGAGGTCGTCGACAGCGAGGACACCCCGCACTGTCCGCGGAGCACCTGCGGCCACTCGTTCGCGGCCCGCGAGTCGACCATGAGGGCGACGTCGCCGGGGCGGAACGCCTCGCAGACCTGCTCCACGGCGGCCAGCTCGCCCCGCTCCACCTCCTCGGTCGCGTGCGGCCAGGTCGCCAGCGCGGTCGGCACGAGCAGCGACAGCGTGGCCAGACCGCTGGTGGCGACCATCACCCACACCGGCATGCGGTGCGTCGACCAGCGGGTGCACACCGCCGCCACCGCCACGACCAGCAGCACCACCGTCGGCAGCGCGATGATCAACCGCCGGTCGGCCCAGGGGTGGTCGGGGGTGATTCCGGGGCGGTACCACGTCAGCACCGACGAACCGAGGCCCACCACCAGCGGCCCGATCCACGACTGCAGGTCGCGTCCGGAGGTCCAGGCGTCGAGGGCCCGGTGGACCAGGGCCGCCGCGGCGACCAGCGCGAGCACCAGCGCGATGGGACCCACCCACCACGACATCCAGACGAGGGACTGCTCGGCGTAGGTGCGGCCGCCGTCGACGGGCAGCCCCTGGCGCAGCTGGAGCCCTGCGACGACGCGCGAGCCCGGGTCGGCCGCCGACTGGCGCACGGTCTGCCACAACGGCCTGCTCGCCAGCACGAGGCCGACGACCACCACGAGTGCGGCACCGGCCCGCGGCGCCCAGGCGATGGCCAGGTCGGGCACCCGCCGGCGGCGGCCGAGCCACAGCAGTGCGGCGCACCCCGCCACGACGGCGACGCCGAAGGCGATGAGCGGCAGCAGGGAGCCGCCGATGCTCTTGAGGTACTCGCTCGACGTCAGCCAGGTCAGCCCGAACGCGGCCGCAGCGGAGGCACCGGCCGCCACGAGCAGCGCACGGGCGTGGGGCTGGCGCTGGGCCGCGGCGAGCGCGGCCACCGGCACGAGCAGCACCACCTCTCGCAGGCTGTCGACCCGGACCAGCACGCCGGCACCGACGAGCCCCCCGGCGACGGCGGCCGCTGCCCGGGACGCGGCGACGTCACGCGCTCGCGCCGCGCGGGTGGCCTGCACCAGGGCCGCCATGGCGGCCATGAGGACCAGCACCGCCAACGGCTCGCTGTAGGTCGCGCGGTTCACGTGCAGGAGCGGGAAGCAGAGCGCCAGACCGAGCGCCGCGATCGGCGACCAGCGCGGGCCCACGGTCAGCGAGGTCAGCAGCCCGAAGGCGAGCACGCCGAGCCCACCGAGCACGGCCGGGGCCCAGAACGCCGCGCCGGCACCACCGAGCCACCACGCGAAGGAGTACCAGGCCGACGGCCCGACCGGGAACTGCGGCTGGATGGCCGGGTCCTCGGGGGTGCCGAGCTGGTAGAACGCGGGGCTCGCGAGGGTGATGCCGTCGATGCGCAGCACGTCGGGCCCGCCCACGGTGTCGGGCGCGACCTCGATGGGCCGCTCGTGGCCCCCGGCGAGCTCGAGGGACGACTGCAGGTAGCTGCCCGCGTCGCGCCGCGGCAGCACCTGCTCGGAGTGGGTGAGGCCGGCCCACAGCGTGGACCCCAGGGCCACGGCGACCAGCGCGAGCGCGACCCACACGGGCATCGGACGGGCGGGAACGAGCGCCGCCAGACGCACGGCCACCGCGCCGAGCACGAGCAGCACCACGGCGGCCACGAGCGGCTGCCAGATGCCGGCCAGGGCGAGCAGGCCGCATGCGGCGGCACCGAGCAGCACCCAGGCCGCGGTGCCGACGACCACCCGACCGAGCAGCCACCCGGCGAACGCCTCTCCCCGCAGGAGCGGCAGGTCGTGGGGCTCGGTGGCCATCGGGTAGCTGCGGGGCGCGCGGCTGCTCACGGTCGGCCACGCTATCGCTCCTAGGCTGGGGTCCATGCGCGCCCCACGCACCCCCGCCGAAGTCCTCGCCCAGCTGCTGCGCTCCGACCCCGCCCGGCCGCGGGTCACGTGGTACGACGACACCCCCGGCCCGACCGCCGGCGAGCGGATCGAGCTGAGCGCCAAGGTGCTCGCCAACTGGGTCAACAAGGCGGCCAACGCCCTGCAGGACGAGTTCGACGTCGCGCCGGGCTCGACCGTGCGGCTCGCCCTGCCGCCGCACTGGCGCGCCCTCTACTGGGCGATGGCGGTCTGGTCGGTCGGTGGCTGCGTCAGCCTCGACGACGCAGAGCCCGACCTCACCGTCACCGACGACCCCGAGGTGGCCGCGGAGGCACCCTCGGCCGTGCTGGTCACCCTGCCCGCCCTGGCCCGATCGGCGCCCGGGGGCGCCCCGGCGGGCGTGGTCGACGAGGCCCGCGAGCTGTCCACCTTCGGCGACCAGTTCAGCCCGTGGGAGGAACCCGCCGACGACGACTCCGCGCTGCGGACGCCCGCCGGCTCCACGGCATACGACTCCGTTGTCCCGCAACAGAACTGGCCTGTCGGCACCCGCCTGCACACCCGCTCCGGCGACCTCGGGCAGGTGCTGCTCGACGCCCTGGCCGTGTGGGCCGTCGACGGTTCCCTCGTGCTCTCGCGCGGGCCGGCGACCAGCGACGGCGACCGGGCGCGCCTCGACACCGAGGGCGTCACCCTCGAGCGCTGAGCCGGGTCAGCGCCGGCGCATCTCCGCCTCGAGGGCCTGCCAGGTCAGCGAGGCGACGACGCCGGTGCGGGCGATCTTGGCGCGGCCCTGCAGCGCCTTGACGGCGGTCTCGGTCTGCGGCCCGAAGAGGCCGTCGGCCCCGATCCGCAGCGCCTTCTGCAGCGCCACCACCGCGGTGCCCGACGAGCCCTTCTTGAGCACGGTGCTCCGGTAGGCCAGCAGCGGGTAGTCGCGGGCCTCGAGGGCCTTCCACACCTTGGCGTCGGTCACGCCGGTGGCCTTGAGGTGGTGAGCCTTCTGGAACGAGCTGACGGCCGCGGCGGTGCGCGGGCCGTAGGCGCCGTCGACGGACAGGCCGCCGAGGGCGCGCTGGAGCACGCGGACCGCGGTGCCCGTCGAGCCCTGCTTCAGCACCACCTTCGAGACAGCCGTGTATGCCGTGGTGACGGACGGCTTCGCCGCCACCTTGGGTGCCGGGGTGCTCTTCACCGGGGTGCGGGGCGTGCCGCGCGAGGACGACGGCTCCGACGCGGTGGTCTGCCCCATCAGCGCCTGCCAGGTGGACCTGGCGACGATGCCGTTGACGGTGAGCTTCTTGCGGCTCTGGAACGCGCGGACGGCGCCGTCGGTCTGGGGGCCGAACTGGCCGTCGGCGGTGACCGCGAGCGCCTTCTGGAGGGCGACCACCGCGGGGCCGGTCGACCCGCGCTTCAGGGTGGTGTCGACGTACTTCGCGAGCGGCGACGTGGCCGCGGGGGTCGAGGGGGCCGGCTTCGAGGTGGTGGGCTTCGAGGTGGCCGGGGTCGTCGAGCCGCCCCGGGCCGGGACCTTGCCGAGCGCGACCATCTTGGCCCAGGTGGCGGCGTCGAGCTTGCCGGTGACGGGGACGCCGTTGGCGGCCTGCCACTTCTTCAGCGCCGCCAGCGTCATCGGCCCGAAGATGCCGTCCGCCGGGACGCCGATCACCTTCTGGGCCAACGCCACCTCGGCACCGGTGCTGCCCTGCACCAGCACGCTGTAGACGCCGGAGGGGGCGGCGGGCGGGGCGCTGGGGCTCGGCTTGGCGGGCACGGCCGGGCCCGGGTCGGCCGTCGTGACCGCCTTGCCGGTCCACCACGAGGTGCGCTTGTAGGCGCCGTCCCAGGTGAAGGAGAAGTGGATGTGGTCGGTGTGCGGGGCGGAACCGGTGTAGGCCGCCCACCCGCGACCGGGGTCGTAGGCGCGCCACATCTTCTTGTTCCAGATGACGTACATGATCCCGAAGCGACGGGCCATGGCCCCGGGACGACCCTGCGCGTCAGGCGCCGAGAGCCACGCGACGACCGAGTCGGCGATCGCCTTCTGGTCCTTGTTGCCCGCGTTCAGCATCCAGTCCCAGGCACGGCCGTCGGAGTGCTCCGTGACGCCGCTGTTGCAGCTGCGCTCCATGTACCACGGCGCCGCGGACCCCACCTTGTAGTGGGCGACCATGAGCTCGGCGAAGGCGACCACACCGGGCTTGGCGTGGGGGTCGCAGATCTTCTGCCCGTTGTACGGCGGCGCGATGTCGAGGGCCGAGGGCAGCGACTTCGTCGGCGGCTTGGGCACCGTCGTCGCCTGCGCCGCCCCCGCCACGAGGGGCATGCCGAGGACGGGGACGGACAGGGCACCGAACGCGCGGGTGGCGAAGGACACGGGCACTCCTTGTGACGACGCCGCCCGGGTCGCGGGAGGCGGATCGGTACGCAGCAGGCACAGGCGCTCAAGTCCCCCAGACGTGCCATGCGTTCCAGACGTCACTGCAGTCCCTGAGCCAGACATTTGTCCCACTGGTGGCACCCCGCCACAACTGCTTCGCGCCGAACTACAGACATGGAATTCGCACTCGCCTCATCCGAACGGCTGATGCCGTTTCTGCCGCGTCCGCGGCGGGGATGCCGTTCGGCCCTATCCCGTCGCACTCCGCTTCGCTCCGTGCTCCTGCCAGACCCACCACGGGCTCTCACGGCATCCCCGCCGCTCCCGCTCCGTACTCGGCTCACCTCGTGTGTGCTGAACATGCTCGCTGCGGCCTTTGGTGGGGCGGGGGCACGCATGGCTGGGCCAGCGGCGGCGCTAGAGTCCGGCCCATGGACAAAGTCGTCTCCTCAGCATCCGAGGCCATCGACGGGATCGTCGACGGCTCCTCCCTGGCGGTCGGTGGGTTCGGCCTCTGCGGTGTGCCCAGCGTGCTCATCGCCGCCCTGCACGACGCGGGGGTGAGCGACCTCGAGGCCATCTCGAACAACTGCGGCGTCGACGACTGGGGACTCGGCATCCTGCTGCGCGACAAGCGCATCCGGCGGATGGTGTCGTCGTACGTCGGCGAGAACAAGGAGTTCGCGCGCCAGTACCTCCAGGGCGAGCTCGAGGTGGAGCTGACGCCGCAGGGCACCCTGGCCGAGCGGCTGCGCGCCGGTGGCGCCGGCATCCCCGGCTTCTACACGATCACCGGCGCCGGCACCCAGATCGCCGAGGGCGGCCTGCCCTGGCGCTACAACACCGACGGCTCGGTGGCGGTGGCCTCCCCGCCCAAGGAGACCAAGGTCTTCGAGGTCGACGGCGAGGAGAAGGAGTTCGTCCTCGAGCGGGCGATCGTCGCCGACTTCGGCCTGGTCCGGGCCTGGAAGGGCGACCGGCACGGCAACCTCGTCTTCAACAAGTCGGCCCGCAACTTCAACCCGCTGTGCGCCATGGCCGGGCGGGTCACCATCGCCGAGGTCGAGGAGCTGGTCGAGCCGGGCGAGCTCGACCCCGACGAGATCCACCTGCCGGGCATCTACGTCCAGCGGGTGCTGCCGCTGCGCCCGGAGCAGGCCGCCGAGAAGCGCATCGAGCGCCTCACCACCCGCCCCCGTCCCGCGACCGACAGCAAGGAGGCCTGAGATGGCCCTGACCCGCGAGCAGATGGCGGCCCGTGCGGCCGAGGAGCTCTCCGACGGCGCCTACGTCAACCTCGGGATCGGCCTGCCGACCCTGGTGCCCAACTACGTGCCCGACGACGTCGAGATCGTGCTCCAGTCCGAGAACGGCATCCTCGGCGTCGGCGCGTATCCCTATGAGGGAGAAGAGGACCCCGACCTCATCAACGCCGGCAAGGAGACCGTGACCCTGCGCAAGGGCGCGTCCTTCTTCGACTCCGCGACCTCCTTCGGCATGATCCGCGGCGGCAAGGTCGACGCGGCGATCCTCGGCGCCATGCAGGTCTCGGCCAAGGGCGACATCGCCAACTGGATGATCCCCGGCAAGATGGTCAAGGGCATGGGTGGCGCGATGGACCTCGTCCACGGCGCCAAGAAGGTCATCGTCCTCATGGAGCACAACGCCAAGGACGGCTCCTACAAGATCGTCAACGAGTGCTCGCTGCCCTACACCGGGCGCGGCGTCGTGGAGCGCATCATCACCGACCTCTGCGTCTTCGACGTCACCGACGCCGGCCTGGTGCTGCGCGAGCTGGCGCCGGGCGTCACCGAGGACGAGGTGCGCGAGAAGACCGAGCCGGAGTTCACCGTCGACCTCACCTGACAGCCGGTATGCCGGGTGGCCGGCACCCGTGCCGGCGCGAACGAGAAGGGGCCCCGCGGTTGGCGGGGCCCCTTCTCGTTGCCGACGTCGGTCAGCGATGCCGTTCGGTCAGCGCTCGTGGGTCAGCTCTTGGCCGCCCTCGACAGCACGCTGTTGCTGACCACCGCCGTGCCGCCGACGGCCGTGACGGTCTCCAGCGCGGGCGTGCGCTGCATGGCCTCGGCAGCGGTGGCCGGCAGCGAGGTCGGGGTCACCAGCACCATGAGGCTGCGCCGGGTGCCGGCGACCAGCGAGTCCACCAGCGAGGCGTCCTGGCCGGAGGTGATCACCATCTCCGCCGTCGACGGCATCTGCCCGCGGAAGTAGTTGGCGATGGTGGCCGAGACGGCGTACCTGTTGTCGCCGCCGAGACGGCGCACCGTCTTGGACTTCCTGAGCTCGTCCTCGACACCCTGGCCCACGACGGCGGTGCCGCCGACGATGTGGACGTACTTCGCGCCGAGGTCGGCCATGGCGGACGACGTGGCGGGGGCCAGCCGGTCGGCCGGCGTCAGGAGGATCGGCTCCTTCAGCGCGGAGGCCGGGCCCGAGCCGGCCAGCGCGTCGGCGAGGCCGAACCCGCCGGCCATCATGACCGCCGTGACGGTGCGCTTCTTCCCGATCTCGCGAGCCACCTGCGCGGCGGTCGCGTAGCGGTCGGGACCGGCGACCCGGACCACGGTCAGACCACGCCTCTGCAGCTCGGCCACGACCGTCTGGTCGACCGCGCCCGTGCCGCCGACGACGTAGGCCGTCTTCAGGACGCTTCCCCGACGGCTCAGCTCGGCCCCCGTCTCGGCGGGCAGCTTCGCGCGCTGGGTGAGCAGCAGCGGCGCGTTCAGCGTGGAGGCCAGGGGCCCGGCCACCGAGGCGTCCGGGAGGTTGGTGTTCTCGCCGCTCGCGATGACGACCGAGCTGGCACCCGCGGCGACGGTTCGTGCGACGGCCGCGCCGACGGCATACCGGTTGTCGCCGCCGAGCCGCTGGGTGAGGTGGCGGATCATCGTGGAGTTCACCCGGCTCGAGAACGACGTGCCGGAGGCGGCGACCATGCGGAACTGGTCACCGGTGATGCTGCGGGTCGCGCCGCCGGAGGACGTCGCGGTCGCCCGCTCGACGCCGCCGTTGCTGGTGCGGTCGCTCAGGTCGAGGCGGGCGACGTCGGGCAGGCCGAAGACCCCGGCCAGCGACGACCCGCTGGTCACCTGCCGCCAGGCCCGCGCCGGGTTGCTCGTCTTGAGGCTCCACGAGTCGGACACACCACGGAGGTAACCGATCGGGTCGCCACCCCAGACGTCCTCGTTGTCCTCGGTCCGGCCTCCGGAGGAGGACGAGTAGAAGGCCGAGATGATCGAGGAGCCGTACTTCGAGACGTAGCCCGTGTCCGGTTCGCCGGTCGCACGGACGGCGTTCTGCCAGTTGGGCCAGTAGGTGCGGTTCCCGGAGCTCGGGTAGCCGCCGTAGACCTGGTCGGCCGTGGTGTCGTAGACGTGGCAGTTGCAGGTGCTCCGGATGCCGGCGGCGTGCTTCTTCATGACGTACCCGCGGGCCGCCGCCGCCTGGGCCTTGAGCGCCTCGAGCGACCACGACCACGGCGACTCCGCGAGGTAGTCGAGGTACTCGTCGTGGATGCGGACCTGCATGACGGCGTTGAGGGTGCTGGCCGACTTCGCCTTGATGATCGCGGCGCCGTCGCGGTACTGCGTGCCGCCGATCTTCATCAGGGTCGGGCCGGTCGCGGCGGCGGTGCGGTCGTCCCACGACAGGACTGCCTGGGCGCCGGTGAGGCTGGTGGGCGTGCAGGCCGAGCAGGACGCCTTGACCACGCTGTTGGAGACGCTGAAGCTGACCGCGTCGCCGGCCTTACCCGTCATGGTCTTGCCGCCGAGGGCGACGGTGAAGGCCCCTCCCCCGCTGCTGAGGGCCGACGAGACCGTGGTGACCGACGACGCGCCGTAGACGACGTTGACGTTGACCCAGTCGCTGTCCTTGACCTTCGAGTAGGTCGTGCCCGAGTAGTAGTGCCCGAGGATCTGCTGGGCGGAGTAGCCGGCCTTGGCCATCTCGTAGGCGCCGTACTGGCTCATGCCGAGGCCGTGGCCCCAGCCGGCGCCGTGCAGCACCCAGCTCGGCGTCGTGGCGGCGGACGCCAGCGTCGACCCGTTGGCCCCGCTCGCGAGCGAGGGGCTCTGCACCGTCGGACCCGCGTCGGGGTCCTGGCTCTGGCTCAGCGGCGGACGCTCCTGCATGACGCCCCACTCCGGCCCCGGCGTGGGCGGCTCCGCCGCGTGGCCGGCGGTCGCCGGGATCGCGAGGGTGACCCCGAGCGCCCCCACCGCCAGCGCGCTCAGGCCGCGCGCGGCATACCGGTGTCTGTTTTCCATGGCTGCTGTTCCTCCCTGCCCGTGACGGTCGGCCACGGCTCTCACTGCAGTACTGCCCGCTGGACCCGGCCCGCGACGAGGTCACCGACCACGCCCGAGCCACCCAGCACGGTCGCCTTCGCCAGGTCGGGCGAGCGGTCGAGCCACGACGCGACGTCGGTCGGCACCTTCACCGCCTGGACGTAGAGGGTGGCGCGGCCGAACTGGCCGCCCGAGAGCGTGTCGATGAGCCCGGTGTCCTCACCGTTGGCGGCGAGCACGCTCGAGACCGGCATGACCCCGCGCGCCCACGTGGCGAGCGCCGCCGAGGTGGCGTAGCGGTTCGCCCCGGCCACCCGGGTGGGGCTCGGCAGCTTGGCGAGCACCGCGTCGGGCACGACGCCGGTGCCACCCGCGACCACGGTGCGCTCGGTGGCGAGCTGCGTCAGTGCGGTCGCGGTCGGCGCGGGCACGCCCCTGTCGTTGACGAGCAGGATCGGCCGCTGGAGCTGGGCGGCCGGGCCCGACAGCACGAGGCCGTCGGCCATGGCGAGCCCGCTGGCCACCATGACGTCGGGGCTGGTCGTGGCCACCCCGCGCGCCACGGCCGCGGCGGTGCCGTAGCGGTCGGCGCCGCTGTAGCGGGTGATGCTGGTGACGCCGAGGTTCTTCAGCTGGGTGACGACGGTGCTCGACACCGCCCCGGTGCCGCCGACGATGAACGCGGTCTTCGCCTTGCGACGGGTGATCTCCGAGGAGACCACCGACGGCAGGCCCGTCGGGGCGGTCAGCAGCAGGACGCCCTTGCGGGAGGTGGCCAGGGGCGCGGAGACGAGCGCGTCGGCCATGCCGCCGGTCGTGCCGTTCGCGATGACGACGGTCGCGGCGGAGAGGTTGGCGGCCTTGGCCGCGGCGACGGCGGTCGCGTAGCGGTCGGCGCCGAAGACGCGGTCGGGGCAGAAGCCCTGCGGCGAGGTGGCGGTGCCCACGACGCGCACCCGCGTGGTCCACGGGGCCGCGTTGGCCAGCGTGCCCGAGCCGGTCGTGGCGGTCAGGGTCAGGTCGTAGTAGCCGGGGGGCGCCCAGGCGCCGCTGGCCAGCTTGCCGTTCCACGCGGCCGTGATGCCGCCGGTGGTGGTGGCCGAGCCCTTCGCGGTGGCCAGCGTCTCGGTGCGGCAGGGGCTCTTCACCTGCAGCGACCACGTGAGGTTCGTGCTCGGGCGGGCCGTGATGGTGGGGCCGGCCGCGCCGTAGAACCAGGAGGTCGACGAGACCTTCGGCCCGTAGAACATCGTGCCCTGCAGCTTCTTGGCGTTGGCCCGCAAGGTCGACAGCTTGCTGTAGAGGGCGTTGCCGGGGCACTCGGTGTCGTTCACGGTGCCGGCCGCGTCGCGGTGGCCGGAGACGGTGTAGACCTTCGTGGTCATGCCGTCCAGCAGCACCGTGGTGGCCGGGTCGACGTGCGAGATCCCCAGCTTCCAGGCCAGCAGCTTGCTGTAGGCGGTGAGAACCGCCGAGGGCGGGGTGGTCGTGCTGTAGGTGCCGATGGCGGCGGCGCCGAAGAGCTGGGAGTTGAACCCGCCCGTGTGCGCGCCGATGACGGGCTGGTCGATGCCGCCGTAGCGGCCCTCCCAGGTGCGGCCGAACTTGTCGATGAGGAAGTTGTAGCCGATGTCGCTCCAGCCGCGTCCCTTGACGTGGAAGGAGTAGATGCCGCGGATGATGGCGGGCACCTGGCTCGAGGTGTAGCTGTTGGAGTCGACGGTGTGGTGGACGAAGCCGGCCTTGACCGTGCCGTACGACGGCTCGCCGGTGCGCAGGCTCTCGTCGGCGCCCCACTGCTGGCGGGTGTAGATCGTCGGGCGGGCGGCAGCCGCCGAGGCCGCCCCCGGAGCAGCGACGGCGTCGTCGTCGGCCGGGGAGGACATCGGGTCGATGACGTCGAGGCGCACGTCGGAGGCGACGCTGGACTTCTCGCTCAGCACCCGCACCTGCACGTCGTCACCGGTCACGACGTAGGGCTCCGTGCCGCCGCGGGAGTGCTTCGCCTCCTCGGTGCCGGGGTCCGGGGCGTGGTCGTCGTCGCTGACGACCATCTGCTGCCAGCCACCCCAGCGGCCGTCGTCCTGCACGCGGTACTCGACCCGGTCGTCGTTCGCGAGGCGGCCTTGGGGCCAGGTCACCCCGATGACGCGCAGGCGCCCTTCCGTGGACTGCACCGGGCTGATCGCGCCGGAGCGGATGCCGGCAGCGGTCCGGGCTGCCCGGGCCCGAGCGGTCTGCGGCGCGTCGGGCGCCGGGGCCCCCGGGGCCTTGGCCGCCCCGGCGACGGCCTGCTCCCCCATCGGGGCCAGCGACACGGCCTGGAAGTGAGGGTGTACCGGACGCGGGTTGGACGAGCCGATGCCGTTGAGCGGCCCCGTCGTCACCACCGAGAGCGTGAGGAGCGCGCCGGTGCTGGCCGCTACGGCAGGGATGAACCTGAGTCGGGAGGCAGACAGAAGAGGCATGGGCACGGTCCAAGCGGTCGTCGGCTGGTGGAGTCGGTGGCGGTCGCGGCTGCGCGCGGGGTCAGAGTCGGGAGTCAGGGTTCGAGTCGAAGTTCGGGACGAAGTTCGGGACGAACCGGTCAAGGGTCACACACCACTTCACAGGCGCCCCACACGTCACGGTGACCGTGGCCGATTCGTTACGGATCTGTTTGACGCGAATGGGTGCGGACGCCTGAGGGTGCGCCTCCCCCGTTCGACCGATGGGCCTGCCCGCAGACAGGGACGGCCGCCGCTTGGTCGACCACTAGGCTGTGCCCCGATGAATGACGAAGTCTGGCTGGTCGTCCCCCTCTACAACGAGGCCCCGGTGATCGGCGACGTCGTGCGCTCCGCACGCGCGGCGTTCCCGAACGTGGTCTGCGTCGACGACGGCTCCGCCGACGACAGCGCGCGCGAGGCTGCGCGCGCCGGTGCCGTCGTGGTGCGCCACCCGGTCAACCTCGGCCAGGGAGCCGCCCTCCAGACCGGCTTCGAGTACGCCCTGAGCGACCCGGGCATGCGCTGGGTGGTCACCTTCGACGCCGACGGCCAGCACCAGGTCTCCGACGTGCTCGACATGCTGGAGAAGGCGCAGGCGGAGAACCTCGACGTCGTCTTCGGGTCGCGCTTCCTCGACGACCGCACCGAGGCGAGCTTCGCCAAGCGGCTGGTGCTGCGCACCGCGGTCGCCTACACCAACCTGACGACGAGGACCCGGCTGACCGACGCGCACAACGGCCTGCGGGTGATCTCGCGCGACGTCGTGTCGCGGCTCGAGATCACGCAGAACCGGATGGCGCACGCCTCCGAGCTCGTCCAGCAGATCGGGGCGATGGACGTGCGCTACGGCGAGAGCCCGACGCACATCCTCTACACCGACTACTCACGCGCGAAGGGGCAGTCGCTGTGGAACGCCGTCAACATCCTCGTCGAGCTGATCCTGCGATGAGCTCCGAGGCCCGCCGGGAGGTCGCCGCATGAAGATCGTGCTCATCCAGGTCCTGCTGATCGCGGTGGTCGTGGTGGTCGCGGCCCGGCTGTTCCGCTCGGGTGGCGCCCGCAGCCAGGCGGTGCGCCGGCTCGGCCTGCTGCTCTTCGCAGGCTTCGCCGTCTTCTCCATCCTCGTGCCGGGGGTGTGGAACCGGATCGCCCAGCTGGTCGGCGTCGGGCGCGGCACCGACATGGTGCTCTACGCGCTCGTCGTCGCCTTCCTCAGCTACGTGGTGACGACGTACCTGCGGTTCCGCGACTTCGAGGTGCGCTACACCCGGCTGGCCCGGCGCCTGGCGCTCGACGAGGCCGCCCGCGACTTCCCGCGCGGGGGGAAGCGCTCCCCCGACGGCCCGTCAGGCGGTGGGCGCGATGGTGGCGATGTGCTCGATGAGCCCGGTGGTCGAGACTGACGGCGTGCGCGGCAGGTAGACCACCTCGCACACGTCCGAGACCCAGTCGAACTTCCCGGCCCAGTCGTCGCCCATGACGAGCACGTCGGCGCCGTGCTCGACGATGTAGTCGCGCTTCTTCTCCAGCGACTCCTCGACGAAGACCTCGTCGACCATCTTCAGGCTGCCGACGATCTCGAGCCGCTCCTCCTGCGAGAACACCGGCGCGCGGCCCTTCTTGGCGATGTTGAGCTCGTCGGCCGAGACACCGACGACGAGCCGGTCGCCGAGCTCCGCGGCGCGCTGGAGCACACGGATGTGTCCGACGTGCAGCACGTCGAACGTGCCGAACGTGATGACGGTGCGTGGGCTCAACGGGTGCTCCTGGTATGCCGGTGGGCCGGCGCCCGTCGTCGGCCGCCGGTGGTCTGGTCGCGAGGGTACCGCGCGTGCTCGACCCGGCCGCCGGGCGTGTCAGTCCAGCCGTGAGCTCGACAGCACGGCCAGCAGGTGGCCGGCCGCCGTGACGAAGGCGAGGGGCACCATGACCAGGAGCAGGCCCTGGGTGCCGCCGAGGTCGCCCCGGACGACGTCGACCACGCCGGCGAGGAGCACGAGGAGGGAGGCCTCGATGGCCACGAAGGCGCGGAAGATCGGCAGGTAGGCGAAGGCCCGACGCGCGGCGGCGAGGCCGGAGCCCTTGGGTCGGGCCGTCTCGGCGACGTCCTCGAGCGGAGGTCGGCCCGTCTTGGCCCGGGCGACGTGCATGAGGTCCGTGAAGGCCTTGTTCATCAGCACGACCACCGAGACCAGCAGCCCCAGCACCGTCCAACCGCCGACGTCGAGCGGGTCGGTGAGGCGGTAGCCGTCGGCGCGCAGGCCCACCGCGATGGGGATGGTGGCCTCGGTGGCGTAGTGCCCGATCCGGTCGAGGTAGATGCCGGCGGGCGAGAACCGCTGTCGCCACCGGGCGACCTCACCGTCGCTGCAGTCGAGGAGGATCTGCACCTGCATCGCCAGCGCGCACAGCACCGGCCCCACGAGCCCGGGCAGCGGGGTGGCCAGCGCCCCGAGCACCCCGACGACGATCATCAGCCAGGTCACGCCGTTGGGGCTGATCCCGGTGGGCAGCAACGCCTTCGTCGCGTAGATGCTCAGGTGGCGGATGTAGAGGGCGCCGGCCCAGTGCTCGGCGTTGTAGCGCCCGATGTGGGCCGCCGGCTGCGCGACCGCGCGGAGCTCCTCCAGGCTGGGGTGGTTGTCGGCGGGGTCGTGCGCGAGCTCGTGGTGGGCGCTCATGCAGCACTTCCTCTGTTCTGGGCGGCGATGTTCTGGGCGGCGATCCAGCGGCGCCAGCCGGCGGCGGACTCCGCGACGTACAGGACGGCGAGGTACCCCGCTCCCGCCCACAGCAGCGGGATCAGGGCCCCGGGCGCGAGCCAGGCCACCGCGAGCAGGAGGACCACGCGGCCGTCGACGCCCAGCCCGGCCGTCGAGAGCCAGGCGGGCGGCGCGGCACCGGTGTCACGCTGCCGGTAGAGCACGTCGTAGCGGTGGTAGGCCACGGCTGCGAGGTAGGCGAAGCCGGCGGCGGACATGACCCCGGCGGTGTGGTGCACCAGCACGGCGACCACGAGCGACTCGGCGACCCAGAGGGCGGCCGGCGCCTGCCAGTCGAGCGGGTGGTGCAGGGGCGGCTGCCAGCCCTGGCCGACCAGCAGCGCCCCGACGAGACCCGCCGCCAGCGCGACCGCGGGCAGGTCGGCCCAGAGGGCCACGGGCACGGCGACCAGCAGCACGAGGGCTCCGGCGAGGCCGGTCCAGAACGAGCCACGTCCCGCCGCAGCCACCCGCGCGACCGGCCCGAGGTCGAGCTGCTCGTCGACGTGGCCGGGTCCCTCGGTGCGCGGGACCGCCGACCAGGTGGCGTCGCGGCCGATGAGCACGGCCACCACCCGACCGCCCTGCGTCCACGCCACGGCCACGACGGTCGCCACGAGCAGCACCCACAGCACCAGCATGGGCTGGCGGGTCAGCAGGGTCAGCGCGAGGAGCAGGTAGCGCTCGGCGATGGGCAGGTGGATGACCTTCTTCGCCCAGAAGACGGCGGACTGGCGCCGCGTGCGCGGGGGTGCCAGCCGCGTCCGGGCCCCCTCCGGACCGAGGTCGCGCGGGGCGTCGACCGGCACCAGGTCGGGAGCGCTGGCGCGGGCGAACCCGATCCGGTGCTCGTAGGTGTCGTTCTCGAGGTGGCGCACGGTCACCGCGACCATCGCCGCGATGGCCACCGGCCAGCCCGGTTCGCCCTCGCGCACGGCCACGGCGGCGACCGCCGCCAGCACGGCATACTCCTTGACCCGGTCGCCGACCGCGTCGAGGAACGCGCCCAACGGGCTGAAGCGCCGGGTGAACCGCGCGATCTCGCCGTCGACGCAGTCGACCGCGAGCGCGAGCAGCAGCACGACCGCGGCGACCACCCAGGCCCACCACCACCCGGTGGCCACCAGCAGCGCGGCCAGCACGCCCATGAGCAGCGAGACCACGGTCACCACGTTGGGGCGCCAGCCGTGGCGCAGGCCGATGGCGGTGATCCGCCGGGAGACCGGGCGCACGGCATACGTGGAGAAGAAGCCGTCGCCACCGCGGGAGGCGCCGCGCAGCCGCTGCCGCCAGGCGTCACCGGCGGCGCCGGCCCCACCGGCCGGCCCCCTGGCCCATCGGTAGGGACCGAGGACCGACGCCCCGACGCGGACCCCACCGCGCACCAGCGCCAGCACGGCCAGCCCGACCACGTCGGCGCCCCAGGCGTCGGTGGCGACGGCTGCGGCGGCGCGCCACTGGCGGGCGGCGTGCGCGCGGTCCTGCGGGGCCACGCGCAGCACGCCGAGCAGGCCGTGGGTGGGCGCGGTGACGACGTGCGCCGGCGAGCCCACCGACTCCACGGCGGCGCCGTCACTGCCCACCCGGGTGAGCGTGGCGGCCTCGAGCCCGGTGTCGATGCCGTCGCGGGGCACGACGGACGTCGCCGTCCGCACGCCCGGGCGGTCGAGCAGGTCGAGCAGCGCGGGGAGGTCGGTGTCGAGGTCGGCCGCGGCCACCACCAGGGGACTCTGGTCGGAGGACTCGGCGACGTCCGCGAGCGCCGTCAGCGCGGCGACCGGGTCACCGGCGACCCGGTGCACGCCGGCCGGCGCACAGATCTCCTCGAGCACGCTCGCGAGGTGGCACTCCTGGGCCGCGGGGCCGGCGAGGACGACGTCGGCCCCGCGGGAGAGGCCCCGCAGGGCACGTGAGGCAGCGCTGCCGACGGAGGTCGCCGGCGCGCTCACCGCGTCGCGTCCAGGTCGTGGTTGTAGCGCTCGAGGACGTCCTCCATCGGGCCGTCCATCATGAGCGTGCCGCGCTGGAGGTAGAGGCCGCGGGTGCTGAACCGCTTGAGGTCGTTCTCGGAGTGCGACACCAGGAACAGGGTGCGCCCCTGCTCGAGCAGGGCCTCCATCCGCTGGTAGCACTTGTCACGGAACTTGCGGTCACCCACGGCGAGCACCTCGTCGACGAGGATGATCGGCTCGTCGAGCGTGGTGATGACGGCGAACCCGAGACGCACCTTCATGCCCGAGCTGAAGTGCCGGTAGGGCATGTCGAGCCCCGAACGGACCTCGGGCCCGGCGAAGTCGACGATGTCGTCGAAGTGCGCGTCGACCTGCTCCTTCGAGAGCCCGTGCAGACCCGCGGTCAGGTAGATGTTGTCCCTGGCGGTGAGCTCGCCCACGAAGCCGCCGGTCAGCTCGATGAGCGGGGCCACTCCCCCGTTGACGGTCACCGACCCCTCGTCGGGGAGCAGCACGCCGGCGATCATCTTGAGCAGCGTGCTCTTGCCGCCACCGTTGCCGCCGACCAGCCCGACGGCCTCTCCGGCCTGGATGTCGAAGCTGATGTTGCGCAGCGCCCAGAAGGTCTCCTTGGACGCGCCGCTGCGGCCGTGGAAGAGCATCTCGCGCAGCTGCATGCGCCGGCGCCGCGAGCGGTAGAACTCGATGCCCAGGTCCTGGACCGAGATGACCGGACCCGGAGCAGTCGTCTGCGAGGTCGCCTGCAGGCTCGTCATGAGATCAGATCTCCTTCAGCACGGGGCGCTCGAGCCGGCCGAAGACGGTGTTGCCGATGAACAGCAGCGCCACGGAGACGATGGCGCTCGTGATGACCGCGCCCCACAGGATCGGGAACTTCTCGTGCGAGAAGAAACCCGCGCGCATCAGCTCGAGGACCCCGGTCATCGGGTTGAGCCAGAGGATCTTGTCGAACGGCTGCGGCACCAGGTGACCGGCGTAGATCACCGGGGTGGCGTAGAAGAGCATGCGCATGAAGATGCGGATGACCCGCTGGGTGTCGGTGACGAGCGCCGTCACCGGGGCGAGCAGCAGGCCCAGGCCGACGGCCGCGACGAACTCGAGGGCGACCCCGAGCGGGAAGAGCACCAGCCAGCCGTTGAGGTGCGTCTTGCCCTGGATCAGGTAGAAGACGAGGAAGGTCAGCAGCACCGGCAGCGAGAACACGTACTCGATGCCCTTGGACACGACGACCCGCAGCACCCAGATCTCGCGCGGGAGGTTGGTGGAGCGGACGAGCTTGGCCTCCGCGACCAACGCGCGGGAGGTGTCGGTGAGGCAGCCGGAGAACCACTGCCACGCCAGCAGGCCGATCAGGAGGAACAGGAAGTAGGGCTCGTGGCCGAGGTCGTCGCGCTTGAAGATGCCGACGAAGACGAGGAAGTAGATGAGCGACATCAGCAGCGGGTCGAGGATCGTCCACACGTAGCCGAGCACGCTCTGGGAGTACCGCACGCGAAGGTCGCGGACCACCAGCGTCCACAACACGCTGCGCCGGGCCACGAGGGCCTCGGTCCGGGAGATCAGCCTCATTCGTCCTTGCCTGTCCAGTGCCGGGTCGGCGGCGGGGGTCCGCCTCGCCCTGGGCATGTGTTGCTGGGCATCCTTGCGCGTGCGCCCGGCGACCGAGCGTACGCCACACCGGGGGCCGCTCCGTGCCACGGTGACCCCGGTGGCCTTCCCGGGACCGGCCGCCCGGACCGCGCGCCCGATCCGGGAGCCGCTTGCGGCTGGGGCGGGCACGTGCAGGTCAAGTATCCTCGGGCCGGGTCCCGGCGCCTGCAGAGCGGGCCGCGGACCGACGCCCCTCCCCTGAGCAAGAACGGACCCCATGCAGCGACTCGCCCGGACCCTGCGCAGCGACGTGGGGGCGCTCGTCCTCTGGGCCGGCACCGCCGCCGTCGCGGTCGTCGCCGCCCTGCTCAGCGGATGGTCGGCCGGCTGGGGGTGGGTGCTGGGGCTCGCCCTGCTGGCCAACTACGTGGCCGACGCCCGGCTCTTCCTCGTCGACGAGCGGGTCGTGCTGTGGCTGAACGAGCGGCAGCTCGCCTCGGGCCAGCGCGCCTTCCTCCGTGAGGCCGCCGCGGTGCTCGGCTGGGCCCTCATCGCCCGACCCGACGCCTGGCTGGCCCTGCTCGTCGTGGGAGGCGTGGGAGTCACGCACCTGACGCACGCGGCATACCGGGTGCTCTCCGGGCGCAACCAGCGGCTGCGCCGCGGGCGCCTGGGGTGGGCGAACCTCGACGTCGACGGGCGCACCTCCGGACCGGACATCCTGCCGCCCACCCTGCCGCACGTCGCCACCATCACCGGTCCGCGCGTCGCGCTGCACGTCGACGTGCCCCTGCTGCTCGGCCTCTGGGTGGGCTGGACCGTGGGGTCCGCGGTGCCGGTGCTGCTCGGCCTGGCCCTGCTCGTCGCGGGCTCCGCGTTCGTGGCGGTGCGGGTGCTGGGCCGTCGACGCACCATCAGCCGGCTGCCCAGCCCGGCCGACGACAACGCCAAGCTGCTCGCCGCCGTCGAGCGGCTGGCGCCCGAGGTGGCCGTCTACTTCAGCGGGGGCGAGGACACGACCTACCAGCTGAACGTCTGGCTCGAGACGGTGGACCGCCTGCACCAGCCGACGGTCATCATCCTGCGCGAGTTCCTGCACCTCGAGGCGCTGCTCCCCACCCGCACACCCATCCTCGTGCTGCCCAAGGCCCGCGACGTCGAGGCGATGCAGGTGCCCTCCCTGAAGGTTGCGCTCTACCCGACCACCGTGAACAAGAACAACCACATGATCCGGCTGCGCGGCATACGGCACGTCTTCATCAACCACGGCGACGGCGACAAGTCGGTCACCTACAGCCCGCTGCACCGCGTCTTCGACGAGATCTGGGTGGCCGGGCAGGCGGCCTGCGACCGCTACCTGCGCCGTGGTGAGGGCGTGCGCCCGGAGCAGCTGGTCACCGTGGGCCGGCCCCAGCTCGCCCACATCCAGCCGCGCACCGGCGCGCCGACGCCGACCCCGGAGCGGCCCCTCACCGTGCTCTACGCCCCCACCTGGGAGGGCAACTTCGACGGCGTCGACTACTCCTCCGTGGCGCCGATGGGCGAGCGCGTCATCGACACGCTGCTGTCGTCGGAGGTGCCCGTGCGGGTGCTCTTCAAGGCCCACCCGGCCACCGGCACCCGGCTGCCCCGCGCGGCTGCCGCCCGCCAGGCCATCGAGGAGCGGCTGCGGGCCAGCGGCGGACGCCACGCGGTGGTCGGCACCGGCCCCGACGCGCTCTACGACGCCTTCAACGAGGCCGACCTGCTCATCGCCGACATCTCCAGCGTGGTGGCCGACTTCCTCGCCTCCCGCAAGCCCTACCTGGTGACCAACCCGCGCGACGTCGACGTCGACGCCTACCACCGCGACTTCCCCTCGACCGCAGGCGGCGGGATCATCCCGCGCGACTGCTCCACCCTCGCCTCCGCCCTGGCCGACGCCGTGGGCGCCGACGTCAACCGCGAGCGGCGCGAGGGGCTCGCGACCTACTTCCTCGGCGCCCCGGTCGCCGACCCCGTCGAGCACTTCGCCGCCGAGGTCGACCGCGCCTGTGAGCGGGCCGAGGAAGCCCTGCAGCGCAGCGCCCTGCGCGCCCAGGCCCGCGCCACCGAGGAGACCGCCCGATGACGACCCCCGCCGCCCGGGCCCCGAAGGCGTCCCTGACCCGGTACCTGCCGCCGGCCGCGCTGCTGGCCCTCGGGTTCGGGCTGGAGGTACTCGCCATCCCGTTCTCCACCGGTGCACCGGTGGTGGCAGCCGTGCTGTTCGGTGTCGGCGCGGCCGTCGGCATCGCCGCCGAGAGCTGGCTGGTGCGCCTGCCGGTGCTCTTCGAGGCGCTCGAGCGCTTCCAGGTCGGCCACACCGTGCGCTCCGGCCTGCGCGGACTGCTGCTGCTCGGCCTCGCCGCGCCGTGGGCCGCGAGCGACCGCAGCCTGTTCGCCGTGGTGGCCCTGGCCCTGGCCGTCGTGTGGGTGGCGCGCACGGCCCAGGTGGTCGTGCAGGCCGACACCGAGGCCCGCCGACTGCTGCCGGTGACGTGGCGCAACCTCGAGGTGCCCGGGGTGCGGCAGCAGCCGCCCCTCGCGCCGGCCCTGCTCGGGCACGCCGGCCACTGGAACTCCGTCGCCGGCAACGTGCTCGTGTTCGGCGTGGTGGCCCGGCTGGCGGGTGCGTCGCACGGCCTCGCCGTGGTCGCGGCGGTGGTCGCCGCCGGGCTGGCGGCCGCGCTGCTCGCCCTCGCCCTCGCCGACGCGCTGCGGGCCCGGACCGACACCCCGGCCGAGGAGGTCGTCGACCTGCTCGCGGCCGCCCTGCGCGACCGCGCCCCCGAGGTGCTCTTCTACTACAGCCGGCCCGAGCCGATCGGCTACATCGCCAACGTGTGGATGCCCACGCTGGAGGCGGTCGGGCGCAACACGCTGGTCCTGGTGCGCGAGCCCCACAACGCACCGCTCGTCGAGACCGCGCTCCCCCTCGTGCAGGTCACCCGGGCCACCGACATCGAGCGGGTCGTGCCGGAGTCGGTGCGGATCGCGCTCTACCCGTCCAACGTGGCCAAGAACAACCACCTGCTGCGCCTGCCGGGCATCGTCGACGTCTTCGTCGGCCACGGCGACAGCGACAAGGGTGGCAGCGCGACGGTGCTGACCCGCATCTTCGACGAGGCCTGGGTCAGCGGGCCGGCCGCCCGCGACCGCTACCGCGTGGCCGACGTCGGCGTCCGCGACGAGCAGATCCGCGAGATCGGCCGCCCCCAGCTCGCGGAGATCCAGCGGGTCGCCGCGCCGCTGGCCGAGAGCCACCACGGCGAGAGCGCCTCCGCCTCGTGGGACTACACCGTGCTCTACGCCCCCACCCGCGAGGGCTTCTTCGCCGAGTGGGAGTACTCCTCCGTGCTCACCCAGGGCGCCGGCATCCTCCGCACGCTCCTCGGTATGCCGGGTGTGCGGGTCCTCTTCAAGCCGCACCCGGGCACGGGCACCGACGACCCCGCCTTCGGCGCGGAGGTCGAGCGGCTCAAGGCCATGGTGGAGGCAGCGGGGAGCCCGCACGAGGTGGTGACCGGCGCTGAGGGCCTGTACTCGGCGTTCAACCGTGCCGACCTGCTGGTCAGCGACATCTCGAGCGTCATCACCGACTTCCTCGCCTCCGGCAAGCCGTACGTCGTCACCAGCTCCAGCGCGGAGGACCCCGACCGGTTCCGCCAGACCTTCCCCTCGGCGGCAGGTGCCTACATCCTCACCGGCGACGGCAGCGCCGTGGGTGAGTGCCTCCAGGACGCGCGCACGGTCGACACCTTCGCCGCCGAACGGGTCCGCACGGCGCAGTACCTGCTCGGCGACTACGAGACCGACCTGGTCGCGCGCTTCGACCGGGCGATCGACGAGGCCGTGGAGACGGCTGCCGCCCGCGCGGCCCAGCACATCGCCTGACCCTCTCGCCGGCCGGGCTGACCCTCTCGCCGGCCGGGCGGCACACAGCCGCACCACCCGACCCCGGGCGCGTCCGACCTCGCCGCAGGCGGGTCAGGCGGTGGAAACCTCGAGACTCAGGTTGCCCTTCTCGGTGCTGTAGACCCGCACAGGTCCCGACGAGGAGTCGAGCCCCAGGCCGCTACCCGGAGCTGCCCCCTCCGGGGCCGGCATCCGGCGGATGGCAGACCATCCACCGACCCAGAGCCGCACCGAGACGTCGAGGACTCCGGTGGCCGGCCGTCCGGCGAAAGCGGTCCGCAGGTCGATCCGACCGGTTCCCCTGGCAACCAGCCGGAAGCGACCCGGGGTGTCCGTCGGCTCGAGCGCCACGGTGCCGTCGACGGGGCTGAAGTAGTCCTCGGGCGCCGCGCGGTTCTTCACGAGCAGGTCGAACTTCGCGTTCGCGATGTCCCGGGTGGCGTCGCGGGCCGTGTCGTCGACCACGTCCTCGGGCAGCGCGAGCGGCGTGACCCAGAGCACGCGACCACCCTCGGTCCTCGTGAACTCCACCGGTCGGCCGTCGGCGTAGCACAGTGCCATCGTGATGGCGACGGTGATCGCGTCAGGGGTGCTCTGCACCTGCGACGTCTCGATCGTGGCCGTGACTCCGCGCTCGGCAGTCGCGAAGGGCAGCAGCTGCTCGAAGCGGTCCGCCCTGACCAGCGCGGAGCGCGTCCGGACCCGCACGGCGAGATGGGCGTCGACCCCTGCGCCGAAACGACTGGTGGCCAAGGCGCGGATGGCGTCGTACATCTGGCGACGTCGCTCATCCGTGTACTCGATGAAGCGCTTGTCCGTGAGCCGCATCAACATCTTGGTGTCGTACCAGTGGGCGTAGAGCCTGTCCCGCAGGTCACCCGGCTCGGTGTTCGCCTCGACCACGCCGAGGATGGTGTCCATGCTCTTGCCGTAGTAGTCGAACGGCGACCACTCGTTGTAGGACGCGTTCTTGGAGCCCTCGGGGTCCTTGCGCTTCGTCCACACGTAGCAGGGCCGGTCGGCATAGATGGAGAGGCGCTTGGCAGCGAAGAAGCACCGGATGTTGAAGAGGTGGTCCTCGAGCCGGAAGACGCCTTCCGGGAACTCGATGCCATTGTCCTGCAGCAGCGAGCGCCGGTACAGCTTGTGTGGCGTCAGGATGCCGAGCACCGGGTCCTGGCCGAGCGTGGCATCCGGGATCGAGCGCCGGAAGACCTCCTTGGAGACAACGCGGCCGCGTCCCAGCTCCCGGCCGATGACGACGTCGCTGTCGTGCTGGCGCGCGTAGCGGTACATGAGCTCGAGACCCTCAGGGGGGATGACGTCGTCGTTGTCGGCGAACAGGACGTACTCGCCACGCGCCAGGCGCAGCCCGACGTTGCGGGGCCGACCGGGCCAGCCGGAGTTGTCGATGCGCTTGACCACCCAGTTGCGGTGGCGCCGGGCGAGGGCCTTGAGCCGTCGACCCGTGCCGTCCGTCGACCCGTCGTCGACGAAGACGACCTCGAGATCGTCGCGTCCGAGGGTCTGCCGCTTGAGTGACCCGAGCAGCTCGTTGATGTGCTGGCCCGGGTTGTAGACCGCGACGATGACGCTCACCTTCGGGTGTCGCGCTCGCGGCAGGTACCCACTGCCCCACCGGGTCACTGGAGCATCCCCTCGCGGTTCGCCGCGGCCTCGGCGCCCTCGGGCATCTCGTCGTGGGGCTCGGTGTGGTGCATGTCGTCGGCGACCTGCGCGGTGAGCTCGTGCGAGCTGAACGGGTCGGCGCGACGGATGTCGATGACGTGGCCGGTCAGCTCGGAGAGCATCGTGCGCAGCGACGACCGGGCCACGGTCTCGGAGTCGAGCAGCGACCCGGCAGGCTCGTGCCCGAAGGCCTTGGTGCGCATCGGGGTGCTGGTGCGCTCGGGGTTGATGCAGTTGACCCGCACCCCGCTGGTGGCCCACTCGTCGGCCAGCGCCTGGGTGAGGTTGACGGTCGCCGCCTTCGCCGAGGAGTAGAGGCTGTAGCCGCTGCGCCCACGGGTGTAGCTGCTCGAGGTGAACAGCAGCAGGGCTCCTGTGGTGTCGCGCAGGTAGGGGTAGAACTCCTGGGCGATGAGGATCGGCGCGATGTAGTTGACCTCGGTGGCCGCGTAGATGGTCTCCTCGGTGGTCTCCTCGAGGGTTCCGCGGGGCAGCACGCCGGCGGTGTTGACCACGAAGTCGACCTTGCCGTCGGCGGCGAGCACCTGCTTGCGCGCCTCGGCGATGTCGGCCCGCCGCTCGACGTGGGTGCCGGTGCCCGAGCGGCTGAAGGAGTGCACGCTCGCGCCGTAGCGCTCGGCCAGCTCGACGATGTCGGCGCCGATGCCGTAGGAGCCGCCGAAGACCACGACCGTCTTGCCGGTCAGGGCGGCGCGGTACTGGTCCTCGTCGAGCTCCTGCGGGAGGTCGTGGCTGGTCAGCTGGAAGAGCTTGTCGGCGAGGTAGACGTCGATCGGCTCGGTCACCTTCATGTTGCGCTCGTCGCCGGCGACGACGGCGATCGGCACCTCCGGGAGGTAACGCAGCACGACGGTGCAGTCGTCGGTGGCCGTGAAGTCGGGGTCCTGGCCGGCCAGCTCGTAGGCCCGGCTGATGACCGAGCGGCGGAAGCCCTGGGGTGTCTGGCCGCGGCGCAGCTCGGCCCGCTTGAGGACGTCCTTGATCTCCTGCTCCTCCGTGACCGCGATGATCGTGTCGGCCGACGGGATGGCGGTGTCGACCGCCTCGTAGGTCTCGAGGGCGGCGACGCAGTCCTCGATGATGCGCTGGCTCAGCAGCGGACGCACGGCGTCGTGGAACAGGACGTTGCACTCCTGCTCGCCGAGGGCCCGCAGCGCCCGCTCGGTCGTGCCGTTGCGGGTCTCGGCGCCCTCGAGGATGCGGGTGACCTTGGTGTAGCCGCCGTCGGCGACGATGGCGCGCACGGGGTCGAGGTGACCGGGGGTCATCATGACGAGGATCTCGTCGATGAGCGGGCTCGCGTTGAGCACGTCGATGGTGTGCTCGATGATCGGGCGCCCGGCGATCTTGATCAGCTGCTTGGGGATGCTCAGGCCCACCCTGCTGCCGACGCCTCCGGCGAGGACCACTGCCACGTTGCGCATGGTTGTCACCGCCCAGACACTACCCGGTTCACCCCGCCCCTCCGCCGGGCGCGGCAGGGCAGCGACGGCTCGTTATGCTGCCGGTCATGCTGCACGGGACGCCGACGACTGCCGAGCGCCCACTGGTGACTCCCCGCACCAGGATGCCCTCCCGGTGAGGGGCGCATGAGGGGGGTCGCCGACACCAGCTGGCTGGAGGCCCTGCCCACCATCGGCGTCGCCCTGCTGGTGCTGTTCGTCCCCGGCGTCGTGGCCGCCCTGCTGCTGCGCTGCCGGCCGTCCACCGCCCTGGCCAGCGGCCCGGTGCTGACCGTGACGGCCATCTCCCTCGGCGGTGTCGCGACTGACCTCGCCGGCGCCCGCTGGGGCCTGGCCACCCTCACCCTGTCGGCCGTGGCGCTCTGGGCGGTGTGCGCGGTGGCCGGCCTGGTGCCCGCGCTGCGCGCCCGCACGGGTGACGGCCCGCTCTGGCCCCTGCTCGTCGGTGCCGCGGTGGGCCTCGCCGGGGTGGCGGCCACGCTCGTCTCCGTCTCCCGGTCCGCCGACGCGTTCCCGCAGCACCCCGACACCGTCTTCCACCTGAGCACGACCCGCTGGATGCTCCAGACCGGCGACATCTCCTCCCTCGACGCCGGCGGCTACGCGAACGGCACGGGCACCGGCTTCTACCCCGCCGCCTTCCACGCGGTCGCCACCACGGTCGCCCAGCTCAGCGGGGCCACCGTCGTCACGAGCGTCTCGGCGACGGTCCTGGTCACCGCCGGTCTCGTCTGGCCGCTGGGCCTGATGCTGCTGGCCCGCCGGGTGCTGGGCCCGACCGTGGCGGTGACGCTGTCCGCCGCCGTCGCCAGCGTGGCGTTCACCGCCTTCCCCTACTGGTTCCTCGGCTACGGCGTGCTGTGGCCCAACCTGCTCGGCCAGGCGCTGCTCCCCGCCATGCTCGCCGCCGTGGTCGCGCTCGCAGGCGGCCCGGACCGCTGGAACGGCCTGGCCCTGCTCGCCCTCGGCCTGCCGGGGCTCGCGATCGCCCACCCCAACGCGCTCATCGCCCTGGCGGTGCTCGGCGTCCTCATCGCGGTCTTCGCCCTGCTGCGGGGCGGCTGGGCGCTGCGCGACCGCCCCCTCCGCTCGGCCGCCGCCGTGGTCGCCGCCGTCGTGCTGGCGGGTCTCGTCGCCGCGGGCTGGGCCGCGGCCACCGCGCAGGCGGCGTCGATGCGGGAGTCGAACCCGTCGGGCCCGGAGATGCCCTGGTCGGAGGCGCTGCTCGACGTCGTGCTGTTCGCACCGCGCAACCTCGACTACCTCTGGGCCCCCGCGGTGCTGGTCGCCTGCGGCCTCGTCGTCGTGGCCGTGCGGCACACCCGCCAGCTCTGGGTCGTCGCCGGCTTCCTCGCCGTGGCGGCGCTGTACCTGCTCAGCACCGCCGTGGACGACGACGCCACCCGCACCCTCACCTGGCCCTGGTACAACAACCCGCCACGGCTCGCGGCGCTCCTGGTCGTGCCGGCCGCCCTGCTCGTGGCTGCGGCACTGGCGGCGGGCGTCGACGGCCTGCAGCGGCTGTCCAGCCGCCGGCTCCGGCGCCCCATGGGAGCCGCGGCCGCGACGGCGGCCGTCTGCGCGGCATACCTCGTCGTGAGCGTGGGCGCCGACACCCGCGCGCACCGCGACCTGCTCGACAACTTCTTCAACGAGCGCTCCGCGAGCGCGTGGGTCACCCAGGACGAGCTCACGGCCCTGCGAGAGCTCGGCCGGAAGATCCCGCAGGACGCCGTGGTCGCGGCGAACCCCTACAACGGCGGCTCCTACCTCTACCTCGTCAGCGGCCGGCGGCTGCTCTACCCCAGCGAGAAGGCGATGGCCGACGGCGACCTCAAGCTGCTGGGCCGACGGCTCGACGAGATCGGCCGCGACCCGGAGGTCTGCGCCGCCGCCCGGCGCCAGCACGTCTCCCACGTGCTGACCGGGGGCACCTCCTCCAGACTTCGGCCCGAGCCGCGACAAGGCGTATGCCGGCCTGCCGGGGGTGAGCCTCTACCCCGCCTTCGAGTACGTCGCCGGGGCAGGGCCGTACCGGCTGTACAAGGTCGTCGACTGCGCCGGATCCTGACCAGACCGCAAGGCTTTCCGGAGGCCCCGACCCCCCTCAGCCCCATGCGCTACCCTCACCCTGCGCCGCGCCCGGCGCACCCCCGTTGCGGAAGGCACCAGCACCCCTCCATGGCAGACACGACGCGCACCGGCCGCGCAGGCGCTGTCGATGCCTAGGACCGCCGGGATCTCCCTCACCAGCACCGAGCGGGTGCCTGGTGTGCCGGACGTCTCCGGGCTGGTCGCCACCGGGGTCCTCGCGCTGGCCTACCTCGGCCTGTTCGTCGCCGTGGTCGTCCCCAGCGCCCCGCTGTTCGCGCTCTTCGCCCTGCTCGTGGTCGCGGCCGAGTTGGCCGTCTGTCGCCTGGCGCCGCTGAGCGCGTGGGCGCTGGCCCGCGTCCAGCTCGGCCTGCCGTGGCGCTGGGCGATCGGTGCGGCGGCGCTCGGTGCCCTCGAGGCCCGGCTCTCCGGACCGGACACCTCCCTCGACGTCCTCGTCGTCGTCTGCGCCGCGGTCGTCGGCCTCAGCGGTGGCGCCGTCGAGGGCCTGGCCCAGGTCGTGGAGTACCTGCGCAAGAGCCCGGTGCTCAGCCGCGGCCTGGCGCTGCGCGACCTCACCCTCCCCCGCGAGCCGCACGCCCTGCTCCACCACCGGGCGAGACTGCTGTGGCCTGCCGTGCTGGTGCTGCTCGTGGTGCCGGCGCTGGCGGCCGGCGGGGTGCTGCCCTCCTGGCTCGGCGCGACGGCTGCCGGCGCCGCCGCGGTGGGCGCCCTCTGCCTCGTGGCGTGGTCGCTGGTGGCCGCCGCCGAGACCCGACGCGCCCGTCCCCGGTCGCGCGTCCCCGAGGCGGTCCAGGACGCGGTGACGGAGCTCGCCCCCGAGCTGGTCCTCTACTACGGCGGCACCGCCGACGCGCTCTACCAGCTGGAGATGTGGCTGCCCACCTTCGAGACGAGCGGCCACCGGACGCTCGTCGTGCTGCGCGACCGCGAGGCGCTGCGCATGCTGCGCCCGACCACGCTGCCGGTGGTGTGCATCCCCGCCGGAACGGCGCTCGTGGCCTTCGACCTCTCGACGGTGCGGGGCGCCCTGTTCGTCTCCAACGCCGCCACCAACATCCACCTCATCCGCAAGGGCGGCATGCGCACGGCCTTCATCGGCCACGGCGACAGCGACAAGGCCAGCAGCCGCAGCCCGTTCACCAAGGTCTACGACGAGATCTGGGTGGCGGGACCTGCGGGCGCCGAGCGGTATGCCGGGTGGGAGACCGCGCTGGTGACCGACCGGATCCGCCTCGTGGGCCGGCCGCAGGCCGTGCCCGCGCCGCACCGCAGCCCGTTGCCCGGGGAGCCCGCGACCGTGCTGTACGCCCCGACCTGGGAGGGCTGGGGCGACGAGCCCTTCCACTCGTCGCTCCCCCACCTCGGGGTGGCCCTCGTGCGCCGGCTGCTCGGCACCCCCGGCATCCGCGTCCTCTACCGACCGCACCCGCTCACGGGCACCCGTGACGCGAACGTGCGCCGGGCCCACCAGGAGGTCGTGGCCCTGCTCGAGGAGGCCGGCGCCCAGGTGCACCGCGACGCCGACCCGGCTGCCTCGAGCGCTCCCACCGAGGTCGACGGGCTGGCCCTCATGGCCGCCGCCGCGCGGGGCGAGCTGGCCGGCGAGGCACGGCGGGGCCCGGACGCCGCTGCCGACTTCTGGGGCTCGGCCCCGTCGTCGGCGCACCGCGTCGTCGAGGGCGCCTGGCCCGGGCTGAACAGCTGCTTCGAGCAGAGCGACGCCCTGGTCGCCGACGTCTCCAGCGTCGTCTCCGACTGGCTGGCCCTCGACCGCCCGCTCGCCCTCACCAACCCCGAGGACCTGGAGCCGCTGGAGTTCGCCGCCCGCTTCCCGAGCAGCCGCTCCGGCCTGCTCGTCGGACCCGACCTTGCCGGGCTCGACGCCTTGCTGGCCGACCTCCAGAGCGGGCAGGACCGCACTCGGGTGCAGCGGTCGCTCGAGCGCGAGCACCTGCTCGGCACGCCGCCGGAGGCCGGCGCGCAGCGCTTCGCCGCCGCCCTCGACGAGCTCGTGCGGCAGGCCGGCCAGGTGCCGAGCGCCTTCTAGACGACGGGTGGCCGCCCCAGGCGGGTCATCCGCCACACGGTGCGCCAGCGCATCGGGCGACGCGGTCCGGGGTCGGTCCGCCAGCCCTCGACGAAGCCCCTCCCCCAGGTCCGCAGGGCGTGCGCGTCGCGGTTGCGCAGCACCATGAGCGCGGTCCAGACACCGAGGTAGAGCGGTACCAGCGGCACCGGCAGGTTGCGTCGGGCCAGCCACACCCGGTTGCGGGCGTTGAACCGGTAGTAGACGTCGTGCCGGGCCGGTGAGGTGGCCGGGTGGCACATGGGCGCGTCGGCGTCGTAGCGGATGTCCCACCCGCGGTCGAGCACGCGCCAGGCGAGGTCGGTCTCCTCGTGGGCGAAGAAGAAGGCGTCGGGCAGGCCGCCGGCCTCGTCGAAGGAGACCCGCCGCACGGCGCTGGCTCCCCCGAGGAACGTCGTCACGAGCGAGGAGCGGTGCGGGTCGCCGGCGCGCAGCCGCGGGACGTGGCGGCGCTGGGTGCTCCCCGACTCGGGGTCGACGATGCGCAGCGAGACCACGCCCAGCCGGGGTTCGGCGGCGAAGGCGGCCCGGAGCCGGTCGGCGGTGCCGGTCTCGGGCAGCCACCCGTCGTCGTCGAGGAAGAGCACCACGTCGCCGGTGGTGCGGGCCACCCCGGCGTTCCGGCCGGCCGGGATGCCGGCGTTCTCCGGCAGGGCGAGCACGTCGACCCAGTCGGGCAGGCCGGTCAGCTCCACGCCGTTGCCGACCACCACGGTCTGCACGGGGTCGCCCTGCTGGCTGCGGACGCTGTCCAGAGCCCGGGCCAGCTCGGCGGGCCGGTCACCACGGGTGAGCACGACGCAGCTGAGCGTGGGCGCAGGGCCTGCACTCACGCGGGGCTCTCCTGCGGCGCGGGGTGCTCGTGGTCGAGCTCGGGCATCAGGTCGCGCGGGCTGCTCAGGAAGCCCCAGCCCCAGCTGAGGTGCATGGTCGGGAGCACGACCGTCTCGAGAAGACGTTCGCGCCAGCCCAGCTGGCCCTTCATGGCCAGGCCGCCCACGGTCGTCACCGAGAGGTAGCCGGCGGGCAGCACCCAGGCCGGCGCCCACAGGAACCCGGCGACCGCACCGCCCGCGACCAGCACGAGGGCCGTCGGCGCCGCCAGGTAGCGCAGGTTGATGGTGCCGCGGTGCTCCCGGGCCACGACCCGGCGCCAGCGGCCGTAGTCGCGGTACTGCCGGGCCAGGGTGGCGAGCGTCGGGCGCGGCCGGTAGGTGACGCGCAGCTCCGGCGAGAACCAGACCAGGCCACCCGCTTGGCGGATCCGGTGGTTGAGCTCCCAGTCCTGGGCGCGGGTGAAGCGCTCGTCGTAGCCGCCCAGGCGGCGCAGCCACTCACGGCGGAACACCCCGAGGTAGACGGTGTCTGCGGGACCGGACGCCCCACCGGTGTGGAAGGCGGCGTTGCCCACGCCGAGCCGGGAGGTCATGGCCGCCGCGACGGCGCGTTCGAAGGTGGTGACACCTTCGGCGTGCATCACGCCACCGACGTTGGCGGCGCCGGTCTGCTCGAGCAGCTCGCACGCCGTGCGCACGTAGTCGGGCTCGAGGATGCCGTGGCCGTCGACGCGGACCACGACCTCCACGTCGTCGGGCAGCGCCTCAAGGGCGGCGTTGAGCGCCTCCGGCGTCCGCCCGGAGGGGTTGCGGACGGTGCGCACCCGCGGCTCCCGCCCGGCGAGGTCAGCGGCGATCTCGTCGGTCCGGTCCGTGCTGGGACCGAGCGCGAGGACGACGGTGACGGACCCGGCATACCGCTGGTCGAGGACAGCCGCGACGGCCTCCTCGAGGTGGCGCTCCTCGTTGAGGATCGGCATCACCACGCCGACGGACGGGGCAGTCTGGGGGTTCGGGCTGCCGGCAGAGCTCATGTGGCGGAGCATACGGAAGCCAGGTCGGCCTCTGCCGCCTGCCCACCGGGCTGCGCCGGGGTCTGTGGCCCTGTCGACCGCTTGGTCGCGGGCTTCGCCTTCGTCGTCGAGGATGTCGTCCTGGAGCCGCCTGCCGAGGAGCGGGGTGCGGTCGTGGCCGCCTTCTTCGGCTTCTCCCTGCTCCCCTCGGAGGCGGCGATGGTGGCCGCGACCTGCTGGCGGACGAAGGCGGCGTCGTAGTCCCACGGCTTGATGAGCGGCGGGACGAAGTTGACGCTCTTGATCTTCTGCGAGCGGGTCTTCATGGCCAGCTCGGCGAAGTAGCCGAGCTCGGACTGCGGCAGGTCGGTGTGCACCATGCCGGTGCTGGCCGCGGCGATCTTCTGGAAGCGGGTCAGCACGGTCTGGGGGTCGACCTGGTCGACGAGCGCGGTCATGACACAGCGCTGGCGGGCCATCCGCTCGTAGTTGGTCGAGCCCTGGCGGGAGCGGGCGTACCAGAGGGCGTGGAAACCGTCGAGGTGCTGCTGGCCCGGCTCGATCCAGCCGCTGATGCGCGACGTGCCGCCGCCGATCGGGGTGCGCCGCTGCACCGTGATGTCGAGGCCACCCACCGCGTCGACCATCCGCTGGAAGCCCTTGAGGTCGACCATGACGTAGTAGTGGACGTCGAGGCCGCTGACCGCCTCGATGGCCTCGCGCGTGGCGAGCACCCCCGGGTTCTCGGTGCCCGGCGGGAACTGCGCGCGGTGGTTCTCGGCCCAGGTGTAGATGCCGTTCAGCAGGCACTCGTCGCCGCAGTTCCACCCTTCCGGCATGAGCCGCTGCATGACCGAGCCCTGGCGGAAGTTGATGTTCTCCATGTCGCGGGAGAAGCCGAACATCACCGCTCGGCCGGTCTGCGCGTCGATGCTGGCCAGCTGGATGCTGTCGGGCCGGGTGCCGACCCGCGACTTCCCGGTGTCGGCGCCGAGCAGCAGGACGTTGTAGCGACCCTTCGAGGCCTCGACCGCCCGGTTGCCACTGAACAGCGAGTTGAGGGCGTCCTTGCCGGCGGCGACGTTGCTGGCGGCGTAGACGAGCCCACCGGAGGTCACCACGAGCAGGCCGGCGGTCAGGCCGGTCAGCCAGCGGCGGGCCTGGATGACCAGGCGCCCGGGCTGTCCCAGCCGCCAGGCGTCGAGGAAGAGGACGGCCCACAGGGCGGCGAACGCGAGCAGGCCCCACTGGAGGCCGGTCAGGAACCAGGAGCGGCCGAAGAGCCCGAGGAACCAGGTGCGCTGCACGAGGAACAGCAGGCCGGAGAGCAGGGCCAGGGCCCACAGCACGAGCCAGCAGCGCACCGCGACCCGGCCCAGCGTGCGGTTGCCGGTGGCCAGCTGGGCGCTGCCGGGGAAGGCCAGGGTGAGCAGCACCAGGGAGAAGGCGCGTCGCCGGCGCATCCGGGGCCCCATGGTCTCCGGGTCGGCGAGCCGGCGGTCCGGCCGACCCGACACGTAGACGCTCACCTCGTCGTCGAGCTCCGGCGCTGCGGGGGGTCGGCTCATGGTCGCTCAGTATCAAGGATGGGACGCCTGAGACTTCTGAGGCGCGCGGGTCTTTCCGGGTCTGGTGCGGTGCGTCCTTTTTGGCCAGAAGCGGGCGGCAGAGGATCATGTCGGCATGACGCCCCGCGACACGCGCCAGGACGACGCCCGCCCCCTCCCCCAGGGCGGGCGCGGCGCAGCCACGAGCTCCGGGGACGACGACGTCTACACCGTGGACGTCCGCCGTGGCCGCCGGGGCGGCTCGGCCGGACCGGCGGACGGTGGCACCCGACCGCTCCCGGTGACCGAGCGACCCTCGCACCAGGGCGGCGGCGGTCGGCAGCGTCCTGCCCGCTCGGCCGAGGACGCACGGCCCCGTCGGCGGCGGCGCTGGCCCTGGGTCGTCGTGCTCGTGGTCGTCGCGTGGCTCGCCTTCATGGTCTACACCCCGTGGCACGCGTGGAACGCCGTCACCAAGGTCGACACCGCCCCCAAGGGTGACCGACCGGCCGGCGGCAAGGGCTACAACTACCTGCTCGTCGGCTCCGACAGCCGCGAAGGCCTGACCGCGGCGCAACGCAAGGAGTACGCGACCGGCAAGGCCGCCGGCCGGCGCACCGACTCGATCATCCTGGTCCACGTGCCCGCAGGCGGCGGCAAGCCGGCTCTGATCTCCCTGCCGCGCGACTCCTACGTGCCGATCCCCGGCCGGGACAGCAACAAGATCAACGCGGCGTTCGCGTTCGGCGGTCCGAAGCTGCTGGTGCAGACCGTGGAGCAGGTCACCGACCTGCACATCGACGGCTACGTCGAGATCGGCTTCGGCGGGTTCGCCAGTGTCGTCGACAGCCTCGGCGGCGTGAACATCTGCGTGAAGTCGAACATGAAGGACCCGAAGGCCGGCATCAACCTGAAGAAGGGCTGCCAGACGCTCGACGGCAAGAACGCCCTGGGCTACGTGCGGGCGCGTTACTCCGACCCGCGTGGCGACATCGGCCGCGCGGACCGGCAGCGCCAGTTCCTCGGCGCGATCATGAAGAAGGCGGCGACCCCGTCCACGGTGCTGGTGCCCACCCGCTACTGGGGGTTCAGCCACGCCGCGGCCAAGGGGCTCATCGTCGGCGAGGACACCTCGATGACCGACGCCGGTCGCGTCATGCTCGCTCTCCGCGCGGTCTCCCGCGACGAGGGCCTGAGCCTCGTCGTGCCGATCCAGAGCGAGAACTACCAGACCCAGGCCGGCAGCTCGGTCAAGTGGAACACCGAGCGGGCCAAGGCGCTGTTCAGCATGCTGCGCAACGACGAGCCGCTCGAGGAGCCGCCGCCCGGCACCGACGGCAAGCCCTCAGGCGGCTGACGCCCCGAACGCGCACGCTCCGCGAGGAGTTATGGAGGGCGGTATGCCGGGTGGCCGGCACACCGCCCTCCCGCGCGTTCGGATCCCTGTCCCTTCCGACAACCTCTGAGCGACGGCACGGACATGCCCGTGGCCCCGCCGGTGTGGGCGGGGTGTGGGGCGGGGTCACGCTGGCTCCTGAGCCGCTCGCCTGGCCAACAGCTCGTCGTAGGACCCTCGGGTGAGGTCCCACTCGACCCGGTCACCCAGGGGGCCGCGTACGACCCGGCCGGCGAGGCGGCGGGTGTGCACGATCGTGTGGTGCCGCTCGCAGAGGAGCGCGCCGTTGTCGAGGTCTGAGGGGCCGAGGTCTGCCCAGTGGACCAGGTGATGAGCGTCGGTCCACTGCGGCGGGGCATCACAACCGGGGTAGGTGCACCCGCCGTCGCGGAGCCAGAGCCGTCTGACCTGGGCTGGGGTGAAGAACCGTCTCTCGATCCCCCAGTCCATGACCTCGCTGTTCGCGCCGAGCACCACCGGGATGACCGAGCCGTCGCAGCACAGCCGCCGCACCGTGTCCGGGGCGAGGTGCGTGCCCGCGTCCAGCCCGCCGAGCGTCGTCGCCGCCCCGAGGCGGTCCTTGAGGTCGTCGTAGCTCATGGTCAGCAGCAGGGTGGTCTTGTTGGTCTTGCCGACCTCGTCCCCGGCGGCGACCGCGCGCCGGACCAGACTCACGAGCGCGTCGCCGCGGCGCCGGTCCGAGGTGCGCAGGTCGCGTTCCCCGTCGGTCGGCTTGGGCGCCGACAGCGGCCCGAGCGCCGCCTCCAGGATGGACTTGCCCTCGACGTCGAGGGTCAGCCGGTACTCGAACGTCCCGGCCCCGGTGTCGGTCGGTTGGGAGAGGCGGATGAAGGACTTGCCCATGGTCTGCTGGTCCTGCAGCACACCCTCGCGCCCGTACTTGGCCACCAGGGCGTCCCGCAGCATCCGGCACCCGGACGGGCCGTGCTGCTCGGCCATGCTGATCAGCCCCTCGAGGACGTGCGGGTCGGCGCCCTCGGCCAGCAGTGGGCGCAGCTTGTCCGCCTCGGAGACCACCGCGGCCGCGGACTTCACCGGCAACCGGCCCGACTCGAGGGCCTCCTTCACCGGCGCGTTGGTCCGCTTCTGGAACGCCTGCGCCAGCGACACCACCGTCGCCGGCCCCACCGGCGACCGTCGACGGCGCATGAGCGCGCACCCACTGGGCCGGGGTCAGCGCCGCCGCCCCACCCGAGGTCTCACCCCGGGTCATCGCCTCGGCGGTCACCGCCACCCGCGCCGCGTCACAGGCCATCCCGAGGGTGTCGACCTTCCCCAGGAGGCCCGCCAGGCCGTCCGGTCCGCCACCACTGGGCACCTGCCACAGCACCTCGCGCAGCGCGGACACGGAGGAGCGAGCGGCCTCGATCCGCTCGACGTGCTCCGCCAGGCTCAGGACCGGGACGGTGCCCGACCCTGAAGCCTGATTGCGCTGGTTCCCCTCCATGACGACAACACTAAAGGCGACCACCGACAACCCAACCCAGCCGTCGATGAACGGAAACCGTTGCAGCGCAACGAGTTCCGCGGCATACCCGCGCGCGCAGCGCAACCCCGAGAACGGCGCCTGTGGACGGTGTGACGAGCCGGGCGCTGCTGTGGATGACGAAGGTCAGGCGCCGCACGAGCGGGCGGTGCGCGCCGCCCAGAGGGTGAGCTGGCCGGTGTCGGCCGCGTTGCTCTTCTGCTTCGGCAGGATCGCCCGGTCGGCCGCCACCAGGGCGCTGGACCGGTATCCGCAGGCGTGGGGCAGCACGCGCGTGTAGCCCATCGCGTCGTCGTACCTGCGCAGGCTCGAGACGGGGTGCACCCAGCCGCCAGGCATGACGGCGTCGACTGCCCTCTGGCCCGCGGCACGGTCGAGGTCGAGCTGCATGTCGATCATCGCGGCGTTGTGGTTCCAGTCCTGGTAGCTGCCCGGCTTCGCCGCCGAGGAGTAGGGCCACCAGCCGTCGTGCTGCAGCGCCGCGTCGTGCGCGTACAGCCGCCGGGAGAGCTCGAGCTGTCCGGTGCGTCGGATGCCCGCGTCGTAGCTCGCCCGCAGGAACCAGGCCGCCCCCGAGTTCACGTTGTAGACGCAGTAGCGGCCGTCGCTCGGCTGACGCGTGTAGGCCAGGCAGTTCGGGTCGCCCTGCACGCTGGGCCAGACGAGCACGAGGTCGACCAGCGACCGGACCTCGCTCGCCGGGATGACACCCGCCTTGTAGCCCTCGAGGAGGGCACGACCGGCGTGGTCGGTGATGGTGATGAGGTAGCTCGCCGAGGCGGGGTTGACGGTGCCGTCCTGGAAGGCGTCCCAGGCCCCGTCCACCCCATAGCCGCCGTCGGGCTTGCGGGTGGCCCGCAGCCGCTGGAGCTGCGAGGTCGCCTCGGGGTCGCTCCAGCCGTAGAGGATGCCCAGGGCACTCCACTGGTGGGCGGCGTCGTAGGCGGTCTGCCCGGTGGGCAGCGACTGCTGCCGCGCCAGGGCGTCGAGGGTCAGCTGCACCCACGAGCCGAGGCCGCGCAGGCGACCGACCTCCGCGGCGGTCGCTGACGCGCGTCCGGACGTGGAGGCCGTCAGGAGCACCGGCGCGTGCTTGCGGGCGGCGGCGACGCCGCCGACGAGGGCGTCAGGGAAGGCCATCCCCCGCGCGACGAACGCGGCACCCGCCTTGCCGGTGGAGACGAGCACCTTGGCCAGGGCCGCCGACGTGGCGTACCGGTCGGCACCCGCCGCCCGCTCGGCCTGGCGGCCGGTGGCGCTCTCGGCCGACGACTCGACGGTGGCGGACAGCGCACCGGTGCCGCCGGCGAGCACCAGCCGCTTCGGCGCCAGGCGGGTCAGCTCGGACCGCACGGCCGTGGTCAGGCTCGACCGGGGCGAGAGCAGCACCGGGCCCCCGAGGGCAGCAGCCACCGGGCCGGCAGCCACGCCGTCGGGGAAGTCGGCCCCCGAGGCGAGCACGGTGCCTCGGACCCCGGCCGGGAACTCGGCCGCGACCCGTCGGGCGGTGAGGTAGCGGTCGGCGCCCTCGAGCCGGCGGACGGCGACGGAGGCGCCACCGGCTGCCGTGCGGGCGGCGTTGAGCACGGCGACGGAGACCGCGCCGTCGCCGCCGACCACCGTGATGCGGCGCGGCTTGAGGCGAGTCAGCTCGTCGCGGATGACCGGCGGCAAGGTCGTCGGCGAGGTGATGAGCAGGACCCCCGACAGCCGGGCCGCGAGCGGGCCGGCTGCGAGGGCGTCGGGGAACGCGCCACCCGTCGCGAGCACCACCTCCGCGGTGCCGGTCGGCGCGATGGACTTCGAGACCGCGACGGCGGTGGCGTAGCGGTCGGCGCCGCTCAACCGGGTGCCGGATCCGCCGACCCGCTTGAGCCTGGCCAGCTGGGATTCGGGCACCACGGAAGCCGAGCCGAGCACGGTGACGGGCATGACGGCCGCTGTGCTCTGCCCGACCAGGCCGCTGCCTGCCGCCTGCGCCGGGCTGGCCGGGACCACCGACGCCAGCAGCGCCGCCGAGGCCGCCACCCCCGTGAGTGACGTCAGCCCCCGGCTCCGACCCGCGAGCCCCCCATGACCCCTGCTCGTCCAGCGCACCACGTCACTGTAGGAGCGAAAAGAGAGGGTTGAGCCCGTTTTGGGAAAGATGGGTGAGCCTGTCCCGCGAGTCGGGTTCACGAGGTGCGAGTTGCCCCCGAGAGGACTTCAGGCGCTCCCGCGCGGCGCCTGCTTCAGGACGCCCGGCGACTACTTCAGGATCTGGCGCGCCATCACGATGCGCTGGATCTGGTTGGTGCCCTCGTAGATCTGGGTGATCTTGGCGTCGCGCATCATCCGCTCGACCGGGAAGTCCTTGGTGTAGCCGTAGCCACCGAGCAGCTGCACCGCGTCGGTCGTCACCTTCATGGCGACGTCGGACGCGAAGCACTTGGCGGCGGCGCCGAAGAAGGGCAGGTCCTTGTCGCCCCGCTCGGACTTGGCAGCCGCGACGTAGACCATCTGGCGGGCGGCCTCGAGCTCCATCGCCATGTCGGCGAGCATGAACTGGATGCCCTGGAAGTCGGCGATGGCCTTGCCGAACTGCTTGCGCTCCTTGACGTACCCGACCGCGAAGTCGAGCGCGCCCTGGGCGATGCCGACGGCCTGCGCGCCGATGGTGACGCGGGTGTGGTCGAGGGTGCGCAGGGCGATCTTCAGGCCCTCGCCGGGGGCGCCGACCATGCGGTCGCCCGGGATGCGCACGTTGTCGAAGTGCAGCTCACGGGTGGGCGAGCCCTTGATGCCGAGCTTGCGCTCCTTCTCACCGAAGGTGAAGCCCTCGTCGGACTTCTCGACGACGAACGCGCTGACGTTGTTGCCCCGCTTGCCCTCGGGGTCGGTCACCGCCAGCACGGTGTAGAAGTCGGAGACGCCGGCGTTGGTGATCCACGACTTCTGGCCGTTGAGCACCCAGTCGTCGCCGTCGGGGCGGGCGCGGGTCTTCATCGACGCGGTGTCGGAGCCGGCCTCGCGCTCGGAGAGGCCGTAGGAGAAGGTCGACTCGCCCCTGGCCACCGGCGGCAGGTACCTCGCCTTGACCTCCTCGGAGGCGCCGAGGATCAGCGGCATGGTGCCGAGCTTGTTGACCGCGGGGATCAGCGAGGAGCTCGCGCAGACCCGGGCCACCTCCTCGATGACGATGCAGGTCGCGAGCGCGTCGGCGCCGACGCCGTCGTACTCCTCGGGGATGTGCGGGGCGTGGAAGTCCGCGGCCACCAGCGCGTCGTGCGCCTCCTGCGGGTACCGCGACTCCTCGTCGACCGCTGCCGCGTAGGGCGCGATCTTGTCCTCCGCCACCGCGCGGACGGCCTCGCGGAGGGCCTCGTGGTCCTCGGAGATCTTGAACAGGTCGAAGGCAGCGTCACCAGTGCTCACGAACGGCAAGGCTACCCGCTGGTATGCCGTGCCGGACCGCCCCGCGGTGTGGTCCCGGCCACGCCGTGGTCGCCACCGTAGACTCACTGCCCGTGGCCGCCCCCAAGATCCTCTGCATCTCCTACTCCCCCATCACCGGCGACGCCCGGGTCCTGCGTCAGGTGGGCGTGCTCGCGCGCTTCGGGGAGGTCACCACGCTGGGCTACGGCCAGAAGCCGGAGGCGGCCACCGAGCACCTCCAGGTCGAGGACGGGCTGAACTCGCTGCCCCGCACCCCCCTGGGTGTGGCGAAGCTCGCGACCCGCCGGCTGCGCAGCGCCGAGCTGGCCGCGCCCGGCCTGCAGCGGGGCCTCCAGCTGCTCGGCGACCGGCGCTTCGACCTCGTCGTCGCCAACGACGCCCGCGCCCTCCCGCTGGCCCACGCGGTCGCCCACGGCGCGCCGGTCTGGGCCGACATGCACGAGTGGGCGGCCGAGGAGTTCTCCCACGTGGCCACCTGGCGCCTGCTGGTCGGCCCGCTGATGCAGCACCTCTGCGAGCGCTACCTGCCGCAGTCGGCCGCCGTGACCACGGTGTGCGAGCCGCTGGCGCAGCGCTACACCGACCACTACGGCGTGCCCTGCGAGGTGGTGCGCAACGCCGGTCCCTGGCGGGACCTGCAGCCCGCACCGGTGCAGGACGACCGGGTGCGCCTCGTGCACAGCGGCGCCGCGATCCGCGGCCGCAACCTCGAGATGCTGGTCGAGGCCACCCTCGAGGTGCCGCACTGCACCCTCGACCTCTTCCTGGTCCCGGCCGCCGACGGTGGCCGCTACCTCGCCGAGCTGCGCGCGCTCGCCCGCGGCAGCGACCGCATCCGCATCAACCCCCCGGTGGCCCCGGCCGAGCTGCCGAGCACCCTCAACCAGTTCGACGTGGGCGCGTTCTGCATGCCCCCGATCAACATCAACGCCGAGTTCGCCCTGCCGAACAAGTTCTTCGACTTCGTGCAGGCCCGGCTCTGCCACGCGGTCGGCCCGGCTCCCGAGATGGCCCGCCTGGTGCGCGAGTACGGCCTCGGCGTCGTGTCGTCCGACTTCTCCAAGGAGTCGTTCGTCGCGGCGCTGCGCACCCTCGACGCCGACGCGGTGCGCGCCGGCAAGCAGGCCTCGCACGACCACGCCCGCGAGCTGAGCAGCGAGCACGACGTCCAGGTGGTCGAGGGCATCGTCACCCGGCTCCTCGGCGGCCCGGCGTGACGGGACCCGACCCGGGCTCGCCGTCGGCGCTGCACGTCAACGACGCCGCCTTCACCGCGCACAACCTGGTCGCCGAGGCACGCCGCCGGGGCTGGCGCTGGGACCTCATGCCCAAGGCCGCCGAGGCGCAGGACTGGCGCGGGGTCATGGGCCAGGCCCGCAAGGCGGCCCTCGGCGCGGCGTGGCTCGCCCGCCTCGCCGTCGCCGCCCGGCGGCACGACGTCGTGCACGTGCACTCCGCGTCGACCCTGCACCACACCCGCCCGGCTGCCCGCCGGTTCGTGCTGCACTGCCACGGCACCGACGTCCGCACGACGCAGTACGACCCGCGGCGCACCGACGAGATCCGCGCCGGCCTGCGCGACGCCGAGGCGGTCTTCTACTCCACCCCCGACCTCGCCGAGCACGTGCTGCCCCACCGGGGCGACGCCACCCTGCTGCCGGTGCCGGTCGCGGTCGACGAGCTGCCCCACTGGCAGCCCGCGCACGAGCCGTCCCGCAGGTCGTCTTCGCCTCGCGCTGGGAGGCGGTCAAGGGCCTGCAGTCCCAGCTCGACACCGCCGAGCGCCTCGTCACCGCCCTCGGTGACCGGGCCGACGTCGTCGGCCTCGACTGGGGACCCGACGCGGCGGAGGCCGCGCGGCGGGGGGTGCGGCTGGTGCCGCGCCTGGACCACGCGGCATACCTGCGCCTGCTGGCGGGGGCGAGCGCCGTGGTCGGCCAGTCCGCCGGCATCCTCTCGGCGAGCGAGCTCGAGGCGATGGGCACGGGGGCGCCGCTGGTCGTGCCCGTCGAGCTGCCGCTGTATGCCGCGTCCGCGCCGCCCGTGGTCGGCGGCAGCGTCGACGGCGCGGTCGACGCGGTGGTCGAGCTGCTCTCCGGCGGGCTGCCCCACGACCCCGACCGGGTCCGCGGCTGGGTCCGCGACACCCACGGCACCGCCCGCGGCGTCGACACCGTCGCGTCGGTCTACCGCCGGGTGGTGGCAGCCCGATGAGCGCGGCGCGCGGTCTCGCCTCCCAGGTGTTCCGGCCGCTGCAGCTCGACCGTCCGGCGCAGGTCTCGCTCGTGCAGGGCGGCGCCCTGAGCACGACCGGCCTGCTGGCCCAGGGCTTCCTGCGCTTCGCGACCGCGTTCCTCGTCGGCCGGCTCGCCGGCCCCGAGGCCTTCGGTGTCGTCGCCACCGCGATCGCCACCGCGACCCTCCTGGCCCTGCTGTGGCCCACGACCACGGGCAGCGCGGCCTCGAAGTACGTCGCTCGCGCCCGTGGTGCCGGCAACACCCCCGAGATGCTCAGCACCGCCCACCACCTCGCCGTCCGCACGGTGCAGGCCTCGCTGCTGCTGGGCGCGGCGAGCATCCCGGTGTGGGTCCTCGTCGACCACGGCACCGTGGCGGGGGCGCTGTGCGTGGCCGCGATGACCATCGCGTACTCCGGCTACAGCTTCACCCGCGGCGTCCAGTTCGGCGCCGGGCAGGTGCCCCGGGCCACGGCCTGGGACCTCATGAGCGTCGCCCTCGGCCTCGGCGCGCTGGCCGCGGTGCTCGTGGCCGGCGTCCGCGGCCCCGCCCTGGTGCTGCCGCTGGTGCTGGGTTACGGCGTCTACGCGCTGGCCGGCTGGCCGCACGGCGCCCGCGGTCGCCCCGACGCGGCGCACCGGCGCGAGCTCGACGCCTTCGTGGCGCTCGGCGCTGCCGGGTCGGTCGCCAGCACCGGGTTCCTCCAGCTCTCGCAGATCACCGCCCGGCTGACCGCGGGCGTCCACGACGCCGGCCAGTACGCCGCCGCCCTCAACCTGGCCACCCCCGCCTCGATGCTCGCCGCCTCGCTCAGCCTCGTGCTGTTCCCGTCGCTGGCCGAGGCGTGGGGCCGCGGCGACCACACCGCCTTCCGGGCCCAGACCGACCGCGCGACCCGCGCCCTCGCCGCCGTCATGGTCGGCATCTTCGGCAGCCTCATCCTCTGCAGCCGCTTCCTCGTGGCGCTGGTGTGGGGCGACGAGTACGCCGACGCCGCGACCGTGCTGCCGGTGCTCGTCCTCGCGGTGCTGGCGACCAACCTCGCCGTCGCGAGCGTCAACGCCCTGACCACCACGTCCCGCGAGGGGATGCGCATCACCACCGGCGCCAGCCTGCTCGGCATGGCGCTCGGCGTCGGGGTGTGGGTGGCCGTCGGCGACCGCCTCGGCATCCTCGGCGTGGCGCTGGGCTACCTCGCCGGCACCGTGGTCATCGCCGGCATCCCGGTCGTCATCGTGTGGCGCCGCGACCACCACCGCTGGGCCGGCCTGTTCCTGCGGGTGCTGGCGGCGCTGCTGGTGGTGGGAGCGGTCGCCCTGGCGCAGTACCTCGCCGACCTGCCGCTCTGGCTGGAGCCCCTCCTGGCGGCCGTGTTCCTCGCCGGCTGGGTGTTCGTCAGCCGTCGCGACCTGCCCCGCATCCCCGGCCTGCCCTCGTCCCTCGGGCGCCGGCGGGCCTGAAGACCCGGAACTGTTAGCGTCCCTGCCACCATGACCCGACCCGCCCCCGTCGTCATCGCGTCCCGCCTCTTTCCCCCGGAGCCGGGCGCCGCGGCATACCGGCTCGGCGCCCTGGCCCGCGCGCTGCGGGCCCGCGACCTGCCCGTCGACGTGGTGACCACCCGGCCCCCGGCCGGGAGCGCCGCCCCCACCGACCCGGCCGGCACGCGGGTGAGCCGCTGGCCGGTGCTGCGCGACGCCGGCGGCAACGTCCGCGGCTACGTCCAGTTCGCCAGCTTCGACGGTCCCCTGCTGTTCCGGCTGCTGTTCCACCGCCGCCCGGCCGCCATCGTGGTCGAGCCGCCGCCCACCACGGGCACGGTCGTGCGGCTGGTGTCGATGCTGCGGCGGGTGCCCTACGTCTACTACGCGGGCGACGTCTCCTCCACCGCCGCCCGCGGCATCGGGGTCTCCCCGCTGGTGGTCCGCGTGCTCACCGCGGTCGAGGGCTGGGCCATGTCCGGCGCTGCCGAGGTGCTGGCCGTCTCCGACGGGGTCGCCGACGAGGTGCGACGCCTCACCCGCGGGCGCGTGCCCGTCACCACCGTCGGCACCGGGGTCGACACCGACGTCTTCCACCCGCGCCCGCAGGCTGGGGACACGGCTGGGGACACCACTGCGGACCCCGGACGGACCCTGGTCTACGCCGGCACGATGTCGGAGATCCACGGTGCCGAGGTCTTCGTCCGTGCCTTCGCCGCCGTCGCCGACGAGTTCCCCGACAGCACGCTGGTGATGTACGGCCAGGGGGCCGAGGAGCAGGCCCTGCGGGCCCTCGCCACCTCCCTCGCCCCGGGCCGGATCGAGTTCCGGGGCATGGTCGGCGGCACCGAGGTGGCGCAGGCCTTCTCGACGGCCCGGGCCGGCCTGGCCTCCCTGCACCCCCGGGTCGGCTACGACTACGCCTTCCCCACCAAGATGTTCGCCGCCACCGCCTGCGGTGCCCCCGTCGTGTATGCCGGTCCGGGCCCCGGCCGCGCGATGGTCACCGACCACGGGCTCGGCTGGGCGTGCGACTGGGACGTCGAGCAGACCGCGAGCGCGCTGCGTTCGGCGCTGGCGGCCGACACCACGCCCGCCGAGCGCGAGCGGCTGGCCGCCTGGACCCTCGAGAACGCCAGCCAGCGAGCCGTCGCCGCGACCGCGGCCGAGGCGGTCACCCGCCACCTGCGCCGGTAGCCGCTCAGCCGGCCCGTCGACCCGCGGAAAGGGTCCGCCGGCCGGGCCGCCGCCTCAGTGCCGGCGACGGTGGAACAGGTGCCCGTGCTCCTCGCGGTCGACGAGCTCGGGCAGCACCTCCTGCTCGAAGAGCTTGATGCTGGTGACGTCGTAGGCCGCGTCGGGGAAGTACGTGATGGCGTAGGTCATGCCGACGCCCTCGAGCTTCTTGAAGGTCTCGACGATCTGCTCCGGCGTGCCGACGGCGGGCCCCGTGGCGAACGAGTGCACGACCTCCTCGGCCTTCTCCGGCGTCAGGCCCGCCCGCAGGTACTGCTCGCGGATCCACTCGAGCCGGTTCTTCACCTCGCGCTCGTCGCGGCCGACCACCACGTTGTAGTTGGCGCTGCGCACGATCTCGTCGTAGTCGCGGCCGACGTCGCGGCAGTGCCCGCGCAGCACCTCGCTCTTGTGCTGGAACCCCTCGAGGGACCCGTCGAAGTTGGTGTAGTCGGCGTACTGCGCGGCGATGCGCAGCGTCTTCCGCTCACCACCGCCGGCGATCCACATCGGGATGCCGTTGTGCTTCGAGCCCGGCAGCACGGTGCCCTGGAGCGGCTGCGGCGCACAGATCGCGCCGTCGACCTGGTAGTGCTCGCCCTGGAAGGTGGCCGAGCCCTTGGTCCACATGTCGCGGAAGATCTGCACCCCCTCCTCGAGGCGCTTGATCCGCTCCCCCGCCCGCGGGAACCCGTAGCCGTAGGCCCGCCACTCGTGCTCGTACCAGCCGGCGCCGATGCCCATCTCGATGCGGCCCTCGGAGACGATGTCGACGGTGGCGGCCACCTTCGCGAGGTAGGCGGGGTTGCGGTAGCTCATGCAGCCGCACATCTGGCCCAGGCGCACCCGACCGGTCACGGCCCCGAGTGCGGCCATGAGCGTCCACGCCTCGTGGGTGGCCTCGTTGGTCGGCTGCGGGGTGGTGTGGAAGTGGTCGTAGACCCAGATCGAGGACCAGTCGTCGTTGGCGTCCACCCGGCGGGCGAGACCGGCCATGACACCCCAGTGCTGCGACGTGTCGATGCCGACGAGGTCCATGCGCCAGCCCTGCGGGATGAACAAGCCAAACTTCACGGTCTTCTCCTCGGTGGTGCCGTCGGGGGACGGCTCTCACCCTAGGCGCTGCCCGCGGCAGCGTCGCGCCCGGCCGTGCGCCCGTAGAGCCAGCACGACGACACCAGGCCGAGCCCAGCCGGCGGGTCCTCCCGCCGCAGCAGCTCCCACTGCGGGCAGTGCGCCCGCACCCAGGCCGTGAACTCGCGGTACCGCATGTGCGGGGCCACCTCGCCGCCCACCGCGTCGTTGCTGCAGATGAGCACGTAACGCTCGCCGCTGGTGAACAGCCGCCGCATGTAGTCCTCGAAGACCGGGTCCTCGACGAGGTGGAAGATCACCTCCATCGACAGCGCGAGGTCGGCCCGCAGCCAGCCGGCCGGGTCGGCGAGCTCCTCCGGCTCGTAGCGCAGGAAGCTCTTGGTCGAGTCGTCCCGGAAGCGCGCGATGCAGCGACGGATCGCGGTGGCCGACCGGTCCAGCCCCAGGTAGCGCGGGTACTCGGCCAGGGCGAGCTGGTTGCCGTCGCCGCAGCCGAGGTCGACCACCGAGGTGACGCCCAGCTCCGCCACCCAGCGGTTGACGACGGACGCCTTCCACTGCGCCGGGGCACCGTAGGAGCCCGACCCGGAGGTCCCGCCGTGGGCGTACCGCTGCTCCCAGTAGCGGCCGCTGCCGCGGAACCTCAGGCGGCGGACGACATCGGCCGGCCTGCTGGAGGCCGACCGTTCGAGTGCCTCTCGAAGACCCACCTGCTCAGGCTAGAGGGGTGCCCGGCCCGTCGTCCCGGAGTCCGGCGAGACGGTCCGGAGCCGCCGCGCCGGCCGGCGCGGCGGTGCGCTCAGGTGAGGTCGACGGTCTTCTTCGTGGTCGCGGACTCGATGCAGGCCTCGGCGACGCGCACCGTGGTCAGGCCCTGCTCCATGGTGACGATGTCGGCGCCCTCCTTGCCCAGCACCGCGTCGCGGAACATCTCGTGCTCCACCCGCAGCGGCTCGGGCTTGGGGATCGCGTACCGCACCACGTCGCCCTCGGACACGCCCCGGAACTTCGCGATCGCGTCCCACGTGGTCGCGATCTCGCCGTTGGCGTAGAACGTCAGGTCCGCGGTCAGGGTGTCGGCGATGAACGTGCCCCGCTCACCGGTGATCACGGTGACCCGCTCCTTCAGCGGCGACAGCCAGTTCACCAGGTGGTTGGCCACCGTCCCCTTCGACAGCGACGCCACCACCGCCACCAGGTCCTCGTGCTCGCGCCCGGACTTGTAGGCCGTGCGCGCCGACACCGAGGTGTAGGTCTGCTGGGTCACCCACGCGGTCAGGTCGATGTCGTGGGTGCCCAGGTCCTTGACCACCCCCACGTCCGCGATCCGGGCCGGGAACGGCCCCTGCCGGCGGGTGGTCACCTGGTACACGTCACCGAGCTCACCGGCCTCCAGCCGGGCCCGCGCCTGCTGCAACGCCGGGTTGTACCGCTCGATGTGCCCCACCGCGCCGACCAGCCCGGCATCGGCGAACGCCTTGGCCAGCTTCGTCGCGCCCGGGGTGTCCTGCGCCAGCGGCTTCTCCACCAGCGCGTGCACCCCCGCCGCGGCCAGCGCCAGCCCGACCTGCTCGTGGTAGACCGTCGGCACCGCGACCATGCAGTAGTCGATGCCGGCCTCGATCAGCTCCTCCACGCTGCCCAGCACCGGACGACCGCCGGCCACCCCGTGCGGGTCACCGCCCGGGTCGGCCACCGCGACCAGGTCCACCCCGTCGAGGCTCCCCAGCACCCGCGCGTGGTGCCGGCCCATCATGCCCAGCCCGATCAGCCCGGCCCGCAGGTTCGCCATCACGCACCCGCCTTCGCCAGCGCGTTCACCGCGGTCACGATCCGCTCGAGGTGCTCCTGGCTCAGCGACGGGTGCACCGGCAGCGACAGGCACTCCGCCGCCGCCTTCGCCGTCTCCGGGAGGTCGGCGTGCGGGGCGTCCGCGAACGGCGCCAGCTGGTGGTTCGGCACCGGGTAGAACATCCCCGACCCCACGGCATACTCGCTCTTCAACGCGGCCGCGAACCCGTCCCGGTCCTCCGGCACCCGCACCGTGTACTGGTGGTAGACGTGCACCGCCCCCTCGGCCACCGGCGGCGGCGTCACACCCTGCAGGTTCGCCGTCAGGAACGCGGCGTTCTCCTGCCGCGCCTTCGTCCAGCCACCGACCTTCTTCAGCTGCTCGCGGCCGATCGCGGCGTGGATGTCGGTCATCCGGTTGTTAAACCCGACGACCTCGTTGTGGTACTGCTTCTCCATCCCCTGGTTGCGGTACAGCCGCATCATCCGCTCGACCTGCGCGTTCGCCACCGAGACCATGCCGCCCTCACCCGAGGTCATGTTCTTCGTCGGGTACAGGCTGAACATCGCGAACGACCCGAACGCCCCCACCGGGGTGCCGTGCAGCGATGCCCCGTGCGCCTGCGCGGCGTCCTCGAACACCTGCAGCCCGTGCCGGTCCGCGACCGCCATCAGCGCGTCCATCTTCGCCGGGTGCCCGTACAGGTGCACCGGCATGATGCCCACCGTGCGCTCCGTGACCGCGGCCTCGACCGCGGCCGGGTCCAGGCAGAAGTCGTCGGCGCTGATGTCCGCGAACACCGGCGTCGCCCCGGTCAGGGCCACCGAGTTCGCCGTCGCCGCGAACGTGAACGACGGCACGATCACCTCGTCGCCCGCCTTCACCCCGCACGACAGCAGGCCCAGGTGCTGCCCCGAGGTCCCCGAGTTCACCGCCACGCACGCCCGACCCAGGCCGAAGTGCTCGGCGAACTCGGTCTCGAACGCCGCGACCTCCGGACCCTGCGCCAGCATCCCGCTGCGCATCACCCGGTCCACCGCCGCGCGCTCCTCGTCACCGATGATCGGCTTCGCCGGCGGGATGAACTCCAGCTCCGCGTTCGTCCCACTCGTTCCGGTCGTTCCAGGGGTCGTCACTGTGCAGCCTCCACGAGGGTGTCGGTGTCCTTCTCGATGTACTTCTCGCCGGTCTTCGGGCAGACCCAGCTGCCCTCGCCGCCGTCGGGGTCGGCCTCCAGCGGCACTCCCGCCTTGCCGACCCAGCGCAGCCGCTTGGCGGGCACACCCGCGACCAGGGCGAAGTCCGGCACGTCACGGTTGACGACCGAGCCGGCCGCCACGAGCGCCCACCGTCCGACGGTGACCGGGGCGATGCAGACCGAGCGGGCACCGATCGAGGCGCCCTGGCGCACGGTCACCCCCACGGCCTCCCAGTCGTCGCCGCGCTTCAGGGCGCCCTCGGGGGTCACCGCGCGCGGGTAGTGGTCGTTGGTGAAGACCACCGCCGGCCCGACGAACACGCCGTCCTCGAGGACGGCCGGCTCGTAGACCAGCGCGTAGTTCTGCAGCTTGCAGTTGTCGCCCAGCCGCACGCCGGGACCCACGTAGGCGCCGCGGCCGATGATGCAGTTCTCCCCCAGCACCGCACCCTCGCGCACCTGCGCGAGGTGCCACACCGAGGAGCCGTCACCGACCTGCGCGTCGGGCGAGACGTCGGCCGACTCGACGATGCGGGCGCTCACGCCTCAGCCCCCCGCGCCGCGTCCTGCGCATCGGCCTGCTGGGAGACGCCCTGCTCGGCCTGGCCGACGACGAGGAAGCGGACCCCGTCGAACTTGTCGCGGTCGAGCAGGCGGCGGCCGTCGACGACGACCTGCACGCCCGGGAAGTCGTCCTTGCCCAGGCCCGTGTAGTCGGCGTGGTCGGCCTGCACGACCACCACGTCGGCCGGCTGGCCCAGCTCGAAGGCCTCCCAGCCGAAGCCCTTCAGCTCCTGCGCGGCATACATCGGGTCGTGCACCAGCACGTTCGCCCCCGCCTCGCGCAGCGCCTCGACGGTGGCGAACACCCCCGAGAACGCGGTCTCCTTCACCCCACCGCGGTACGACGCCCCGAGCACCACCGCGGTCTTCCCGGACAGGTCACCGCCGGCGGCACCGACCGCCAGGCCCACCGTGTAGGCCGGCATCGCCGCGTTCGCCTCGCGCGCCGCCCGCACCACCGTGGCGTCCGGGTCGTTCCACAGGTACAGCCGCGGGTACACCGGGATGCAGTGCCCGCCGACCGCGATCCCCGGACGGTGGATGTGGCTGTACGGCTGGGAGTTGGACGCCTCGATCACCTGGTACACGTCGATGCCGTGCTTGGCGGCGAACGCCCCGAACTGGTTCGCCAACCCGATGTTCACGTCCCGGTACGTCGTCTCGGCCAGCTTGGCCATCTCCGCCGCCTCCGCCGAGCCGAGGTCCCAGACCCCGTTGCCGCGCGGCAGGTCCAGCCGCTCGTCGAACTGCAGCACCTGCTCGTAGAACTCGATCGCCTTCGCCGCCCCGGCCTCGGACAGCCCGCCGACCAGCTTGGGGTACTTGCGCAGGTCCTCGAACACCCGACCGGTCAGCACCCGCTCCGGCGAGAACACCAGGTGGAAGTCCTGCCCCTCGACCAGGCCCGAGCCCGCCTCCAGCATCGGCTTCCACCGGGTCCGGGTCGTGCCCACCGGCAGCGTGGTCTCGTAGACCACCAGCGTGCCGGGCTTCAGCCCCCGCGCGATGTCCTGCGTCGCCGAGTCCATCCACCCGAAGTCCGGGCGCGCCTCGTCGTCGACGAACAACGGCACCACCACGACCACCGCGTCCGACTCCGCCACCGCACCGGCGGTGTCCGTCGTCGCCGACAGCCGGCCAGCCTCGCCGGACCCCTCACCGGACGTCGTGCCCGGACCCCCGGCGGTCACCTCCGACAGGTACTCCCCCAGGTGCGCCTCCCCCGGGAACGGCTCCACCCCCGCGTTCACCTGCTCCACCACCGACGCGTTCACGTCGGCGCCGAACACCTCGTGCCCGGACCTCGCGAACTGCACAGCCAACGGCAGGCCGATCTTGCCCAGACCCACAACAGTGATCTTCAAGGGGGTTCCTTCGCTCTCGGGGGTACCGCCGACGATCCTAGAGCCTGCGGCTGGCACGACCCATCCCGCGCCGGGGGCGGCCCGACCCTCCGGCACCCGTTACTGTCGCCCCGTGAGTCTGACGATCTCTGTCATCGGCACCGGCTACCTCGGGGCCGTGCACGCGGCGTGCATGGCTGACCTGGGGCACACCGTGGTCGGGGTCGACACCGACCCGGCCAAGGTCGCGGCGCTCAACGCCGGCACCGCGCCGTTGTTCGAGCCCGGGCTGGACGAGCTGCTCGCCAAGGTCCTGCCGACCGGTCGGCTGCGGTTCACCACCGACATCGCCGAGGTCGCCGACGCCACGGTGCACTTCGTGTGCGTGGGCACCCCGCAGATGGTCGGCGAGAACGCCGCCGACACCACCTACGTGTATGCCGCGGTCGACGCCCTGGCCCCGCACCTGAGGGACGGGGCGCTGGTGGTCGGCAAGTCCACCGTGCCGGTCGGCACCGCGGCCAAGCTGGCCACCAAGCTCGCCGCCCGCGTCCCCGTCGGGCGTCGCACGCCCGGCTGGCGTGGAACCCCGAGTTCCTGCGCGAGGGGTACGCGATCGAGGACACCGTGGCCCCGGACCGGTTCGTCTACGGCGTGCACGGCGACCCCGACAGCGAGCAGGCCCGGCGGACGTGGCCCTGCTCGACGAGGTGTACGCCACCCCGCTGGCCACCGGCACCCCGCGGCTGGTGATGGACTACGCCACCGCCGAGCTGGTCAAGGTCGCCGCGAACGCGTTCCTGGCCACCAAGATCTCCTTCATCAACGCCATGTCCGAGGTGTGCGAGGCCGCCGGCGGCGACGTCGTCGCCCTCGCCCAGGCGATCGGGCACGACGACCGGATCGGGCCCAAGTTCCTCGGCGCCGGCGTCGGCTTCGGCGGCGGCTGCCTGCCCAAGGACATCCGCGCGTTCATGGCCCGCGCCGGCGAGCTCGGCGCCGACCAGGCCCTGACCTTCCTGCGCGAGGTCGACCAGATCAACCTGCGCCGCCGGGCCCGGATGGTCGACCTCGCCCGCGCCGAGTGCGGCGGCACCCTGATCGGCAAGCGGGTCGCCGTGCTCGGGGCCGCGTTCAAGCCCAACAGCGACGACGTGCGCGACTCCCCGGCCCTGGACATCGCCCAGGCCGCCCGCGCCGCCGGCGGCCGGGTCACCGTCCACGACCCCAAGGCCATCCCCAACGCCGCCCGCACCCGCCCCGACCTCGACTACGCCGACACCGTCGAGCAGGCCTGCGCCGACGCCGACGTCGTGCTCCACCTCACCGAGTGGCAGCAGTACCGCGACCTCGACCCGGCCGCGCTGAAGACCGTCGTCGCCCAGCCCACCATCATCGACGGCCGCAACGCCCTCGACCGCGACACCTGGCGGGCCGCCGGCTGGACCTACCGCGCCCTCGGCCGACCCCACCACTGAGGCCGGCCCGTGCTCGGTCGGTTGCGCCTTTCACCGTCGGTGTGAGTATGAGGGGATGACGCACCACGAGCCGGGAACTCGACCCACGCGACCCACCGCCCTGAGCGCACGCTCCCTGGGGGTGGCCGCATGACACTGAAGCACCAGAACGACCCGCACCTCGTCCGCCAGCTGATCGCCGACCCGGGGATCTGGGTGGTCGTGGGGCTGTCCACGAACGAGAAGCGAGCGGCACACGACGTGGCGCGGTGGCTGAAGCACGAGCTGGGCAAGGGCATCATCCCCGTGCACCCCAAGGCCGAGACCGTGCACGGCGAGCAGGGCTACGCCTCGCTGGCCGACATCCCCGACGGCACGGACATCAAGGTGGTCGACTGCTTCGTCAGCTCCGCCCACGTCGGTGCGGTCGTCGATGACGCGATCGAGCACCAGGACCGGCTGCAGATCGACGCGATCTGGATGCAGGAGGGTGTCATCGACGAGGACGCCGCCGAGCGCGCCCGCGCGGCTGGGCTCGGCGTGGTGATGGACACCTGTCCCAAGATGGAGGCACCGAAGCTCCGCCACGAAGGCATGATGCGCTGACGCCCGCGCCCCTGAGGCCCCCTGATGCCGGGGTGTCGAGGGCCGGGAAGCCTCAGCAGGGAGTGAGCGCGAGGGCGCGGTCGGAGACCACGCCCGTCCCGCCGAGGGCGACGACGCGGGTGGCCCCGAGCCGGGTGATCTCCGCCCGCGTCGCCGCCGGCGCGCAGTTCTTGGCGGTCAGCAGCAGCGGGGCGCCCACCGACCCGGCCGCGGGTGCGCCCGCGAGCGCGTCGGGAAAGCTGCTGCCGGCGGCCAGGTAGACCGTCCCCGCCGACGGGAACGTGGCTCGGGAGACCGCCGCCGCCGTGGCGTAGCGGTCGGCGCCCGCACTGCGCGTGACCGTGGCGGACGGAACCGCCTCGCGGATCTGGCGCTCCACCGAGCTGGAGACCGCCCCGGTGCCGCCGAGCACGACGACCGTGGCCGGCTCGACGCTCTGGAGCACGGTCGCCACCGACGCCGGCAGCTGGGTCGGCTTGGTCAGCACGAGGGCGCCGCCGAGGTGGGCAGCCGCGGCCCCGCCACCGAGCGCGTCGGCGAACCCGGAGCCGCTCGCCACGAAGACCGTCGACCCCTGCTCGGCGCCGTAGGCCAGCCGCGCCGCGGTCTCGTAGCGGTCGCCGCCGGCCCAGCGCCAGGCCCGCCCGGGGGCGGGCACGTGGTCGGAGAGCTGGTCGAGCATGTCGTCGCTGACGGCGCCCGTGCCGCCCACGACCTCGATCGAGGAGACCTTCAGGCGGGCGATCTCGGCGCCCACGGTGGAGGGCAGCGTGCCGTCCCTCGGCACCAGCAGCAGCGGCACCCCGAAGTGGGCCGCGAACGGGCCGGCGCCCAGCGCGTCGGGGAAGTCCTCGCCCGAGGCGACCACGACGCGCTCGACGGGGCCGGCGAAGTGCTTCTTCGAGATGGCCACGGCGGTGGCGTATCGGTCGGCGCCGGCGATGCGGCTGGTGGTCGCGGCGGCGGCGGCCACGCCCTGCACGGCCAGGGCGCCGGCGACGAGGGCGGCGGCGGTCAGGGAGGCGGGTCTGCGCATGGGCTGGCCTTCGAGAGGTGGCGGGCTGTGGTCTCGCGTGACCTCAGGTTAGCCACACCTGTCACAGGAGTCCCGCAAACGGGATCATTCGGGCACGCCGCGGCTCAGATAGCTGGCGGCGGGTAGCTGGCGACGGGACCGGTCTCCGGTCACCCACGGCCCGGCTCAGCGCGAGCGCCGCTCCCGCAGGGCCGCGCCCTTGGCGTGGGCCTGGTCGCGCAGCGACGACTGGAACGCCGTCATGGCCTCGCGCAGGCGCTGCGCCTCCGACCCTTCGCCAGCAGCCAGGATGCGAACCGCGAGCAGCCCGGCGTTGCGGGCACCCCCGACCGACACGGTCGCCACCGGCACCCCGGCGGGCATCTGCACGATCGAGAGGAGGGAGTCCATGCCGTCGAGGTGCTTGAGCGGCACGGGCACCCCGATCACCGGCAGCGGTGTCACCGAGGCGAGCATGCCGGGCAGGTGGGCCGCTCCCCCGGCCCCGGCGATGATGACGCGCAGCCCTCGCCCGGCAGCCTGCTGGCCGTAGGCGATCATCTCGTCGGGCATGCGGTGGGCCGAGACGACGTCGGCCTCGTAGGGGATGCCGAACTCCTCGAGCGCGGTGGCGGCCTGCTCCATCACCGGCCAGTCGCTGTCGCTCCCCATGACGACGCCGACGAGGGGTGGGGTGGTCGCTGCGGGCTGCACGCTCATTCGGTGATCACTCCGGAAAGGTAGTCGGCGGCATGACGCGCCCGCTCCCGCAGGTCGTCGAGGTCGGTGCCGCTCACGTTGACGTGGCCGATCTTGCGTCCCGGGCGCACGCCCTTGCCATAGAGGTGCACCTTGAGCCCGGGGTCGCGCGCCATGACGTGCCGGTAGGCCGGGTAGAGCTCGGGGTAGTCGCCGCCCAGCACGTTGGCCATCACGGTGAACGGCTCGCGCGGGGCGGGGGTCCCCAGCGGGAGGTCGAGCACGGCGCGCAGGTGCTGCTCGAACTGGCCGGTCACGGCCCCGTCCATGCTCCAGTGGCCGCTGTTGTGCGGGCGCATGGCGAGCTCGTTGACGACGTATGCCGGTGCGCCGGTCTCGGGGTCCCTCACCTCGAACATCTCCACGGCGAAGACGCCGGTCACACCGAGGTTCTCGGCGATCCGCAGCCCCGCCTCGGTCGCCACGGCGGCCAGGTGCGGGTCGAGGTCCGGGGCGGGCGCCAGCACCTCGGTGCAGATGCCGTCGGTCTGCACGGTCTCGACCACGGGCCACGCGGCCGCCTGGTCCGACGGGCTGCGGGCCACCAGCACGGCCAGCTCGCGCGTGAAGTCGACCTTCTCCTCGAGCAGCAGCCCGTCCACGAGCGGCCCGCTGCCCTGCTCCGCGTCGCGCTCGGCGTCGGCGAGCCAGTCACCGAGGTCGTCGAGCGAGGCGGCGACGCGCACGCCCTTGCCGTCGTAGCCGCCCCGCGGGGTCTTGGCGATGATGGGCCAGCCCACCTGGGCGGCGAACTCCTCGACGTCGGCAGCCGTGCGGGCCTGGGCCCACGCCGGGCAGGCGACGTCGATCTCGGTGAGCCGGTGGCGCATCGCGAGCTTGTCCTGCGCGAACACCAGCGCCGACGGGCTGGGGTGCATGGCCACGCCGTCGGCCTCGAGGGCCGCCAGCACGTCCGCGGGCACGTGCTCGTGGTCGAAGGTGACCACGTCGCAGGCCTGGGCGAAGGCCCGCACCGCCTCGACGTCGCGGTGGTCGCCGACCGGCGAGGAGGGCACGACCTGCGCCGCGGCGGCGTCGGGCGCCTCCGCCAGCACGCTGAGCGTGATCGCGAGCTCGGCCGCCGGCGCCGCACACATCCGTGCGAGCTGGCCGCCACCGATGATGCCGACGACGGGGAACCCGCCGGGTGCGCGCTGGGGAGAGGTCACGCCGGCGAGGATATCGGGGGCGTGGGGTCTACCGCCGCGCCTGCCCGCGCCGCGGCACAGGGGACGTGCTCCGCGCGCCCGTACCAACGGCATACGGCCACGCGGCACCGGAGCGCTCCGTGTGGGGCCGGCCCACCCGGGCCGATAGGCTCCACTGGTGCTCGGCTCCCTCAACCGCCTGCTCGACCGACTGCGGAACGCCGTCGGCGTGCTCTACCGCGAGGCCATCAAGTTCGGCGTCGTCGGGGCGGTGGCCTTCGTCGTCGACGTGGGCCTGATGAACCTGCTGCGCGCGACCGTGCTGGAGGACAAGCCGACCACCGCCAAGGTCATCTCCGCCTCGGTCGCCACCGTCGTGGCATGGCTGGGCAACCGGAGCTGGACGTTCCGGCACCGGCACAGCCGTCCGGTGCACCACGAGGCGCTGCTCTTCTTCGCCACCAACGGCATCGCGATGCTGATCGGCGTCGGCACGATCGCGTTCTCGCACTACGTGCTCGGCCTGAAGACCCTGGCCGCCGACAACGTCGCCAACATCATCGGCATCGGCCTCGGGACGCTGTTCCGGTTCTGGGCCTACCGAACCTTCGTGTTCACCAAGACCGAGATCCTCGAGGACAGCTCCCCGCTCGGGAACCCCTGAGCCCGACCTCAGGCGGTCACGAGCTCAGGCGGTCCGAGCTCAGGCGGTCCCGAACTCAGGCGGTCGCGCCGATCAGCGCGTTCTCGTCGGACTCGGAGAGGAACAGCGCGAAGATCGCCGGCTGGGCCTGGATCAGCTCGAGCCGGCCGCCGTTGGACTCGGCGAGGTCACGCGCCAGCGCCAGGCCGAGGCCGGTGCCGCCCGAGGAGACCGAGCGCTCGAAGATGTGCGGGGCGATGGTCGCCGGCACGCCGTCACCCTGGTCGCTGACCTCGACGACCACCGAGGGGCCGCTGCGTCGGGCGTGCACGTCGACGGTGCCGCGACCGTGCGCGAGCGAGTTCTCCAGCAACGTCGAGAGCACCTGCGAGAGCGCCACGGGCGTGGCGTGGACGACCAGCCCGCGCTCGCCGTGCACCCGGACGCTGCGGCGGGCCTGCTCGAAGGCGGGCTGCCACTCGCGCTGCAGCGCGGCGATGACCGAGTCGAGCGACACGGTGGCGCGCTGCTCGTCGCCGCCCCGGCGGGTGCGCGCCATGAGGTCGTCGACCACGCGGGTGAGGCGCTCGACCTGGGCGATGGCGATGTTCGCCTCCTCCTGCACGACGTCGAGGTCGTCGGTGGCGGCGATCTCCTCGAGCCGCATGAGCAGCGCGGTCAGGGGCGTGCGCAGCTGGTGCGAGGCGTCGGCCGCGAAGTCACGCTCGGCCGCCAGCGACCTGGTCAGCCGCTGGGCGCTGCGCGAGAGCACCTCGGAGACCTGGTCGAGCTCGGCGATGCCCGAGTGCAGCGGCTGGATCCGCGACTCACCGGCCCCGAGCCGCTCGGCGCGCTCGGCCAGCAGGGTCATGGGCCGGGAGAGCCGACGCGCCTGCCGGGTGGCGACCAGCACCCCGGCCGCCAGCGCCAGCACCGACAGCGCCAGCACCACGCCCATGAGCAGCACCGAGGTGCTGGTGGGGGTGCCCTTGTCGGCCCACTCGTTCAGCGAGGACGGGTCGTGCGCCGTCAGCCACCACGTGGCCGCGAACACCGGCGCACCGATGATGAGGATGGCCAGCGCGACGGCCAGCACCGTGGAGCGGATCAGCTGCTGGCGCATGGTCTGTGGTCAGACCCCGTCGCCGCGCTCGAACCGGAACCCGACTCCGCGCACCGTGGCGATGTAGCGGGGCTGGGCCGCGTCGTCGCCGAGCTTCCGGCGGAGCACCGAGATGTGCATGTCGAGGGTCTTGGTGGAGCCGAACCAGGCCGTCTCCCAGATCTCGCGCATGAGCTGCTCGCGGGAGACCACCTTGCCCTGCTCGCGCACGAGCACCCGGAGCAGGTCGAACTCCTTGGCGGTGAGCTGGAGCTCCTCGTCCTTGAACCAGGCGCGCCGCCCCTCGGGGTCGATGCGCACCAGCTCGTTGCTCGGGGCGGCGTCGGCGGGGTTGCGCCGCAACAGCGCCCGGACGCGGGCGAGCAGCTCGGCGAGCCGGAACGGCTTGGTCACGTAGTCGTCGGCACCGGCGTCGAGGCCCACCACGGTGTCGACCTCGTCGGCGCGGGCGGTCAGGATCAGCACCGGCACCGAGCGGCCCTCGGCACGGATCCGGCGGCACACCTCGAGGCCGTCGACGTAGGGCAGCCCGAGGTCCAGCACCACGAGGTCGGGGTTCTCGGTCGCCGCGTCCAGGGCCGCACGGCCGTCGGCACGGACGTCGACGTCGTAGCCCTCGCGGCGCAGCGCGCGGGCCAGTGGCTCGGAGATGGCGGGGTCGTCCTCGGCCAGGAGCACTCGGGTCATGGGCTGATCGTAGGGAACCGCAGCCAAATTCAGCGACCCGGCCACATCGGTCGGCGTTTCTCGGCGAAGGCGGCCACTCCCTCGGCCCGGTCACCGGAGAACGCGGTGGCCGCCCAGCACTCGTCCTCGACGTCGAGGCCGGAGGCCAGGTCGGTGTCGAAGCCGAGCCGCATGGCCTTCTTGGCGTTGCGGACGCCCACCGGCGAGTGCGACGCGATCGTCCCGGCCAGCTCGAGCGCGCGCTCACGGGCCGTGCCGGCGGTGACGACCTCGTCCACGACCCCGAGGTCGTGGGCCTCCGCGGCCGTGAGCCGACGTGCCGTGAAGATCATCGAGGCCGCGCGCGACCAGCCCACGCGGCGGGTGAGCAGCTGGGTGCCGCCGCCCCCGGGGATCACCCCGACGCTCACCTCGGGCAGCCCGACCGTGGCCCCCTCCCCCGCGACGATGAGGTCGCACGACAGCGCGATCTCGAACCCCCCGCCGAGCGCGAACCCGTCGACGGCCGCGACGACGGGCACCGGCAGGTTCAGGACTCCCCCGTATGCCGCGCGCGCCAGCGGGCGCTGCGCCCGCAGCTCGTCGTCGGTGAACGCGTTGCGCTCCTTGAGGTCGGCACCGACGCAGAACGCCCGCTCGTGCGTGCTGCTGACGACCACCGCCCGCACCGACTCGTCCTCGGCGAGCTCGCCGGTGGTGGCGGCCAGGGCGCGGGCCATGTCGGTGGAGACGGCGTTCATGGCCTCCGGCCGGTCGAGCAGCAGCTCGGCGACGTGGCCGCCCTCGCCGTGCCGCTCGATGCGCACCAGCGCTGCCTGGTTCATGGGTGGACCTCTCTCTGGGTGGTGCGGCGCTCTCCGCGGGTGCGCCGGAGCTCGCTGGGGGTGACCTGCCCGATGCCGCGCAGGGTGCGGCGCCGCAGGGCCGTCATGTCGAAGCCGGACACGCTCGCCAGTGACGCGGCGAGCGCGTCGTCGACGAGCACGGTGCGCGGCGGCGCCACCGCGGTGAGCCGGCTGGCCCGGTTCACGGTGGTGCCGAAGACGTCGCCGAGGCGCGAGATGACGCTCCCGTAGGACATGCCGACGCGGACGTCGGGCAGCAGCTCGTCCTCGGTCATGGTGTCGACGAGGTCGAGCGCGATGGCTGCCGCAGCGGCCGGGCCGACGGTGACGAAGAGGATCTCGTCGCCCACGGTCTTGATGACGCGTCCGCCGTGGGCGGTGACGATGTCGGTGGCGAGCGCCTCGAACCGCTGGACCATCGCGGCCAGCTGCCGCTCGGTCATCCGGCGCACGAGGCCGGTGAAGTTCACGAGGTCGGCGAACCCGACCACCCGCGTGACGCCCTCCCCCGCGTGGTCGGGGTCGGAGTCGGCCAGCATGCGGGCGATGGCGGCGGCCAGGTGCCGACGCCAGGCGTAGACCAGCAGCGGCTCGAGGTCGTCGGCCATCTCGGCGAGCTTCACCGCGGCCGCTTGGGCGGCGTCGGGGTCGGGCACGGCGCGCGCGTCGGCCTCGTCGAGGGCCGCCTCGTGCCCCGGCTCGGCGAGGGCCTCGGCCATGAGCTGGGTCTGCCAGACGGCGAGCCGGTCGGTCGTGCGGGCGAAGGCCCGGGTCATGGCCAGTGCCGTCTGCTCGTCGAGGTGCTGCTCGCGCACCAGCCGGGCCACCGACTTCAGGGCCATCAGGTCGGCCTCGGTGAAGGCGGCGTCCTCGTCCTGCACGATCGGGAAGCCGAGCGCGTGCCAGAACTTGCGGGCGCTCAGCAGCGAGACCTGGGCGCCGCGGCTGACGTCGCGGCGGCCCATCGTCGCGGGACGCCCGAGCAGCCGGGCCTCGATGTTGTCGGGGTCGGTCAGGGCCGCGGGCTCCTCGTTCGGGCGCACCAGCCGGTGGCGACCGGTCCTGCGCACCGCCGACACCTCCTCGTGCTGGGCTCGCCAAAGCGGACTTGCCGTGCCGATCATGCCGTGTCGCCGCTGCCGGTGCCCGGCGGGGGCGGCCTGATGCCGGTGCGCGTCCGCGTCCGGGGTGGAGACTAGCCCCGCGCCTCCCGCACGTGGACCACGTCACCGGCCGCCACGGCATACTCGCCGCTCTCCCCGTGGACGACCAGGCGGCCCTCGTCGTCGACGCCGACGGCCGGCACCCGCTGGCTGGCAGCGCCGGTGCTGATGTCGACGACCATGCCCAGGGTGCGGCAGGCCGACCGGTATGCCGCGCGGGCGGCTTCCAGCGCCGCCCCACCGGTCATGAGGTCGCCGTGGAGCACCGCCAGGTGGCGCAGGCAGGCCACGACGAGGTCCTCGCGCCGCACGTCGGGGGTTCCGCACAGGGCCAGGGAGGTCGCGTTCTCGACCGGCAGCTCCTCGCGGGTCTGGGTGACGTTGACGCCGAACCCGACGACGACGCCGGCCGGGTGCACCTCGCAGAGCACGCCGCAGACCTTGCGCCAGCCGTCCTCCTCCACGAGGACGTCGTTGGGCCACTTGAGGGCGGTGTGCACGCCGGCGACGTCGTGGGCGGCCCGCGACACGGCCAGCCCCGTCAGCAGCGGCACCCAGCCGAGGCCGTGCTCCGGCGCCGGGACGAGCACCGAGACGGCGATGGAGGTGCCGGGCGGCGCCTCCCAGGAGCGGCCCAGCCGGCCCCGCCCCGCGCTCTGGTGGTCGGCGACGACCACCCGCCAGGGCTGGGCGAGCTCGGCCGCGGCCGCGTTGGTCGAGCCCAGCTCGGCGTGGACGTCGACGCCACGCCAGGGCGCTCCGGGCGTGACCAACGCCTCGTGCAATGCCTCACTGTCGAGCGGTTCGCGCATAAGGGCAAGGCTAGGCTCCCGCCATGGCCCAGAGCACCGAATCCCTCGTCACCGGGGGCACCGAGGTCCCGTCCGACATCGACGTCCACACGACGGCCGGCAAGCTGGCCGACCTCAAGCGCCGGGTGGCGGAGGTCGCGCACGCCGGTTCCGAGCGGGCGGTCGAGAAGCAGCACGCGCGCGGCAAGAAGACGGCCCGCGAGCGCCTCGAGATGCTGCTCGACGAGGGCTCCTTCATCGAGATGGACAAGTACGCGCGGCACCGCTCCAACGCGTTCGGGCAGGACCAGCACCGCCCCTACGGCGACGGCGTGGTCACCGGCTACGGCACCGTCGAGGGCCGCACGGTCGCCGTCTTCGCGCAGGACTTCACCGTGTTCGGCGGCTCCCTCGGCGAGGTCTTCGGCGAGAAGATCGTCAAGGTCATGGACTTCGCCATGAAGGTCGGCTGCCCCGTCATCGGGCTCAACGACTCCGGCGGCGCCCGCATCCAGGAGGGCGTGGTCTCCCTCGGCCTCTACGGCGAGATCTTCCGGCGCAACGTGCACGCCTCGGGCGTCATCCCCCAGATCTCGCTCGTCATGGGCCCCTGCGCCGGTGGTGCGGTCTACTCCCCCGCGGTCACCGACTTCACCGTGATGGTCGACCAGACCTCGCACATGTTCATCACGGGCCCCGACGTGATCAAGACCGTCACCGGCGAGGTCGTCTCCTTCGAGGACCTCGGCGGCGCCCGGGCGCACAACACCAAGTCAGGCGTGGCGCACTACATGGGCTCCGACGAGGAGGACGCCATCGAGTACGTGAAGGCGCTGCTGTCCTACCTCCCGTCGAACAACCTGGAGGAGCCGCCGGCCTGGGAGGTCGAGAACGACCTCACGGTCACCGACGAGGACCGCGTGCTCGACACGCTCATCCCCGACTCGCCGAACCAGCCCTACGACATGCACACGGTCATCGAGCACGTGGTCGACGACGGTGAGTTCCTCGAGGTGCAGCCGCTCTTCGCGCCCAACATCATCTGCGGCTTCGGCCGGGTGGAGGGTCGTTCGGTGGGTGTCGTGGCCAACCAGCCGATGCAGTTCGCCGGCACGCTCGACATCGACGCCTCCGAGAAGGCGGCCCGCTTCGTGCGGACGTGCGACGCGTTCAACGTCCCGGTGCTGACCTTCGTCGACGTGCCCGGCTTCCTCCCCGGCACCGACCAGGAGTGGGACGGCATCATCCGCCGCGGGGCCAAGCTCATCTACGCCTATGCCGAGGCGACCGTCCCGCTGGTCACCGTCATCACGCGCAAGGCCTATGGCGGTGCCTACGACGTCATGGGCTCCAAGCACCTCGGCGCCGACATCAACCTCGCCTGGCCGACCGCGCAGATCGCCGTGATGGGCGCCCAGGGCGCGGTCAACATCCTCTACCGCAAGCAGCTCGCCGAGGCCGCCGAGCGCGGCGAGAACGTCGACGAGGCCCGCCAGCGGTTCATCACCGAGTACGAGGACACCCTCGCCAACCCCTACATCGCGGCCGAGCGTGGCTACATCGACACGGTGATCACGCCCTCGAACACGCGGATGAACGTCACCAAGGCGCTGCGGGCGCTGCGCAACAAGCGCGAGACGCTGCCGCCGAAGAAGCATGGGAACATCCCGCTGTGAGCGAGGACCGGGGCCAGGGCCAGGACCCGTCGGTGGAGGCGCCGGCCGAGGAGCGGCGTCCCGCGCTGCGGGTCGTGCGCGGTGACGCCACGCCCGAGGAGCTCGCCGCCCTCGTCGCGGTGCTCTCTGCTGCCTCCGGTGGCGACGAGCCAGAGCCGCCCAGGCCACCCTCGCGGTGGACCTCGCGCCCGCACGGTCCCCGTGGGCCGCTGCACCCGGGGCCGGGCGCCTGGCGCGCCTCCGGGTTACCCCGCTGACCCCTCGCCCAACGGCTGACCGCTGAGTACGACACTGATCGCGCCACGCGATCAGTGTCGTAGCGCGTCGGCGGCCTTCACCTCGGCCAGCGGGAGGTCGTGCTCGATGGCCCAGGCCTCCCAGTCGGCCGCCGTGCGGGTCGCGAAGACGGCGGCGAGGTCCTCGGCGACGGCAGCCACTCCGAGCAGCTCGGTGAGCCGGGCGAGGAAGTGGGGCTCGAGGCAGGCCACGGCCACGTGGCCCTGCCGCGCGGCATACAGCCGGTAGCCGGGGTGGCCGCCGCCCAGCACCGCACCGGGCGCCGTGAGGCCGTGTCGCAGCGGCGCGGCCATCGCCTCCGCCGCATCGGACAGCGCCACCTCGCGGCGGCACCCCTCCTCGCCGGTGGTGCGCGCCACCAGTGCCGCGACGGCCTCGGTGGCGGCCCGTTCGGCGCCTGCCAGGTCGGCGGCGAGGAGTACCGGCATGCGCGGCTGGTCGTCCGGTCCGACGGCGCCCAGCAGCCCCAGGGAGGCCTGGTAGGTGAGGTCGTGCCCGGGACGGTCGTCGTGCGGGCGCCGGGTGCCCCACGATCGCGACGTGGCAGAGCCGGGGGTGCCGGGCGTGCAGTGCCTCCCAGCCCAGGCCGAGCCGTTCCAGGCCCGAGGTCCGGCTCGAGGTGAGCAGCACGTCAGCTCCTGCGAGCAGGTCCTCGAGGCGGTCGCGGTCCGCGGGGTCCTTGAGGTCGAGGCGCAGCACCTGCTGCCCGGCCGACAGCTCGGCGTACCAGCGCGGGGATGCCGCCTCGAGCGGGTCGCCGCCGGGTGGCTCCACCTTCACCGCCTCGGCGCCGAGGCCCACCAGCCGGGCGACGGCTGCCGGCCCGGGCACGTTGACCGCGGTCGAGACGACCCGGACGCCGCGGAGGGGGCCCTCTGGAGTCATCCCGCCTGCCTGGCGGCCGAGCGCTTGTCGTAGGTCTCCTGCAGCTCGGCGTGGTCCACCGGGTTGAGCACGCGCGCCTCCAGCACCTTGCGGGCGGCCTCCAGGTCACCGGTGAAGGCCCGGAAGGCCACACGGACGTCGACGTCGTGGTGGGGACGCGAGAGCACCTGCACCGCGTCGCCGCGCCGGATCGTGCCAGGCTCGACGACCGACAGGTAGGCGCCGGTGTTGCCGACCTCGGTGAACCGCTTGACCCAGCCCTTCTCGCCCATGCGGCTGGCGAAGGTGGAGCACGGGATCCGCGGCCCGGCCACCTCGAGCACGACCTCGTCGCCGACCCTCCAGCGCTCGCCCACCAGGGCGCCGTCGACGTCGAGGCCGACGGTCGTGAGGTTCTCGCCGAACATCCCGTCCGGCAGCTCGCGCCCCAGCCGCTCCTGCCACGCGTCGAGCTCCTCCCGCGCGTAGGCGTAGAGCGCCTGGAAGTCGCCGCCGTGGTGCCGCTGGTCGCCGACGAAGTCGCCGACCACGCCGCTGCCGAGGCCGCCCTGCTTCGGGCCCGGCGCACGGACCTCGGCCTCGTCGACCGGCCGCTTGCCGATGCCGGTGGGGATCGACCTCTTCACCGGGTTCGGCTCGGAGCGGCCGACGTTGAGGGAGCGGACGTGAGCACTGATGGCCATGGGCGGCAGCGTATGCCGTGCTGCCCGGTAATCGGTGGGACGTGCGGGGACGGTGGGGTACGTTCGCACGCGTGACCACTGACGCATCCCAGACCGCTCGACCCGAGTCCGACGTCGACCGCATCGCCGACCGGTTCCTCGAGGAGTTCGTCGCGCTGAGCCCGATCACCGCCACCTATCTCGGCATCGCCGGCCACGACGAGGACCTCGACGACTTCTCGCCTGCCGGCCACGAGGCCCACGCCGAGCTGCGCCGCCGCACCCTGGCCGAGCTCGACAGGGCGACCCCGGTGGACGACATCGACCGGGTGACCATCGCGGCGATGCGCGAGCGCCTGGGCCTGGCCGAGGAGACGCACCTGGCAGGCCTGGACGAGATGGCCCTCAACGTGATCGCCTCGCCGCTGCAGGAGATCCGCGGCTCCTTCGACCTCATGCCGACGGCGACCAACGAGGACTGGGGCGTCATCTCCCGCCGCCTGGCCAAGGTGCCCGGCGCGGTCGACCAGTGGCTCGAGTCCCTGAAGTCGGCCGCCGCCAAGGGAAACGTGGCGCCGAAGCGCCAGGTCGAGGCCTGCATCAAGCAGTGCGGCGACCTGACGGCCGACGACGGCTACTTCGCCAACCTGCTCTCGGGCGCCAAGGCCGGGGACGCCGACCTCACCGACTCGGTGCGCGCCGACCTCGAGGCCTCCGTGACGGCGGCCTCCGACGCCTATCGCGCGCTCGGTGACCGTCTCCGCGACGAGCTGCTCGAGCAGGCGCCGGAGTCCGACGCCTGCGGCCGCGAGCGCTACCAGCTGCTCTCGCGCGCGTTCCTCGGCGCGGTCGTCGACCTCGAGGAGACCTACCGGTGGGGCCAGGAGGAGCTGGCCCGGATCACCGCCGAGATGGAGGAGGTCGCCGAGCGGATCAAGCCGGGCTCCACCGTCAAGGAGGCCATCGCCGCCCTCGACGCCGACGCGGCATACCAGCTGCACGGCACCGACGAGCTCAAGGCGTGGATGCAGACCAAGGCCGACGAGGCCATCGCCAACCTCGCGGGCACCCATTTCGACATCCCCGACCCGGTGCGCACCATCGAGTGCCTCATCGCCCCGACGCAGACCGGCGGGATCTACTACACCGGCCCCAGCGAGGACTTCTCGCGGCCGGGCCGCATGTGGTGGTCGGTGCCGAAGGGCGTCACCGAGTTCGGCACCTGGCGTGAGCTGACGACCGTCTACCACGAGGGTGTGCCGGGCCACCACCTCCAGGTCGCCCAGACGGTGTTCCGCTCCGAGCTGCTCAACCGCTGGCGCCGGATGTTCGCCTGGACGTCTGGCCACGGCGAGGGCTGGGCGCTCTACGCCGAGCGGCTCATGTCCGACCTGGGCTACATGGACGACCCGGGCAACCGGATGGGCCTGCTCGACGGCCAGTCGCTGCGCGCCGCCCGCGTGGTGCTCGACATCGGTTTCCACTGCGGTTTCGAGGCACCGGAGGAGGTCGGCGGCGGCGAGTGGACCTACGACAAGGCGTGGCAGTTCCTCACCGCGCACGCCAACATGGACGAGGCGTTCCTGCGCTTCGAGCTCGACCGCTACCTGGGCTGGCCGGGCCAGGCGCCCGGCCTACAAGATCGGCGAGCGGCTCTGGATGGAGCTGCGCGACCAGGTGCAGCGCCGCGAGGGCGAGGCCTTCGACATCAAGGCGTTCCACCGCCGCGCGCTCGACATCGGCGGCGTCGGCCTCGACACCCTGCGCGAGGCCGTGCTCGGCGACCTGGACTGAGTCACCCCCGGACTGCCGCACCCTCCGGCTCCCGAACTGCGGGCGGCCGAGGGGTGTGGCAGCCTCGGCGGGCACGCGCCCACGACCCGCGACGGGGGAACCTCGATGACGAGTGAGCACAACGCCGCCCAAACCCGCCTTGAGCCCGGGACGCCTTCGGGTGCCGGCACGGACCCCGAGCTCAGGTCGGCGACCGCCAAGGTGGCCCGACGGCTGACGCCCTTCCTTGCGCTGCTCTACTTCGTGAACTACCTCGACCGCACGAACATCGGCTTCGCCGGTCCGAACGGCATGAACGACGAGCTCGGCCTGAGCAAGGCGGCGTTCGGCCTCGCTGCCGGCATCTTCTTCATCGGGTACCTGCTGCTCGAGGTGCCGAGCAACCTTGCCCTGCACCGGTTCGGGGCCCGCCGCTGGATCGCCCGCATCATGGTGACCTGGGGCCTCGTGGCGGCCGCGCTGGCGTTCGTTCCCAACGAGGGCTGGCTCTACACGCTGCGCTTCCTGCTCGGAGTGGCCGAGGCCGGCTTCTTCCCCGGAATCGTGCTCTACCTGACGTTCTGGTTCCCGCAGAGGGAGCGGGCCAGGATGATGGCGCTCTTCATGGCCGCGATCCCGGTCTCCTCGGCGGTCGGGGCACCGTTGTCGTCCCTGCTCATCGAGCACGGCGAGGGCCTCCTCGGCCTCTCCGGGTGGCGGGCCATGTTCCTCCTCGAGGGCGTCCCCGCGGTGGCTCTCGGGGTCGTGACGTGGTTCTTCCTCACCGACCGCCCCGCCGACGCCACCTGGCTGGAGCCCGGCGAGCGCCGCGCGCTGGCTGCCGCCCTGGAGGCCGACGACGACCACAAGAGCCGCACCTACCACGTGTCGATGCGCGAGTCGCTCACCAGCGGCCGGATCTGGGCGCTGGCGTTCGTGTACTTCGGGATCGTCTACGGCCTCTACGCCCTCGGGTTCTTCCTCCCGACGATCATCAAGGGGTTCGAGGAGCAGTTCGGCACGAGCTACTCCCTCCTCGAGCGTGGGCTCATCAACGCGATCCCGTATGCCGTGGGCGCGGTGGCGATGTTGTGGTGGGCCCGGCATGGTGACCGACGCGGCGAGCGGGTGTGGCACGTCGCCCTGCCGGCGTTCGTCGGGGGCGCTGCCATCCCGGTGGCGCTCTACCTGGGGAGCCCCGCAGCAGCCATGGCCGCGGTCACCGTCTGCGCCGTCGGCGTGATGTGCGCCCTGCCCACCTTCTGGGCCCTCCCCACCGCGTTCCTCACAGGTGCCGCCGCGGCCAGCGGCATCGCCCTGGTCAACTCCGTGGGCAACACCGCCGGCTTCGCGGCGCCGTACATCACCGGCTGGCTCGCCGACGTGACCGGAAGCCAGCGCACCGGGCTGTGGCTCGTCGGTGCCGCGATGGTCGCAGCCGGCGTCACTGCCGTGGCCCTCCGGGCGACGCCGGCACCGCGCACCGGGGCCGAACCGCAGCCGGTCGGCCAACACGCCCGGACGGCTCACCGAACCTGACGACCCGCAGCGCGGCGGCACACCGGGAAGCTCTTGAAAGAAGTCCGGGCTGAGGTGTCGGATCGGGGCAGAGGTGTTCGTAGCAGGGGTGAGAGGCCGCCCACGAGGGGCGCCGCCAACCACAGGAGATGACCCGAGGTGCAGTACCTGGTTTCCGTGATCCACGACAGCGCCGACCTCGCCACCCCGGACGAGATGGCGGCGATCGACGTGTTCAACGAGCAGCTCAAGGCCGACGGTCACTGGGTCTTCGCCGGCGGCCTCGCCTCACCCAGCTCGGCCACCGTCATCGACAACCGGGCTGGGGAGGCGATGATCACCGACGGTCCCTTCGTGGAGACGAAGGAGTACCTGGCCGGCTTCTGGATCCTCGAGGCACCAGACCTCGACGCGGCCCTGAAGCTCGCCACCGAGGGGTCGAAGTCCTGCAACCGCAAGATCGAGGTGCGGCCGTTCCTGTGAGCGTGGTCGACGTCCGGGAGGCGATCACCCAGACCCACCACGAGGAGTGGGCGCGGGTGGTCGCCTCCCTGACCAGACGTTTCGGCGACCTCGACATCGCCGAGGAGGCAGCGGCCGAGGCGTTCGCGACCGCCGTCCAGCGGTGGCCGGCCGACGGCATACCCCCCAACCCCGGCGCCTGGCTGACCACCACGGCCAACCGCAAGGCCATCGACCGGATCCGGCGCGAGGACAAGCGCGCTGACAAGGAGAAGCAGGCTCAGATGGCGCACGACGACGACCCGCCAGAACCTGTCGGGGCCATCGACGACGACCGGCTCCGGCTGGTCTTCACCTGCTGTCACCCGGCGCTCTCGATGGAGGCCCGCGTGGCGCTGACCCTGCGTCTGGTGGGAGGTCTGACCGTGCCCGAGATCGCGCGTGCCTTCCTGGTGCCGGAGGCCACGCTGGGGCAGCGGATCACTCGCGCCAAGGCCAAGATCAAGGCGGCTCGCATCCCCTACCGGGTGCCGTCCGCGGAGGATCTCCCGGCACGCGTCCCGGGCGTGCTCGCCGTCCTCTTCCTGGTCTTCAACGAGGGCTACCTGGCGACCGGACCCGACACCGACCCCGTCCGTCACGACCTGACCGCGGAGGCGATCCGGCTCACACGCCTGGTCAGGACGCTCATGCCGGAGGACGGTGAGGTGGCCGGGCTGCTGGCGCTGATGCTCCTTGCCGAGGCGCGCCGCCTCGCCCGGGTGTCAGCGAGTGGCGAGCTGGTCACCCTCGCCGAGCAGGACCGTGGCGCGTGGGACGCGGCGATGGTGGCCGAGGGGCACCAGCTGGTGCGCGAGCGCCTCGCTGCCGGGGTGGCCCCGGGTCGCTACCAGCTCCTCGCAGCGATCAACGCCGTGCACACCTCCACCCGCGACGCACGCGACACCGACTGGTCGCAGGTCGTCGCCCTCTACGACCAGCTCATGCGCCTCGACCCCTCCCCGGTCGTCGCCCTCAACCGGTCCGTCGCGGTCGCCGAGCTCGACGGCCCGGAGGTGGCGCTGGCGGCCGTCGACCGGCTCGCGGACACGTTGGCGGGGTACCACGCCTACCACGCGACGCGCGCTGACCTGCTGCGCCGGCTGGGCAGGAGCCAGGAGTCACGCGCGGCGTACGACAAGGCCATCGAGCTGGCGGGCAACACCGCCGAAACGGCATACCTGACACGTCGACGCGACCAGCTGGACTAGCGCCCGACGAAACCTCTTGTGGCGCTGGCAGCCGTCATGCGGCCACCACCGCTCGGTGGGCTGCCCACAGCCCTCGAACCGGATTACCCTTCAGACATCCGGCCGCTGACGAGGTGCGACATGAACGTCCAGGACGAGCGAATCGCCGAGTTCCGCCGTTTGCACTCCTCAGGGTGTTTCGTGATGCCGAACCCTTGGGACATGGGCAGCGCTCGGGTCCTCGAACAGATGGGCTTCAAGGCTTTGGCGACGACAAGTGCCGGTTTGGCATGGACGCTGGGCCGCGCAGACAACCAGGTCACGCTGGAGCAGGCTCTCGAGCATCTGCGTGTCATGGCTGACGCCGTGAACGTGCCGGTGAACGCCGACTTCCAGGGTGGTTTCGCGGTCGACCCGGAGCACGTCGCAGCGAACGTGAAAAGGGCCGCGGACACGGGGATCGCCGGCCTCTCGATCGAGGACTCGTCGGGCGACGAGGCTCATCCGCTCTTTGACTTCGGACTTGCCGTGGATCGGGTTGCGGCCGCGCGCCGCGCGATCGACGAAAGCGGCACCGGGATCATCCTCACCGGTCGATCCGAGGGGTTCGTGTGCGGGCGCCCGGACATCGACGAGACGATCCGTCGGTTGCGCGCCTACGCCGACGCGGGCGCCGACTGCCTGTACGCGCCACGGATCGAATCGCTCGAGCACGTCACGGCGATCGTCTCCGCGGTGTCCCCCAAACCTGTGAACCTTCTGATCAACGCGCCGTTCTGCACAGTCGCCGAGGCGGAACGGCTGGGAGTGCGACGGATCAGCGTGGGGGGCACTCTCGCCCGCACCGCTTGGAGTGGATTCCTCCAGGCTGCAAGGGAAATCGCCGACGACGGCACGTTCTCCCGCTTCGAGCGACTACCGGATGTCGAGGCAATCTTTGGTCATTGACGGCTACGGTGAGCCGCCACCGAAGCGCCCCCTCACTCAGCGGACCTCTGGCCCTGGCCGGGCCCGTCCCGAAGGGTGACGCTGTGGACATGTCGAGTGGTCGTGAGGCGCGAGGGGCGGTGGCGGGTCGACGGCAGGCACGGCTTCCGCCGCGCTGGTTCATCGTGGCCTTCTGGCACGGCCATCGCGCGCTGTTGCGCGTGACCGGCGGCCGGCTCGGTTTGTGGCGGCCGAGGCCGGGCCGGTGGGGGACGCTCCGGCTCACCACGACGGGCCGACGCAGTGGTTTGCCACGACAGGTCGTCGTCGGCTACGTCGAGGACGGTCGCAACCTGGTCACGATGGCGATGAACGGGTGGGGCCCGGCCGAACCGGCGTGGTGGCTGAACCTGAAGGACCACCCGGACGCCATCGCCCAGACCCGCGACGGAGCCCGACAGGTCCGTGCGCGCCGCGCGCAGGGCGAAGAGCGCGAGAGACTGTGGTCCCGCTGGGCCGAGATCGACAGGAACCTCGACGACTACGCCGCCCGGCGGCCCACCGAGACTGCCGTTGTCGTCCTCGAGCCCCGCGACGGCGCCGAGCCCGGCGCTTGACCGCATCGGCCGATACGCATCACACCGAGGGAGGTGCAGCGATGACCGCGCAGCTCGGCGTCGACGCGGTGCGTGCCCACCCTCTCGCTCGGATCGTCGGCGTGGCCGGGCTGGTCGGCGCCGCGCTGCTCTTCGCGGGCCTGATCGCCGCTTCGCCGGGCGAGCCGCCAACCGACGCCACGGCCGAGGCGGCGACCGAGTACCTCCGCGGCCTGGACGTGACGTGGGTGCGGACGGCGGAGGTCGTGGCCGACATCGGCATGTTCGTCCTGCTCTGGTTCATGGTCGGCCTTGCGCTCCTCCTGCGCCGTGTCGAGGGCGACGTGCCCCTGCGGTCGACTGTGGCCCTGCTGTCGAGCGTGATGGTCGCTGCGTTCGTCATCCTCGACTCCAGCGTGGAGGCAGCCAGCCGCCGGGCCACCATCCTGGACCAGGGTCAGCTGGCCTACGCCTATGACGTGACCATGGTGGGGTTCACCAACGTCTGGTTGCCGATGGGCGGCTTCGCGCTCGCCTGCGGCTGGGTCATGCTCTCGTCGGGCGCCCTGCCGCGGTGGCTGGGCTGGTGGGGTCTCGTGAGCGGGATCGCCCTGGGGCTGGCGCAGTTCGCCTGGGCCGTCCCGGTTGTCTGGCTGGTTCCGTACGCCGCGTTCTGGGCCTGGCTGCTGACCACGTGCGTGCTGCTCGTGCGGCGACCGACCTAGGCGCGAACCACCTGCAGCCACATCACCGCGGCATGGCGGTGCGTTCGCCCGTGAGAGGGTTGCCGTCATGGCAGGTGGAGCGACTCCGGGCCGCGAGGTTGTGCTCGAGACGGGTCGCCTGCTGCTTCGGCCATGGCGGGTGGCCGAGGCGGTCGTCCAGCGTGAGCTGTGGACCGAACGCGATCCTCGAGTGCCGCCGCACCGCCGCATCGACGCGGAGGGACACCCCACGGTCGCAGACCTCGAGGAGGCGATCCGCGCCAACCAGCCATCGTCCATCGGGTTGCTGGCGGTCGAGCGCAAGGCCTCTCGTGACGTCATCGGTTACTGCGGACTGATCGACAGCGGACGAGGATCGGAAGGGGAGCCGGAACTGGCGTTCGAGCTGCTTCGCCGAGTCTGGTGTCAGGGATACGCGACCGAGGCCTCGTTGGCGGTTCTGGACTGGGCGAGATCCTCCGGGTACCAACGTCTGTGGGCCACGGTCTGGGACTGGAACACGGCTTCTCGCCGGGTGCTGGCCAAGGTCGGGTTCACCGAGACCGGGCGGAAGGAGGTGGACCCGGTCTGCGGGACCACCCTCTTCACCACGAGACGGCTCTGACCCGCCCGATGTCATGACGCCCAGCGTTGTCCGGGCTGGTCCAGCAGCGTCGCTGGTCCAGCAAGGTCGCGGGCTCGACTCCGACCTCTGGTGGCGCCCTCGTCAGTCTGGAAGCTCGCTCGGCAGAACCACGGCGTCCACCAGTGCCCCGTTGCGGATGACGGTGACTTCCATCCGCCGCCCGATCGCGTCGGCAAACAGGTGTTTCTGCAACGACTGGGCATCGCCAAGCGGAGCGCCGTCGATCGCGAGGACCAGATCGCCCGCGAGCAAGCCGCTCTGCGCGGCCGGGCTCTTCTCCACGACCTCGACGACTCGCAACGCTGCGCGCTGCCCGTATCGCTCAGCCTGGACGGGCGTCAGCCGTGCGGGGGTGCTCACGAGACCGAGGAACGCGCGCCGCACCCGCCCGTCATGCATGAGCGCGTCGATGATGCGGTGGGTCGTGGCATTGATGGGCACCGCCATGCCCAGGCCTATTCCGGCGACGGCCGTGTTGATCCCGACGACGCGACCGCGGCTGTCGGCCAGCGCACCGCCGGAATTGCCCGGGTTGAGCGCAGCGTCGGTCTGGATGACGTCCTCGATCAGGCGCGCCGTCGTGCGGGTCCGCACCGGCATACTGCGTCCAAGGGCGCTCACCACCCCCGCTGTCACCGTGCCAGAGAGGCCCAGCGGGTTGCCGACGGCCACCACGAGCGAGCCGACCAGGAGCACACTCGCGTCGCCGTACTCAGGCGGGGTCGGCACCTCACGGTCGGCGCGGATGACGGCGATGTCGGACAGCGGGTCACGGCCCACGACGTGGAATCGGGCGACCGTGCCGTCCGCGAACTCCGCGCTGCCTCCGCTCGCATCGCCGACGACGTGAGCATTGGTGACCAGGTGCGACTCGCCGGTCAGGACCACGGCCGACCCCGCTGACTCCCCGCGGAGCGACCGGATCCGCAGGGCGGCAACCTTCGGCGTCAGATGCGCCGCAACGGAGGTGACAATCGCTGAATAGGCGTCCAGCGCGGCCGACTCCGCCGCTGGGTCAGTGCTCATGGCTGTGTCAACGAGTGGTGGGCACGGTGGGATTCCGGGGTTCACCGAGGGCGGAACGGTGGGAAGACGTACACCGCGGCATAGCGAACACTGGCTGTGACAGAGCACCCTGCAGAAGGAGGAGATCCCGATGCTGATCTACTCCATGAGCGTGTCGGTCGACGGCTTCATCGCCGACCGAGGGGGCGGGTTCGAGTGGTCGGTGCCCAGCGAGGAACAGTTCCGTTTCCACGTCGCGCAGACGCGCGAGCTCGGCGGCTTTCTGTGCGGCCGCAGGCTGTACGAGACCATGCTGCCGTGGGAGACGGACCCCTCGATGCGCGACAGCGACCTCGAGGCCGCGTTCGCCGACGTCTGGGGCGCCATCCCGAAGGTCGTCTTCAGCCGCACGCTCGACAGCGTCCAGGGCAACGCCCGGCTTGCCGAGGCGTCGCTGGCCGAGGAGGCCGCTGCGGCGCTCGACGCGACCGACAAGGACGTCGCGATCGGCGGCGCCGGCTTGGCCGCGGCAGCGATCGGGCTCGGCCTCGTCGACGAGCTGCACATGTTTCGCAACCCGGTCGTCGTCGGTGGCGGCACGCCCTTCCTGCCGCCCGTCACCGAGGACATTCGGCTGGACCTGGTCGAGACCAGAACGTTCAGCTCGCGCGTGGTCTACGAGCGGTACAGGCGCGCCCGCGACGACTCGGGCTGACGCCGCCGTCAGTCGTCCATCGCCTCGATCCCGAGCGCAGTGCGACGACCGACCCAGGTGCGAACCACCCTCAGCCACCTGCCCACGTGGGCGAGCGGAACGCTGCAGATGGCTTCACTTCTTGGCACGCTGGTCGGGTGACGGGATCTGATCGTGACCGGGACACCGAAGGTCGTGCTCGCCAGGCAAGGCCTCGCGACGCGTTGGGCCGGCCGCTGCCCTATGGCGCCGAAGGTGTCGAGCCGGTGTCGGAGGAGCCGTTGCCGCCGGAAGAGACACTCACGGCAGCTCGAGGACTCGTGGAGGCCGGCCGTCCCTTCGCCGCCCACGAGGTCCTCGAGGCGCGGTGGAAGGCCGGACCGCTCGAGGAGCGGGACCTCTGGCAGGGACTTGCGCAGGTCTGCGTCGCTCTCACTCACGCTGCCCGCGGGAACCACGTAGGGGCGGATCGACTCTTCGAACGGGCTGCAGAGAGGTTGGCAGCGTTTGCTGCCACGGGGCGCTGGGCCTACGGGCTTGACGTGGACGCAGTCGCGGAGCAGGCGCGACGTCACGCCGGGAAGTTCTGAGGCAGGCCACGACTCGGCCTCAGTCCAGTCGGGGGGCTCCCCGCCCAGTCCGGGCTGTCCGGGCTACTGGTTCAACGCGTACGCGAGAGCGCCTGCGAACCCAGCCGAGGTGAGTGACCCGAGGACGCGCGCCCGGGCGGGGATGCCACCAGCGGTCGCGACCATCACCGCGTCCGTGGCGTTCATCGCGGCGCTCATGGTCATCAGGTTCTGCTTGGTCTCGGCGCCTTCCACGGTGAGCGCCAGGGCGCCCAGAACGGTCGTGCGGGTGCCCCAGAGCCGCGTCATCGTCCGCACGCTTGCCTCGTCCGGCACGCCGTACAGGCCGAGGAACAGACGGGGACTCAGGGCCGCGACAACACCGAACGCGACGGATGCGATCCCCACTGCCCTCTGGATGTCATCGGCAACAGCCATGGTCTTCTCCCCGTCCCACCGTGAAGCGGCGCCGCGCCGCCTCTGTCCACGCTACGGACTCACGCCGCGTCGGTCCATACGGTCAAGGGCGCGGCTCTCTGCGCGGATAGACGCACTCGCTCATCGGTGGCAGGTCACTCAGGAGAGGTCTGCAAGCGCTCAACGTCCTCACTCGTCCTGAGCCTGACCAGGACGATGACAGCGAGGGCGATGAGCGGAACGACGATCGTCCACATGGTTGCCAGCACCCCGGCGAGACAGCCCAGCCGTGACGAGGTCGCTGGACAGCCGCGGGCGGTGACGGAAGCCCAGTGCTCCGACCAGGATCAGTGCGCCGCCCCCGACGAGCGACCCGAACCAGAACGGGATCCCACCGTCCCCGGTGACGACCGCGCGAGCTGTCTCGGCGATCCCCGCGACGATGTACAGCACCCCGAGGAACACCGTCAGGATGTCGGTGAGCCGTCGCCGGGTCATCCCTCATTGTTCGTCCGCCCGCGTGGGCTGGCAACGGCCCCAAGACGAGGGCGACCCCGTCAGAACAGTCCGCAGGTCGAGGTGGCGGGGACCCCGGCCAGCCGCGCCTCGAGGAACGCGTACTCCTCCGCGAAGTTCGGCACGACCCCACCGACGTGCGTGGGCACGGCGGTCGTCGAGAACCGCACGGTCGCACCGAGCCCGCACCAGCGCCGCGCGAGGTCCAGCCCGACGGCATACGGGATGACGTCGTCCGCCAGCGAGTGGGTGACGAGCACCGGCGTCGCGGGCCGACGCTCGCCGATGACGTTGTCGGCCAGGATCGAGCGCCACGGCTCCTCGTCGAAGTAGGCGGACAGAGGGCGACCGTCACGCGTGAGCGTCGTGGAACGGGTGAAGGCGTCCCGGGGCAGCGAGTCGCCGACACACTCCCCCTCGACCCGCCGCACGCGCTGCTGCCCCTCGTCGTTCAGGAGCGCGTTCAGGTCGACGTCGTATGCCGCGGCGAGGCCGGCGACCGCGTAGAGCGCGAAGGAGGCGTACGGACCGCCGTCGAGCGACTCCCCCACTGCGGCGAGGTCGGCGGGCACGGCTCCCGCGACGGCGCCGACGAGGGTGAGCTCCGGCGCATGGGTGGGCGCCAGCTCGGCGGCCGCCGCGGCCGCGCCGCCACCCTGCGAGTAGCCGGCCACCGCCACCGGGCCAGCCGCCGGTACGCCGGAGTCCGGGAGCAGCCTGGCCGCCCGCACGATGTCGAGCGCGGCGGCGGCCTGGGAGCGACGGGCCATGTACGTGTGGACCCCCGGCGTGCCCAGGCCCTCGTAGTCGGTGACGGCCACGGCATACCCACGGCTGAGCAGGCCCGAGAGGAACGCGCCCTCGTACTCGCTGCCGGCGGACAGCTGGCGCGAGGGGGCGCAGCGGTCGGCGAGGCCCTGGGTCCCCACGGCGAAGGAGACCAGGGGGCGGCTCCCCGAGCCCTGCCACGGCGAGGAGGGCACCAGCACGCTGCCCGTCACGGCCATGGGCTCCCCCGCCGCGTCGGTCGAGGCATACATCACCCGCGTCGCACGGGCCGGCGCTCGCACGGTGCGCGCCGGGTCGAGGAAGAAGTCCATCGGCTCCGAGCGCAGCACCACGCCGGGCCGTGCCGGGACCGTCGCCGGAGGCTCGTAGAACGCAGGCCGGTCGTCGGTGGGCGCCGGTGTGGCGACGCTGGCGTCGACGGCTACCGGGCCGGCTGTCGCCGGACCGAGGGTGCCGACCGCCGTCACCGCGGCGAACAGCGTCGCCAGCACGACGCGTGGGGCCAGACGGGTCATGGAAGGTGCTCCTCGGTGTGGGACGAGTACCTGCTGCGAGGCGCCCTCTGCTGGACGCCCCGCAGCAGGCCGTTTCTCAGCTGCCGACCGCGGCCTGGGCGTCGACGACGCCGTAGCCGTAGGCCGGCGTCCACGTGCCGCGGCTGCCGGTGCCCGGGGTGACCGCGGTGCCGAGCAGGGCGTCCTCGACCTGGTCGACCGTGCGGCCCTGCGCGTAGAGCAGCGCGGCGACACCCGCGACGTGCGGGGTGGCCATCGAGGTGCCGGCGTAGGCGTCGTAGTCACCTTGGCCGCAGGCCGAGGAGCCGGTGCCCCGCGGGACGGTCGACCAGATGTCGTCGTCGCAGCTGGTCAGGCCGGCGCCGCCGGGGGCCGACACGGACTTGAAGTCGGTCTTGTTCGGCAGCTCGGAGTACCACGAGTGCAGGCCGTTGCGGTCGGTGGCGCCCACGCAGATGCCCTCGCTGGTGAAGGCCGGGTCGTTGCACAGGGCGGTCGAGCTGTTGCCGGCCGCGGCGACGGTCAGCACTCCCTTGGAGCGGGCGTACGCGATGGCCTCCTGCATGGCGGAGTCGAGCCCGGTGATCGCGAACGCCTGGCCGCCGGGGATCGAGCCCAGCGAGAGGTTGATGACGTCGGCGCCGTGGTCGGCCGCCCAGCGGATGCCGTCGCCGATGTCCTCACCGCTGCCGGAGCCGTCTTCGAGGACCTTCACCGGGAGGATCTTCGCCGAGGGCGCCACACCGACGACGCCGACGCCGTTGTTGCGAACGGCGGCGATGGTGCCGGCCACGTGGGTGCCGTGCTCGTCGCCGTTGTTCTGGCCGTCGGGGCCGCGGAAGTCGCCGTTGCCGCACGGCCGCTGGTTCTGGCAGCCGGTGAAGGTGGCGCCCTGCAGCACCTGGCCCTGCAGGTCGGGCTGGGTGAAGTCGATGCCGGTGTCGACCACGGCCACCACGGTGCCGGTGCCCGTGCTGCTGGCCCAGGCCTGCTCGGCCTTCACCTGCTGCAGGCCCCAGAGCTTGCCGTAGAGCGGGTCGTTGGTGGCTGCCTGTGCGGCGGGCGCGGAGGTCAGCACGCCGGCGAGGGCGAGAGCCCCTGCGGCAGCGGCACCGGTGAGGGCGCGAGGTCGCATGACGCCAGAGTCGCATGGAAGTGGCCTTTCGAGGTCGTCGGTCGGACGCGGGCGGCTGCCCACCCGCGCCCTGCCCAACGAGGCCGTGCCGACGAGGAAACGGCATACCGGACATCTTGACCATCACTTGACCTTGGTGAGCGTGCCGCGACCCGCTCCGGCCAACCGCGGTGCCGGCGACCGCCCTACCGGTGCGCGCCCACCCGCAGGTCGCCGTACGTGCTGCGCGCCCGTTCCAGCGCGCTCACGTAACCCGCCCGCTCGTATGCCGTGGGGTCCACGCCCCGGGGCACGGCCAGCAGCCCGCGCACCTCCTCCAGCGACGTGAAGCCCTTGCGCGTCATCCACTCCTCCAGGCCGTCGAGCAGGGTGCGGGCGTGCTCCTCCCCGTGGCGCAGGAGCGCGGAGGCGGTCATGACGACGTCCGCCCCGGAGAGGAGGTACTTCACGACGTCGTCCCACTGGTCGACACCGGTCGTGGCGGCCAGCGAGCAGACCACGTGACCGCGGAGGATGGCGATCCAGGTGCGGGCCAGGCGGGCGTCATCGGGGTGTGACAGCCCGGCCGCGGGGTGCACGGCGAGGGTCTCGACGTCGATGTCGGGCTGCTGGAACCGGTTGAACAGCACCAGTCCGTTGGCCCCGGCGTCGTCGAGCCGCAGCGCCATCTCCCCCGGCGAGCTGAAGTGGGGGCTGAGCTTGACCGCCACCGGGATGGAGACGACCGACCTGACCCGCTGCAGGATCGCGACGTGCGTGTCCTCGACCTCGCGGCCGGTGACGTGCGGGTCGCCCGGCACGAAGTAGACGTTGATCTCGATGGCGGCGGCGCCGGCCTCCTGCAGCGAGCGCGCGAAGTCCTCCCACCCACCGGCGGTGCTCCCGTTGAGGCTGGCGATGACCGGCACGTCCACGACGCCGGCGGCGCGCTCGACGAGGTCGAGGTAGCGCTGCGGGCGACCCGGCAGGCCGCTGTAGCCGGTGGGGAAGTACGACAGCGCCTCGCTGAAGGCCTCCGAGCCGCCCTCGGCGAGGGCGTCGTCGCGTTCCTGCTCCTTGCGCAGCTGCTCCTCGAAGAGCGACGGCAGCACCACGGCGCCGATGCCCGCCGCGGCCAGCTTGCGGATCCCGTTGACGCTGCGCGTCATCGGCGACGCCGAGGCGACGAGCGGGTTGCGCAGCCGCAGGCCGAGGTAGGTGGTGGAGAGGTCCATCAGGAGCTCCTTCGTGCATCGGCGGTGAACTGGCTGGCGCTGCGCGTCGCCATGTCCTCGTAGGTGGCCCAGCGCTGGTCGACCGCCTCCTGGGCCAGCGCCAGCAGCCGCTCGGCCTCGACCGGGTCGGCGTTGCGGAGCATGCGGTAGCGCAGCTCGCGGTAGACGTAGTCCTCCAGCGGGATCCGCGGCCTGGGCGAGTCGAGCATGAAGGGGTTGCGCCCGTGGGTCCGCGCCACCGGGTCGTAGCGCACCAGCGGCCAGTGGCCGCTCGCGACGGCGCGGTACTGCTGGTCGAGCCCGTCCTTCATCTCGATGCCGTGGGCGATGCAGTGGCTGTAGGCGATGACCAGCGACGGGCCGTCGAAGGCCTCGGCCTCCCGGAACGCCGTGAGGGTCTGCTGGGGGTCGGCGCCCATCGCCACGCGGGCGACGTAGACGTTGCCGTAGGCGATGGCCTGCAGCGCGAGGTCCTTCTTGGCGATGGTCTTGCCGGCCGCCGCGAACTTCGCGACGGCGCCGAGCGGGGTGGCCTTCGAGGACTGGCCACCGGTGTTGGAGTAGACCTCGGTGTCGAGGACCAGCACGTTGACGTCGCGACCGCTGGCCAGCACGTGGTCGAGCCCGCCGGAACCGATGTCGTAGGCCCAGCCGTCACCGCCGACGATCCACAGGCTGCGGCGCAGCAGGTGGTCGGACACGCTCCGCAGGTCGTCGACCGTGGCGCGGTGGCGGCCCGGGTCCAGCGCGTCGAGCCTGCGGTTCAGCTCGGCGACCCGCTCGCGCTGCGCGGCCAGCTCGAACTCGCGCACCTGTGGCGCCGCCAGGATCGCGTCGACCAGCTCGGGGCCGACGTCCTCGCGCAGCTCGGCGAGGCGCTCGCGCGCCAGGCGGGTGTGCAGGTCGGCGGCCAGCCGCAGGCCCAGGCCGAACTCGGCGTTGTCCTCGAAGAGCGAGTTGGACCAGGCCGGTCCGCGGCCGTCGGCGTTCTTCGTCCACGGCGTGGTCGGCAGGTTGCCGCCGTAGATCGAGGAGCACCCGGTGGCGTTCGCGACGGTGAGCCGCTCGCCGAACAGCTGCGTGAGCAGCTTGAGGTAGGGCGTCTCGCCACAGCCCGCGCAGGCCCCCGAGAACTCGAACAGCGGCTGCAGGAACTGGGTTCCGCGCACGGTGCCGAAGTCGACCCGCGAGCGGTCGTTGACGGGCAGGGTCTCGAAGAAGGCGATGTTGGGCCTCTCCCGTGCCACCTGCTCGTCGGCCGGGACGAGGTTGATGGCCTTGCGGGCGGCGTCGGTCACCGGGCTCACCGGGCAGGCCTCGACGCACAGGCCGCACCCGGTGCAGTCCTCGACGTAGACCTGCAGCGTGTAGCGGGTCGACGGCAGGCCGACGGCGTCCAGCGGTGCGCTCTTGAACCCCTCTGGCGCCCCGGCCAGCTCGCTCTCGTCGGAGTACTTCGACCGGATGACGCTGTGCGGGCAGACGAAGCTGCACGTGCCGCACTGGATGCAGGTGTCGGGGTCCCACTCCGCCACGAGGTCGGAGATCCGGCGCTTCTCGTATGCCGTGGTGCCGCTGGGGAAGGTCCCGTCGACCGGGAGCGCGCTCACCGGCAGGTCGTCGCCGCGACCGGCCATCATCTCCGCCGTCACCTCACGCACGAAGGCGGGAGCCGTGGCGGGCACCATGGGGGCGGGCAGCCGGTGGGAGGTGGGCGCCGCAGGCACGGGCACCTGGTGCAGCGCGGCGAGGGCTGCGTCGACGGCCTCCTCGTTGCGCCGGACGACCTCGCTGCCGCGCTTCCAGTAGGTCTTGCGGATCGCGGCCTTGACCTGCTCGGCCGCCTCGTCGCGCGGCAGCACGCCGGAGATGGCGAAGAAGCACGTCTGCAGGATCGTGTTGGTGCGCCCCGGCAGCCCGCAGTCGCGTGCCACCCGGTCGGCGTCGATCGCGTACAGCCGCAGGCCCTTGTCGATGACCTGCTGCTGCACCGGGCCGGGCAGGGCGTCCCACACCTCGTCGGGCGGCTGCGGCGCGTTGAGCAGGAGCGTCGCACCGTCGGCGGCGCGCGCGAGCACGTCGACCTTCTCGAGCAGGCCGAGGTGGTGGCAGCCGACGAAGCCGGCGCGGTGCACGAGGTAGGGCGCCCGGATCGGGTGCGGCCCGAAGCGCAGGTGCGAGACGGTCTGCCCGCCGGACTTCTTGGAGTCGTAGACGAAGTAGCCCTGCGCGTAGATCGCCGGGTCCGAGCCGAGGATCTTGATGGTGTTCTTGTTGGCTCCCACCGTGCCGTCGGAGCCGAGGCCGAAGAAGACCGCGCGCACGGTGGCGGGGTCCTCGATGTCGAGGTCGGGGTCCCAGTCGAGGCTGGTGCCGCTGACGTCGTCGACGATGCCGATCGTGAAGCGGCGCCGCGGTTCGGGCTGGGCGAGCTCCTCGAGGACTCCGGCCACCATGCCGGGCGTGAACTCCTTCGACGACAGGCCGTAGCGACCGCCGATGACGACGGGCTGCCGTGCCATGTCTCCCTGCTGGTGCGCCTCGGCGAGCGCGGCCACCACGTCGAGGAACAGCGGCTCCCCGCCCGACCCCGGTTCCTTCGTCCGGTCGAGCACGGCGACGTGCGTCGTGGTGGGCGGCAGCGCAGACACGAGCTCCGCGGCCGGGAAGGGCCGGTAGAGGCGCACCTGGAGGACGCCGACCCGCTCGCCGCGGGCGACGAGGTGCGCGACCGTCTCGCGGGCGGTCTCCGCCCCTGACCCCATGAGCACGAGCACCCGCTCCGCCTCCGGGTGACCGGCGTACTCCACCAGCCGGTAGGCCCGGCCGCAGTGCTCGGCGAGCTCGTCCATGACGGCCTGCACGATGCCGGGAACGTTGGCGTAGAAGGGGTTCACGGTCTCCCGCGCCTGGAAGTAGACGTCCGGGTTCTGGGCCGTGCCCCGCACGAACGGCCGCTCCGGAGTCAGCGCCCGCGAGCGGTGCTGCCGGACGAGGTCCTCGGGCACGAGGGCGCGCAGCACGTCGTCACCGAGCAGCTCGACGGTGTTGAGCTCGTGAGACGTGCGGAAGCCGTCGAAGAAGTGCACGAACGGCACCCGTGAGCGCAGGGTCGCGGCCTGCGCCACCAGGGCCAGGTCGTGCGCCTCCTGCACCGACGCCGACCCCAGCAGCGCGAAGCCGGTCTGCCGCACCGCCATCACGTCGGAGTGGTCACCGAAGATGGAGAGCCCCTGTGCCGCAAGGGATCTGGCAGCGACGTGGAAGACCGTCGACGTCAGCTCGCCGGCGATCTTGTACATGTTGGGAATCATCAGCAGCAGGCCCTGCGACGCCGTGAAGGTGGTGCTCAGGGCGCCACCCTGGAGCGCCCCGTGCAGGGCTCCGGCGGCGCCCCCCTCGCTCTGCATCTCCATGACGGTGGGCACGGTGCCCCACACGTTGGGACGGTCACGGGAGGACCACTCGTCGGCCAGCTCGGCCATCGGCGAGGACGGGGTGATCGGGTAGATCGCGCACAGCTCGTTGAGCCGGTAGGCCACGCCGACCGCGGCCTCGTTGCCGTCGATCGTCGCCCGCATCTCAGCTCCCCTCGACCGTCGTGCCATCGGCGACCACCCCGGTCAGGTCGGGCTCGGCGACCACCCCGGTCAGGTCGGGCTCGGCGACCATCTCGATCGCGTGGACCGGGCACTGCCGGTAGCAGGTGCCGCAGCCGGTGCACGCCGTGTAGTCGAAGCGGTAGCGGGCACCCTTGCCGAGCTTGATGACCGCGTCCTCGGGGCAGGCGCCGAGGCAGCCGTCGCACTCGAAGCAGTTGCCGCACGACAGGCAGCGCCCCGCCTCGAACGCGACCTCCTCGGAGGTCAGCCCCGCCGTGACCTCCACGAAGGCGTGCACCCGCTCCTGCGGGTCCAGCTCGCGCTGCTCGCGGCGGCCGTGGTCACCGAAGTACCAGAGGTTGAGCGCTCCGAAGTCGGCCATCGGGTGCTTCGGCTGCGGCGTGTGCTCCCGACCCGCGAGCCAGGCGTCGATGCTGCGGGCCGCCTTCTTGCCATGGCCGACGCCCACCGTCACCGTGCGCTCGCTCGGCACGGCGTCGCCACCGGCGAAGACGCCCGGGGCGCCCGTCATCAGGGTGACCGGGTCGACCCTGACGGTGTCGCCGTCGAGCTGCACACCGGGCACGGCCCGCAGGAAGCCGGTGTCACTCTCCTGGCCGAGGGCGAGGATCACCGTGTCGGCCTCCAGCTTCTCGAACGCGCCGGTGCCGTGCGGCCGCCCGTGCTCGTCGAGCTCCTGCACCTCCACGGTGAGCTCGTGCTCGTTCATCGAGCTGATCGTGCGCAGCCAGTTGATCCGGATGCCCTCGCGCTCGGCGTCGACCGCCTCGTCCTCGTGGGCCGGCATCTGCGCCCGGGTGCGCCGGTAGACGATGACGGTGTCCTCGGCGCCGAGGCGGCGGGCCACCCGGGCGGCGTCCATGGCGGTGTTGCCGCCGCCGTAGACGGCCACGTGACCGCTGAGGGGGCCCTGCTCCCCCGACTCGACCCCGCGCAGGAACGAGACGGCGTCGATGACCCGGCTGGCGTCCTCGTTGGGGATGTCGACGCGCTTGGACAGGTGGGCGCCCACCGCCACGAAGACCGCGTCGAAGCCGCCGTCGCGCATCTCGGCCGCGAGGTCGGTGACCCGGTGGTCCTGCTCGAAGCGCACACCCATGGCTGCGATGCGTCCGATCTCGGCGTCGAGGACGTCACGGGGCAGCCGGTAGGCGGGGATGCCGTAGCGCATCATGCCGCCGGGGGCGGGGCCGCTGTCGCGCACCACGACCTGGTGTCCGAGCCGGGCGAGGTGGTGGGCCGCCGACAGCCCGCTGGGGCCCGCGCCGACCACGAGCACCCGGTGGCCGGTCGAGCGCTCGGGCCGCTCGAGCCGCCAGCCCCGCTCGATGGCGAGGTCGCCGAGGAAGCGCTCGACCCCGTGGATCGAGATGGCCTCGTCGAGCTCCGCGCGGTTGCAGACGCGTTCGCACGGGTGGTAGCAGACGCGGCCGTGGACGGCCGGGAACGGGTTGTCCTGCGTCAGCAGCCGCCAGGCCCCCTCGTGGTCTCCGTCGCGCACCTTGGCGAGCCAACCCTGGATGTTCTCCCCCGCCGGGCAGCCGGCGTTGCAGGGCGGCAGCAGGTCGACGTAGACGGGCCTGCGCTCCCGGACGGGCCCGGAGCGCAGTCTTCCGAGGCCCAGCGGCGCCAGCGGGGTCAGGTCTCGGTCGCCTGTCGTCACGCGATCCCCTCCTGGTGTGGCGGCCGCTCGCAGGCCACCTCGTGAAGTCCCCCTGATCGTCGCCCCGGACTCGCCCGCCCCTCTAGGGTCCTTCGTCACGAGGCACCGGGACGGCGGGCTTGGGCGTCCCCGCGGGCAGAGCGCTCCCGGTTTGCGAGAATGACGGCCGTGCACCTCGCCCTCACGCTGCTCGCGGTGGTGGCCACCGTGACGGCCGTGGCGGGCGTCTCCCGCCGCGTCGGGGTCTCCGCACCCCTGGCGCTCATCGTCACCGGCGTCGTCGGCTCCTACCTGCCCATCGTCTCCGAGCCGCGGCTCAGCTCCGAGGTCGTGCTGGTCGGCCTGCTGCCGCCCCTGCTGTATGCCGCGGCCATCCGCACCTCGTTGGTGGACTTCCGTGACAACAAGGGTGTGATCGCGTCGCTCTCGGTGGGCCTGGTGCTCTTCACCGCCCTGGGCGTGGGGGCCGTGGCCTGGTGGCTGCTGCCCGTGCCCTTCGCGGTCGCCTTCGCCCTCGGAGCCGTCGTCGCGCCGCCGGACGCCGTCGCGGCCACCGCCGTGGCGCGCCGCATCGGCCTGCCGCGGCGGCTGGTGACCATCCTGGAGGGCGAGTCCCTCGTCAACGACGCGACCGCCCTGGTGTCCCTGCGCACGGCGATCGCCGCCTTCACCGCGACGGCTGCCGTGTCCCTGGGCTCGGTCGCCCTCGACTTCACCTGGGCCGTGCTCGGTGGCGTCGCCGTGGGCCTGGCTGCGGCCATCGTCGTCGGCACCGTGCGACGCTTCGTCGACGACCCCGTCATCGACACCTCGCTGTCGTTCATGACGCCGTTCCTGGCCTACCTGCCGGCCGAGCAGCTCCACGCGTCCGGCGTGCTCGCCGTCGTGGTGGCCGGGCTGCTGCTGAGCCACCGCTCCCCCGTGCTCCAGTCCGCGGCGTCCCGCACGAGCGAGCGGATCAACTGGGCGACCCTGCAGTTCCTCCTCGAGAACGCCGTCTTCCTCATGATCGGCCTGCAGATGCGGCGCATCGTGTCGGGCGTCGCCTCCTCCGACCTCGGCCTGGGGCTCATCGTGGGCACGAGCGTGGCGGTGCTGCTGACCGTGATGCTCCTGCGCCCGGTCTGGGTGTTCCCGCTGCTCTGGGTGGCGCCACGACTCGGCGGCGGCGCCGGCGGACCGGTGCCGTGGTCCCACTCGACGGTGCTGTCGTGGGCCGCGATGCGCGGTGTCGTGACGCTCGCCGCGGCGCTGGTGCTGCCCCCGGAGACCCCGCACCGCGACGTGCTGGTCTTCATCGCCATGGTGGTCACGGTGGGCACCCTGCTGGTGCAGGGCACCACGTTGCCGTGGCTGGCGCGACGTCTGGGCGTGCGCGGGCCGGACCGCCGCGAGGACGCCCTCGCCGAGGCCACGCTGCTCCAGCAGGCGGTGGCGGCCGGGCTCAGGGCGCTCGACGCCGTGCCGGAGATCGACCGCGACACGGCGACCCGGCTGCGGCAGCGGGCGGAGGACCGCACCACGGCGGCGTGGGAGCGCCTCGGCCGGGGCCGTGAGGACGAGAACGAGACCCCGAGCGAGGCCTACCGCCGGGCCCGGCTGATGACCCTCGCCGCCGAGCGCGCCGAGCTGCTGCGCCTGCGTGACACCGGCGCCGCCGACCACCACGTGCTCAGCACCGTCATGGCACAGCTCGACATCGAGGAGTCGATGCTCGAGCGGCTCGAGGACCGGGCCGCGGCCGTGCGCGACACGCCCCTGCACGCCCCGGAGGCGCTGGCCGCGGCGTGCAGGCACCTCGAGAAGTACCGGCGCCCGGTGCAGCCCCTCACCCCGCGGGGCTGTCCCGACTGCGAGCGCGAGGGGCTGGTGCCGGTGCACCTGCGCCTGTGCCTCGTCTGCGGCAACGTCGGGTGCTGCGACTCCTCGGTCGGTCGGCACGCCGAGCGCCACTTCAAGGAGACCGGCCACCCGGTGATCCGCAGCTTCGAACCGGGCGAGGCCTGGCGGTGGTGCTACGTCGACGAGGTGCTCGGCTGAGGCCCACGGCGTGGGAGCGCTGCCGTCAGACCGCCAGTCAGGCGGGTTTGATGTTCTGGTTGAACCGGAACATGTTGTCCGGGTCGTACGTCCGCTTGATGGCGGCCAGCCGGTCGTAGTTGCCCTTGTAGTTCTCCCTGATCCGGCCCTGGTCGTCCTCGGCCATGAAGTTCACGTAGCCACCGCCCTCCGAGTGCGGCGCGGTCGCGTCGTAGTAGTCACGCACCCACTGGGTGTTGGCCTCGTTCTGTGACGGGTCGGGCCACATCCCGGCGATCACCGTGGCGAAGCTAGCGTCCCGATAGGCGAAGGCAGTCGCATCGGGCGCGACGCGGTGACAGGCCCCGTTGATGGGATAGATGTGCACCGTCGAGTTCACCGCCGGGAGGCGTGGGCCGAACTCGAGGTGGCCGTCGATGGCCCCGTCGGTCAGCTCGGTGTTGAAGTTGGCCTTCCAGTAGTGCTGGAGCCCCGGCGGCACCAGCGCGTCGAACGCGCTGTTCAGGGCCGGGTAGGGCATCGAGCCGACATGCTCGGCGACCACCGGCGCCACGTCGCGGAAGGGCTTCAGCGCCTTCTCCCCCTCGTCCAGCGGCCCAGCCCAGCACGCGACGATGGCAATGAACGGCTCGCCGTGCCGGTCCTCCGGGATGAACGGCAGGGGTGGGGCGATCTGGAAGGCCGGGAAGGCTCCGAGCTGTTCCGGCGCGGTGGCGATGTACTCGCGGTAGTGCTCGAGGACGTCGCGGGCATGCGCGAGCTCGAAGAACATCGGTCCCCCGTAGATGTCCTTCACCGGGTGCACGGCGAACTCGAACGAGGTGACGACACCGAAGTTGCCTCCGCCCCCGCGGATCGCCCAGAAAAGGTCCTCGTCGTCCTTCTCGCTCGCGACGTGCATCGTGCCGTCGGCGGTGACGACGTCGGCGGAGACCAGGTTGTCGCAGGACAGCCCGAAGCCGCGGTCAAGGTGGCCGATGCCCCCTCCCAGCGTCAGGCCGCCGACGCCGGTCGTGGAGATGATGCCGCCTGTGGTGGCCAGGCCGAACGCGTGGGTCGCGGCGTTGAAGTCGCCCCAGGTCGCCCCGCCCTCGGCGCGCGCCGTGCTCGTCAGCGGGTCCACCCGCACCCCGCGCCGGCTCGAGAGGTCGACGACGACGGCGTCGTCGGCGGTGCCGAAGCCTGGCACGCTGTGGGAGCCCCCGCGTGTGGCCACCGGCAGGCCGTTGGCTTGGGCATGTCTGACCGCTGACATCACATCCCCGGTGTTGGCCGGGCGCACGATCACGGCGGGGCGGCGGTCGATCATCGCGTTGTAGACCCGCCTCGCAGTGTCGTACTCCTGGTCATCCGGGCTGATCACCTGACCGCGGACGCTCTCGCGCAGCGACTCAAGGGTGCTGGTCATGGCCGCCTCCTGGGGACCTCGGGTTGACGCCCACGAGGACGGTGTGAGGAGAGATGCACGGTGTGACGAGAGAGGCACCGCGACACCGGTGGGGACACCTGCCTGGGCGTCACGGCCAGTCTTCGCTCGGTTGGTTCCTGCCAAGAACGTGCACCCGGCCTAGTCCCCGGGCCGCCGCGCGCCGCACATCTGCGCAGGCGCTGCGCAGGCGCTGCGCAGAGGGGACCGAAGACCCGGGTGCCTCGCCCATCGCGGTGACAGCCTGAGAGACAGGTCCTCCCGTGGTGGGGAGGGCGCGGCCGGGAGGTGCCAGCCATGAGTGACGTGAACAGCGAGCGGGCCCGCCACGAGGCACGCGAGTCGGTCGGCAACCGGCCGCCCCGTGAGGGTGAGACCGCGGTCGAGGCCGCGATGCGGCGCTACCTCGGCGCCGAGATGTTCGACGAGCTCCACCGTCCTGAGAAGGCGTCGGAGAAGAAGCCGGCGAAGAAGTCGGCGAGGCCGACGGGAGCCCAGGGGGCCACGCCGGCCGAGGAGCCCGAGAAGGAGACCGGCGACAAGGGCTGAGCGGTCCGGCGTCGATAGGCTCGCCGCATGAGCGAGCACCCCCACCCGGTCCACGTCGTCCTCGCCTCGGCGTCTCCTGCCCGCAAGCGCCTCCTGCACGCCGCCGGCATCGAGCCCAGCATCATGGTGAGCGGCGTGGACGAGGATGCCGCGACGGCGGCCGCCGAGGAGACCTACGGCCCGCTCGCGCCCGAGGACCTCGCGCTGGTCCTCGCCCGGGCCAAGGCCGAGGACGTCGCCGCACAGGTGGAGGACGCCCTCGTCATCGGGTGCGACTCGATCCTCGACCTCGACGGCGACGGCCACGGCAAGCCGGCGACGCCGGAGCAGGCGATCGAGCGCTGGCAGCACATGCGGGGCCGCACCGGCGTCCTGCACACGGGGCACTGGCTCATCGACACCCGCGAGGACGACGGCACGGGGGCCACGCTCGGCGCGACGGCCTCCACCACCGTCCACTTCGCCGCGATCGACGACGACGAGATCCGCGCCTACGTCGAGACCGGCGAGCCGCTTCGCGTCGCCGGCTCGTTCACCCTCGACGGGCTGGGGGCACCCTTCGTCTCCGGCATCGAGGGCGACCCCAGCAACGTCGTCGGCCTCAGCCTGCCGTTGCTGCGCGAGCTGCTGGCCGAGGTGGGCATCGCCTGGCACACCCTGCGCGCCCCGGGCATCCCGACCTGACGACGCGCACAGACCCCTGTCGGCGGGAGCGGCTCAGACCGGCGGGACGTCGCGGCGCTTGGTGGCGAAGTGCCGGTCCCGGGCGCTGGCGTAGCGCAGCCGCAGCAGCAGCTCGGCCCGCAGGGCATCGGCCTCGATGACCTGGTCGAGCACGAGGTCGGAGGCGAGCCGCTCGAGGTCGACGTCCTCCTCGTACTCGCGGCGCTTCTCCTGCACGAAGGCCTCACGCGCCTCGACACCCTGCTCGGCCTCGACTGCCGCGATCTTGTTGGCGTAGACCGCGTTCACCGCCGCCTCGGGCCCCATGACGGCGATCCGGGCGGTCGGCAGCGCGATGGTCGCGTCGGGCGCGAAGCCCGGCCCGCCCATCGCGTAGAGCCCGGCGCCGTAGGCCTTGCGCACGATGACGCAGAACTGCGGCACGGTCGCCGACGACACCGCCGAGACCATCTTGGCGCCGTGGCGGATGATGCCGCCGCGCTCGACCTCCGAGCCGATCATGAAGCCGGGCACGTCGGCCAGGTAGATGATCGGGATCGAGAACGCGTCGCACAGCCAGATGAAGCGGGCGGCCTTGTCGGCGCTGTCGGTGAAGAGCACCCCGCCCTTGACCGACGAGTTGTTGGCCACGATGCCGACCGTCTCGCCCGCCATGCGACCGAGACCGATGACGAGCTCGCCGGCGAACAGCGGCTTGATCTCGAAGAAGCTGTCGTCGTCGACCAGCCCGTCGATGACCTCGTGGATGTCGAAGGGCTGGCTCTCCCGCTCCGGCACGGTGTGCCGCGTCAGCGGCTGCGCCGGCTCCTCCGGGTGGTAGGACGGCAGCTCGGAGTGCCAGTTCTGCGGCATGTACGAGAAGTAGAGCTTGGCCAGCTCGATCGCCTCGGTGTCGTCTCCGGCGAGCAGGTCGCCGACACCCGAGACGGTGCAGTGCATGCGCGCCCCGCCCATCTCCTCGAGCGAGACCTTCTCCCCCACGACCATCTCCGCCATGCGCGGGCTGCCGAGGTACATCGACGCGTTGCCCTCGACCATGATGACGATGTCGGTGAACGACGGGATGTAGGCGCCACCGGCGGCGCTCGGCCCGAACAGGCAGCAGATCTGCGGCACCTTGCCCGACAGCGCCACCTGGTTGTGGAAGATGCGACCCGGCGCCGCGGCGGCCCGGGAAGAGGTCCACCTGGTCGGTGATCCGGGCACCGGCGGAGTCGACGAACCAGAAGACCGGCAGCTCCTCGCGCAGCGCCATCTCGGTGGCCCGCACGATCTTCTCCACCGTCCGGGCGCCCCACGAGCCGGCCTTCACGGTCGGGTCGTTGGCGACCACGATCGCGGGCCGGCCGTCGACGGTCCCCCGCCCGGTGACGACGCCGTCGGCGGGCAGGCCCGTGGCCATGGCGTTCGCGTAGCGGCCGTCCTCGACGAACGAGCCCTCGTCGAAGAGCAGCGCGATCCGGTCTCGCACGAACAGCTTGTTCTGCGAGTCCAGCTTCGCCTTCGCCTTCTCTGGCGGGGCGTCCGATGCCTGGTATGCCGCGGCGAGCCGCTCGCGGACGTCCGTCACCTTCGCGTCGGCGCCGGAGTCGGGACCGGTGGCGAACGGGGGCTGGGAGCTCGAGGAGGTCACCGGCATACCCTCTCGCACCGTCGTCTCGGGGCTCACGCGGTGGGGAGACCGAGGTTGCGGGCGATGACCATGCGCTGCACCTCGGAGGTGCCCTCGCCGATCTCGAGGATCTTGGCGTCGCGGTAGAAGCGCGCCACGGGGTACTCCTCCATGAACCCGTTGCCGCCGAAGACCTGCGTGGCGATGCGGGTCGCGGTGACCGCGGCCTCGGTGGAGTAGAGCTTGCAGATCGCGGCGGCCTGCTTGACCTCGGCCACGGAGCGGCGGCCCTTCTCGAGCTCGTCCTTGAGCCAGGCGGCCTTGTAGGTGAGCTGGCGGGAGGCCTCGACCATGACGGCGAGGTCGGCGATCTGGAACGAGACGCCCTGGTTCACCCCGATGGGCTTGCCGAAGGCCTTGCGGGTCTTGGCGTACTCGGTGGTCTCCTCGAGCATCCGCTGGCTCATGCCGACTGCCAGGGCCGAGATGGCGATGCGGCCGTCGTCGAGGGTCTTGAGGAACTGCTTGAAGCCGTTGCCCTCCTTGCCGAGCAGGTTGTCGGCGGGGACGCGGCAGTTCTCGAAGGTCAGGCCGTGGGTGTCGGAGGCGTGCCAGCCGAGCTTGTCGTAGGCCGGCTCCACCGTGAAGCCGGGGGTGCCGTTGGGGACCATGATCGCGCTGATCTGCGCGGAGCCGTCCTCGTTGGTGCCGGTGCGGGCGGTGACGGTGACCACCGAGGTGATGTCGGTGCCGGAGTTGGTGATGAACGCCTTGGCGCCGTTGATGACCCACTCGTCGCCGTCGCGGACGGCCCTGGTGCGGGTCGCGCCGGCGTCGGAGCCGGCGTCGGGCTCGGTGAGGCCGAAGCCGGCGAGCGCACGGCCGGCCACGAGGTCGGGCAGGAAGCGCTCCTTCTGCTCCTGGCTGCCGTAGGTGAGGATCGGGTTGATGCCCAGGCCGACACCGGCCGACAGCGTGATGCCGATCGACTGGTCGACGCGGCCGAGCTCCTCGATGGCGACGCACAGGCGACGTGAAGTCGCCGTCCTCGCCCATGCCGCCGAACTCCTCGGGCACGACCAGGCCGAACAGCCCCAGCTCGCCCATCTTCGGCACCAGGTCGGAGGGGAAGTGGTGGTCGCGGTCCCACTTGGCGATGTGCGGGGCCGACCTCTGCCTCGGCGAACTCCCGGACGACCTTGCGGAAGTCCTCGTGGTCCTTGCTCAGCTCGAACATCGTCGTTCCCACTTCTGTCGTGATCGTCGCCTGGTCATTGCTTGACGTTGACGTAAACGTAAAGCAATGATGAGCGCCATGACAACCCCGACCCGGCAGCAGGAGCGGACGTGGACGATCCGCGAGATCGCCGACGAGTTCGGGGTCACCCACCGCACCGTGCGGCACTACGAGGACCTCGGGCTCATCTCCCCCGAGCGCCGCGGCACCACCCGCGTCTACCACCGCCGTGACCGCACCCGGCTGAACCTCATCCTCCGCGGCAAGCGGCTCGGCTTCCCGCTCGAAGAGATCCGCACCATCATCGACCTCTACGACCGGCCCCGGGGCAGGGCGAGCCAGCTCGAGTACGTCCTCGACCAGATCGACGAGCGCCGCACCGACCTCGAGCAGAGGCGCCGCGACATCGAGGACGCCCTCGCCGAGCTCGGCGAGTTCGAGCGCCGGTGCCGCGAGGACCTCAGCCGCCTCGGCTGAACCGTGGCCAGCCCGGACGCTCCGAGGACGGTGTGCCGGGTGGGGGCCTAGGCTCGCACGGTGACCCAGCGCATCCTGTTCATCGGTGGCACCGGCGTGATCAGCTCGGCCTGCGTGGCCCAGGCCGTGGCGGCGGGGGCCGACGTGACGACCCTGACCCGCGGGACGAGCAGCACCCACCCGCCGCACCCCGGTGCCGAGGCGCTGCACGCCGACGTCCGTGACGCCGACGCGGTGGGCGCGGCCCTCGGCGAGCGCGAGTTCGACGTCGTGGTCGACTTCCTGTCGTTCACCCCGGACGACCTGGGGCCGCACGTCGAGCGGTTCACCGGACGCACCGGGCAGTTCGTGTTCATCAGCTCTGCCTCGGCCTACCAGACCCCGCCCGAGCGTCTGCCGGTCACCGAGGCCACACCGCTGTCGAACCCGTTCTGGCTCTACTCACGCAACAAGATCGCGTGCGAGGACCTGCTCGCCTCGGCCCGCGACGAGACCGGCTTCCCGGTCACGGTGGTCCGCCCGTCGCACACCTACGACCACTCCCTGCCGCCCTTTGACGGGCAGTGGACCGTGGTCGAGCGGATGCGCCAGGGCAAGGAGGTCGTGGTGCACGGCGACGGCACCTCGCTCTGGACGATCACCCACCACGAGGACTTCGCCCGGGCGTTCGTCCCGCTGCTCGGGCACCGCGACGCGCTCGGCGAGGCGTTCCACATCACCTCCGACGAGGCGCCGACCTGGAACCGCATCTACGAGGACGTCGCCGCCGCGGCGGGGGTCGAGCCCCGTCTGGTGCACGTCGCCTCCGAGGCCATCGCGGCCGCCGACACCGACCTCGGCGACTCGCTTCTGGGCGACAAGGCGCACTCGATGGTGTTCGACACCAGCAAGATCCGGGCCCTCGTGCCGGACTGGTCGGCCCGCGTCCCCTTCGCCGAGGGCGCCCGCCAGATCGTGGCCTGGCACGACGAGGACCCCGCGCGGAAGGTCGTCGACCCGCGGATCGACGCGTTGCACGACCGACTCGTCGAGGCCTACCGCCCCCGGCCGCTCTGACCCGAGGGCGCCTGCCATGCTGCCCCCGTGCGCGACCTGACCTACCCGCCGATCGTGCTCGCGGCCAAGGCGGGCATCCGGCTGCTCGGCCAGCGCATCGTGATGAGCGGGACGGAGCATGTGCCCCGGAGCGGTCCGGTGGTGCTGGCCTGCAACCACGTGGGCTACCTCGACCCGGTGTACGGCGGGCTGGCCGCGCACCCCTCGCGGCGGCTGGTGCGGTTCATGTCCAAGCGCGAGCTCTTCGACCACCGCTGGATGGGGCCGGTGATGCGCTCGGTCCACCACATCGAGGTCGACCGGGCCGACGGCGAGGCATCGCTGCGGACCGCGGTCGACTACCTGCGGCAGGGCGAGGTCGTCGGAATCTTCCCCGAGGCGACGATCTCGCGCGCCATGGAGCTCAAGGCGTTCAAGACCGGGGCAGTGCGGATCGCGGCGGAGGCCGGGGTGCCCGTGGTGCCGGTGGTGCTGTGGGGGACGCAGCGCATCCTCACCAAGGACCACCCACGCGACCTCACCCGCGGGCGGACCATCTCGATCCGGGTCGGGGAGCCGCTCAGGTTCGCCGGTGACGACCCGGTGGCCGAGACCGTCCGGCTGCGCTCGATGATGGCGACCCTGCTCGACGAGGTCGTCGCTGCCCACCCGCCCGACGAGCAGCCGCCGGGGAGCTGGTGGCTCCCGGCTCGGCTGGGTGGCTCCGCTCCGACCCCGGAGGAAGCGGCCCGGCTCGACGCCGAGGAGCAGCAGCGACGCGCGGAGCGCCGGGCCACACGCGGACGGGACTCCTGAGAGGCGTCAGCGCGCCCGCAGCGACGCCATCGTCACGAACGGCGTCCGGCCCACCAGCGGCGCCGCGTAGGCGCCGACGGAGTGGTAGACGTCCGGCCGGCCCGGCCACACCGTGCCGGCCGGCTTCCAGTCCTCGTCGCACTCGTTGACCCACGTCCCGCGGGGCTCGACGAACCGGACGGCGGCGTGGTCCCACAGCCTGCGGTACCACTGCTCCCACGCCGGGTCACCCGTGGCGTCGAGCAGCGCCGCGCAGGCCTGGATCCCCTCGCACACGGGCCAGTGGAGCCGCACGGTCGACACCGGACGGCCGTCCCAGTCGACGGTGTAGACCAGGCCGTCACGCCCGTCGGCGCCCCAGAACCCCAGGGCCTTGTGGGCGAGAGCGGCTGCGGCCTCCACCAGCCAGGCCTCGCGGGTCAGCAGCGGGCTCGCGTCGAGCGCGCAGAGGAAGCGCGACCACTCGAGCGAGTGGCCGAGGGTGGCGCCGTAGGGGCGGAAGGGGTGGTTCGGGTCGTCGCGGTTGTAGTCGGGCAGCTCGTGCCACTGGGCGTCGAAGTGCTCCGGGATGAGCCACCCCCGCCGCCGCGCGGCACCGTCGACCACGCGACCCGCCATGGCGAGCGCCCGCAGGTGCCAGGTCGCGTCGCCGGTGACGTCGCCGATGGCGAGGAACGCCTCGGTGCCGTGCATCGCGGCGTTCGCCCCGCGGTAGGGCTCGGGGTCGCTCCAGTCGGCGGCCCACGACTCCCCGAGACCGTCCTGCCCGGGCTGCCACAGCCGGTCCTCGACGACCTCGACGACGGCCTCGAGGAGCCCCGCCGCCCGCGGGTGCCCGACGGCGAGCGCCGACGCCGCCCCGAGCCCGACGTGCACGTGGTCGTAGGCCTCCTTGCGGCTGCCCGTGACCCCACGCCGGGCGAACCAGCCCCCGTGCTGCGGGTCGCGGAACGGCCCGAGCAGCGAGTCGACGGCGTGGTCGAGCAGGACCCCGGCGCCCGGCACACCGTGCGCGACGCCGACGGCGGCCGCGTGGGCCATGCGCGCCGTGAGGAACAGCGCCGGCGGCTCGTCGCCGCTGGGACGCCCGTCGGCATCCGGGTACGTGAAGCCCCCGGCCACGTCGATGGTGGGGCGGTAGAACGAGACCAGTGACGTGATGCCGGCTCGGAGCCAGGACCGGTGGGTCGGCTGGTCGGTCCAGCGGGAGAGGTCTGTGGGGGTCATGGCGGTCGCTCCGGGCCTCGGTGGACGGCTGACCCGCTCGACGGTACCGGTGGCCGCCTCAGCCGGCGGGGCGGGCCTCCACACCGATGAGCGCCGCGTGCCCTCGCCCGTCGACGCGCACCCGTGCGACGGCCGAGCCCGAGGCGACGGCCCTCTCGACCGCGAGCGCCTTGTCCTGCGGGAGGAACCAGCTCTCGATGCCGCAGCGCAGGCGCCACTCGGAGTCGTTGCAGCGCAGGTAGGGACCGGCGTCCGGCCGGGTGCGGCTGGCCGTGCCGCCGCGCCAGAGCCCACCGTCACGCACGAGGGGGACGAACACCTCGCCACGCTCCCCCGGCACGTCGTCGGGCCGCCAGAAGCCGCTCTCCGAGGAGCCGCTCAGGGTCGGGTAGCCGAGGTCGACGTAGGCCCCGCGGAACGGGTCGATGGGGTCGACCGGCCGCACCGCCAGGAGGTACTCGTCACCGGTGAGCCGTGCCGACAGCGGCCCCGCGACGGCGACACCGACCAGGGCGAGCTGGGCGGCGCAGGCCGCGGCAACGAGCACGATGCGGGAGGGCAGCCGGCTCATGCCGCACCTCCCTCGATGGTGGCGACGAGATGGCGCCGGCCGCGGTCGACGACGAAGCCTGAGCCGACCAGCACCGCCCCCACCAGCAGGAACAGCGTGGCCCCGGAGATGATCGGCGCGAAGACGGCGAACGCCTGCACGGTGGTGAAGACGACCAGGGCCCCGGTGGCGATCACGGTGAGGCGGGAGGTGTCCCGCAGCGTCCCCAGCACGGCATACCAGCCGGCGGCGGCCAGGTAGACGGCCACCGAGACGAAGGCGTGCAGGTATGCCGTGCCGGTCACCTCCCTGGTGTCGGTCACCCCCGGGTCCCAGAGCACCAGCAGCAGCCCGACGCCGAGGGCGGCGACGGGGGCGACGAGCTCGACCCGGCCCTCCCGGTCGCCCAGCAGCGCAGCCGCCGTGACGACGACGGCGGCGAGCACCAGGCCGACCGTGAGCGACGGCAGGCCAGCTGAAGCCCTCCGCCGTGACGTCCGGAAGGGCTGCGGCGAACAGCCCCACGAGCACGAGCAGGGCCCCGACCTCCCGCCAGGCCACGGCGAAGCCGGGGAGCCGGCGCCGCAGGTGCAGCACGGCGACCGCGGCGGCGACCACTCCCCCGACGAGCAGCGCGGCGACGAAGCCCATGCCGCTGTCGGCCGACTCGGCGACGTGCCAGACGAACCAGCCGGTGCTGAGCGTGAGGCCGACGAGCAGCGGGCTGACCCCGGTCACCGCGTAGGCGTAGAGCAGGGCACCCAGCCCCCAGACGCCGAGGAGCCCCGACTCGTAGGCCGGCACCTGGAGGCTCTGCGCCGCCTGGAAGACGACGGCGCCGAAGCTGAGCGCGGCCAGGACGCGCGCGGCCCCCACCACCGCGGAACGGCTCTCGCCACCGCGGTGGGCGCGGCGCCCGGCGATGACCTCGGCGGCGGCGGTGAAGCCCAGCCACAGCAGTGTCACGAGGACGAAGCGCAGCCCGGGTGAGAGCCGGTCGAGGTTGGCGGCGACGAGCCAGAGCAGGCCGACGCCGACGAAGCAGGCGCCGAGCCCGAGCAGCAGCCGAACCAGTGAGAAGCGCCGGACCGCAACGTATCTCGCACTGATGGCAGCGGCGGTGTCGGCGTCGATGAGCCCCTGCGCCTGCCACTGCCGCAGCTCACCCTCGAGCCAGGCGAGCTGGCCGGGCTTCACCGGTGCGGGCGGCGTCGACGGCGCAGGCGGAGGGCCCGCGGGTGGACCGGGGAGGGTGCTGCTCGTCATCGTGCGCTCCTCGTCGTTGGCCCCAGCTCGGGGACCGTGTGGGGCACAGTGTGGGAGCGACGGCGTCGGCGGCGCCTGAGTTCGGCTACCTATCCTCCGAACGGCTGGGCGCGACGGTGGGCACGGGCGGGTGTGCCCCTACCCACCGATCCGGGTGCGCACGGCATACAGCTCGGGGAAGAAGGTGAGGTCGAGCGCCCGGCGCAGGAAGTCGACGCCGGAGGACCCGCCGGTGCCCACCTTGTGCCCGATGGTGCGGGTGACGACCTGCAGGTGGCGGAAGCGCCAGTTCTGGAAGTTGTCCTCGATGTCGACGAGCTCCTCGCACGTCTCGTAGACGCCCCAGTGCTCGGCCGGGTCGGCGTAGACGGCGGCGAAGACGTCGACGAGGTCGTCGTCCACCCGGTAGGGCTGGGTGACGTCGCGCTCGAGCACGGCCTGCGGGATGGCGTAGCCGCGCCGGTGCAGGTAGCGCAGGAACTCGTCGTAGAGGCTGGGCTCGGCCAGCGCCTCGGCGAGCAGCTGCTGCGCGGTCGGGTCGTGGTCGAAGACGGCCACCATGTCGCGGTTCTTGTTGCCGAGCATGAACTCGACGGCGCGGTACTGGTAGCTCTGGAAGCCCGACGAGGTGGCGAGGAACGGCCGGATCAGGGCGTACTCGCTCGGCGTGAGCGTCGCCAGCACCGACCACTGCTCGGTGAGCTGGTTCTGGATGTGCTTGACGCGGGCGAGGCGCTTGAGGGCCGGCGCGAGGTCGTCGTTGGTCATGAGCGAGCGGGCCGAGCGGAGCTCGTGGAGCATCAGCTTGAGCCACAGCTCGGCCACCTGGTGCTGCACGATGAAGAGCAGCTCGTCGTGCTGCGGCGGGGTGCTGCGGGGGTGCTGCGCCGACAGCAGCCGGTCGAGGTCGAGGTAGGACCCGTAGGACATGCTCGCGGAGAAGTCGCGCTGGATCCCCTCCTCGAGCTCGCGCTGGGCACGGGTGTCGGGGGCGTTGCTCATGGCGCACACCCTAGACGCCGCCGCGGGGCGGGCAGGGACGTCCCTGCCCGCCCCGCGGGGGTGGCTCAGCGCCCGGACGGCGCGGTGCGTCGGTCAGCGCTCGCGCGGTGCGCTCAGGCCCAGAACTCGTCGGGGTTCGGGCCGGTGCGGTGGCCCCGCTCGAGCTTCTCGATCGCGGCGAGGTCGTCGGCGTCGAGCGAGAAGCCGAAGATGTCGAAGTTCTCGCGGATGCGGCTCGGCGTCACCGACTTGGGGATGACGACGTTGCCGATGTCGAGGTGCCAGCGCAGGATCGCCTGGGCCGGGGTGACCCCGTGCTTCTCGGCGACGCGGGTGATGGTCTCGTCGGTCAGGACGTCGCCGCCCGAGGCCAGCGGGCTCCAGGCCTCGGTGAGGATGCCGTTGGCCGCGTGGAACTCGCGCAGCTCGGTCTGCTGCAGGTAGGGGTGCAGCTCGACCTGGTTGATCGCGGGCAGCTCACCGGTCTCGTCGAGCAGCCGCTGCAGGTGCGGCACGTGGAAGTTGCACACGCCGACGGCGCGCACGCGGCCCTCCTCGCGCAGGCGGAGCAGGGCCTTCCAGGTGTCGACGTAGGCGTCCTGCTTCGGGGACGGCCAGTGGATGAGGTACAGGTCGAGGGTCTCGAGGCCGAGTCGCTTCATCGACGCGTCGAAGGCGGTGAGCGTGGAGTCGAAGCCCTGGTCGTCGTTCCACACCTTGGTGGTGACGAAGAGCTCGTCGCGGGGCACGCCGGCGTTCGCGATGGCCTCGCCGGTGCCCTCCTCGTTGCCGTAGATGCGGGCGGTGTCGATGCTGCGGTAGCCGGTCTCGATGGCCGTCGTCACGGCGCCGACCACCTCGTCCTCGGGCACCTGCCACACCCCGAAGCCGAGCTGCGGGATGTCGATGCTGGTCGTTCCGGCGGACAGGGAAAGGTTCGGGACAGCAGTCATGCGCACGACTGTAGGCCGCGTGGCCGGGCCCCACACGGCGGGCCGCCTGCCGGGACGGTTGGGAACATCCCGGCGCCCCGCGCTGTTGAACGCGCTCGAGGGGAGTGCTGACCCGCCCTGCGGAGGGAGCCCCCGATGCCCGGTCCCGACCCTCGTGTGACCACCGACCCGGCGACGTCCGAGCGGCCGGCCGGTCTGGCCCGTCGACGACCGGTCACGGCCTTCCTGCTGCTCGTCTTCGGGGTCGGGTGGCCGCTGCTGGCGGTCCCGGCCATCGCCGACCTTCCCTTCGAACCCTTCCTCCTGGGCCTCGTCTACGTCGTGCTGCTGGGTTCCGCGCTGCTGGTCTCCCGCAGGGCCGACGGCCCGGGTGCCGCCCGCAGGCTCCTCGGACGCGCGCTGGCGTGGCGCTTCGGTGTCGCCCGCTGGGCCGTCGTCGTGCTGGCCATGCCGCTGCTCACGCTCACGCTCGCCGCGGTGTCGGGGACCCTCGTCGAGGGAGGACGCGCCTGGTATGCCGCCGCCGGCCTCTACCTGTTCGACATCCTGGTCTTCGGCGCGCTGGTCCTGAACCTGTGGGAGGAGACCGCCTGGGGTGGGTTCATGCAGTCGCGCCTCATGGCTCGCCACGGGTTGCTGGTCGCGTCCCTGCTGACGGCGCCGGCCTTCGCCGCGATCCACGTGCCCCTCCTCTTCGAGAGCGGCTGGACCTGGGCGGAGGTCGGAGGCGGGCTGGCGCTGCTGTTCGGCCTGGCCCCGGTCTACCGCTACCTCCTCGGCATGCACCTGGTCGACACGGGAGGCAGCGTGCTGGCCATCGCGGTACAGCACGCGTCGTGGAACACCGCGACGCGGATGGACGAGGTCGAGGGCTCCTGGCAGGCCATCGTCGCGGTGGTCCTGCTCACCGCCGCGGTGGCCGCCTACCGCCACTACCGCCGCCCGGCATCGCGGCCAACGGGGGCCGAGGCCGAGGAGGCGGCCGCAGGGAGCTGGTTCACGGCCGGCGCGCAGGCCCCCGGCCAACCCTGATCGGGGCGCCCACGGCATACCGCGCAGTGTTGGCGAGCCCACACTCCACGGGTGGTCCTGACGCCGCGGCAAGACGCTAGGCTCCGCGCCATGGCGCCCATCAGCAAGGTCCTCATTGCCAACCGCGGCGAGATCGCCGTCCGCATCGCGCGTGCCTGCAAGGACAGCGGCATCGGCTCCGTGGCGGTCTACGCCGAGCCCGACCGGGACGCCCTGCACGTGAAGGTCGCCGACGAGGCCTACGCCCTGGGCGGGTACCACCCCCGGGGACAGCTACCTCGTGGTGGAGAAGCTGCTCGACGTCGCGCAGCGCTCCGGCGCCGACGCCGTCCACCCGGGCTACGGCTTCCTGGCGGAGAACGCCTCCTTCGCCCAGGCGGTCATCGACGCCGGCCTCACCTGGATCGGCCCCTCCCCCGAGGCCATCGACAACCTCGGCGACAAGGTCAAGGCGCGCCACATCGCGGCCAAGGCCGAGGCGCCCCTGGTGGCCGGAACGCCCGACCCGGTCGAGAGCGCCATCGAGGTCATCGACTTCGCCGAGGAGCACGGCCTGCCGGTCGCCATCAAGGCGGCCTACGGCGGTGGCGGCCGCGGCCTGAAGGTCGCCCGCACCCTCGAGGAGATCCCCGAGCTGTTCGACTCGGCCACCCGTGAGGCGGTCGCCGCCTTCGGCCGCGGCGAGTGCTTCGTCGAGCGCTACCTCGACAAGCCGCGCCACGTCGAGACCCAGTGCCTGGCCGACATGCACGGCAACGTGGTGGTCGTCTCGACCCGCGACTGCTCGCTGCAGCGCCGCCACCAGAAGCTCGTCGAGGAGGCCCCGGCGCCCTTCCTCTCCGACGCCCAGAACGCCGAGCTCTACCGGGCGTCCAAGGCCATCCTCAAGGAGGCGGGCTACACCGGCGCCGGCACCTGCGAGTTCCTCGTCGGCCAGGACGGCACCATCTCCTTCCTCGAGGTCAACACCCGCCTGCAGGTGGAGCACCCGGTCACCGAGGAGGTCACCGGCATCGACCTGGTCCGCGAGCAGTTCCGCATCGCGAACGGCGAGCCGCTCGGCTACAGCGACCCCGCCCCGCGGGCGCACTCGATCGAGTTCCGCATCAACGGCGAGGACGCCGGACGCAACTTCCTCCCCGCCCCCGGCACGGTGAGCGTCTTCGAGCCGCCGTCGGGCCCGGGCGTGCGCCTCGACAGCGGCATCGTCGAGGGCGACACCATCGCCGGCGCCTTCGACTCCATGCTGGCCAAGCTCATCGTCACCGGGCACGACCGCAAGCAGGCCCTGCAGCGGGCCCGCCGCGCGCTGGCCGAGTTCGTCGTCGAGGGCATGCCGACGGTGCTGCCGTTCCACCGCGCGGTGCTCGACGACGAGGCCTTCGACCCGGCCGACGCCGGTGAGCCGTTCACGGTGCACACCCGGTGGATCGAGACCGAGTGGGACAACACCATCGAGCCGTATGCCGGGCCGGTGGCCGAGGCCCCCGAGGAGACGGGCGAGCGCCAGACCGTCGTCGTCGAGGTCGGCGGCAAGCGTCTCGAGGTCGTGCTCCCCGGCGGTCTGAACCTCGGCGGCGGTGGTGGCGCCGCGGCCAAGAAGAAGGCGCCCAAGCGCTCCGGTGGTGGCAAGGCGGGCGCCGCCGTCTCCGGCGACTCCCTGACCGCGCCCATGCAGGGCACCATCGTCAAGATCGCGGTCGAGGACGGTCAGCAGGTGGCCGAGGGCGACCTCGTCGTCGTGCTCGAGGCCATGAAGATGGAGCAGCCCATCAACGCCCACAAGGCGGGCACCATCACCGGCCTGTCGGCCGAGGTCGGCCAGACGGTGACCAACGGTGCCGTCATCGCCGACATCAAGGACTGAGCCACGCGGCACACCCCGCGCAACGCCAGCGGCCCGTCACCCACGTGGGTGACGGGCCGCTGGCGTTGCTGCGTCTGGGCGGGGGCTCAGCGCTCCTGGGTTCAGCGCGACTCGGGACCACCGGTGTCGGGCTGGTCGCCGCCCGGGGTGCCCGGGGCCGACTGCTCCTCGCCCTGCTGGGTGGGGCCGCCCTGCGGTCAGCGGCTCGCCCGCGCCGCCCTGCGGGGCGCCGGCCGCACTGCCCTCACCCTCGGGGCGCAGCTCCTCCTCGCAGCGGACCGCCGGGCTGACCGGGCTGCTGTGAGCCACCGGGCGTCATCGGCTCGTCGAGCGACCCCGGCTGCTGGGCGTCGTCGCCGGGCAGCGGCTGCGGGTTGGGTGCCGGGGTCTCGTCCGCGCCCGGTTGCGAGGCGGAGCCCGTCATCGAGCCGGGACCCGTCTCCTGCTGCGGGAACGGACCGGGCTCGGGAGTGGGGGCGGGACCGGGCTCGGGCATGGGGTTCGGCAACGGCTCGGGCGTCGGGGTCGGGCCCGGCTCCGGCATGGGGGTCGGTCCGGGCTCCGGGACCGGCGTGGGGCCGGGCTCGGGCATCGGCTCCCCCGGGACGGGCTGGCTGCCCTCGGGGGGCAGGCCCAGCTTGTCGCGGAGGGTGTCGCCGCCCTGGTCGATCTGCTCGGAGTACTTGCCGCCCGTGCGCTGGTCGACGACGTCCTCGACCTTCTCGATCGCGCTGGCGGCCTGGTCTGGATTGCCCTTGACGAAGTCCTTGACCTTGTCCATGAATCCGCCGGCCATGCGTGCCTCGCTTCTGTGTGGTTCAGCCTTCGCATCGACCCTAGCGACGGGTCCCGCAGACGGCTCGCCGAGCGAGTGTGGTGGTTCACCGTCCCCAGAAGGTCGGTGATCCACCACGATCGCCCCGGGAAGCCCTACTGCGGGGCGTGCAGCTGCCGGGCCGCCTCGGCGACCGACCCCGACAGCGAGGGGTAGACCGTGAAGGTCCCGGCCAGCTGGTCGACCGTCAGCCCGTGCTGGACGGCCAGCGTCACCGGGTAGATCAGCTCGGACGCCCGGGGCGCGACGATGACGCCGCCGACCACCGTGCCGATGCCCTTGCGTGCGAACAGCTTCACGAAGCCGTCGGTGATGCCCTGCATCTTGGCGCGGGGGTTCGTGGCCAGCGGCAGCATGAGCGCCTCGGCGTCGACCCGGCCCTCGTCGACGTCCTTCTGGGAGAAGCCCACCGTGGCGATCTCGGGGTCGGTGAAGATGTTGGCCGAGACGGCGCGCAGGTTGATGGGGTGCACCGCGTCGCCGAGCGCGTGGGCCATGGCGATGCGACCCTGCATGGCGGCCACCGAGGCGAGCGGCAGCACGCCGGTGCAGTCGCCCGCCGCGTAGATGCCCCGCACCGACGTGCGCGAGACCCGGTCGACGGCGACGTGCCCCGACGGCTTCAGCTGCACACCGACCTCCTCGAGGCCGATGCCCGCCGTCTGCGCGATGGAGCCGACCGCGAGCAGGGCGTGGGTGCCCTCGACCTCACGGCCGTCCTCGAGCCGCACCAGCACGCCGGTGTCGGTGCGCTCGACCGAGGCCATCCGCGAGCGGTCGAGCACCTCCATGCCGCGCTTGCGGAAGACCTCCTCGATCACCGTGGCCGCGTCGGCGTCCTCCCCCGGGAGCACGCGGTCGCGCGACGACACGAGGGTCACCTGCGACCCGAGCCCGAGGTAGGCCTGGGCCAGCTCGGCGCCGGTGACACCGGAGCCGACGACGACCAGCTTCTCGGGCAGCTCCTCGAGGTCGTAGATCTGCTGCCAGGTGAGGATGCGCTCGCCGTCGGGCTGCGCGGTCGGCATGACGCGCGGGGTGGCTCCCGTGGCGAGGAGCACCACGTCGGCGGTGACCTCCTCGACGCCACCGTCGGTGAGCTCGGCCCGCACCAGCGACGGCGACACCAGACGACCCACGCCGCGGAGCACCCGGACGCCGTCGGCCTCGAGGCGACGACCGATGTCGCGGCTCTGGGCGGCCGCCAGGCGCAGGATCCGCCGGTTCACCGCCACGACCTCCGCCACCGAGTCGGCGACCTCGTCGCCCTCGGGGTCCTCGAGGTGGACGCCGAGGTCGGCGGCGGTCTCGAACTGCGACATGAAGTCGGCAGTGGAGATGAGCGCCTTCGACGGCACGCAGTCGGTGAGCACCGCGGCGCCCCCGAGGCCGTCGCGGTCGACGACGGTGACCTTCGCGCCGAGGTGGGCCGCCACGAGGGCCGCCTCATAGCCGCCCGGGCCGCCGCCGAGGATCACCACCGAGGATTCGCGAGCATTCACGGCCCCATCCAACCACTCACCGGCAGTGGGGCCGCCGGCCGGTCGAAGGCGAACATCGGGCGAACTCGGGGAAACGCGCCTCGTGGGAGGGCTCTGGCGTCATGATCAGAGGCATAGCATCCGGCGCGGCGCCCCCAGCCGGCCCGATGTCCGGTTCGCCCCTGCACAGGAGGTCTCCGTGAGCCCAGCATCCCTCCGCCGCGTCAGTGCGATCGCCGTCGCGTGCGTCGTCTCCGCCGGCATCGCCGCCTGCTCCCCGCCCGAGAAGGAGACCAGCGGCGGCTCCGCCTCCGGGTCGGGGACCAACGCCGCCACCGCCACGTCCGCGAAGGACCTCGGTGGCATGGACAAGCTCGTCGAGGCCGCCAAGAAGGAGGGCCAGCTCAACGTCATCGCCCTGCCCCCGGACTGGGCCAACTACGGCGAGATCATCAAGGCCTTCCAGAGCAAGTACGGCATCACCATCACCAGCGACCAGCCGGACGCGAGCTCCGCCGACGAGATCAGCACGGCCCAGCGGCTCAAGGGCCAGTCGAAGGCTCCCGACGTGTTCGACCTCGGCGCCTCCGTGGCGGCGGCGAACACCGCGATGTTCGCCCCCTACAAGACCGAGAAGTTCGACGAGGTGCCCGAGAACCTCAAGGACCCGAACGGCACCTGGGTCAACGACTACGGCGGCTTCATGAGCATCGGCTACGACGCCGGCAAGGTCCCGGCGCCGACCTCCGTCGAGGACCTGCTGAAGCCGGAGTACAAGGGCAAGGTCGCCCTCAACGGTGACCCGACCAAGGCGGGCGCCGCCTTCGCGGGCGTCCAGATGGTCTCCGTCGCCCAGGGCGGCACCGTCGAGGACATCACCAAGGGTGTCGACTTCTTCGCCAAGCTCAAGGCAGCAGGCAACTTCCTGCCCGTGGACCCGACACCGGCCACCATCGAGTCCGGCCAGACGCCCGTGGTGTTCGACTGGGACTACCTCAACGTCGCCCAGGGCGCCAAGCTCAAGGGCAAGATGGACTGGAAGACCTTCGTGCCCGACAACGCGGCGGTCGGCGGCTACTACGTCCAGGCCGTCAACAAGGACGCCCCCCACCCGGCCGCCGCCCGGCTGTGGCAGGAGTTCCTCTACTCCGACGAGGGCCAGAACCTCTGGCTCAAGGGGGGTGCCCGCCCGGTGCGCCTCGAGGCCATGCAGAAGGCCGGGACCGCCGACGCGGCCGCAGCCGCCGCGCTGCCGAAGATCTCCGGCGAGCCGGTGATCCCCACCGAGGAGCAGAACGCCAAGGCCAAGGACTACCTGGCCAAGAACTGGGCCAACGCCGTTGGCTGACCGGGCTCGGACGGGGGCGCTCCGCGGCATACGGCCGTCGGGCGCCCTCGTGGGCGTGGTGCCGTTCTTCGCCTACACGACCGTCTTCCTCATCATCCCCACGCTCGTCGTGGTCATCGGCGCGTTCCTCAGCGAGGGCCAGCCCACCCTGGGCAACGTCCGCGCCCTCACCCAGCCCGCGGTCGTGTCGGCCACGCAGCACTCCGTCGTCCTGTCGGCCGTCACCGCCGTGGGCGGTGCGGTGATCGGCGCCCTGCTGGCGTATGCCGTGTCGACGGCACCCCTCGACGGCGTCCTCCGGCGCTTCGTGGCCTCCCTCTGCGGTGTGCTGGCACAGTTCGGCGGTGTGGCGCTCGCCTTCGCGTTCCTCGCGAGCTTCGGGGCCACCGGTTTCCTCACGACCTGGCTCGCCACGGTGGGCATCGACACCGGCCCCGGCCTCTGGCTGTACGAGTGGGACAAGGGCCTGATGCTCGTCTACCTCTACTTCCAGATCCCGCTCATGCTCATCGTGTTCCTCCCGGCCGTCGAGGGGCTGCGCCCCCAGTGGCGAGAGGCCACGGAGACGCTCGGGGGCAGCACCTGGGTCTACTGGCGCCGGGTCGCCGCCCCGATCCTCTTCCCGTCCTTCGTCGGCGCGACGCTGCTGCTGTTCACCAACGCCTTCAGCGCCTACGCGACCGCCGCCGCCCTCGTCTCGCAGGGCTCACCCCTGCTGCCGCTCGCCATCGGCAACACGCTCACCTCGGAGGTCCTCCTGGGCCAGGAGAACATCGGGAAGGCCATGGCCCTGGAGATGGTCGTCGTCGTGGCGGTCGCCATGACCCTGTATGCCGTGCTGGACCGGCGGTCCTCGAAGTGGCTCGCGCCGTGAGCGGCAACCGCGCGGTCGCGCGCCGCAAGCAGAGCGCCTTCCGGTGGGTGACCATCGGGGTCTGCCTGCTCTTCTTCACCCTGCCGCTCTACGGGATGCTGGAGTTCACCACGCGCGGACCCGGCGGCACCCGCTCGGCGCAGACCTGGACCACGCTGCTGGACTTCGGCACGGTCAGCGAGGAGTACCCCGCCCTGCGCGAGGGCTTCCTCGCCTCGATCGGCCTGGCGGTGTTCACGGTCGTGATCATGCTGGCGCTGCTGGTCCCCACCATGACCTGGGTCCGGCTGCGGCTGCCGGGCCTGTCCCGCACGGTGGAGTTCCTCTGCCTGCTGCCGCTGACGGTGCCCGCGATCGTCCTGGTCGTCGGCCTGACACCGGTCTACGCCTGGGTCACCTACCTGCTGGGCGAGTCGACCCTGTGGCTGTCCCTGGCCTACGTGGTCCTCGTGCTGCCCTACGCCTACCGCTCCCTCGACGCCGGCCTGCGGGCCATCGACGTCAAGACCCTCGCCGAGGCCAGCCGCTCCCTGGGGGCGGGGTGGGGCACCGTGATGGTGCGGGTCATCCTGCCCAACCTGCGCACCGCGGTCCTCTCGGCGTCCTTCCTCTCGGTGGCCCTGGTGCTCGGCGAGTTCACCATCGCGAACCTGTTCAGCCGCAAGAACCTCCAGGTCGCGATGTACGAGCTGGGCAAGAGCGACGCCCAGATCAGCATCGCCGTGGGCCTGGCCGCGCTGGTCTTCGGCTTCCTCGTCCTGTTCGCCATGTCCTTCGTGGGCGGCCCCCGGACCGCCGCCTCCCCCGCCCCTCGGCTCCGCCGCACCCGCAAGGAGAGCGCATGACCAGCCCCAACGGCCAGGGCGTCGCCGTCCAGCTGTCCGAGCTGCGCCGCACCTACGGTGCCCTCAACGCGCTCGACGGCTTCACGCTGCACATCGCGCCCGGTGAGCTGGTCGCCCTGCTCGGGCCCTCCGGATGCGGCAAGACGACGGCCCTGCGCTGCCTCGCCGGCCTCGAGGACCCGGACTCCGGACGCATCGACGTCGGCGGACGGGACATCACCTCGGTGCCGACCAACCGGCGCGACATGGGGATGGTCTTCCAGGCGTACAGCCTCTTCCCGCACATGACGGCCCGGCAGAACGTCGAGTTCGGGCTCCAGCTCCGCAAGCGCAGCGCCCAGGCGCGACGGTCCCGCGCAGCCGACATGCTCGACCTGGTCGGGCTCTCCGACCAGGCCGACAAGTACGCCCACCAGATGTCCGGTGGCCAGCAGCAGCGCGTGGCACTGGCCCGGGCGCTGGCCATCGAGCCGCAGGTGCTGCTGCTCGACGAGCCGCTCTCGGCGCTCGACGCGAAGGTCCGCGCCCAGCTGCGCGACGAGATCCGCCGCATCCAGCTCACCGTGGGCACGACGACGCTCTTCGTCACCCACGACCAGGAGGAGGCGCTCGCCGTGGCGGACCGGGTCGGGGTCATGCGGGCCGGCCACCTCGAGCAGCTGGCCGCCCCCCAGGAGCTCTACGCCCGGCCGACCACCGAGTTCGTCGCGGACTTCGTGGGCCTGACCAACCGGCTCCCGTGCGAGGCGAGCGACGGGCACGCCGAGGTGCTGGGCGGCCGGGTGCCGCTCCTGGAGGGCTCCGCCCGGTCGGGGAAGGTCCTCGTGCTGGTCCGGCCCGAGGGGATCGACATCGAGCGTGACCCGTCCGGGGAGGCGACCGTGCTCAGCGCGAGCTTTCTGGGCGCCCACGGCCGCGTCACCACCCAGACCCCTGACGGTCGACACGTCGTCGTGCAGGTGCCGAGCTCGGCCGTGGCCCACTACCCGCCCGGCACACGGGTGCGGCTCACGGCCCGCGGCGACGCGGCCCTCGCCGTGCAGGCCGGGTGAGCGGCTGACCGCGGTCCCGACGGGGCGCCGCCATCGGTACGCTGCCGCAGTGACCGAACTGCAAGCCGTGCCCGACCTGACCGACCCCGCGACCGACCCCTTCGAGGTGGCCCGGGCCGCCGCCGCGGTCATCGCCGAGAAGACCGGTGCCGAACGCCACGACGTCGCTCTCGTCCTCGGGTCCGGCTGGGGCCAGGCGGGCGACCTCATCGGCGAGACGCTGGCCACCGTCGACAACGCCGACGTCCCCGGCTTCGCGAAGGCAGCCGTCGAGGGCCACTCCGGCACCATGCGCTCGGTCGCCATCGGCGACACCGGACGGCGGGCACTGGTCTACGGCACCCGCACCCACTTCTACGAGGGCCGCGGCGTGCGGGCCGTCGTCCACGCGGTGCGCACCGCAGCGGCCGCAGGCTGCAAGGCCATCGTGCTCACCAACGGCTGCGGTGGCCTCAACCCCGCCTGGGGCCCGGGCACGACCGTGCTCATCCGCGACCACATCAACCTGACGGCGCACTCCCCCATCGAGGGCGCGAACTTCGTCGACCTCACCGACCTGTACTCCCCGCGCCTGCGCGAGCTGGCCCGCTCCGTCGACCCGACCCTCGACGAGGGCGTCTACGTGCAGTTCCCCGGCCCCCACTACGAGACGCCGGCCGAGGTGCAGATGGCCAAGACCATCGGCGGCGACCTCGTCGGCATGTCCACGACCCTGGAGGCGATCGCGGCCCGGCAGGCCGGCCTGGAGGTGCTGGGCATCTCGCTCGTCACCAACCTGGCCGCCGGCATCAGCGAGCAGCCGCTGTCGCACGCCGAGGTGATGGAGACCGGCCAGGCCGCAGCTGGGCGCTGCGGCCGGCTGCTCGCCGACATCGTCGCCGCCATCTGAGCCGCCGCCGCACCGAACGCCGAAGAGGACTGCAGACATGACGTATGCCGGGCGGCACGGGCGCGCCGAGAACGGGGACAACGGTGCGCAGCACCACCGCGACGAGCTCATCGAGGCCGCGCAGGCCTGGATCGACGACGACCCCGACCACGCCACGAGGGTCGAGCTCGGGGACGTCGTCGCCCGCGCCAAGGAGGGTGACGAGTCCGCCCTGGCCGACCTCGTCGACCGGTTCGCGGGGATGCTCGAGTTCGGCACCGCCGGGCTGCGCGGCGCCCTCGGCGCCGGCCCCAACCGGATGAACCGCTCGGTGGTCATCCGCGCAGCAGCCGGCCTCACGGCATACCTGGAGGAGCAGGACGCCGAGCCGTTCGTCGTCATCGGCTACGACGCCCGGCACAACTCCGACGTCTTCGCACGCGACACCGCGGCGGTGGTGGTGGGGGCCGGCGGCCGGGCCGCCGTGCTGCCGCACACGCTTCCGACGCCCGTGCTCGCCTTCGCGATCCGCCACCTCGGCGCCGACGCCGGCGTGATGGTCACCGCGAGCCACAACCCCCCGCAGGACAACGGCTACAAGGTCTACCTCGGCGACGGCAGCCAGATCGTGCCTCCGGCCGACGCCGGCATCGCCGGGCAGATCGCGCGCGTGGCGGCGGTGGCCGAGGTGCCGCTGGTCGACGACGGCTGGGAGACGCTCGACAACGAGGTGCTCGACGCCTACGTCGACGCCACGGCGGCGATCGTCGACCCGGCCTCCCCCCGCGACCTGTCCGTCGTGCACACCGCGCTGCACGGGGTCGGCAGCGAGACCCTGCTCAGGGTGTTCGAGAAGGCCGGTTTCCCCGCGCCCCGGACGGTCGACAGCCAGCAGCACCCCGACGCCGACTTCCCCACGGTGTCCTTCCCGAACCCCGAGGAGCCCGGCGCCATCGACGCCGCCCTCGAGCTCGCCCGCGAGGTGCACCCCGACCTGGTGCTGGCCAACGACCCCGACGCCGACCGCTGCGCCGTGGCCGTCAACGAGGGCGGCGAGTGGCGCATGCTGCGCGGTGACGAGGTCGGTGTCCTGCTCGGCGCCCACCTGCTGCGGCGCGGTGTGGCCGAGGACGCCGTCTTCGCCAACTCGATCGTCTCCTCGCGCCTGCTCGCGGCGATGGCGGCCAAGGCCGGTATCCGCCACGAGGAGACCCTCACCGGCTTCAAGTGGATCGCCCGCGTGCCCGGGCTGCGCTACGGCTACGAGGAGGCGCTCGGCTACTGCGTCGACCCGGCCACGGTGCGCGACAAGGACGGCGTGAGCGCGGCGCTGCTCATGGCCGAGATGGCGGCCGGACTCAAGGCCGAGGGCCGCACCCTGGTCGACGTGCTCGACGACCTCGCCGTCGAGCACGGCCTGCACGCCACCGACTCCTTCTCCGTGCGGGTGGCCGACCTCTCGCTCATCGGCGACGTCATGGCCCGGCTGCGAGAGAACCCGCCCGCCGAGGTCGCCGGCACGGCGGTCGAGCGGGCCGACGACCTCTCGGTCGGCAGCGACGCCCTGCCGCCCACCGACGGCCTGCGCTACTACCTCGCCGACGGCTCGCGCGTCATCGTGCGGCCGTCGGGCACCGAGCCGAAGCTCAAGGTCTACCTCGAGGTGGTCGAGCCGGTGGAAGGCCGCGAGGCGCTGGCCGGGGCGCGCGAGCGGGCGACGTCGCGGATGGCCGCGGTCCGCGAGGCCATGCAGGCCCTGACGACGGTCTGACCTGCGGCTTGCCGCGGCGGCGGGGTCCGGGTCGCCGCGGCAGCCACCTGACGGTGCCGACCACACTCTGAGACACCGATAGACTCGTTCGGTGAGTACCTCCACCGCACCGCGTGACGCGGTCGACGCGACATCCCGTGCCCGCGACCTCCTCGGCGTCTCCCGCCTGACCAACGAGTCGCTGACCTCGTGGCTGCACGGGCTGCCGGGTGTCGACCAGGTCGGCTGTGAGGCCCGCGCCGCCATGCTCGGCACCCGCTCGATCAAGACGACGTCGAAGGCCTGGGCCATCGACATGGCGATCAGCATGATCGACCTGACCACGCTCGAGGGCGCCGACACCCCCGGCAAGGTGCGCGGCCTGTGCGCCAAGGCGCTCACCCCCGACGCGACCGACATGTCCACGCCCCGCCCTGCCGCCGTCTGCGTCTACGGCGACATGGTGCCGTTCGCCCGGGAGGTCCTCGGCACCAGCAGCGGCGTCAACATCGCCGCCGTGGCGACCGCCTTCCCGTCCGGCCGCGCGAGCATGGCCGTCAAGCTGGCCGACACCCGCGACGCAGTGGCCAACGGCGCCGACGAGATCGACATGGTCATCGACCGCGGGGCGTTCCTCTCCGGCCGCTACCTCGACGTCTTCAACGAGATCGCCCAGGTGAAGGAGGCCTGTGGCCAGGCTCGCCTGAAGGTCATCATGGAGACCGGCGAGCTGGTCACCTACGACAACGTCCGCCGTGCCTCGTGGCTCTCGATGCTCGCCGGTGGCGACTTCATCAAGACCTCCACCGGCAAGGTCTCGCCCGCCGCCACCCTGCCCGTCACCGTCATCATGCTCGAGGCGGTGCGCGACTGGCTCGAGCTGACCGGCCAGATGGTCGGCGTGAAGCCGGCCGGCGGCATCCGCACCAGCAAGGACGCCATCAAGTTCCTGGTTGCGGTGAGCGAGGTCGCCGGCGACGACTGGCTCGACCCGCACTGGTTCCGCTTCGGCGCCTCGAGCCTGCTCAACGACCTGCTTCTGCAGCGCCAGCGCATGCGCATCGGCGCCTACTCCGGTCCCGACTACGTGACCGACGACTCCCCCAGCCTGTACTGACGCCCCTGCGTCGTACTGCCCACCTGCGGACCAAGGAACCCCCACCCATGGCCAAGTTCGAATACGCACCGGCTCCGGAGTCCCGGGCCGTCGTCAACCTCAAGCCCTCCTACGGGCTCTTCATCGGTGGCGAGTTCACCGAGACCGAGGGCGGGTCGGCGTTCAAGTCGATCAGCCCGTCCAGCGAGGAGGTGCTCGCCGAGGTCACCGAGGCGTCGTCGGCCGACGTCGACCGTGCCGTCGACGCCGCCCGCCGCGCCTTCAAGGGCAGCTGGGGCCGGATGTCCGGTGCCGACCGCGGCAAGTACCTCTTCCGCATCGCCCGCATCCTGCAGGAGCGTGCCCGCGAGTTCGCCGTGCTCGAGAGCCTCGACAACGGCAAGCCGATCCGCGAGAGCCGCGACGTCGACGTGCCCCTGGCCGCGGCGCACTTCTTCTACCACGCGGGCTGGGCCGACAAGCTCGAGTACGCCTCGCTCGGCACGAACCCGCGCCCCCACGGCGTCGTCGGCCAGGTCATCCCGTGGAACTTCCCGCTGCTCATGCTGGCGTGGAAGATCGCGCCGGCCCTCGCCGCGGGCAACACCGTGGTGCTCAAGCCCGCCGAGACGACCCCGCTGACGGCGCTGCTGTTCGCCGAGGTGTGCCAGCAGGCCGACCTGCCGGCCGGTGTGGTCAACATCGTCACCGGCGCCGGCGCCACCGGCCAGGCCATCGTCGACCACCCCGGCATCGACAAGCTCGCCTTCACCGGCTCGACGGGCGTCGGCAAGATGATCGCCCGCGCCATCGCCGGCACCCGCAAGAAGGCGACGCTCGAGCTCGGCGGCAAGGCGGCGAACATCATCTTCGACGACGCCCCCATCGACCAGGCGGTCGAGGGCATCGTCAACGGCATCTTCTTCAACCAGGGCCACGTCTGCTGCGCCGGCTCGCGCCTGCTCGTGCAGGAGTCGATCGCCGAGGAGGTCGAGGCACGCCTCAAGCGTCGCCTCTCGACCCTGCGCGTCGGCGACCCGCTCGACAAGAACACCGACGTCGGTGCCATCAACTCCAAGGCGCAGCTCCAGCGCATCACCGAGCTGACCGCTGCCGGCGAGGCCGAGGGCGCCACGCGCTGGTCGCCCGAGTGCGAGCTGCCGAGCAAGGGTTTCTGGTTCCGCCCGACGGTCTTCACCGGCGTGAGCCAGACGCACCGCATCGCGCAGGAGGAGATCTTCGGCCCGGTGCTGTCGGTGCTGACCTTCCGCACCCCGCACGAGGCGGTCGCCAAGGCCAACAACACCCCCTACGGCCTGTCCGCGGGTGTGTGGACCGAGAAGGGCTCGCGCATCCTCTGGATGGCCGACCAGCTGCGCGCCGGCGTGGTCTGGGCCAACACGTTCAACAAGTTCGACCCGACCAGCCCCTTCGGCGGCTACAAGGAGTCGGGCTACGGCCGCGAGGGCGGTCGCCACGGCCTCGAGGCCTACGTCACGACGGGAGACACCAAGTGAGCCCGACCACCGGCGCCCCGAGCCGAGTCGAGATCAAGAAGACCTACAAGCTCTACATCGGGGGCAAGTTCCCCCGGTCCGAGTCGGGCCGCTCCTACGAGGTGTATGCCGGTGGCGGCACGTCCGGCGCGTTCCTCGCCAACGCGGCGCAGGGCTCCCGCAAGGACGCCCGTGACGCCGTGGTCGCCGCCCGCAAGGCGGTCGACGGGTGGGCGGGCGCCACGGCCTACAACCGCGGTCAGGTCCTGTACCGCGTCGCCGAGGTGATGGAGGGCCGCCGCGCCCAGTTCGTCGCCGAGGTGCGGGCCAGCGAGGGCGTCAGCGAGCGCCAGGCCGAGGCCCTCGTGGGCCAGGCCATCGACCGCTGGGTCTGGTACGCCGGCTGGAGCGACAAGTACACCCAGGTGCTCGGCGGGCTGAACCCGGTGGCCGGCCCCTACTTCGACATCTCCGCCCCTGAGGCGACGGGTGTGGTGGCGGTGCTGGCCCCGCAGGCGTCGTCGCTGCTCGGCCTGGTGTCGGTGCTCGCCCCCGTGGTCGTCTCCGGCAACACCGCGGTGGTGCTCAGCAGCGAGCACCGCCCGCTCCCCGCGATCACCCTCTCGGAGGCGCTGGCCACCTCCGACGTCCCGGGCGGCGTGGTCAACATCATCACCGGGCGGACCGCCGAGGTGGCCCCGTGGCTGGCCTCGCACCGTGACGTCAACGCCATCGACCTCGCCGGCGCCGCGGGCGCCGAGGGCGTCGTGTGGGGCGACCTCGAGCTGGCCGCGGCCGAGAACCTCAAGCGCGTCGTGCGTCCCGCCGGCACGGGTGCCGAGGCGGTCGAGCCCGACTGGACGGCCACGCCGGACCTGTCGCGGCTGAGCGCCTTCCTCGAGACCAAGACGGTCTGGCACCCCAAGGGCCGGTGACCGCACACCTCGCCCGTGTCGTCGTGCTTGCCGGCCCCAGCGGGGCCGGCAAGTCGCGGCTGGCGGGACGCCTGAAGGATTCGCACGGCTGGCCGATCGTCCGCCTCGACGACTTCTACCGCGACGAGGACGACCCGCAGATGCCCCGCAGCGAGGAGCTCGGGATCATCGACTGGGACCACCCCGACTCGTGGAACCGGCCCGCCGCCCTCACGGCGCTCGAGACGCTCGTGCGGCAGGGCACCGTGGAGACGCCCGTCTACGACATCTCCGCCAACCGAGCCGTCGACACCACGGTGCTCACGGCCCGGCCGACCGACATCGTGCTCGCCGAGGGCATCTTCGCCGCCGAGATCATCCCCGACCTGCACCAGCTCGGCCTGCTCGCCGGCGCCTTCTGCGTGCACCACCACCGCTGGGTGACCTTCGCCCGGCGGCTGGCCCGCGACCTCGCCGAGCGACGCAAGCCGCCGCTGACCCTGGTGCGCCGCGGCCTGGCGCTCGCCCGCGAGGAGCCCGCCATCGTGCAGCGTCACGCGGACCTGGGGGCCGAGCCGGCCCGGGCGGCCGACCTCGAGGGCCGGCTCAGCGCGCTGGCCGCCGCCGTCTCCACCTGACGCGGTCGGGGCCCTGCCTTGCTGCGACCTGAACCTGCCGCGGTGGTCACGACATGGCCACCGCCGACGCCAGAGCGCCGTCCGGCGTCCGCGCCCGCTGGTAGGTTTCCGATGACCGCGAGAGCGGCTGGCTGAGGGGGTCGGATGAGTGAGGGCACGGTGCCCGGCGAAGCCCAGGGCGCGACGCCCGGCTGGAGCGCACCCGGTGCGCCCCCTGCCCCCGGCCCCGGTGACGCCGCCCACGGTGAGGCCGGCTACGGGCCGGCTCACGCGGCATACCCCTCCTCCCCCGCGCATCCGGTCCAGTGGGGCACGGGGCTCCCGGCCCACAAGCCGGGCATCATCGCGCTGCGTCCGCTGACGCTGGGCGACATCGTCGAGGCGAGCTTCGCCTGCCTGCGGCGCAACCCCCGCACCTTCCTCGGCCTCGCCCTGCTGACGTCGCTCGCCGTGCTGCTCGTCATCGGCGTGCTCGGGGCGGTCGGCTGGTTCGTCGCGACCTCGGTGCAGAGCAGTGACGCCCTCGACCTGTTCGTCGCCCTGGGCGTGACGTCGTCCGTGGCGGCGCTGCTCTTCCTCAGCTCGGCGACGTCGATCGCGCTGTCGGGCATCCTCGCCTACCCGGTGGGCGAGGCGGTGCTGGGCAGGAACGCCTCGATGGGCGAGACCTGGCGGCGCACCCGGCGCTTCCTGCCGCGCCTCTTCGGGCTCTGCGCGGTGCTCGTCGTGCCGCCGACCGTGGTGTTCGCCGCCCTGGTGGCGCTGGCGGTGTGGGGTTTCGCCGACGGCACACCGGCGGTGGGCGCGCTCGGCATCGTGGCGGTGCTCTGCGTGGCCGTCGCGACGACCTGGCTCGGCATCCGGCTCGCGCTGGCCACCCCGGCGCTGGTGCTCGAGGACCTCGGCGTCGTCGGGTCGCTGCGCCGGTCGTGGCGCCTGACGCCCGGCCTGTTCTGGCGCACCTTCGGCATCCTGCTCGCGTCGAGCCTGCTGATCGGCATCGTGCAGTACGTGTTGTCGCTGGCGGTCCAGCTCGGCGGCATGCTGCTCGGTCTCGCCCTCGGCTCCATGACCGGCAGCCAGAGCGGCGAGATGCTGGCCGGACTCGTGACCGCCGGTGCCACCGTGCTCGGCAGCCTGCTGAGCGGCGTGCTGACCCAGCCGTTCCTCGCCGCGGTGCTGGCCCTGCTCTACACCGACGCCCGGATCCGCAAGGAGGGCTTCGACCTCGCCCTGGCCCGGGCCGCCGCCGACGCCGCCCGCCAGCCCACCGCTGATGTGCGCTGATGGCGCCCGTGGCCGGCGCTGCTGGCCTGCCCCGTCTCGCCGTCGAGCGCCTGCTCACGGGTGTCGACCCCGGCAACGGCGAGGCGCGGCGGTGGCTCGAGGAGGAGCTGTCGCGGCCGGCCTACCGCGAGCACAACGACCCCATCGCGCGAGCCCTCGACGCCCTCGAGCGGTTCATCGACGCCCTGCTCAACGCCGACCCCAGCGCCGGTGGCGCCCTGCCGGCCGGCATCGCGGGTCTGGTCACGGCGGCCGTGGTGGCGCTGCTGCTGTTCGCCCTGCGCTACGTGCGACGAGAGGCGCGGCGGGCACCGTCCGCCGGGCCTGCCGTGCTCGGCGAGGAACACCTGACCGCGGCCGGCTTCCGCGAGCGCAGCGCCGCCGCGCTGGCCGACGGCCGGTATGCCGACGCCGTGCTCGACGCGATGCGGGCCCTGGCGCAGGGCGCCGCCGAGCGGACGCTGCTCGACGACGCCCCGTCGCTGACGGCGCACGAGGTGGGCCTGCGCCTGGCCGTCCCGTTCCCGGACCAGCAGGCGGAGCTGCGCTGGGCCGCCGACCTGTTCGACGCCGTCGCCTACGGGCACCACGACGCCGACCGGCAGCAGGCCGAGCGCATCGTCGCCCTCGACCGCACGGTGCAGAGGACCCGGCCGGTGACGCGCCAGCCCGCCGCGGCGACGGCGGGCGCCGGGGGTGCGCCATGAGCCTCACCGTGTGGGACCGCGCCGAGGCCGAGGCGCCAGGACCGGGTGCTGCGGACACGGCGGGGTCCGCGCCCGCCGGGCCCGACCGCCGCTCGCGACGGCGCCGCCTCGTGGTGACGACCGTGGTCGTGCTCGTGCTGCTGCTCGTCGTCGCCGTGCTGATGGCCCTCGGCCGCCGCGGCGGCAACGACGACCCCCTCGACCCGCGCAACGCCGGCTCGGACGGCACCCAGGCCGTGGCCAGGGTGCTCGAGCAGCGTGGCGTGTCCGTCGACATCGCCCGGAACCACGGCCAGCTCGAGGATCTCGACCCCGTCGACGCCGCCACGACCGTCGTCGTCACCGACCCGTCCGCCCTCTCCGAGGAGACCGCCGCCGCGATGTGGGAGCAGGTGGGTGGCGCCCGCCGGGTCGTGCTCGTCGAGCCCGGCCGGTTCGTCCTGCAGGCCCTCGGGCTCGACGTGTCACCGGCGAGCGGTGGCGCCCCGACCCGGTCGCTGCGAGCCGGCTGCGTCCTCCCCGGCCTCGGCGCGTCGGACACCATCTCGGCCGGCGGGGAGGCCTACACCACGTCCGACCCCGGTGCGACGCGCTGCTTCACCTTCGAGGGCGCCTCGTCCCTGGTCGCCCTCCCCGCGGACGGAGGCACGCCGGAGGTGGTGGTGCTCGGCTCCGGGGAGGTGCTCACCAACGGTGAGGTGACCCGCTACGACAACGCCGGCGTCAGCCTGCGCCTGCTCGGGCAGGGTGACCGGCTGGTCTGGTACATCCCCTCGGTGCTCGACGTCTCCGCCGACGACACGACCCCGGAGTCGGAGCTGCCGCGGGCGCTCGGCCCCCTCACGTTCCTGGCGCTGTTCGCGGTGCTCGCGACGATGCTGTGGCGCGGACGGCGTTTCGGGCCGCTGGTCACCGAGCCGCTGCCCGCGGTGGTCAAGGCCATCGAGACGACGCAGAGCCGCGGTCGGCTCTACCGCCGGGCCCGCGACACCGGGCGGGCCGGCGCCGTGCTGCGCGCCTCGACCACCCGACGGCTCGCCAGCTACCTCGGCCTGCCTGCCGGGGCAGCCCCGGACGTGGTGGCGCAGGCCACCGCCACGGCGACCGGCCGCCCCCTGGCCGAGGTGCACGCGCTGCTCGCCGGTCCCCCGCCCGCGGACGAGGATGCCATGGTGTCCCTCGCCGACGACCTGTCCACCTTGGAGAAGGAAGTGCACCGCCCATGACGGACCACCACAACAGCACCGTGACCGACGCGCCCACGGCCGACCGCCACGCGACGTCGGAGCAGGCGCGCCGGGCCCTGCTCGCGGTGCGGGCCGAGGTCGGCAAGGCGGTGGTCGGCCAGGACGCCGCCGTCACCGGCATCCTCATCGGCCTGCTGTGTCGCGGGCACGTGCTGCTCGAGGGTGTGCCGGGTGTGGCCAAGACCCTCCTCGTGCGCAGCCTCGCCGCGGCCCTCGACGTGCAGACCAAGCGGGTGCAGTTCACGCCCGACCTCATGCCCGGTGACGTCACCGGCTCGCTCGTCTACGACAACGCGACCTCGGAGTTCTCCTTCCGCGAGGGACCGGTGTTCACCAACCTGCTGCTCGCCGACGAGATCAACCGGACGCCCCCGAAGACCCAGGCCTCGCTGCTCGAGGCCATGGAGGAGCGCCAGGTCTCGGTGGACGGCATGCCGCGCCGCCTGCCGGTGCCGTTCATGGTGGCCGCCACCCAGAACCCGGTCGAGTACGAGGGCACCTACCCGCTGCCCGAGGCCCAGCTCGACCGCTTCCTCCTCAAGGCCGTGCTCCCGCTGCCGTCGCGCGAGGACGAGGTGGCGGTCATCTCCCGCCACGCCGGCGGCTTCGACCCGCGCGACCTCGCCGGGGCCGGCCTGCGTGCGGTCGCCTCCGCCGACGACCTCACCGCCGGCGCGGAGGCGGTGGCCCGGGTCGAGGCCTCGCCCGAGGTCATCGGCTACATCGTCGACATCGCCCGGGCGACCCGTCACTCACCCTCCCTGTCCCTGGGGGTCAGCCCTCGTGGCGCCACCGCCCTGCTGGCGACCAGCCGTGCCTGGGCCTGGCTCAACGGCCGCGACTTCGTCACCCCCGACGACGTCAAGGCCCTCGCCCAGGCGACGCTTGGCGCACCGGCTCTCGCTGCGCCCGGAGGCCGAGCTCGAGGGCGTGGGCGTGGCCGCCGTGCTCGACAGCGCCATCGGCTCCGTGCCCGTCCCCCGCTGATCCCGCGCCCATGATGGTGACCGGCCGCCTGGTGGCCCTCGTGCTGTGCGGGGCCGTGCCCGTGCTGCTGCGGCCCGCGGTGACGACGGTCTGGCTCTGGGTGCTCGTGTGCCTGGTGGTCACGGTGCTCGACGTCGCGCTGGCCGGCAGCACCCGCGCCCTCCACCTCGAGCGGCTGCCGTCCAGCCAGGTGCGCCTCGGCGACAGCGGCAGCACCACCCTGCTGGCGACCAACACCGGCCGGCGCACCTTCCGCGGCTCGCTGCGCGACGCGTGGCAGCCGTCGGCCGGGGCTGTGGGCAACCGACACCGGCTCACGGTGCCCGGCGGGGAGCGGCGCGCGCTGCGCACCACCCTCACCCCCACCCGGCGCGGCGACCGCCAGGCCGACCGCGTCACCGTGCGCCGCCTCGGTCCCCTCGGGATCGCCGGACGGCAACGCTCGTATGCCGTGCCCGGTCACCTGCGCGCGCTGCCGCCGTTCCACTCCCGGCGCCACCTGCCCTCCCGCCTGGCGCAGCTGCGCCAGCTCGACGGCCGCTCGGCCGTGCGCGTCCGGGGCCAGGGCACCGAGTTCGACTCGCTGCGCGACTACGTCGAGGGCGACGACGTGCGCAGCATCGACTGGCGCGCCACGGCCCGTCGCCGCTCGACGGTGGTGCGGACCTGGCAGCCCGAGAAGGACCGCCACATCGTGCTGGTGCTCGACACCTCCCGGACCTCGGCGGGGCGGGTCGGCGACACCCCGCGCCTCGACGCCGCGATGGACGCCGCGCTGCTGCTGGGTGCCCTGGCCTCACGGGCCGGCGACCGGGTCGACCTCATCGCCGGCGACCGCCGGGTGCACCGCAAGGTCGTCGGGTCGAGCCGCACCGCCCTGCTCTCGGACCTCGTCACCGCGATGGCCCCGCTGGAGCCGGCGCTGCTCGAGGCCGACTGGCACCTGCTCACCTCGGAGGTCACCCGGCTCAGCCGCCATCGCGGCCTCGTCGTCCTGCTCACGCCGCTGGAGCCCGCGGCCATCGAGGAGTCGCTGCTGCCACCGCTGGGGGTCCTTGCCCAGCGGCACCGCGTGGTGGTGGCCTCGGTCTCCGACCCGGCCCTGGGGCAGATGCGCGCGGGTCGAGGCGACGCCCGCGCCGTCTACGACGCGGCTGCGGCCGAGCGCAGCGTGGCCCTGCGCCAGCGCACGGCGGCCGGGCTCGGCCGCCTCGGCGTCGAGGTGCTCGACGCCGACCCCGACCACCTGCCGGTGGCGCTGGCCGACCACTACCTGCTGCTCAAGAGCCGCGGCCTGCTCTGACTGGGTGTGTCCCCGCCGGCCGCTTGCACAGGGCATCCGCTTTGACGGATCGGCCGACGATGACGCACATCATTCCGCCCAGTTAGACGCAGCGTCGAACCGCCCAGACAACAACGCGCGTGACCACGCCGCTGTCGGCGGGTGCTGGCACGCTGTCCGGCATGGGGGAACTACGACGCAACCCACTGTTCGACGACTTCCAACGAACCGACACCACACCTTCAACCCACCAGGAGTCGAGCTTCGAGTTCCTCAACCGCATCGCGGGTGACTACTGGGAGCACCCTCGTGCCCTCATGCAGGAGTGGCTCGACCGCATGCCGAGCGAGCATGAGTACAACGACGTACGCCAGCGGTTCCGGTCCCGCGACGACGAGCAGTTCCGTAGCGCTTTCCTTGAGCTGTACCTACACGAGAGCCTCGTCAGGGCTGGGTACACCGTCACAATCCACCCCGAAGTCGAGGGCACCAGTCGCCGCCCGGACTTCCTGGCAGAGCGTGACGATCTCCGGTTCTTCATCGAGGCCATCGCGCCAGGCTCGACCCCAGCCGAGAAGGCGGCGGCGCAGCGCCGAGCCGTGCTGTTCGACACGGTGAATCGGTCGGGTGACCCCAACTTCATGCTGTGGCTGGACGAGGTCAAAGAGGGCACCTCACCACCTGCCTCAGCACGCCTTCGCAAGGACCTTCGCCGATGGCTCGGAACGCTCGACCCCGATGCCCCGTGGGACCCAGACGCGGCGCCGACGCGTCGATGGGAGCGCGAGGGCTGGAAGGCCACCTTCAGGGCGGTTCCCAAGAAGTCCGAGGCCAGAGGCAGGAGGGCGAATGACCGGACGATTGGTGTCTACGGACACACGGGCGTCGACTTCATCGATGACGCACCGGCGATCAAGAAGGCGCTGGCGACGAAGCACCACGAGTACGGGGACCTCGGGGCACCCTTCATCATCGCGGTAGGCACGTACATCCACGACAGGGATCGATGGCACAGCGGCAACGCCATGTACGGGCACGTCGCCGTGCAGATCGGCGAGGCGCCAGACGGCTCGATGGTGACTCGCGAAGTCCGGCAGCCGGATGGGTACTTCGGAACGTCCCCGGAGTGGGCAAACCGCAGCGTTTCTGGCGTTCTCCTCGTGAATCAGCTCATGCCGTACTACGTGCAGCGAGCGGAGACGACCCTGTGGCGGCACCCCAACCCGATCCACGAGCTTCCCGACGCGGTTGGGTTGCCGGGCGGAACGCTGAGCCTTGCCGACAGCACGCTGGCTGAGGTCCCAGCCTCAACGAAGGCGGACCAGTTCTTCGGACTTCCGGATCCATGGCCCCCCGGCGAGCCGTGGCCCGACGACGAGTAGGTGCGCGAATGATCAGCGGCTCGAAGGGGTGATTGGTTCGTCCGCTCATCACGCACCTGCGCCATGCGCTGCATTCCGCCGCTACAGGGGACGTCAGTTCGCGCTAGGAGGAAACGACAACCACCTTGCCAAGTGCCCGACCCTCACCGACATGAGCAAGCGCGGTGGGGACCTCGTCGAGTCCGAAGGTGCGGTCGATGTGAATGCTGACGTCGCCGGCGACGCACAGCTCGGCGAGTGGCTCGAACTGGGCCGGACCCTCGTTGACAAGGAGCACACCCATCGAGCGACCGGTGAGTCTGCTGACTGCCCAGCCGACCGTGACCACGCGCAGCAGCGCACCCACCGACCCGCCCACGCATCGATACGTGCCACCTGGTGCCAGCGCGCGCCGGTAAGCGAAGACCGACCTGGTCGCCACCAGGTCAAGGATCACGTCGTAGGGCTGGGTCGTCCGGGTGAAGTCGTCTCGGCGGTAGTCGACCACGTCGTCCGCGCCCACGGACCGCATGAAGGCCTGCTTAGCGGCGTTGTCGACACCGGTCACGTGGGCGCCGAGCCGCTTGGCCAGTTGGATGGCAAAGGTTCCTGACCCTCCACCTGCGCCGTTGATCAGGACCCGGCTGCCCGCGACAACCGCGCTTTGCGTGCCCCGCAGGGCAATCGCCCCCGCCTGCGGGATGGTCGAGGCCTCGGCGAACGTCAGCCCCGCCGGCTTATGAGCCATCGCGGATTCCGACGCCAGCGCATATTCCGCGAAGCCCCCCATCATCGCCAGGTTGTCGCCATACACCTCGTCCCCGGGTCGAAACCGGGTGACCCCTTGCCCGACTTCCTCGACCACGCCGGCAATGTCCGATCCGAGGGTCCGATGAGCCGGGTGACGCAGCCCGCCGATGCGAGCGTACGCAGGCGATCCGCGCAGCCCCTCCCAGTCACTGAGATTGACCGAGGTAGCAGCGACCTTCACCCTCATTTGCCCGGCGGCGGGCGACGGCAGGGGCACGTCCTCGACACGCAGCACATCGGGCTGCCCGTACCGGTCATAGACGACTGCCCTCACGCCCAACCTCGCTCTGCGACTCACCTGGCCATGGCGGCAACGTAGCAAGCCGTACCGGCCATCAAGGCCAATCCGAACCGGGCGTTCATTCCGCCGCTAGAGCGGTATGGCCCAGATGCGGCTACTCCGCAGGTCTTGGACGGGTGGTCCATGTCGGACACGGTTGTTACCCCGTCCGACCTCGAACAACCCCGTCCACGTGGTCGCGTGTACGCGGCTCACGAGCCGCCCGAGGTGAGCGCAACCGACCGTCAGGACGACGCGCCGAGTCGGTGTCGCACCACTCGCCGGCGCAGGGTGGGCGACGCCTCGACCTCGTAGCCGGCGTCGAGGAAGACCTGGAGCAGCGCGACCGACGCCTCGTCCCAGATCACGGTTTTCCCCGGCGGTGGCTCGGTGGGGTAGCCCTCGAGGACGCGAGCGCCGACCTGTCTGCCGTACTCGACTGTGGCGGCGGCGAGCTCGTACATCAGCCCCTCTCGACGGAAGCCCTGACGCACGACGAAGCAGGTGACCGACCAGACGCCCTCGAGGTCGGGGGCATCGTGTCGGGTCCGCCCCTGCAGTGAGGAGATCCGGGCACCTCGGTCGCTCGACCAAGAACCGGGGTGCCACTCGTTGGATCGTGCCCGGTCAGGAACTCGGTGACTGCGTCGGATCGGTAGGAGGCGAAAGCCGTTCCTGCAGCGCCCGCGCCAGGTATCCGTACGCCCCGTCGAGCAGGTCGGGTACGCGTCGCCGCACCTCCTCGGTGGCCCCGCACGCGACGAGGGCGTGCAGGATTGTGTGCCGCACCTCGTCATACGGCACCCGCTCGTACGCGGCAACCAGGGCGGGAACCCACGCGGAGTCGGGCAGCTGCGAGAGCAGGCGCGTTGCTGCCAGCACCGCCGAGACGTCACCGTGGGGCAGTTGAGCGGCGGCGATCGCGGGAGCGCGCGGATCGCCGACCTGGGCGAGGTACCAGTAGGCCCCGACGGCGGCAAGGTGGTCGAGGGCCTCGGGCGTCCCGATCCGCGCCAGCGCCGCGTGGACGCACTGCTGCTGCCACGACTCGAGCTGCAGCGCACTGAGCACCGCCACGACCTCTCGGCCGCCGATGCGCGCCAGAGAGCGCGTCACGGCGTGTGGCGCGACGCCCCGACGTGCCGCATCGACCAGGAGTTTCAAGGCTTCCGGCGACCGCACCCGCGCCAGCCGCTGTACCGCAGACTGGTCGCCGGACTCCGCACCGGCCACAAGCAGCAACGCCTCGGCCTCGTCCACATCCACGCCGAGGTGCTCCTCCACGGTGTCGTGCAGGTATGCACGAAACGAGGACCAGCGGGTGGTGCCCTCCTTGTGGTGTTCCCACACCTCCCACTCCTCGCCGGGACCGGGCCCGCCGACCGGGACCAGCAGCGAGCAGTTGGCGTCGAAGCCACGCGCGATGGCAAGCGCGTCCTGCATCGGCCGGTGATCGCGCACCTCGTCGCCCTCGAACACCGGCGTCAGGTCGACCCCGCCGCCGTCCGCCGCGTCGATCTCGTCTTGCAGCTCCAGCCAGATCTCGACCGCGTGAGGATCGACCTCGACGTACGGTCGTACTTCAGCGACCGGAACGAAGCCCCATGCCTCGCCAGAGTCGCCGGACCGATACGAGCTCGTCGTCAGGGCGCCCATCGTGTCGCCGTACGCGCCGTCGGAGAGCAGCAGGAACTGCCGGTACGACGGCGGAAGATGCACGCCCAACCTACGTTGAGCGGCAGCCACAGCGGACTCAGTAGCAGGCGGGCGGAGGAGGCTGCCGGTGCGCGCGGCCGCCGCGACGGGGCGCTCCAGGGCACCGAGGCGCGCCAAACAGGCAGCACTCCACTGGCGCAACAACCCGTCAAGGTCGTCGGCCGGCCACTCTTTCAGTCGGACCACCCCAGAACCCTAGAACCGGGTGCGCCTCCGCACAGCCGATCAGCCGCACCACAAAGCGCTGCAAATGCACCCCACCTGGCTGTCGGTCTCTCCGACACTTCGGGCCTTTGGCAGAACAACTCTGGGGCGCGTCTTTCCGCCGCCTGTCGACCTCCCGAACCTCGGCATTGTGGCGGTGTTCTGGGTGAGTCGGCCAGCCAGAGTCGTGCACCTAGCCTGTGGGCCCTGGACGTGGCGGCCTACCTTCACTGTTGGGACTGCTGGTCGTTGCCCGTGTCGGGTGGGCGGCAGCTGTTCCGGCGGCTGAACCAGCATTGGCGGTGACAGGGAGGGGAGGGGACGGCCGTGACCCCGACATGGTGGGCTCTGGTGACGCTGGTCGCGCTCGGCATCGTGCTGACCGTCGCGGCGATCACGCTGGTGCCCTGGCGGGTGCCCAGCCCGACCCGCGCCGACCGAGCGGCGGCGCTGGGCGACGTGCCGGCTGGCGTGGTCACCAGAGGTCGGGCGCTGCACGCCGCCCTGCGCCCCAGTTCGTACGGTTCCCTGCTGGTGGGACTGGTGGTGCCCCTGCTGCTCGGGTTCACCCCGGCGGGTGCCCGGATCGTCGCCTGGGTGGGCCAGCCGTTCGGTGGGCACTGGCTGGCGGAGGCTCTGGTGGGCGGCCTGGTCATCCTGACGATGCTGTGGTTGGTGGAACTGCCGTTCAGTGCCTGGCGCCACACCGTGCTGCGCGACTACGGGCTGTCCACCCAGGACTGGGGCGGCTGGGCGGCGGACCTGTTCAAGGGATACGCGGTCGGGACGGTGATCGGTGCGGTGGTGCTCGGCGGGTTCTACACGCTGACCCACTTCGCGCCCCGCTGGTGGTGGGCGTTCGGAGCGGTGGGTGCCGCCGCCTTGGTGGTCCTGCTGTCGTTCGCCTTCCCCGTCCTGGTCGAGCCTGTGTTCAACAAGTTCACCCCGATGCCGGCGGCGCCGCTGCGTGAGGAGCTGCTCACCATGGCCGCCCGGGACGGCATGCCGGTGCGGGATGTGCTGGTCGCGGACGCGTCGCGGCGTACCACCGGGCTCAACGCGTACGTGTCCGGCTTGGGACGCACCCGTCGGATCGTGGTCTACGACACGCTGCTGCGCGAAGCGTCTCCAGGTGAGGTGCGCAGTGTCGTCGCGCACGAGCTGGGCCACGCCAAGGACCGGGACACCGAACTGGCCGCGCTGTTGGGGGCGATCGGCGCCGCGGCGGCGCTCGTGTCGCTCTACCTGTTGGGGCAGTGGGCTCCCCTGCTACACCGGGCCGGGGTGAGCTCCATCAGCTCGCCGACCGCTCTTGGGTTGGTGCTCGCCGCCGTGGCGGTAGCAGGTCTCGTCAGCGGCCCAGTGCAGAACCTCATCTCGCGTCGGGTCGAGGCCCGTGCCGACCAGCATGCCCTACGGCTGACCGGTGAACCCGCCGAGTTCGCCGCTCTGCAGCTGCGCCTGGCCGAGGTCAACATCACCGACGTCCACCCACCCCGGATCGAATACCTGCTGTTCGCCACCCACCCCGACACCGTGGAACGCCTGGCCGCAGCGCGGGAGCCTTCGGGCAGTCCCTGACGTGCCCGGTCAGCGGGCGCATCAAGACGACGGCGGCGTGGCTGAGAAGCCGAGGATTGCAAGTTTCGCGTCCACGAGTCTCCGAACGAGCTCGTCCGGGAGGGGTTCGTCGATCGGGAAGTGGAGCGAGCCACTTGTGCGCTCGTACCCGGTCAGGGCGTCGCCCAGGTCTGCAAGCACCTTGCCGCTGTGCGGCAGGTATGCGAGATGGTTCTTGAACGCCGCGAAGCCGGCGACCACCTTCCCGCCGACCCGGAACGCTGGCATGCCGTAGGAGATGCACTCCTCCGCGTCGGGGACGACGGCCAGAATCGATCGGCGCAAGGCTTCGAGTGTGCTGCGCTTCGGTTCCTCGAGTCCTGCCAGGTAGACGTCCACCTCGTTAGAAGTCATGGCAATCAGTCTCCTCGCGACTCACCACACCGATAGCCACATGCATGGCGCCTTTTCGCCGCGAACGGGCGGGCTCGGTGAAGCGGCGTTGGTCCGACACCGGCGCATCTCCGATCGCGACGTGCCGCAACGGCATACCCCTCTGGCGTGCGAGCGGGGTCACAAGCGGCGTCAGCCGGCGACCGGCAGCTCGGCGCCCCGGTCCGCTTCGGCGAGGTCGCCGGTCTCGCCGCGACGGTGGGCCCAGCGGCCCGCGCGTGAAGACGTAGGTGAAGAAGGCCGCCTCGGCGAGCACGCCGATGCTCACACGCGCCCACGTCGGCAGCCCCGACGGCGTCACGAACGCCTCGATGAGACCGCACACCAGGAGCAGCACGACCAGTCCCAGCGACGTCCCGAGCGCCGCCCGGCCCTCGGCGGCCAGCGCCTGGGCCCGCGAGCGCGGCCCCGGTTCGACCCACGCCCAGAACAGGCGCAGCCCCACACCGGCGGCGACGAAGAGACAGGTCAGCTCGAGCAGCCCGTGCGGCGCGATCAGCCCGAAGAACAGCGCCCCGCGGTCGTGCCGGATCATCATCGAGCCGACGACCGCGAGGTTCGCCATGTTGGTGACCAACATGTAGACGACCGGCAGCCCGAACACGCCTGCGGCGACACAGATCGCCGAGAGCCAGAAGTTGTTGGTCCACACCCGCAGGGCGAACGACGTCGCGGCGTACTCGCTGTAGTAGTTCTCGAAGTCGTTCTCGACGAGCTGGCGCACCTGCTCGGGCGAGGCGAGCGAGCTCTCCACCGACGGGTGGGCGAGCAGCCACCAGCCCATGACCACGGCCAGGAGCAGGTCGAGCACGAGCACCGTGATCCACCACCGGCGCATCCGGTAGAGCGCGGCGGGGAACGACTGGCCGAAGAACCGGCCGACGTCGGACCACGACATCGTGCGGGTGCCGGCCGAGCGTGAGCGGGCCTTGGCCAGCAGCATGGAGAGGTACGCGACCAGGGAGGGGTCGGGGGCGGTGGACCGGACGAGTGACAGGTGGGTCGCCACCCGCTGGTAGCGGTCGAGGATCTCGTCGGCCTCGGCCCCCGTCAGGCGCCGCTGCTTGCTGAGCTGCTCGAGCCGTTCCCAGTCCCCCCGGTGGGCTGCCACGTAGGCGTCCAGGTCCACGGGCGACACCCTAGTCGCACGGCGGCAGGACGGGTGGGCGGTTGTAGGGTGTGCCGGTGAGCAGCAGCACCGTGGGGGTGGGTGCCGACGACCTCGTCACCGGCGAGGCGGTCGCGCTCGACCTGCCGCACGCCGGCCTGGGTCTGCGGATCTGCTCGGGGATCATCGACCTGCTGATCGGGTATGCCGCGCTGTGGGGTTTCCAGTGGGTCGCCTACACGCTGGCGGGCTCGGGCGACGACGCCCTCGTCGGCGCCGCGATCACCGTCGCCACGATCGGCGCCATGGTCGCCATCCCGACGACCTTCGAGACCCTCACGCGGGGCAAGACGCTGGGGCACCTCGCCCTCGGGATCCGCACCGTGCGCGACGACGCGGGCCCGATCCAGTTCCGCCACGCGGTGACCCGCGCCATGGTGGGCGTGCTCGAGATCTACGCCTGCTTCGGCATGCCGGCCCTGATCTGCGCCGTCTTCAACCGTCGCGGCAAGCGGTTCGGCGACCTGCTCGCGGGCACCTACGTCGTGCGCGACCGGCAGCGCGTGTCGCTGCCCCCACCTCCGCCGATGCCGCCCCACCTCGCGGCGTGGGCGGCCGGCGCCGACATCGCGCCGCTGCCGGACGCCCTCGCGGCGACGATCCGCCAGTTCCTCTCGCGCACAGGCACGTTCGCGCCCGGCATCCGCGAGGAGCTGGCGCACCGGCTGCTCGCCGAGGCGACTCCCTACATGGCGCCGCCCCCGCCGCCGGGCAACCACCCGGAGTGGGTGCTCATGGCCCTGCTCGCCGAGCGGCGCAGCCGTGACGCCGCCCGGCTCGAGCGCGACCAGGCCCTGCGCGCCACGGTCGTGCCACCGGACCACCTCGCGCCGGACCACCTCACCACGGGCCCGCGTTGACCGGTCAGGTGGCGGGTCAAGCCACCGGTCAGCCGAGCAGCTTGGCGTAACCCGGCTTGACGATTTCCTCGATGATCGCGAGACGCTCGTCGAAGGGGATGAACGCCGACTTCATCGCGTTGATCGTGACCCAACGCAGGTCCTCGAGGGTCCAGCCGGCCTCGCCCACGAGCAGGCCCATCTCGCGGGTCATGCTGGTGCCGCTCATGAGCCGGTTGTCGGTGTTGACGGTGACGCGGAACCGCAGCCGCTTGAGAAGCGAGATCGGGTGCAGCGCAACGGAGTCCGCCGCACCGGTCTGCACGTTGCTGCTCGGGCACATCTCGAGCGGGATGCGCATGTCGCGCACGTATGCCGCGAGGCGGCCGAGGTGCACGTCGGCCGGGTCGGCGGCGATCGCCGCCGCGACGTCGTCACCGAACGCGCGGTCGCGCACCATGATGTCGTCGACGATGCGGACGCCGTGGCCGAGCCGGTCGGCGCCGCACCACTGGATGGCCTCCCAGATGCTCGGCAGTCCGAAGGCCTCTCCGGCGTGGATGGTGAAGTGGGCGTTCTCGCGGCGCAGGTACTCGAAGGCGTCGAGGTGCCGGGTGGGCGGGAAACCGGCCTCGGCGCCCGCGATGTCGAAGCCCGCGACGCCCTCGTCGCGGTAGCGGACCGCCAGCTCGGCGATCTCGGTGCTCTTGGCCGCGTGGCGCATCGCGGTCAGCAGCGCGGTGACGCGGATGGGATGGCCCGCCTCGGCGGCGAGCCCCTCCCCCTCGCGGAAGCCGGCGTTGACGGCCTCGATCACGTCCTCGAGCTGCAGCCCCGCCTCGAGGTGCTGCTCGGGTGCGTAGCGGCTCTCGGCGTAGACGACCCCGTCCTCCGCCAGGTCGAGCACGCACTCGCGGGCCACCCGACGCAGGCCATCGGTGGTCTGCATGACGGCGAGGGTGTGGTCGAAGGTCTCGAGGTAGCGCACGAGCGAGCCGGAGTCGGCGCTCTCCAGGAACCACGTGCCGAGGGACTCGGCGTCGGAAGCCGGCAGCGCGGCATACCCGACCTCGTCGGCGATCTCGAGGATCGTCTGCGGGCGCAGGCCCCCGTCGAGGTGGTCGTGGAGCAGCGCCTTGGGGGCCTGCTTGATCTTCTCCGCCAGGCTCAGCTCGGCGCCGGCTGCCTCGTCCGCGCCCACAGCGGCGCTCGACCCGTCGTCGCCGTCAGGGCGCCGGCCCCAGATCACGCCTCGTCCTCGCGGTTGACGGACTCGGGCGAGAACGCCGGCAGGCACACGGCGACGTACTCGGCTCCCTCGGGTCCGCAGGAGTAGCGCACCCGCTCGCCGGCCGACGTGATGATGGACTGACCGGCCGCCACCGTGGTCGGGCCACCGTCGTGGTCGACGACGACCTCGCCCTTGAGCACCAGCGTGACCTCGTCGAACTCCGGCGTCTGCGCCGGCTCCTCCCACCCGGGCGGGGCGACCATGTGGGCGACCGAGACCGCCTCGGTGCCGCTGTTCACCCTGCCGACGTGCTCGTTGATGATCTTCCCGCCGGGGACGGGGATGGAGGTCGGGGAGCTGATCAGTCGTGGCATGGACAAACCCTAGCCGGGGCCCGCAGCGGCAACGGGGAGCCGGAGGGTGAACCGGCACCCGCCACCCTCGTTGGCCACCTCGGCGGTCCCGCCGTGCGCGGCAGCCACGCCCCGCACGATGGCCAGGCCGAGCCCGGCGCCACCGCCGTTCTCGGGCGAGCGCGCCTCCACGCCGCGCCAGCCCGGCTCGAACAACCGGCCGAGCGCCTCCTGGGCAATGCCGCCACAGCCGTCCCACACGGTCACGGTGGCCTCGGCGGTGTTGCCAGCGCCCGCACCGTCGAGCATCACCGCCACCTGCACCTCACCCCCGGCAGGCGTGTGGCGGATCGCGTTGACGACGAGGTTCCCCACCGCCCGGCCGACCTCCCCCGCGTCGACCTCAGCCGGCACTGGACCCTCGGCACGGCCGCTCAGCCGGACGCCACGCACCTGCGCGAGGGGTTGCGCCCACGCCACGACGTCGGAAACCGTGTCGGCGAGGCTGACGTGCTGCACGCGAAGGCGGAACGCAGGCGACTGCAGCCGCGAGAGCGCGAGGAGATCGTCGACCATCGCGCTCATCCGGGACACCTCGGCGCGCATCCGCTCGAGGTACTCCGCGGGGTCGGTGGCCACCCCGTCCTGCAGCGCCTCCGTGATCGCCTGCATGCCGGCCAACGGGGTGCGCAGGTCGTGGGACACCCAGGCCACCAGCTCGCGCCGGCCCTCCTCCACCTGTCGGTTCCGGTCGCGCTCGGCTGCCTCGCGTGCCCGCGCCCTGGCCAGGTCCTGCACACGCAACGCGGTGGCTGCCCCGAGCACCGCGGCGACCGGCACGGCCGCCAGGAGCACCAGCAACACGGTGTTGGACTCCCGCTCGGTGAGCAGCATCGCGCGGGCGCTGGCGTAGACCCCGGCGGCCAGCGACAGGACCACCACCAGCGGTGCGGCCGCCGCGGCCCACACCGGTCGCACCCGGGCCAGCGACACCACGAGCACCGCCCCGACCAGACCGGTGCCCGCTGCGACGATTGCCGACAGGACGACGGCCTGCACCTCGACCGTGTTCACGGCGCGAGCTCTGCGATGCCCGGCCCAGGAGCCGAGGCGTCAGGAGTGGCCGGGGCGGCGACAGCGGCCGGGCTGTCGGGAGCGGCCGGGTCCCACCGGTAGCCAACGCCGAACACCGTGACGAGCCGCCTCGGTGCCGACGGGTCGGGCTCAACCTTCTCCCGCACGCGTCGCACGTGCACGGTGACGGTCGACTGGTCGCCGTACTCCCACCCCCACACCGATCGCATGAGCTCCTCGCGGGCCCACACGCGTCCGGGGTGCGCCAGCAGCCAGGCGAGCAGGTCGAACTCCCGCACGGTCAGGGCGAGCTCCCGCCCGTCGAGGGTGGCGCGGTGGGCCAGCCGGTCCAGCACGAGGTCGGCGTCCACGAGCAGGGCCGGCACCTCCGCTGACGGCTCCGAAGGTGGCTCCGGTGACGGCGATGTCGGTGTTGATGCCGGTGCCGACCGCAGCGACCGTCGCAGCACCGACTGGAGGCGCAGCACCAGCTCACGGGGGCTGAAGGGCTTGGTCACGTAGTCGTCAGCGCCGACCTCGAGGCCCAGGACCCGGTCCTCCTCCTCGCCCCGTGCGGTCAGCATGACGACCGGAAGGTCAGGTCGCTCCAGCCGCAACCTGCGGCACACCTCCAGCCCGTCGATGCCAGGAAGCATGAGGTCGAGCACCACCGCGTCGGGTGGCTCCTCCGCCGCGAGAAGGAGGCCCGAGGGGCCGTCGGCGGCCCGGCTCGCGTGCAGCCCCGCGGCCTCGAGGTAGGCCACCACCACCTCCGAGACCGTGGCGTCGTCGTCGATCACCAGCACCCGGGCCACGTGCTCAGGATAGGCGCGCGCCGGGGTCCCACAGGCCCTGCCCACGTCACGTCACGAGCCCGTAAGAACTGGGTAAGCCCGCCGTCATGGAGTCTCTCGTCACGACCCCGTTGAATCGATGACGAGCCGACCACCCGGGTCGGCACGGAGGTGAAAAACCATGGCTCTCAAGCGTTTCCTCACGATCGGCGCTGCTGCGACCGCTGCCCTCGGCGGCATCATGGCGGCCTCGCTGCCCGCCTCGGCCGGTGGCGTGTCCGGGCCCGCGTTCTACGTCGACCACCAGCTCTACCGCACGGTTGCGACGCCCACGGACCTCACGGGCACGGGCGCCCCTGACCAGTCCTGGGACATCATCTACAGCTTCGGCGACGCCCAGCGCAGCGTTGCCACGGCCGCCCCCGGCGACACCGACTACAACGGCGGCCGCTGGCAGGTGCACTCGGTGAGCCTCCCCCACGGCTACGCCGCGGCGCTCGCCTCCGGTGACCTCGACCACGACGGGGTCCTCGACGCCGACGACGAGGTGTCTGCCGCCATGGCAGCCGGCGACGCCGTCGACCTGGGCGTGGTGAAGATGTTCGTCTGCACCGTCAACAAGGTGCCGGCCAACCAGGGGTGAGGCCCGAGGCCACGCGGGCCGCTGCCGGGGCTAGACCTGCAGCGGCACCGCGTGGATCTCGTCGGCAGGATGGCCGGAGCGCTCGTGGATGCGTCGCACCGCCTCCGCGGACGGAGCCTCCGACAGGCAGTAGACGACACCGCTGCTCGGGTCGGCCCAGGCCTGCATGAAGTTGACTCGCTCGTCGTCCTGGATCGCGAGGTCGGCGTCGTGCGCCTCCTTCAGACCCTCGGCCGTGATTCCGACCATCCCGTGGTGCACGTCCATGAACTGGGGCATGGGCCCTCCTTCTGCTCGGCCCCTGCCGCCCCGATGCTAGGGGCCTGACCAGCCGCAGGGCTCACGCGAAAGACGTACGCCCCAGCCTGGTCGGGGCTGGCGCAGTCACGTCCCCTGGCGCGTCAGTCCACCCGGTCGATGACCAGCGGCAGCAGGTCGGGGCGCGACCCCTCGGGCGCGATCGTGAAGGCGCCGTCGAGCACCTCGAGCGCGCGCTCGAACTTCTCCGGGGTGTCGGTGTGCAGCGTCAGCAGCCGTTCCCCGCCGCGCACGGTGGCGCCGGGCTTGTAGTGCATCTCGACACCGGCCCCCGCCTGCACCGGGTCCTCCTTGCGGGCCCGGCCGGCGCCGAGGCGCCAGGCCGCGACGCCCACCTTGTAGGCGTCGAGCTCGGTGAGCACGCCGTCGGCGGGCGCGAGCACCTCGTGGGTCTCCCTCGCCGTCGGCAGCGCGGCGTCCGGGTCGCCGCCCTGGGCGCGGATCATCGCCTTCCAGGCGTCCATCGCGCGGCCGTCCTTCAGCGCGTCGGCCGGGTCGACGTCGCCCTTGCCCGCCGCGGCGAGCATCTCGCGGGCCAGCGTGAGCGTGAGCTCGACGACGTCCTCGGGGCCGCCACCGGCAAGCACCTCGACGGACTCACGCACCTCGAGGGCGTTGCCGGCGGTGAGGCCGAGCGGGGTCTGCATGTTGGTCAGCAGCGCCACGGTCTTCACGCCGGCGTCGGTGCCGAGCGCCACCATCGTCTGCGCCAGCTCACGGGCGCTGTCCACGTCCTTCATGAAGGCGCCGCTGCCGACCTTCACGTCGAGCACCAGCGCGCCAGTGCCCTCGGCGATCTTCTTGCTCATGATCGACGACGCGATCAGCGGGATCGCCTCCACGGTGCCCGTGACGTCGCGCAGGGCGTAGAGCTTCTTGTCTGCGGGGGCCAGCCCGGCACCGGCGGCGCAGATGACCGCGCCCACCTCCTCGAGCTGGCGCATCATCGCGTCGTTGCTGAGCGACGCCTGCCAGCCGGGGATCGACTCGAGCTTGTCGAGGGTGCCGCCGGTGTGGCCCAGGCCCCGGCCCGACAGCTGCGGCACCGCGACGCCGCAGGCCGCCACCAGCGGGGCCAGCGGCAGGGTGATCTTGTCGCCCACGCCGCCGGTGGAGTGCTTGTCGGCGGTCGGGCGCGAGAGCGAGGAGAAGTCCATCCGCTCGCCGCTGTCGATCATCGCCTGCGTCCAGCGCGCGATCTCACGGCGGTTCATGCCGTTGAGCAGGATAGCCATCGCCAGCGACGACATCTGCTCGTCGGCCACGGCACCCCGTGTGTAGGCGTCGATGACCCAGTCGATCTGCCCGTCGGACAGCTCTCCCTTGCCGCGCTTGGTGATGATGACGTCGACTGCATCGAATGACTCGCTCACGAGGGACAGCATCCCAGATGGCCGCGCGAGCCCGCGGACGGTGGCGCAGACTGGCGCCATGGCCTCCGCAGCGACTCCCGGGAAGAAGCTCGTGCTCGTCAGCGGTGTCACCGGCTACATCGGTGGACGCCTCGTCCCCGAGCTGCTCGAGGCCGGGTATGCCGTGCGCGCCATGGCGCGGCACCCCGAGAGCCTGCGTGACCAGCCGTGGCGCGACGCCGAGGGCGTCGAGGTGGTCAAGGCCGACGCGTCCGAACCCGAGTCCCTGGCCGCGGCCATGGAGGGCGTCGAGGTCGCCTACTACCTCATCCACTCGCTCGGCACCGGCCGCGACTTCGCCGCGCGCGACCGGCGCACCGCGCGCACCTTCGGCGAGGTCGCGCGCCGGACAGGCGTCGCGCGCATCGTCTACCTCGGCGGCCTCTACCCCGAGGGCGAGCGGCTGTCCGAGCACCTCGCGTCACGCAAGGAGGTCGGCGACATCCTCCTCGCCAGCGGCGTGCCGACGACGGTGCTCCAGGCCGCGGTCATCCTCGGCTCGGGCTCCGCCTCGTTCGAGATGCTGCGCTACCTCACCGAGCGGCTGCCGGTGATGGTCACGCCGAAGTGGCTGGGCAGCCGCATCCAGCCCATCGCGGTGCGCGACGTGCTGCGCTACCTCGTGGGCTCGGCGTCGATGCCGACGGACGTCAACCGCGCCTTCGACATCGGCGGACCGGAGGTGCTCACCTACCGCGACATGATGCAGCGGTATGCCGCCGTGGCCGGCCTGAAGCCGCGCCGCATCATCCCGACGCCGCTGCTCAGCCCGTCGCTGTCGAGCCACTGGGTGGGGCTGGTCACGCCCGTCCCCAACAGCATCGCGCGCCCCCTGGTCGACTCGCTCGTGCACGACGTGGTCTGCGAGGAGCACGACATCGCCGACCACGTGCCGGACCCGCCGGAGGGGCTGGCCGGGTTCGAGCGGGCCGTCGAGCTGGCCCTGACCAAGATCCGCGACCTCGACGTCGCGACGCGCTGGTCGTCGGCGGCCACGATCGGGGCGCCGAGCGACCCGCTCCCCAGCGACCCCGACTGGGCCGGCGGTTCCCTCTACACCGACGACCGCTCCTCCGTGGTGGCGGCCAGCCGCGAGGCGCTCTGGTCGGTCATCGAAGGCATCGGTGGCGACAACGGCTGGTACTCCTGGCGGCTCGGCTGGATCGCCCGTGGTCTGATGGACCGTCTCTTCGGTGGCCCGGGGCTGCGACGCGGCCGTCGCCACCCGCAGGACCTCGCGGTCGGCGACGCGCTCGACTGGTGGCGCGTCGAGGAGATCGAGGACCTCCACCTGCTGCGGCTGCGCGCCGAGATGCGCCTGCCCGGCCTGGCCTGGCTCGAGCTCATCGCCGAGGAGGACGACCAGGGCCGCACCGTCTTCCGGCAGCGCGCGCTGTTCCACCCCCGGGGGTTGGCCGGCCACGCCTACTGGGCCGCCGTCTACCCGTTCCACGGGATCGTGTTCGGGGGCATGCAGCGCAACATCGCCAGGGCTGCCGAGGAGGCCGAACGGTCGGGCGACCGGACCCGCTGGCGCCCCTCCCGCAAGGCCTCCTGACCGCCGACCCCCTGCAGCAACTTCTGCTAGCAGCAGTTGCTGCCGCCAGGTCAAGTTGCTGCGTGCCCCACGGGCAGCAAGGTCTGCTGAGTGGCGGGAGCGGTCAGTGCTGGCCGCGCGCGGCCGCGGCGTCGAGGTCGTCGGGCCCGAAGGCCTGCGGCAGCACCTCGCTCATCGGCAGCACGCCCTGGGGTGTGAGCAGCAGGCACTGCGGGCCGCCGTTCTCCCAGAGCAGCTGGCGGCAGCGCCCGCACGGCATCAGCGCCTGGCCGTCACCGCCGACGCAGACCACCGCCACCAGCCGGCCGCCGCCGCTCGCGTGCAGGTGCGAGACCATCCCGCACTCCGCGCACAGGGCCACGCCGTAGGCGGCGTTCTCGACGTTGCAACCGATGACGACTCGGCCGTCGTCGACGAGCCCGGCCACGCCCACGGGGAAGTGCGAGTACGGCGCGTAGGCCTTGCGCATGACGGCCACGGCCTGGGCCTGCAGAGCTGCCCAGTCGACCCCGTCGCGAGACGAGGTCGACCCGGGCTGCGGGGTCTGCCCCACTAGTGACCCTCGCCCCTGCGGTAGACCTGCCCGTCGGCCGCCGGCATGCGGAGACGCTGCGACGCGAACGCCAGCACGAGCAGGGTGGTCACGTAGGGCGTCATGCCGACCAGCTCGCTGGGCACCGTCTCGGTGCCGGCGTACCAGAGACCGGTGAGCACAGCGGTGACGATGGCCAGGCCGCCCTGGACCATCCGCTTGTTGCGGACGATCTGCCAGATGCCGATGGCCAGCAGGACCACGGCGAGCAAGAGCAGCAGCGCGTGCACGGTGGTCCCGCCACCGCGCAGCTGGATGGCGTCGGTGTAGCCGAACAGGCCCGCGCCGGCCATCAGGCCGCCCGGTCGCCAGTTGCCGAAGATCATGGCGGCCAGACCGATGTAACCGCGGCCGCCGGTCTGGCCGTCGCGGTAGACGTTGGCCGCCACGAGGGCGAGGAACCCGCCGCCGAGACCCGCCAGCCCACCGGAGACGAGCACGGCGAGGAACTTGTACCTGTAGACGTTGATGCCGAGGCTCTCCGCCGCCACCGGCGACTCGCCACAGGAGCGCAGCCGCAGTCCGAACGCCGAGCGCCAGAGGATCCACGCCGTCGCGATGAAGAGCAGGACGGCGATGATCGTGAGCACCGAGACGTTGGTGACGAAACCGCGGATGATCCCGGCGAGGTCGGAGATGAAGAAGATGTGCTTCTGCTCGAGCTCCCCCAGCGCGTCCGAGATGCCCGGCAGCGAGACGGTCGGCAGGGTCGGCAACGGGGGCGACTGGGTCGGGCCGCCACCCTCCATGCCGGTGAAGAACCGCGCGGCCAGGTACTTCGCCAGGCCGGCACCGACGATGTTGAGCGCCACACCCGAGACGATGTGGTCGACGCCGAACACCACGGTGGCGGTGGCGTGGATGACACCGCCGACGATGCCGCCGATGATGCCGCCGACGATGCCGGCCCAGGCGCCCCACTCCACGGCGCAGAAGGCCGCACCCCAGGTGCCGAGGATCATCATGCCCTCGAGGCCGATGTTGACCACGCCGGCCCGCTCGGACCACAGGCCGCCCAGACCGGCGAGACCGATCGGGACCGCGAGGCCTATGGCCGCGGCGATGGCGCCCGAGGAGGCGATGTCGTTGGCACCGGTGACGACGCGCAGCACCGAGATGATGAAGACGACGGCGGCGGCATACAGGGCGATGCGTGCCGGGCTCAGGTGACGCCGCTTGGTCGGCGGCGCCGCAGGAGCGGTCTGGACGCCGACAGAGAGTCCGGCGGCGCTCATGCCTGCGCTCCTTCCTCGACGCGGGCCGAGCCTCGCTGGGCCGCCAGCTCCCTGGCGACGCGGGCCTGCTCGATGCGGATGTCAGCGCGACGGATCAGCTCGTAAGCGATGACGACGGCGAACAGGATGACTCCCTGGATGATGTTGACGAGCTCGGGCGAGACGTCGGCCTTGATCTGCAGGCCGTTGGACTGCTGCTCGAGGTAGGCCCACAGCAGGGCGGCGAACGCGATCCCGACCGGGTTGTTGCGACCCAGCAGGGCGATGGCGATGCCGGAGAAGCCGAGGCCGGCCTGGAAGGTCGTGCCGTAGGAGAAGTCCTGGCCGAACAGCAGCGGCATGCCGACCAGGCCGGCGACGCCACCGGAGAGCAGCATCGCGCGGATGACCATGCGCGGGACCTTCACGCCGCTGGCGACAGCCGCGGTCTCGGACATGCCAGTCGCGCGCAGGTCGTAGCCGAACCGGGTCTTGCCGAGCACGAACCAGTAGAGGAAGCCGACGAGGGCCGCCAGCAGGATCAGCGTGTAGACCTTGTTGGTCGCGCCCGGGATGAGCGCCAGTCCCTCGAGCCTGGAGGAGTCGGGGATCGGCTTGGTGTTGGTGACGTTGCTGCCCGAGCCGCTGGTGTCGCGCACCTTGCCGAGCAGCCAGCTCACCAGGCCGGTGGCGATGGCGTTGAGCATGATCGTCGAGATGACCTCGGAGACACCGCGCTTGACCTTGAGCCAGGCCGCGATGCCGGCCCACAGGCCGCCGCAGAGGATCGCGACGAGGATCGCGACGATGACGTTGAGGATGCCGGGCAGCCACGCCTGGCCGGCGAAGACCGCGGCGGCGAACACCGCCACGCGGTACTGGCCGTCGACGCCGATGTTGAACAGGTTCATGCGGAAGCCGATGGCGACGGCGATGGCCGAGAGGTAGAAGACGCTCGCGCCGTTGACGATGTTGACCATCTGGCGCGGCAGCGGCTTGGCGAGCAGGGTGCTCCACACGTCGCCGACCGGGTCGCCGACCGCCACGAGCACGAGCGAGGTGACCACGAAGGCCACCAGCAGGGCGAGGACCGGACCCGCGAGGGTCAGCACGATCCGCCGGGGGTTCAGGGCGGTCATCGGGTCGCTCCCTCGTCGTCACTGCCGGTATGCCGCGTGGCCGGCTCCTCGCCGGAGCCACCGGCGGGCGCGGGGTCGGTGGTGGTGGAGCCGTTGGTCCCCCGCTCCCCCGCACCGGTCATGGCGGCGCCGAGGTCCTCGGAGGTGACCTGGTCGGGGTCGAACTCCCCCGACAGCCGACCGCGCAGGATGACCCGGATGGTGTCCGACAGGCCGATGAGCTCCTCGAGGTCGGCCGAGATCAGCAGCACCGCGAGGCCCTTGCGGCGGGCCTCACGCATGAGGTCCCAGATGCTGGCCTGGGCGCCGACGTCGACGCCGCGCGTCGGGTGGGCGGCCACGAGCACCTTGGGGCTGTGGCTCATCTCGCGCCCGACGATGAGCTTCTGCTGGTTGCCGCCGGAGAGCGACCCGGCGGTGACGGTGATGGAGGGGGTGCGCACGTCGTACTCCTTGACGATGCGCTCCGTGTCGGCCTTGGCGCCGGCGGCGTTGATCAGCTGGCCGCGGACGTTGGGCTCCTCGGTCTGGTGGCCGAGCATGCGGTTCTCCCAGAGCGGGGCCTCGAGGAGCAGCGCGTGGCGCTGGCGGTCCTCGGGGATGTACCCGACGCCGGCCTCGCGGATCTCCCGGGTGTCCCACGCGGAGATGTCGGTGTCGCCGAGGAAGACCAGCCCTGAGGACGGCTCGCGCATCCCCATGATGACCTCGACGAGCTCGGCCTGGCCGTTGCCCTCGACGCCCGCGATGCCGAGGACCTCGCCCGCGTGGATGGTGAAGGAGATCCCGTCGAGGACCGGGCGGCCGGTGAGACCCTGCAGCACGAGGTCCTCGACCCGCAGGACGACGCGGTCGGTGACCGTCGACTCCTCCGTGCTGGGTGAGGGGAGCTCGGAGCCGACCATGAGCTCGGCCAGCTGGCGGGCGTTGACGCCCTTGGGGTCGACCGTGTCGATGGTGGTGCCGCGCCGGATCACGGTGATGCTGTCGGCGACGCTGAGCACCTCGTCGAGCTTGTGCGAGATGAAGAGGACCGTCAGGCCCTCCTTCTTCAGCTCACGCAGGTTGTCGAAGAGCTCGTCGACCTCCTGGGGCACCAGCACCGCGGTGGGCTCGTCGAGGATGAGCGTCTTGGCACCGCGGTAGAGCACCTTGAGGATCTCGACACGCTGCCGGTGACCCACGCCGAGGTTCTCGACGAGCTCGTCGGGGTCGATGTCGAGGCCGTAGTCGTCGGAGATCCGGTGGATCTCGGCGCGCGCCTTGTCGCCGATGCCGTGCAGCTTCTCGGCGCCGAGCACGACGTTCTCGAGCACGGTGAGGTTGTCGGCGAGCATGAAGTGCTGGAACACCATGCCGATCCCAGCCTCGATGGCGTCCGACGGGGAGTGCAGGTTGACCACCTTGCCGTCGACCTTGATGGTGCCCTCGTCGGGGCGCTGGACCCCGTAGAGGATCTTCATCAGCGTCGACTTGCCGGCGCCGTTCTCCCCCACGATCGCGTGGACCGTGCCACGACGAACCGCGAAGGTGATGTCCTTGTTGGCGACGACGCCGGGGAACCGCTTGGTGATCCCCTCGAGCTCGACGGCGAGGTCCGTTCCGGCCGCCGGGGGGGCTTGCGGTGCGGAGGCAGTGATGGCGCACACTCCTGGTTTCGGCCCGCTGCGGTGCGGGCGGTCGTTCTACGGGGCACGACACGGCCCGGGTGGCACGCTACCGCGCCGCCCGGGCCGTGTCTGTCACCTCAGGTCAGGGCTTGGTGGGAACCGTGATCTTCCCGTCCATGATCTGCTGCTTGTAGTCGTCGAGCTTGGCCTTGATGTCGTCGATCTTGCCACCGGTGGTGGAGTAGTCGACACCGCCGGACTTGAGGTCGAAGACCTGCACGCCCGCCTTGAACTGGCCGTCGACCTCGCTCTTGATGAAGTCGTAGACCGCGACGTCGACCTTCTTGATCATCGAGGTGATGATGACGTCCTTGACGTCGGCCGCAGCGGTCAGGGCCTGGTCGGAGTCGACACCGATGGCCATGGCGTTCGCAGCCTTGGCGGCGGTGAAGACGCCACCACCGGAGCCACCTGCGGCGTGGTAGACCACGTCGGCGCCGCCCTGGTACATGCCCTCGGCAGCGGTCTTGCCCTTGGCCGGGTCAGCGAAGCCGGAGAAGTCCGGGGGCTGCGTCAGGTAGGTGACGTCGACCTTGATGTCCTTGTTGACCGCCTTGGCGCCCGTGATGTAGCCGGCCTCGAACTTCTTGATGAGGTCGGTGTTGACACCGCCGACGAAGCCGATGTGGTTGGCCTTGGACTTCATCGCGGCGGCCGCGCCGACGAGGAAGGAGCCCTCGTTCTCGGCGAAGGTCAGGTTGCTGATGTTGTCGCCCTTCGCGTCCGTCGAGTCGACGAGCGCGAACTTCACGTCGGGGTTGGCCTTGGCGACCTTGGTGACCGCCGGCGCGTAGGCGAAGCCCACGGCGACGACGTGGGTGTAGCCGGCGTCGATGAGCTGCTGCAGGCGCTCCTCGCGGGCGGACTCGGGCTCCTTGTCGACTGCGGTGGCCTCCTTGGCCTCCACGCCGAGCTCGGACTTGGCCTTGTCGAGGCCCGCGGCGGCGGCGTCGTTGAACGACTGGTCGCCACGGCCGCCCACGTCGTAGGCCATGCCGACCTTGACGTCGCTCTTACCTGCCGCAGACGAGGTGGCGCCGCCGCCACCGTCGGTCTCGCCAGAGTCACCACAAGCGGCGAGGGCCAGCGCGGCGGCCGACATCACCGCCGCAACCTTGATCGTGTGACGCAAGGCTTTCTCCTGTTCTAGGTCATGGGACGGGGCGCACACTGCACTCCCGCACTCGGACAATAGCCGTCCACGCTGTGAGACTCCGGAGGCTTCGGGAAACCCACCCGAACTGTTACGAATCCGCGACTGTTGCCAGTCCGCGGCTGTTGCCCGTCCGCGACTGCTGCTAGTCCGCGACTGTCGCCTCGCCGGACGCCGTCGCCTTGATGACGTCGGCGACCACGGCGCCGGCCAGGAGCCGCGCCCCCGCGGCCACCGCACCCTCGTCGACGACGAGGTCGCCCTGGTGGAGGTCGAACGTGGGCCCGCCGGGCGTCCTGGTGCCGAGCCGGGCCATCGCCCCCGGCACGGAGGCGAGGTACCACGCGAAGTCCTCGCCACCCAGCGACTGCGGCGTCGGGACCGCCTCGAGCCCTCCCCCGACGCACGCCTGGCGCAGCACGTCGATGGCGTCGGGGTGGTTGACCACCGGCGGCACGCCGGGCACGTGCTCGAGGCGGGCGGTCACGGCATACGGGCTGACGACGGCGTGCACCACCTCCTCCAGCAGGGCCCCCACGGTCTTCCACGCCTCGGCGTCGAGCATGCGCAGCGTGCCGGCGACGATGCCCGAGGAGGGGATCACGTTGCTGGCCATGCCCGCCCGCACCTCACCCCACACGAGGGCCAGGCCGGAACGGGGGTCGAGCCGGCGCGACAGCACCGCCGGCACCTCGGTGATCACCTTCGCGAGCGCGAAGGTGAGGTCCTCCGTCAGGTGCGGGCGCGACGTGTGGCCGCCGCGGCCGCTGAGGTGCACGGTGACGCGGTCCGAGGCAGCGGTGATCGGGCCCTCGCGCAGGCCGACCCGGCCGACCTCGAGGCTGGGGTCGCAGTGCACGGCGAAGGCGGCGTCCACGCCGTCCATGCCGCCCTGCTCCAGCACGTCGATCGCACCGCCGGGCATGATCTCCTCCGCGGGTTGGAAGATCAGGCGCGCGGCGACGCCGCGTTCGCGCAGCAGCTCCTCCTGCTCGCGCAGCGCCAGACCCGCGCCGAGCACCGCCGCCACGTGCACGTCGTGCCCGCACGCGTGACAGACGCCGTAGTTCGTGGACGCCCAGTCGAGCTTGGTGCGTTCCCGCACCGGGAGCGCGTCGAGGTCGGCTCGCAGGGCCACGCGGTATGCCGGCTGCTCGGCTCCGATGTCCGCGATCAGCCCGGTGCCGGCCAGCGGCCGCACCCGCACACCGGCGGCGGTCAGCCGCTGGCTGACCACCAGCGTCGTGCGGGTCTCCTCGCGGGAGAGCTCGGGGTGGGCGTGCAGGTCGCGGCGCAGCTCGACGAGCTCGGGCACGAAGGCGTCGACGCTGCCGACGACAGCGGACAGGAGGGAGTTGTCAGTCATCTCAGGGCGAACTGTACCCGCGCCTGACCGCCCTCCCGTGGGTGGAGAACGACTCAGAAGCTGTCGCGCGGGACGTACAGCCCCCACACGTCGCGCAGTGCGTGGCTGATCTCGCCGCCGGTGGCGCGCAGCCGCAGCGCCTCCTTCATCGGGTACAGCACGTTGTCGCTGCCCCGGGCGGCCTCGCGCACCGCCTCGAGCGCGCGCTCGACCGCCTCGTTGTCGCGGTCGGCGCGCAGGGCGGCGAGCCGCTCGCACTGGTCGACCTCGATCTGCGGGTCGACGCGCAGCGGCTCGTAGGGCTCCTCCTCGTCGAGGGTGAACCGGTTGACGCCCACGACGGTGCGTTCCTTGTGGTCGATCTCGAGCGCGATGCGGTAGGCCGAGCGCTCGATCTCGGACTTCTGGAAGCCCTGCTCGATCGCGGCCACCGCCCCGCCGCGGTCCTCGACGGCCTCGATCAGCCCGAGCGCGGCGGCCTCGAGGTCGTCGGTCATCGACTCGACGACGTAGGAGCCCGCGAAGGGGTCGACGGTCTTGGTCACGTCGGTCTCGTAGGCGATGACCTGCTGGGTGCGCAGGGCCAGGCGCGCGGCCTTGGTGGTGGGCAGCGCGATGGCCTCGTCGTAGGAGTTCGTGTGCAGCGACTGCGTGCCGCCGAGCACGGCGCCGAGGCCCTGCAGCGCCACGCGGACGAGGTTGACCTCGGGCTGCTGGGCGGTCAGCTGCACGCCGGCCGTCTGGGTGTGGAAGCGCAGCATCTGCGACTTCGGGTTCTTCGCGCCGAACTCGTCCCTCATGATCCGCGCCCAGATGCGACGGGCCGCGCGGAACTTCGCGACCTCCTCGAGCAGCGTGGTGCGGGCCACGAAGAAGAAGGACAGGCGCGGGGCGAAGTCGTCGACGTCGAGGCCGGCGGCGATGGCCGCGCGCACGTACTCCTTGGCGTTGGCGAGGGTGAACGCGATCTCCTGCGCGGGCGTCGCCCCGGCCTCGGCCATGTGGTAGCCGCTGATGGAGATGGTGTTCCAGCGCGGCATCTCCTTGGCGCAGTAGGCGAAGATGTCGCTGATGAGCCGCAGCGACTCCTTCGGCGGGTAGATGTAGGTGCCGCGGGCGATGTACTCCTTCAGCACGTCGTTCTGGATCGTGCCGGTGAGCTTCGTGCCGTCGATCCCCTGCTCCTCGGCCACCAGCTGGTACATCAGGAGCAGCGTCGAGGCGGGTGCGTTGATCGTCATCGACGTCGACACCTGGTCGAGCGGGAGGTCGTTGAAGAGCGTGCGCATGTCGTCGATGGAGTCGATCGCCACACCGACCTTGCCGACCTCGCCGTGGGCGATCGCCTCGTCGGAGTCGTAGCCCATCTGGGTCGGGAGGTCGAAGGCCACCGACAGACCGCCGGTGCCGTTGTTGACGAGCTCGTGGTAGCGCTCGTTGGACTCCTTGGCGGTGCCGAAGCCGGCGTACTGCCGCATCGTCCAGGGCCGGCCCGTGTACATCGACGGGTACACGCCGCGGGTGAACGGGTACGACCCCGGGGCGCCGAGCTTCTCGTCCGGGTCGAAGCCCGCGAGCGACGCGGCGTCGTAGACGGGCTGGATGGGGAGGTTCGACTCGCTCTGGGCGGACTGTGCTTCGGCCATGGGGCGAAGACTAGCGGTGACCGCGTATGCCGCGTGCTCCCGGCTCGTGGCTCAACCTCACCGCGGCTTGCCGGCAGCCGCTCGCCAGCCGCAGCTCGGCCCGGCGCTTGTCCCAACGCCGGCGACCTCCTGCGATCTCGCGGCTGACGAAGTCGAGGAAGCGCCGCTGAGAGCGCCAGCCGGTCCCGGCCGGGTCCGCCTGCCGCCGACGTCGTCGACCCCGTCGACCAGAGCGGCGCGAGCGGGGCGTACACCGCCGAGGCTTGATCATCACCTCGTGCCAGGCGTCGTCGGCGACGACGAAGACGTCACGCCGCTGCCCGCGCTCTCGCTCCCGGTGGATCAGTCGCATCTGCTGGAGGTAGCGCACGGCTCCGGAGACCGCCGCCGGCGCGACGGCCAGCGCCTCGCCGAGCTCGGCGGCCGTCATCCGGCCGTCCGCGTCGCCCAGCAGGGCGGCGAAGACTCGCGAGAGGGCAGTCGCTGCAGGCCCGCCGCGGTGAGGGCGGAGCCGAAGCGCTCGACGAAGTGTGCGGTGTCTCGGGGACGGGGGTCGGCATGATTTCACTTTATTGTCATTCAGTAATTTCTGAACACTGTGTACCGTGGATCCATGGGTACCGCCATCGAGACTCGCGCCCTGCGCAAGACCTTCGGCTCCACCGTCGCCCTCGACGGGCTCGACCTGACCGTCGAGGAGGGCGAGGTCCACGGCTTCCTGGGGCCGAACGGCGCCGGCAAGTCCACCACCATCCGGGTGCTGCTCGGGCTGTTGCGGGCCGACGGCGGGACGGTGCGCGTGCTGGGCGCCGACCCCTGGGCCGACGCGACCCGGCTGCACCGCCGCATCGCCTACGTCCCCGGCGACGTGGCGCTGTGGCCGAACCTCACCGGGGGCGAGGTCATCGACCTGATCAGCCGGCTGCGCGGCGGCCTCGTCGAGCGTCGGCGGGCTGACCTGCTCGAACGGCTCGACCTCGACCCGACGATGAAGTGCCGCGCCTACAGCAAGGGCAACCGGCAGAAGGTGGCCCTGGTCGCGGCTCTCTCCAGCGACGCACCGCTGCTGCTGCTCGACGAGCCGACGGCCGGCCTCGACCCCCTCATGGACCAGGTCTTCCGCGACACCCTCCGCGAGCTCCGCGCTGCGGGGCGGACGGTGCTGCTCTCCAGCCACATCCTCTCGGAGGTCGAGAACCTCAGCGACCACGTCACCATCATCCGGGCCGGGAGAGCGGTCCAGAGCGGCTCCCTCTCGGAGGTGCGCCACCTCTCGCGCACCGTGCTCGACGCGCAGGTCGCCTCCCCGGTCGGGGTCACCGAGGCCCTCGCCGCCGTGCCGGGTGTCGAGGACCTGCTGGTCGAAGGCACCCGGGTGCGCTGCTCGGTCGACCAGACGGGGCTGGTCGAGACCCTCGCCGTCCTCGGTCGGCACGACCTCCAGTCCCTGGTGAGCCGGCCGCCGTCTCTCGAGGACCTCTTCCTGCGCCTCTACCGCGGCGACCAGGAGGGCGAGCACGAGGGCGAGCAGGAGCAGGCTCCCCTGGCCCAGGCCCAGCCATGAGGTCGTATGCCGGGCTGGGCACCATGGTGCGCCTCGCCCTGCGCCGCGACCGGCTCCTCATCCCGCTGTGGGCCGTGCTCCTCCCGCTCGTGGTGGCGAGCTCCGTGGCGGCGACCATCGACCTGTACCCCGACGTCGCGGGCCGGCGCACCGCCGCCCTCGCCGCCGACGCGTCTCCCGCGGCACGGTTCATGTACGGACCCATCCACGACCCGTCCAGCCTCGGTGGACTCGCCACCTGGAAGATGGGCACGATGGGCGCGGTCTTCGTCGCCTTCCTGGCCATGACCCTGGTGCGCCGGCACACCCGCACCGACGAGGAGACGGGCCGCCTCGAGCTCGTCACCGCCGGGCTCCTGGGGAAGCGCGCGACGCTGACCGCGGGCGTCACGGTGTCGGTCGTGGCGGTGCTCGCGACCGCCGTCCTGGCCGCGATCGGCAACACCGCGGTGGGTCTGCCGCTGGCCAGCTCCCTGGCGTTCGGGGCGACCTGGGCCGTCGTGGGGATCTTCTTCACCGCCGTCACGGCCCTGGTCGCCCAGCTCACCCAGAGCTCGCGGGCGTGTGCGGGCGCGGTCTCGGCCGTCATCGGTGTGTCCTACGCGATGCGCGGCGTGGGTGACGTCTCGGGAGAGGGTTGGGGCCGGGCGCTGAGCTGGCTGTCGCCGATCGGGTGGCCGGTGGAGGTCCGGCCCTATGCCGGCGACCGATGGTGGGTGCTGCTCATCCCGCTGCTGCTCTCCCCCGTCGTGCTGGCCGCGGCCTTCGCGTTCCAGGACCGCCGCGACCTGGGCGAGGGCATCATCCCGACGCGCCCCGGGCGGGCACGCTCCACCGACCTGCTGTCGACGCCGTGGGGTCTCGCGTGGCGGCTGCAGCGCTCCATGCTGGCGGGGTGGGCCGCGGCGGTGGTCTTCCTCGGCCTGGTCCTCGGCTCGATCGTCCGCAACGTGGAGGACATGGTCACGCCCGAGACCCGCGAGCTCCTCGAGAAGCTGGGCGGCACGGGATCCATGGTCGACATCTTCCTCAGCGTCGAGTTCTCCTTCGCCGCGTTGGCCGTCTCCTGTTATGCCATCGCCGCCGTCCTGCGGCTCTCGTCCGAGGAGACGTCCGGCCACGCCGAGGTGGTGCTGGCGACCGCGACCGCGCGCCGCACCTGGTACGCCAGCCACGTGCTGATCGCCCTGGTCGGCTCGGCTCTGCTCCTGGTTCTCATGGGTGCGGCAGCAGGACTCGCGCTGGGCGTGCAGACGGGCGACGTCCCCGGGACCGTGGGGTCGCTCGTCGCCGCTGGGCTCGTCCAGGCACCCGCCGCGTGGGTGGTCGGGGGCCTGGCTGCCGCACTCTTCGGCACCGCGCGACGTCTCGGGACCCTGGCCTGGGCGGCCCTGGTGGTGTTCCTCCTGCTCGGCGAGCTCGGCGAGCTCTTCTCGCTGCCGGAGGCCGTCATGCGCCTCTCACCGTTCGCGCACAGCCCGCGAGCGCCCGCCGAGGCGGTCACCGCGACTCCGGTGCTGGCCCTGTTGGCGCTGGGCCTGGCCCTCGTGGCGTCGGGCGCGGAGCTCTTCCGCCGACGCGACGTGGCCTGAGGCCCATCACGGGGAGGGCCCCTCAGACGAGCGCGTCGAGCCCCTCGGCCTTGAGCGCGTCCACGATCGCCTTGACGTCCTGGGCCCGCTGCCTCGTGGTCACCAGCACGGCGTCGGGCGTGTCCACGACGACGATGTCCTCGAGCCCGACCACCGCCACGTGCCGGCCCGACCCGGGAACGACGATGCCCGTGGCGTCGAGCGCCCGCACCAGGGCTTCGTCCCCGAGCACGCGCACCTCGCCGGTGTCGGCCGCCCGCGGGAGCAGCGTCGCGAGTGAGTGGAAGTCACCCACGTCGTCCCAGCCGAACGAGCCGGGCACGACGGCGACCCGCCCCTGGTCGGCGGCCGGCTCGGCCACGGCGTGGTCGATGGCGATCTTCTCCAGGTCGGGCCACCGCTCCTCGAGCAGCGCCGGGTCGGCCGCGATCTCGCGCAGCCCGGCTGCGAGGGCGGGGTGCCAGGTGGCCAGCAGGTCGAGCAGCACCGTGGCCCGGACGACGAACATGCCGGCGTTCCAGCGGAACCGACCGCTCGCGACGTACTCGGCCGCCCGCCGGGCGTCGGGCTTCTCCACGAACTGCTCGACGAGGCAGGCGGGGCCGTCATCCAGCGTGTGCCCCATGCGGATGTAGCCGAACCCGGTCGCCGGGTGGGTGGGCTCGATGCCGATGGTCACCAGGAAGCCCTGGTCCGCGACGGCCACCGCCTGCTGAACGCAGCTGCGGAAGGCGTCGGGATCGGTGATCACGTGGTCGGCGGCGAAGGAGCCCAGGAGCGCGTCGGGGTCGCGGCGCTCGAGCAGGGCCGCGGCCAGGCCGATCGCCGCCATCGAGTCACGCGGCGAGGGTTCGGTCACGAGCTGGTCGGCCGGCAGCGCGGGCAGCTGCTCGCGCACGGCGTCGGCGTGAGCTGTCCCGGTGACCACGACGACGCGGTCCCCCACGAGCGGTTCGAGCCGGTCCCAGGTGCCCTGCAGCAGGGAGCGGCCCGCCCCGGTCAGGTCGTGCAGGAACTTCGGCGACGCGGCGCGGGAGAGGGGCCAGAGGCGGGTCCCCGCACCGCCGGCGGGGATCACCGCCCAGAAGCGGTCGAGGGATGACATGCGGGGAACGGTAGGGGGTGGGGCGCCGGTTGCCCAAAGGACGACACCCCGAGTCGTTCGTGCCGCAGCGGTGCGCACCCTCGCTCCACGCGCGCCCTGACGGGAGTGCGCGACGCGACCCTGGCACCACGGGCGCCGGCGCGCGGCGCCGGCCACGCGGCATACCGGCGGGTAACCCGATCTGTCTGGTTTCTCACAGGACCCGCCGAGCGGAGGGCCCCGGCGGACAGATAATCTGGCCGACGAACTACGGCCGCCGTCGTCCATGACTGGGCGTGTGCCGCCGACACCATTCTTCGGCTTGAAAGGGACGCGCAGTGGCCCAGTCAGCTACCGGGACGCTCTACCGCGGACGCGAGGGCATGTGGTCGTGGGTGGCCCACCGGATCAGCGGTGTGCTCATCTTCCTCTTCCTCTTCGCGCACGTGCTCGACACCGCCCTCGTGCGGGTCTCGCCCGACGCCTACAACACCATCATGGAGACCTACAAGAACCCGGTCGTCGGCCTCGGCGAGGCGGGCCTCGTGGCAGCCGTGATCTTCCACGCGCTCAACGGCCTTCGCATCGTGGCCGTCGACTTCTGGTCCAAGGGCCCCCGCTACCAGCGCCAGATGTTCTGGGCCGTGGTCGTCGGCTTCGTCGTGCTGTTCGCGCCCTTCGCGATCCGGCACCTGAGCAACGTCTTCACGCACTGAAAGGGCCCCAGCTGATGACTGCAACCACGAGCGAGCCCCTCGCCGTCTCCGCGAAGAGGTCACGCTACGCCCGCCGATCCAAGGGCCGGGGCAACTTCGAACTCTGGTCGTGGATCTTCATGCGCGGCTCCGGCGTCCTGCTGCTCTTCCTCGTGTTCGGGCACCTGTTCGTCAACCTCATGACGGGCAAGGGCATCACGCAGATCGACTTCGCCTTCGTCGCCGGGAAGTGGTCCAACCCCTTCTGGCAGGTCTGGGACATGCTCATGCTGTGGCTCGCCGAGCTGCACGGCTTCAACGGCGTCCGGACGATCATCAACGACTACGCGGAGAAGGACAGCACCCGTCTGGTGCTCAAGACGCTGCTCGTGGTCAGCGCCCTGGTCGTGCTCGTGCTCGGGACGCTGGTGATCTTCACCTTCGACCCGTGCATCGACCCCGCCTCCACCCTCGAGCAGTGCAAGTAAGGAACCGACACTGATGCAGACGCACAAGTACGACGTCGTCATCGTGGGGGCCGGCGGCGCCGGCATGCGCGCCGCCCTGGAGTCCTCCACGCGCACGCGCACCGCGGTGCTCACCAAGCTCTACCCGACCCGGTCGCACACCGGCGCGGCGCAGGGCGGCATGTGTGCCGCCCTCGCCAACGTCGAGGAGGACAACTGGGAGTGGCACACCTTCGACACCGTCAAGGGCGGCGACTACCTCGTCGACCAGGACGCTGCCGAGATCATGTGCCGTGAGGCGATCGACGCGGTCATCGACCTCGAGAAGATGGGGCTGCCGTTCAACCGCACGCCCGAGGGCAGGATCGACCAGCGCCGGTTCGGTGGCCACACCCGCAACCACGGCGAGGCCGCCGTGCGCCGCTCGTGCTTCGCGGCCGACCGCACCGGCCACATGATCCTCCAGACGCTCTACCAGAACTGCATCAAGCAGGGCGTGGAGTTCTACAACGAGTTCTACGTGCTCGACCTGCTGCTCACCGAGGGCCCCGACGGCGTCCAGCGCACCGCCGGTGTGGTGGCCTACGAGCTGGCCACGGGCGAGATCCACGTCTTCCAGGCCAAGTCCGTCGTCTTCGCCACCGGCGGCACCGGCAAGGTCTTCAAGACCACCTCGAACGCGCACACCCTCACTGGTGACGGCATGGGCGTGGCCTTCCGCCGCGGCATCCCGCTCGAGGACATGGAGTTCTTCCAGTTCCACCCGACAGGCCTGGCCGGCCTGGGCATCCTCCTGTCGGAGGCGGCCCGCGGCGAGGGCGGCATCCTGCGCAACGCCGACGGTGAGCGCTTCATGGAGCGCTACGCCCCCACCATCAAGGACCTCGCGCCGCGCGACATCGTCGCCCGCTCGATGGCCAACGAGGTCCGCGAGGGCCGCGGCGCCGGGCCGAACAAGGACTACGTCCTGCTCGACCTGACCCACCTCGAGCCGGCGCACATCGACGCCAAGCTGCCCGACATCACCGAGTTCGCCCGCACCTACCTCGGTGTCGAGCCCTACACCGAGCCGGTCCCGGTCTACCCGACCGCGCACTACGCCATGGGCGGCGTGCCGACCAACGTCGAGACCGAGGTGCTGCGCAACAACACCGACGTCGTGCCGGGCCTGTATGCCGCCGGCGAGGTCGCCTGCGTCTCGGTGCACGGCTCGAACCGTCTCGGCACCAACAGCCTCCTCGACATCAACGTCTTCGGCCGTCGCGCCGGCATCGCCGCCGCCGAGTACGCCGTGAACGCCGACTGGGTCGACCTGCCCGAGCAGCCCGAGGCGCTCGTCGTCGGCATGGTCGAGACGATCCGCACCCGCACCTCCGGTGAGCGCGTCGCCGACCTGCGTCGCGAGCTGCAGGAGACCATGGACCGCAACGTCCAGGTCTTCCGCACCGAGGCCTCGATGAAGGAGGCCCTCGGCGTCATCGACGAGCTCAAGGAGCGCTACGCCAACGTCGTCGTCCAGGACAAGGGCAAGCGGTACAACACCGACCTGCTCGAGGCCGTCGAGCTCGGGTTCCTCATCGAGCTGGCCGAGGTCATCACGCTCGGCGCGCTGGCCCGCAAGGAGTCCCGCGGTGGCCACTTCCGTGAGGACTACGAAGCGCGCGACGACGTGAACTTCATGCGCCACACGATGGCCTACCGAGCCCCCGTCACCGAGGTCGAAGGCGGCCCGCGCTTCGCCGACGAGGTCCGCCTCGACTACAAGCCCGTGACCGTGACCCGCTACCAGCCGATGGAGCGCAAGTACTGATGACTGCCACTGTCGAAGAGAACACCGAGGCAAAGCCGGGAGCGGTCCCGAGCTTCACCGTCACTCTCCGCATCGAGCGCTACAACCCCGAGGTCGACAGCGCCCCGCACTTCGAGGACTACACGGTCACGGCACACGCCACCGACCGCGTGCTCGACGCGCTGCACCAGATCAAGTGGGACCAGGACGGCTCGCTGAGCTTCCGCCGCTCCTGCGCGCACGGCATCTGTGGCAGTGACGCCATGCGCATCAACGGCCGGAACCGGCTCGCCTGCAAGACGCTCATCAAGGACGTCAACCCCGGCAAGCCGATCACCGTCGAGCCGATCAAGGGCCTTCCCGTGGAGAAGGACCTCATCGTCGACATGGAGCCGTTCTTCCAGGCCTACCGCGACGTGATGCCCTTCCTCGTCACGTCCGGCAACGAGCCGACGCGGGAGCGCCTGCAGAGCCAGGAGGACCGCGAGCGCTTCGACGACACCACCAAGTGCATCCTGTGCGCCGCGTGCACCACCAGCTGCCCGGTGTTCTGGAACGACGGCCAGTACTTCGGCCCGCAGGCCATCGTCGGCGCGCACCGGTTCATCTTCGACAGCCGCGACGAGGGTGCCGCGCAGCGCCTGGAGATCCTCAACGACAAGGAGGGCGTGTGGCGCTGCCGCACGACCTTCAACTGCACCGAGGCCTGCCCGCGCGGCATCCAGGTGACCAAGGCCATCCAAGAGGTCAAGCGGGCCCTGCTCACCAACAAGTTCTGACGCACGTGCGACGCACGCTCTGCGCCGCCGCTGCCGGTCTCGTGCTGGCAGTCGGCGGCGCCGTCGTCTCCCCCGCCCCGGCACCAGCCGCCGCAGCACCTGCCGTCGCGGCTCCAGCAGTCGCGACACCGAAGCCGAAGCCGAGCACGCCCACGCTGCCGGTCCCGAAGCCCACGGTCGACCCGAGGTTGTCCGTCGGCGGTGAGCGGCTGGCGTCCATGGGCATCGTCGTCGACCTCCCCCCGGGCGTGCCGGCTCCCCCGAAGCTCAAGGACGTCTCGTGGGTGCTGGCCGACATGGACACCGGTGAGGTCGTCGCCGCCAAGGCCGCCCACGCTCGGATGCTGCCCGCCAGCACGCTCAAGACGCTGACCGCCTTGACCCTCGTCCCGCGCGTCGACGCCGACCGGGCCTACCGGGCCACGGCCGACGACGCCAACGCCGACGGCACACGCGTGGGCATCCTGCCCGGCCAGACCTACACCGGTCGCCAGCTGTTCAGCGCCCTGCTGATGTCGTCGGGCAACGACGCGGCCTACGCCCTCGCCCGCGCCGGCGGTGGCATGGACGCCACCCTCGCCGCGATGAACGACCAGGCGCGCCGGCTCGGCGCGCACGACACCGTGGCCAAGGACCCCTCCGGCCTCGACGCGCCGGGGCAGACGTCGAGCGCCTACGACCTGGCCCTCATCGGGCGAGCGGCGATGCAGCTGCCGGAGTTCCGCACGTACGTCACGACGAAGCAGATGAAGTTCCCCGGCGCGAAGGGGAAGAACGGCAAGCGCGCCAGCTTCGTCATCTCCAACCACAACCGGCTGCTCTACAACTACGACGGCACGATCGGCATCAAGAACGGCTACACCAACGCCGCCAAGCGCACCTTCATCTCGGCCGTCACCCGCGGCGGCAGGACGTACATCCTCAGCGAGATGTACGGCCTCGACAACAGCTGGCGGCCTCAGGCAGCGATGTACGACTGGGCGTTCCGCTACGGCGACAAGGCGCGTCCGGTCGGCCGGCTGGTCGAGCCAGGGGAGGTCGCCGAGCCACCGACCCTCTCGCCCGCCACCGCCCCGGGCCAGCAGGCACCGTCGGCCCCCGCGACCGAGCGCACCGACGGTGCGGCCGCCGCCTTTCCGTCCGGTCTCGCGGACGGCGGCCTGCCGCCGCCGTGGGTGGGCGTGGCCAGCCTGGCCGCCGCGGTGCTCCTCGTCGCCGTGCTGGCCGTGCGGGGCATCACACGGGGCAGCGGACGGCCCAGCAGGGGCCGCGCGCACTGACCCGGCCCAGCCTGCTCACCGACGGGTGAGCAGGCTCCGTATGCCGCGCAGCGCGCCTCCCAGCGTCACCGCACCGACCGCACCGAGCACTGCTCCGGCGAGCAGCGTCGTCCGGCGGGCTGCGGGTTGCCCGAAGGTCGGCAGACCGGCTCGCAGACGGTCCTCAGCCGTGGGCGGGCCGGGCGGTGGCCCCTCCAGCAGCTTCGCCTCCTGGCCCGGGCTCACCGGCACGGTGCCGCGGGAGACATCGAGCTCGTTGGCTCCCCAGGCCGCCGCGACGAGGATGACCCGCGACATGAGGTTCAGCCACAGCAGGAGCCCCACGACGAGGGCGAAGGACGCGTACAGCGGGTTGTGCAGGGTGCCCGAGAGCAGCAGGGAGCCGAACTTCTTGAGCGCGGTCAGGCCGACGCCACCGACGAGCCCCGCGGTGCGCAGCACCGGCCAGGGCACCTCCACCCCGGCCTCGACACGCAGCAGGAACATCACCAGTGCCGCGTCGAGCAGCACCCCGACCACGACGCTGGAGGCGGTGACCACCCACCCCTGGCCGTCGAGGCCGACCAGGTCGGCGGCCCACGACGAGAGCGCACCGGTCACTGCGCCGACGACGCCCGAGAGCACGATGCCGACGCCCAGCACGAGCATCACGCCGAGGTCGCGCACCTTCAGCACCACGGCGTTGCCCATGGGGCCGGCCACGCCGAAGATGGCGCGGATGGCGTCGCGCATCGCGCCGAGCCAGCCCACGCCGGCGAAGGCGAGACCGACCACGGAGAGCACGCCGCTGAGCGTGAGGGCGGCCCCCGTGGGAGCGCCGACGTCGATGACGCCGTCAGGCTGGCTCTGCGACTTCACGAAGCCGGGGAGGAGCTCGTTGACGGCGTTCTTGGCCTCCTCGAGCAGCTGCGGCTGGTTCTGCAGCACCAGCCCGAACACGGTGAAGGCGAGCAGGACGGCGGGGAAGATCGAGAAGAACGCGAAATAGCCCACGCCACCGGCGAGGACGCTCCCCCGGCTGTCGCCATAGCGCTTCCACGCGCCGTAGAGGCGGGTGCGCTGGGCGGCGCCCCACCACCGCCTCAGCGTCGACAACGGGTCACCGCCCCCTGAGCGGGAACGAGCGCACCGGCCGCCAGACCTGGTCTTCGCCGTGCTCGTAGAGGTGGAACTCCTCGACGTCGAACCTCGCCTCGAAGTCGGCGAGGTCGGTGAACGCCCGGTCGAGGTTCTGCTCGCTGACGTGGTGGGCGACCGTGACGTGCGGGTGGTAGTAGAACTCCAGGTGCCGCTCGAGGGGCCCTTGGCGCACCGCGCGCTCGAGCACCTCGCACTCCGCGAGCCCGCCGGAGACCTGCACGAAGACCACCGGTGAGATCGGCCGGAACGTGCCAGTGCCGCGCAGCACCATGGGGAACGGCCGGCTGATCGCGCTCACCGCTTCGAGGTGCTCGACGGCGACGGGCATCTCCTTGGCGGCCAGCTCGGTCGGACCGAGCAGCGTCACGTGCGTCGGGATCGACTCGGCCAGCGGGTCGCCGAACGAGGCACGCTTGGCCTGGAGCAGGTCCCCGTGCGGCGGGGGGATCGCGATGCTGACGCCGATCGTGGGCACGGGCGCGACCCTATCGCGCCGCCGGCAGCAGCCCGACGCGGTCGCGGACGCGATCCATGGTGGCCCGGGCGACCTCGCGGGCCCGGTCCGCGCCGTCGGCGACCGCGCGGTCGAGCTCGGCCGGGTCGTCGAGCAGCTCGGTCATCCGGGTGCGGAACGGCGCGATCGCCTCGACGGCGACCTCGGCGACCTCCTTCTTGAGGTCCCCGTAGCCATGGCCTTCGAAGCGCCGCTCGAGGTCGGGGATCGACGTCCCCGACAGCACACTGTGGATCACGAGGAGGTTGGAGACGCCGGGCTTGGCCTCGACGTCGTAGCGCACCTCCGCCTCGGTGTCGGTCACCGCCGAGCGGATTTTCTTGGCCGTCTTGGTCGGCTCGTCCATCATCCAGATGACGCCGCGGTCGGTGGACCCGGTCTTGCTCATCTTCGACGTCGGGTCCTGCAGGTCCATGATCTTCGCCGACTCCTTGAGGATGTGCGGCTCGGGCACGACGAGGGTCTCGCCGAAGCGGGTGTTGAACCGCTCGGCGAGGTCGCGAGTGATCTCGAGGTGCTGGCGCTGGTCCTCGCCCACCGGCACCCGGTCGGCGTCGTACATGAGGATGTCGGCGGCCATGAGCATCGGGTAGGCGAACAGGCCGACGTTGGCGTTCTGCCCCTTGGCGATCTTGTCCTTGAACTGCGTCATGCGGCTGGCCTCGCCGAACCCGGTGAGGCAGTTCATGACCCAGCCGAGCTCGGCGTGCTCGGTGATGTGGCTCTGGCAGAAGACGGCGGACCGCTTCGGGTCGACGCCGCCGGCGATGAACTGCGCCGCGGTCACGCGGGTGCGGTGGCGCAGCACCTCGGGCTCGGTCGGCACGGTGAGCGCGTGCAGGTCGGCCACGAAGTAGTAGGCGTCGAAGCCCTCCTGCAGCCCGACCCAGTTCACCAGGGCGCCGATGTAGTTGCCGAGGTGGAGCGAGTCACTGGTCGGCTGCATGCCGGACAGGATCCGGGGCAGCCGGGCTGAGGTGGGCGCAGACATGCCCGCCATTGTGTCAGGTGAGCAGAGCACCACGATTCGCGGCCTCGGCCCCCATCGGTGGGTCAGCCCACGTCGTAGTCCACCGTGACCGCTGCGTGGTCGCTCCACCGCTGGTCGTAGGCCGCGGCGCGGCCTACGACCGCGCTGACCGCGGTCTTCGCGAGGGCACGGCTGGCGACCTGGTAGTCGATCCGCCACCCCGCGTCGTTGTCGAAGGCCTTCCCGCGCCAGGACCACCACGTGTAGGGGCCCGGCCCGGGGCCGTGCAGCTCGCGGTGGGTGTCGACCCACTCGCCGAACTCGAACCAGCGGTCGAAGTAGGCCCGCTCCTCCGGGAGGAAGCCGGCCTTCTTGAGGTTGCCCTTCCAGTTCTTCAGGTCGTCCTCGCGGTGCGCGACGTTCAGGTCACCGGTGACCACGGCGAGCGACCCCGCTGCAGCCCACGAGTGGAGGCGGTCGGTGATGGCGTCGAGGAAGCGGTACTTCTCGAGCTGGCGCGGGGTGTCCGCCTCGCCGGTGTGCACGTACGTCGAGACCACGGTGACCACCCCGCCCGGACTCGAGAGGTCGACCTCCACCCAGCGGCCGCTGCCGGTGAACTCGTCCGGCCCGACGCCCACCTGCACGCGCTGCGGCTCCGCCCGGCTGATGACCGCGACGCCGGCGCGACCCTTGTCGGCGGCCTCGGTGTGGGCCACGTGCCAGTGGCCGAGCCCGGCTTCCTCGAGGGCCTGGGCGAGCTGGGCGTCGGTGGCCCGGACCTCCTGCAGGCACAGGACGTCGGCGCCCTGCTCTGCGAGCCACTGCACCCCGCCGCGGCGGGCGCAGGCTCGGATGCCGTTGACGTTGGCCGTGATCACGCGCATGTCCCTATTGTCCGTGCTCGGCCCCGCGCCCCCGCACTAGGGTGGCCGCCATGGCTGACGAGACCGCTGACACCCGTCCCGCGCCGGCCCCGTCCACCGGGCAGGCCGCGGACCAGGACGGCCACACCGTGACCACCACTCCGGCACCGCCCGAGGACGACGTGGTCAGCACCCGGCACACGCTCCGCGTCGGCCGGCGCACCCTGCGCTACACCGCCACCACCGGACGCGTGGTGCTGCGCGACGAGGTCTTCGAGGACGGCAAGTTCACCGGCTTCAAGCCCAAGGCCGAGATGTCGCTGACCGCCTACGTCGTGGACGCGCCGGCCGGACAGAACCGGCCGGTGACATTCGCCTTCAACGGCGGGCCCGGCTCGTCCTCGGTGTGGCTGCACCTCGGCCTGTTCGGGCCGCGTCGCGTCGTGATGGGTGACGTCGGTGAGCTGGTGGCTCCGCCGTACGCGCTCGAGGACAACGCGCAGTCGCTGCTGGCCGTGAGCGACCTCGTCTTCATCGACCCCGTCTCCACCGGGTACTCGCGCGCCGTCGAGGGCGGCACCGCCAAGGAGTACCACGGCTACAGCGGCGACATCGAGAGCGTCGGCGAGCTGATCCGCCTGTGGACCACGCGGCACAACCGCTGGATGTCGCCGAAGTTCCTGGCCGGCGAGTCCTACGGCACACTGCGGGCGGCGGCACTGGCCGAGCACCTTCAGTCCCGTCACGGCATGTACCTCAACGGCGTCATGCTCATCTCCAGCGTGCTCGACCTCGGCTCCATCGGGTTGCACGAGCCGGAGGACCGCGGGTACGCCAACTTCCTGCCCACCTATGCCGCCGTTGCGCACTACCACGGCAAGCACGGACGCCGGAGCCTGCGTGGCGTCCTGGCCGAGGCCGAGGCCTATGCCTCCCGCGACTACCCGTGGGTGCTCTCGCGCGGGAACCGGCTCACCCGCGCCGAGCGCACGGAGGCCGTCAGCACACTCTCCCGCCTCACCGGGCTCACCGAGGACTACGTCGACCGCGCCGACCTGCGCATCGAGCACGTTCGGTTCTTCACCGAGCTGCTGCGCGACCAGCGCCTTGCCGTCGGCCGCCTCGACAGCAGGTTCACCGGTCCCCTGGGCAGCGCCCTGGCTGAGGCCTACGACGCCGACCCGAGCCACGACGCCATCGCCGGCCCGTATGCCGCGGCCTGGAACCACTACGTGCGCAGCGAGCTCGAGTACAAGAACGACCTCCCCTACGTGCAGATCTCCGCCAAGGCCCACGAGGAGTGGTCCTACAAGGAGTTCGAGGGTCGTGCGGTCAACGCCGCCCCGAAGCTGGCCCGGGCCATGCGCGCCAACCCACACCTGCGTGTGCACGTCGCCTACGGCTACCACGACGGGGCCACCCCGTACTTCGCTGCCCAGGACGTCATCTCACACCTGCAGGTCCCGGAGTCGTTGACCGGCAACATCGAGCACGCCTACTACGAGGCGGGGCACATGATGTATGTCCACGAGCCCAGCCGGCTGCAGCAGAGCAAGGACCTCGCCGACTTCGTCAGCAGGGCCAGCCAGCCCTGATCCACCCGACACGACAATGCCCGGCTCTGGTGAGCCGGGCATTGTTGTGTGGGTCGCCCCGGCCGCGCAGCAGAGGAAGACAGGGGCGGTGACCAGGACAAGGACAGAGAATGCAGAAAGGCCCCGCACGATGTGCGGGGCCTTTCTTGAAAGTATGTTCGGCTGCGTCCTACTCTCCCACACCGTCACCAGTGCAGTACCATCGGCGCTGAAGGGCTTAGCTTCCGGGTTCGGAATGGGACCGGGCGTTTCCCCTTCGCTATGACAGCCGAAACTCTATGGAGATATCAATCAGGTGTTTCCTGGTTCCCGACCGTGTCTCGGGAACCGCACAGTGGACGCGAAGCAAATTCTTGGTTCTACCGCAAGCGGTAGGACGTGTGTGGTCAAGTTGTCGGCTTATTAGTACCAGTCAGCTGCATGCATTGCTGCACTTCCACATCTGGCCTATCAACCCAGTCGTCTGGCTGGGAGCCTCTCGGAGCAAGCTCCGTGGAAACCTCATCTTGAAGCGTGCTTCCCGCTTAGATGCTTTCAGCGGTTATCACTTCCGAACGTAGCTAATCAGCGGTGCTCCTGGCGGAACAACTGACACACCAGAGGTTCGTCCATCCCGGTCCTCTCGTACTAGGGATAGCCCTTCTCAAGTTTCCTACGCGCACAGCGGATAGGGACCGAACTGTCTCACGACGTTCTAAACCCAGCTCGCGTACCGCTTTAATGGGCGAACAGCCCAACCCTTGGGACCTACTCCAGCCCCAGGATGCGACGAGCCGACATCGAGGTGCCAAACCATGCCGTCGATATGGACTCTTGGGCAAGATCAGCCTGTTATCCCCGGGGTACCTTTTATCCGTTGAGCGACGGCGCTTCCACAAGCCACCGCCGGATCACTAGTCCCGACTTTCGTCCCTGCTCGACATGCCTGTCTCACAGTCAAGCTCCCTTGTGCACTTACACTCAAAACCTGATTGCCAACCAGGCTGAGGGAACCTTTGGGCGCCTCCGTTACCTTTTAGGAGGCAACCGCCCCAGTTAAACTACCCACCAGGCACTGTCCCTGATCCGGATCACGGACCGAGGTTAGATATCCAGAACGACCAGAGTGGTATTTCAACGTTGACTCCACACACACTGGCGTGCATGCTTCACAGTCTCCCACCTATCCTACACAAGCCGTACCGAACACCAATACCAAGCTGTAGTAAAGGTCCCGGGGTCTTTCCGTCCTGCTGCGCGTAACGAGCATCTTTACTCGTAGTGCAATTTCGCCGAGTTCGTGGTTGAGACAGTGGAGAAGTCGTTACGCCATTCGTGCAGGTCGGAACTTACCCGACAAGGAATTTCGCTACCTTAGGATGGTTATAGTTACCACCGCCGTTTACTGGGGCTTAAATTCTCAGCTTCGCTCCGAAGAGCTAACCGGTCCTCTTAACCTTCCAGCACCGGGCAGGCGTCAGTCCGTATACATCGTCTTGCGACTTCGCACGGACCTGTGTTTTTAGTAAACAGTCGCTTCTCCCTGGTCTCTGCGGCCCTTCACCCTAGGAGGCAAGCTCCTTCAGGGTCCGGGCCCCCCTTCTCCCGAAGTTACGGGGGCATTTTGCCGAGTTCCTTAACCACGATTCACTCGATCGCCTTGGTATTCTCTACCTAACCACCTGAGTCGGTTTGGGGTACGGGCGGCTCGAACCTCGCTAGAAGATTTTCTTGGCAGCATAGGATCACCCTGCTTCCCGCATACGCGGTCACTATCAGGTCTCAGGATATGTGCGACACGGATTTGCCTATGTCGCTCCCTACACCCTTGGACGTGGACTACCATCGCCACGCGGAGGCTACCTTCCTGCGTCTCTCCATCGCTTGACTACTACTAGATCGGGTCGCGCGCTCCCCCTGAACCCTCTCCCGAAGGATTGGTGAACAGGCTTCGGGCGCTTAGCATCACTAGGTTCGTCATGGGCGGTTCTTCGCCGGTTCCGGAATATCAACCGGATGTCCATCGACTACGCCTGTCGGCCTCGCCTTAGGTCCCGACTTACCCAGGGCAGATTAGCTTGACCCTGGAACCCTTGGTTATTCGGCGGACGGGTTTCTCGCCCGTCATTCGCTACTCATGCCTGCATTCTCACTCGTGTGGCCTCCACGGCTGGATCACTCCGCCGCTTCCCTGGCCACACGACGCTCCCCTACCCATCAACACGCTTGGACCACGGTCCCGCAGGAGTCGTGGCCGGGCAGTATGTCAATGCCACAGCTTCGGTGGTGTGCTTGAGCCCCGCTACATTGTCGGCGCGGAATCACTTGACCAGTGAGCTATTACGCACTCTTTAAAGGGTGGCTGCTTCTAAGCCAACCTCCTGGTTGTCAATGCAACTCCACATCCTTTCCCACTTAGCACACGCTTAGGGACCTTAGCTGGTGGTCTGGGCTGTTTCCCTCTCGACTACGGAGCTTATCCCCCGCAGTCTCACTGCCACGCTCTCACTTACCGGCATTCGGAGTTTGGCTAACGTCAGTAACCTGGTGAGGCCCATCGGCTATCCAGTAGCTCTACCTCCGGTAAGAAACACGTGACGCTGCACCTAAATGCATTTCGGGGAGAACCAGCTATCACGGAGTTTGATTGGCCTTTCACCCCTACCCACAGCTCATCCCCTCAGTTTTCAACCTAAGTGGGTTCGGTCCTCCACGACGTCTTACCGTCGCTTCAACCTGGCCATGGGTAGATCACTCCGCTTCGGGTCTAGACCCCGCGACTAAAAACGCCCTATTCGGACTCGCTTTCGCTACGGCTTCCCCACACGGGTTAACCTCGCCACGGAGCACTAACTCGCAGGCTCATTCTTCAAAAGGCACGCCGTCACCCCACAAGGAGGCTCCGACGGATTGTAGGCACACGGTTTCAGGATCTATTTCACTCCCCTCCCGGGGTACTTTTCACCTTTCCCTCACGGTACTTGTCCGCTATCGGTCACCAGGGAATATTTAGGCTTAGCGGGTGGTCCCGCCAGATTCACACGGGATTTCTCGGGCCCCGTGCTACTTGGGATGGGTCTAAGGAGTGTGTGCCATTTCGTCTACGGGGGTCGCACCCTCTGTGCCGGGCCTTTCAATGCCCTTCGACTATGACGCACATTTCTGACTCCCTACCAGCGTGTCAGCACTGGACAAGACGTCCCACAACCCCGCAACTGCAACCCCTGACAGGTATCACACAGCTACGGTTTGGCCTGATCCGCTTTCGCTCGCCACTACTCACGGAATCGCGGTTGCTTTCTCTTCCTGTGGGTACTGAGATGTTTCACTTCCCCACGTTCCCTCCGCACGCCCTATGTGTTCAGGCGTGGGTGACTGGACTTGCCTCCAGCCGGGTTTCCCCATTCGGGCATCCTCGGATCACAGTCTGGTTATCGACTCCCCGAGGCTTATCGCAGATTCCTACGCCCTTCATCGGTTCCTGGTGCCAAGGCATCCACCGTGTGCCCTTAAAAACTTGAGCCACAAAGATGCTCGCGTCCACTGTGCAGTTCTCAAGAAACGGGCGGCCCCCCACCCAGTACCGGCGCCTACCACCCCACCCACCCGATCCGGGAGGGCGTGCGTGGCGGTTCGTCCGCGAGTGAGGGTCCAAGGCCGAATCAACCGGCCCGAAGGTCAAGCTCAACGCCCGAGCCTTCAGGACCCAACAACGTGCCAGGCGCCCACCCCACCAAGGACCGCGTTCCACTGCCCCTGGAAAACCAGGGACTTGTACTAGCGCACCGAGGAGGTGCCGGCGCCAACTAATCGATGTTCCACCCTTGAGCACCCGCTGCCCCACACTCGGGGACAGACCGGGCTCTGGATCGCTTGCGCGACCAGTGCTCCTTAGAAAGGAGGTGATCCAGCCGCACCTTCCGGTACGGCTACCTTGTTACGACTTAGTCCCAATCGCCAGTCCCACCTTCGACAGCTCCCTCCCACAAGGGGTTGGGCCACCGGCTTCGGGTGTTACCGACTTTCGTGACTTGACGGGCGGTGTGTACAAGGCCCGGGAACGTATTCACCGCAGCGTTGCTGATCTGCGATTACTAGCGACTCCGACTTCATGGGGTCGAGTTGCAGACCCCAATCCGAACTGAGACCGGTTTTTTGGGATTCGCTCCACCTCACGGTTTCGCAGCCCTTTGTACCGGCCATTGTAGCATGCGTGAAGCCCAAGACATAAGGGGCATGATGATTTGACGTCATCCCCACCTTCCTCCGAGTTGACCCCGGCAGTCTCCTATGAGTCCCCACCATTACGTGCTGGCAACATAGAACGAGGGTTGCGCTCGTTGCGGGACTTAACCCAACATCTCACGACACGAGCTGACGACAACCATGCACCACCTGTACACCGACCTTGCGGGGCACCCATCTCTGGATGTTTCCGGTGTATGTCAAGCCTTGGTAAGGTTCTTCGCGTTGCATCGAATTAATCCGCATGCTCCGCCGCTTGTGCGGGCCCCCGTCAATTCCTTTGAGTTTTAGCCTTGCGGCCGTACTCCCCAGGCGGGGAACTTAATGCGTTAGCTGCGGCACGGATCTCGTGGAATGAGACCCACACCTAGTTCCCAACGTTTACGGCATGGACTACCAGGGTATCTAATCCTGTTCGCTCCCCATGCTTTCGCTTCTCAGCGTCAGTAGTGGCCCAGAGACCTGCCTTCGCCATCGGTGTTCCTCCTGATATCTGCGCATTTCACCGCTACACCAGGAATTCCAGTCTCCCCTACCACACTCTAGTCTGCCCGTACCCACCGCAAGTCCGAGGTTGAGCCTCGGATTTTCACGGCAGACGCGACAAACCGCCTACAAGCTCTTTACGCCCAATAATTCCGGACAACGCTCGCACCCTACGTATTACCGCGGCTGCTGGCACGTAGTTAGCCGGTGCTTCTTCTGCAGGTACCGTCACTTGCGCTTCTTCCCTGCTGAAAGAGGTTTACAACCCGAAGGCCGTCATCCCTCACGCGGCGTCGCTGCATCAGGCTTTCGCCCATTGTGCAATATTCCCCACTGCTGCCTCCCGTAGGAGTCTGGGCCGTGTCTCAGTCCCAGTGTGGCCGGTCGCCCTCTCAGGCCGGCTACCCGTCGTCGCCTTGGTGAGCCATTACCTCACCAACAAGCTGATAGGCCGCGAGTCCATCCCAGACCGAAAAACTTTCCACACGATAGCCATGCAGCTCCGTGTCATATCCGGTATTAGCTCCGGTTTCCCGGGGTTATTCCAGAGTCTGGGGCAGGTTACTCACGTGTTACTCACCCGTTCGCCACTGATCACTCCAGAGCAAGCTCTGAAGGTCACCGTTCGACTTGCATGTGTTAAGCACGCCGCCAGCGTTCGTCCTGAGCCAGGATCAAACTCTCCATTGATGTTCAGCACCACACCCAGCCAAAGCCAGGCGCGGAAACCAGAACCCGTAAAGGGTTTAAATCACTAGCTGAGCAAGAACAACCAGCGCAAAACGCTAATTGATTCGTTGTCAACCAAAGGAAATTCGCTCAAGAAACATCATCCCCCACCCTGCTGGGCCGAGAACGACACCCCTCGAGACGAGGTAATTGGCATCGATTTTTGACACGCTGTTGAGTTCTCAAGGTTCGGACGCGCACCATTCACTTCGCTTTTCAGCGGGAGTGGCCGGGGCAACCCTTCTAAGTTACTCGCTTCGCAACTTGGGCGTCAAATCCGGCTCCTTGGTGAAGGAGCGACCGGATCGAGCGCGCTTGGCGTTCGGCGATGGCTCAACTGTAGCACCGTTTCCGGGGGCCTGTGACCACCCCCGGAGCCATCCCGAGGCTGCCCCACGGCCAACCCCCACCCACCCGGGACGACGGCGCCGTCTCCCCCCGCGCTGACCTGCACGATCGCCTGCCGCAGGCCTCCTCCCCTCCACGGTGTCCGCATCGTTCGCCGAAACCCGGCCACGCGGCATACCTGAGGAGGACAGTGGTGGGAGGGACACCGGGCTGCGCCCGCGGCCCACCGGGGATGGGAGGGAACCATGCGTACTCCTGCGATGAGCTCTCGGCTGGGCGCGGAGGCGCTCGGCACCTTCTGGCTCGTCTTCGGCGGCTGCGGCAGCGCGATCTTCGCCGCGACCTTCGTGTCCAGCGACCCCGGCGGCGGTCCCGGCCTGCTGCTGGGCATCGGGTTCCTCGGCGTCGCCCTCGCGTTCGGCCTGTCAGTGATGACCATGGCCTACGCCGTCGGCCACGTGTCGGGGGCCCACTTCAACCCGGCGGTCACGATCGGTGCCGCCGTGGCTGGACGCTTCGAGTGGAGGGACGTCCCCGCCTACGTCGCCACCCAGGTGGTGGCCGGTCTGCTGGCGGGCGCCGCGCTCTGGGGCATCGCCTCGGGCAAGGACGGCTTCGAGGCCACCGGGAACATGGCGGCCAACGGCTACGGCGAGCACTCCCCGGGTGGCTACGGGCTGGGTGCGGTGCTGGCCGCCGAGGTGGTGCTGACCGCCTTCTTCCTCTACATCATCCTGGGCGCCACCGATGCCCGTGCTCCCGTGGGTTTCGCGCCCATCGCGATCGGGCTCGGCCTCACGCTGATCCACCTCATCTCCATCCCGATCAGCAACACGTCGGTCAACCCGGCCCGTTCCACCGCGGTCGCGTTCTTCAACGGCAACGGTGCTCCCGCCCAGCTGTGGCTCTTCTGGGTCGCACCGATCGCCGGAGCCGCCATCGCCGGGGCCACCTACCACGTGATCACGAGCATCGACCGGCGCACGGAGGAGATCTCCGGCGAGATCCGTCCCGAGGACCTGCCGCCGGAGGCTGCGCGCTGAGGTCGGCACCCCGGTCGCGGCCGCACGCGCGTTCGATAGCCTGAACAGCGCTTTTCCTCACGCGTTCTTTTCGCGCGCCCGCACGACCCGACGACAGCAGGAGTGCCGCCTTCATGGCCAAGATCATCTACACCCTCACCGACGAAGCGCCCATGCTGGCGACCTACTCGTTCCTCCCGGTCATCGAGGCGTTCGCCGGGACCGCCGGCGTCGAGGTCGAGACCCGCGACATCTCCCTGGGTGGACGCATCATCGCGGCGTTCGACGACCGCCTGCCGCAGGAGCAGCGGATCGGCGACGCGCTCTCCGAGCTCGGGCAGCTGGCCACCACTGCGGAGGCCAACATCATCAAGCTGCCGAACATCTCTGCCTCCGTGCCGCAGCTCAAGGCCGCCATCACCGAGCTCCAGGCCCAGGGCTACGACCTGCCCGACTACCCGGACGAGCCGGCCACCGACGAGGAGAAGGACGCCCGCGCCCGCTACGACAGCGTCAAGGGCAGCGCGGTCAACCCGGTGCTGCGCGAGGGCAACTCCGACCGCCGCGCGCCCCAGGCCGTGAAGAACTACGCACGCAAGCACCCGCACTCGATGGGCGCATGGAGCGCCGACTCCAGGACCCAGGTCGCCACCATGGGCAAGGACGACTTCCGCTCCAACGAGCAGTCCGTGGTCATGCCGGCCGACGACACCCTCACCATCCAGTTCGTCGGTGAGTCCGGAACCACGCCGCTCAAGGCCGGCCTCAAGGTCCTCGAGGGCGAGGTCGTCGACGCCACCGTCATGCGCGCCGCTGCCCTCGACGCCTTCCTCAAGGAGCAGGTCGCCCGTGCCAAGGCCGAGGACGTCCTGTTCTCGGTGCACCTCAAGGCCACGATGATGAAGGTCTCGGACCCGATCATCTTCGGCCACGTCGTGCGGGCCTTCCTGCCCGAGGTCTTCGAGACGTACGGCGACCAGCTCGCCGCGGCCGGCCTCTCCCCCAACAACGGCCTCGGCGCCATCCTCGGTGGCCTCGACAAGCTGCCCGAGGGCGTGCGCGACGAGGTCCGCGCCGCCATCGAGAAGGGCCTGGCCGACGGCCCCCGCCTGGCGATGGTCAACTCCGACAAGGGCATCACCAACCTGCACGTGCCGAGCGACGTCATCGTCGACGCCTCCATGCCGGCGATGATCCGCACCTCCGGCCACATGTGGGGCCCGGACGGCGAGGAGCACGACACCCTCGCGGTCATCCCCGACAGCTCCTACGCCGGCGTCTACCAGGCCGTCATCGACGACTGCCGGGCCCACGGCGCCTACGACCCGACCACGATGGGCTCGGTGCCCAACGTCGGCCTCATGGCGCAGAAGGCCGAGGAGTACGGCAGCCACGACAAGACCTTCGAGATGACCGAGGCGGGCAAGGTCCAGGTCGTGAACGGCGCCGGCGAGGTGCTCATGGAGCACGACGTCGAGGCCGGCGACATCTGGCGCGCCTGCCAGACGAAGGACGCCCCGATCCGCGACTGGGTCAAGCTGGCCGTCACCCGTGCCCGCGCCTCGCAGACGCCGGCCGTCTTCTGGCTCGACCCCGAGCGCGCCCACGACGCCAACCTCATCGCCAAGGTCCAGCAGTACCTGGGCGAGCACGACACCGAGGGCCTGGACATCTCGGTCAAGTCGCCGGTCGAGGCCGCGAAGTTCTCCGTCGAGCGCATCCGCCGCGGCGAGGACACCATCTCGGTCACGGGCAACGTGCTGCGCGACTACAACACCGACCTGTTCCCGATCCTCGAGCTCGGCACGAGCGCGAAGATGCTCTCGGTGGTGCCGCTGATGAACGGCGGTGGCCTCTTCGAGACCGGCGCCGGCGGCTCCGCCCCGAAGCACGTGCAGCAGCTGGTGCAGGAGAACTACCTGCGCTGGGACAGCCTCGGTGAGTTCCTCGCGCTGGCGGAGAGCCTGCGCCACATGGGGACGACCACGGACAACCCGCGGGCCATCGTCCTGGCCGACACCCTCGACCGGGCGACCGAGCGGCTGCTGAACGAGAACAAGTCCCCGGCCCGCAAGGTCGGCCAGATCGACAACCGCGGCAGCCACTTCTACCTCGCGATGTTCTGGGCGGACGAGCTCGCGAAGCAGACTGACGACACCGAGCTCGCCGAGGCGTTCACGCCGCTGGCCGGGCGCCTCGTGAGCAACGAGGAAGCCATCAACGCCGAGCTGCTCGCCGTCCAGGGGCAGCCGGCCGACATCGGTGGCTACTACCGCCCCGACGAGGCCAAGGCCTCGGCGGTGATGCGCCCGTCCGCGACCTTCAACGAGGCCCTGACCGCAATCGCCTAGCCCAACAGGCCCGCACCACGTATGCCGGGTGGTCACCGACGAGGTGACCACCCGGCATACGTGTCTCTGGACGCAGGGACTGGTCCTAGGGGAAGGCCAGCTCCGCGTTGCGCTCGGTTGCGACCGGCTCAGCGGGGGCGGCCGTGGGGACCGGATGGACCTCGACCTTGGCGGCGTCCTCGTGCTTCTGGAACTCCATGGCGCTGCGGATGCTCTCGAAGAACTGGGCAGGGAAGACGATCGTCGAGTTCTTCTCCACGGCGATCTCGGAGAGGACCTGCAGGTTGCGCAGCTGCAGCGCGATGGGGCTCTGGGCGATGACGTCGGCGGCCTGGGCGAGCTTGCCGACGCTCAGCGCCTCCCCCTCGGCAGCGATGATCTTGGCCCGCTTCTCCCGCTCCGCCTCAGCCTGCTTGGCCATGGCCCGCTGCATCGACGCCGGCAGCTCGATGTCCTTGAGCTCGACGAGCTGGACCAGCACCCCCCACCGCTCCGTCGTGACGTCGAGGACCCGCTTGATCGCCTCGTTGAGGGCCTCGGTGTTGCTGAGCACCTGGTCCAGGCTCGAGCGGCCGACCATGTTGCGGACCGTGGTCTGCGCGAACTGCCCCACGGCCGACTCGACGTTCTCGATCTCGAGGATCGACTTCACCGGGTCGACCCGTCGGTAGTAGGCGACCGCGGCCACACCGATGGAGACGTTGTCCTGGGTGATGATCTGCTGCGAGGGAATCGGCATGGTCACCGTGCGCAGGCTGACCTTCATCAGGTGGTCGACCAAGGGGATCATGAACCGCATCCCCGGGTCCCGGACGTTGCGCAACTTGCCGAGCCGGAACACCACGCCTCGTTCGTACTGCTTCACGATGGCGACACCGAGCCTCGACATCGTCACCACCTCCTGGAGTCACCTCCACGCTTCGGCGGGTGTCCACGTCGCTGCCAGAGTCCTAGGTCCCTCCCCGGGGGCGTTCGAAGTGTTGGATCCCACGGTCTCGCCTAGCGTGGACGAACCGACCAGCGAGCCGAGGCGAGGAGTTCACCCATGCGGGCACTGACGTGGCAGGGCAAGGAGAAGCTGAGCGTCGAGACGGTGCCGGACCCGGTCATCAGCGAACCCACCGACGCGATCATCAAGGTGACCTCGACGGCGATCTGCGGCTCCGACCTGCACCTCTACTCCGTGCTCGGGCCCTACCTCCACGAGGGCGACATCCTCGGTCACGAGCCGATGGGTGTGGTCGAAGAGGTGGGGGCCGAGGTCACCCACATCAAGCCGGGCGACCGGGTCGTGGTGCCGTTCAACATCTCGTGCGGCTCCTGCTGGATGTGCTCGCGCGGGCTCTTCGCGCAGTGCGAGACGACGCAGAACCGCGCCCAGGGCAAGGGCGCCTCGCTGTTCGGCTACACCGAGCTCTACGGCTCCGTGCCCGGGGGCCAGGCGGAGTACCTGCGCGTGCCGCAGGCGCACTTCGGCCCGATCAAGGTCCCGGACGAGGGGGCGGACGAGCGCTACCTCTACCTCTCCGACATCCTGCCGACGGCCTGGCAGGGCGTGGCCTACGCCGACGTCCCCGAGGAGGGCACGCTCGCGGTGCTCGGCCTCGGCCCCGTCGGCCAGCTCGCCGGCCGCATCGCCGTGCACCAGGGGCGCCGGGTCATCGGTGTCGACCGGGTGCCCGAGCGGCTCGACCTCGCCCGCTCCTTCGGGATGGAGACCATCGACCTCGACGAGGTGGACGACGTGGCTGAGGCCCTCATCGAGCTGACCGGCGGCCGGGGCGCCGACGGGGTCCTCGACGCCGTCGGCATGGAGGCGCACGGCAACCCCGTCATGGAGACCGCGATCAAGGCGGTCGGCATGCTTCCTGACGCGGTCGCCAAGCCGATGGTGGACACGATGGGCATCGACCGCATCGCCGCCCTCACCACGGCCATCAAGGGTGTGCGGCGCGGAGGCACCGTCTCGGTCAGCGGCGTGTACGGCGGCGAGGTCAACCCCATGCCGCTGATGGAGATGTTCGACCGCGGCATCACGATGCGGCTCGGCCAGTGCCACGTGAAGCGCTGGATCGACGACATCATGCCGGTGGTCCAGCAGGACGGCGACGTGCTCGGCCTCGAGACGCTGGCGACGCACCGCCCCTCCCTGGAGGAGGCGCCGGAGTACTACAAGATCTTCCAGGAGAAGGCCGACGGCTGCATCAAGGTGGTGCTCAAGCCCTGACCCCGGGCGGGGGTCAGATGGCGCGCATCCGGTTGTTGCGCGGCTGGTGCTCGACCTCGGCCAGGCCCAGCTCCTCGAGTAGCGGCGGAAGGTACATTCCAGCCCGTCCCCGGTAGCCCTTCCGAAGGCCGTACCAGCCTCCGAGCGGGTTGGACTCCGAGCGGGCCCACGCCTCGACCGTGCCGTCCTTGGCCGGCTTCTGCTCGTCAGCCGCACCGAGCGGCACCCAGTCGCCCTGGTCGCGCAGCCACGCGTGGAGGTCCTCGACGACCCGGGCGTCGTAGGCCAGCCTCGTGGAACCGACCTGGCAGACCAGCTGCGGCGGTTCGGCAGAGTCGTCGCGGTACATGGTGTACTCCGACGTCCCCGGGGGCGTGGTCATCACCCAGGGATCGTCCTTGGTCCCGCTTCCGCTCATCGTCTCTCTCCTTCGTGAGGGGCGCTCCGCGCCACAGATCCCAGCCCACCACAGACCTGCACGGTCTGGACCCCTTGTGGCGAAGCAGGCGGAGTCGTCAGGCGCGGCGCTCCATCCAGACCTCGCGGCGGACCTCCGCGAACCAGGTCTTGTCCTCGTCGCTGCCGTGGGCCGTGACGTAGGGCTCCACGGCCTCGAGGTCGCGCAGCAGGTCCCGCTTGGTGTCGGGGATGGCTGCTGCGACGGCCGCATCCATCGCCGAGAGGATCCGGCGGGTCGCCTCGTCGTACTGCTTGCCGGGCCCTCGCGGGTTGCGCTTCGACAGGTCCCTGCGGAGCCGCTTGAGCATGACCTCGACGTGGGTGCGCACCAGGATGAGGCCGAGGTCGGCCCGGCCGTGCTCGGCGAACAGGTCGAGCGTCGTCTGGGCCGGCGCGTCAGGGAACGGCGAGGTGCTGCTCCAGTACCTCCTCGTCCTGGTGAGGTGGTACTTCAGCAACGGCTCCCAGGCGCCCTCCGCGGCATACCGGCGCTGGAGCGACAGGCGCAGGGCCCAGTCGGTGTCGTGGAACATCGCCCTGGCCAGCTCGAGGTTTCCCTCGTCGACGCGCAGGGTCCGGGACGCGGCGTTGCTGACCTTCTCGAAGTCGACCCGGAAGTCCTTGAACCGCGGGCTCGCCTCGGCCACGAAGCGCTCCCCCAGCGCGGCGACGTCGGCCAGGTCGTCGCTCATGCCGTCCCCAGGTCCAGCTTCATGCCCTCGTGCGAGGAGACGAACCCGAGCCGCTCGTAGAACCGGTGGGCATCGGTGCGCTGCTTGCTGGAGGTCAGCTGCACGAGCGAACACCCGCGCGCCCGGGACTCCTCGACGGCCCAGAGGACGAGGGCACGGCCCAGCCCCTTCCCGCGCTGGGAGTCGGCGACCCGGACAGCCTCGACCTGCGCGCGCAGAGCGCCGCGCCGCGACAGGCCCGGCAGGACGGTGAGCTGGAGGGTGCCGACCACCTCATGGCCGGCCTCGGCCACGACGAGCAGGTGGGCGGGGTCGGCGTCGACGCGCTCGAAGGCCGCGAGGTAGGGCGCGAGCTCGTCGACGTCCTCCCGCGACTGGCCGAGCACGTCGTCGGCGAGCAGGGCCACGATGGCGGGCACGTCGTCCCGGCGGGCGCGTCGCACCGACACCGGTTCCGCCGCCTGCCCCGACTCCGGCCCGACGCCCTCGAAGACCACAAGCGACTCGGACCCGGCGGCCGGGTCCGGCTGCCCGACGCCCTCGAACCACGCACGGCCGCCGAAGGCGAGGGCCCGCTCGAGGCGAGCCATCGACCGCTCGGGCAGCTCGGGCAGCTCCTCGGGCGCGAACCACCCGACCTCGAGCGACTCGTCGTCGTTGACCCGGGCCTCGCCCGAGACGTGCCTCGCGACGAAGCACAGGTCGAGGTACTGGGCGCGGTCACCGTTGGAGTACGTGACCTCGGGGAGAGTCCACACACCCGTGAGGGCCTCGACCTCTGCGACGACGCCCGTCTCCTCCTCGATCTCCCGCACCAGGCCGATGGCCGGCTGCTCCCCCGGCTCGAGGATGCCGCTGACGAGCGACCACCGACCGGTGTCCGCGCGCCTGACGAGGAGCACCTGACCGCGCTCGTTGCGAACCACCGCGCTCACACCCGCCATCCAGAGCAGGTCGTTGCCCACCTGGCGACGCAGGGCCTGGACGAAGTCGGGGATCGGCATGGGCCGGAGCCTAGCCACCGAAAGAGGCCTCGGGAGGATCCTGCTAACGTCGCCGATGGTCCGCGAAGGACCCTCCCAACCCAGCGATGTGAAGGGCCAACCGTGAGCACAACCCCCGTCAAGGTCGCCGTCACCGGCGCGGCCGGCCAGATCGGCTACAGCCTCCTCTTCCGGATCGCCAGCGGTGCGCTGTTCGGCCCGAACACCCCTGTCGAGCTGCGCCTGCTCGAGATCACGCCCGCCCTCAAGGCCCTCGAGGGCGTCGTCATGGAGCTCGACGACTGCGCCTTCCCGACGCTCGCCAAGGTCGAGATCGGCGACGACGCCAACACCATCTTCAACGGCGTGAACCACGCCCTGCTCGTCGGCGCCCGCCCCCGTGGCCCGGGCATGGAGCGCGGCGACCTGCTCGAGGCCAACGGCGGCATCTTCGCCCCGCAGGGCAAGGCCCTGGGCGAGGTCGCGGCCGACGACATCCGCGTCACCGTGACCGGCAACCCGGCCAACACCAACGCGCTCATCGCGATGAGCAACGCGCCCGACATCCCCCGCGAGCGCTTCTCGGCGCTGACCCGCCTCGACCACAACCGGGCGATCTCCCAGCTGGCCGCCAAGCTCGACGTGCCGGTCACCGAGATCACCAACATGACGATCTGGGGCAACCACTCGGCGACGCAGTACCCGGACCTGTTCAACGCCAAGGTGTCCGGCAAGAGCGCCGCGGAGACGGTGAACGACCAGGACTGGCTGGAGAAGCACCTTCATCCCGACCGTCGCCAAGCGCGGTGCGGCCATCATCGAGGCCCGCGGCGCCTCCTCGGCGGCCTCGGCGGCCAGCGCCACCATCGACCACGCCCGCGACTGGACCCTGGGCACCGCCGAGGGCAACTGGGTCTCGATGTCGGTCTGCTCCGACGGCTCCTACGGTGTGCCCGAGGGGCTCATCTCCTCCTTCCCCGTGACCGTCAAGGACGGCAGCTGGGAGATCGTCCAGGGCCTGGAGGTCAACGACTTCTCCCGCTCCAGGATCGACGCCTCCGTCAAGGAGCTCGAGGAGGAGCGCGACGCCGTGCGCGGCCTCGGCCTCATCGGCTGACGTCGGCCCCTGCACACGAAGCGGCCGCCCCGGTCTCCGGGGCGGCCGCTTCGTCGTGTGGCAGCGACGGTGTATGCCGCGGGGCAGTGACGGTGTATGCCGCGGGGGCCGCGCCGTGCCGCGGCCCCGCTCCTGGTTCACGTCCCGGGTGCGTCCACCCACTGCACGAGCTGGTAGACGACGCCGTTCGGGTCGGCCACCTGGAAGTAGCGCTCGCCCCACGGCTCGGTCTCGATGGGCGTGACCACGGTGACGCCCTCCGACTGGAGGCGCGCGTACTCGCCGTCGACGTCCTCGACGACGAACACCACGAGCAGGCCGTCGGCACGGCCCGCGGCCGACGCCGGCTTGAACGTCTCGAGGCCGGTGCGCAGGAAGATGAGGTTGAGGGGGGCCTCCGGGTGGCGCAGCGACACGAAGCCGTCGGCCTCCATCTGGCGGCCGAAGCCGAGGTGCTGCTCGACCCAGCGCGCCGAGGCCTCGACGTCGTCGACGTTGAGTGAGAGGGCGGTGTCGGTGATGCGCACGCGGACGTCTCCTATCCCTGGGGCGTGAGGTCGAGGACGCGGGTGATGACGGCCAGCACCAGGCCGAGCCCGGCCATGGTGAGCACGTCGACGGCTCGCGACCGCACCGCCAGGCCCCCTGCCCGGGAGGTCGGCAGGACGAGCCGCAGGAGCGCAGCCAGGCCCAGGCCGGCCGCCAGCACGTAGCCGGCGAGGCGCACCTGGTCGAGCGCGAAGAACGCCATGCCCGCGAGCAGCACGGGCGTGGCGACCCACCACCACCCCAGCTTGGGTGCGGTCACGGGGCGCTCAGGCCTGAGCGGCGGCGCGCTCGGCCGCCTCCACCACGTTGGTGAGCAGCATGGCGCGGGTCATGGGGCCGACGCCCCCGGGGTTCGGGCTGACCCACCCGGCGACCTCGGCCACGCCCGGGTCGACGTCACCGGCGACCTTGGACTTCCCGTCCTCGGCGACGATGCGGCTGACGCCCACGTCGAGCACCGCGGCTCCGGGCTTGACCATGTCGGCGGTGATGAGGTTGGGCACGCCGGCGGCGGCCACGACGATGTCGGCGGAGCGGACCTCGGCCGCCAGGTCACGGGTGCCGGTGTGGCACAGCACGACGGTGGCGTTCTCGCTGCGGCGCGTCAGCATCAGGCCGAGCGGACGCCCCACGGTGATGCCGCGGCCGACCACGGCGACCTTGGCCCCGGCGATCGGCACGTCGTGGCGCCGCAGCAGCTCGATGATGCCCATCGGGGTGCACGGGAGCGGGGCCGCCTTGCCCAGCACGAGCCAGCCGAGGTTGGTCGGGTGCAGGCCGTCGACGTCCTTGACCGGGTCGACGGCGGAGAGGATCGAGAACTCGTCGAGGCCGGTCGGCTGCTGGATCAGGAAGCCGGTGCACGTCGGGTCGGCGTTGAGCTCGGCGACGACGTCGAGCACCTCCTGCAGCGTCGAGCCGGCCGGCAGGTCGCGGCGCATGCTCGTCACGCCGATCTCGGCGCAGTCGCGGTGCTTGGCGCCGACGTACCAGTGGCTGCCGGGGTCGTCACCGACGAGCACCGTGCCGAGCCCGGGCACGACTCCCCGCTCTGCCAGCGCCGCCACCCGCGCCTTCAGCTCGTCCTTGATGGTCGCCAGGACCGCCTTGCCGTCGAGGATGCGCGCCGTCACGCCTCCGTATCCTGCCACGGGCCCTGCGTCGCCCCTCGGACGCTCCGTCATGTGGTTCGCTGACGCCATGCCCTCGTCTGGACCGCGCGCGACCGGACTGCTCCTGGCCGCCGGCGCCGGACGTCGGATGGGCCGGCCCAAGGCGTTGGTGCGCGGGGCCGACGGTGAGGCCTGGGTGGTGGGCGCGGCCCGGGCCCTGCGAGACGGCGGGTGCGAGCGCGTGCTGGTCGTGACGGGAGCCGAGGCCGGCGCCGTGGCCTCGCTCGTCGCGTCGCTCCCGTGGGCCGACGTCGTCGTCGCCGACGACTGGGCCGCCGGGATGGGGCCCTCCCTCGCGACCGGGCTGCGGGCCCTCGAAGGGTCCGACACCGACTGCGCGGTGGTCGGGCTCGTCGACACCCCCGACGTGGGTGCGGAGGTGGTGCGCCGTGTGCTCGCCGAGGTGGGCACGACGCCCGCGGCGCTGGGCCGCGCGGCATACCGCGGCGTGCCGGGGCACCCGGTGGTCCTCGGCCGGGAGCACTGGACCGGCGTGGTCGGGTCGGCCACCGGCGACCGGGGCGCACGGGCCTACCTGGCCGGCCACCCGCACCACCTCGTCGAGTGCGGCGACCTCGCGTCGGGGGTCGACGTCGACGCGGCCGCCGATTTGGAATGATCAGGTCATGACAACGGCCGTCACCTCACCAGCGGACCTCCAGGACCGCCTGGCGACCACCGGGTACCTCTGCGACGAGGGACTGGCCACCATCGCCTACCTGACCCTGGCGCTCGACCGCCCCCTGCTCCTCGAGGGCGAGCCCGGCACCGGTAAGACGGCCCTCGCGGAGGCCCTCGCCGCGGCGCTCGACCTGCCGCTGATCCGGCTGCAGTGCTTCGAGGGCATCGACGCCAGCCAGGCGCTCTACGACTGGGACTTCCCGCGCCAGATCCTCCACCTGCGTGCCGCCGAGGCGGCCACGAAGCGTGGCGACGACGACCTCGGCGGCACCGGTCCCGAGGAGGTGGCCGAGCTCGAGCGCTCGCTCTACAGCGAGCAGTACCTCGTGGCCCGGCCGGTGCTGCGTGCCCTGCGCGAGAGCCCCTGCGTGCTGCTCGTCGACGAGATCGACCGCGCCGACAGCGAGTTCGAGGCGTTCCTGCTCGAGGTGCTCTCCACCCACCAGATCACCGTGCCCGAGCTGGGCACGATCCGCGCCGAGCAACCGCCCATCGTGGTGCTCACCTCGAACCGCACCCGCGAGCTGCACGACGCGCTGAAGCGCCGCTGCCTCTACCACTGGATCGACCACCCGAGCCTCGATCGGGAGCTGGCCATCCTCCGCAGCCGCGCGCCCGAGGTCGGTGCCACCCTTGCCGACCAGGTCGTGCACCTGGTGCAGGAGCTGCGCCGCGACGACGAGCTGCTCAAGACCCCCGGCGTCTCCGAGACGCTCGAGTGGGCGCGGGCGCTGCACGTGCTCGGCCTCACCGAGCTCGACCCCGACGCGGCCGGCGCGGCCGTCGGCGCGGTGGCGAAGCACCACGAGGACGCCGAGCGGGTGCGGCGGGCCCTGGGCCGGCTCGCCCCCTCCGGAGGCGCGGCGTGACCGTCCGCGCCGCCGACGAGGTCCTGCTCGGTTTCACCCGGGCGGTGGGCCGGGCCGGCCTGCGCATCACGCCCGCCCGTTCCGCGGCCTTCCTCGACGCCAGCGCCGCCCTGGGCCTCGCCCAGCCCCGCGGCGTCTACTGGGCCGGCCGGGCCACGCTCTGCTCCTCCCCGGCCGACCTGGCACGCTACGACGCCGTGTTCGCCCGCTGGTTCGACGGCTCCCCGGCGGACGCCCGCCCGCCCCGCCCCGCGGCATACCGGGAGGAGCCGCAGGCGGGCCTGGAGGCTCCCTCACCCGGCGGCGGCGCCGCCGGTCGCGGAGGACGAGTCGGAGGTGACCGCGCTCGCGAGCGCGGCGGAGCGGTTGCGCCGGCACGACATCGCCACCCTCTCGACCGCCGAGCGGGCCAGGCTCGCGAGCCAGTTCCGCACCCTTCGCCGCCCCAGCCCGCGCCGCCGCACCCGGCGCCGCCGACCCGACCTGCGCGGCGCCGTGCACCCGCGCCGCACCCTGGCCCAGCAGGCACGACGGCTCGGCGAGCCGGGCGAGGTCGTGCGCCGACGCGCCCGCGTGCAGACCCGGCGTGTGGTGCTGCTCGTCGACGTGAGCGGGTCGATGGCGCCCTACACCGAGTCGCTGCTGCGCCTCGCCCACCACTGGGTCTCCGGTGGGTCGGCGGTGGAGGTGTTCACGGTCGGCACGCGCTCGACCCGGGTGACCGAGGCCCTGCGCGACCGCGACCCCGAGCGCGCCCTGCGGCGAGCCGCGGCCCTGGTGCCCGACTGGTCGGGCGGCACCCGGCTCGGCGACACCCTGAAAGCGTTCCTCGACCGCTGGGGTGCCGGCGGGTGCGCGCGCGGCGCCGTCGTGGTGGTGCTCAGCGACGGCTGGGAACGCGACGGCTGCGACGTGCTCGGGGAGCAGATGCGGCGCCTGCGCCTGCTCGCGAACCGCGTCGTGTGGGCCAGCCCCAACGTCGCCAAGCCCGGCTACGAGCCGGTGCAGCAGGGCATCGTGGCGGCCTGGCCGCACATCGACGACTTCGTCGCCGGGCACTCCCTGCAGGCCTTCGACGAGCTCGCGGAGGTGGTCACCCGTGCGTGAGGTGCTCCCCGAGCTGCTGCGCTGGTGGCGCGACGGCCACACCGTCGGCATGGCCACCGTGGTGGCGACGTTCCGCTCGGCCCCCTACCCGGCCGGCGTCTCCATGCTCGTCGGCCCGCAGGGCGAGGCGGTCGGCTCGGTCTCGGGCGGCTGCGTCGAGTCCGCGGTCTACGAGCTGTCGCAGACCGTCGTCGCCGGTGGACGCCCGGTGCTCGAGCGCTACGGCGTCAGCGACGACGACGCCGTGGCCGTGGGCCTCACCTGTGGCGGCATCCTCGACGTCTTCGTCGAGCCGGTCAGCCAGCAGACCTTCCCCGGGCTCGCTGCCGTCGCCGACGACATCGACGCCGGCCGGCCGGTCGCCGTGGTGACGGTCGTGGAGCACCCCGATACCGCCCGGGTGGGCCGCCGCCTCGTCGTCCGTCCCCAGGGCACCGGCGAGACGGTGGAGGGAAGCCTCGGCAGCGAGCGCGCCGACCAGGCCGTCGCCGACGACGTGCGCGGCCTGCTCGAGAGCGGCCACAGCGGCATGCTCGGCTACGGCCCCGAGGGAGAGCGGCGCGGCGAGGGCATGCGCGTCTTCGCTGCGGTGTACGCCCCTCCCCCGCGGCTCATCGTCTTCGGCGCCATCGACTTCGCCGCGGCCATGGCGTCCATGGGCCGGTTCCTCGGCTACCGCGTCACGGTCTGCGACGCGCGCCCGGTCTTCGCGACCTCGAGCCGCTTCCCGGCCGCCCACGAGGTCGTGGTCACCTGGCCGCACCGCTACCTCGCCGCCGAGGCCGAGGCCGGGCGCATCGACGAGCGCACCATGCTCTGCGTGCTGACCCACGACCCCAAGTTCGACGGGCCCCTGCTCGAGGTGGCGCTGCGCCTGCCGAAGGTCGGCTACATCGGCGCGATGGGCTCGCGCCGCACCCACGAGAACCGCCTGCAGCGGCTGCGCGAGGCGGGCCTGTCCGAGGCCGAGCTCGCGCGCCTGTCGAGCCCCATCGGGCTCGACCTCGGCGCCCGCACGGCCGAGGAGACGGCGGTGAGCATCGCGGCCGAGATCATCTCGCTGCGCTGGGGTGGCACCGGCGACCGGCTCTCGGGGGCGCAGGGCCCCATCCACCGCGGCGACGACGGTCACCGCGGGGAGGACGGTCACCACGGCGAGGACAGCCACCGCGGCGAGGGCTGACCAGGGGGGCGGACGCCCTCGCCGCGGGACCGTCGGGCGCGCTACGCGCTGACGCGCGAGGCGAGCGCCCGCAGCGCCCCCGTGAAGCACTGCTCCGGGGGCGTGACCAGGCCGGCACCCACCTGTCCGGTGCCGGCGACGCGACCGGCCATGCCGGTGTTGATCTGCGGCAGGATGCCGGTGCGGGCGACCGACGTGACGTCGATGCCGGTGGGCGTGCCGCGGAACTCGAGGATGGGCACCTGGTATGCCGTGTGCTCGCCGACCGTGATCTCGTACATCGTCTGCGTGGCCCGCAGCGCGAACGGCACGTCACCGCCGACGAAGCGCACGATCGCCGGGGCCGCGGCCATGGCGAAGCCGCCGATGCCCGCGGTCTCCGTGATCGCCGAGTCGCCGATGTCGGGGTTCGCGTCCTCGGGGCCGTAGGAACCGAGGAACAGGCCCTCCGGGGTGTTCGCCGGACCGGTGAACCACTCGTCGCCGGTGCTGGAGACGCGGATGCCGAAGTCGGTGCCGTTGCGGGCCATCGTGGTCACGACCGACGAGCCGGGGATGCCGTGCGCCGCCATGGTGGAGAGCTTGCAGGCCGGCATGCCCAGGTTGAGGAAGAAGTGCTCGTTGGCCCCGGAGAACCGCACCGCCTCGGCGATGTCGTCCGAGGAACCGTCGGCGGTGATGAGGGCCGGGAGCAGCTCGCGCAGCAGCATGAGGCTGCCGGCCCGGTTGCGGTTGTGGCCCTCGTCGCCCATCTGGAGCATCTGGGCGACGATCGCCTTGACGTCGATGGGGCCGGCCTTGCGCACGGCCTGCTGGAGCAGCGGGCCGAGCACCGAGTTCATCCAGTGCAGGCGGTCGATCACCTCGGTGCCGTAGGCGCCGTAGCGCAGCACCTTGCCCAGGCCCTCGTTCAGCGAGCACCAGGACGTGCCGTCGTGCACCTCGTCGCGCAGCTCGTAGAGCCACATCGACGGCGAGATGACACCGGCCATCGGTCCCACGGCGTCACGGTGGTGGCAGGGCTCGAGGGTGATGCCGTCGCCCTGGGCCAGCTTGGCCTCCGCCTCCTCGGCGTTGTCGGCCAGGCCCTCGAACAGCATGGCGCCGATGAGGGCGCCCCGCAGGGGTCCGGAGGCGCGCTCCCACGTGATGGGCGGGCCGGCGTGCAGGAAGGTGCCCTTCTCGAGGCCGAGCGCCTCACTGGCCGGTCGCACGTCGACGAGGTCGGCACCGGCGGCCGTCATGCGCCGCAACGCCTCGGCGTTGGCCTCCTCGCGGCGCGGGTCGGCCAGCACGACGGACAGGTCGGCGGCCGTGCCGTCCAGGGGTGGCTGCCAGGCCGTCTCGGTGACGGGCACGGCCTGGGCGCGCAGCGCGTCGGCGAACAGGGAGACGCCGGCGGTGGCGACCGAGACGTCGGCGGAGAGCAGTCCGCGCAGCGGGCTGGTGGTCATGTCAGTTCTCCTGGGCAGTCAGCAGGGACAGGGCGTGGCGCGTGGCCTGGGCGTTGGAGAGGAACACCGACGCACCGGCCTGCTGCAGCGCTGTGGCGCACCGCTGAAGGCCCTGCGGGTCGTTCTCGACGCCGGTGAGCGACACGACGACCGGCAGCTCGCGGCCGCCCTCCTGCGCGGTGGCGCGGGCGGCGCGGACCGCGTCGGCCAGCTCGCCGGCCGGGTCCTGGTGCGCGCCGTAGCCGAGCACGAGGTCGAGCAGCAGCACGCCGCAGGTCGGGTCCTTGGCCTCGGTGGCGATGCGCTCGAGGCGCAGCGACGGGTCGATCATCGGGTGCGCCCGCCCCTGGGTCATGCCGTCGTCACCGAAGTCGATGACCACGTGGGAGTCGTCGCGCAGGTCGGCGCCGAGGGCCAGCTCGGGTGACAGCGGGATGTTGGACCGTATGCCGCCCAGCTGCTCGCTGGCGATGAGCATCGCCTCGTCGGCGAGGGTCCCACCGCAGAACAGGCCGCGCAGGGCGCCGGCGGTGGTCGGCTGCTGCTCGCTGGTCCACGACGGCCACTCGGGCACAGAGTGCCCGTCGGCGCCCAGCGCCGCCTCGACCGCGGTGGTGAGGTCGGGCCGGCCGGCCCCGAGCGTGGCCCAGTGGACCGGCACACCCAGCCCCGCGGCATACGACTGCATGTCGGCCAGCACCTCGGCGGCCGGGGGCTTGGACACGACGATCACCGACGTGGTCGCCTCGTCGGCGGCGAGCGCCGCGAGCGCCTGGCGGGTGGAGCGACCCTGCACCTGCGCCGACATGTCACGCCCGCCCACGCCGAGGCAGTGGCTCATGCCGACCCCGGCCGCGTCGAGCAGGCACATGACCTGCTGGGCCCCGGTGCCCGACGCCGCGACGATGCCGACGGAGCCGGGACGCACCGCGTTGGCGAAGCCGAGCGCGACGCCGCCGACGACCGCGGTGCCGCAGTCCGGGCCCATGACGAGCACGTCGGCGGCAGCCGCGGCGTCCTTGAGGCGGATCTCGTCCTCCACGGGGACGTTGTCGGAGAAGAGCATCACCGAGACGCCGCGGTGGATGGCGTCGAACGCCTCGACCGTGGCGTGCTGGCCCGGCACCGAGATGAGGGCGAGGTTCGCCTCGGAGGCGTCGATGGCCCCACCGAGCGTGCGTCGCGGCGGCGCCTCGCCGAAACCGCCGGAGTGGGCGCCGGCGTTCCTGAGGTCGGCCAGCGCGCCGTCGAGGGCCGCGCGGCCGGCCTCGACCGCCGCCTCGTCGCCGCGGATCGCGACGATGAGGTCGTTGGTGGCGGCGTCGTCCGGGACCGTGAAGCCCATGCTGCGGATGACGTCGGTGTTGAGGTCGGTCGCCATGGCCACCTGCGCGGCCTCGACGCCGGGCGCGGACGCCACGGTGCGTGAGACCTGCATCAGGCTCACCGAGTCGTAGTAGGCGCCGCGGCGCAGCTCGACGTGGTCAGTCACGACGGGCTCCTTCCGGTTGGGGGTGTGGGTGGTCGGACGAGGGGAGGTCGCTCCGGCAGAGCGCGTCGAGGGTGCCGGCGAGGCCAGCGAGCAGGTCGGCGCCAGAGCTGTGGCCGATGGCGAGCACGGCTGGGAGCGCCCGGGTGGTCGCGGCCTCGTCTCCACGGGCTGCGGCCTCGACGGCTGTGACGACCTCCGGCACGGCGTGGCCGTCCGCGGCGGCGCACAGAAGGGAGGCCGACAGGCTCGTGGTCGCTTCCAGGCCAGCGCGGACGGCGACCTCCACCTGGCGGCCGGCCGAGACCGCGCCCACGGCGCGCAGGCCCAGCAGCACGCCGCACAGGGCGTCGTCACCGCTCGGGGTGAGCCCGCGGCCGGCACCGAGGATGCCGCGCACGAGGCGCACCACCCGGCCCGGCTGGGCGCGAAGAGCCGCCATGGCCACGTCGCGGGCCAGCTCGCGCAGGACGGCCGCACCGGTGACCGGGTCGAGCGCGGACAGCGTGCTCCGCAGGTCTGCGGCCGCGACGAGCACCTGCGGGTCGGGCACGCGAGCAGGGCGCCACGCACGCACCGCCACCAGTTCCGCGCCGGGCAGGCGCACGCTCCCCGCACCCACCACGACCTCGTCGCCCTGCTCGACGCCCCAGCGGACGGCGGCAGCGGGCTGGCCCAGGCGCAGCCCGGTCGGCAGTCGCAGGGCGTCGGAGGCCAGCACCGGGAGGACGGCCTCGTGCCGCTCCGGCAGGTGCAGGTAGAGGGCGGTCGGCAGGGCGGCCAGGACCCGGGCGCGACGCGGCTCGGCCTGCAGCGCCGCAGCCGTCAACGGCGAGACGGCAGCCGGCCAGCGGGCGAGCGCGCCTGGGTGGGCCAACCTGGCAGTCCTAACGGGTCGTGGGGGCGGGCTGGTCGACGAGGTCGTCGGGCGGTCGGACGAGGTTCTCGGGCGGTCGCGCGCCCAGCGGTGGGCGGGGCGCGCGACCGGTGCAGGCGACGCTACCCAGCGCGGTTACCCTTCCTTCATGGTGAAAGTTGCCAACGATGAGGTCCGCATTGACGGCGACTTGACATCCCCGACGGCCAGGGCGGCCGCCTCCGGCGTCCCGCTGCGGGGCGTCACCGAGCTGCCCGCCACCCGGGGAGCCGTCGTCGTGGCCACGTCCGGGCAGCTCCAGGCCCCGGTGGTGCGCACCTCCACCCTGGTCGAGGCCCTCGACCGGCTCGAGACCCAGACACCCCTGGGCCACCACCTCGTCATCGCCCGGTGCGACGCGGTCACCGACACGGTCGCGGCCCGGCCCGACGTGCTCGACCGCCTGGCCACGGCCGGTGTGGCGGCGCTCGCCGTGACCGGTGCACCCGAGCACGGCCGGGCGCCCTGGCGGGAGGCTGCGGAGCGCGCCGGGCTGGCGCTGCTGCTCGTGCCCGAGCCCACCTCGACCGAGCAGCTGAACACCGAGGTGCTCGGCGCCATGCTCGACTACCAGACCTCCGTGCTCAACCGCCTCGAGGAGGTGCACCAGGTCCTCGTGCAGATCGTGCTCGCCGGCGGGTCGCTGGAGGACCTCTGCGAGCAGCTCGTCGGATTCTTCGACGGGGCGGCGATGGTCACCACCACCGACGGCCGCGTGCTGGCCAGCGCCGGGGGGCACGGCGAGCTCGAGCACGCCCTCTCCCTCGACTGCTTCGACCGCACCGGACGCCTCATCACCGAGACCGAGCCCGTGGGCATCCGCCCCCTGCGCGGCCCGGAGGCCCACCGCGCCGCGGTGCGGATCGTCGCCGGGTCGCTCGACCACGGCCTGCTCGTCGCGTTCTGCAGCCACCGGATGCTCACCGGGGACGACGTGCGCGTCCTCGAGCGCGCCGCGACCGTCGCCGCCCTGGCCATCACCAAGGAGCAGGCCGTCTCGGCGGTCGAGAGCAAGTACCGCGCCGAGTTCCTCCGCGACGCCCTCGCGGGACGAGCCGGGTCCCCCGACGAGGCGATCGCCCATGCCCGCTCGCTGGGCTGGGACATCGACCGGCCCATGGTGGTCGTCGTGGCGGAGACCGACGAGGACGACGCCCACACGACGCGCTCGGCGGAGGAGGTGCGCTCGCTCCAGCACCGGTTCGCCCGGGCCTGGACCCATGCCGTGGCCGTGCGCGACCCGCAGTGCCCGGTCATGGGGTTCAGCCAGGAGGTGGTCGCCCTGCTGCCGGTGACCGACCCGGCCGACACCGACCGCATCATGCGCGCGGTGTCCGAGGTCGCCCGCGTGGTGCGCGGTGACGGCGGCGGTGGCCGCCGGACCTTCTCGACCGGCGTCTCCCGCCCCATCGAGTCGGTGGCCCAGCTGCCGCAGGCCTACGACGAGGCCCTCAACGCCGTCACCGTCGGGCGCCAGATGCACGGCGACGGCGCCCTGACCCACTTCGACGGGCTGGGCATCTTCCGCCTGCTGGCGCTCATCCCCGACAGCACTCACCTGCGCCGCTTCGTGGAGGAGTCGCTCGGCGAGCTCGCCACCGACGACTCCCCCGAGAACGCCGACCTGCGCCAGACGCTGAGCATCCTCATCGACACCAACATGAACGTCGCCGAGACCGCACGGCTGCTCTTCTTCCACTACAACACGCTGCGCTACCGGATCGTGAAGCTGGAGAAGATGCTCGGCCCCTTCACCACCGACCCGCAGCTGCGGCTGACCTTGGCGTTGGCGCTGAAGGTGCACCAAATGCGCGGTATCTGAGGCTTTCTCTCCACCGCCATGTAACAAAGCGACACCTGACGAACGACACGCCCTGCGCCAATCAACTATTGCCGAAACGAATCCCCCTGTCGGGCGCTAGTTTTCGCTAATCCCCCATGGGAGTGAGCCACGTCATATCGGATGACGGGCCGCATTGAAGGAGAAGGCATGGCCTTGGGCTTGGGTTGGAAACTGCACGGGGACGGTCACAAGATGGGCCCCGATGACGTCGTTGCCCCCGACGAGCGTCTGTCCTGGGGCAAGACCGTGGGCCTTGGCGCCCAGCACGTCGTCGCCATGTTCGGCGCGACCTTCGTCTTCCCGCTGATCATGGGCCTCAACGCCCAGCTCGCGATCATGATGAGCGGCATCGCCACCATCTGCTTCCTGCTCATCGTGCAGGGGAAGGTGCCCAGCTACCTCGGCACCTCGGCAGCGTTCGTCGGTGCGGTGACCGCGATCCGCGCCCAGGGCGGCGACTCCTCGACCGTGACCGGCGCCATCCTCGTGGCCGGTGCGGTGCTCGCCCTCGTCGGCGTGGCCATCCACTTCCTCGGGTCGACCGTGCTGCACAAGGTGCTGCCGCCGGTCGTGACCGGTGCCGTGGTCATGCTCATCGGCTTCAACCTCGCGCCGGTGGTGGCCAACATCTACTGGCCGCAGGACCAGTGGATCGCGCTGATCGTCATGGTGTTCACCATCGTCTGCGCCGTCGCGTTCAAGGGCTTCGTCGGCCGTATCGCCGTCTTCCTCGCCCTGATCTTCGGCTTCGTCCTGTCGTGGGTCTTCGACCAGGTCTTCGGCCAGATCACCTCCTTCGACGCCGGCGCCGGCAAGGAGACCACGCACTGGCGCGTCAACCTCGGCGGTGTCTCCGACGCCTCCTGGTTCGGCTTCCCGCCCGGCACGACGACGGGTCCCGACGGCAAGGAGATCGTCGGCATCCACGCCCCGACCTTCACGATGGCCGCGATCCTGCTCGTGCTGCCGGCCGTCATCGCCCTCATCGCCGAGAACACCGGCCACGTCAAGGCCGTCGCCGAGATGACGGGGCACGACCTCGACCCGGTGATGGGCCGCGCCATCGCCGCCGACGGTGTCGGCACCATGATCGCCAGCTCCGTGGGTGGCTCCCCCACCACCACCTACGCCGAGAACATCGGCGTCATGGCCGCCACCCGGGTCTACTCGACAGCCGCGTACTACGTCGCGGCCATCGTGGCGATCCTCTTCGGCCTCTCGCCGAAGTTCGGCGCCCTCGTCGCCGCGACCCCCGGCGGCGTCCTCGGCGGCATCACCGTCGTGCTCTACGGCATGATCGGCCTGCTCGGCGCCAAGATCTGGAAGGAGAACGGGGTCGACTTCGGCAACCCGATCAACCTCGTCCCGGTCGCCGCGGGCATCGTCATCGGCATCGGCAACGTCTCGCTGAAGTTCACCGAGGACTTCACCCTCGGCGGCATCGCCCTCGGCACCATCGTCGCGATCGGCGCGTACCACCTGGCCCGCGCCCTCGCTCCCGAGGACCTGCGGCTGCGGGCCGACGGTCCGACGACGCTGATCACCACCAGCGAGGCCAACTACGGCGACAGCGACGGCATCGACGACCTCTACCAGGAGGAGCCGGGCGGCCCGGACCTGCGCAAGAAGCACTGACCCCGAGCCGGCCCCCAGACCGGCCCGAGCGTGGGCCCCCGATCGCTGGATCGGGGGCCCACGCGGCATTTCGGGACACTCGGCAAGAGTTGCCAAACGAACCGCCGCACAACGCAGAAGATCACCTAGTCCCACCCGCACAAAACAGGCAGGATCAGTCCGGTGAAGCCCGCACCCTTCGTGCACCACGCACCCCGCTCCGTCGAGGAGGCCGTCAGCGTCCTCTCGCAGGTCGGCCACGACGGCAAGGTCCTCGCCGGCGGCCAGAGCCTGATCCCGATCCTCAACATGCGCCTGGCCTCCCCGGGCCACCTCGTCGACATCAACCGCGTCGCCGGGCTCGACCGGGTCGAGGTCAGCGACACCGAGGTGCGGGTCGGTGCCCTGGTGCGGCACGCCGAGCTCGAGCACCACGAGGGCGCGTATGCCGCGCTCCCCCTCCTGCGCCAGGCGCTCGTCAACGTCGCCCACCCCGCCATCCGCAACCGCGGCACCACGGTGGGCTCCATCGCCCACGCCGACGCCGCCGGCGAGATGCCGGCGATCCTCGCGCTCACCGAGGGCGTCGTCGAGGCCGCTGGTCCGCAGGGCAGCCGCGAGATCTCCCCCGCCGACTTCTTCCTCGGCGCCCTCGAGACCTGCCTCGCCGAGGACGAGCTGGCCGTGGCCGTCCGGTTCCCCCGCTTCGCCCCCGGCACCGCGACCGCGTTCGCCGAGTCGGCCCGGCGCCACGGCGACTACGCCATGGCCGGAGTCGCGGCGGCCGTCACGGTGCGTGACGGCGTCATCACCGACGCCCGCACCTCGTTCGTCTCCGTGACCGACGTGCCATCCGTGCTCGACCTCACCGACGTCGTCGGTGGCAGCGAGCCGGGCGACGCCGACTGGGTGGCCGCCGCCGAGGCCGTGCGCGCCCACGTCGAGCCCGAGGCCGACATCCACGCCACCGCCGACTACCGGCGCATGCTGGCCGGGGAGCTCGCCCGCCGGGTCCTGCGCCAGGCGGCCGAGAACGCAGCAACGACGAAGGGGCCGAGCCCGCGATGACCGAAGTGACCGACCTGACGACCGAGCAGCTCCACGACGTCACCGTGCACGTCAACGGCGTGCCACGCACCGCGTCGGTGCCTGCGCGCCGCCTGCTGTCGGACTTCCTGCGCCACGACCTCGAGCTCACCGGCACCCACGTCGGCTGCGAGCACGGCGTGTGCGGCGCCTGCACCGTGCTCGTCGACGGCAAGCCGATGCGCTCGTGCCTGATGTTCGCGGTCACCGCCCAGGACCACCGCATCACCACCGTCGAGGGCCTCTGCGACGCCCCGGACGCCCGCCCGTGCGCCACCGGTGAGCGGATGAACCCGGCCCAGCAGGCGTTCGCCGAGTGCCACGGCCTGCAGTGCGGCTTCTGCACCCCCGGCTTCCTCACCACCGTCACCGCGTACCTCGAGGAGAACCCGGCCCCCTCGCAGGACGAGGCGCGTGAGGCGATCTCCGGCAACCTGTGCCGCTGCACCGGCTACCAGAACATCGTGAAGTCGGTGCTGCGCGCCGCCGAGATCCGCACCGAGCGTCTCGAGGAGAACGGCGAGGAGCGCGCATGACCACCCAGATGTTCGGCGCGCCCATCCAGCGCAAGGAGGACCCGCGGCTCGTCACCGGCGGCGGCCGCTACCTCGACGACCTCGGCCAGCACGCCCTCGCCGCCGCGTTCGTGCGCAGCCCGCACGCCCACGCCCGCATCACCGACATCGACGTCACCGACGCGGTCGACGTCGAGGGCGTCGTCGCGATCTACACGTGGGAGGACCTGCCCGGCAAGGTCGCCGAGCCGCTGCCGCTGCTCATCCCGCACCCGACGCTGACCCACGGCCGCACCGGCTACGCCCTCGCCAGGGACGAGGTCAACCACGTCGGTGAGGCGGTCGTCATGGTGGTCGCCACCGACCGCTACGCCGCTGAGGACGCCTGCCAGCGCATCCGCGTCGACTACGAGATGCTGCCGGTCGTCGTCGGCATCGAGAACGCCCGCGACGGCGAGCACCTCGTGCACGACGACGCGCCCGGCAACGTCGCTGCCCACATGGTGCAGGAGAACGGCGACGTCGAGGCCGCCCTGGCAAAGGCGAAGCACACGCTCACCCTCGACCTGTCGATCGAGCGCAGCGCCTGCATGCCCATGGAGGGCAAGGGCGTCTACGCGCGGTGGAACGACGAGGACGGCGAGCTGCGCATCTACTCCTCGACCCAGACCACCACCGGTGTGCGCGCCGCCGTGGCCGCCAAGCTCGAGCTGCCGCTGGCCAAGGTCGAGTGCATCGCGCCCGACGTGGGCGGCGGTTTCGGCGTGAAGATCATGCACCCGTGGCCCGAGGAGGTGCTCGTCCCCTGGGCGGCCCGGCTGCTCAAGCGCGAGGTGAAGTGGGCCGAGGACCGCCGCGAGCACTTCATCTCCTCCGCCCACGAGCGCGGCCAGCTGCAGCAGGTCACCGTCGGGTTCGACGACGAGGGCCGGGTGCTCGGCCTCGACGTGAAGTTCTGGCACGACAACGGCGCCTACACGCCCTACGGCATCATCGTGCCGATCATCACCTCGACCCAGCTGCTCGGCCCCTACAAGCCGGGCGCCTACCGCTGCGAGTTCTGGTCGCTCTACACGAACACCGTTCTCGTGACGCCGTACCGGGGCGCCGGCCGGCCGCAGGGTGTGTTCGCGATGGAGCGCACCATGGACGCCATCGCCGACTACCTCGGCATCGACCGCGCCGAGGTGCGCTCACGCAACTTCATCCTCCCCGAGGAGATGCCCTACGACCACGGGCTGCTCTTCCAGGACGGGCGGCCGCTGAAGTACGACAGCGGCGACTTCCCCGCCTCGCTCGACAAGCTCAAGAAGCTGGTGGGCTGGGACGACTTCGAGGCCTACCGCGTCGAGGCGGAGGCCGAGGGCCGCAAGGTCGGCCTCGGCATCGGCTGCTACGTCGAGGGGACCGGTGTCGGCCCCTACGAGGGCGGGCACATCGTCATCGAGACCTCCGGCCGGGTCAACGTCGCGACCGGGCTCACCACGCAGGGGCAGGGCCACCAGACCGCGTTCGCGCAGATCGTGGCCCAGGAGCTCGGCGTCCGCCTCGAGGACGTGCACGTCACCACCGGTGACACCCGCAAGATGCCGTATGCCGTCGGCACGTTCGCCTCGCGCGCTGCGGTCATGAGCGGCAACGCGATCGCCCTCGCCACGCGCAACGTGAAGGCCAAGGCCCTCCGGATCGCCGCCGATGCACTCGAGGTGTCGGAGGACGACCTCGAGATCGTCGACGGCGTGGTGCAGGTCAAGGGCGCGCCGACAACATCGATGCCGCTGGGCACCGTTGCGGTGCTGTCGAACCCGCTGCGCTACGCCTTCGACGACGCGGCCAAGGCGGCCACCCAGTTCGCCGGCACCTTCGACCCCGACAAGCCGCCGGTGGCCGACGACGAGGAGCCCGGCCTCGAGGGGCGCGACTTCTACTCCCCGACCCAGGCGACCTTCGCCAACGGCATGCACGCCGCCATCGTCGAGACCGACCCCGTCACCGCCGAGATCAAGATCCTCCGCTACTGCGTCATCCACGACTGCGGCACGATGATCAACCCCATGATCGTCGAGGGACAGGTGCACGGCGGCGTGGCCCAGGGCGTGGGCGGCGCGCTGTACGAGCGGATGGCCTACGACGAGTCGGGCCAGCTGCTCAACGCCTCGTTCATGGACTTCCTCATGCCCTACGCCTCCGAGGTGCCGCACGTCGAGGCCGACCACCTCGAGACGCCCTCACCGCTGAACCCACTGGGCATCAAGGGCGCTGGCGAGGCGGGCTGCATCCCGGTCTCGGCCGTCATCGCCTCGGCCATCGAGGACGCCGAGGGCTTCCCCATCACCTCCATGCCCATCTCCCCCGTCGAGCTGTGGGAGCTCCGCCAGCGCCACGAGGCCGGCGAGATCCCCTCGCTCCGTCACCACCACGCCGCTGCGGCCACGTCACCCCACCAGGAGCCCACCTCATGAAGATCGCCGGCAACGCCACCCTCGCTGCCCCGCCCGAGCGGGTCTGGGACGCCTTCCACGACCCCGAGTCGCTGGCCCGCTGCCTGCCCGGCTGCAACACCCTCACCGAGATCGGCCCGCACCAGTACGCCATGAGCATCACGGCCGGGGTCGCGGCGATCAAGGGCACCTACGACGGCCAGGTCCACCTGACCGAGCAGGAGCACCCGCAGGCGTTCACCCTCAAGGCCAAGGGTGCGGGCGCGCCGGGCACGGTCGACGCCGACGTCAAGGTGCGCCTGTCGCCCGACGGCAATGGCGGCACGAACCTGACCTACGAGGCGGACGCCGCGGTCGGTGGCGCCATCGGCGGCGTCGGCCAGCGCATGCTCGCGGGCGTCAGCAAGAAGATGGCCGGGCAGTTCTTCACGGCAGTCGACCAGGACATCGCGGGCGTCCGCAAGGCCGTCCCCGCCCTGCCGGCCGCACCGACCCTGCCCGCCATCGCGGGCGCGCCCGCCGGTGCCCCTGTGTATGCCGGTGGCCCGGCCGGTGTGCCTCTCGGCGCCGACCAGCGGTTCGCCCTGGGCGTGGGCCTCGGCGCGCTCATCGCCCTCGCCGGCGTGCTCGTCGGAGCCGTCCTGGGGAGGCGTCGCTGATGCGCGCCTTCACTGCTGCGGCGGTCCAGATCGCCCCGGTGACGGGGCCGCTCTCCCCCGAGGTCGTGCGCAAGAACCTCGACAAGTGCGTCGACTTCACCCGCCGCTGCGTGGCGGAGACCGGCGCCGAGCTCGTGGTGCTGCCGGAGTCCGCGACCACCGGCTTCACGCCCGACTGCTCCACCGAGGAGCTCTGGGACCTCGTCTCGGAGCTGCCCGGCCCGGTCATCGAGCCCATCCAGGACGTCGCCCGTGAGCTCGGGGTCCACGTCTGCGTCGGCACCTACGAACGCGGGCCCGAGCGCGGCATCGTCTACAACAGCTCGGTGCTCATCGACCCCACGGGTGAGGTGCTCGGCATCTACCGCAAGACCCACCCGTTCTGCACCGAGCACGTCGACGGCGGCGGCTGGGTCACCCCGGGCGACACGGTCGCGGTGTGCGACACCGAGCTCGGGCGGATCGGCATGATCATCTGCTTCGACGGCGACTACCCCGAGCTGTCGCGCATCCAGGCGGTGCAGGGCGCCGAGGTCATCCTGCGCCCGTCCGCCCTGCTGCGCAGCGCCGACGTCTGGGAGCTCACCTCCCGGGCCCGCGCCTACGACAACCACGTCTTCGTCGTCGGCGCCAACGCCACCGGCATCGACGCGGCGGGCGTGCTCTACTTCGGGAACAGCCACATCGTCACGCCGATCGGGCACATCGTGGCCAAGGCCGCCAGCCACGAGGGCTGGGTCTCCGCCCGCCTCGACCCGGCCGAGGGACTGAGGTCGCTCACGCCCGGCTCGAACATCAAGCAGGGCTTCGACCACCTGCGCGACCGCAACCTCGACCTGATCCGCAAGCACCGCGCCGACCTCGAGCGGCCCGCGGAGTCCCCCTTCGAGCACTGACGACTTTGTATGCGACAGGAGCGGCTGAGACGGCGACAACCGTCCTCAGCCGCTCCTTCTGCATACAAAGTCGGGAAAAGGGGTGCGGGATGTCTGCAGACTGGCGGGCATGGACTGGACCCTGGAAGTCGTCGTGCTCCCCGTCAGCGACCTCGACGCCGCCGTCGCGTTCTACCGCGACCAGGTCGGCTTCGCGCTCGACCACCGCACCACGAACGAACACATGGACGTCGCGCAGCTGACGCCGCCCGGCTCGGGGTGCTCCATCGTGGTCGGCACGCTGCCGTCACAGCAGGAGATGGCGCCCGGCTCGATGAAGGGCCTGCAGCTGGTGGTCGCCGACGCGGCAGCCGCACGCGAGCAGCTGACGAGCCGGGGCGTGGAGTGCAGCGAGGTCACCGTCTTCGACGAGCGTGACGGTGGCACGTTCTTCGGGTTCGCCGACCCCGACGGCAACACCTGGGCCGTGCAGCAGATCAAGGCGCGCGCCGACAAGCCGCTCATCCCCCACGAGCACCGCGGCCGCTTCGCGGACAGCTGACCTCTGCCGGGTGAACCGGGCCCGGCCCGGCGCGGGGGGCTGGGTGGTGAGGCGTTGCGGCATACGGGGGATCCGTTGGCAGGTTGTGCCAACGAAACGGACGGCCCGCGCGGGTTGAATCGTCGCGAGCGAGAACTCCTCCGGGAGCCCCGACCGCCTGACCCACCCCACCCCGCTGACCACAGGAGCGCGAATGTCCGCAGCGCCGACGCAGCCACGCCGCATCCGCATCGGCATCGACACCGGTGGCACGTTCACCGACGTCGTGGCCTTCGATGAGGACTCCGGCGAGCTCATCACCACCAAGACCCCCTCCACGCCGTCGAACCCGGCCGACGGCTTCATCAACGGTGTGCACAAGGTGCTCGACATGCTCGGCGCGACCGGCGCCGACGTGACCGCCGTCTGCCACGGCACCACCGTCGCGACCAACAAGCTCCTCGAGGGCAAGGTCGAGCAGCTCGGCTTCATCACGAGCGAGGGCTACGAGTTCATGCTCGAGATCGCCCGCCAGGCGGTGCCGGACGGCTACGGCAACTCCTACTTCTGGGTCAAGCCCCCGCGCATCGTCCCGGCCGACTACGTCAAGACCGTCGGTGGCCGCCTCGACTTCGAGGGCAACGAGCTGCGCCCGTTCGACGAGGAGCAGGCCGTCGCCGCCGCCCGCTGGTTCAAGGACCGCGGCATCACGACGATCGGCGTGTGCTTCCTGCACTCCTACGCCAACGACGAGCACGAGCTGCGGATGCGCGAGATCCTGCGCCGCGAGCACCCCGACGCCGTCGTCTCCATCTCCTCGGAGGTGCTGCGCGAGTACCGCGAGTACGAGCGCTCGATGACCACCCTGGTCGACGCCGCGGTGAAGCCGAACGTCTCCCGCTACGTCACCAACATCCACACGCGCCTCGACGACTTCACCGGCGCGACCGAGGGCGGGCGCGAGCGGATCCCCTTCTACATCATGAAGTCCAACGGTGGCGTGCTCTCCGCCGACGAGGTCGTGCACCAGCCGATCACGACGGTGCTCTCCGGCCCGGCGGCCGGCGCGCTGGGCGCCGGCCTCATCGCCAAGAAGGCCGGCTTCGACAAGGTGCTCACCTGCGACGGTGGCGGCACCTCGACCGACGTGTCCGTCGTGCTCGCCGGCGAGCCGACCCTCACCACCGAGGGCTCGGTCGGCGCCTACCCGAGCAAGATCCCCATGATCGACGTCGTCACCGTCGGCGCCGGCGGCGGCTCCATCGCGTGGATCTCCCCCGAAGGCACCCTCAAGGTGGGCCCGCAGTCCGCGGGCGCCGACCCGGGCCCGCTCTGCTACGCCAAGGGCGGCACCGAACCGACCATCACCGACGCGCACGTCGTGCTCGGCCGGATCCCCCCGCACCTGCTCGGTGGCGAGATCCCGCTCGACGTCGACGCCGCCAAGGCGGGCATCGACGCCCTCGCGGCCAAGCTGGGCATCGACCCCGACCGCTGCGCCACCGGCATCCTCGAGATCTCGGCGTGGAACCAGGCCAACGCCCTGCGCCAGGTCAGCGTCAAGCGCGGCCTCGACGTCCGTGACTTCATGCTGGCGACCTTCGGCGGCTCCGGCTCGCTGCTGGCCTGCCGCCTGGTCGACATCCTCGACCTCGCCGGCGTCGTCGTGCCGCAGAACCCGGGCAACGTCTCGGCCTTCGGCCTCCTCACCGTCGACGTGAAGAACGACTACGTGCAGACCGCCGTCGCCAAGCACGCCAGCCTCGACTACGCCGCGGTGCAGAAGACGTTCGACGAGCTCACCGACAAGGCCGCGAAGGCCCTTGACGCAGAGGGCTTCCCGCGCGAGCAGCACCGCTTCACCCGCACCGTCGACCTGCGCTACTTCGGCCAGGCCTTCGAGGTGCGCGTCACCGCGCCGGAGGGTGCCGTCGACGAGACGTATGCCGCACAGGTCGCCGACGCGTTCCACGCCGAGCACCGCGCGCTGTACGGCTACGACTTCAAGGGCGACCCGCAGCAGCAGGTCGAGTGGGTCAACCTGCGCGTCACCGGCGTCGGCCCGATCACCCGTCCCGAGCTGCGCGAGGTCGACACCGCCACCGAGGGTGACACCGACGTGGTCGCGCGGGCCCGCACCTCCACCCGCCCGGTGTGCTTCGACGCCGACCAGGGCTACGTCGAGACCGACGTCTACTGGCGCCCGAACCTGCGCGCCGGCGACACCCTCACCGGACCGGCCATCGTCGAGGAGTTCGGCTCGACCGTGCCCGTCCACCCCGGCTTCACCGTTCGCGTCGACGCGATCGGCAACCTCGTCATCACCAAGGAGGCCTGAGCGCCATGAGCACCACTGCCACCACCGCCCAGCCCGCGCCGTCGCCCTCCACGGACCTGCCGCCGACCTCGCCGCGATCGTCGCGGCAGAAGCCGGCGAACCCGGCCGGCCTGCCCACGGCATACGAGCACGGCAACCGGCTCACCGCCGAGGGCACCACCGTCGACCCGATCATCGTCGAGATCGTCGAGGGCACCCTGGCCAGCGTGGAGATGGAGGTCGAGACCGCCATCGCGCGCACCAGCCGCTCGCCCATGATCCGCGACGCCCACGACTTCCGCGCCGGTATCCACGACCGCCAGCTGCGCAAGCTCACCGGCCGCTCCTACTCGGCGCTCGTGCACCCGATCGTGCGCGACTTCCCGCTCGAGGAGATGCAGGAGGGCGACGTCTTCTTCCACAACGACGTCTACGAGTCCGAGGGCGGCATCGGGCACCTGCCCGACCTGTGCGTCACCGTCCCGGTCTTCCACGAGGGTGAGGTCGTGGCCTTCGTGCAGGCGTTCGGCCACCACGACGACATCGGCGGCGCCTGCCCCGGCTCGATGCCCTCGGGCGCGCAGAGCGTCTACGAGGAGGGCCTGGCCGTCCCGCCGATCAAGCTGTGGGAGGCCGGCAAGCCGAACCAGGGCGCGCTGCGCATCATGACCCGCAACTCGCGCATGCCCGACAGCCTCGCCGCCGACCTCGACGCCGAGTGCTCGGCCTGCCTCATGGGCGCGCGTCGCCTCTCGGAGCTGTTCGGCCGCTACGGCCGCGAGACGGTCGAGGCCGCCTTCGACGGCATCCTCGACAAGACGACGGAGACCTACCGCCGCGAGATCCTCTCCAAGATCCCCGACGGCACCTACGTCTGGGAGGACTACGCCGAGCACGACGGCGTCGACGAGCCGATGCTGCACACCCAGCGGATCACGCTGACCAAGGTGAGCGACGCCCCGGCCGACCCCGAGAACGGCCGTCCCGCGGGACCGCGCCTGATCATCGACTTCACCGGCACCGCCCCGCAGGCCAAGGGCCCGATCAACCACTGCGGCGACTACGTCGGCGGCAACTTCCTCAAGAAGTGGCTCGCGCCGATCCTGCGCAACCTGGCCGACACCCCGGAGCGGATGGCCGAGCTCGACGTCAACGAGGGCATCGTGCCGCTCATCGAGATGCGCTTCCCGGAGAAGGGCACCCTGCTGACGCCGATCTTCCCGGCGCCGACCAACGCCCGCACGTTCGTCATCCTGCGCCTGCTCGGCGTGCTGGCCGGCGTGGTGGCCAAGGCCGTCGACGGCAAGATGCCGGCCGACCAGGAGACCATCCGCTACACCGGCGTCTACGGCAAGGACCGCGACGGCAACGACTACCTCATGCGCGAGGTGCTCGGCGGCGGCTCCGGCGGCCGCTACTACGCCGACGGCGAGGACACCATCCACGTCGTGCCCGACTCGCGGAACCTGCCGACCGAGTTCACCGAGTCCCGCTTCCCGTTCATCGTCGAGCGGCTCGGCCTCGCGGTCGACTCCGGCGGCGCCGGGCCGCTACCGCGGTGGCCTGGGCTACGAGAAGCAGATCCGGATGCTCAAGGACGCCAACTTCATGTCCATCGCCGACCGCTCGATCCTCGCCTGCTGGGGCGTCAAGGGCGGCAAGGCGGGGCGTCCGTTCGAGGTCACCATCGACCTCGGCGGTCCCACCGAGCGCGAGGTCGACGCCCTCGCCGACGCCGAGCCCGTCAAGGCCGGCCAGGTCATCCGCATCCGCACCACCGGCGGTGGCGGCTGGGGCGACCCGCTGACCCGCCCCTACGACGAGGTCGAGCGCGACCTGCGCTGGGGCAAGGTCTCCTTCGAGGGCGCCCGCCGCGACTACGGCGTGGTGGCCTCGGGCACCAAGGACGAGCCGGTCGTCGACGTCGAGGCGTCCGACGCGCTGCGCGAGCAGCTGCGGGCCGAGCGACCCGAGGAGCCCTTCTTCGACCGCGGTCCGGGCTACGCCCGCCTGGCCGAGGGCAAGACGGCGGCTGATGTCGACTGGCTCTGAGTCGACTGGCTCTGAGTCGACTGGCTCTCACGAGCAGGTGACCCGGGTGGGCCCCGCGCGGCGGGTGCTCGTCATGGGCGCGTCCGGCAAGACCGGGCGCGCCCTGACGGGCGCCCTTGCCGCGCGGGGCTTCTGCGTGCGTGCCGCCGTGCGCTCCCCCGCCTCGGCGCAAGCCGTGCATGCCGCCGGCGCCCGTGAGCTCGCGCTGCTCGACCTCGAGCGCGGCACCGGTGTCGACGAGGCGCTCGAGGGGGTCTGGGCGGTCTACCACCTGGCACCGAACGTCCACCCCCGCGAGGTCGACATGGCGCGCCTGGTCGTGGGCGCCGCCGCCCGTCAGGGCGTGCAGCGGCTCGTCTTCCACTCCGTGCTGCACCCCGACGACACGTCGATGCCGCACCACCTGCGCAAGGGGCAGGCGGAGGAGGTGGTGCGTGCGGGAGGGGTGCCCTGGACGGTGCTGCGCCCCGCGGCATACCACCAGAACCTGCTCCCGGCCGCGCTGGCCGGTGAGCTGGCCGTGCCGTACTCCCTCGACACGCCCTTCACGAACGTCGACCTCGCGGACGTCGCGCTGGTGGCGGCGACGGTGCTCTCCGAAACGGGGCACGAGGGACAGGCCTACGACCTCGCCGGCCCCGAGGCGCTCAGCGTCCGGGAGATGGCGGCGCAGGCGAGCGAGGTGCTGGGCAGGCCGGTGGCGGCCGTCGAGACCGACCGGGGCGCGTGGGAGCGGGGGCCCGGCGCGGCGCTCCCCGACACCGCCCGGACGGACCTGCTGGCCATGTTCGAGTCCTACGACCGAGAGGGCCTGGTGGGCGGCTCGGCCTGGCTGGGGGCGCTGCTCGGTCACCTCCCTACCACGTGGACGCAGGCCGTGGCGGCCGCTCGAAACACGCCGTAACGCACGCGTAACCCCCGGGACCGGCATGTGGGACAACGGGTTTCACGCTGGGTAAAAGGCACAACCGGGACGTGTGGCACCTGTCACATATTGACGACGTACCGCCCCTACAGCGCTGGCACGCTCCTCGCAACACCAACGGGGCCCCGGCCCCTGCCGGCAAGGGCGCCGGCGCCCCTTCCCTCTCGGAGGCACACATGGCTCGCTCGTCCCTCATCCGCCTCGCCGCTCCGACGGTGGCCCTCGCGCTCGCGCTCTCCGCCTGTGGCGGCGGCGCGTCCGGCTCCGGTGAAGGAGGCGGCTCGAAGGACCTGAAGGTCGCCGCGATCTTCTCCGGCTCGGCCACCGACGCCGACTACAACTCCCTCGGCAGCCTCGCCCTCGACGCCGCGAAGAAGGACCTCAAGGCCGAGACCGCCCACTCCGAGAGCGTGCCGGTGCCCGACGCCGAGCGCGTCATGAAGGAGTACCTCGCCGACGGCTACAACGTCATCTGGTCGCACGGCAGCCAGTACTTCGAGGCCACCTCCAAGCTGGCCAAGCAGAACCCGAACGTCACGTTCATCGGCGAGTTCGACGACAAGCCGAAGGAGGCGCTGCCGAACCTGTGGGTGCTCGACCGCAACTTCCACGTCGCGTTCTACCCGATCGGCGTCCTCGCCGCGGCGACCACGAAGTCCGGCAAGATCGGCTACGTCGGCGGCCTGAGCCTGCCGTTCTCGTACTCCGAGGTCCACGCCATCAACCAGGCGCTCAAGGACAGCGGCTCCTCCGCCAAGGTCACCCCCGTGTGGACCGGTGACTTCAACGAGCCGGCGAAGGCGCAGCAGATCACCACCCAGCTCATCGGCCAGGGCAACGACGTCATCGTCGGCTCGCTCAACCTCGGCATGGTCGGCGCGTTCCAGGCCACCAAGGGCAAGAGCGCGAACGTCGTGGTCACCGCGAAGTACACCGACAAGTCGCAGTTCGACCCGGAGCACTACGCCACCTCGACGATCTACGACTTCACCAAGCCGCTGAACGACATGCTCACCAAGATCCAGGGCGGCACCACCTCCGGCTACTTCCCGCTCGGCTTCGACTCCGGCGTCTCCATCCAGCCGCCGAAGAACGTCGACCCCGCGGTCGTCGCCAAGGTCGAGAAGGCCGTGGCCGACATCAAGTCCGGCGCCATCACGGTCGAGAAGAACCTGACCCCGATCAAGTGACGGACCGACCGCAGATGACCTCGGTGGACGAGACCCGCCACGCGGCGCAGGGAGGTGCTTCCGGTCCCCTCCTCACGATGGAGGGGATCCGGAAGACCTTCGGCCCCGTCGTGGCCCTGGACGGCGTCGACCTGACCGTCGGCCGCAGCGAGGTGCACGGGCTCCTCGGCGGCAACGGCGCCGGCAAGACGACCCTCATGAACGTGCTCTACGGGCTGTACCGACCGGACGGCGGGTCCGTGGTGCTCGACGGCTCCCCCGTGGAGATCCGCGACCCGCGCGACGCCATCTCCCACGGGATCGGCATGGTCCACCAGAACTTCCTCCAGGTGGACACCTACACGGTGACCGAGAACGTCGTGCTCGGCACCTCGCTGCCGTCGTGGCCGACGGTCGACCTCAAGGAGCCGGCGGACCGCATCGCCGAGCTCTCGGAGCGGTTCGGCCTCACGGTCGACCCGGGCGCGCGCGTGGCGAACCTGTCGGTCGGCCTGCGCCAGCGCGTGGAGATCCTCAAGGCCCTCTACCGCGGCGCGAAGGTCCTCGTGCTCGACGAGCCGACGACGAACCTCACACCGCAGGAGGTCGACTCGCTGTTCGGCTCGCTGCGCGCCATCGTCGACGAGGGCATGAGCGTCGTCTTCATCACCCACAAGATCCGCGAGACGATGGCCGTCTGCGACGCCCTCACGGTGATGCGGGACGGCAAGCGGGTCGGCACGGTGCGCCGGGCCGACACCTCGGCCGCCGAGCTCGCGACCCTCATGGTGGGCGACGACGCCGCGGTCGGTCGGGTGACCGAGGTGGTCACGGCCGGCATGGGTGCCGCGGCCGGGACTGCCGCCCACGGCGGCGAGGCCCGCGACCTCGGCGACGCGCCGGTGCGCGTGGCTGTCCGCGACCTGGTGGTCCAGAACGACCACGGCGTGCCCGCGACCCACGACGTGTCGTTCGAGGTCCGCCGCGGCGAGATCGTCGGCATCGCGGGCGTGGCCGGCAACGGGCAGGTCGAGCTGGCCGAGGCGGTCTCCGGGGTACGCGCCCTCGAGGTCGGCTCGGTGGACGTCGACGGCGAGCCGCTCGCCGGCCGCCCGACCGCCGTGTGGCTGGAGTCCGGCGTCGCCTACGTGCCCGAGGACCGGCACCGCGACGGGATCCTGCCGTCGGCGAGCATCATGGAGAACCTCGTGCTCGGCGCACAGCGCAGCGTGCGGTTCCGCAAGGGCCCGTTCGTGGACTGGTCGGCCGCCCGTCGGCACGCCGAGGAGGCCATCCGCACCTACTCGGTCAAGGCCTCCGGGCCCTCGGCACCGGCGGCAGCCCTCTCCGGCGGCAACATGCAGCGCGTCATCCTGGCGCGGGCCTTCTCGCACCGACCGGGCTTCCTCATCCTGCACAACCCCACGCGAGGCCTGGACATCCCGTCGACCCAGTTCGTCTACGACCGGGTCCGCGAGGCGGCGGCGGAGCACTCCGCCGTGCTGCTGATGTCCGAGGACCTCGACGAGCTGACCCACCTGTGCGACCGCGTCCTCGTGCTCTACTCCGGCCGCATCGTCGGCGAGCGCACCCGCGGCCACTACGACCAGTACGAACTCGGCCACCTGATGGCCGGTCTCGAGGACACCGCATGACCACCACCGCCACCCCGCCCACCACGACGACACCGGCCAAGCCGGCCACACGCCGCGGCGCCGGGCTCACCCAGACCGTCCTGTCGTACGCCCTCGCCGTGCTGCTGGCCTTCGTGGTCTCGGGCATCGTCATCGCCGTCCTGGGGCACTCCCCCGTCGACGCGTTCCGCGCCATCCTGACGACGTCGTTCAAGTCGTCGTTCGGCTTCATCGAGACGGTGCAGAAGTGGGTGCCGCTCGTGCTGCTCACCCTGGCCTTCACGATCCCGTTGGCCGCGGGCAAGTACAACATCGGTGGCGAGGGCCAGCTGCTCGTCGGCGCCACCGCCGCGGCCGCGGTCGGCATCACCATGAAGGACGCCCCGTTGGTCGTCCTGCTGCCGCTCGTGCTGCTGGTCGGCGTCCTCGCCGGCGGTGTCTACGCGTGGATCGCCGCCTGGCTGATGGACCGCTTCGGCGTCAACGAGATCCTCAGCACGGTGCTGCTGAACTTCGTCAGCTTCGGCATCGTCGACTACGTCGCCAGCGAGGTGTGGAGCGACCCGGCAGCGGGCCACCCCACCACGGTTCCGATCGGCGACGGCGGCCTGCTTCCCCTGGTCGGCACTCCCCCGATGCACACCGGCGTGCTGCTGGCCCTGCTCGTCAGCGTGGCCACGGTCGTCGTCATGCGGCGCACCGTGCCCGGCTACGAGCTGCGGGCCGTCGGCACCAACCCGCGTGCCGCCCAGGTCCACGGCGTGCGGATCGGCCGGGTGGCGGTGGGCTCGCTGGTCGTCGGTGGCGCGCTGGCCGGGTTCGCCGGGGCCATCGAGGTCGCCGGCGTCCACGGCAAGCTGATCGAGGGCATGCAGTCCAACTACCTGCTGCTCGGCATCATCATCGGCCTCATCGCGCGCGGCAACGCCCTCGCGGTGCCCTTCGTCGCCTTCGGCATCGCCGTGCTCGAGGTCGGCGCCAGCGCCATGCAGCGCACCGCCGACGTGCCGAGCGAGATGGTGCTCATCGTCGAGGCCCTGATCCTGCTGTTCCTGCTCTTCTCCGACGTCGTCGGCTCCCGCCTGAGGAGGTCCTCGCGATGAACGAGGCCGTGTCGTTCCTGCAGCTCGTCGTGACGGCGATGGTGCCGTTCATCCTCGCCGCCCAGGGCACCATGCTCGCCGGCCGCGCCGGGGTGTTCAACGTCGCCCAGGAGGGCGTGATGATGCTCGGCGCCAGCGTCGGGTTCCTCGTCTCCCTCAAGATGGGCGGCAACCTGGTCGGCCTGGTCTTCGCGGCGCTCATCGGCGCGGCGTTCGGGTGGTTCCTCGGGTGGGTCACCACGCGATTCCGCCTCGACCAGTTCGTCATCGGGCTCGCGCTCTTCTTCGCCGCCACCGGCATCGCGTCGCTGCTCTACAAGGTGGTCATCGGCGTGACGCTGAAGCCGCCGCTCATCGACACCCTCCCCGACATCGAGATCCCCCTGCTGTCGTCGATCCCCGGTGTCGGCACGATCCTGTTCACGCAGGACGCGATGGTCTACTTCGCGTTCCTCGTCTCGGGGCTGCTCTACTGGATGCTCTACCGCACCAACCTCGGCCTGAAGCTGCGCTCGGTCGGTGAGAACCCCAAGGCCGCCGACAGCCTCGGCGTCAGCGTCGCCCGCACCCGCATCTGGTGCTCCACCGCCGGTGGCGCCCTGATGGCCCTGGCCGGCGCGTACCTGCCGATGACCTACACCGGCACCTACACCGAGGGCATCGTGGCCGGACGTGGCTGGCTCGCGATCGCGCTGGCGTTCTTCGGCGGCTGGCGCCCGCAGTACATCCTCGCCGGCTCGGCGTTCTTCGCCGGCATGGAGGTGCTGGCCCTGCGGGTCCAGGTCGGTGGCGTCGACGTCCCGCACCAGTTCATCTCGATGCTGCCGTATGCCGCGACGCTGCTCGTGATGATGTTCGCCCTCCGCTGGGCGAGCGTTCCCGCCTTCCTCGGTCGCAACTACGACCGGGAGAGCAGGCACTGACGACCACCCCCACGTCAGGTGCCACCGACGGTGCCCCCGGCCTCCAGACCCTGGGCCGGGGGCTTCGTCGTTCTCTGGGCAACATCTGACAGCGCGGCGCCCCTCGCGCCATCGCGGGCTGCCAGCGTCCTCCCCCGCCGGCCCGCCTAGGCTCGGGCGCACGGCATACCCGTGTTCGTCCCCACCTGAACCAGGAGCACACCGTGAGCGGACCCCTCGACGGCACCACCGTCATCGACCTGTCGCGAGCCCTCGCCGGCCCGCACGCGGGGATGATGCTGGGCGACATGGGCGCTCGCGTCATCAAGGTCGAGTCGCCCGGCAGCGGTGACGACACCCGCGGCTGGGGTCCGCCGTTCGTCGGCCCCGAGGACGACCCGATCTCGACCTACTTCCTGTCGTGCAACCGCAACAAGGAGTCGGTGACCCTCGACCTGAAGTCCGACGACGGCCGCGAGACGCTGACCCGGCTGGTGCGCCACGGCGACGTGCTCATCGAGAACTTCCGGCCGGGCGTCCTCGACCGTCTCGGCTTCACGGTCGAGCGCCTGCACGAGATCAACCCCGGCCTCATCGTGCTCTCGATCAGCGGGTTCGGGCACGACGGACCGCAGGGTGGTCGCGCGGGCTACGACCAGATCGCCCAGGGCGAGGCGGGCCTGATGTCGCTGACCGGCCCCTCCCCCGACCAGCCGACCCGCGTCGGGGTGCCGATCGGCGACCTCCTCGCCGGCATGTACGGCGCGTACGGCGTGGTCTCGGCCCTCCACGAGCGCAACCGCACCGGCAAGGGACGCGTGGTGCGCACCTCGCTGCTGGCCGCCATCGTGGGCGTGCACGCTTTCCAGGGCACCCGCTACACCGTGGCCGGCGAGGTTGGCCATGCCCAGGGCAACCACCACCCGTCGATCACGCCCTACGGCCTGTTCGAGTGCAAGGACGGCATGCTCCAGATCGCTTGTGGCAGTGAGGGTCTGTGGGTGAAGCTCGCCACCGCCTTCGGCATCGACCCGCAGGGCGAGGGCATGGCCACCAACCGGGAGCGCGTTGCCAACCGTGAGGCCGTCAACGCCGCCGTCAACGCGGCGTTCGCCGACCGCGCCCTGTCGGAGCTGCTCACCACCCTCGACGAGATCGGCGTGCCGGCCGGCGAGGTGCGCACCCTCGACCGCGTCTACGAGTGGGACCAGACCCGCTCGCAGGGCCTCGTGCTCGACATCGACCACCCCGTGCTCGGCGACATCGAGATCCCCGGGCCGCCGATCCGGTTCGACGACAACACGTATGCCGGTGGGCGCAGTGAGCACCTCGCCCCGCCGATGCTGGGCCAGCACAACGACTCCGTCCGGGCCTGGCTCGACGAGCAGGACGGGGCGCAGGGCTGATGGGCGAGAAGCCGCGCCGGCTCGGCGCCCTCGAGCTGCTGGAGACGGTGCTCGACGAGGGCAGCTGGAAGAGCTGGGACACCGCCCCGGTGCAACCCACCTCACCCGACAGCCCGTATGCCGCGGAGCTCGCCGCCGCTGCGGAGAAGGCCGGCACCGACGAGTCGATCGTCACCGGTGAGGGCATGATCCGCGGTCGCCGGGTGGCGATCATCGCCGGCGAGTTCCGTTTCCTGGCCGGCTCGATCGGAGCGGTCGCGGCGGAGCGGATCGTGCTGGCGTTCGAGCGCGCCCGCGAGGAGGAGCTGCCACTCTTCGCCGCCCCGTCCTCCGGCGGGACGCGCATGCAGGAGGGCACCCCCGCCTTCGTCGGCATGGTGAAGATCAGCGCCGCCTGTGCGGCGTTCAAGTCGGCCGGGCTGCCCTACCTGGTCTACCTGCGCCACCCCACCACCGGTGGGGTCTTCGCGTCGTGGGCGTCGCTCGGCCACGTCACGGTCGCCGAGCCGGGCGCCATGGTCGGCTTCCTCGGGGCGCGCGTCTACGAGGCGCTCTACGGCAAGCCGTTCCCCGAGGGTGTGCAGACCGCCGAGAACCTCTTCGAGCACGGGCTCATCGACGCCGTGCTGCCGGTCGAGGCGCTCGCGGAGGTGGCCGACCGCGCCCTCAGCGTGCTCATGGCGCCGCGCGAGGACCTGCCCGACGTGCCGGAGATCCCGAAGGAGCAGCTGGACGACATCCCCGCGTGGGAGTCGATCACCCGCAGCCGTCGCGAGGACCGTCCCGGAGTCCGCACCCTGCTGCGGCTCGGCGCCACCGACGTGCTCCCCCTGCACGGCACGGGGCAGGGCGAGTACGACCCGGGGATGCTCATGGCGCTGGCCCGTTTCGGCGGTGCCCCGTGCGTCGTGCTGGGCCAGGACCGGCGGGGGCAGACGCTCGAGGAACCGTTGTCCCCCAAGGGACTTCGCGTCGCCCGTCGCGGCATGAAGCTCGCGCACGAGCTCAACCTGCCACTCGTGAGCATCATCGACACCGCTGGCGCTGCCCTGTCCAAGGACGCCGAGGAGGGCGGCATGGCCGGCGAGATCGCCCGCTGCCTCTCCGAGCTCGTGACCCTCGACGCGCCCACCCTGTGCGTGCTGCTCGGCCAGGGCACCGGCGGCGGTGCGCTGGCGGTCATGCCCGCCGACCGCGTCATCTGCGCCCAGCACTCGTGGCTGTCGCCGCTGCCGCCCGAGGGCGCCTCGGCGATCCTCTACCGCGAGACCAGCCGGGCGCCCGAGCTGGCCGCCAGCCAACGGGTCCGTTCGCTCGACCTGCTCGCCGACGGCATCGTCGACCGCATCGTTGCCGAGCACCCCGACGCAGCTGACGAGCCGGAGGAGTTCTGCCGGCGCATGTCGCAGTCGATCCAGCACGAGCTGGCCACCTTGGCCCGGATGGACCGCCAGGAGCGGCTGCAGATTCGGCTCGACCGCTACCGCAAGCTGGGCCAGCACCCCGCGTAGAGATCACCGGGTGGGCACAACGATTGGCCTCAGGCCAATCGTTGTCGTCGACTGGCCGAACTGACCGCAACCAGTGGCCTGACGCCGACTCTTGCAGATCCGCCGCAGTCCCTGGACGCCGGTGCCCCAGATGGCGGGGCACCGGTCAGCCGCCGCCGCAACAACACAATCGGAGTGCGGCAACGGCCCATCGCTGCCTAGAGTCGAGCACTGTGGAGACCAGGCCGGCCGACCTGCCCGATGCGGTTGTCGCAGAGGCGGTGTCGCAGGGATGGGACATCCCCGACCCCACGGTCGCGTACCTGCCGGTGGGCTTCGGCAGCCACCACTGGTCGGTCGAGGGCGCCGATGGCCGCCGCTGGTTCGCCTCGGTCGACACCGCTCCCGAGGGCGGCGACGAGCACGCCCGCCTGCAGGCGGCCCTCACCACCGCCACGGTCGCCCACGAGTCGGGGCTCGCCTTCGTGGTGGCGCCCAGGCGCACCGGAGCGGGCCGCGTGACCCAGCCCCTCGGGGCGATGTACTCGCTCGCGCTGTACCCCCACGTCCACGGGCGAGCGGGCAGCTTCTACGACCGCCTCGAACTGGCGACCGCCCGCGAGCTGGTCGAGTGGCTTGCCGCCCTGCACACGACGACCCCCGACCTCATCGACCGCGGGGCGCGACCACCCACCGACGACCTGCAGGTGCCGGGGCGAGCCCTCCTCCTGGCCAGCCTGGAGGAGGCGTCGGCATCAGCGGACGGTGCGTGGCCCGGGCCGTACGGCCCCCGCCTGCAGGCCGTGCTGAGATCGCACACGACGACGGTGGACGCAGCCCTGCGCGCCCACGACGACGCCCTCGCCGGGACGGGCGACCAGCGCGAGCGTCGGGTCGTCACCCACGGCGAACCCCACCCGGGCAACGTCATCCGGACCACCGAAGGCCTGGCGCTGGTCGACTGGGACACCACGGGACTGGCCCCACCCGAGCGCGACCTCTGGCACGTGGTGGCCCGCCTCGACCCCGCAGGCGCACGAGACGTGACAGGGCTCTACGCCGAGCGCACCGGGCGCCCTCTGCAGACGGCCGTCGAGCCGGCCCTGCTGGAGCGCTACCGCCTGGCCTGGGCGCTGGCCGACGTCGCGAGCTGCACCGAGGAGCTGCGGCACGCCCGCTCCGAGACGGCCGACACCGCAACGGCGTGGAACGCACTGGTGGGCACCCTCGAGGAGCTGGCCGCACGGCATACATCTCCCAAGGACGACCCGTTCCTTGGGCAGGAGGTGACAACGCGGACCTCCCCCACCGGTCCCTAGGCTCGCGGCCTAGACCAACGGAGGTGTGCATGAGGGTCCTCGTCGCGCTCGGCGGCAATGCCATGACCGGCCCGGACGGCAGCGCCGCTCCCAAGGAGCAGCGCCACGCGATCGCGCGCGCCATGGAGCACATCGCCGGGCTCGTCGCGGCCGGTCACGACGTCGTGCTCACGCACGGCAACGGCCCGCAGGTGGGCAACCTGCTCGTCAAGAACGAGCTCGCCGCCCAGGTCGTGCCGCCGGTGCCGCTGGACTGGTGCGGCGCCCAGACGCAGGGAACCATCGGGTTCACCATCCTCGACACCCTCGAGTACTCGCTCGCGGCCCGCGGCGTCGACCGGCGTTGCGCCGCGCTCATCACGCGCACCCTCGTCGACGCCGACGACCCGGGGTTCACCAAGCCCACCAAGCCGATCGGGCGCTTCCTGCCCCGCGAGCAGGCGCAGGTGCTCATCGACCACGGCCAGATATGGGAGGACCGCGGCGAGAAGGGGTGGCGCCGCGTCGTCGCCTCCCCCGAGCCGCTCGAGGTGCTCGAGACCCACACGCTGCTGACGCTGATGGACGCCGGCTACGTCGTGGTCGCGGCCGGCGGCGGCGGCATCCCCGTGATCCGCACGGAGGACGGCAAGGTCCGCGGCATCGAGGCGGTCATCGACAAGGACCTCACCGCCGCCGTCCTCGCCCGCTCCATCCATGCCGACGTGCTCGTCATCGCCACCGACGTCGAGAACGCCATCATCGGCTACGGCACGCCCGAGGCCCGGCCGCTCGGCCAGGTCAGCCTCGCCGAGATGGAGGGGTATGCCGCGCAGGGCCACTTCGCGTCCGGCTCCATGGGCCCGAAGGTTGAGGCTGCGCTGCGCTTCGTGCGGAACGGCGGCCAGCGCAGCATCATCACCGCGCTCGACCGCATCACCGAGGCCATCGACTCCCCCGAGGGCAAGGTCGGCACCGTCATCGAGAACGACGCCGCCCGCGCCCTGCCCACCGCCTGACTCAGCACCAGAAGAAACCAACCGGAAGGATGAACGACCGTGCCCGAGCCCATTGAGGTCCGCAAGGTCCCGATCCACAGCGTCGCCGACGCCTCCGAGCTCGCCAAGCTCATCGACGACGGGGTCATGGAGGCCTCCCGCGTCATCGCCATCATCGGCAAGACCGAGGGCAACGGCGGCGTCAACGACTACACCCGCATCATCGCCGACCGCGCCTTCCGCGAGGTCCTGATCGAGAAGGGCGCCCCGGCCGAGCAGGTCAAGCAGGTGCCGATCGTGTGGTCCGGCGGCACCGACGGTGTCATCAGCCCCCACGCGACGATCTTCGCGACCGTGCCGGCCGAGAAGGCGGAGAAGTCCGACGACCTTCGCCTCACCGTCGGCTTCGCGATGAGCGAGCCGATCAAGCCCGAGGAGATCGGGTACGTCGGCATGGTCAAGAAGGTCGCCGACGGTGTGAAGGTCGCCATGGAGCGCGCCGGCATCACCGACCCGGCCGACGTGCACTACGTGCAGACCAAGACCCCGCTGCTGACGATCCACACCATCCGCGACGCCAAGTCCCGCGGCATGAAGGTGTGGACCGAGCACACCCACGAGTCGATGGACCTGTCCAACGGCACCACCGGCCTCGGCATCGCCGTCGCCCTCGGCGAGATCGAGATGCCGACCGACGCGGACGTCATGCACAACCGCGACCTCTACTCCTCGGTCGCCTCCTGCTCCTCCGGCGTCGAGCTCGACCAGGCGCAGATCGTCGTCGTGGGCAACACCCGCGGCATCGGCGGCCGCTACCGCATCGGCCACTCGGTCATGAACGACGCCCTCGACCAGGACGGCATCTGGGAGGCCATCAAGAGCGCCGGCCTCGAGCTGCCGGAGCGCCCGCACTGGACCGACCTGCAGGGCCGCCTCGTCAACGTCTTCCTCAAGTGCGAGGTCAGCCAGGACGGCACCGTCCACGGCCGCCGCAACGCGATGCTCGACGACTCCGACGTGCACTGGCACCGCCAGATCAAGTCGTGCGTCGGCGGCGTCACCGCTGCCGTGACCGGCGACCCGGCCGTCTTCGTGTCGGTCTCCGCCGCCCACCAGGGCCCCGACGGCGGTGGCCCCGTGGCCGCGATCGTCGACGTGGGCGAGGGCGAGCCGACCGGCTACCGCTGGAGCCGCTGACACCAGGCCTGAGGCACCACCGGTTCGGGGTGTCACCGAGCGCAACCGCGCTCGGTGACACCCCGAACGGCGTTACGGGGCCTTTGTCCTCGGGTGCGCCGGGGACGCTCCGTGCCATGATGCGCGAGTCATGGACACCGAACTGGTCGAGATCCGGGACTTCCTCGCGGAGCACGCGCCCTACGACACGCTGCCCCGTCCCGTGCTCGAGCGGCTCGTCCCGCGGCTTCAGGTCCGATACTTCCGTCGCGGCAGCGTGCTGCTCGCCGTCGGCCAGCCGACCGACGTCATGTACGTGCTGCGGTCCGGGGCCGTCGACATCCGCGACCGCGACGGCGAGCTGGTCGAGCGGTCCGAGAGCGGCACGTCGTTCGCGATGTCACCGCTGCTGCAGGAGACGCCGTCGTCCTACGAGTTCACGGCGATCGAGGACTCGCTCGTCATCGCGGTGCCCGCCGACGCGTTCCTGGAGCTGTGCCGTGAGCAGGCACCGTTCAAGGCGTTCTTCGACCGTCGCCACCGGCAGCGCACCCAGCGAGCGCAGTTCGCCGCCCAGCTCGCCGGACGCCGCTTCGCCGGTCTCCGGGTCGCCGCACGCGACCTGCTCGGCCGCCCACCGGAGACCGCCGACGCCGGGGTGAGCATCCGCGACGCGGCCGAGACCATGCGCAGCCGGGGCGTGTCGTCACTGCTGCTGCTGCGCGACGGTCGGCTCGCGGGCATCGTCACCGACCGCGACCTGCGCAACCGGGTGCTGGCCGAGGGCCGCGACCCGGGCGGCCCGGTGGCGTCCGTGATGACCGCCGACCCGGTGACCGGCTCCCCCGACGACCTCGCGTTCGAGGTGCTCATGGAGATGGTGGCGCGCAACATCCACCACCTCCCCATCGTCGACGACGGCCACCTGCTGGGCGTGGTGACCAGCACCGACCTCATCCGGCTGGAGCAGGCCAACCCCATCTACCTCGTGGGCGACCTGCGCAAGGCCGCCACCGTCGACGAGGTCGTCCGGCTGAGCACGCGGCTGCCCCAGGTCGTGCAGCAGATGGTGGACCAGGACGCCTCGGCGGACGACGTCGGCCGGGTGGCCACCGCCATCGGCGACGCCACCGCGCGACGCCTGCTCGACCTCGCGGTCGCCGAGCTGGGCGACGCACCCGCCCCGTGGTGCTGGGTGGTGCTCGGGTCGCAGGCGCGGCACGAGCAGGGCCTCGCGAGCGACCAGGACAACGCCCTGCTGCTCTCCGACGACACCGCGCCCGCAGACCTGGCCTGGTTCGAGGCGCTGGCGCAGCAGGTGAGCGAGGGGCTCGCTGCCTGTGGCTACCCCTACTGCACCGGCGACGTCATGGCCACCAACGCCCGGTGGCGACAACCGCTGGAGCAGTGGAAGCGCACCTTCGGCGGCTGGCTGACGACCCCCGACCCCGACGCGGTGCTGGCCGGCAGCATCTTCTTCGACATGCGCCCGGTGGGCGGCGCGGCCGAGCTGTTCGCCGAGCTGCAGGACCACGTGCTGGCCCGGGCACCCCAGCGGCACACGTTCCTCGCCCACCTGGCCAAGAACGCGGCGTCGAACCACCCGCCGCTCGGCTTCTTCCGCGGCTTCGTCCTCGAGGGCGCGGGCGAGCACGTCGACACGCTCAACCTCAAGCGCAAGGGCCTGGGGCTCGTCGTCGACCTCGCGCGCGTGCACGCCCTCGCGATCGGCAGCCCCCACGTCGGCACCCAGGCCCGTCTGCGCGCGGTCGCGTCGGCCGGCCGGCTGAGCGCCGAGGCCGCCGCCGACCTCTCCGGCGCCATGGAGTTCCTCGGCCAGGTGCGGCTGCGCCACCAGGCCGGGCAGGTGCGGGCCGGGCGCACGCCCGACAACTACGTCAGCCCCGACGAGCTGAGCCCCTTCGAGAAGCGGCACCTGCGCGACGCCTTCCAGGTCGTCAAGCAGGGCCAGTCGGTGCTGGCGCGCACCTACCAGCTGCACTACCTCTCATGATCCTGCGTCGCTCACCCGACCAGCGGCGTGCCCGGCAGCTGTCCGCGCAGCCGCACGGGGGCGTGCGGGACGGTGCCCTGCGCGACTACCTGTCCCGCCCGTTCCCACCTCTGGCCACCGACCACACCAGCCTGCGGCTGCTGGCCGTCGACCTCGAGACGACCGGTCTCGACCCCGACCACGACCAGATCGTCAGCCTCGGCTTCGTGCCCGTCGACGGCACCAGCATCGCGCTGGCCGGCGCGGGGCAGGTCGTGGTGCGGGGGTCTGCCAGCGTCGGCCAGAGCGCCGCGGTCCACGGCCTGACCGACGACACGGTGGCCGCGACCGGGGTCGAGCTGCGCGAGGCTCTCGACCGGCTGCTCGAGGCGCTGGCCGGCCGGGTGCTGCTCGCGCACCACGCGGCGCTCGAGCAGGGCTTCCTCGACGTCGCCTGCCGCCGCGTGCACGGCCAGCCCCTGCCCACGCTCGCCGTCGACACCATGGCGCTGGAGCACCGGTTGCTGACGACCGGCTGGAGGCCGGGCTGGGACCGCGAGCCCGCGCAGGGCAGTCTGCGGCTGGGGGCCGCCCGCGAGCGCCACGGGCTCCCCCGCTACCGCGCGCACGACGCCCTCACCGACGCCCTCGCGTGCGCGGAGCTCTACCTCGCGCAGGTCGCCGAGATCGGCCGGGGCCGCCCGGTCACCCTGCGTCAGCTCACTCGCGCGAGCTGACGCGCCGCCGGCCGGCACCAGCGGCCGGCGGCGGCATACACCTCGTCGGTCTCAGTGGGCGAAGTGGCGGGTGCCGGTGAAGTACATCGTGACGCCGGCCGTCTTCGCCGCGTCGATGACCTCCTGGTCGCGCATCGAGCCACCCGGCGCCACGACCGCGCGCACGCCCGCGTCGAGCAGCACCTGCAAGCCGTCGGCGAAGGGGAAGAAGGCGTCGGAGGCCGCCACCGAGCCACGGGCCCGCTCGTCGCCCGCCCGGGAGACCGCCAGGTGGCAGGAGTCCACCCGGTTGACCTGGCCCATGCCGACACCCACCGAGGCGCCGTCCTTCGCGAGCAGGATGGCGTTCGACTTCACGGCGCGGATCGCCTTCCACGCGAACGCGAGGTCGGCCAGCGTCGCCTCGTCGGCGGCCTCGCCCGACACCAGGTTCCAGCGCGACGGGTCGTCGCCGCCGCCCTCGACCTCGGCGTCGACGGTGTCGCGCGCCTGCATGAGCAGTCCGCCGGAGATCGGGCGCGATCTCCACGCCTCCGCGAGTCGGCGCGGCACACGTCAGGAGCCGGATGTTCTTCTTGCCCTTGAGGATCTCGAGCGCGTCGTCGTCGAACGCCGGGGCCACGACCACCTCGGTGAACACGTCCTTGACCGCCTCGGCCATCTCGGCGGTCACCGGTCGGTTCGCGGCGATGATGCCGCCGAACGCCGAAACGGGGTCACACGCGTGGGCCTTGGCGTAGGCGACGTCGATCGTCTCGCCCACCGCGATGCCGCACGGGTTGGCGTGCTTGATGATCGCCACCGTCGGCTGGTCGCCGTGGTCGTAGGCGGCCCGCACCGCGGCGTCGGCGTCGACGTAGTTGTTGTAGGACATCTCCTTGCCGTGCAGCTGCTCGGCCTGCGCGAGCCCCGGCTGGGGGACGAAGCCAGAGGTGTAGAGCGCCGCGCGCTGATGCGGGTTCTCGCCGTAGCGCAGCACCGCGGCCTTCTCCCAGGTCGCGCCGACCCAGGCCGGGAAGCCGCTGCCGTCGGAGGTGTCGCTCACGACGTTGCCCATCCACGAGGCGACGTTGACGTCGTAGGTCGCGGTGTGCACAAACGCCTCGGCCGCGAGCCGCTGCCGCTGCGCCAGCGTGAACCCGCCGCCGCGCACCGCGTCGAGCACTGAGCCGTATGCCGTGGGGCTGGTGACGATGGCGACGCTGGCGTGGTTCTTGGCCGCCGCCCGCACCATGGTGGGGCCCCCGATGTCGATCTGCTCGACGCACTCGTCCTGCGAGGCGCCCGACCTCACGGTGTCGGTGAACGGGTAGAGGTTGACCACGACGAGGTCGAAACCCTCGACGCCGAGCTCGTCGAGCTGGCGCACGTGGTCGGGGTTGCGGGTGTCGGCGAGGATGCCGGCGTGCACGCGCGGGTGCAGGGTCTTGACCCTGCCGTCGAGGCACTCGGGAAAGCCGGTGAGCTCCTCCACGGGTGTCACCGGCACGCCGGCCGACGCGATGCGCTGCGCGGTCGAGCCGGTCGAGACGATGGCGACACCCGCCTCGTGCAGGCCGGCCGCCAGCTCGTCGAGGCCGGTCTTGTCGTAGACCGAGACCAGGGCCCGCCTGATCGGGCGGCGCTCCTCGGACGACGGCTGGGTCTGCTCGCTCACGGGATCGTGGCCTTTCGGTCGGTGACGGTGACTCCTTCGCGGGCCGCGCGGCCCACGACGTCGACGAGCATGCGGCGCTCGACGGTCTTGATGCGCTCGTGGAGCGACTCCTCGGTGTCGTCGTCGCGCACCTCCACGGCGGTCTGCGCGATGACCGGCCCGGTGTCGACACCCGCGTCGACGACGTGCACGGTGCAGCCGGTCACCTTGGCGCCATAGGCCATGGCGTCGCGGACGGCGTGCGCGCCGGGGAAGGCCGGCAGCAGGGCCGGGTGGGTGTTGACGACGGTGAAGCGCCCCAGCACCTCGGGGCCGAGGATCTTCATGAAGCCGGCGGAGACGACGAGCCCGGGCGCGTGGGCGCCGATGGCCTCGGCCAGCGCGGCGTCCCACGCGGCGCGGTCGGCGAAGTCGCCCACCTGGCACACGAACGTCGGTATGCCGGCGCGCTCGGCGCGTTCGAGGCCCGCGATGCCGTCGCGGTCGGCCCCGACGGCGAGGATGCGGACCCCGTAGGCGGGGTCGGCCGCGGCGTCGATGAGGGCCTGGAGGTTGGTGCCGCTGCCGGAGACGAGGACGACGATGCCGGCGCTGCCAGCACGGGCAGGCGGGGCGGTGGCGGCCTCGGGCGCGGTCACGCTGCGACGATATCGCCACCGCGCCGGGCCCCCGCCGCCGCGTCCGCTCCGCGGGCGCTCCCGACTTCGTATGCCGCAGGAGCGGCTTTCGCGGCGCCCGCAACCGTGGACCGCTCCCACGGCATACATCGTCGTCAGGGTGCGGCGGCTCGCAGCGCCTTGAGCACGTCCTGCGCCGCCTCGGCGAGGAACTCGTCCTGGCCCTCGTCGCCGATCTGCACCAGCGCGACGTCGGTGAACCCGGCCTCCCAGTAGGGCTTGACCGCCTCGACGATGCGGTCGAGGTCCGGCCCGCACGGGATCTGTTCGGCCACCTGGTCGGGGGTGATGAGCTGCGTGGCGCCCGAGAAGCCGGCAGGGGTCGGCAGGTCGGCATTGACGGCCCAGCCACCGGCGAACCACCGGAACTGCTCGTGCGCCTTCTGCACCGCAGCCTCCTGGTCTCGGCCCCAGCAGATCGGGATCTGCCCGATGGTCCTCGAGGAGGAGGCAAGCACGTCACCCGCGCCCTTCCGGGCCGCCTGCCAGCCCTTGACGAGGTCGGCGTCCGGCTCGACCGCGATGAGGTGGTCGCCGAGCGGGGCGAACAGCTCGATGGACTTCTCGCCCGAGACGGCGATCCCGATCGGCACGCCACCCTCCGGCACGTCCCACACCCGGGCGGAGTCGACGCGGAAGTAGTCGCCCTCCCACGTGACGAGCTCGCCGGTGTGCAGCTCGCGGATGATGTGAACGGCCTCGGCGAGCATGTTCTGCCGAACGTCGACCATGGGCCAGCCCTCGCCGACCACGTGCTCGTTGAGGTTCTCGCCGCTGCCGACGCCGAGGGTGAACCGGCCGTCGCTGAGCAGCTGCATCGTCGCGGCCTTCTGCGCGACGACGGCGGGGTGGTAGCGCATCGTCGGACAGGTCACGTAGGTCATCAGGTCGACCCGCTCGGTCGCCTGGGCCACGGCACCCAGGACGCTCCAGGCGTAGGGTGCGTGGCCCTGTTCGGTCAGCCACGGCGAGTAGTGGTCGCTGGAGACCTCGAAGTCGAAGCCGGCCTGTTCTGCGGCGACGGCATAGCGGACGAGGTCGCGGGGTCCGGACTGCTCCGTCATGAGGGTGTACCCGAATCGCGTCATGACGACACGGTCACACGCACCCCAGCCATCGGCATCCCGAGTCACGCCCGCGTGGCACGGAGCGGATGGGACCTCGGTAGACACTCAGAGCGAGCGCCCCACCAGTTGTTCGGCCCGGACCTGCCTGGCCCTCACACGACCGCCCCGCATCGCATCTTGCATGTGACGGAGGCCGTACTGGTGCAGAAGCGCGAAGTAGGCCAGCGCGTGGGCATGATTCGAAGCGAAGCAGTAACGACCGTCGACACCCAGCATGAGTGACTTCGTCAGCGGGTTGTCGGGGTCGAACGGCAACGGGATGATCTGATCCGCCTCCCAGAAGTCGGCGGCCGACGTGATCGTCGTCAAGAGCTCGTCGAAGCTCATGTCCAGGTGAGCAACATATGCGAAGCATGGTTGCCAACGCTGGGTGTCGAAGAAGACTCCCGTCTGCCGCAACTTGGCCAAGCGCTCAGCGGTGCTGAACTCGATACCCAGCTCTTCGAACATGCCGCGCAGGGCGGTCTCGTCGGGCGACAGCCGTCCGTTCTCATCCCGGTCTTCGGGGCTCATGCCCTCCGCCACGAAGTGAACCGGAACGTGACCGCCAGCCAGTTCGGTGTCGAAGTTGCTCGCAACGAAGGTTCTTCCACGCAGCCCAAGAACCATCTGGTTGTCGGCGGTCACGACAACAACTCCCACGCCGATCTTCGCTGGAGAGGGAAGATCCAGCACATCCTCCAGCCGCGTCGGGTTCCTGGCGAACCGTTCGCGCAGCGTTTCCCCCTCCCCCGGCACGGCCTTCTTCTCCGCTTCGCTGAGTGGGTCGTCCAAGCGGGCACTCGTGGCTGCCCACAGGTGGTAGGTAGTGAGCCGGGGAACGACCCTGAAATGCGTCTTTCCGTCCTCGCTGTGTCGCCTCAGCTGTGTGATGCCAGCACTGACCATGTCGACCGCCGGGTCATCGGTGAACGGTACGTTTGCGCAGGCAGCTTCGTACTTCATACGGGACAGCCGGTCTGCTTCCAACACGGCCCACCCCTCGGGCTGCCTCTTCGGTGCGGAGTCGTCGAGCGGGTCGAAGTCGAAGACGACGGAGGGCTCGCCTCGTTCGCGAGTAGCAGCCACGATGATCGTGTTCTCGATCTTCAGCCGCCCCATGGAAAGCGTGTGCCGGCGAGCAGATTCTCTCTTGATGGCTGCAAACTCGCGCTCCGTTCGGCGTCGGCGCCTCTCCTCGGAAAGCGCGTAATAGGCGATGGTTCCAGCCGTCGCAGCGTTGATGGAGGAACCGAGAAGCGCTGCACCCATCTCCCCGAAAAAGACCTTGCGGACCTCGCCCGTGGGGGCTGTCCACTGGAAGATCCACCAAGCGACTGCTGCCAGCGCGAGGACCAGTGCGGGCCACAACATGGCCGACCTTCTGTGATTCAAGACAGTAGTTCCTTGTCGCAGCTTGACGAGGGTTCAGCGGCGCAGGCGCCAGCGGTCCCACGCGAGCACCAGACCGGCACCGAGGGCGAGCTCGACGAGCAGGGCCAGCGTCATCGGAACGGCGGGAGCCCCGAGGTGCGAGAGCCGCTGGGCACCGAGCGACCCACCCGCGAGCGCGTCGAGCACGCCGACGGCTCCCGCCGCGAGGGCGACCGCCGTGCCGGTGACGAGCAGCTTGGTGCGCGTGGTGGAGAGCAGTGCGAGGGAGCGCAGCGAGCGCCAGCCGATGAGCGCACCCACCGCGACCGGCAGCAGGGCCAGCGCCGGCAGCCAGCCGGGGAACGCGCCCGGGTCGGGCAGCGCGCCGAGCACCGGCACCATCGGCATGAGGCCCGACCGCGATCCGGTCCACGTGGTGGAGGCACCCTCGACGACGGAGAAGCCGGTGCCCGCGAGGAAGGACACCGCCCACAGGCCGAGGTTGGGCAGGCAGAGCACCTGGGCCAGGGTCAGCACGGCGCCTCCGACCACGCCGGCGGCCAGCTCGTCGTGCAGGTGGCGCACCTGCCCGAAGCGCAGCACCACCAGCAGCACCACGACGGCCATCCCGATGGCGAGCAGCGCGCCGACTCCCGTGGCAGCCGGCCGGATGGCGCGGCGCACCACGTCGGGGACGACGTCGGGACGGCGCCAGCGCGGACCGGCCAGCGCGGAGTCACCGGCCACGAGCCGTCGTGCGGCGAGGAATGCGGCGACCGCGGGCACCACCAGCACCGGGAGCACCAGCCCGAGCAGCTGGGGACGGGGAGCGGAGATCGAGGCGACGGCCGCCCACAGGCCCGCGCACGCGGCATACCCACCGGCCCAGAGGGCCAGGGCGCGCACGAGCGGGCGCGGGAGGATTCCCCACCGGTGCCCGGCACCCGGGCCTTCGTCGGCCGCTTCGCCGCCCCCGTGCAGGGCACCCCACACGGCGGCCGCGACGACGCCGGCGGTCAGCAACAGCGGGACGAACGCGATCGAGGCGGCACCGGCGCGCAGCCAGGCACCCCCGGCCAGGAGCCACAGGCTGGCGCCGACACCCAGGGCGTCGGTCCAGGGCACGGTGCTCTTCGGGCTGGCCACCCACGCCACCAGGGCGGGCAGCACGACGACAAGGGCGGACGCCAAGGCGGTGCCTGCCCCGGTCAGGACTGGCCGGTGCCACGGGGTCTGCCCGTCGGGCGCCCCTCCCCCGCTGGTCGGGGACGGGACACCACGCAGAAGCTCCATGACACTCATCAGGGCTCCATGGTCGCCGAGGATGGACGGCGCCACGGGGTGCAACGCCGCGCGCGGCGAGAAAAGTCGTCTCTGCGGCCGGCGTCCTCAGCCGGTCCGACCTCGCAGGAAGCGCGCCACCGCGCTGAGGTCGGCACCGCCCAGCCCGGCTGCGACCGCCCCACCCACCACCTCGCGGTTGACCTCCAGCTGGCGCATGGGCGCACCGACCCGGCTGGCGAGCGCATCGGCCAGCGCGAGGTCCTTGGCGACGAGGTCGAGGGCGAAGGCCACGGGCGCGGCCTCGGGGTGGAGGAACGCCTCGCGCTTGTAGGCGACGAAGGGAGCCCCCACGGCGCTCGCCGCGATGACGTCGTAGGCCGCCGCCCGCTCCACCCCCGCCCGCTCGGCGAGCACGAGCGCCTCGGACAGCGCCACGTCGAGCGCGTGCACCATGGCGTTGACGACGAGCTTCATCGTGGCCCCGGTGCCCAGCGGCCCGAGGTGCACGATGCGGCTGGCCATGGCCTCCAGCGCCGGCCTGGCCCGCTCGAGAGCCGCCATCTCGCCGCCGGCCATGACGAGCAGCGAGCCCGCCTCGACCGAGGCGACGCTGCCCGACACGGGTGTGTCCAGCAGCCATGCCCCGGTCGCGGCCACCGACGGCTCCAGGGCTCGCAGCGTCTCGGGGTCGACGGTGCTCGTGTCGGCGACGACCTGACCCGCCCGCAGCCCCGCGACGAGACCGTCCTCGCCCTCGTAAGCGGCCCGTACGGCGGCGTCGTCGGCCAGGGACACGACCACGACGGCCACCTCGTGGACGGCCTGTCGCGGGGTCGGGGCCACCGCGGCTCCGTGCCTCTCCGCCACCGCCTCGGCCCGCTCGCGGGTGCGGTTCCACACGGTGACGTGGTGGCCGGCGCCGGCCAGCCGTCCCACCATGGCCGACCCCATGCGCCCGGTCCCGAGCAGGGCCACGCGGAGAGCGTCGGTCACGTGACCAGCCACCCGCCGTCGACGTAGAGGTTGACCGCGTTGACCGAGCCGTTCTCCAGCAGGAAGTCGACGGCACCCACGATGTCGGCCATGGTCGCCAGCCGCCTGGTGGGTGTCCGGCTGCGGTAGCCCTCGAGCACCGCTTCGGGCTTGCCCGCCCAGTACGGGCTGTCGCCGACGATGCCCGGGTGGAGCGCGTTGACCCGGATCGGCGCCAGCTCGAGCACGAGCGCGTTGACCATGCCGGTCACCGCGCCGTTCACCGTCGAGACGGTCAGCGACCCGGGGTAGGGGCGATCCTTGGCGCGGCCGCCGAAGACCACGATCGACGTGCCCTCGCCCATGCCGGGGCGCAGTGCGTGGATCACCTCGGCGTAGCCGATCAGCTTGATGGTCGCCAGCCGCGTCGCCCGGTCGATGTCGTAGTCCGCGATCGAGTTGGCGTCGCGGTCGATCGCCGCCAGCACCAGCCGGTCGACCGGGCCGACGTCGGCGAGCGCCGCACCGATGGCGTGCGGGTCGGCGAGCTCCAGCGGTATGCCGCGCGCGGACTCCCCGATCGAGGCCGCCACCTGCTTGGCGCGAGCGGGCTCCCGCCCGGTGAGCACGACCTCGTCGCCGATGGCTGCCCGCTGGCGGGCCACCTCCAGCCCGAGTCCCGACGTGCCGCCGATGACCACGGTCCTCATGCTGTTCCTCCCGACCCCAGCCGCTGCCTCAGGTAGTCCCAGTCACGAGCGAACCGGTAGGAGTGGCGGCCGGGCGGCTGCGGCGCCTGGGTCTCCAACCAGCGCACGGGCCCGTCGCCCACGTTGCGGAAGCCGTGCACGCAGCCCACGCCCGCCCAGGCGACGTCCCCGACCTCGAGCCGGTAGGGCGTCCCGTCGAAGGTGGCCTCGACCGCGCCCTCGACGATGAGGTAGGTCTCTTCGAACGGGTGGTCGTGCGCGCCCGCCACGCCGTCCGGTTCGTACTGCACCATGAACATCGTCGACTGCGTGGCGCCGAGGTCGGAGTCGACCATCATCTTCACCGCGATCCCGCTGTAGACGAGCAGGGCCGTGCGCATGCTTGCCGACACCGCGAGCCGGTCCTGGGTCTGGAGCCCGGGGTCCATCGCTGCGGCGTCGATGTGCCCGTAGCGGCGCACCCTCGGGTCGCGAACGTCGGCGGCCACCGGCTCGGTCTGCGCCAGCTCCGGCACGACGAAGGTGTCGTGGTCGTGCTCCGGCCGGGGCGTGGGCGCCGACATACGTGCGAACACGACGTCGCCGGAGCTGTCGTTGCGCAGCGAGTGCGGGACCCCGATCGGCACCAGCCCGTAGTCGCCGGGCCCGAGCCAGACCGCCTCGCCGGCGGTCTGCACCACGACCTGGCCCTCCAGGACGTACAGGCTCTCCTCGTAAGAGTGGACGTGCGCCGGCAGCGCACCGCCCGGTTCGAACCGGCCCAGGCCGAAACCGGTGTGCACCGCAGGGGTGCCGGCGTCGACGACCGGCCACGCGGCATACCCCGGCGCCCCCGCGAGGGGGCCCTGGATGGGGGCCCACTCTCGCGACGACGAGCGGCGCACGAGGTGGTGGGTCACGCAGCCGACTCCTTCGCCTTCGCCGCCTCGGCAGCCGCGTCGACCAGGTGGTCGCGCGACGCCTGCACCCGGGACACGGCCGCGCCCAGGTCGGCCAGCAGCCGGAAGTCGCGCTTGCGGAAGATCCCGTCGACGAGGACGTGCTCGACGTTGGAGACGTCGGCCGAGAGGGTCACGGCGGCCACCGGGTCGTGGACCGGGGCGATCCCGATGGCGCGGGCATCGATGACGACGACGTCGGCCTGCTTACCGGGGGTCAGCGACCCGGTGCGGTCCTCCAGTCCGGCCACGTGCGCCCCGTCGAGGGTGGCCATGGTCAGCATGTCGCGGGCCGTCAGCATGGTCTCGGGCGTGGGCTCGCCCGACTCCCAGGTCAGCGCGTTGACCCTCGCCCGCTCCGCCCCGAAAGCTGCCCGGATCTGGGTGAACATGTCGCCCGGCACGGTCGTCACCACGTCGATGGAGAGGCTGGGCCGGAGGCCGAACTGACGGGCCTTGTTGACCGGGGGCCACCCGTGGCCCATCTGCAGCTCGACCTGCGGGGCGACCGAGATGGTGCCGCCGGTGTCCTTGACCCGCTGCCACTCGTGCTCGCTGAAGTAGCAGCAGTGGATAAAGGTGGTGTCCGGACCGAGCAGCCCCAGCCGGTCGAGCTGCTCGACCATCGCGTAACGGCCGGCCAGACGGCCCATGCCGACGTGCACGGTGACGGGGATGCCGAGCTCGCGGGCCATCCCCCACTCGGCCTGCACCACCTGGTCCTGGGTGAACCCGGGACCGCGGGTGGCGAGCGCCATGGTGAGCAGGCCACTGTCGGAGGAGAAGTACGTCTCGCGGACGCGGCGCACGTCGTCGGCCGGGATCGCCTCGGCGCTGAAGTACCAGTACTTCTCGAGCGAGGTGTTGGCGCTGCCGTAGGCGTACTGCGCGCGGATCCCGGTCTCCTGCAGGCCCCTGATCGCGGCGTCGGGGTGCTCGGGCGTGTTGTTGATGTGCGACCAGTCGACGAGCGTGGTGATGCCGGCGTTGAGGCACTCCAGCGAGCCGGCGACGTTGCTGGCGTAGACGTCCTCGGGCCGGTAGAGCGGCGCGAAGGTGTCGAGCACCTCGACGAAGTAGTCGTCGAGCGTGGCGTTGGGGGCGCAGTTGCGGATCGCCGCCTCCCAGGTGTGCCGGTGGGTGTCGACGAAGCCGGGGACCACGATGCGGCCCGTGCAGTCGACCACCTCGGCGTCGGCGTCGATGCTGGCCTCGACACCGGCGATCCGGCCGTCCTCGATGAGCACGTCCCCGGTGGGGAGGTCCCCGATCTGCGGGTCGACCGACAGCACGGTGCCGCCCTTGAGGAGGATCTTGCCCATTGCTGCTCCCTTCCTGACGACCGCCTGCACGGCCGTGCTGCTAGTACGAGACGAGCCGCCGCACGGCGGCGACGACCTTGTCGACCGTGGGGATCACCTGCTGTTCCAAGGCATCCGCGAACGGGAGGGGGACGTTGTCGCCGGCGACCCGGCGGACCGGGGCGTCGAGGAGCTCGAAGCCCTCGTCGGCGACCACCGAGGCGACGGTGCCGCCCCAGCCGCCCTGGTAGGGGTTCTCCTCGACGATGAGCAGCCGGCTGGTCCGTCCCAGCGATGCCAGCACCGTGCTGACGTCGAGGGGGATGAGGCAGCGCAGGTCGACCACCTCGACCGAGACGCCGTCGCCGTGGAGCCGCTCGGCTGCTTCGAGGGCCATCGGCACGGTGGCCGCCAGCGCCACCACGGTGACGTCGGTGCCCGACCGGGCGATGTGCGCCCTGCCGAGCGGGATCGCGTGCTCCGGCGGTGCGGCCGGCCCCTTGCTGGCGAACAGGCCCTTGTGCTCGAAGAACACCACGGGGTCGTCGCTGCGGATCGCCGAGGCCATCAGTCCCACCACGTCCGCGGGTGTCGACGGCGCCACGATCTTCAGTCCCGGCACGGCGAGCGCCCAGTTCTCCACCGACTGCGAGTGCTGCGCGCCGAACCCCAGCCCGCCGCCGTTGGCCGTGCGGACCACGAGCGGCACGGTCACCTGGCCACCGGTCATGTAGCGGGCCTTGGGGATCTCGTTGGCCAGGTAGTCCCAGCAGCAGGCGAGGAAGTCGCTGAACATGATCTCGGCCACCGGGCGCATGCCGGTCATGGCGGCCCCCATGGCGGCGCCGACGATGGCCTGTTCCGAGATGGGGGTGTCCCAGACGCGCTCGGGGCCGAACTCGTCGAACAAGCCGACCGTCGTCTTGAACACCCCGCCTGCGGCGCCGATGTCCTCGCCCAGGCAGACGACCCGTTCGTCGCGGCGCATCTCACGGGCGATGCCCTCGGCGACCGCGTCGCGGTAGGTCGTCACGTCGGAGCCCCCGGCTCCGCCCCTCAGGTCCGCCATGCCGCACCCCCGTCCGCCCAGACGTCGGTGTACGCGTCGGCGGGGTCCGCGGGTGGTGCCGCCTGCGCCGCCCGGACGGCGGCCGTGACCACGGCGGCGGCACGCTCGGCGGCGGCGTCGAGCTCCGCCTCGGTCGCACCCTCGCCGAGGAGGCGGCTGCGGGCCACCAGCAGCGGGTCGCGGGCCATCCACTCCTCGACCTCCTCGACGGGCCGGTAGGTCGCCGGGTCGGTGCGGCTGTGGCCGAAGTGCCGGTAGGTCAGCGCCTCGATGACGGTCGGTCCGTCCCCGGCGCGCGCCCTCTCGACGGCTCGGGCCACGGTCTCGTGCACGGCCACCACGTCGTTGCCGTCGACGACGACCCCGGGCATGCCGTTGGCGGCGGCCCGGTCGGCGGCGGGGTTGGGCACCGCCGTGACCGTGTGGATCGCGGTGTACTCCATGTAGCGGTTGTTCTCGCAGACGAAGAGCACCGGCAGCTTCCACACCGCCGCGAGGTTGAGCGCCTCGTGGAAGGCCCCGATGTTGGTGGCGCCGTCGCCGAAGAACGCCACCGCGACCTGGCCGCTGCCCCGCAGCCTGGCGGACCAGGCCGCCCCGGCGGCCATCGGCAGGTGCGCTCCCACGATCGCGTAGGAGCCCATCATCCCGTGGTCCGCCTGGGTGAGGTGCATGGAGCCGCCCTTGGCACGGCACACCCCGGTATGCCGTTGCATCAGCTCGGCGAGGCAGCCCTCGGGGGTCGCGCCGCGGGCGATCGCGTGGTGGTGGCCCCGGTAGGTGGCGAAGACGTAGTCGTCGGGCCGCAGCGCAGCGCTCGCGCCCACCGCGACCGCCTCGTGCCCGGCGGCCAGGTGGGTGGTGCCCTTGACGAGCCCGCGCAGGAACAGGTCGTGGGCGGCCTTCTCGGTGCCGCGGATGACGGCCATCTGCTCGTACCAGCCGAGCAGCGTGGCGGCGTCGACCGGCAGGGCGGTGTCGGTGCTCACGGCTCACCCCGGCCCTGGGCGGTGTTGAGGTGCGACTGCGACTCGCGGACCGGCGCCAGGGGCCCGCCGACCGTCCAGTACCGCTGGCCGGCGATGAGGAGGTCCTCGGCCGGGAACTTCGTGATGACCTCGCAGCCGTCGGCGGTCACCACGACCTCCTCCTCGATGCGGGCGGCCGACCATCCGTCGCCGGCGGGCCAGTAGGTCTCGAGCGCGAAGACCATGCCCTCCTCGAGGGTCTCCGGGTGCTCGAGGGAGACCAGGCGGCTGAAGATCGGCTTCTCCCAGATGCTGAGGCCGACGCCGTGGCCGTACTGGAGCGCGAACGCCGCCTCCTCGCTGGCGAAGCCGAACTCCTGGGCGGTGGGCCAGACCTCGACGATGTCGGCGGTCGTCGCGCCCGGGCGGACCCTCGCGATGGCCAGGTCCATGTACTCGCGGCACCGGGTGTAGGCGTCGCGCATGGCCGGCGACGCGCTGCCGACGGCGAAGCACCGGTAGTAGCAGGTCCGGTAGCCGAGGTGGCTGTGCAGGATGTCGAAGAACGCCGGGTCGCCGGGTCGCACGATGCGGTCGCTGTAGACGTGCGGGTGCGGAGCGCAGCGCTCCCCCGAGATGGCGTTGACGCCCTCGACGAACTCGCTGCCGAGGTCGTAGAGCACCTTGCTCACCAGGCCGACACACTCGTTCTCGCGCACCCCCGGCCGCAGGAAGCCGTAGAGCTCCTCGTAGGCGGCGTCGACCATGGAACAGGCCTGGGTCAGCAGCCCGATCTCGTCGGCGGTCTTGATGCGGCGGGCCTCGAGGAACACCTGCTGGCCGTCCACCACGTCGAGGCCCTCGGCCCGCAGCGCCGCCAGGATCGGCATCTCGACGATGTCGACGCCGAGGGGTTCGCCCTCCATGCCGTGCTCGCGCAGCACCGTGGCGACCTTGCGGGCCACCTCCTCGGCGGTGCCCGAGTCGGGGTGGAAAGCACCGCGCAGGGTGGAGATGCCGGCCCGGGCCCGCTTCTCGCCGTCCAGCCACGGGTTGAACAGCTGGTGGTGGCGGGCCGCCGAGCCGAAGTCCCACAGCACGGGCTGGCCGCCGCGCGGAAGGACCGCGAACCGGATGAGCTTGTCGAGCGCCCAGGTGCCGATGTGGGTGGAGGTGAGGTAGCGGATGTTGGAGAAGTCGAAGCACAACAGGCCGCCGAGAGAGGAGCTCTCCAGCTCGGCCGTGATCCGGGCCAGGCGGTCTCGGCGCAGCCGGTCGAGGTCGATGCGCTGCTCCCAGTCGACCGCATTGGGTCCGTAGGTCCGCACTGCCATGGCGACCCGCCTCACACTCGTCTCGGGTACCTGCGATTACGCCACCGCACTGCACAGGGTGTCAAGTATTACTTCACAAGACGTATGCCGCTCTGCGCTGCCGACCCTGATGCGGCCGCTCAGGTGTACAGTCACACTGCACGCGGGCCGCCCGCGCACCCGGCTGCGGAAGGGACTCGAGACCCGATGCCCGAACCCACTCCCACCGCCCCGCCCCCCTCCGGCACCGAGCCCACGGCCGGGAACCTCGGCGCCGCCCTCCGCGCGGCCCGGGAGTCCCGTGGGCTGTCCCTGCGCGAGGTGGCCCGCCAGGTCGAGGTCTCGCCGAGCTTCGTCTCGCAGGTCGAGCTCGGGAAGGCCAAGCCCTCCGTGGGCACCCTCTACGCGCTGGTCTCGGTGCTCGGCATCTCACTGAACGAGCTGCTCGGCAGCGGCCCCGCCGATGCCCCCACCCCCGCCCCCGCCGCCTGGCCGCGCATTGACGACCCGGTCGTGCGCGCCGGCGAGCGACGCCGGGTGCAGATGTCGGGGGTCGTGTGGGAGCAGCTCACCGCCGACGACCCGCTCGTCGACTTCCTGCACGTGGAGTACAGCCCCGGCAGCGCCTCCTGCCCCGAGGACGACATGGTGCGCCACGGTGGCCGCGAGTACGGCGTCATCGTCACCGGCCGGCTCGAGGTGCAGGTGGGGTTCGAGACCTACTCGCTCGGGCCCGGCGACTCGATCCACTTCGACTCCTCGACCCCACACCGGCTGAGCAACCCACACGAGCAGCCCTGCACCGCGGTGTGGTTCGTCCTCGCCCGCCGCGACGACGCGCGCGTCCCGCCGACCGCCACCCCCGCAGCCTGGGCGCACCTGCCGGGCCTCCTCTGACCTCGCCGCGAGAAACTGGGACCAGGGCGCAACCCTCGCAGCAGGGCACGCGTCTGGTGGGGTGACAGGGGCGACCAGCCCGACGGGACCCGACTGCACCAGGAGAGGGCGGCGAGGAGAGCGATGCCGATGCAGGGCACCGAGGCCGACTTCGACGCGTTCTACCGCGGCACCGCCCGGCGGGTCGTCCACCTCGTCTACGCGGCGACGGGTGACCTGACCGTCGCCCAGGACTGCACCCAGGAGGCGTACGCCCGCGCCTGGCAGCAGTGGTCCACCGTCCACACCTACGACGACCCACTGGCCTGGGTGCGCACCGTGGCGCGGCGGCTGGCGATCTCGGCCTGGCGCAAGCAGTCGAGCCAGGACCGGGCCCACGAGCGGCACGGCGAGAGCAGCACCGCCGCCACCGGGCCGCCGAACGAGGACCGCGTGGCCGTCGTCGCCGCCCTGCGCACCCTGGCCGAACCGGTCCGCGAGGCCGTCACGCTGCACTACATCGGCGACCTGAGCATCGAGCAGATCGCCCACGAGACCAACACCCCCGCAGGCACCGTCAAGGCCCGCCTGCACCGTGGCCGCGCCCAGCTGGCGGCGGCCCTGCGCCACGAGGAGTCCCACCATGGCTGAGAACGACACCTGGACTCCAGCCGACGACGACTACGTCCGGCAGGCCCTGGGCTCGCTGAAGACCGACGTCGACGCGCTGCCGCTGGCCGACGTGCGCTTCGTCAAGGCACGCGGCACCGCCCGGCGCCGCCGCACCATGCTCGGCTGGACCGCCGGCGCGGCCGCGGCGGCACTCGTCGCCGCTGTCATCGGGTTCTCCGCGCTCGGCGGAGACAACGCCACCCAGCCGGTGCCACCGGCCACCAAGACCACGACGACCGCGCCCACGACGCCCGTCGACCGGCAGGCTGTCTCGCCGTACCTGAGCGAGCCGGGCGCCCTTCCGCTCGGCAAGGAGTGGAAGCTGGCGCTGGGCTGGTCGACCGACTTCGAGGTCGAGACGCTGAAGAACGCCGAAGACGACCTGTGCTGGGGCCGGGCCGCCGTCAACTTGCCCAGCGACGTGGGCAGGCCGGTGCAGGACGAAGCGCTGTACTCGCGCAGCGGCAACGTCCAGGGACGCCAGACCCGCTGGACCATCACGCGCCCGTCGGTTCCCGCGGAGGGCGTGGCCGACTGGCTGGCCAAGAACATCGGCGGGTGCAAGCAGGGCCAGTTCGCGGTCAAGGGTGTCCAGACCACCGGCTGGCCGCGGCTCTACTCCTACACCGCCGGCGACGCCGGCTCCGGCTGGTATGCCGTGGTGCTGGCCGGCAGCCACGTGGGCGTGCTCAACGTCGTCGAGCCCGACCACCCGAAGACCGAGTTCGAGCGGGCCGAGGTCGAGCGGCTGGCGGCCATCGCCACCGAGCGCCTCGAGCAGTACGGCGACGGCACCACGACCACGACGGCCGGTCCCAGCCCGGCGACCACTGCCGGCGAGGACATGCCCGTGGTCGGCTCCCAGCCGGCGCTGCCGTCCAGCCTGTTCGTGCCGGCCTCGCAGTGGTCCTCGAAGCTCATGGGCAAGGGCCAGCGCACCTACGCCGGTCCCGGCGCCCAGGAGGGCTCGGGCGCCATCGTCCAGTGCGAGACCGACCAGTTCCTCGCCGGAGTCGGCGGCCGCTACGGCATCGTGTCCATCCGCGCGGGCAGTGGCGACGCCAACTACATCGGCAAGCAGCGCGTGCGCCTCTTCGAGGACGTCAAGGGCTACGAGCTGGTGCAGGCCGACATCAAGCGGCTCGACCAGCTGGTCATGAAGGGCTGCGGCACAGCGGAGGCGCGCACCACCGCCGAGCGCGGACCCGTGCCCCAGACGTGGCTGCTGACCACCAGGTTCCAGGCCCTTGCCCCGCCTGTCTGCCCGCCAACAGCGCGGACGGAAGCGGGAGGATGTACCAGTGGGTCGGCGTCACCGGCATGCAGACCGAGGGCGGCGTCAGCACCATCGTCTTCCACGGCACCAACGACGGCCAGGGCTTCACCGGCACCGCGGCACAGGGGTTCACCGAGCTGGAGCGGCTCATGGACCTGGCCCGGCAGCGGTAGGCGCGCACGCGGCATACCCGAGAATCACGCGAGGCCGCCACCCACCAGGGTGACGGCCTCGCGAACTGCCTTGCGGCAGAACCTACTTCTGCAGGCCCTGCATGATCTCGCGCATGAGCTGGGCGGTCGCGGACGGCGTCTTGCCGACCTTGACGCCGGCGGCCTCGAGGGCCTCCTGCTTGGCGGCCGCGGTGCCCGACGAGCCGGAGACGATGGCGCCGGCGTGGCCCATGGTCTTGCCCTCCGGGGCGGTGAAGCCCGCGACGTAGCCGACGACCGGCTTGGTCACGTTGTCCTTGATGTAGGCCGCGGCCCGCTCCTCGGCGTCGCCACCGATCTCGCCGATCATGACGATGGCGTCGGTCTCGGGGTCGTTCTGGAACGCCTCGAGGCAGTCGATGTGGGTGGTGCCGATGATCGGGTCACCGCCGATGCCGACCGCCGTGGAGAAGCCGAACTCCTTGAGCTCGTACATCATCTGGTAGGTCAGCGTGCCCGACTTGGAGACCAGGCCGATGCGGCCGCCACCGGCGATGTCGGCGGGGATGATGCCGGCGTTGGACTTGCCGGGGCTGATGAGGCCGGGGCAGTTCGGGCCGACGATGCGGGTGGTGCCCTTCTCCTGCGAGTAGGCGAAGAACTCGGCGGTGTCCTTGACCGCGATGCCCTCGGTGATGACGACGGCGAGCGGGATCTCGGCGTCGATCGCCTCGACCACGGCCGACTTGGCGAACGCCGGCGGCACGAAGATGACCGACACGTCGGCGCCGGTCTCCTTCATCGCCTCGGCGACGCTGCCGAAGACGGGGACGGTGGTGCCGCCCTCGAAGTCGACGGTGGTGCCCGCCTTGCGGGGGTTCACGCCACCGACGATGGTGGTGCCCGACTTGAGCATGCGCTGCGTGTGCTTCATGCCCTCGGAGCCGGTCATGCCCTGGACGATGACCTTGGAGTTCTCGTCGAGAAAGATTGCCATTGCTGTGAGTCCGTCTCTCTTGGTCTGCCGGGCTTACTTGGAGGCCAGCTCGGCGGCCTTGCGGGCGGCGCCGTCCATGGTCTCTTCGATGATCACGTGCGGGTGGTTGAACTCGGCGAGGATGCGCCGGCCCTCCTCGACGTTGTTGCCGTCGAGGCGGACGACGAGCGGCTTGTTCTCCTCGTCGCCGAGCTTCTCCAGCGCGCCGACGATGCCGTTGGCCACCGCGTCACAGGCGGTGATGCCGCCGAAGACGTTGACGAACACCGACTTCACCTGCGGGTCGCCGAGGATGATGTGCAGGCCGTTGGCCATGACCTCGGCCGAGGCGCCGCCACCGATGTCGAGGAAGTTGGCCGGCTTCTGGCCGCCGAACTCCTCGCCGGCGTAGGCGACGACGTCGAGGGTCGACATGACCAGGCCAGCGCCGTTGCCGATGATGCCGACGGAGCCGTCGAGCTTGACGTAGTTGAGGTCCTTCTCCTTGGCCATCGCCTCGAGCGGGTCGGTCGCCGACTTGTCCTCGAGCGCCGCGTGGTCGGGGTGGCGGAAGTCGGCGTTGGCGTCGAGGGTGACCTTGCCGTCGAGGGCGATGATCTCGCCGTCCTCGGTCTTCACCAGCGGGTTGACCTCGACCAGCGTGGCGTCCTCGTCGCGGTAGACCTCCCACAGGGACGTCAGCACCGGGACGATCTTGGCGGCGGTCTCGGCGTCGAAGCCGGCGGCAGCGACGATCTCCTGCGCCTTGGCCTCGTCGATGCCGGTGTTGGGGTCGACCTCGACCTTCGCGAGAGCCTCGGGGCGCTCGACCGCGAGCTGCTCGATCTCCATGCCGCCCTCCTTGCTGCACATCGCGAGGTAGGAGCGGTTGGCCCGGTCGAGCAGCACCGAGAAGTAGTACTCCTCGGCGATGCGCGCGCCCTGGGCGATCATCACGGTGCCCACGGTGTGGCCCTTGATGTCCATGCCGAGGATGGCCTGCGCGTGCTGCTCGGCCTCCTCAGGCGTCTTGGCGACCTTGACGCCGCCGGCCTTGCCACGGCCGCCGGTCTTGACCTGGGCCTTGACGACGGTGACACCGCCGCTCTTGGGGCCGATCTCCTCGGCGGCCGCGCGGGCCTCCTCGGGGGTGGTGGCGGTCTTGCCGGCCAGAACCGGCACTCCGTGCGCCTCGAACATGTCGCGCGCTTGGTACTCGAAGAGATCCACGGCTGAAAATCCGTCCTCGTCTGCGAAGGGGGTGGTCCGTCGCCTGAGACTAGTCCTCCGCCGCACGGGGACGCCCGTCCGGGTCGGCGATAGGGACCAATCTCACGCTACCCACGGGTATGCCGCGTGGCGGGCGTCAGCGGACCGTCACCGCCTGCCCGGGGGCCACCAGGAGCACCCACACCGTGCCGGCGGGGTCCATGGTGAGCGCCCCGCCGCTCCCTGTGAAGGACGTCGGCGCGGTGAGGCTGTCGCGCGACCAGGTGCCCTGCCACGCCTTGCCGCCGCGGAGGACCGTGGCCTTCCCCGTGCCGGTGAGCTGTACGACCGGGGTGGCCGCCCCGGTCACGTCCTTGTTCTTCGACGCCGTGGTCGTCACGACCTGGACCACCACGGTTGCCGCGCCGTGCTGCTTGCCCTGGGGGTCGACGTCGGGCTTGCCGTCGGTCGTGAGCAGGTACTCCTTGCGCCCGGCATCCCACGTGAACGAGACGCGGGCCGCCGGCCAGCGCACGGCAACGGATGTGCCGGCTGTGCCACCGGCCGGCGCCGGCCCGAACTCGAAGCCGGGGTCCTGCGGCGCGACGCTGCCCTTGGCGCGGGCCAGGAGCGCCTTGGGGTCGCCGATGACGTTGTAGGGCGCCGGCCGGGACTTCTCGCGGCGGAACCCCTGGCTGGAGGCGGCGTAGCTGAGGTTGACCTGCTCGCCCTTCTCGAGGAGGCGGCTGGTGTAGGAGGAGGCGCCCGAGTACGCGAAGGCGACGGGTCCGTAGTTGCCGAGGATCGCGAGGTCGGACTCGCGGGCACTCCGGACCGGGCCGACCTCCTTCGGCTGCGCGCTGGAGAACACCGCGAGCAGTCGGGTCAGCCCGCCCTCGACCGGCTCGACGTAGACGATGTCGGCCTGGGCCACGCCGATGTGCGGGTGCGACTTCGCGGTGTTGTCGATCTTGACCGCGAGGGCCGGACCGCTGAGCGGCCCGGTGGGCGTGGACGTCGAGGACGCGCGACCCGGCTCGCCGTCACCGGAGCAGGCGCCGACACCGAGGACGACCAGCAGGGCGGCGACCGCCCTCAGCGCACGCGCGCTCATGCCCGAAGGATAGGGCGCACCTGGCGGCCGGCTCAGCCGATCGCGACACCCTGGCCCGGCGCGACGAGCAGCACCCAGACCGGCCCGTCGGGGGCGAGGGCGATCGGCTTGCCGCCCGCGGTCAGCGTCGTGGGCGCCGTTGCGCTCGTGCGGGCCCAGCTGCCCGACCAGGCCTTTCCTCCGCGCAGGACGACGGCCTTGCCCTTGCCCGTCAGCGTGACGACGGGGGTGGCGACCCCGTTGACGTCACGGTTGGCCGACAGCCGGGTCGAGACGTGCTGCACGACGACGGTCGCCGCACCGTACTGGCGTCCCTTCGGGTCGAGGTCGGGCTTGCCGTCGGTGGTCACGAGGTACTGCTTGCGCCTGGCGTCCCACACGAGGCTGACCCTGCTCGACGGCCACCGCACCGACACCGAGGTGGCCTTGCGGCCCCCGGACGAGGCCGCCCCGAAGCGGAAGCCGACGTCCTTCGGCTTCGCGCTGCCTCCGGCGCGGGCGAGGAGCCGCTCGGTGTTGCCGATGACGTTGTAGGGCGCGGGCCGGGACCGCTCCCGGCGGAAGCCCTCTCCCGAGGCGTCGTTGCTGAGGTTGACCTGCCGGCCCTTGGCGAGCACGCGCTGGGTGTAGGGCGAGCCGCCGGAGTAGGCCAGCGCGACCCGGCCGTAGTTGGCCACCAGCTCCACATCGGACTCACGGGCGCTGCGGACCGGCCCGACCTCCGCCGGCATGGTGCGGGAGAACACCGCCAGCAGCCGGGTCAACCCTCCCTCGACGGGCTCGACGTAGACGACGTCGGCCTGCTGGAGCCCGATGCGGGGCCGCGCCCGCGGGGTGTTGTCGATCTTGACCGCGAGCACCGGTCCACCCTGGAGCGGCACCAGACCCGACGACGAGCTCGGCGACGTCGTGGGCGTCGAGGTGGCCGGGGTGGTCGGCGCGGTCGTGACGGCCGAAGTCGAGCTGTGCGCCGAGCCGGAGCAGGCCGCCAAGGACAGGGTGGCGGCGACCGCAGCAGCCGTCATCGGCGCCCACACCCGGCGCCAGTGGACAGGGCGGTGCGCCCCGGCAGGAGTCATGGCTGTGGAGGATAGGACTCGGCGGCGCCGATTCCCGTGAGGCGAGCCGCCGCGTCGCGCAGGATGCGCCGAGCGACGGGGGTCGGCAGGATGGCCGGATGCGCCTGTCCCCCAAGCGGTCCCTGTTGACTCCGGCCAGCGCTGCCCTCCTCGCCCTGGCGACCGCGTGCGGGTCCGGCACCGCACCGACAGCCTCCTCCGGCACTGGTCCCTCGGGCAGCGGGGCGGGCGTCTTCCCCGTCGTCCTCACGCGCCAGGGTGGGGTCGCTGGTTTCCTCCACAGCGCCGAGGTCACGGACGACGGCCACGTCAGGCTGACCGGCCATGACGACGGCGGCTCGTGTCAGGTCGAGGACGACACCCTCGCCGAGCTGGCGTCGGTCGCCCGCACGGCGACCGGGACGGCGACCACCACCGCCGCCCACCCGGACGACCTCGTGGTGGTCGTCGAGACCCCGCGGGGGTCGAAGCGGTTGAGCGACGCCGAGCTGGCCGGCACTGCGTCCGTCGTCAGCAGGTTCCTCGACGACGTGGTCAAGGCGCCGGCTGAGCGCACCCTGTGCCGGTGACCCCACGGCATACCCGCTTCACGCCCTGAGCGCCGGACGCAGCAGAGCGCCCCCGGTCACCGGACCGGGGGCGCTGCTGTGGGTGGGGCTAGTTGCTGCAGGTCTGCGTGCCCGCCGGCACCGCGATCGCCGAGAAGGCGCTCTCGACCGCGGCGCACTGGGCAGAGCCGGTGCCGTAGAGCTCCTTTGCCGAGCGGATCGCACCCTCGCGGGCGGCCTTGTAGTCGCTGCGCGAGGTCAGCTTCGTGGCCAGCGTGCGGTACCAGATCTTGGCGGCCGCGTCCCGGCCTGCGCCCGTCACGGTCGACCCGTTGCAGGTCGGGCTGTTGTAGGCGACGCCGTTGATGGTCTTGGCGCCCGACCCCTCGGAGGCCAGGTAGAACCAGTGGTTCAGCGGGCCCGACGAGTAGTGCGGGTCGAGGCGGCTCGTGCCAGAGGACCAGCAGTCCTGGGAGCGGCCGTCCTTGCTGGGCTTGTCCATGTAGCGCAGCGGGGTGCCGTTGCCGTTGATGTCGATCTTCTCGCCGATGAGGTAGTCACCGGCGTCGACGGTGTTGTTGGCGTACCACTCGACGGCCGTCCCGAAGATGTCGGAGGTCGCCTCGTTGAGGCCGCCCGCGTCACCGCGGTAGACCAGCCCCGCAGTGTTCTCGGTGACGCCGTGACTCATCTCGTGGGCGGCGACGTCGATGGAGGTGAGCGGCTTGGCGTTGTTGGCGCCGTCGCCGTAGGTCATCTGGGTGCCGTCCCAGAACGCGTTGACGTAGGCGTTGCCGTAGTGGACCCGGCTGCGGGCCCCGGTTCCGTTGTCCCAGATGCCGTTTCGACCCTGGATGTTCTTGTAGTAGTCGAACGTCATCTCAGCGCCGTACTGCGCGTCGACGGCGGCGGTCTGGCGGGAGGTGACGGTGCCGTTGCCCCACACGTCGTCGGCGTCGGTGAACTGGGTACCGGTGCCGGTGGTCGCACCGTTCAGGTCGGTCGTGTAGTTGCCGACGCTGTCCTTGAGCAGGTACGAGCCCCCCGAGAGGGTGCTGCCGACGGTGACCGCGCCGGAGTACATCGAGTTGCCGGTGCCGTTGACGATCTCGTCCCAGGAGTCGAGCGTCGCGCCCGTGGCGGCGTCGGTGACGGTGTGGAGGCGGCTCGGCGTCTGGTCGGCCTTGACGCCCTCCTTCACCGTGTCCCAGGCCAGCCGCGGCGAGCCCTCGGCGGCGTAGACGACGAGCTCGCTCGATCCGCTCGGTGCACCCAGCTTCGGGGTCGTGGAGGCGACCTCGACTGTGCGGGAGGCGTTCCAGTAGACGTTCTTCGTGGCGCCCTTGGCGTCCTTGGCGACCACGAAGTCGCCGCCGATCACGCGCAGGCCCCGGAACGTGCGCTCGTAGCGCACGTGCTTCGAGCCGTCGGCGTCCGCGACGACGGCCTTGACCTGCAGGCCCTGGCCGGCACGACAGGCCGAGGGCCTTGGCCGCCTCGGCCACCCGGGCCTGCTCGGCGGCGACCGCACGCGGGGCGTCGCTGGTGGCGGGGCGGGCCTGGGCGGTCGCGGCCGGGGCGGCGAGAGCAGCAGCGATGACGGCGCCGAAGGCGACGCCGGCGGAGAGTCGGTTCACGTAGGTGGCTCCTTGTGAGCATGGCCGCGCCTGGAAGAACGCGACGGGTGGCGCCGACCCTCGCCCCCGGGTGTGCGCCGGATCAATGGGCAAAGAGGAATCTTGGGGCAACCTTTGACAAATCCTGACGCGACGGACCCCGCCCCACGCACGGCTGCGTGGGGCGGGGTCCTGTGGTCGGGCGGGGTTGGGCGAGGGTCAGCTCACCGTCAGGGCGGTGTCGTCGACGACGAAGGACGTCTGCAGCGAGGAGTCCTCGTTCATGAGGAACTTCACCGAGATGGTCTTGCCCTTGTAGGCGGTGACGTCGAACGACTTCTGCACGTACGTGCCGTTGGCGTTCACGTTGGAGTACGTCGCCAGGGTGCTCGTGGTGGAGCCGTTCACCACCTGCACCTTCGTGGTGTCGTAGGCGGTGCTGCCCGACTCAGCCGTGTCGATGCGGATCCAGAAACTGAGCGTCGCCGACGTCGCCGTGGACGGAATGGCCACGCTCTGCTGCTCGGTCTCGGTCGTGGTGGTGGCGTTGCCGCCGAGCCACATCTTCCAGGAGCCGGTGCGCGCCGGGCGGCCGGTGTTGCTGGTGATGGGACCGGAGGTGCCGGTCCAGTTCACGGCGCCCGACTCGAAGCCGGGGTTGAGGAGCAGGTTGCTGCCGGACGGCGGCGGGGTCGACCCGCCACAGGTCTCCGCGCCGGCCGGGACCGAGATCGCGCTGAACGCCTTCTCCACGGCCGTGCAGGTGGCGCTGGAGGCGCCGTAGAGCTCCTTCGCCGAGGCGATCGCGCCCTCACGGGCGTTGGCGTAGGTGCTGCCCGAGGTCAGCTTCGTCGACAGGGTGCGGTACCAGACCTTGGCGACGTTGTCCCGGCCCGCGCCGGTCACGGTGGACCCGTTGCAGGTGGGGCTGTTGTAGCTGACACCGTTGATGGTCTTGGCTCCCGAGCCCTCCGAGGCGAGGTAGAACCAGTGGTTCAGCGGGCCGGACGAGTAGTGCGGGTCCAGGTTCTTGGTGCTGGTGGTCCAGCAGTCCTGGCTCGCCCCGTCCTTGCTGGGCTTGTCCATGTAGCGCAGCGGGGTGCCGTTGCCGTTGATGTCGATCTTTTCGCCGATGAGGTAGTCACCGACGTCGGCCGAGCTGTTCGCGTAGAACTCGACGGCCGTGCCGAAGATGTCGGAGGTTGCCTCGTTGAGGCCACCGGCGTCGCCGGAGTAGTTGAGGTTGGCGGTGTTCTCGGTGACGCCGTGGCTCATCTCGTGGGCGGCCACGTCGATGGAGGTCAGCGGCTTCACGTTGCCCGAGCCGTCGCCGTAGGTCATCTGGGTGCCGTCCCAGAACGCGTTGACGTAGGCGTTGCCGTAGTGGACCCGGCTGCGGGCGCCGGCGCCGGTGTTCCAGATGCCGTTCCTGCCCTGCACGTTCTTGTAGTAGGCGAAGGTCCTCTCTGCGCCGTACTGCGCATCGACCCCGGCGGTCTGCCGGTTGCTGGGCGAGCCCGTACCCCAGACGTTGTCGGCGTCGGTGAACTGCGTGCCGGTGCCGCTGGTCGCACCGTTCAGGTCGGTCGTGTAGTTGCCGATGGAGTCCTTCAGCAGCCAGCTCGACCCCGAGGAGATGGTGTTCAGGGTGACCGTGCCCGAGTACTGGGAGTTGCCGGTGCCGTTCTTCACCTCGTCGTATGCCGTGATGACGGCGCCGTTGTCCGCGTCGACGACGGTGTGGAGCCGGCTGGGCGTCTGGTCGGCCCGGAACCCCTCGGTCACGACGTCCCACGCGAGCCGCGGCGTCTTCTCGCCCGCCCAGACGACGAGGTCGCCGTCGTTCCTCGTCGGCGTGTATCCGGCTCGGCGGGCCGCCGAGCGCTCGGCGGTGGCCTCGGCGACCGACGGCGAGGTGGACGACACCGCCACCTTGCCGCTGGCGTTCCACTGCACGTGCTCGGTCGCGCCCGTCGCGCTCTTGCGCACCACGAAGTCGCCGCCGAGGACGCGCAGTCCCTTGTAGGTGCGCTCGTAGCGGACGTGGCGGGTGCCGTCCGCGTCGACGACGACGTCGCGCACCGTCAGCTTCTCGTCGCTGGACAGCCCCATGGCCTGGCGCTGGTGGTCGGCCTGGGCCTGCTCGGCCGCGACCGCGGGACGGGTGTCCGGCGACGGTGCGGCCGAGGGGGCCGCCGTGGCGCTGGACAGGGGGGCGGCGACGGCCGCGGCGAGGGCGATGCCGAAGGCAGCGCCGGTGGACAGTCGAATCACAGGTGGTTCTCCTTGACAGAGGTGAGCCCGTCGCCTGGTGTGGCGGGCCGGCAGGAACGTCGGGCCCCTCATGACTCGGCGGGTGCACCGTGGGCTCGGCGTCGAGATGACCCAACCGACGCGGTCGACCCGGGTCAATGCTCCTTGCAAAGACTTTGCCAAATGCGTGGGAACGCAAGGGAGACAAGGGTTTTCGGGTCCTCACCGTCAGTGCACGGCAAAGACCGGGTCACCTCTCCCAGCCACCTGAGCGTGCGACGTCCACTGGATGGTCGACACGTCTCAGCCCCCGGACCGCACGGGCTGCCGTAACCGACCCGCCGCGACCTCGTTGTCGTGCCAGAGGGCCGTCACGGTCGACGGCCCCGGTCCCGGGAGGTACACCCATGTCGCGTCCGTCCTCGAGGCTGCGCGCCGGCCTCGCCGCCCTCACGGCGCTGGCCGGCGTCGGGCTCGTCGCAGCCCAGCCCGTGACCGCCGCACCGAAGGGCGCCGCGCAGGCGCTCGACGCCGTCGACACCTTCACCGGGCTGTCCTTCACCGTGCCCGCCGGCAACGACGACCTCGGCCAGCCGCAGACCTGCACCATCGATGCCGACCTCTACCGGCCACACTCCGCCAGCCGCGACCACCGGGTGCCCGCGATCCTCACGACCAACGGCTTCGGCGGCAGCAAGGCCGACCAGGCCGGCATCGGCCGCGCGTTCGCCCAGCGCGGCTACACGGTGCTCTCATACACCGGTCTCGGCTTCCCCGACAGCGGCTGCAAGATCTCCCTCGACGACCCGGGCGTCGACGGCGTGGCGGCAAAGTCCCTGGTGACGTTCCTCGGCGGCGGCTCCTCCGCGGCATACGACTCCGCCGACCTCGGCGGCGTGCCCGCCGGCCCCGGCACCCTGACGGTCGACTTCACCACGCTCGACGACGCGGCCGCCCACGACCCGCGCGTCGGCATGATCGGCGGCTCCTACGGGGGTCAGATCCAGTTCGCCACGGCAGCAGTCGACGACCGCGTCGACACCCTGGTGCCACTGATCACCTGGAACGACCTGCGCTACTCACTCGCCCCCAACAACACGAGCTTCACCACCGGCACGACCTACGCCGACTCCAACCCGGGCACCGAGAAGATCGGGTGGGTCTCGCTCTTCTTCGGCGTCGGCATCGCCGACGGCCTCACCGGCGCCACGATCGACCCGACCCGCAACGTCGGGTGCCCCAACTTCGTGCTCGAGGCGTGTCAGGCCAAGGCCACGCTCGACACCCTCGGCTTCCCCACCGACGACACCTACCGGCTCACCGACCGCGTCTCGGTGGCCCACTACCTCGACGAGGTGAAGGTGCCGACCTTCCTGATCCAGGGCGAGAACGACACGCTGTTCAACCTCCAGGAGTCCGTGGCCACCTACCGCGGCCTCAAGCAGCGCGGCGTCGACGTGGCGATGGCCTGGCAGTCGTGGGGCCACTCCGGCGGCACGGACGGCCGCAGCGGCGCCGCCCCCGGTGAGCTCGACCTGACCGGGGCCGACATCGAGGGCACCTACCTCGGCCAGCGCATCAAGGACTGGTTCGACCACCACCTCAAGGGCACCAAGGCAGACCCCGGCCCGGAGTTCGCCTACTTCCGCGACTGGGTCGACTACACCGGCAACGCCGCACCCGCCTACGGCACCGCCGACTCCTACCCCGTCGGCACCCGCCAGACGTGGTACCTGTCGGCCGCGGACGAGCTCGTGCGCTCGAAGGCCGCGATCCTCCCCGGCTCGAAGAGCTGGTCCAACCCCGGCGCCGGAGCCTTCGCGTCCTACTCGGAGGTCTCCGCCCTCGAGGGTGCCGTCGACCTCCCCGACGGCGTCACCACGCCCTACGACACCCCCGGCACCTTCGGGGCCTGGACGACGCCCGGCCCTGTCCACCCCCACCACCGTCGTCGGCTCCCCCACCCTCGACGTCCGCCTCGAGTCACCGGCCGTGGCCGCGACCCAGGCTGCCGGTCCGGCGGGCCAGCTCCAGGTGTTCGCCAAGATGTACGACGTCGCGCCCGACGGACCCAGACGCTGGTCCACAAGCTCATCAGCCCGGTCCGGGTCGCCGACGTGACCCAGCCGGTGCACATCGAGCTGCCGGCCATCGTCCACCGGGTCGAGGCGGGGCACCGCATCCGCCTCGTCCTCGCCAGCACCGACGCGGCCTACAAGAACGCGTATGCCGTGCAGCCGGTGACCGTCCGCGCGAACCCGCTCGAGCCGGCCTCCTTCTCGCTGCCCGTGGTCCCCTGACGGGAGGGCGTGACCGTCAGTCGGTGGTGACGGAGGACCGCACCCACTCGACGATCTCCGTCGTGGTCGCGCCCGGGGTGAAGACCTTGGCCACGCCGAGCTTCTCGAGCTCGGGGATGTCGCCCTCGGGGATGATGCCGCCGCCGAAGACCACGATGTCGCTCGCGTCGCGCTGCTTGAGCAGCTCGACGACCTTGGCGAAGAGGGTCATGTGGGCGCCGGAGAGCACCGACAGGCCGACGGCGTCGGCGTCCTCCTGGATGGCGGCCTCGACGATCTGCTCGGGCGTCTGGTGCAGGCCGGTGTAGACGACCTCCATGCCGGCATCACGAAGTGCGCGGGCGACAACCTTGGCGCCGCGGTCGTGGCCATCGAGGCCGGGCTTGGCCACCACGACACGCACAGGGGTCTCAGTCATGGGCGCAGACTAGCCGCCCTCGGGACCCCTCGGGGACCGGGGTGAGGGCTGCCACGTCCGGACCGGCCAGCCCGTCCCCGGCCGACACGTCCGAATTGTGACCTTCTGCCCGCGTGATTTCGTCCCGGAGCGGCTACGGTCGGCAGCGTCATGTCGCAGAGCCTGTGCAGTTCCCGCACACGCCGGCCGGCGGCCGCATCGGGGCGGCGCGCACCGGTCACCCCGGCGCGTGGCCGTCGTGGACCCGCCCCGGCGGCAGCAGCCGCCCCGGAGCGCCGTGGCCCCGTGCAGTCGCTGTGGAGCCGCGCCGTCGGCACGGCCGCTGACGCGGTCAGGGCGGTCGGCACCGCGGCCGCCGCCACCGACGACGTCGTGGGCGGCGCCGTGCGGGCCCTCGCGACGCCGACCGGCCTGGTGGGAGCCGCGGTCGAGGCCGCCTGGCTGACCACCCACCTGGCCCTCTACCCGTCGGGCCTGCTGTTCCGCCACGGGGCCGACAGCCAGCACGGCTACCGGGTCGAGCACCTGCCCCCGGTGCAGCGCGGCCTGGTGATCTCCGACGTCGAGGCGGCAGGGACGCCGATCCTGCTCGTGCACGGCATGGTCGACAACCGCTCGATCTTCACCCTGCTGCGCCTCGGCCTGCGCCGTCGCGGCTTCGGCCGGGTGACGACCATGAACTACTCGCCGCTCACCACCGACGTGCGGGCCGCCGCAGCGAGCCTCGCCGAGGAGGTGGAGGCCCTGGTCGCGGAGACCGGCTACGAGCGCATCCACGTCGTCGGGCACAGCATGGGCGGCCTCATCGCGCGCTACTACGTCACCCGGCTCGGCGGTGACGAACGCGTGCACACCCTGGTGACCCTGGGCACCCCGCACCAGGGCACGTACACGGCATACGGCTGGCACAACCAGCTCACCCGGCAGCTGCGCCCCGGCAGCGCGCTGATGCGCGAGCTGGCCCAGCCGGTGCCCTCGTGCCGCACCCGGTTCGTCGCCTACTGGTCGGACCTGGACCAGATGATCTTCCCGCAGCGCCACGCGGCGCTGGAGCACCCCGACCTCACCGTCGCCAACATCGACCTGCACGGCGTGGGGCACATGTCGCTGCCCATCCTCGGCAGCGTGGTGCACGGCATCTCCAGCACGCTGGCGCACCTCGACTCCGAGGGCCACACGGTCACCTCGGGGGTCACGCCGCTGCCCAGGCGGAAGGTCGCCGGCGCCGCCGAGTGAGGCCGGGGCACACCCCTGACTAGACCGCCATGGCCCATCCGGGCCATGACCCTCGTCACCCGTTCGACGCAGGATCTCGGCCGTTAGGATGAGGCCAACTACCCCAAAAACGGACGAAACGCACGGCGAACCGTGCGAGGCCCTTTGCGTAACGACTGGGTAACGCACTAGTCTCGCTCATCCCGTGTCCCCTGCACGTGAAGGTAAATCCACCTGTGAGTTCTCGTTACGAGGGCCGCCACCGCGGCTCCAGCAACGGACGCCCCCGTCTCCCCCAGAGCTTTCGACCCGGCTTCGTGCTGCCCACCGCCGCTGCGGCGACGCTGGTGCTGACCGCCACCGGCGCATCGGTCGCTGATTCCGCCCCGATCGGGCTGGACCTCACCGGCTCCCAGGCTCGGGCCAAGGCCGAGTCGGCCGCCCTCGCGCGCGCTGACCGCCTCGAGGAGCAGCAGGCGTTCGAGCTGAAGATGGCCGCCACCCAGGCTCGCATCGCCGAGGGGCAGCGCGCCTCGCGCGACCAGGCCCGCTCCGCCCTGCTCAAGAAGCAGAAGGCGGCGGCCGCCAAGAAGGCTGCCGAGGCCGCCAAGGCCAAGGCCCTCGCCGCGGCCGAGGCCAAGCGCAAGGCAGAGCGCGCCTGGGTCTCCCCCATCGCCGGCGCCGCCTTCACCTCCGGCTACGGCATGCGCTGGGGACGGATGCACAACGGCAACGACTTCGGCTGCGCGGTCGGCACCCCCGTGGTCGCCATGTCGAAGGGCACCGTCACCTTCGTCGGCCAGGAGAGCGGCTACGGCAACAAGGTCGAGATCGAGTACTGGGACGGCACCGTCTCCTACTACGCCCACCTCGACTCCTTCAACGTCTCCGTCGGCCAGCAGGTCGAGTCCGGCGACCTGGTCGCCCGCAGCGGCAACACCGGTCACTCCACCGGGCCGCACCTGCACCTCGAGATCCACCCGAACGGCGGCGGCCCGATCGACCCGGCGCCGTGGCTGCACGAGCGCGGCATCCAGTAGGACCGCCCTCGAGACGGCCCAGCCTTCACGTCGACGGCGCCCCACGGACCTGGTCCGTGGGGCGCCGTCGTCGTCGGTTCCAGGCCCTTGGCTGCTGGGCGGCTGGCCGGCTGGCCGGCTGGCCGGCTAGAGCTTCTCGAGCGGCGCGTAGCGCAGCAGGAGCCGCTTGACCCCCGTGTCGGCGCCGAAGTCGACGTGGGCCATGGCCTTGTCCCCCTCGCCCTCCACGCGCACGACGGTGCCCAGGCCGAAGGAGTCGTGGGTGACCCGGTCCCCGGCGCCAAGGCTGATGACCGGGCGGTTGCCCGGTGAGCGCACGCCCGGACGGGACGCGAGCCGGGCCACGGCCGGGGCCGACCCACGGGAGGCCATCTGGGTGTCGCCGGTGCGCTGCCACTCGACCAGGTGCTCGGGGATCTCGTCGAGGAAGCGGCTGGCGGGGTTGTACTGCGGGGCGCCCCACGCCGAGCGCACGGCTGCGCGGGAGATGTGGAGCCGCTCGCGGGCGCGGGTGATGCCGACGTAGGCCAGCCGGCGCTCCTCCTCGAGCTCGCGGTTGTCGGCGAGCGCCCGCATGTGGGGGAAGGTGCCGTCCTCCATGCCGGTGAGGAACACGACCGGGAACTCCAGCCCCTTGGCGGTGTGGAGCGTCATCAGGGTGACGACCCCCTGCTCCTCGGCCTCCTCGCTGTCGGGGATCTCGTCGGCGTCCGCCACGAGGGACACCTGCTCGAGGAAGTCCTCCAGCGTGGCGACCTCGCCGGTCTCCGCCCGGTTCTCGTCGAACTCGCGGGCCACGGCCACGAGCTCGGCGAGGTTCTCGATGCGGGTCTCGTCCTGCGGGTCGTGGCTGGCCCGCAGCTCGGCGAGGTAGCCGGTCTTCTCGACGATGGCCTCGAGCAGGTCACCCACGCCGGTGTCGTCGCGCTCGGCGACCCCGCGCAGCTCCTCGAGCAGGGTCGTGAAGCCCTTGATGGCGGTGACCGACCGGGTCGCGATGGCCGGGGCGTCCTCGGGGCGTCCCAGGGCGGCGATGAACGGGATCCGCTCGCGCTCGGCCAGCGCGGCGATACAGGCCTCGGCCCGGTCGCCGATGCCGCGCTTGGGCACGTTGAGGATGCGGCGGAGGTTGACGGTGTCGGTGGGGTTGGAGAGCACCCGCAGGTAGGCCAGCGCGTCCTTGACCTCGCGCCGCTCGTAGAACCGGGTGCCGCCGACGACCTTGTAGGGCAGGCCGACGCGGACGAAGACCTCCTCCAGGGCCCGGGACTGGGCGTTGGTGCGGTAGAAGACCGCGACGTCCTTGGGCTTGACGCCGTACTGGTCGCCGAGCGTGTCGATCTGGCGCGCCACGAAGGACGCCTCGTCGTGCTCGTTGTCGCCGACGTAGCCGACGATGCGGGCGCCGTCACCGGAGTCGCTCCACAGGTTCTTCTTGCGACGCTCGGGGTTCTTGGCGATCACGGAGTTCGCGGCCTGCAGGATCGTCTGCGTCGAGCGGTAGTTCTGCTCCAGCAGGATCGTGCGCGCGTCCGGGTAGTCCTCCTCGAACTCGACGATGTTGCGGATCGTCGCGCCGCGGAAGGCGTAGATCGACTGGTCCGCGTCGCCGACCACCACCAGCTCGGCCGGGGGCACGGTGGGTGCGTCGCCACGCGGCACACCGGCATCGGCCGTGCCGCCGACCAGCTCGCGCACCAGCTGGTACTGCGCGTGGTTGGTGTCCTGGTACTCGTCGACCAGGACGTGCCGGAACCGGCGGCGGTAGTGCTCTGCGACCTCCGGGAAGACCTGGAGGATGTTGACCGTCGTCATGATGAGGTCGTCGAAGTCGAGGGCGTTGGCCTGCCGCAGCCGCCGCTGGTAGCCCGTGTAGGCCTCGGCGAGCATCCGCTCCTGGTGGGTGCCCTCGCCGACCCGGGAGGCGTAGGTCTCCTCGTCGACCAGCTCGTTCTTGAGGTTGCTGACCTGGTGGCTGAACGAGCGCGGCGGGTAGCGCTTCGGGTCGAGGTCGAGGTCGCGCATGACCATCGCCATGAGGCGCTGGCTGTCGGCCGCGTCGTAGATGGAGAAGGTCGACTTCATGCCGACCTTGGCGGCCTCGCGGCGCAGGATGCGCACGCACGCCGAGTGGAACGTCATCACCCACATCGACCGGGCGCGCGGGCCCACGAGGGCGGCGACGCGCTCGCGCATCTCGGCCGCTGCCTTGTTGGTGAAGGTGATGGCCAGGACCTGCCCGGGCTGCACGCCGCGGGCGCCGAGCAGGTAGGCGATCCGGTTGGTCAGCACGCGGGTCTTGCCCGAGCCGGCGCCGGCGACGATGAGCAGCGGACGACCCTCGTGGAGCACCGCCTCGCGCTGCTGCGGGTTGAGCCCCCTGAGCAGCTCCTCGGGGTCGGTATGCCGTGCGCCCGGGCCGTCGGGCCCCTCACCCGCCGCCGCGGCGGCGGCCCACGTGGGGACGCCTGCGGCGTCCACCTCGGCGTCGCGGGCGGCCTCGGTGGAGGAGGTCGGGCGGGGGAAGGGCAGGTCGTCGAAGAGCGTGCTCATGTTGCTGCCCAGCCTACGGTGCGGCGGCGACACCGACCGCATCGCGCGACCGGTGGGCGCACCTGCTCACCGGGCGCGGCGGCTGCGGGGCAGGCGCACCTCCAGCCCGGTGAGCAGGGGCAGGGTGAGGGCGGAGCGGCGCTGCCACTCCTCCCGCTGGCGCAGGCGTCGCTCGAGGTCGAGCTCGACGAGCACCTGCTCGACCGCGGCCAGGATGGTGCCGCGCAGCAGCCACAGGCCGGCGTCGCTGCTCGGCCGGCTGAGGAGCAGCTCGCTGAGGATGGCCCGGGTCTCGCGCAGGATCTCCAGGCTGCTGGCGAAGGCCCGCTCGGCCTCCTCGAGGTTGCCCTCGGCCTCGGCGCGCACGAGCTGGCCGAAGCCGCGCAGGCAGTCGGCGATGTCGCTGAGCACCACCGCGAACGCCTGGCGGGCGTCCTCGTCGTAGGCCGGCGAGCCGGGCCGGTCGGGGCGCTGCTCGGCCGCCGGCGGCTCGTCGGGGAGCTCCTGCACCAGCACCGCGAACAGGGCGCGGATGGCCAGCACGCAGCCCTCGAGCCGGTCGAGCCCGCTGCGCAGCACCGGCTCGACGCTCCGGGTGCCGAGGGCCCGCGGGTTGAGCTTGCGCGACTCCTCGACCTGGCGCACCGCCCGCGAGGCGACCGCCAGCGGGCCGGACACGGCGCGCGCCTGCTCGGCCCACTGGGCCAGGTCACGGCGCCTCACCTGGCCCTCGGCGAGCGTCCGGGACGCGCCGTCGAGGCAGTCGGCCGCGGCATACGCCACCCGCAGCACCTCGTTGCCGGCCCTGCGGTTCGGCACCGCGGCCGGCAGGACGAAGTTGAAGAGCACCCCGACCGCCGCACCGACCAGGGTGTGCGCCACCCGAGCCTCGGCCACGAGGTCGGGTGCGCTGACGCCGAGGATGAGCATCGCGCTGATCGGCACCTCCAGCGCCTGCGCGCCCAGCCGGAACACCTTCGCCAGCACGAGGGACGCGGCGATGACGGCGCCGAGGCTCCACCACGTCAGGCCCGCGAGGGTGGAGAACGCGACGGCGACCAGCACGCCGGTCAGCACCGCGCCGACCCGCAGCAGCCCCATCCGCACGGTGGAGTACGCCGAGGCCTGCAGCACGAGGAGGGCGGTCAGCGCACTGGTGAGGTCGTACTTCGTGCCGGTGACCTGCCACGCGAGGAGCCAGGCGAGGACCGCCGCCGTGGTGAGGCGCAGCACCTCGGAGAGGGTGCCGCGCAGCCGGGCCGGCAGGTCCCGCCACGTGCGGGGACGGGTCGGCCAGGCGAGGTCGGCGGCGCGCTCCGCCGCTGCCTGCCACCGCCGTCGCCGGTTCGCCACGGGCACGAGGGTGGCACGGGCCGCGGTGCTCCGCACGGTTGTGGCGACCGTGCGGAGCACCGCGGTGGCCGAATTTCGGTTGCGGCCGCCCGTAGCGTGGGGTCGTGCACGACTACCGCAGCGACGTGGCGATCCTCCGTGACCGCCGTTTCGCGTTCCTGTTCTCCGCACGCACCCTCTCGATGCTCGGGATCGCCTTCGCCCCGGTGGCCCTGGCGTTCGGCATCCTCGACCTGCCCGGTGCCACGCCCACGACCCTGTCGCTGGTGCTCGCGGCCGAGGCGGTCGCCGTCGTGGTGTTCACGCTCGCCGGCGGGGTCATCGCCGACCGGTACCCGCGCCACCGCGTGCTGCAGGCTGCGGAGTGGGTCAACGCCCTGGCCCATGTGGGCCTGGGCCTGATGATCCTGGGCGAGCAGGCGCCGACGTGGGCCCTGGCCGCCGCCGCCGCGGTCTCGGGCACCGCGACCGCGATGGTCTGGCCCGCCCTCACCGGCATCGTGCCCGACGTCGTGCCTGCCGCCCACCTCCAGCAGGGCAACGCCCTCTTGGGGCTGGGCGGCAACGTCGCCCGCGTGGCTGGCCTGGTCGCTGGTGGTGTGGTCGTCGTCGCCGTGGGTGGCGGCTGGGCGCTGCTCATCGCCGCTGCGCTGTTTGCCGCGGGCGGCCTGCTGATCTCCCTCCTCGCCCTGCCGCGAGCCCGGGCCCACGAAGCGGTTTCCGGCACGATCCTCGGCGACCTGCGAGACGGCTGGCAGGAGTTCCGCAGCCGCCAGTGGCTCTGGGTCGTCGTCGTGCAGTTCTCGGTGCTCGTGATGGTGTGGCAGGCCGCCCACCTCGTGCTCGGCCCGGTCGTCGCCCGGCAGGAGCTCGGCGGGCCCAAGGCGTGGACCGCGGTCCTCACCGGTGAGGCCATCGGGCTGATCGTGGGGGTGCTCATCGCGATGCGGATCCGGCCCCGCCGCCCCATCCTCGCGGTGACGCTCCTGAGCTTCGGGGCGGCCCCGCCCTACCTCCTCCTCGGGGCCAGCGCGCCCCTGTGGCTGGTCGTCGCGAGCGCGTTCGTGCTGGGCGTGTGCTTCGACCTCTTCACCGTGCTCTGGCAGACCACCATGCAGCGCGAGATCCCGCCCGCAGCGCTGTCCCGGGTGAGCTCCTACGACGCCCTCGGCTCGCTGATGCTCGGCCCGCTCGGTCTCATCCTGGCCGGCCCGGCGGCCGAGTCCTTCGGACCGCACCCAGCGCTGATCGGCTGCGGGGTCGTCATGGTGCTCACCACCCTCTTCTCGCTCAGCTTCCCCGGTGTCCGCAGCCTGACCGCCCCACCCGTCGCACCTGCGGGTGCGGCATCGCTCGACCTCCCCGCGGCCCCGGGGCCGGCCGGGCCACCCGGGGCGCCGGGGGCTCGTCCGTGAGCGTGCCGCTGCCCCACCCGGTGACAGGAGACCCCTTCCCCTCCCCCGTCCCGCCGGGCACCGGCTGGCCGGGCGACCCCGCGTGCCCCGACACCCCGGTCGCCCGCACCCCCGCCCAGGTGGCCCGGCTGGCGGCCGGGGCCACGACCACGGCCGAGCTCGACGCGCGGGTCTCGGTGTGCCGGGCCTGCCCCCGGCTGGTGGCCTGGCGCGAGGAGGTGGCGGTCCAGGGCGTCGCGCGTCCTTCGCCGACCAGCCCTACTGGGGACGGCCCGGGCCGGGCTTCGGCGACCCCGACGGCGAGGTGCTCGTCGTCGGCCTCGCCCCGGCGGCCAACGGCACCAACCGCACCGGCCGCATGTTCACCGGCGACCGCAGCGGCGACTGGCTGTATGCCGCCCTCCACCGCGGCGGCTACGCGAACCAGCCGCGCTCCTGGGCGAGTGGTGACGGGTTGGCGCTGCACGGCATACGGATCGTCGCCGCGGTGCGGTGCGCTCCCCCGGCCAACAAGCCGACCACGACGGAGCGCCAGACCTGCGGCCACTGGCTCGACCGCGAGCTGGAGCTGGCTGCCCCTCGGCTGCGGTCGATGCTGGCGCTCGGCTCCATCGGGTGGGACGCCGCGTTGGCGAGCGCCCGGCGGGTGGGCTGGGAGGTTCCGCGTCCCAAGCCGCGGTTCGGCCACGGGGCCGAGGCCCTGCTCACCACCGGTGACGGCCGAACGGTGCGGCTCGTCGGCAGCTACCACGTCAGCCAGCAGAACACCTTCACCGGCAAGCTGACCGAGGCGATGCTCGACGCGGTGATCGCGCGGCTCTGACCCCACGCGGCATACAGTCGGGCGCGTGACGACAGCGCGCGCCCTGATGGTTCCCCGCAACGGCGACTCCTCCGTCCTGGAGGTCCAGGACGTTGAGGTGCCCGACCCCGGCCCCGGTCAGGTGCAGGTCGAGGTGGCAGCGGTGGGGGTCAACTTCATCGACGTCTACCAGCGCGAGGGCGTCTACCCGATCGCCACGCCGTTCGTGTCGTGCTCCGAGGGGGCGGGCACCGTCACGACTGTGGGTCCCGACGTCACCGACTTCCGGGTCGGCGACCGCGTCGCGTGGGGGCAGGGGCTCGGCAGCGCCGGCGCCGTCGTCAACCGGTCGGTCGACGACCTCGTGCCCGTGCCCGACGGGCTGGACCTCGACGTCGCGGCCGCGGCGATGCTCCAGGGCATGACCGCGCACTACCTGGTCAACAGCACGTATGCCGTGGGGCCGGGCACCGTCGCCCTCGTCCACGCCGCGGCGGGCGGGGTCGGCCAGCTGCTCGTGCAGATGGTCACCGCCAAGGGCGGTCGCGTCATCGCCACCGCGGGGTCGCCGGAGAAGCTGGAGATCGCCCGACGGCTGGGCGCCCACGCCGTCATCGACTACTCGCAGACCGACGACCTGGCCGCGGCGGTGCTGGAGGCCAACGACGGCGCCCGTCTCGACGTCGCCTACGACGGCGTGGGACAGGCCACCTTCGACGCCTCGCTCGCCTCGCTGCGGCCCCGCGGGATGATGGTCCTCTTCGGCGCCTCGAGCGGCCAGGTGCCGCCCTTCGACATCCAGCGGCTCAACCGCGGCGGCTCGCTGTTCCTGACCCGGCCCACCCTCGGTCACTACATCGCCACCCGCGCCGAGCTGCTCGAGCGGGCCGGTTCGGTGCTCGGCGACCTGGCGGCGGGGCGGCTGCACCTCGAGATCGGTGGGCGCTACCCGCTGGAGGACGCGGCCCGCGCCTACGACGACCTCGAGGGCCGCCGCACGACCGGGAAGCTGCTGCTCGTCCCCTGACCTGTCGAGGCGATCGGCATGTCGCGCTGAGATGTCCCGGCGGGTGGCGCGCCGTTGTGCACGGCACCACCCTCCGGCTCCGGGCAAGTCAGCACGACACGTCACGCCGCAAGCCGTTGGGCCACCGCACCGGCGATCATGCGCACCACCCAGTCGTACTCGAACATGACCTGCTCCCAGGCGAACCTCAGCACCAACCATCCTGCGACGGTGAGCTCGTCGTAGCGCCAGCAATCGGCGACCAGGGCACGGCGCTCACCGTGGAACTCGAAGCTGTCGGCCTCGAGGGCAATCCGCAGGTCGGAGCAGGCCACATCAGGGTGCAGCTGCCGCCCGGCGACCGGCACCGCCAGCTGGGGCACCCACTGGATGGTGGCGGCTGCCTCGACCGCAGCCGCACGCAGCACCGACTCGAACGGGTTGGCCGCCAGGGGTGATGCCAGGTCGACGACCCGCCGCACGCGTGCACGACCGCGTCGCGGGTGCTCTTGTGCCGCTCTCTCGAGCTCTGCACGGCTGACCAGCCCTGAACGGAGGGCGGAGTCAGCTACAGCGAGCGACTCGTCGAAGGGAAGCTCGGCGGCGCAGTCCAGCACAGTTCGGATCGCCGCTGTGTGGGGACCTACAGCGACCTCTGCCGGCGTCAGCCGCCTCCAGGTGACCTGTACCCCCTCGCGTCGGCCAGGGCTGATGTTGCGGCCGGGGTCCACCGCCACCCACGGCTTCGCCGGCACGGCCTTGACCGGCCAGCCCCACTCCAGGGCAGCGCTGGTCAGGGCAAGCACACCTCCGAGCCGGTGTGCTTGGCGGCGGGCATCGTCGACCTGCGGGACGGCGTAGCGACCGCGCTCGACCCGGATGATCTGCCCCTCCTCGACGGCGCGCTCGAGGGTGCGACGTGTGAACACCTGCTGCAGCTGCTGCGTCGTGGCAAGGCCGCCCGCCTGGACCATGAACTCTTCGAGGACGGCGCGACTCATGACGCACCACTCTGGCGACCTTGCGGCGGCTGCTGGTTGCGTTGTCCACAGGAGAGCGTGTCGCGCGGACATGCTGGGCGACCAACTCCCCTGTCAGCACGCTGCCCCGTTGGCGTCGGTGACAACTCAGCGCGACACGTCGGTGGCACCGGGCAGGATGGGGCCATGGCGCCCTGGGTGCTCCACGTCGACCTCGACCAGTTCATCGCGGCGGTCGAGCTGCTGCGGCGCCCCGAGCTGCGCGGCCAGCCGGTCATCGTCGGCGGCCGCGGCGACCCGAACGAGCGGGCCGTCGTGTCGACCGCGTCCTACGAGGCGCGCGAGTTCGGCGTGCGGTCGGGCATGCCGCTGAAGACGGCGGTGCGCAAGTGCCCCCAGGCCGTGCTGCTGCCGGTCGATGCCCCGCTCTACGAGGCCGCCTCGCAGCAGGTCATGGACACGCTGCGGGCCCAGCCGGGTGCCGTGGTGGAGGTGCTCGGGTGGGACGAGGCGTTCGTCGGCATCGACACCGACGACCCCGAGGCGTTCGCCCGGCTGATCCAGGCCGAGGTGCTGGCCGCCACCGACCTGCACTGCTCGGTCGGCATCGGTGACGACAAGATCCGCGCCAAGATCGCCACCGACTTCGGCAAGCCCCAGGGGGTCTTCCGCCTCACCCGCGAGAACTGGTTCGAGGTGATGGGCGAGCGCCCCACGACCGCCCTGTGGGGCGTGGGCAGCCGCATCGGAGCCCGGCTGGCCGGGCTCGGCGTCGAGACGGTCAACGACCTGGCCGTGGCCGACCCCGACCGGCTGGCAGCCGAGTTCGGCCCGACCATGGGTCCCTACTACGGCCGGCTCGGGCGGGGCGTCAGCAGCGCGACGGTCGACGACACCCCCTACGTCCCGCGCGCCCACGGCCGCGAGGTCACCTACCAGCAGAACCTCACCGACCCCGACGAGATCGCCTCCGCCATCACCTCGCTCGCCGAACAAGTCGTGAAGGACATTGCGGCAGAGGGACGCCCGTGCATGCGCGTGCACCTCAAGGTGCGGTTCGCGCCGTTCTTCACCGTCGCCCGCAGCCGCAAGCTGGCCGAGCCGACCTACGACCCCGGCCTCATCGGCGAGACCGCGCTCGACCTGCTGCGCGGGCTCGCCGACGAACGACCGATCCGCCTGCTGGGGGTGCGTGCCGAGATGGTGCCGCCCGAGGGCGGCTACGACGACCAGGCCCGGCGCACCGCCCGCGACCCGCGGGCAGCGGGTTGAGGGGCCCTACCAGAGCACCGCGATCGCGGTGTTGAGCAGCGCGAGGCCGCCGGCCGCGTTGACCAGCGTGGGGTTCGGCTCTCCCCGCTTCTGGCGCGCGTTGCCGATCTCGGCGCACGCGGCGACCGCGAGGGCGACGAGCAGCTTGACCCCGATCTTGGCGTTGTTCACCGTCTCGTCGCCCATCTCGAGGATGCCGACGAGCAGCAGGCCGGTGAGCACCTGGGCCCGAGCGCCCCACAGGATGGGCGGGATCACCTTGGGCGCACGCGCCACCGCGATCCAGCCGCCGACGACGGCGGCCATGCCAACCAGGTGCAGCAGGACGAACAGGTCCTTGACGAAGTCCATGGCCGGCAGCCTAGTTCACAGCAGCCGGCGCCCCATCGCCCAGGCCGTCAGCTCGTGGCGCGACGACAGCTGGAGCTTGCGCAGCACCGAGGACACGTGTGTCTCAACGGTTTTCACGGAGATGAACAGCTCCTTGGCGACTTCCTTGTACTGGTAGCCGCGCGCGATGAGGCGCATGACCTCGCGTTCGCGCGCGCTGAGCCGGTCGAGCTCCTCGTCCACCTCGGCGATCTCGCCCGCCGATGCCCCGAAGGCGTCGAGCACGAAACCCGCCAGCCGCGGCGAGAACACCGCGTCGCCGTCGGCCACCCGCCGGATCGCCGAGGTGAGGTCGTTCGCGCTGATGGTCTTGGTGACGTAGCCCCGTGCGCCGGCCCGGATCACGGCGATGACGTCCTCGGCGGCGTCGGAGACCGACAGGGCGAGGAACCGCACCGGCTGGCCGTCGGCCGTCTCGAGACCCCGGCAGCCGTGCAGCACGTCGACACCGCCGTGGCCGTTGCCGCCGGGCAGGTGCACGTCGAGCAGCACCACGGCGGGACGGGTCTCGGTGATGACCTCGACGGCGGCCTCGACGTTGGCAGCCTCGCCGACGATGGTCACCGCGTCGCCGATCTCGGCCCGCACGCCCGAGCGGAACATCCGGTGGTCGTCGACGAGGACGACGTCGACGCGCGGGTCACGGGGTTGCATGGGAGGCCTCCGCAGGGGGTTGGGTTTCGTGGGTCGGGACGGGCGCCACGGGACTGCCGTTGGTGGCGAGCGGCGGGAGCACCAGGCACACCTCGGTGCCCTGGTCGAGGCGCCGGACGCGCGCGCTGCCGCCGTGGCGCTGCATGCGGCCGAGGACGGACTGCCGCACGCCGAGCCGGTCCTCCGGGATGTCGTCGACCTCGAAGCCGTCGCCGTGGTCGCGCACGAACGCCTCGACCCCGGACGGCCCCACCTCGACGTAGAGCGACACCGGCGGGCGGCCGTGCCGCACCGCGTTGAGCAGCGACTCGCGCACCGCGCGCACCAGCGCCGTGCCGCCGTCGTCGAGCGGCCGGTCACCCGTGGCCACGAGCTCGATCGGTATGCCGTGCACGTCCTCCACCTCGTGCGCCACCTCCGCGACCGCGGAGGCGAGGGTGGCGTCGGAACCGGCCGGACCGGCATACAGCCACGAGCGCAGCTCGCGCTCCTGGGCCCGCGCGAGCTGGGCGACGGCGGCGGGGTCGTCGGCGCGGCGCTGGATCAGCGCCAGGGTCTGGAGCACCGAGTCGTGCAGGTGGGCCGCGATGTCGGCGCGCTCGGTCGCGCGGGCCCGCTCGGCCTGTTCGCGGCGCAGGTCGCCCCACAGGCGCAGGCCCCACGGAGCGGCGATGAGCACGATGCCGGCCACCACCGCCAGCGAGGCGAGGGCGATGTCCCAGATCGCCGAGAGCGAGCGGCCGCGCGTCGCCACGATGACCAGCCCCGTGAGGGCGAGGAACCCGCCGAAGACCAGCCGGGCGACGCTGAACCGCCGCGGCCCCTCGGACGAGCCGAGCCAACGGCCCCGCTGGGCGTCGTCGAGCTGCGACCAGGCGATGACCGCGCCGACGGCGACGACGAGGAGCGGGACGAGGAAGCCGAGCCGCAGGTCGAAGCCGGCGTTCTGGGCCACGACCACCAGCCCCACCGCCAGCAGCGCACCACCGACGAGCAGGGTGCGCGCCGCCGACCGCTGCTCCTCGTCAGAGGCGGCGCCCGCGACGGAGGCCGCCTCCTCCACGGGACGGGTCGGCCCCTCCGGCCTGGCCGGGTCGACAGGGACCCGGCCGTCGTCGCGCTCGACCATGCCACCGACCGACTGGGGCGTGAGGGCCCAGAGGAAGAGGTAGGCCACCAGCCCGGCCCCACCGGGCAGGGCGAGCATGATGAAGCCGATCCGCACCAGCCGGACCTCCCAGCCGAGGTGCTCGGCCAGCCCGGCGCACACGCCCGCGACGAGCCGGCCCTCGACGGGGCGGTGCATCCGGCGACGGGGCCGGCGCTCCGCTGCCCGCGCCTGGGCGGCGCTCGGGGGTCGCTCGTAGGGAGTCGGCATGTGCCCATCTTGGCCCACGCCGACCCGACCAACGGCCCTATTCAGGGGCGGACGGCCCTTCTTCAGGGTGGGGTCAGGGTCGACCCTCATGGTGAGGGGCGAGTGCCCCGGGAAGCATGGTCGCCATGACGCAGAACCCTGGCCAGATCGCTGGCGCACCGCACCCGGGATCCCAACCGAGCTCCGGGCTCGACCGCTTCTTCGGCTGGCTCCGTGAGATCGACGTCCGGCGTGACACCGAGGACAAGTGGCTGGCCGGCGTGTGTTCCGGCATCGCCAACCGCCTCGGCGTCGACCCGCTCGTGATCCGGGCCGCCCTCGTCGTGCTCATCCTGCTCGGCGGGATCGGCGTGACCCTCTACCTCATCGCCTGGGCGTTCATCCCCAACGACAAGGACGAGATCGTCGCCGAGCGCGGCCTGCGTCACGGCGACTTCTGGGGCATCGCGATCCTGGTGCTCATCGCCCTGTCGCTGGTCGGCGGCTCCGGCTTCATCGACGGCGACGGCTGGGGGCTGTGGTGGCTGTGGTGGATCGCGGTCCCCGTGGGATTCGTGGTCTGGCTCGTGACGCGCAACCGCAACAACGACGAGGCCACCCGCCAGCAGGCCGCCGCGTGGGCTGCCGCTCCCGCCGCCGCTGCAGCCGCTCCGTCAACGGGCTCGATGCCCTCGACGCCGACCGGACCGGGTCGGCCCGGTCGGACCCGCTGGGGGTCCCGGTGCGGCTGGAGGTCCCGGTGCGGTTGGAGGTCCCGGTGCGGTTGGAGGTCCCGGTGGCCCCGGGATGTACGCCCCGCCACCCGCGCCTCCGGCACGCCCGCCGCTGCCCCCGCGCCCGCGGCACCGCAGCGCCGGCTTCCTCGCCGCCGTCATCGTCTCCGGGCTGGCGCTGTGCGCCTACGGCCTGACCGTGTGGGCCCACGGGGAGCTCGACTGGTCGGGCAACGAGCACGTGCTCGCCCTGGCCTCCGCCCTGACCGTCTTCGGCGTCGCCGCGATCGCCATGGGCCTGGCGGGCTTCCGCGCCGGGCTCACCGGATTCATCGCGGTGGTGCTGGCGATCAGCACCTGGTTCGCCTCCATCGTGCCGGGTCTGCAGATCAACGCTGGTGTCGGCGAGCGCGAGTGGCGACCGCTCGGCACCTCGAGCTCGGAGAGCTTCTCGCTCGGGGTGGGCTCAGCCAACCTGCACCTCGAGGACTACCCCACCAGCCCGGCCCGGCCCGGTGTGGTCGACGCCAGCGTCGGTGTCGGAGAGCTGCGCATCTACGTGCCGGACGACCTCACCGTTGAGGTCCGCAGCGACGTCAACGCCGGCGAGATCAAGGAGGCCGGCGGCTGGGGCCTGGACGAGAACGGCCAGTGGACCCAGGACGGACCCAGCGGTCGGACCCTGAGCAGCACCGAGGTCATCGGTACCGGCCCCACCGACCTCGTCGTCAACGCCAAGGTCGGTCTCGGCCAGATCATCATCGGCAAGGAGTGACCTGATGAGCACCAACACCCCCGACCCCGAGCGCACCGAGTCGGTGCCCATGCCCGCCAACGAGCGCACCGAGTCGATCCCGGGTCCCGAGCGGACCGAGTCAATGCCGGCCACCGAGCGGACCGAGGCACAGCCCGCGGCCCAGCGCACGGAGCCGCTCCCTCGGACGACCGCGCCGGTGACATCCCAGCCGGTGGCAAGCCAGCCGGTGCCCCGGCAGCCCTACGCTCCACAGCAGGCACCGGCAGCCCGGCCCCCTGCCGCCCCCGAGGTCGTGCGCGGGCCCTACCTCGCGCCCATCATCCTCGGCCTGGTCTGCCTGGCCGTCGCGGCCGCCGCCTTCGCGCAGGAGATCGCGAACTGGACGATCGACTGGGGCAACGTCGGCCCACTCGGCATCGTCATCGCAGGTCTGGTGCTGGTCCTCCTCGGCGCCCTCGGCCTGCTCTCGTCGCGGAGGCGCCGGGCCTGACGGGGCACGGCACCGCTTGAGACGTGGCTCGGCCTGGCTACAGGTCGAGCCACGTCTGCAGGTGCGGCGCGAAGGACCGGGTCAGCCGGTAGGTGCCGACCTCCTCGCGACGGACCCAGCGGACTGCGGCGGTCGACCCGCCGACGTCGTGCACCACCGGCTCGGTGGGCGACGGGCAGTGGGCGGTGAAGATGATCCGCACCGCGTGGAAGTCCTCGAGGCGCCCGCTCGGTGCCCGTCCCACCCAGTGCTGCGTGTGGATGTCGAGCACCACCGGCTCCTCGATCCGCTGGCCACTCTCCTCCCAGACCTCGCGGTGGAGCGCGTCCAGCGGCGACTCTCCGGGGTCGATGCCGCCACCGGGGAGGGTCCACCGGCCCGCCGCGTTGGTGGTCTCCGAGAGCTGGGTCAGCAGGATGCCGCGGCTGCTGGTGACCAGACCGTAGGCGGCGGCACGCTGGTGGGGGTGCACCTCCTCCCCCGGTTCCTTCACCAGGCCCTCGTCGGTCGGCACGACCGGGCGTCCCGGGGGAACGTCGCCCTCGGAAGCCGGCCGCACGGCATACCGGAGCGTGAGCGCGTGGTCGGGGTCGGAGACGGTGTCGATGCCGCAGACCTGGTGGGCCGCCCAGCCGTGCTCGAGCAGCACCCGCACCGGGTCGGCCCCGTGGCCGAGCCGGAAGGAGGTGACCTCGCGACCGTCGGCGTCGACACCCACCACGTGGAGGGCGGGTGTCGGCGGGTGGGGTCGGGCGTTCAACGACTCGCTCCCGCCCGCGCGTACTCCGCCTCAACCAGGTCGAGGACTGCCGGCCAGGCCTGGCGCGGTGGTGTCGTGGCGCTGTGGCAGGCCATGTCGGTGCGCCGCCGGTCGTCGATGACGAGCTCGGCAAGGGCCTCGGCCAGTGCGTCGTCGTCGCGGGCCAGCACCCCGTGCACGCCGTCCTCGACGAAGTCCGCCAGCCCGGTGCCCGTACGCGCGAGCACGGGGAGCCCCGCGGTGCGGGCCTCGAGCGCGGCGATGCCGAAGGCCTCCAGCCGGGCGGGGGTGAGGTAGAGGTCGGACTCCCAGTAGCGCCGGCGCAGGTCGTCGCGCGAGACCCTGCCGGGCAGCCGGACCCACGAGTCCATCTCGTGGGCCGTGGCGAAGTGCTCCAGCCGGCGCCGCTCGGGTCCCTCCCCCATCAGCTCGAGGGTGAACGGCACGTGGGCGGGCACGATCTCGCGGGCCTTCCGGGCCACCTCGAGCACGGCGATGGGCCGCTTCCGCCCGGCGAAGCGCATAGCGGCCACGACCCGCACCGGCTCACCCGCAGGTTTGACCCGCGGGTGGGGCGGCTCCCAGAGCGCGACGTCGATGCCGTTGGGCAGGACCTCCACCTGCGGGTCGCCGCCGACGATGCCGCGCACAGAGGCGGCCGTGACCGCCGAGACCGCGCTCAGGGCCGCGCCCCGGCGCTGCCAGCGCCGCGCGTGGCCGGTGAGCCGGAACAGCGGTCGCGACCGCTCGACGAGGCAGTGCCAGGTGACCGCGGTGGGCAGCCCGACCGCGAGCGCCGCGTCGGCCATGTCGGTGGCGAAGGGGCTGACCACCCCCATGTGCACGTGCGCGACGTCGAAACCGCCGTCGCGCAGGCGGCGGCGCACCTCCGGCGGCGCCAACGGGTTGACGGGCAGCTCCCAGGGCAGCCGGATCGCCATGCGGTGCACCGGTATGCCGTCGACCACCTCCACGAACCCGTGCCGTTCGCCGTGGCTGCCGGGGGTGGCGGTGAAGACCTCGACCTCGTGGCCGCGGGCACGGAGCTGCGAGGCCAGGTCGTGGACCTGGACCTCGATCCCGCCCAGCCGGGGCAGGTAACAGTCCGACAGCAGCGCCACCTTCACGGGCTAGAGCCTGCCATGCGACAGGATGGCTGGTGATGAGCCATACCCTGATCGCGTTCCACGCCCACCCCGACGACGAGGCCCTGCTGACGTCGGGCACGATGGCGCGTGCCGCGGCGGAGGGGCACCGGGTGGTGCTCGTGGTGGCGACCGATGGTGACCTCGGCCTGGCGTCGAGCACGTATGCCGGCGACGGCCACCTCGGCCAGCGTCGCCTCACCGAGCTGCGCGCCTCGGCGGACCGGCTCGGCGTCACCCGGGTGGAGCACCTGGGCTACGCCGACAGCGGCCTGGGGCCCGAGCTGCTCCCCGACCCCCCGGGGCGGGTGCGGTTCGTCCGCGCCACCGATGAGGAGGCGGCCGGGCGCCTGGCCGCGATCCTGCAGGAGGAGGCGGCCGACGTGCTCCTCAGCTACGACCGCAACGGCGGCTACGGCCACCGCGACCACGTCAAGGTGCACCGCGTGGCGGCCCTGGCCGCCGAGCAGGCCGGCACCACGCGGGTGCTCCAGGCCACCGTGCCGCGCGACACGATCTGCCGGGCGATCGCGCTGGCGTCCCGGTTCTACCGCTTCCCGCCGGAGTTCGACGCCACGTCGTTCCAGCGGGCGTTCAGCGCGCGTTCCGAGATCACCCACCGGGTCAGCGTGTGGCGGTATGCCGCCGCGAAGCGGGCTTCCATGCGCGCGCACGCCTCCCAGGCCAGCGCCGACGGCGGGGCCGACCGCACCCTGGCGGCGTTCCTGCGGATCCCGCGACCGGTGTACGACCTGGTGTTCGGCCGCGAGTGGTTCGTCGACGCCGCCCGACCCGCCGGGGCGCCGGTGGCACGGGACGTCTTCGAGGGCCTGCCGTGAGCGGGCAGGCCACACCCCAAGCGGGCGGTGTCCCCGCGGGCCGCCGGGTGCGGTCGGCCAGGTCGCGGCTGCGGCAGGTCGCCCAGGTCGTGCTGGGCCTCGGCCTCGCCGTTGCCCTGCTGGTGTGGGGCCTGCCCTACTTCGCCAAGACCACGTGGGCCGAGGTGTTCACGGTGCTGGGCAGCGTCGCACCCGCAACGGCCGGGGGGCTGCTGCTGCTCGTGGTCCTGGGCCTGTGGTGCTACACGTTCACGCTGACCGGCTCGCTGCACGGGCTGCGGCACTGGCAGGCACTCATCGTCAACGTGGCCGGGTCGTCGGTGGGCAACCTCCTGCCCGGCGGCGGGGCGGCCGGGCTCGCGGCCACCTACACGATCTGCCGGTCGTGGGGATTCTCGCGGCGGGACATCTCCACCTCGGCGATCGTCACCGGCGTCTGGAACGTCCTCGCCCGGATCGCGCTGCCGGTCATCGCCATCGTCGGGCTCTACTCGGGCGCCGAGAACGTCCCCCCGGCCCTCGGGGACGCCGCGCTGGCCGCGACGTTCAGCGGGGTGGCCATCATCGGCGTCTTCGTCTCGATCCTGGTCTCCGAGCGAGCCGCCCTGCTGGTCGGCCAGGGCGTCGACAAGGTGATCCGGCCGCTGACGCGTCGGTCGGCCAGCGGCGCCCGCACCATGAGCGTGCGCGCCCTGGTGATCGACCTTCGGGGCCGCATCAACGACATCGTGCGCACCGGCTGGCTGGCGATGACGCTCGGGCTGGTCGGCTACTTCGCGGTCTACTTCGTGCTCTTCGTCCTGTGCCTGCGGATCACGAACGTCGAGATGTTCTACGGCCAGGTCTTCGCCGCCTTCGCGATCGGCCGGTTGATCACCGCCGTGGGCGTCACCCCCGGCGGCCTCGGTTTCACCGAGACCGCGACGGCTGCGGCGCTGGTCGCGTGGGGCGCCCACCCGGCCAACGCCACCGCCGCCGTGGTGCTGTTCTCCCTCTACACCCACCTCATGGAGATCCCGCTCGGCGCGCTGGGCTGGCTGGCCTGGTCGGTGAGCCCCAAGAAGGAGCCGGTCGAGGAGCACCCCGTGGAGGTGCCGCGTGCGGGCCTTGGTGAGGACTCCGCCGCGCCTCCTGCGCCTACTTCACCAGACGCCGGACCTGACGCAGGCGGGCCTGGTCGGCCACCGCGTCGTCCTGGCTGACCGGCTCGAACGGCCGCCCGGTCGCCTTCTCCGCCGCGAGGGCGATGAGGGCGTCGGCGAGGGACGGGTTGGCGGGCAGGATCGGACCGTGCAGGTAGGAGCCGACGACGTTGTTGGTCCGGGCTCCCTCGGTGCGGTCGCTGCCGTTGTTGCCGAAGCCGGCACGGACCGTCCCGAACGCTGCCTGGCCGGCGCCGAGGGTGGTCGAGCCGGAGTGGTTCTCGTAGCCCACGACCTCGCCGAACTCGGTGTCGAGGACGACCGGGCCGATCATCCGCTTGGCGTTGCCCTGCGTGGTGACGTCGAGGATGCCCAGGCCCGGCAGCCGCTGCCCCTCGACGGTGATGAAGGCGTTGCCGAACAGCTGGTACATGCCGCAGATCATGAGCATGGGCGTGCCGCCCTCGGCCAGCTCGCGGAGACGGTCACCGATGTGCTCGAGGTCGGCCTCGACCCGCACCTGGCCGGAGTCCTGCCCACCGCCGCCGACGAGCAGGTGCGGCTCGGCCGGGAACTCCGCCCCCGGGTGGTGCTGGTGGACGACCGGGCTGTAGCCGTGCCGTCGGATGCGGGCGGCGAGGCAGCGGGTGTTGCCGAGGTCGCCGTAGATGCTCATCTCGCGCGGGTAGAGGTGCACGAGGTTGATGACGCCCTTGCCCGCGCGGTCGGCGCTGGGCACCCGGGCCGAGCCCTCGGGCTCGCCGGGGATGGCGACGTCCACCGGCGCGGGGTGGGCGTTGAAGCCGGAGTCAGTCACGAGGCCTCCTCGCCGATGTCGGGCAGGTCGTAGCGGGCGGCGAGGACCCGGCGCAGGCTCATCATCGCCGTGTAGGTGCAGAAGATCCGCATGGGCTGGCCGTGGTGGGCGGCCAGGAAGGCGTCGAGGGCCTTCTCGAGGTCGGGCTCGATGCCCTGGACCGGGACGTCGTCGTACTGCAGGCGCAGCGCCATGTCGTAGGCCCGCACGCCGCTGGTCATCGCGACGCCGCGCTCACGCAGGCTGTCGAAGGAGACGTCGTAGAGCCAGGAGACGTCGCGGCCGTCGGCGTAGTTGTCGTTGATGGCGATCATCGTGCTGACCGGGGTGCCGCCGTAGGTGCCGAGGGCGACGGTGAAGCCAGCCGGGTTCTTCACCAGCACCAGCTCGAGGGGCTGGCCGTCGACCATGACGACCTCGCCGCGCCCGAAGGGCGGCGTCACCGCCCGCAGGGCAGCCTCGGCCCGGGCGGGGTCGAAGTCGTGGCCGAGCAGCATGCGTGCGGCCGTGGTGGCGGCCGTCGCGTTGATCATGGCGGCGAGGCCGCGCTGCTGGAGCTCCAGCGGGCCCACGTGCCGGCCGTCCTCGTGCGCACCGTCACCGGACTCGCCGAAGAGGACCTCGAACGTGCGCTCGTCACTCGGCTTGAGCAGCCCGTCGTCGGCGCCGGGCTTGGGTGGCACGAAGTCGTCGTCGAAGCGGACGTCCTGCTCCTGGATCTCCGGCAGCCGGTCGGCGATCGAGGCGTCCACCCCGAAGTAGCGCACCGTCACCCCGTCGGCCACCCGGTCACGGATGCGCGAGATGAACGAGTCGTCGATGTTGAGGACGACGCCGGTCGTGGTCTGCTCGGCCAGCGAGGCGAGCAGCTGGGCGGTGTGGTCGATCTCGGCGAAGCGGTCGAGCTGGTCGCGGGCGACGTTGAGGAGCAGCGCGTGGGTGGGCTTGACCGCGGCCGCGAACTTCAGGGCGTGCGCCTCGTCGAGCTCGAGCACCGCCATGTCGGCCTTGAGCCGGCCGCTGACGGGGAGCTCGCCGAGCATGGAGGAGATGACGCCACGGGTGAAGTTGCTGCCCGTCGGGTTGGTGAAGACGTCGAGGCCGTGGGCGCGCAGCACGGCCACCAGCATCTTCGTGGTGGTGGTCTTCCCGTTGGTGCCGCTGACCACCACGATGCCCCGTGGCACGTCGGCCAGGGCGTGGGAGAGGAACCCGGGGTCGACCTTCTCGGCGACCAGGCCGGGCAGCGCCGACCCACCACCACGAAGGCGCGAGGCGGCCCGCGCCGCCTTGCCTGCCACTACCGCTGCCGTCGTCCTCAGCACGCACCAACCCTAGCCGGTGGGATCAGGTGCCCAGAGCAGCCTTCCCAGCGCCGAGGAACCGAGCTACCAGGTCTCCCCGGTGAAGCAGACCCCGAGGGTGCGGAACCCGTACAGCGTCCCCTGCAGCGCCAGGAAGCGGGTCATCTGGTCTGACGGGTAACTCTGGATCGCCGTGAACGCCTCGAGCAGCGCAGGGGACGCCGCGGCTCCGGTGCAGTCGGTGAAGGCGACCTGTGACATGCCGTTGCCGAAGTCACCGAGCCGGCCGCCGCGCGGCTGGCCCCACCACGGGTTCGCCAGGAACTGGGCGGTCGCGGACTTGCCCAGCACCGGGTCGAGGACCAGGACCGACTGCAGGGTGTAGCCCTGGTGGGGCGCGTCCTGTGGCTTTCCGAGCGATGCGGGAAGGTCGGAGTAGCCCCAGTACCCCGTCGCAGGGTCCCAGAGGTAGCGGTCGGCGGCAGACACCTGGGCGACGACGTCGTCGAGCAGGGGGATGGACCAGCCGGTGGCCTCGCGAACCTGCTTCAGCCAGGCACCCGCGCCCAGCGTGACGTTCGGGACGCATGCCGTGGTGTCGTTGAGCGAGCGCGAGTAGGCGATGCAGAGTCCTCCGGGAACCTTCCAGCTCGGCGTGGTGAGGATCGAGTCGACGGCTGCCCGCAGGTCTGCGTCGGAGACGAGGCCGTGCTGCCACGCCCCGAGCAGCGCAGGGCCTGCGTGCCCGGCGGTGGAGACCGTGTAGCTCGTGTCCGCCGGGTTGACCGTCCCGTCCTGGAAGGCGTCCCAGGCATTGCCCGTCCCCCAGCCACCGTCGGGGTTGCGGAGCGAGAGCAGGCGCTGGACCAGGGGGGCCACGGTGGGGTCGTCCCAGCCCACCTTGTGTGCGCGGAGCACGATCTCGAACCCGGTGGACGCGGCGTCGTGGCTGCTGTCGACCTTGGCGAGGGACAGGTCCCACAGCGCCTGCGACTGCTGGCGCCACGCCGCCTCGGCGGCAGCGGCGTCGAGCGCGGGACCATCGAGGACGGCTCGGCTGACGACAGTTCCGGCCATGTGCCCGGTGGTGCCGGCGCGCACGTCGGGCGCCACCCGCATGGTCTTGGTGGGCTCCGGGATGACCGTGCAGCTCGCAACGGCCGTGCGTTCGGCCGACAGGCGGACCTTGATGGTGGCGGGGCACCCGCTGGCGCCCGCGACACCCGGTGCCAGGGTCACCACGGTCCCCGGCGCCCAGCCGGCGCCGACGGTGAACCGCAGGACGGTCTTCTCACCGCGACGCACCTTGGCCGGCACCACCGCGGTCACTCCCATGGCCGTCACGCGGGTGGCAGCGGTCGCGGTGCCGACCGATCTCCCCGAGAGCAGCAGGGCGCCCTGGGCCCGCACCGAGTACGCGCCCCCTGCCGAGGGCAGGAAGCCACACACGGCCCGCGCGGTTCCCTTCGCCACCCACGTGGTGCTGCCACAGGTCAGGCCCGTCATGGAGATGCGGGCCGTCTGGCCGGCGGGGACCCCGGTGAACGTGCCGCTGGCGGAGAGCCTGGTGCCGACGTGGATCAGGGCCGGCGAGGTGATGGTGAGCCGTGGCGCCGGCGCGACGGTCACGCGGCGGGACCGGGACGCAGTGCCGACGACCTTGCCGGAAACCCTGCGCACCCCGGTGGCGGCCACGGTGTACCCGCCGGCAGCACGAGGGGTGAAGACACACGTCCTGCGGGCCGTGCCCGATGCAATCCAGGCGGTGGCGGAGCAGCTCAGCCCCGGCAGGCTAGCCACGGTCACCGTGACCGTCTGCCCGGCTGGCACGCCGCTGAAGGTCGCCGAAAGCGTTGCGGCCCGGCCGACCGTGAGCCCGGACGGCACCGCGAGCGAAAGCGCCGGCGCAGCCACCGTCACGCGGCGGGAGAGCGTAGAGGTACCCACCACCACGCCGGACGACGTACGGACCGCTGTCGCAGCCATCGTGTACCCACCGGCAGCGCGCGGCGTGAAGACACACCTGCTCCGGGCCGTGCTGGGTGCCACGAACTCCGTGGCCCCACAGCTCAAGCCCGGAACGCTGGCCAGGGTCACTCGGACCTTCTGACCATTCGGCACGCCACTGAGCGTCGCGGAGACCGACGCAGACCGGCCCACGGTCAGAGGCGTCGACACCGCGATCGACAGCACCGGCGCCGCGGTGGTCGTGGCCTTGGCCGTCGCGGTCGGGGTGGCCGTAGCGGTCGGGGTGGCCGTAGCCGTTGGAGTGGCCGTGGCTGTCGCTGTCGCTGTGGCTGAGGGTGTGGTTGTCGTCGTGGCTGCGGCCGGAGCGGCGGCGGCCGGAGGGACCACCGCCAGCACGACGGTGGCTGCCGTGCCGATGACACCTCGACGGAGCACCGAGGTGGCTCGCAGGGAGGTGGCTCGACGGCGTAGCGAGGAGGACATGGATGGACGAGGCACAGGAGAGGCAGTCACGGTCGTGGGTGCGGCGTTCGATTCCGGGAGTGGTTGTGCGCCGCTGGCTCGAGGACCACAGCGCCCGATTCACCTCAAGGTAGGACAGAACGGACCGAGCCATCGCCCACCGAGGTCACTTTCTGACCGTTCGGGTGAGGGTCCCCGATCCCGTTCGGTGGATGGTCCGCTGAAGTCACGGACCTAGGACGCCAGGTCGCGGGCGCCGAGGTGGTCCACCGGCCAGGTGCTGAACTGGTCGCCGACCGGGGTGGTCCAGGTGACCACCGCGTCGGGGGTCATGGTGACGTGCCAGCGTTCCTGCTGCTTGAGGCGGTGGTGGTGCCGGCACAGGCACATCAGGTTGGGTTCCTCGGTCGGGCCGCGGGGGTGGGCGATGACGTGGTCGACGTCGCACCGGGCCGCGCGGATGGTGCAGCCGGGGAACCGGCAGGTCCCGTCCCTCGCCTTGACCAGCCGCTGCAGCCACGGCGGGGGCCGGTAGGCCTCACAGGTCTCGGAGGCCAGGGTCCCGGACTGGAAGTCACACAGCGCCAGCAGCGCCTTGGTCCCGAACCCGGCAGCGATGGCGCGGACCACCTCGCCGGGCACCTCACCGACCCCGGGGACCTCGACCACCGGCAGCGCGTCGCCGGGCACCGGCTCACCGGTCACGTCGCACAGGGAAACCTCGGGGCCCCCGTCCAGGCTGCTGCAGTCCCCACCGGCAGCAGCGTGCGGGGTCGGCAGACCAAGCGGCGTCAACGGCCCACGCGTCGAGGCGCCGGGCGCCACGGCCGGGACCAGGAACGTCACCGTGGTGCTCACCGTGGCGTTGCCGAGCACCAGGTCGGCCATCGCGTCCGCCCGGGCCTGGTCCAGGGTGCGGGCGTCGCCGTCGGCGCGGTACCGGCGGGCCAGCTCATCGACCGCCGCCCAGCACCTCGCCGACGTCTCGTTCGGCAGCACCGCCAGCCACTCAGTCACCCCCGGCTCCCCGGGCCGGGTCCACAGCCCCCGCTCGGCCCGGTTCGCCTCCACCCTGCGCCGCAGGGCCTCGGGGTCCAGCCGGGCCAGCGCCCGCCGCACCGCCGCCCGCAGCTGCCCCGCGGTCCACCCCGGCGCCCTCGGCAGCACCCGCGCCTGCACCGCCGCCGCCACGTCCGGGGCCGCGTCGGCCAGCTCGGCCACCAGCACCGAGGCCCGGTAGTCATCCAGGTCCCCGGCCGCCATCACCGCCAGCGTCGGCCGGAACCGGGCCGCCAACCGCGCCGACAGGGCCACCTTGCGGTCCGCCCCGGCCGGCGACAACCCCAGCCTCGGGCCGACCACCCCGGCCGCGAACGCACTGACGTGCCCCAGCCCGCGGTCCCGCTGGGCCAGCGTGCCGTCCTCGAGCCGGACGTCCTCGCGGGCGGCGTACTGCGCCACCCGCTGCACCTGCACCGCCTGCGCCATGTTCGCCACCCGCTGCGCCGCCTCGACCCGCTCGGCCAGCTGCCCATCCGACAGCTCGCCCGCGCCACCGCGGCGGCAGGAGTCCTCGAACTCCTCCCGCAGCAGCCGCTGCGCCTCCGCCAACCTGTCGAACATGTGTTCGATTCTAGTGGGTGGCACCGACAGGAGCCGCGTCATCCACAAAGGAACTGAAGCACCGCGACCCGCGGGTCAAGACCCACCACCGCCTCGCCTCACTGCGCGGCGAGGCGCCGCTTCAGCACGCTGGCCAGGTGGTTCATCTGCTCCACGTGGGCAGCGTCCCCGTCGGTCTGCACGACGGCCGGCCCCACTCCCGCGGTGATGATGGCCACGGCGTACCCGTTGACGATGCCCATCTGGCGGGTCTCGGTGTCGCTGCGGAGCCAGCCACCCTTGAAGGCCCCAGCGCCGATGGTCCCGAGCCCCCACCGGTGTGCCTCGATGGGCTGCATCGACTTCAGGATGTAGGCGCTGGCCGAGCGGGAGACGACGCGACCGGCATACAGGGCAGCCATGAACTTCACCTGCTGCCGGATGGTCCACTGCATCGAGCCCTGGGAGCGGTCCGGCGCGACGGTCGTCGTGTCGCCGACGGACCGCAGGACGGCGGTGATCGCCGCGCCCGGGCTGCCGGGGATCTGGTCGCGCAGCGCGATCGTCGACTCCATGTGCGACTCGGTCAGCGCCCTCCTGACCTGGGTGCGCTGCGTCGACGTCAGCCGGCTCGGGTCACCGTCCACCACGGTGTCGAGGAAGGCCGCCACCACGAGCACCTTGGAGGTCGACCACGCCCGGTAGCTGGGCACCGACCCCTCGACGGTCACCGCTCCCGGGTTGCCCAGCGGCGCGAAGGCCAGGGCGTTGCGGGTGTCACCCACCAGTCCGACGGGACGGGGCTTGGGCTTCGGCGAGGGCTTCACGGTGGCGGTCTTCTTCGGGGCGGGCGGCGTCGTGGTGGTCCGCTTCGTGGTCGGCGTGGCGGTTCGCGTGGTCGTGCGGCTTGTCGTAGCGCTGCTCGGCGCCGAGGTCGACGGCGTCGCCGTCGGTGTCGCGTTGCTCGTTCCCACAGCGCGGCCAGCCCCTCCTCCGCCGCAGGCAGCGAGGAGCAGGGCCACGAGGGTGATCCAGAGGGTGTGCCGCACGGGCATCGAGGGTAGCCCGGGTGCCACCCGATCGCGGGGTGGGCCGAACGGTGGACGCCGACCCGTTCGGACCGCCGACCCGCCTGGCCAACCCCTACGGTGTGCCCGCACACACGCGGCTGGGGGGACGACGATGCACTACCGGGAAGCACCGTGGCTGGTCGAGTACGCCAGCCACCCTGAGCTCGTCCACGCGTTCCTCGACACCGGCCTGGTCCCGGCCGGCTGCCTCGTCTTCGACGACGGCGAGGACGGCACGATGGCGTGGGCCAACGCCTACGACGAGGACACCAACGCCTACTTCCTCCAACAGCTCGAACGGCCGGCGCCGGTGCTCGCCACTCCCGATGGCACGACCCTGGTGGAGGTCAGCGACATGCATGGCGCCCCCAGCGTGCGAGTCCGCAGCATCATGGCGAACGGCGTCCTGGTCGAGACCCTGCTGCGGTGGCCAGCCGTGCCGCCCTGGCCGCGGCGCATGCGGCAAGCGCGCTGGCTCGCCGACGTGGACGTGGAGATGACCCGTCAGGCGGCACGCGGGAGGGTGGTGCGGGTCGTCGAGGGCGGTCCGACGGAGATCCTGGTGCACCACTTCGCCTCGGTGGCGCAGGTGGCCGAGGACGAGGGCACGGAGCCGGTCGAGCTGACCACGATGGACGAGGTGGTGTCGGTGTGGAACGCCGCCCTCGTGCACGGGCAGCAGGTGGAACGCGCCGGGCTGCTGATGGCGGGTCTGCTCCAGATGGGCTCGCTCCTCCTCGCGGTCGCGCTCGTCCTGGCCGGGTGGCTGGTGGCGCACGCGTGGTGGCCGGCCGCGCTGGGCGTGGCCCTGGTCCCCGCGGCCTGGTGGGCTTCGCCGATCGTGCTCGTGATGTACCGGCGTTCCGGCCGGCTTCGACCGCCGTTCCCCTGGGTCGTCCCGGCGCGAGTGGTGCCGCTCGACCCGCGGTAGCGACCCACCCAACGGCGCCGGACCGCCGTCAGCGGCGCACCCAGACGCGCAGACGTCCGACCGGCACGAACCCCGCCGCCACCGCCTCGGCGAGGTCGGGGCCCCGTTCGTAGCCGGCCACGGGGCGGCCGGGGAACAGTCGGGAGACCGCCCCACCGAGCGTCTCCCACACCCCGGACCCACCGCACCAGACGTTGCTCACGCCGACGACCCCGGCTCCCGAGGCAGAGGGCCGCCCGCCCCACCACCTCCCCGTCGGCCCGGGCGGTGACGAACCGGACCCCCGGGTCCGCCAGGAGCTCGGGCGGGAACGTGTCGGCCTGGCCACTCGGCGCGGCCCACTCCCCCAGCGCCGCTCCGTCGGCGACCTCCACCCAGGTGGGGCCGGCGGTGGGCGTCGTCGTCGCAGACCCCGCGGCGGGCCCAGACGGCGCGGTCGGCGACTCGGCCTCGAGCCAGACCCACTCCGCTTCGAGCAGCACCTCGAAGCCGTGACCGCCCAGGTCCACGTCGCCGAAGCTGTCCTTGACCGAGGCCCCTTGCCGCTGAGGCACGGCCTGCGCCACCTCGGCGGCTTCCAGCCCGGGCCGCAGCGTCACGACGTGGGGGTAGAACGGCGGGGGCTGGCCACCCGCCAGCCACACGCCGTGGGCGACGGACCCCGGTATGCCGTGCACGCGGCATACCGTGTCGCACCAGGCCACGTTGGCGACCGCCGCACGGACCGCCCGCGGGTCGGGCAGGGCGTCGGGCCGGGTGTCGGGGTCAGGCGCCGCTGGGCTCACGGGCAGCGAGCTCCGCCTTGACGTCGCTGGCGTAGCGGCCGGAGCGCTCCTGCCCGCCCAGCTCGGCGATGGCGTCCATGGTCGCGTCGGTGACGGCGCGCAGCAGGGCAGCCTTCTCGTACCGCTGCGCCAGCCCCTCGACGTCGATGGGGGCACCGAAGCGAACCGTCACCTTGGCGGGCCGCATGCCGTTCGACCCCGGCGGCTGCACCCTGTCGGTGCCGATGACGGCACACGGCAGGAGCGTTGCCCCGCTGCTCAACGCCATCCGGGCCACGCCCGTGCGCCCACGGTGCAGCCGTCCGTCCGGTGAGCGGGTGCCTTCGGGGTAGACGCCGAACGCCTCACCCCGGCGCAGCACCTCCTCGCCGAGCTCGAGCGACCTCACCGCGGCGCGCGGGTCGCTGCGGTCGACCGGGATGGTCCCGGCCGTCGAGTGGAACCACCGCACCACCGCACCGCGCAGCCCCGTGCCCTGGAAGTACTCCGCCTTGCCGAGGAAGTGCACCTGCCGGCGGCAGGCGAGCGGGATGACGATCGAGTCGATGAACGACAGGTGGTTGGAGGCGACGATGAGCGGACCCGTCGGCGGGACGTGCTCCCGGCCCTCCACCCGCAGACGCGTGGCCAGCCTCAGCGGCGGGCCGACCAGCACGTGACGCATCAGCTCACGACTGAACGTGCCCCCGCTCAACGGCTCACTCCCACTCGATGGTGCCCGGCGGCTTGCTGGTGACGTCGAGCACGACGCGGTTGACCTCGCGCACCTCGTTGGTGATGCGCGTCGAGATCTTGGCCAGCACGTCGTAGGGCACCCGGGTCCAGTCCGCGGTCATGGCGTCCTCGGACGAGACCGGGCGCAGCACGATCGGGTGGCCGTAGGTGCGACCGTCGCCCTGCACACCGACCGACCGCACGTCGGCCAGGAGCACGACGGGGCACTGCCAGATCTCGCGGTCGAGACCCGCGGCGGTGAGCTCCTCACGCGCGATGGCGTCGGCGGCGCGGAGGGTCGCGAGCCGGTCGGCGGTGACCTCACCGACGATGCGGATGCCGAGGCCCGGGCCCGGGAACGGCTGGCGCCAGACGATGCCCTCGGGGACGCCGAGCTCGAGGCCGACCTGGCGCACCTCGTCCTTGAACAGCGAGCGCAGCGGCTCGACGAGCTTGAACTGCAGGTCCTCCGGCAGGCCGCCGACGTTGTGGTGCGACTTGATGTTCGCCGCACCCGTGCCGCCGCCGGACTCCACGACGTCGGGGTAGAGCGTGCCCTGCACGAGGAACTCGACCGGGTGGTCGTTCTCGCCGCGGTGCTCGCCGACGATGTCGCGGGCGGCCTGCTCGAAGACGCGGATGAACTCGCGCCCGATGATCTTGCGCTTCTCCTCGGGGTCCGAGACCCCGGCCAGCGCCGCGAGGAACTGGTCCTTGGCGTCGACGACCACGAGGTCGACCCCTGTCGCCGCGACGAAGTCCTTCTCGACCTGCTCGGCCTCACCGGCGCGCAGCAGGCCGTGGTCGACGAAGACACAGGTCAGCTGGTCACCGACGGCCTTCTGCACCAGGGCCGCGGCCACCGAGGAGTCCACCCCGCCGGACAGGGCGCACAGCACGCGGGACTCCCCCACCTGCTGGCGGATCGCGTCGACCAGCTCGTCGACGACGTTGGCGGCGGTCCAGTCACCCTCGATGCCGGCGCCGCGCCAGAGGAAGTTCTCGAGCACCCGCTGGCCGAACGTCGAGTGCATGACCTCGGGGTGCCACTGCACGCCGTAGAGCCGGCGCTCGTCGTCCTCGAAGGCCGCCACAGGCGCGCCGGCGGTCGAGGCCGTCACCCGCATGCCCGCGGGCGCCTCGGTCACCGAGTCGCCGTGGCTCATCCAGACCGACTGCTCGTCGGGCTGGCCGTTGAACAGCACCGAGGAGGTGTCGGTGACGCGGGCCGGGGTGGCGCCGTACTCGCCGAGACCGGTCTTGGCGACCGTGCCGCCGAGCGCCTGCACCATCGACTGGAAGCCGTAGCACATGCCGAACACCGGCACCCCGGCCTCGAGCAGCGCCGCGTCGAGCGTGGGCGCGCCCTCCTCGTAGACCGACGAGGGGCCGCCGGACAGCACGATGGCCGCCGGGTCCTTGGCGAGCATGTCGGCCACCGCCATGGAGTGGGGCACGACCTCGCTGTAGACGTTCGCCTCGCGCACGCGCCGGGCGATCAGCTGTGCGTACTGGGCGCCGAAGTCGACGACCAGCACCGGCTTGGCCTGGAGCTCGATCTCCGGCTGCTCGGCACGGTCGGCGTCGGTGGCCTCCACGCGGTCGTCGTCCTGGGCCTGGGTCACGTCGGTGGCCGCTGCATCAGTCACAGGGCAAGGCTACCTGCGAGCCGGCCCTCGACCTCCCGCGCCACTGATCGCTCGACCACGAAGGAGAGGAACGGCACACAGCCGGCCAGCATGACGAGCACCATCTTCCCCAGCCCCCAGCCGACCTTGAAGCCGAGGTTGGCCGTCGCGACCAGGTAGAGCATGTAGATGAAGCCGTGCGGCTGGGGCCACCAGTCGAGGGCGTGGTTGTCGAACCCGTAGCGCAGGACCATCTCGGCCACGAGGACCAGCAGGCCGATGCCGACGATGAAGGCCATCACCTTGAAGAAGGTCAGGGCCTTGTGGGCTGCCTGCGGGTCGCGGATCTCGTTCACGTGCTGCTCTTCTCCTCTTCTGGTGCCCCGGTCGGGGCCTCTGCCTGTGCCTGCGCCGTGACCGGCACCGCCTCGCGGCGGTCACGCTCCGCGTCGTCGCGGACCATCCTGAACCACATGTAGGCCGCGAACGCGGCGAAGATCCACCACTGCAGCGCGTATGCCGCGTTGCGCCACTGCAGGCCCCCCTCACCGACCGTGGGCGGCGGCACCCGCTCGAGGGGCGCCGGGTCCACCTGCGCTCCCTCACCGCCGCGCTCCTCGACCGCGAAGGCGAAGGCGTTGTAGAGGTCGCCGTGCCAGCGGTTGACGAGCACGGCGAGGTCGATCGACCCCAGCACGGGGTCGGTACCGGCGGACGAGGCAGCGGGCGCCTCCGCCGGCGACTCCCCCGGTGCCAGCGAGCCGACGAGGGTCAGCGTGCCGCCGGGTGGAGCCGGGACGGCGGCCGGGTCGGTCGTGAACCCGCGCACCACGGCCAGGGTGCCGCCGGTCCCGTCGACGACGAAGGGCGACACGACCCACCAGCCGGTGCGGCCGTCGAGGCGGCGGGGCGCCACGAGGACCTGGCCGTCCGCGGCATACGAGCCGGTCGCGCTCACCCGACGGCCCGAGCCGTCGGCGGGGAACTGCTGGTGCGGGCCCACCACGGTCGCGAGGTCGACCACGGGCCGCGCGGACGCGCTCTCCACCGCCTCGGCGCGTCCCTTGTCCTTGGCGACGTCGAGCTGCCACAGCCCCAGCCAGGTGAACGAGACGAGGATGGCGACGAGCACCGCGAACAGGCCAAGCCAGCGGGGCTTGAGGGCGGTTCGCAGCACCTCCTCAGGCTACGTGAGCCCGGAAAACCAGTGTCGCCCAGCCTCGCCCCGGACCTACCGTGGGCAGCCTGATGCGCTCGCCACTGACCTCGGAACCAGGCACCCCGGACACCCGGGGTCCGTTGCGCTTCCTGCTGTGGCTGGCCCTGCGGCAGTGGCGGATCCAGCTGCTCGTGCTCGTCGCCGGCGCGGTCTGGATGGTGTCGCTCGCGCTCATGCCCGCGGCCGTGGGCCGCGGCATCGACGAGGGCATCGTCCCCGGCGACTGGGCCGGCCTGGCGCGCTGGGCCCTGGTCATCCTGGCCCTCGGCGGTGTGGCCGCGGCCGCCGGAGCGGCGCGGCACTACCTGGCCGTGCAGAACTGGCTCAGCGCCTCCTACCGCAGCGCCCAGCTGACGGCCCGCGGCATCGAGGAGACCGGTCCGGCGCTCACCAGGAGGATCCCCGCCGGTGAGGTCATCGCGGTCTTCGCCAGCGACGTCATGCGCATCGGCGGCCTCTTCGACGTGGCCGGTCGCTTCACCGGGGCCCTCGTCAGCTACGTCGTGGTGGGCTCGATCCTGCTGGCGGCCTCGCCCCCGCTGGGCTGGCTGGTGCTGCTCGGCGGCCCGGTGCTGCTGTCGCTCCTGTCGTTCATCGTGCGACCGCTGCAGCGCCGGCAGGCCGACCAGCGCGAGCAGACCGGCCGCCTCACCACCCTCGGCGCCGACACCGTGGCGGGTCTGCGGGTGCTGCGCGGCATCGGCGGCGAGCAGACCTTCCTGCGCCGCTACGAGCAGCAGTCGCAGCACGTGCGCCGGGTCGGCGTGCGGGTGGCCGGCGTGCAGGCGGGGCTCGACTCCGCGCAGGTGCTGCTCCCCGGCATCTTCGTGGTGCTCGTGACGTGGATCGGGGCCCGCTTCGCGCTCGACGGCCAGATCACCGCCGGCCAGCTCGTGGCCTTCTACGGGTATGCCGCGTTCCTCACCATGCCGCTGCGCACCGTCACCGAGTTCGTCGACCGGTTCGTCCGCGCCCACATCGGGGCCCGCAAGGTGCTGCGGATCCTGGCGGTGGAGCCGGACCAGGAGCCGGGGACGCCGGGCGCGGCGACGCTGCCTGAGCCGTCGGACGACCTGGTCGACCCGCTCTCGGGGCTGCGGGTGCGCGCGGGTCGCCTGACCGCGCTCGTCTCGGCACGCCCGGAGGAGACCGCCGCCATCGCCGACCGGCTGGGCCGGCACGGCCCGGGCCGCCACGAGACGACGTGGGGCGACCGCCGGCTCGACGACCTGGCCCTGGTCGAGGTGCGCGAGCGCATCGTCGTCAGCGAGGCCGACCCGAGGCTGTTCACGGGCCGGCTGCGCGACGGGCTGCTCGCCGGGCGGGTGGCCGACTCCGACCAGCAGGTGCACGCCGCCCTCGAGGTGGCCAGCGCGCTCGACGTGCTGGAGGCGGTGCCCGACGGCCTCGACGGGCTCGTCGAGGAGCGCGGCCGCTCCTACTCCGGTGGCCAGCGCCAGCGGCTCGCCCTGGCCCGGGCGCTGCTCGTCGACCCCGAGGTGCTCGTGCTGGTGGAGCCGACCAGCGCGGTCGACGCCCACACCGAGGCCCGCATCGCGACGCGCCTGGCCGCCGCCCGGCGGGGGCGCACCACCGTGGTCACCACGGCCAGCCCGCTGGTGCTCGGCGAGGCCGACGAGGTCGTCCTCGTCGAGGACGGGGTGGTGACCGCCACCGGCACCCACCACGAGCTGCTGACCGGGCACGCGGCATACCGCTCGATCGTCACCCGCGGGGAGGAGGACTGACATGGGCATGGTGACCGACCACGCGCGACGGACGCTCCCGATCGCCGACACGGCCGCCGTGGTGCGGCACACGCGCGGGCTGGTGCGGCGGCACGGCCGCTACCTGTCCGTCGTCATCGTGCTGCACGCCCTCGCGGCGCTGGCCGCCCTCGCCGGGCCGTGGCTGGTGGGCCGGCTCGTCGACACCGTCAGCGGCGACGGCACGCTGGCCGAGGTCGACCGGTTGGCGATGATGCTGGCCGGCGCCGTCGTGCTCCAGACCGCCCTGACGTGGACGGCCCGGCGCGCCTCGCTGGTGCTCGGGGAGACGGTCTTCGCCGAGCTGCGCGAGCAGTTCATCGGCCGGGCGGTCAACCTGCCGCTGTCGACGGTGGAGCGGGCCGGCACCGGCGACCTCGTCGCGCGCACCACCAACGACGTCGAGGCGCTCTCGCACGTCGTGCGCTTCGGCATCCCCTCGATCTTCGTCGCCTCGGTCACGATCGTCATGACGGTGGTGGCGGCCCTGCTCACCTCGCCGCTGGCGACCCTGCCGATGCTGCTCGGCCTGCCGTTCTACTGGTTCTCGACCCGGCGCTACCTGCGTCACGCGGGCAAGGGGTACCTGTGGGAGCGGGCGACCTACGCCAGCCTCAACGGCGTGGTCTCCGAGACGGTGGACGGCGCCCGCACCATCGACGCCCTCTCGCTCGGCCCGGCCCGGCGGCGCCAGTTCGACGAGGCGCTCGGCGACTGCTTCGAGGCGGAGCGCTACACCCTCGGGCTGCGCCTGCGCTGGTTCCCCTTCGTCGAGCTCGGCTACTTCATCCCGGTCGCCGGGTCGGTGCTGTGGGGCGGCTTCCTGGCCATGAACGGCCACGTCACCGCAGGTGCCGCCACCGCGGTCACCCTCTTCATCCACCAGATGGTGGGGCCGCTCGACGAGGTGCTGATGTGGCTCGACGAGATCCAGGTCGGCGCCACCTCGCTCGCCCGCGTCATCGGCGTGGGCGAGGTGCCGGCCGACCGCGTGGCCACCGGCGCCCGCCCCGACGGCGACCGGCTCGACGTCGACGGCGTCCACTACGCCTACCGCAGCGGCCGCGACGTGCTGCGCGGCGTCAGCCTCGACCTCGTGCCCGGCGAGCGGCTGGCCATCGTCGGCCCCTCGGGCGCGGGCAAGTCGACCCTGGGCCGCCTCATGGCCGGCATCGACGGACCCCGTGAGGGCACCGTCTCGGTGGGCGGCGTGCCACTGGTCGACCTCGAGCTGGGCGACCTGCGCACCCAGGTCGCCCTCGTGACCCAGGAGCACCACGTCTTCGTGGGCACCCTGGCCGACAACCTGCTGCTGGCCCGACCGGGCGCCGACCGGGCGACCCTGCTCGAGGCGCTGGTGGCCGTCGACGCCGACCGGTGGGCGCTCGCGCTCCCCGACGGCCTCGACACGGTGGTGGGCAGCGGCGGGCACCGGCTCAGCGAGGCGCAGGCCCAACAGGTGGCGCTGGCCCGGCTGGTGCTGGCCGACCCCCACACCCTGGTGCTCGACGAGGCCACCTCGCTGCTCGACCCCCGCGCGGCGCGGCACCTCGAGCGCTCGCTGGCCGCGGTCGTCGAGGGCCGCACCGTGGTCGCGATCGCCCACCGGCTGCACACGGCCCACGACGCCGACCGGGTCGCGGTGGTGGAGGACGGGCTGGTCAGCGAGATCGGCACGCACCACGAGCTGCTGGCCGCCGAGGGCCCGTATGCCGCGCTGTGGCACTCGTGGCGCGACGAGCGTTCCGGGGTGGCTGGGAAGGCTGCGGAAAAAGTTCCGTAACCCGCGTAACCCCCTCCGTGTGCCGTCGTTGTGCTGGGTGGTGCGGCTGGAGAAACCATCCCCGGCTCATCTCCAGCCGCACCCACCCACAGCCCCCCGCCTGCCCTCCCCCGCGGCGGCTGCCGGCGCCACAGGGGGGCGCCGGGAGCCGCCGTCACAGCGAATCCTGCTGTGTCGCAGCGGAATACACCTGTTGCGCTCTGCGTTCTCCACGGCAGAATGGACCTGACCCGTCAGGGGGCGGTCGACCGGAAGGGACCCGGTCGACCCGACGCCACAACACCCGGTTCGCCGCGGTGGCGGACCGGACTGGACGCAGGAGGTGGTTTTCGTGGCTGTTGTCTTCGATCCCTTCCGTGAGATGGACCGTCTCACCGCCCAGCTCTGGGGCGGGCCGACGGCGACCCGCGCACCGCGCTGGATGCCGATGGACCTCTACCGCTCCGGCGACCACTACGTCGTCAACATCGACCTCCCCGGTGTCGACCCGGGCTCGATCGACGTCGACATGGACGGCAACACCCTCACGGTGCGAGCCGAGCGCACGCTGCGGGGCGAGGACCAGGCCGAGTGGATCGCGCAGGAGCGCCCGTCCGGCAGCTACATGCGCCAGCTCAGCCTCGGTGAAGGGCTGGACCTCGAGCAGATCCACGCCCACTACGAGAACGGGGTCCTCTCCCTGACCATCCCGGTCTCGGAGAAGGCCAAGCCGCGCAAGATCGAGGTGCAGAGCCGCGGCGGCCAGCAGCAGATCGAGGGCAGCGTGACGAGCTGACCCTCAGCGCAAGGGGCCCGGCAGCAGCCGGGCCCCTTCTCTGTCCGGTCGCTCAGCCTGAGTCAGGCCTGGGCGCTCTCGTGCGTGAACCGCGGCACGGCGGGTCGCTGCGCCGGCACCGGCTCGAGCCGCCGGTACGCCTCGCCCTGCGCAGGCCGGGCGTCGGAGTCCCCTCGGTTGGGCCACAGCGACAGGGCCCGCTCCGCCTGGGCGGTGATCGTGAGCGAGGGGTTCACGCCGAGGTTCGCCGAGATCGCCGACCCGTCGACCACGTGGAGTCCGGGGTAGCCCCAGACCCGGTGGTAGGGGTCGACGACCCCCTGCTCCCGGTCGGTGCCGATGACGGCACCGCCGAGGAAGTGCGCGGTCATGGGCACGTCGGCGATCTCGCCGAGCGAGCTGCCCGGGAAGGCGCGCAGCCCGGTCGCCTGCGACAGCCGCGCGGCGAGACCCACGATCGCGCGGTGCCCGGCTGGGATCCAGGTGGGGTTCGGCTCACCATGCCCCTGCCGCGAGGTGAGGGTGCGGCCGCCGAACAGGCCGCGCCGGCCGGAGACCGTGAGGGAGTTGTCGCGGGTCTGCATGACCAGGCCGATCACGGTGCGCTCGCTCCAGCGGTACTGCGACAGCGAGCGCACGAACACGACGGGGTGGCGCACCGCCTCGAGGAGGAACTTCACCGGGCGCGGCACCGTGCCCCCGCCGTCGACGAGGATCGTCGCGAGCGCGCCCATGGCGTTGGACCCCTTGCCGTAGCGGACGTTCTCGATGTGCGTGTCAGGCGCGGGGTGGAACGAGGACGTGATGGCGACGCCCTTGGTCAGGTCGACGTCGCGCGGGGCCTTCTCCAGCATGGCGCCGCCCAGCGCCTCGGAGTTGGTCCGGGTCAGCTGCCCGAGGCGGTCGGACAGCCCGGGCAGGGAGCCGGTGTCCTTCAGGGTGTGCAGCAGCCGCTGGGTGCCCCAGGCGCCCGCCGCGAACACGACCTGGTCGGCGGTCACGGTGCGGCGGTCCTTGCGCAGCCACGCACCGGTGGCCTCCGTCGTGACGCGGTATGCCGTGCCGCCCGGCTCCGGGCGAACGTCCACCACCGTGCGCAGCGGCTCCACCGTGGCCCCGAGTCGCTCGGCGAGCGCGAGGTAGTTCTTCACCAAGGTGTTCTTGGCGCCGACCCGGCACCCGACCATGCAGTTGCCGCACTCGGTGCAGCCGGTGCGGTCCGGGCCCGCCCCGCCGAAGTACGGGTCGGGGACCCGGACACCCGGCATACCGAAGAAGACGCCGACCGGCGTCTTGCGGAAGGTGTCGCCCACCCCGAGGTCCTCGGCGGTCTGGCGCATGACCTGCTCGACGGGTCCCTCGCAGGGGTTGGTGACGACGCCGAGCATGCTGGACGCCACCCGGTAGTGCGGCGCGAGCTCGGACTGCCAGTCGGTGATGTCACGCCACTGCGGGTCCTGGAAGAACGGTGTGGGCGGGACGTAGAGGGTGTTGGCGTAGTTGAGCGACCCACCCCCCACTCCGGCACCGGCCAGCACCACGACGTCCGGGAGGCGGTGGATGCGCTGGACCCCGAAGCACTTGAGCCGCGGCGCCCAGAAGTAGCGCCGGACGTCCCACGACGTCTTGGCGAAGTCGTCGTCGGCGAACCGGCGCCCCGACTCGATGACGTGGACGCGGTAGCCCTTCTCGGCCAGGCGCAGGGCGCTGACCGAGCCCCCGAAACCCGAGCCGACGACGACGACGTCGTAGTGGGTCGTGCGGGTGGCGGTCACGGTCGCCCCACGGCCTTCAGCGCCCGCAGTGCGGCCGTCATGCCCTTGACCCAGGTCTCCTCGGACATGCCGCCGAACGGCGCGAGCGGCACCAGCCGCTGCACCGAGACGGTCTGGGACTCGGTGTACTTCATGATCCCCTCGGCGCCGTGCCGCCGGGAGACGCCGGAGGCCTTCATGCCACCCATCGGGGATGCGACGCTGCCCCAGGCCGCGCCGTAGGGCTCGTTGATGTTGACCGTGCCCGCGCTGATCCGGGCGGCGATGCGCCGACCCCGCCGGATGTCACGGGTGAACACGGAGGCGTTGAGCCCGTAGTCGCTGTCGTTGGCCATCCGGATGGCCTCGTCGTCGGAGCCGACCGCGTAGATCGTCACCACCGGACCGAAGGTCTCCTCGTCACGGCAGGCCATCGCGGCGGTGACGCCGGTGAGGATGGTCGGCTCGTAGACGAAGGGGCCGACGTCCGGGCGGGCACGCCCACCGGCCAGCACGGTCGCGCCCTTGGCCCGCGCGTCCTCGACGTGGGCCGTGACCCGCTCGAGCTGGTCGGCCGAGACGAGCGACCCCATGTCGGCCCCGAAGTCGAGGTCGACGCCCAGCCGCATCTTCTTCGTGGCCGCGACGAACCGCTCGGTGAACTCCTCGACGACGGCCTCGTGCACGAGGATCCGCTCCTTGGAGATGCAGAGCTGCCCCGCGGAGGAGAAGCAGCCCCGCACGGCGCCGTCGACGGCCCGGCCGAGGTCGGCGTCGTCGGCGACGTACATGCTGTTCTTGCCGCCCAGCTCGAGGCTGGCGCCCACCAGACGGTCGCCCGTCGAGGCTGCGACCTTCCGGCCCACCGCGGTCGACCCGGTGAAGCAGACGTAGTCGGCGGTGTCCACAACCGCCTGGCCCACCGTGGGGCCGTCGCCGAGCACCACCTGGAGGAGCGCCTCGGGCAGGCCCGCCTCCACGAGCAGTGCCACGGCCTGCAGGGCGGTCAGCGACGCCTGCAGGTCGGGTCGCAGGACCACCGCGTTGCCCGCGATGAGCGCCGGCAGGGCGTCGGAGACGGCGAGGGTGAGCGGGTAGTTCCACGGCGAGACGATGCCGACGACGCCCTTGGGGTGGTGGAGCTCGCGGGTCTGGGTCAGCAGCGGGAAGAGGCCCGCCCGGCGCCGCGACCGAAGGTGGCTCGCGGCGGTGCGGGCGTAGTAGCGGGCCACCAGGGCGACGTCGGCGACCTCCTCGAAGGCCTGCCGGCGGGTCTTGCCCGACTCCAGCTGCACGAGGTCGAGCAGCTGCGCCTGCCGGTCGAGCACGAGGTCGTGGTAGCGCAGCAGGATCCGCTGGCGGTGGCTCATCGGAGTCCGGGCCCAGATCCGCTGGGCTGCCCGCGCGGAGTCGACCGCGCTCTGCACGTCCTGCGGCGTCGACAGCGGCAGCGAGGCGAGCGGGGCGTTGCCCAGCGGCGAGCGGGTCTGCCGCTGCTCCGCCCGCGGGGAGCACACCACCCTCGCGGTGAGCCGGCGCGCGAGAGCCGGGTCCACGGCATACGTCGCGGTGGGGTCGGTTTCCGGGTCAGCCAGCATGTCCGAGGCCATAGCCGAAGGGTAGGTCGGCGCCCGCCAATTTACTAGCAGTAAGTTACTGGTGAGACACCTGCCACAGCGCTCCGCTCCGCCCTACCGCTCCAGGGTCGCCGCGTGGTCCGGCACCTCGTGCTGGAGCGAGCGGTCCGGCCGCACGTAGCCCCGCGACGGCGGCCGCTCGGGCAGGGTCAGGGCGGGCTGCTCGACGTCCTGGTACGGGACCTGGGAAATCAGGTGGGCGATCATGTTGATCCGCGACCGTCGCTTGTCGTCGCTCTCCACGACGTTCCAGCGGGCCTCCGGGATGTCGGTGTGCACGAGCATGTCGTCCTTGGCGCGCGAGTAGTCCTCCCAGCGCGTGATGGACTCCAGGTCCGTGGTCGAGAGCTTCCAGCGGCGCATGGGGTCGGTCAGCCGCGACTCGAACCGCCTCTGCTGCTCGACGTCGCTGACCGAGAACCAGTACTTGTGCAGCCGGATGCCGTCCTCGGCCAGCATCCGCTCGAAGATCGGGCACTGGCGCAGGAACCGCTGGTGCTCCTCCGGGGTGCAGTAGCCCAGCACGCGCTCGACCCCCGCGCGGTTGTACCAGCTGCGGTCGAAGAGCACGATCTCGCCGGCCGCCGGCAGGTGCTCGACGTAGCGCTGGAAGTACCACTGGGTGCGCTCGCGCTCGGTCGGGGTCGGCAGCGCCACGATGCGGGCCACGCGCGGGTTGAGGTACTGCGCGACCCGCTTGATGGTCGAGCCCTTCCCTGCGGCGTCGCGACCCTCGAAGATGACGACGACGCGCTCACCCTCGCGCCGCACCCACTCCTGCATCTTGACCAGCTCGGCCTGCAGCCGGAACAGCTCGGCGTCGTAGACCGACTTCTTCAGCCGCTCACCCCTGGCCATGGCGCCATCGTGTCACGCGGCCCAGCGGTATGCCGGGTGGTCGCCTCAGGTGTCCCGGGCGGTCGCCTCAGCTGCGCTGGTAGGGGGCGACCACGACCTCGACCCGCTGGAACTCCTTGAGGTCGGAGTAGCCGGTGGTGGCCATCGCGCGCTTGAGCGCACCCACGATGTTGGTCGTGCCGTCGGCGAGACGGCCCGGGCCGAAGAGGATCTCCTCCAGCGGGGCGACGCCGCCGACGCCGACGCGCTCGCCGCGCGGCAGCTGCGGGTGGTGCGCCTCCGGGCCCCAGTGGTAGCCGCGGCCCGGGGCGTCGGTGGCGCGCGCCAGCGCCGCACCCAGCATGACCGCGTCGGCACCGCAGGCCACGGCCTTGACGATGTCGCCACTGCTGCCGACGCCGCCGTCGGCGATGACGTGCACGTAGCGGCCGCCCGACTCGTCGAGGTAGTCGCGGCGGGCCGCGGCCACGTCGGCGATCGCCGAGGCCATCGGGGCGTGGATGCCCAGCGTGCGCCGGGTGGTGTGGGCCGCTCCCCCACCGAAGCCGACGAGGACGCCGGCCGCTCCGGTGCGCATCAGGTGCAGGGCCGCGGTGTAGGAGGCCGCGCCGCCGACGATCACGGGCACGTCGAGCTCGTAGATGAAGCGCTTGAGGTTCAGCGGCTCGGCCCGGCCCGAGACGTGCTCGGCCGAGACGGTCGTACCGCGGATGACGAACAGGTCGACCCCTGCGTCGACCACGGACTTCCACAGCTGCTGGGTGCGCTGCGGGCTGAGCGCGCCGGCCACGGTCACCCCGGCCTCGCGCACCTGGCGGAGGCGCTCGGTGATGAGCTCGGGCTGGATCTCGGCGGAGTAGATCTCCTGCATCCGCGAGGTCGCCAGGTCCTCGTCGAGGCCCGAGATCTCCTCGAGGAGGGCGGTCGGGTCCTCGTAGCGGGTCCACAGCCCCTCGAGGTCGAGCACGGGCAGGCCGCCGAGCTGACCGAGCGCGATGGCGGTGTCGGGCGACATCACCGAGTCCATCGGTGCGGCGATGACCGGGATGTCGAAGTGGTAGGCGTCGATCTGCCAGGAGACCGAGACCTCCTCCGGGTCGCGGGTGCGGCGCGAGGGCACCACCGCGATGTCGTCGAAGGAGTAGGCCCGACGGCCCCGCTTGCCACGGCCGATCTCGATCTCAGTCACCGGCCGATCGTATCGGGCAGGAGATATGTGGCCGGCCGCCCCCGACCTCACACGAAAAACTGACGTCCCGCCGCCGGGTGAGGGGGCGGCCAGCGGCGGGACGCCAGTGTGTTCGCCGGACGGTCAGCTGCCCGCAGCGGCGAGGCTCAGGACGAGAACCCCCTCCTCCAAGACTGCCCCGTCGGGGGCATGGCACCACGCTAGGGCAGCCCGCCGCCGGAGCCATCCGACAGAAGGCGTAACCGTGCCGGGCGTTCCGTCTAGGCCGGGACCTGCGCTCATAGGAGGGCCGCCTCCCGCGCGTTCACCAGTCCGTGTCCGAAGAACGACGTACGGCCATCGGCGCCGCCGTAGCACTTCAGGCGGGTGTCGTCGTCGCCGAGGGGCTGCCAGTCGGCCGGGCAGGACATCGGCGTCGCGGTGCGCTGCACGGCGGCCTTGACGGCTCCGGGCGACCATTCTGGGTGCCGGTCGACCACCAACGCGGCCACGCCCGTCGCATGTGGAGCCGCCATGGAGGTGCCCTGCAGGAACCCGTAGGTCGCGCCCTGGTCGGTCACTGTCAGACCGCGGTACCTCGGGGTCGTCCCGAGTCCGTCGTAGAACGCGAAGATCTCGCTGTCCGGCGGCAGGGCGCCGAGGATGCCGTCCTGCACCGTGTTGGTTGCCGAGAAGAAGTCACCCCCAGGAGCCGCGACGTCTCCGCCGACGCTGGAGTAGTCCGCGATGTTCCTCGTGTATCCGGGGTAGCCGACCGGACCAGTCGCCATGACGGTCAGCGCGCCGGGCAGCTCGGCCGGCAGCACGCGGCACTGATTGCCGACAGCCCGCTCGAGCGGGGTGTCGTCCGGCCCGTCGGGGCTGATCGTGTCCTCGACCGGGTGCTGAAGGTCGGCCGCCTCGTTGCCGGCCGAGGCGACGATGAGCACCCCGCGCGAGGTGGCGTACCGCGCCGCCTCGGTGATCTCGCGCGCCATGGCCCGCTGGCCGGCCTCGTTGCCGCAGTAGTAGAGGTAGGGGTCGGCGAACAGGCTGAGGTTCACGACGTCGAGCCGCAGGTCACCTGCCTTGCGAAGGGCAGCCGCGACCGCGTAGCCGAAGCAGTAGGTCGAGGACGTGCACGCCTTGAGGGCGACGATCGTGGCCTTCGGCGCCACGCCCGCGATGCCGATGTCGTTGACCGGCGCGGCGATCTCGGAGGCGACGTGAGTGCCGTGGCCGCTCTTGTCGTCGACGGCGGCCTTGTTGGAGCAGTCGCCGCTCGCGGCCTCGCTGGGGTCGGACAGTCCGGCCACGATCGCCGGGTCGTCCGGCCTGATGAACGAGCAGGAGCTCGCGATGTCGAGGTTCGGGGCGACGTCGGGGTGCGTCAGGTCGGCCCCGCTGTCGATGACGCCGACCCGGACGCCGCTGCCGTCAGCCTGGTTCCACGTCTCCTCGGTGGCGCCGATGAGGGCCATGTCCCACTGGCACGGAGCCAGGGGCTCGGAGCTCGGCGGCTCGAACACACCGTTCCAGAGGCTCGCGCAGAGAGCGGTCGCGTCGGGAGCGGGAAGTGCGGCGGCCCGGTCGGTCGCCGCGTGGGCCGCCTGCCCGGTCAGGGCTGTGGCGGCGAGGGAGAGAGCGAGCAGCGCTGTGGCGCCGCGTTGTGACGGTCTGCGCATCAGACACCTCCATGGTCGGGTCCCCACCCGGGCAGCCACGCTAGGTGTCGTCGACGCCGGACTCATCGGGCATACGGCGTAGAGCAGCCGATACCTCGCGAGCCGGTCGGAGGAGGCTCAGCGACCGGAGTAGTTCGGCGCCTCGACGACCATCTGGATGTCGTGCGGGTGGCTCTCCTTGAGCCCGGCCGGGGTGATCCGCACGAAGCGGCCCTTCTCCTGGAGCTCGGGCACGGTGCGGGCGCCGACGTAGAACATCGACTGCTGCAGGCCGCCGATGAGCTGGCGCGCGACCGCCGAGACCTGGCCCTTGTAGGCGACCCGGCCCTCGATGCCCTCGGGCACGAGCTGGTCGTCGCTGGTGACGTCGGCCTGGAAGTACCGGTCCTTGGAGTAGGACTTCTTCCCGCGCGACGACATCGCGCCGAGCGAGCCCATCCCCCGGTAGGACTTGTACTGCTTGCCGTTGACGAGCACCAGGTCGCCGGGGCTCTCCTCGCAGCCGGCGAGCAGCGACCCGACCATCACGGTGTCGGCCCCGGCGACGAGCGCCTTGGCGATGTCACCGGAGTACTGCAGGCCACCGTCGCCGATGACCGGCACCCCGGCGGGCTTGCAGGCCTGGGCGGCCTCGTAGATGGCGGTGACCTGCGGGACGCCGACGCCCGCCACGACCCGGGTGGTGCAGATCGAGCCCGGCCCCACGCCGACCTTGACCGCGTCGACACCCGCCTCGACCAGGGCCTGGGCACCGTCGCGGGTGGCGACGTTGCCGCCGACGACCTGCACGTGCGAGGTGGCGCTGTCGCTCTTGAGCCGCCTGACCATCTCGAGCAGGAGGTTGGCGTGGCCGTGCGCGGTGTCGACCACCAGCACGTCGACGCCGGCCTCGATGAGGGTGGTCGCGCGCTTCCAGGCGTCGCCGAAGTAGCCGACCGCCGCCCCCACCAGCAGGCGGCCCTGACCGTCCTTGCTCGCGTTGGGGAACTGCTCGGAGCGCACGAAGTCCTTGACCGTGATGAGGCCCACGAGCCGGCCGTCGTCGTCGACGAGCGGCAGCCGCTCGCGCTTGTGCTGTCGCAGCAGGACCGTGGCCGTCTCGCGGTCGATGTCGGCGGGGCCGGTGATCAGAGGCGTGGAGGTCATGACGTCGCGCACCCGCGTGGTCGCCCACTCCGAGACCGGCACGAACCGCAGGTCGCGGTTGGTGATGATGCCGAGCAGAAGCTGGTCGCGGTCGACCACCGGCAGGCCCGAGACGCGGTACTCGCCGCAGACCTGGTCGAGCTGCTCGAGGGTGGCGTCGGGGCCGATCGTCACGGGGTTGGGGATGCGGCCGGTCTGGGTGCGCTTGACGAGGTCGACCTGGTAGGCCTGGTCCTCGATCGAGAGGTTGCGGTGGAGCACCCCGAGGCCGCCCTGGCGGGCCATCGCGATCGCCATGCGAGCCTCGGTCACGGTGTCCATGGCGGCGGACAGCAGCGGGGTGCGCAGGCTGATCTCGCGGGTCAGGCGCGAGGTGGTGTCGACCTCGCTGGGGATCACGTCGCTCAGCCCCGGAAGCAGGAGGACGTCGTCGTAGGTCAGGCCGATCTCGGCGAACGGAGCGGGGACAGAGGACGATCCGTTGCTCATTGGCCCATGGTAAGGCAGCCCGGGAGGGCCCCCGTGACGGGCACTGTCGCGGGCCGGCGACGGGCCTGGGACGGGCCGCGAGGGACGGAAACGCACCGGTGGGAAAGTCGTGCCAAAAGTGTTCAGACTTGAAGAAGTTTTGACCATCCTCGGACTGTTTGCGCAGGTCAGGCGGGGGTAGGTTCCTCTTCATGCGGCACCGTGCCGCGGGGAAGAGGTGGGGAGCGAAATGGCTGAGCTGTCGAGACTGCCCGGACCCGTCGCCGACCTCTGGGACTGGCAGCTGGAGGGATCCTGCCGCCAGGTCAACCCAGACGTGTTCTTCCACCCCGAGGGTGAGCGCGGCTCCGCCCGCCGCTCCCGGGACGCGGCCGCCAAGGAGGTGTGCCTGGCCTGCCCGGTGCTGCTCCAGTGCCGCGAGCACGCCTTGCGCGTCCGCGAGCCCTACGGCGTCTGGGGCGCGATGACCGAGGACGAGCGCGAGGCCCACTACGCCGGGCACCGCACCGTCTCCGAGGCCAGCTGACCCGAGGCAGACCCGAGCTCGCCCCACGGCGGACGCCTAGACTGCGGGGGTGAGCAGCCCCGCCGAGGTCCCCATCCGTGACGAGTCGATCCGGCTCGGCCAGCTCCTGAAGCTGGCAGGTCTGGTCGACGACGGCTCCATGGCCCGTGCCGTCATCGAGGCCGGCGAGGTCACGGTGGACGGCGAGGTCTGGTCGCGGCGCGGCCAGCAGGTGCGCCCGGGCATGCTCGTCTCGTATGCCGGGGAGACCGTTCGCGTGGTCAGCGGCGCCTGACCTGCCGTCATGACCGTCATCGACGCTCTCGCCCACGCTGCCGGCACGTGGCAGGGGACCAACGGGTTCCGGCTGATGCCGGCTGACGACCTCTTCACCGCACCGACCACGGCAACCGTCGCCGTCGCCGCGGGCGGGCACCTGGTGACCCTGGGCTACACCTGGCGACACCCCGACGACGGTGAGCAGCAGGGGCTGCTCGTCGTCGGGCACGGCGACGACTCGGCCGGGGCGGCTGACGCCACCGCGTTCTGGGCTGACTCGTGGCACCAGCAGGCGGCCCGGGCCGTCGACGGCTCGGCGGACGGCGAGACGCTGGCCTTCGAGTACGACTACGGCGACGGCTGGCGCTGGCGGATCGAGGTGTCCACCACTGGCCAGGGCCTCACCCTGCGGATGCTCAACGTGGTTCCGGAGAGCGCCGTCCCCTCGGTCGGGGCCTACGAGGCGATGGTGATGGAGCTCCGGCGCACCTGACCTCCGGTCGGCACGCCACGGCATACGGCTGGGGACGCGCGAAGGCCCGCCCCCGCAACGGGGACGGGCCTTCGAGCGGTATGCCGTTCGGGTCAGTGGCCGTGACCGTGGCCGTGGCCGCCGGCGGCCTCCGGCTCCTCTTCCTTCTTCTCCACGACGAGGGTGTCGGTGGTGAGGACCATCGACGCGATCGACGCGGCGTTGCGCAGGGCGGAGCGGGTGACCTTCACCGGGTCGATGACGCCGGCCTTGACCAGGTCGACGTACTGGCCGGTGGCGGCGTTGAGGCCGTTGCCCACCTCGAGGTCCGCGACCTTGGAGACGGCGACGTAGCCCTCCATGCCGGCGTTCTCGGCGATCCAGCGCAGCGGCTCGGCCGCGGCCTTGCGCACGATGGCGGCGCCGGTGGCCTCGTCACCCTCGAGCCCGAGGGCGTCGATGGCGGTGGAGGCGTGGACGAGGGCGGAGCCGCCACCGGCGACGATGCCCTCCTCGATCGCCGCGCGGGTCGCCGAGATGGCGTCCTCGATGCGGTGCTTCTTCTCCTTGAGCTCGACCTCGGTGTGGGCGCCGACGCGGATCACGCAGACACCGCCGGCCAGCTTGGCCAGGCGCTCCTGCAGCTTCTCGCGGTCCCAGTCGGAGTCGGTGCGCTCGATCTCGGCCTTGATCTGGTTGACCCGGCCCTCGACCTCGTCGGGCTTGCCGGCGCCGTCGATGATCGTGGTGGTGTCCTTGGTGACGACGATGCGGCGGGCCTGGCCCAGCACGTCGAGGTCGGCCTGGTCGAGCTTGAGGCCGACCTCCTCGGAGATGACCTGGCCACCGGTGAGGACGGCCATGTCCTGCAGCATCGCCTTGCGGCGGTCACCGAAGCCGGGGGCCTTGACCGCGACGACGTTGAAGGTGCCGCGGATCTTGTTGACCACGAGGGTCGAGAGGGCCTCGCCGTCGACATCCTCGGAGATGACCAGGAGCGGCTTGCCGGCCTTGACGACCTTCTCGAGCACCGGGAGCACCTCGGCGATGGCCGAGATCTTGCCCTGGTTGATGAGGATGTACGCATCCTCGATGACGGCTTCCATGCGCTCGGCGTCCGAGATGAAGTACGGGGAGATGTAGCCCTTGTCGAACTGCATGCCCTCGGTGAACTCGAGCTCGGTCGTCGCCGTCGAGGACTCCTCGACCGTGATCACGCCGTCCTTGCCCACCTTGTCGAACGCGTCGGCGATGGTGGTGCCGATGGTCTCGTCCTGGGCGGACAGCGAGGCGACCTGGGCGATCTCGTCCTTGCCCTCGATCTCGCGGGCGTTCTCGAGCAGGCGGGCCTGCACGGCCTCGACGGCCTGGTCGATGCCGCGCTTGAGGCTGGCCGGGGCGGCGCCCGCGGCGACGTTGCGCAGGCCCTCCTTGACCATGGCCTGGGCCAGCACGGTCGCGGTGGTGGTGCCGTCACCCGCGACGTCGTTGGTCTTGGTCGCGACCTCCTTGGCGAGCTGGGCACCGAGGTTCTCGTAGGAGTCCTCGAGCTCGACCTCGCGGGCGATGGTCACGCCATCGTTGGTGATCGTGGGGGCGCCCCACTTCTTGTCGATGACCACGTTGCGGCCCTTGGGCCCCAGGGTCACCTTGACGGCGTTCGCGAGCGCGTCGACGCCGCGCTCGAGTGACTTGCGAGCGTCGTCGTTGAACTCCAGCGTCTTAGCCATGAAAGTCCTTCACCTACTTGATGTTCGTGGGCACACCGGCTGGTTGGACGGCGTGCTGGGGATGTGCGCACGCCCCGGCGCGGACCCGGTGCGGGCCGCGCCGGGGCGTGGGCAAGAGCTGTAGGTCGTCTCAGCCGATGATGGCGAGCACGTCGCGGGCCGAGAGGATCAGGTACTCCTCGCCGCCGTGCTTGACCTCGGTGCCGCCGTACTTGCTGTAGAGCACGCGGTCGCCGACCTTGACGTCGAGCGGGATGCGCTCGGCGCCGTCCTCGTTCCAGCGACCGGGACCGACCGCGAGGACCTCGCCCTCCTGGGGCTTCTCCTTCGCGGTGTCCGGGATGACAAGACCGGACGCGGTCGTCTGCTCAGCCTCGACGGACTTGACGACGATGCGGTCTTCGAGCGGCTTGATGGAAACCGACACGATGTTGACCTCCCCTTTGGGAATGTCGAAGTGGACAGTGGGCTACTGCTGGGTGCGGCCGGGCCCGTCGCCGTCGCGGGGGTCGAAGGGCAGTTGACCAGCACCTACTGCTGTTAGCACTCGGCAAGCCGGAGTGCCAATGGCAAATCTAGGACCGCCGTTAGCACTCGGTCAACTCGAGTGCCAGACGTTCGCCCAGGGCTGAGCGGCATGGACGACGCGCCTGGGCGATGGGCCAGAATGCCGGGCATGGACCTCGCCCTGCTGCGCCGCCTGACGACCGGCGAGGGGTGGGGCCTCCTCCAGGCACTGCCGCCCTACGAGCCGGGCACCGAGCTCAGCCTGCAGCAGCGGCTGCGTGACGCCGGGTTCGAGCCCGACCTCGTCGCCGCGGCCATCAACCAGACGCGCCTGCGTGCGAAGGCCGTGGCCAAGTTCGGGCCCTTCGCGCAGGGCATGGTGCTCACCAGCGACGGCCTCGAGCAGGCCACGCGCCTCGAGGTGGCCGCACGGCACGCCGAGCGGTTCCGCGCCGCCGGCATCCACACCGTCCACGACCTCGGCTGCGGCATCGGCGCCGACGCGATGGCCATGGCAGGCCTCGACCTCCGCGTGCGCGCCATCGACGCGGACGAGGTCACCGCGGCGATCGCGGCGGTCAACCTGCGGCACTGGCCGGACTGCACCGCCACCCAGGGCCTCGCCGAGGAGTTCACCCCTCCTGCCGGCGAGGGCGCCCGTGGCGTGGGCGCCTGGCTCGACCCCGCCCGCCGGACCCCGGGTGTCGCCGACGCGAGGGGCCACACCCGTCGGGTGTTCAGCCTCGACGCCATCTCACCCTCGTGGGGCCGCGTCCAGGAGGTGGCCCGCGCCCTCCCGGCCACGGGCGCGAAGCTCAGCCCCGCCTTTCCCCACGCCGCGCTCCCCCCGGGATCCGAGGCGCAGTGGACGTCGTGGGACGGCGAGGTGCTCGAGTGCGTGGTGTGGTGGGGTCCGCTCGTGCGCCACACCGGTCGCACCGCCGCCGTGCTCGGCCGCGACGGTGCCCCCGCCGTCGTGACCGAGGCACAGGCCGACCCCGAGCCGGCACCCCTCGAGAGCCTCGCCGAGCTCGGCCCCTGGCTGTACGAGCCGGACCGGGCCGTCATCCGGGCCGGCCTGGTCGGCGCGGTGACGGCCGCCACCGGTGGCGCCGAGCTCGACCCGGGGGTCGGCTACGTGTCCGCGCCCGCCGCCCACGACCTCCCCTTCGCCCGCCGGTATGCCGTGCAGGAGGCCATGCCCTTCAACGTCAAGGCCCTGCGGGCCTGGCTCCGCGACCACGGCATCGACCGCCTGACCATCAAGAAGCGGGGCGTCGCCGTCGACGCCGACCAGCTCCGGCGCCAGCTGCGACTGCCGGCGCGCGGGCACACCGAGGCGGTCGTGGTCATCACTCGCGTGCGCGGTCACCAGGTGGTGCTCGTCGTGCAGGCCATCTGACGCCACGCCGTTACCGGAATGTGACGAATCGGCGCAGATCCCCTACGGTGATCCCTCGCCACCCGACAGCACCGCCGAACGTCCCGAGGATCTCCCGCCGTGACCGACGCCCCCCAGACCCGGGCCGGCCGCCACCGCCAGCCGCGCTCGTCCCGCCTGACCCCACGCCTCCCCCGTCTTCGCGCCGTCGGAGGCCCGGCGCAGGCGCTGCTGAAGTCCCTGGCGGTCGGCACGACCGCCAGCGGTGTCGTCACTGCCGTGGTGCTCCCCTCCGCCGTGGGCCTGGCCTACACCCCCACAACGTCGGAGTCGCCCACTGTCGCCGTGTCGGCTCCTGCCGTCGATGGCCCCCACCGGCAGGACCACTTCGGCCTCATCGGGTTCACCGCCACCGCCAAGCCTGCCCCCAAGCCGCAGCCGAAGCCGAAACCTGCCCCGACGCCCGAGCCGCGGGTCGAGCAGAAGGCCTCGCGCTCGGCGAACTACTCGCGGGCCGGCCTCGGCATGAGCGGCATGTCCGACAACGCGGTGGCGGTCATCAACGAGGTGAAGCGCTCCTTCCCCCAGCTCGACGACATCGGCGGCTACCGTGCCGGCGACCCCGGTGACCACGGCACGGGCCACGCGGTCGACGTGATGTGCGGGACCTCCGACGGCGACGCGCTCGCCGCGCACCTCCAGGGCATGGCGGACACCCTGAACATCAAGTACATCATCTGGAAGCAGCGGATCTGGTACCCCGGCGGCGGGGGCTGGGAGCCGATGGAGGACCGTGGCAGCGCCACGGCCAACCACTACGACCACGTCCACATCTCGGTGAACTAGGGCCCGGACCAGAGCCTGAGACCAGGGCCCGAGCTACAGCTCAGGGTCCTCCTGGGCCCCCTGCCGGCGCACCGCGTCGGCACCGGCACGGCTGGCTGCCCGCACGGCCTCGGCGCGGTCGTCGCCCCGGGCCAGCGCCGCGGCGAGCGCCCCGCAGAAGGCGTCGCCGGCGCCGGTGGTGTCGACGACCTCCTCCAGCGCCACCTCGTCACCGTCGAAGCGCTCGCCGTCCCACGAGCAGCCCTCCCCGCCGAAGGTCACCAGAACCGACGACGGCACCACACCCGAGTCGGCCAGGGCCAGCGCCTCGTGCTCGTTGACCACGAGGGGGTCGGCGAGCGCCGCCACGTCGTGCGGCAGGGCGGCATACGGAGCGGCGTTGATGACGACGCGGGCACCGCGCGCCTGGGCGCGGCGGGCCGCGGCGGCCACGACGCGGATCGGCACCTCGAGCTGGGCCAGCAGCACGTCGCCCGTCGCCATGGTGTCGAGCACGGCGAGGTCGTCGAGGCCCATCTGCGCGTTGGCTCCCGGGATGACGACGATGGCGTTCTCGCTGTCGGCGTCGACCGTGATCCACGCCTGGCCGGTCGGCACGTCGGGCACGACCCGCAGGGCAGACGTCTCGACGCCCCTGGCCCGGAGGCGCTCGAGGTAGCGGCGGCCGTCGGCGTCGTCGCCGACGCAGGCCACCATGGCCACGCTGGCCCCCGCTGCGACGGCGGCGAGCGCCTGGTTGCCGCCCTTGCCACCGGCGTAACGGGCGAGCGGCCCGGTGGCGAGCACCGTCTCGCCCGGACGCGGGTGGCGCTCGACATCGCACACGAGGTCGACGTTGAGCGACCCGAGCACGACGACGCGGCCCATCAGCCCTCACCGCCCGTCAGCGTGTCGACCCAGAGCCGGGCGAAGCGATCGGCCTCGACGTCGAGGCACACGTCGACCAGCGACGGCGAGGCTCCGTGGGGGTCGTGGGCCATGTCGCCCGACCAGTCGCGGCGGTCGACGATCGTCCGGCCGCGCGACCAGGTGCCGGCGAGCTCGACCCGCACGGGCAGCCGCTCGGTGCGCACGGCGGACGGGTCGATGACCGCGCAGACCGCGCCGGCGTCGCCGATGGTGGCCGCGGTGCTGTCGAAGCGCTCGCACTGGAAGGCGATGAGGCGCCCGCCCAGCTCGGCCGCGCCCCGGCCGCCGCGGGCCACCATCGCCTGCGCCTCCTCGCGGGAGACCCGCGGGTCGTAGAAGACGTCGAGTCCGTACATCGTCACGTTCACGCCGAGCTGGCCCGCGGCATCGAGCACCACCGCCGCCGCCTCCGGGTCGTGGAAGACGTTGAACTCGGCCGATGCCGTCGCGTTGCCGACGTGGGCGGCTCCGCCCATGAACACGATCTCGCGCAGCCCGGCGGCCGCCTCGGGCCAGGTGCGCAGCAGCAGGGCCACGTTGGTCATCGGGGCGAGCGGGATGAGCGTGATGCGGTCGTCGGGGTCGCCGCTGGCCGCCGCCTCGAGGAGGAGGTCGCGCAGCAGCTCGACCGCGTGGCGGGGGTCGGGTGACGCCGGCGACTTGGCCCAGTCGAGGTCACCCATGCCGTCGGCCCCGTGCACGTGGGCTGCGTTGACAGGGTGCTCCAGCAGCGGGCGGGCCGCGCCCCTCGCCACCGGCACGTCGAGCCGTCCCGCAGCCTCCAGCACGGTCAGGGTGTTGGTGACGACGGCGTCGACCGGCGCGTTGCCGCCGACACAGGTCACCGCGCACAGGTCGAGCCCCGGATGGCGTGCGGCCAGCAGGATGGCGCAGGCGTCGTCCACCCCGGTGTCGACGTCGAGGACCACGGGTCGGCTGTCGGCTGCCACGCCCCGGAGCCTACGGGTTCGGCCCGTGGGGGCACGGCGGGATAGGTTCGACCGGATGTCCGCGACGACCAGCCCTGCGACGGCCAGCCCTGCGACGACGACCCCCCGATCGGCCCGCCGTGGTCGCGCCGCCCGCCTGCTGGGCGCCTCGACGATGGCCCTCGCCCTGCTCGGCGCAGCCGCCTGCCAGGGCGGCGCCGGGTCCGGCGGGTCGACCACCGCCGGCAGCACCACGAGCCCCGCTCGGTCCATCACCGCCCCGACGCCGTCGACCACCACGGCGAGCCCCACGTCGGCCACCTCCACCAGCAGCACACCGACCCGCACCGCGTCGTGCGCCGAACGCCTTGCGGCGAGGCTGACGCCGTCGCAGCGCGTGGGGCAGCTCCTCATGGTGGGGCTGCAGCCGACCGGCAGCTCGCGGGCGCTCGCCCGGCAGGTGGCCCGCGACCACCTCGGGGGTGTCATCTACCTCGGCGGCTGGCAGGGCTCGGCGACGGTGCGCCAGGTCGCCCAACGCCTCCAGCAGGCCACCGAGACCGGCCGGGCCGCCACCGGTGGCGTCGGCCTGCTCATCGCCGCCGACCAGGAGGGCGGCCAGGTGCAGCAGCTGCGCGGTGACGGCTTCACCCGCATCCCGTCGGCGCGCACGCAGGCCACCACGGGAGCCACAGCCCTCCAGGCCAACGCCCGCACGTGGTCGCGGGAGCTGGCGCGCGCGGGGGTCAACGTCAACCTCGCCCCGGTCGCCGACACCGTGCCGACCTCCCTCGGCGCCGCCAACGACCCGATCGGTCGCCACCGCCGCGACTTCGTGCCCGGCGACCCCCAGGCCAACGGACGGTATGCCGCGGCGTTCGTCCGCGGCTCGCTCGCCGCCGACGTGGCGCCCACGGTCAAGCACTTCCCCGGGCTGGGCCGCGTCACGGGCAACACCGACCTCACCGCGTCGGGCACCACCGACCGGACCGCGTCGACCACGGACCCCTACCTCGAGCCCTTCCGCGACGGCATACGGGCCGGGGCGCCCCTGGTGATGGTGTCATCGGCGCGGTACCCGCGGCTCGACCCCGAGAACCGGGCGATGTTCTCGAAGGCCATCGTCACCGACCTGCTGCGCGAGCGGCTCGGCTTCGACGGGGTGGTCATCACCGACGACGTCGGCGCGGCCCAGGCGGTGGCCTCGGTGCCCGTGGGCGAGCGCGCCACGCGGTTCATCGCGGCGGGCGGCGACGTCGTGCTGACCGCGAACGCCGCGCAGGCTCCCGCCATGCGGTCGGCGATCACGGCGAAGATGAAGGCCAGCCCCGCCTTCAGCAAGCAGGTCAACGCCTCCGTGGTGCGCGTGCTCGCCCTCAAGACCCGCCTCGGGCTCGCCTCCTGCGGGAGCTGAGCTCAGGCCTGGACCGACGTGACCGGCATCGAGGAGTCGGCCGGGAGCGACAGGTCTGACGGCGTGCGGCCCTTGAGCACCATCTGCGCCCCCAGCGCGGCGACCATGGCGCCGTTGTCGGTGCACAGACCGGGCCGCGGAACCCGGAGGGCGATGCCCGCAGCGTCGCAGCGCTCCTGCGCCATCGCCCGCAGGCGGGAGTTCGCTGCCACACCGCCGCCGATCTGGAGGTTCTCGACGCCGTTCTCGCGGCAGGCCAGGACGGCCTTGCGGGTCAGCACGTCGACGACGGCCTCCTGGAAGCTGGCCGCGACGTCGGCCACGGGCACCGGCTCGCCGGAGCGCTCCCGCGCCTCGACCCAGCGGGCCACCGCGGTCTTGAGGCCCGAGAAGGAGAAGTCGAAGCGGTGGCGCTCCATGTCGCGGCCCGAGGTCAGCCCGCGGGGGAAGTCGATGGCCACGGAGTCGCCCTCCCGGGCGGCCCGGTCGATGTGCGGGCCACCCGGGAAGGGCAGGCCGAGCACCCGGGCCACCTTGTCGAAGGCCTCGCCGGCGGCGTCGTCGATGGAGGAGCCCAGCGACTGCACGTCGTGGGTGACGTCGGGCACCAGAAGCAGCGATGAGTGGCCGCCCGAGACCAGCAGCGCAAGGGTCGGCTCCGGGAGGGGGCCGTGCTCGACGATGTCGACCGCCACGTGCGATGCGAGGTGGTTGACGCCGTAGAGCGGCACCCCGAGGGCGACCGCCAGCGACTTCGCGGCCGCGACGCCGACCATGAGCGCGCCGGCGAGGCCCGGGCCGGAGGTCACGGAGATGGCGTCGAGGTCCGACAACCGCACCCCGGCCTGCGTGCAGGCCCGCTCGATGGTCGGCACCATCGCCTCGAGGTGGGCCCGGCTGGCCACCTCGGGCACGACGCCCCCGAAGCGGGCGTGCTCGTCGACGCTGCTGGCGATGGCGTCGACGAGCAGCTCCTCGCCGCGCACGATGCCGACACCGGTCTCGTCGCACGAGGTCTCGATGCCCAGCACGAGGGGCTGGTCGGCACTCACGGGCTGTCCTCCTGGTCTGTCGGGCTGGACAGGGCCAGCCGCAGGATGTGGGCGTCCACGTCCCCGGGCTGGTAGTAGCGGCGGCGGGTGGTCAGGCGCTCGAAGCCGGCCCGCTCGTACAGGCGCCGCGCCGGCAGGTTGTCGTCACGGACCTCGAGCATGAGGTACTCGGCGCCGCGCCCACGGGCCCGGTCGACGAGCTCCTGGAGCAGCGCGGCGCCCAGGCCCCGGCCCTGCGCACGCGGTGCCACGGCGATGGTCATCACATCGGCGACCTCGCTGCCCACGTCGAGCCCGGCGTAGCCGGCGATGCCCTCGGCGTCCTCCTCCACGACGTAGTCACGGCGAGGACGTCCGGCGAGCTCCGCCCACCAGGTCGGCTCGGTCCAGGCGTCGTGCGGGAAGAGCTCGCGCTCGAGGGCGGCGAGCTCGTCGATGTCGGTCCAGCGCAGCTCGCGCAGGACCATCTCAGGCCCTCCCGTGCGGCGCGGCCTGCGTCACCGGCTTGCGTGGGTGCGACGGGGCGGCGTCAGGCCGGCGCAGGTACAGCGGCTCCACGGGCAGCGTGGCGCCCTCCTCCAGCGCCCGCAGCGCCACCGCTGCCAGGTGCCCGGCGCTGACGTCGAGCGGGCCGGACGGTGGACCGGTCAGTCGGCCGAGGAGGTCGGGGTAGAGCAGCGCGCCGCGGCCCACGACCGGGGCTCCGTCGAGCCGCTCCGCCACGGTGGCGGGGTAGTCGACGGCGGGGTCCGTGAGGCGGCGGGCGCGCGCGCCCCCGTCAGCCGGCTCCACGGCATACCGGGCCCAGTAGACCTCCTTGCGGCGCGCGTCGGTGGCGACCACGAACTCGCCCGCGACCACGCCGGTGGTGGCGGCTTCGTGGGCGAGCGCGTCGAGGCTGCAGACGCCGTGCACGGGGACCCCGCGGGCGTGGCCGAAGACGGTGGCGGTCACCATGCCGACCCGCAGGCCGGTGAACGGGCCCGGGCCGACGCCCACCGCCACCGTCGTCACGTCGGCGGCGGCGCGACCCGCCTCCTCGAGGACGGCGGTGATGCTGGGGGCGACGTGCTCGGTGTGGTGCCGGGCGTCGATGGTGGAGCGCTCGGCCAGCACGCGCTCCCCGTCGTGCAGGGCGACGGCGATGGCGGACGTGGAGGTGTCGATGGCGAGCAGGAGCACGGCGTTCAGGGTACGTCGACCAGTGCGCCGAGCAGCTCGCGGGCCTGCTCACCCTCCCACCGGGGGCCGGAGGCGGTGACGGTGGCGCGGCGCTCGTCCTCGCCGCTCAGGGTGATCTCGAGCCGGTCCTCGGCGAGGCCCTCGGCCAGCCCGTGGCCCCACTCGACGATCGTGACCGAGTCCTCGATCGAGGTGTCGAGGTCGAGGTCGTCGAGCTCGGCGAACCCGCCCAGCCGGTAGGCGTCGACGTGGACCAGGGCGGGGCCGTCCACCAGCGAGGGGTGCACCCGGGCGATGACGAACGTCGGCGACGTGATGGGGCCGCGCACGCCGAGCCCCTCGGCGATGCCCTGGGTCAGGGTGGTCTTGCCGGCGCCGAGGTCACCGGTGAGCACGACGAGGTCGCCGGCGCGCAGCAGGCGGCCGAGCCGCTCGCCCCACGCCCGGGTCTCCTCCGCGGTGCGGAGCACCACCTCAGGGGGCCTCATGGCGCCCCCTCCCCCGGGCCTGCGCGACCTTGCGGCGCTTGGCCACGTCGGTCAGCGTGCGGCGCACCCGCGGCTTGCGCTCGACGTGCAGCCCGGCGTCAGCGGCCCGCAGCCCGCGCTCGACCAGCGAGAGCAGCAGCCCGGTCACGACCTCGGGGTGCTCGAGCATGATGATGTGGCCTGCCTCGTTGATCACCACGTGCTCGGCGCCCGGGATGAGCCGCACGATCTCCTCGCTGTGCTCGGGCGGGGTGAGCAGGTCCGCGCTGCCGTTGACCACGAGGGTCTCGATGCCGTGGAACTGGGCCAGCGCGTCACGCTTGTCGTGGATGTCGATCGAGGGCAGGAAGTCCGACATCACGCTGAACGGCGTGCGGAAGATCATGTCGCCCGTGTAGCGGACCGCCGCCGGCGAGACCGGGGAGGCGAAGCTGTAGCGCTCGACGACGAAGTCCTCGAGGTCGCGGCCGAGGTGGCGCACGCTGTTGAGCCAGTCCTGGCGGGTGCCGAGCTGGTCGAGCACGCGCGGCCCGACGCGCCCGAGCATGCGGCCGAGGAACTGGCCGAACCCGAGCGTGACCATGTTGCGCCCGCCCGCGCTGGTGGCGACGAAGGCGGCGGCGATCACCCGCTCGCGGACGACGTCCGGGAACTGCTCGGCGAGGGCCATGACGGTCATCCCGCCCATCGAGTGGCCGACGAGGACGAGCCGGCCCTCCGGAGCCACCTCGGCGATCACGCTGTGCAGGTCGCGCCCGAGCTGCTCGATGGTGCAGGAGTCACGGGAGCCCCGCTCGGACTGCCCGTGGCTGCGCTGGTCCCACAGCACCACGCGGTAGCCGGCCTGGACGAGCGCGCGGCGCTGGAGCACCCACGCCTTGAGGCTGAGCGTGTAGCCGTGGCTGAAGACCACCGTGGGGTGGTCGGGGTGGGCGGCTCCCGGGTCGGGCTCGTCGACCTCGACGTGCAGGGGCACGCCGTCGGTGGCGATGACCACCAGCTCCTTGTCGGGCGTGTGGTCGTAGAGGCCCTCCGGGGTCAGCGTCAGCAGGGCCTTGCGACGGCTCTTGGTCACCCGCTCGGCCGCGATGCCGGCCGCCGTGGCGGCGCCGGCGGCGGCCAGGCCGAGGCCCAGCCCGAGGACGGTGTTGCCCTGGCGGGGGCTCATGCCGAGCCCTCCGCCGCCGAGCCTTCACCGATGTAGACGCGCGGCACGCGGCCGCCGACGCGGGTGACGATCTCGTAGTTGATGGTGTCGGTGGCCACGGCCCAGTCCTGCGCCGTCGGCTCGCCGGCGGCGCCCTGGCCGAACAGCACCACCTCGTCGCCCGCTGCGCCGTCGTAGTCGGCCCCGAGGTCGAGCACGAACTGGTCCATGCACACGCGGCCGGCGATGGACAGCCGCCGCCCGCCCACGAGGGCGGGCCCCACGCTGCTGGCGGCCCGCGGTATGCCGTCGGCGTACCCCATCGGGACCAGGCCCAGCAGGGTCTCGGCGGGCGTCGTGTAGGTGTGGCCGTAGGAGATGCCCTGGCCGGCCGGGCACGGCTTCACCGACGACAGGTGTGACACCAGGCGCATCGCCTCCCGCAGCCCGTAGCCCTCGGGGGCGCCGAGGTCGGGCACCGGCGAGAGCCCGTAGACGGCGAGGCCGGGGCGCACGAGGTCGTACTGCGCGGACGGGTTCGTCAGGGTGGCCGCCGAGTTGGACAGGTGGCGCACCTGCGGCGCCAGCCCGGCCCGCTCGAGGTCGGCGAGCACCTCGTCGAAGCGCTCCTGCTGGGCCTTCACGGTGGGGTGCTGCGGCGCGTCGGCGTAGGCGAAGTGCGAGAAGACGCCCACCAGGGTCAGCACGCCCTCCGCCTGCAGCGGGCCGATGGCGGCGGCGAGGGCGTCGAGCTCGTCGCCCCAGGCGCCGTTGCGGCCGAGGCCGGTGTCGACCTTGAGGTGGATGCGGGCGGTGACGCCCTCGCGGCGTGCGGTCGTGGCGATGGCGTCGAGCGCCCACGGTGTCGAGACTGACAGGTCGATGCCGAGCCGCACCGCCTCGGTGAAGTCCTGGCCGGGCACGTGGAGCCAGCTCAGCACGGGCACGTCGATGCCCGCCTGGCGCAGCTCGACGGCCTCGGGCAGCTGGGCGACACCCAGCCAGGTGGCGCCTCCGCGCAGGGCCGCGCGGGCGGCGGGGACCAGGCCGTGGCCGTAGGCGTCGGCCTTGACGACGGCCATCACCTCGGCCGATCCGGCCAGCTCGTCCAGCACGGCCACGTTGTCGCGGATGGCGTCGAGGTCGACCTGCGCGCAGGCGGGGAGCCCCGGCGGGGCCTGGGCAACGGTGCTGGTCAGTGCGTCGGCGCTCATCGCGTCCAGTCTGTCAGACCGGGCCCCGGCTGCCGCGCCGGGTGGGCGCCGTCTCAGCGCGCGAGAAGAGCGGCGACGGTGCCCGGTATGCCGTGTGCCACGGACATGGCGCGCACCGGGCCGCCGGGGTTGGCGGCGTCCGCGGCCACTCCGTGCACGAGGGCGGCCAGGCTGCCTGCCGTCAGGGGGTCGAGCCCTGCGGCGAGCAGGGTGCCGGCCAGGCCGGCCAGCACGTCACCCGCCCCCGCCGTGGCGAGCCAGGCCGGGGCGTCGTTCTGCGAGCGCACCGCCGAGCCGCTGTCCGACGGCGGCACGACCAGGGTCGTCGAGCCCTTGAGCAGCACGGTGGCGCCGGTGAGGTCGGCCGCCTCCTGGGCATGCTCGACTGGAGCCACCTGCACCTGCTCGCGGCTCACCTCCCGGTCGGTGAGCCGGCCCAGCAGGCGCGCCAGCTCGCCGGCGTGGGGCGTCAGCAGGGTCGGGGCCATCCGCCGGCCCCAGACCAGGTCGAGGCCGCCGGCGTCGACGAGCACGGGCAGGTCGGAGGCGAGCGCCCGCCCGGCCACCTCCAGCTGGCGCGCCGCCGACTCCCCGGTGGCCTTCGCGTCGAGGCCCGGGCCGACCACCCACGCCTGCACCTGCCCCTCGCCCGTCACGGCCTCGGGGACGGTGGCGCGCACCAGGCTGGTGGGGGTGGGCGGCCCGACGTAGCGGACCATGCCGACCCCGCTGCAGACCGCGGCCGTGCAGCAGAGGATCGCCGCCCCGGTGTACTGCTCTCCCCCGGCGACGACACCGAGCACCCCGCGGGAGTACTTGTCGTCGCCGGCGGTCGGCACCGGCCACAGGCGCGGCACGTCGTCACGCGTCACCCGCTGCACTGCGGACGGGGCATCGAGCTCGAGCCCGATGTCGACCACGGTGAGCCGACCCACGGACGGCTCGGTCGCGGGGAGCAGGTGCACCGGCTTGGCCACCCCGAACGTGACGGTCTCGTCGGCGAACACCGCGTCGGGCACGGCCTCCACACCGGCGGGGTCCTGCCCGGAGGGGAGGTCGACCGCGAGCACGTAGGCGTCGTCCGGCACGGCGTCGACCCACGGCTGGGCAGGCTCGGGCAGGCCCGGGCGGCCCCCGATGCCGAGCAACCCGTCGAGCACCAGGTCGGCCTCGGCCAGCAGGGCCTGCCAGTCGTCGCCGGCCTCCTCCCCCGGTCCGGCGACGAGCACGCCGGCGGCCCGGGCGGCCGCCAGGCCGCCCTCGTGCACGGGCCAGTCGGCCCGCACGACCGCCACGGCGAACCCGTGCTCGGCCAGGTACGCCGCGGCATACAGCGCGTCGCCCCCGTTGTTGCCGGGTCCGACCAGGGCCACGACGCGGTTGCCGCCGCTCTCCTCGAGGCGGGCGGCGGCGACCTCGGCCAGCCCCGCCGAGGCGCGGGCCATGAGCTCACCCTCCGGCAGCGTCTCCATGAGGGCCGCCTCCGCGGCCCTCACCTCGTCGGCTCCCCAGGCCTCGATCACAGCGTGCTCCTCCTCAGCCCTCGGCCACGACCACGGCCGACGCGATGCCCGCGTCGTGCGACAGCGAGACGTGCAGCGCGTGCACGCCCAGCGCCTCGGCCCGCGCCGCGACGGTGCCCGTCACCTGCAGGTGCGGGCGACCGTCGTCGCCGCGGTGGACCGTGCAGTCGTGCCAGTGCAGCCCGACCGGCGCGCCGAGCGCCTTGGCCAGCGCCTCCTTCGCCGCGAACCGTGCGGCGAGCGAGTTGAGCACCAGCTCGCGCTCGCTCTCGGTGAAGAGGCGCTCCCGCAGGCTCGGGGTGCGCTCCAGCGTCTGCCCGAAGCGCTCGACGTCGACGACGTCGATCCCGACCCCGATGATCACGCCGCGCCCCTGCTACTCGACGGTGACGCTCTTGGCCAGGTTGCGCGGCTGGTCGACGTCGAGGCCCTTGGCCGTCGACAGGGCCAGCGCGAAGACCTGCAGGGGCACCACGCTCAGCAGCGGCGCGAGCAGCGGCGACGACTGCGGGATCCGGATCACCTCGTCGGCGAACGGCACAACGTCCTCGTCGCCGTCCTCCGCGATCACGATGGTGCGTGCGCCGCGGGCCCGGATCTCCTGGATGTTGGACACGACCTTGCCGTGCAGCCCGTGCGGGGTGTCCGGGCTCGGGACGACGATGAACACCGGCTGCCCGGCGTCGATGAGCGCGATGGGCCCGTGCTTCAGCTCACCGGCGGCGAAGCCCTCGGCGTGGATGTAGGCGAGCTCCTTGAGCTTGAGCGCACCCTCCATGGCCACCGGGTAGCCCACGTGGCGGCCGAGGAAGAGCACCGACCGGGTGTCGGCCATGAAGCGGGCGATCTCCTTGACCCGGCCCATGCGGCCGAGCAGGTCCTCGATCTTCGCCGGGACGCCCTGCAGCTCCTTCATCACCGACTGCGCCTCGTCGGCGTAGGTGCCGCCGCGCAGCTGCGCGAGGTAGAGGCCGAGCACGTAGCTCGCGGTGATCTGCGCGAGAAACGCCTTGGTGGAGGCGACTGCGATCTCCGGGCCGGCGTGCGTGTAGAGCACCGCGTCGGACTCGCGCGGGATGGTCGAGCCGTGGGTGTTGCAGATCGACAGGGTGCGCGCGCCGAGCTCGCGGGCGTGGCGGACCGCCATCAGCGTGTCCATGGTCTCGCCGGACTGGCTGATGGAGACCACGAGGGTGTGGTCGTTGACGACCGGGTCGCGGTAGCGGAACTCGTGCGCGAGCTCGACCTCGACCGGGATGCGGGTCCAGTGCTCGATCGCGTACTTGGCGACCATGCCGGCGTACGCCGCGGTGCCGCACGCGATGATGACGATCTTGTCGATGCTCCGCAGGTCGTCCTCGGAGATCTCCATCTGGTCGAGGACGAGGCGGCCGTCCTCGTCGGTGCGCCCGAGCAGGGTGTCGCCGACGGCGTGCGGCTGCTCGTTGATCTCCTTCTCCATGAAGGTGGAGTAGCCGCCCTTCTCGGCGGCGGCGGCGTCCCAGGTGACCTCGTAGTGCTTGCCCTCGGCCGGGCTGCCGTCGAAGTTGATGACGGTCGCGCCCTGCGGCGTGATGGTGACGATCTGGTCCTGGCCGAGCTCGAGGGCGTTGCGGGTGTGCCCGATGAAGGCGGCGACGTCGGAGCCGAGGAAGTTCTCGCCCTCGCCGAGGCCCACCACGAGGGGGCTGTTGCGACGCGCACCGACGACCACGCCGGGGGCGTCCTCGTGGACGGCGAGCAGGGTGAAGGCACCCTCGAGGCGGTTCACGACCGCCCGCATGGCCTCGGTGAGGTCACCGCTCTCCTTGTAGGCACCGGCCACGAGGTGGGCGACCACCTCGGTGTCGGTCTCGGAGCGGAAGGCCACGCCCTGGGCCACCAGCTCGTTCTTGAGCGAGTGGAAGTTCTCGATGATGCCGTTGTGGATCAGCGCCAGGCGGTCGTCGTCGCCGCCGTGGTGCGGGTGGGCGTTGGCGTCGGTGGGGCCGCCGTGGGTCGCCCACCGGGTGTGGCCGATGCCGGTGGTCGACGGGGGGAGCTGGTCGGCCTCGAGGGCCTCCCGGAGGTTGGCGAGCTTGCCCGCGCGCTTCTCGGAGACGACGCCGTCACCGGTGACGAGCGCGACCCCGGCCGAGTCGTAGCCGCGGTACTCGAGACGGGCCAGGCCCTCCATGACGACGTCGAGGGCCTTGCCGTCGACGCTCGGGCCGACGTAGCCAACAATTCCACACATGGCGGCCAGCCTAACGGCACGGCCGACCTCGTCTGCGCCCCGACGGGTGGTGGGCAAGAATGACGCGCGTGACGCATCCCGCCGGCACCGCGGCCATCCCGTCCCCCTACGTCGAGCTCGACCGGGCGGCGTGGGCCCGGCTGCGCCAGAACCACCCGCTCAGCCTGTCGGCCGACGACGTCGCCCGCCTGCAGGGCCTCGGCGACCGGCTCGACCTCACCGAGGTCGAGGAGGTCTACCTCCCGCTGTCCCGGCTCCTCAACTTCTACGTCGGCGCCACCGCGGGCCTGCACCGCATCACCAACGACTTCCTCGGCGAGAGCCCGGCCAAGACCCCGTTCATCATCGGCGTGGCGGGCTCGGTCGCGGTCGGCAAGTCCACGACGGCCCGCATCCTGCGTGACCTGCTCCGCCGCTGGTCGGGCACCCCGCGGGTGGAGCTGATCACCACCGACGGCTTCCTCTACCCCAATGCCGAGCTCGAGCGCCGGGGGATCCTCCAGCGCAAGGGCTTCCCCGAGTCCTACAACCGGCGGGCGCTGCTGCGCTTCGTCGCGGAGGTCAAGGCGGGCCGGGCCGAGGTCTCGGCGCCGGTCTACTCGCACCTCACCTACGACATCGTCCCCGGCGAGCGCAGCATCATCCGACAGCCCGACGTGCTCATCGTCGAGGGCCTCAACGTGCTGCAGGCCCCCCGCGTGCAGCCCGACGGCCGCACCGGACTCGCGGTCAGCGACTTCTTCGACTTCTCCGTCTACGTCGACGCCCGCACCTCCGACATCAAGGGCTGGTACGTCGAGCGGTTCCTGAGCCTGCGCGAGACGGCGTTCGCCGACCCGCACTCCTACTTCCACCGGTATGCCGCGTTGTCCGACGAGGAGGCCCGGGCCACCGCCACCGGCATCTGGGAGCGGATCAACGAGCCCAACCTGCGCGAGAACGTCCTGCCCACCCGGGGCCGCGCCAGCCTGGTGCTCAGCAAGGGCGACGACCACAGCGTGCGCCGCGTGCGGCTGCGCAAGCTGTAGGCCCCGAGCATCATGGGGGCATGAGCGAGCAGGAGCAGACGAGCCCGACCGCGCCCCCGACCCGCACGGAGCACGACTCCATGGGCGAGGTGCAGGTGCCGGCCGACGCCCTCTGGGGAGCCCAGACGGCGCGGGCGGTCGACAACTTCCCGATCTCGTTCCAGCCCGTCCCCGCCGGCGTGGTGCACGCCCTGGCCCTGCTCAAGGGTGCCGCCGCCGAGGTCAACGCCGACCTCGGAGTGCTCGACCGCGAGCGCGCCGACGCGATCGCCGCGGCGGCCCGCGAGGTGGCCGACGGGAGGCACGACGACCAGTTCCCCGTCGACGTGTTCCAGACCGGCTCGGGCACCTCCACCAACATGAACGCCAACGAGGTCATCGGACGGCTCGCGCACCTGGCCACCGGGCTGTCGGTGCACCCCAACGACCACGTCAACTACGGCCAGTCGAGCAACGACACCTTCCCGAGCGCGCTGCGGATCGCGGCCACCCTCGCGGTGCGCCAGCAGGTCGCCCCCGCCCTGGTGCGGCTCGCGGAGTCGCTCGCCGCCAAGGAGCGCGAGTTCGCCGACGTCGTGAAGTCCGGCCGCACCCACCTCATGGACGCCGTGCCGGTCACCCTCGGCCAGGAGTTCGGCGGCTACCGCCGGCAGGTCGAGCTGGGTCTGGAGCGGGTCACGGTCGCCGCCCGGGCAACAGCCGAGCTGCCACTTGGGGGCACGGCCGCCGGCACCGGCATCAACGCGGCCCCGGGGTTCGCCCAGCGGGTGATCGCGCTCGTCAGCGAGCGCACCGGCGTGGAGTTCCGCGAGGCGGAGAACCACTTCGAGGCCCAGTCGGCCCAGGACGCGGTCGTGGAGCTGAGCGGGGCGCTCAAGGTGGTGGCCGTCAGCCTCACCAAGATCTGCAACGACCTGCGCTGGATGTCGTCGGGGCCGCGCGCCGGGCTCGGCGAGATCCGCCTGCCCGACCTCCAGCCGGGCTCGAGCATCATGCCCGGCAAGGTCAACCCGGTGGTGTGCGAGGCGACCCTGATGGCCTGCGCCCAGGTCATCGGCAACGACGTGACCATCACGACCGCGGGCGCGGCCGGCAGCTTCGAGCTCAACGTCATGCTGCCGGTGATGGCCAAGAACGTCCTCGAGTCGGCCCGGCTGCTCAGCGCCACCAGCAGGCTGCTGGCAGACCGGTGCGTCGACGGCATCGAGGCCGACGTCGAGCGCTGCCGCGAGCTCGCGGAGGGGTCACCGTCGATCGTCACCCCGCTGAACCGCTACATCGGCTACGAGGCGGCCGCCGCCGTCGCCAAGCAGTCGGTCAAGGAGCGCCGCTCGATCCGCGACGTGGTGCTCGAGCGGGGCCACGTGGCCTCCGGCGAGCTCACCGAGCAGCAGCTCGACGAGGCCCTCGACGTGCTGAGGATGACCCGACCCGAGCGGTGAGCCGCCCAGCGCGGCTCAATACCAGTGCGGTGACTTGCTCTGCCAGAACGACCAGGCGTTGCAGGGCGAGCCGTACGAGCTCTTGATGTAGCCCAGGCCCCACTTGATCTGCGTGGCCGGGTTGTCACGCCAGTCCGCGCCCGCGGTGGCCAGCTTGGAGGCGGGCAGCGCCTGCGGGATGCCGTAGGCACCGGAGGAGGCGTTGGTCGCCTTGTAGTTCCAGTTGCTCTCGCCGATCCACAGGTTGTCGAGGCAGGAGAACTCGCCCTCGCCCCAGCCGTAGTCGGCCATCAGCAGGCGGGCGACCGCACGGGGGTCCTCCCGGGCGCGGTCGAGGATGGCCTGGCGCTTCTTCTCCAGGGCCGCGCGCTCCTTGGCGCGGGCGGCACGCGCGGCGGCCTCCTGGCGCGTCTTGGCCGCAGCCGCGGCGGCAGCGGCGGCGTCGCGGCGACCCTTCTCCTGGGCCGCGGCCCGGCTGACGTTCGCCTCGTTGCGGGCACTCGCGAGCCGGGCGTCGTTCTCGATCTGGGTGTCGGCGAGCTCGTTGGCCTGCTCGACGGCCTCGGCGGAGACGGTGAAGCCGGCGTTGCCGGCGTCGCCTCCCTTGGCCTGGTAGCCGGCGGCGGTGGTGGCGACCACGGCGAGCGCGAACCCTGCGGTCAGGGCGGGTCGCCCGACGGCCCGCGCGAGGGTGACGCCCTTGGGTCGACCCGACCCGCCGGGGCGTCCTGCGCGTGCGTGGGTCTGGGCACCGCGGTGCCGACCCTCGTAGGGCTTGCTCATCCAGGTTCCTCCAACGCAGAGGCCACCTTGGGCAGGTGGCCTCAGTTGCCGTGCGATTGCCGTGCGAACACCACCCACAGTCACCCTGTTGGACCAGGGAGTGACTAGGACGGCGCGTTACGAATCTGAGATGTTAGCGCATCCAATGCGGACGAAAAGGGACACTCCACGGACTCAGCACGGCCGGGTGGGCGCGGTCACACCCGGCCGTGCTCAGCGAGGACTAGTCCGGACTAGATCTCGAGCCCCTCGAGCAGGTCGGTCACGAGGGCGGCGATCGGGCTGCGCTCGCTGCGGGTCAGCGTCACGTGGGCGAAGAGCGGGTGGCCCTTCAGCGCCTCGATGACCGCGGCGACGCCGTCGTGCCGTCCGACCCTGAGGTTGTCGCGCTGGGCGACGTCGTGGGTCAGCACGACCCTGGAGTTCTGGCCGACCCGCGAGAGCACGGTCAGCAGGACGTTGCGCTCGAGCGACTGGGCCTCGTCGACGATGACGAACGCGTCGTGCAGCGAACGGCCGCGGATGTGCGTCAGTGGAAGCACCTCGAGCATCCCGCGGTCCATGACCTCCTCGACCACCTCCCTGGAGACGAGCGCCCCGAGGGTGTCGAAGACGGCCTGCGCCCAGGGCCCCATCTTCTCGGCCTCGCTGCCGGGGAGGTACCCGAGCTCCTGCCCGCCCACGGCATACAGGGGTCGGAAGACGACCACCTTGCGCTGCTGGCGGCGCTCCATGACCGCCTCGAGGCCGGCGCACAGCGCCAGGGCGCTCTTGCCGGTGCCCGCGCGCCCGCCGAGGCTGACGATGCCCACGTCGGGGTCGAGCAGCAGGTCGAGGGCGATCCGCTGCTCGGCACTGCGGCCGTGCAGGCCGAAGGCGTCGCGGTCGCCGCGGACGAGCCGCACCTGCTTGTCGGGGCCGACCCGGCCCAGCCCGCTCCCGCGTGGCGAGAGCAGCACGAGGCCGGTGTGGCACGGCATCTCGGCTGCCCCGGCGTGCTCGAGGCGGCCGTGCTCGTAGAGCGCGTCCATCTCCGAGGTCGTGACGTCGAGCTCGGACAGGCCCGTCCACCCGCTGTCGACGGCGAGCTCGGCGCGGTACTCCTCGGCGGACAGGCCGACCGCGGAGGCCTTGACCCGCATCGGCAGGTCCTTGCTGACGATCGTGACGTCGCGGCCCTCGTGGGCGAGGTTCTTGGCCACGGCCAGGATCCGGGTGTCGTTGTCGCCGAGCCGGAACCCGGCGGGCAGGCAGGTGGGGTCGGTGTGGTTCAGCTCGACCCGCAGCGTGCCGCCGTCTTCCCCGACGGCGACCGGTGCGTCGAGCCGGCCCTCCTTGATGCGCAGGTCGTCCAGCATCCGCAGGGCGGTGCGGGCGAAGTAGCCGAGCTCCGGGTGGTGCCGCTTGGCCTCCAGCTCGGTCACCACCACCACGGGCAGCACGACCTCGTGCTCGGCGAAGCGCAGCATCGCCCGCGGGTCGGACAGCAGCACCGAGGTGTCGAGGACGAACGTCCGGTATGCCGGGGGCGCCCCCCTGCGGGGACGGGCTGCGGTGGGCGTGGTGGTGCGCGCGGTGGTCTTGCCACTCGATGTCGAGGCCATCTCACTCCATCTGGCACAACGCGCTCCCCGGCGCGGTGCGCCTACTCGCGAACGAGGTGCCGGGACCGGGCCATCGCGGTGCGGTGGAGCCGGTGCCGGCCCTCCGCTCGGAGCTGGTTTCGCTCCATGTGATGGGCCTCCCGAACGCGGTGCGGGTGCTCCGCGTCACAGCCGACGGTAGACGGTGCGCACCCGGAGGACGCGCAACCCCGTGGCGTGTCGGACCTCAGGAGCCGAAGCGGCGGTTGCGCTCGGAGTAGGCCCGCAGGGCTCGCAGGAAGTCGACGTGCCGGAAGTCGGGCCAGTAGGCCTCGCAGAAGTAGAACTCGCTGTGCGCGCTCTGCCAGAGCAGGAAACCCGACAGCCGTTGCTCGCCGGAGGTGCGGATCACCAGGTCGGGGTCGGGCTGGCCCTTGGTGTAGAGGTGCTCGGCGATGTGCTCGACCTCGAGGGACTCGGCGAGCTCCTCGATGCTGGTGCCGTTGGCGGCGTGCGAGACCAGCATCGAGCGCACGGCGTCGGTGATCTCCTGGCGGCCGCCGTAGCCCACGGCGACGTTGACGACCATGCCCGTGACGTCACGGGTGGCGTCGGCGCTCTCCTTGAGGCGGCGCGCGGTCTCGGCCGGGAGCAGGTCGGGCGACCCCACGGGGTTGATCCGCCAGCGGCGGGTCTCGGCGAGGTCGGCGACGGCGGTCTCGATGATGGTCAGCAGCGGCGCGAGCTCGGCCGGGGGCCGGTTGAGGTTGTCGGTCGAGAGCAGCCAGAGCGTGACCACCTCGACGCCGGCCTCCTCGCACCAGCCGAGGAAGTTGGCGATGTTGTCCGCGCCGGCCTGGTGCCCTTCCTTGGTCGCCGCCCCCCGCTCGCGGGCCCAGCGCCGGTTGCCGTCGAGCATGACGCCCACGTGACGGGGCAGGGGCGCGTGGGCGAGGCTGCGACGCAGCCGCCGCTCGTACGCGGCATACAGCAGGTCACGCAGACCCACATGTCCTCCTGGGGAACGGACGTTCGGCGTGCAGCACGGTCCGCGCGGACCGCTCTGCACACGCTACCCCTCCTCGGCCGCGGCAGCCCTGTCCGGCCGCGCCGGAATGTCCCTCAACCTACGGATGCGTAGGTTACGGTCGCGTAAGTTATGATTCCGCCATGGACAGGACCTCCGAGCGCTCCGAGCGCGGCCCCATCGAGTCCGTCGTCGATGCCGTCAAGCCCAAGCTGCGCGGCTGGCTCCACGCGGGCATGGTGCCGCTCACCGTCGCTGCCGGCATCGTGCTGATCGCGCTGGCGCCGAGCACCCCGGCCCGCATCGCCGCGGCCGTCTTCTCCGTGACCGCCTGGCTGCTGTTCGGCACCTCCGCGGTCTACCACCGCGGCAACTGGTCACCCAGGGTCGCCGGTGTGCTGAAGCGCCTGGACCACTCCAACATCTTCCTCATCATCGCCGGCAGCTACACGCCCTTCGCGCTGCTGCTGCCGGGCGACCAGGCACGCACCATGCTCACCATCGTGTGGACCGGCGCCATCGCGGGCGTGCTGTTCCGCGTGCTGTGGGTGCACGCGCCCCGCTGGCTCTACACGCCCGTCTACGTGGCACTGGGCTGGGTGGCCGTCTTCTACCTCGGCCCCCTGCTCCAGCACGGCGGCCCGACGATCGTCGCCCTCATCGCCACCGGCGGGCTGCTCTACACCCTGGGCGCGGTCGTCTACGGCATCAAGCGGCCGAACCCGTCGCCGCGCTGGTTCGGGTTCCACGAGATCTTCCACAGCCTGACGGTGGCCGCGTTCGCCGTGCACTACGTGGCGGCCTCGATGACCGTCTACAGCTACACCTCGTAGCTCGACGCCGAGCCCTCACCCCGCCCCTGCTGCGGGCTGGTCTGCCACAGGCCCATGACGTTGCCCTCGGGGTCGCGGAAGTAGGCCGTCCAGCCCATGTCGCCGACCGGCTGCCGCTCCACCACCGTGGCGCCGCCCCGCTGGGCCACCGCCTCCAGGGTGGCGTCGATGTCGTCGACGTCGATGGTCACGACCGGGCGCTCGACCGGTCCGCCGCGCTGGGTCATGCCACCGTTGATGTAGCCGGGCTCGGTCGACCCGCGCTCGTCCACCGGACCGGTCATCACCAGGGAGTAGTCCATGCCGGGGACGTCCTGCAGCTGCCAGCCGAAGAGCTCGGCGTAGAACGACCGGGCGCGGGACCCGTCGTCGAAGGGGAGCTCGAAGTGGACGACGCGACCGCTCATCGTGGAACGACCTCCTGGGGAGAACCGACTAGGGGCGTGTGCCGCCAGTCTCGCCCTCGGCGTCGTCCTCGTCATCGGCCGCAGGGGTGACGTCCCCGGTCGCCTCGACGCCCTCGGACTCACCCGCCGGGCGGTGGGTCCCCTTGGGCCCCGCCTCCCGTTCCGCCTCCCGCTGAGCCTCCTCGGCGCGGTAGGACATCCGCCGCATGCGGGAGTTCATGTTCCGCATCAGCAGCCAGAGCGCGATCGCGAGGGCGAAGAAGGCGAGGAAGGCGCCGATGCCCGGGGAGACGGTGGTGACGGTGTCACCGTTCACGAGGGGTCCTTCCGTCCGTCGAAGGCGATCTCGAGACCGCCCTTGGCCGCGAGGCGGTCGGCGTCGATGTCGCGCAGGCCCGCGAACAGGTCGTCCTCGACCGGCTCGACCGGCACGTACGAGAGCGCCGCCTCGTACTCCTCCGTCGGCCACACCCTCTGCTGCACCTCCCGGGGCACCCGGAAGAAGCTGCCGTCCGGGTCGATCTGGGTGGCGTGGGCCAGCAGGGCCTGGTCGCGGCGGTCGAACCAGTCGGCGCAGTGGACCTTGGTGGTCACGGTGCGCGGCTTGCGGTCCTGCCAGTTCTCGAGCCACTCCTCGTAGGGGCTCTCCTCCTCGAGGGCGAGCAGCGCCTCGTGGAACGCGACGATGCGCTCACGGCTGAAGGTCTGGTTGTAGTAGATCTTCAGCGGCTGCCAGGCCTCGCCGGTGTGCGGGTATGCCGTGGGGTCGCCTGCCGCCTCGAAGGCGGCCATGGAGACGGTGTGGCACATGACGTGGTCGGGGTGCGGGTAGCCGCCGTTCTCGTCGTACGTCGTCATGACGTGCGGGCGGAACCGCCGGATCTCGCGGACCAGCGCCTCGGTCGTGACGTCGAGGGGCTCGAGCGCGAAGCAGCCGTCCGGCAGCGGGGGAAGCGGGTCGCCCTCGGGCAGGCCGCTGTCGACGAACCCGAGCCAGGTGTGCTGCACACCGAGGATCTCCCGGGCCCGGGCCATCTCCTCGCGGCGCACGCGCGGCAGGTCGCGCTTGATGTGGATGTCGTCGGCCAGCTTGGGGTTGAGGATGTCGCCACGCTCGCCGCCGGTGCACGAGACGACGAGCACCTCGTGGCCCTCGTCCACGTACTTCGCCATCGTCGCCGCACCCTTGCTCGACTCGTCGTCGGGATGGGCGTGCACCGCCATGAGGCGCAACCGGTCAGCCACCTGCTCAACCTTCCTGGACCATCATCGACAATGGGGCCGAACGTCATCCTCTCACCTGCGTCCGGACGCCCGTGCCGCGACCACCGGCCCGCGCAGCGACGACCAGAAAGGCGCCACCGCATGCCCCTCCCCCGCCCAGCTCCGGGCACCGGCAAGTGGTGGGTCATCGGCGTGGTCGGCTGCGCCCTGGGCGTCGCGCTGGTGACCTGGCTGGCCCTGGTCAACACCGTCGACCGGGTGACCTGGACCGACACTGGCTACGAGGTCGTCGACGACCGCACCGTGGTGGTGCAGTTCGAGGTGCACCGGCCGCAGGGGCAGGCCGTCACGTGCCTCGTCCGGGCCCTCGACCAGGGGTTCGGCGTCGTGGGTTCCGTGGACGTGGCCCTCCCCGCCTCGTCCGAGCGCACGGTCCACCAGAAGGTGACGGTCCGCACCACGACCCGCGCCGTGACGGGCGCGGTCCGGAGCTGCACGGCGGCCTAGGTCAACCGTTCGTCCAGGTCGTGGGCGCTGGAATGGACCCCTCTGCGCCGACGTTGATACCCTTGTCTCTTCACGAAGCGGTCTGGACCTGAGGCCCCCAGTGGGACAGGGTCCGGGCCGTCTTGCGTAACACCCCCCGGTCACGCCAGGGGCGGACCGAGGACCGACCAAGGAGTTTTCACGTGAGCGACATCGCGACCCCCGCACAGAGCTACCTCACCCAGGAGGCGTTCGACCGCCTCAAGGCTGAGCTGGACCAGCTCTCCGGTGAGGGCCGGACCGAGATCGCCAAGCGGATCGAGGCGGCCCGCGAGGAGGGCGACCTCAAGGAGAACGGCGGCTACCACGCGGCCAAGGATGAGCAGGGCAAGATGGAGGCCCGCATCCGCCAGCTGACCCAGCTGCTCGAGCACGCCAAGGTCGGCGAGAAGCCGGCCGACGACGGCGTCGTCGAGCCCGGCATGGTGGTCACCGTCGACCTGTCCGGCGACGACCTCACCTTCCTCATGGGCTCGCGCGAGATCGCCGACGCCGACCTCGAGGTCTACAGCGAGAAGTCCGCCATGGGCGCCGCCATCAACGGCAAGAAGATCGGCGACACAGTCTCCTACGAGACCCCCAACGGCAAGACCATCGAGGTCACCATCAAGGACGCCAAGCCCTACTCCGGCTGAGCCGCATCCAGAGCGAGAAGGAGGGGCCGCCCACCGGGGCGGCCCCTCCTCCGTCGTTGCACGACGACTCAGTCCTCGACGGGGTTGAGCAGCTGGAACAGGACGTGGTCCTGCCAGCGGCCGGCGATCTTGAGGTAGCGCTCGGCGAGACCGAACCGCACGAAGCCGCACTTGGTCAGCACGCGCTGCGAGCGCAGGTTGTCGACGAGGGTGCCGGCCTGGACGCGATGCAGCCCGAGGTCGTCGAAGGCGAGGTCGCAGATCTGCCGCACCGCGGCCGTCGCCAGTCCCCGGCCGCCAGCCGGCTCGGAGACCCAGTAGCCGAGGCTGCACGACTGGAACGGCCCGCGGACGATGTCGTTGAGGGTGATCCGCCCCACGACGGCGCCCTCCTCGTCGAGCACCACGTGCGGCAGCGTGCGGTCCTGGGCGTACTGCGTCAGCAGCCCCCGCACCAGCGCCCGCTGGCCCGCCTCGGTGAAGTACTCCTCGCTGCGGGGAGGCTCGTAGGGGGCCATGAACTCCCGGTTCGAGCGCACGAGCTCGGCCAGCACGGGCACGTCCGCCAGGCTGACCAGCCGCGTCGCGCAGCGGTGGCACGCTCACCCGAACTTCAGCTGGTAGCCCTTGGTCCGCAGCGCGCGCAGGACCTCCTCGCAGTGCTCGTGGCCGCGGGTCTCGAGCTGCAGCCCGATCTCGACCTCGTCGACCCGGATGGTGGTGCCGGTGCGCACGTGCTCCACCTCGAGGACGTTGGCATCGGCAGCCGCGAGGTCCGCCAGGAGGCCGGCGAGGGAGCCGGGCTTGTCGGGCACCCGCACCCGGAACTGCAGGTAGCGCCCTGCTGAGGCCATGCCGTGCCGGATGATGCGCAGCAGCAGCAGGGGGTCGATGTTGCCGCCGGAGATCACGGCGACGACCGGGCCGTCGACGTGCCGGCCCGCGGTGCCCAGCAGGTGGGCCACGGCCGCGGCCCCGGCCGGCTCCACGACGAGCTTGGCCCGCTCGAGCAGGAAGAGCAGGGCGCGGGACAGCGCCTCCTCGCTCACCGTCTCCATGCCGTCGACGAGCTCGCGGACGAGGGCATACGGCACGTCACCGGGCATGCCGACGGCGATGCCGTCGGCCATGGTCTGCATGTTCTCGAAGGGCACCGGCTTCCCGGCCGCGAGGGAGAGCGGGTATGCCGCGGCCTGCTCGGCCTGCACGCCGATGATGCGCACATCGGGCTTGAGCGCCTTCACCGCGGTGGAGATGCCCGCCAGGAGGCCGCCGCCGCCGGCGCTGACGACGATCGTCCGGACGTCGGGGCACTCCTGCAGGATCTCGAGGCCGCAGGTGCCCTGGCCGGCCACGATGTCGGGGTGGTCGAACGGGTGGATCAGCACCGCCCCCGTCTGGGCCTCCCACTCGCGGGCCTTCACCAGGCACTCGTCGATCGTGGTGCCGACCTGCTCGATCTCGGCGCCGTAGGCCCGGGTCGCCACGAGCTTGGGCATCGGCGCCCCGTGGGGCATGTAGACCTTGGCCTTGATGCCGAGCAGCTGGGCGGCGAGCGCCACGCCCTGGGCGTGGTTCCCGGCGCTGGCCGCCACCACACCCCGGGCCTTCTCCTCGTCGGACAGGCGCGACATGCGGGTGTAGGCACCCCGGATCTTGAAGGACCCGGCCCGCTGGAGGTTCTCGCACTTGAGGAAGACCTCGGCCCCGACGCGGTCGGTGAGGGCCCGGCTGTACTCCAGCGGGGTGGGGCGGACGACGCCGCTGAGCAGGTCTTGCGCAGCGCGGACGTCATCCAGCGTGACGGACAGCAACGGTGATGCCATGGGCGGCAGGGTAGCGGCCGACGACCGCCACCCTGCACCCGCCGCTACTCGCTGGTGCGCCGGTTGAAGGCCCGCACCGCGAGCGGGGCGACCAGCACGGCGATGAGGATCGACCAGCCGGCCGCGAAGAGCTCGGGGTGGCGCAGCGGCAGGGCCGCGTCAGGACCGGCCGGCGGGGTGTTCCCCCACAGCTCACGCATGGCCTGCACCAGCGAGGAGATGGGGTTCCACTCGGCGATCGTGCGCAGCCACGGCGTCATGTTCTCCGACGGCGCGAAGGTGTTGGCCAGGAAGGTGATCGGGAAGATCGTGGTGAACATCAGGCCGTTGACCGCCTCGATGGACCGCATGGCGGAGCCGACGAGGATGCCGATCCAGATCATCGCGAAGCCGAACAGCAGCAGCAGTCCGTAGGCGAGGAGGCCGGCCGCCACCCCGTCGTGGATCCGCCACCCGATCGCCAGGCCCGTCAGCGACATGACGACGATGCCGATGCTGGAGTGGATGAGGCTGGAGATGCTGCGTCCGATCAGCACCGACGCCCGGGAGATGGGCAGCGACCGGAACCGGTCGACGATGCCCTTGTCGATGTCGGTGTTGAGCCCGATGGCGACGACGAAGGCCGAGAACGCCATCGTCTGCGCCATGATCCCGGGCAGCAGCCACTCGCGGTACCCGCTGCCCTCGGTCTGGATCGAGCCGCCGAAGACGAACGCGAAGAGGACGACGAACATGATCGGCTGGATCGTGACGTCGGTGAGCGCCTCGGGCTGGCGCCGGATGTGGCGCAGGTTGCGCCGCACGATCGTCCACGACTGGTGCAGCAGCCCGGTCTGGCGCAGCTCCGGGCGGCGAAGCTCCTGCGTGGTGGCAGTGGTGCTGGTGTCGGTGGTCATGACGCCTGCTCCTCCATGGTCTGTTCGGTGGCGTCCTCGGCGCGGTGGCCGGTCAGGTGCAGGAACACGTCGTCGAGGCTGGGCCGCTTGAGCCCGAGGTCGTCGAGCTCGATCTCGCTGTGCTCGAACACGGCGGCGATGCGGGTCATGTCGCGCAGCCCGTCGGCCGGGGCGGTGAGCTGACGCGCCGCCTCGTCGACGTGCACCGTGGGCACGTGCTGTCGCAGCATCCGCTCGGCGAGCGGCAGGTCCGTTGCCCTGGACACGGTCAGCACGATCGCCGCCTGGCCGCTCCGGTCCTTCAGCTCCAGCGCGGTGCCCTCGGCGATGACCGTGCCGTGGTCGATGACGATGATGCGGTCGGCGAGGTGGTCGGCCTCCTCGAGGTACTGCGTCGTCAGCAGGAGGGTGGTGCCGTCGCGGACCAGCCCGCGCAGCACCTCCCACAGCTCGACCCGGCTGCGCGGGTCGAGGCCGGTGGTCGGCTCGTCGAGGAACAGCACCGGTGGGGTGGCCACCAGGCTGACGGCGAGGTCGAGCCGGCGTCGCATGCCGCCCGAGTAGTTCTTGACGATCCGGTCGCCGGCATCGGCCAGCGAGAACCGCTCGAGCAGCTCGTCGGCGGCCTTGCGGACGTAGGACGGGCTGAGGCCGTAGAGCGCGCCGATGAGCCGGATGTTCTCCCGCCCCGTCAGCAGCTCGTCGACCGTGGCGGCCTGCCCGGTCAGGCCCATGCTGCGGCGCACGGCGTCCGGCTCACGGAGCACGTCGTGCCCGTTGACGCGAGCGGTGCCGCTCGTCGGCGTCGTGAGCGTGGTCATCATCCGCACGGTGGTGGTCTTGCCCGCGCCGTTGGGCCCCAGCAACCCGAGCACCGAGCCCCTCGGCACCGAGAAGCTCACGCCGTCGACGGCGACCGTGTCACCGAAGTGCTTGACCAGGTTGTCGGCCTCGATGGCCAGACCCGTGTCCATCCCTGAAGTCATGCGTTCGAGCCTAGGTGGGGGGTCTGACAACCCCAACCGATTAATTCGACGCGGTGCGGGAGTCGCTGACCGCGGTCAGCTGCGGCAGAGGCAGAAGGGGTGACCGGCCGGGTCGAGGTAGACCCGGAAGCTGCCGCTCTCGGAGGGCTGGTGCTCGTGCACCGTGGCCCCGGCGGCCAGCACCCGCGGCTCGGCCTCGGCGATGTCGGCCACGTCGAAGTCGAGGTGGAACTGCTGCGGTCGCGGGCCCTCCGGCCAGGTCGGAGCCTGGTGGTTGTCGACCTTCTGGAACGCCAGGCCAATGCCCTCCCCCGCAGGCCTCAGCGTCACCCAGTCGTCCTCGGTGGACTCGACGTCCCAGCCGAGGATCGTGGCGTAGAAGTCGGCGAGCGCCCGCGGGTCGGGGCAGTCGAGGACGACCAGGTCGAGACGGGGCAGGCCGAGGGCGGTGTGCGAGTCGCTCATGGCGCCAACCTAGGACTCGCCACCGACAACGCGCTCGGCCAGCAAGCGGGCGGCGTCAGGGTGCTCGTCGGCCAGCAGCCCCACGGCGAAGAGCAGGTATGCCGTGTCGGTCGCCACCCGTGCCCCGCGCGGGACGCGCCAGCCCCCGGCGTGGTCGCCGGTCACGGACCGGAGCACGGCGCGCTGCTCGTCGGCGCCCGCGTGGCGCAGCACACCGCCCGAGCCGATGACGTGCACGACGTCGGCCAGGGGGCGCGGGCTCGCCCCCGGCGAGGCCGGGCGGGCGTGGCGGCGCACGGCGACCAGGGCGGCGAGCCGGGCGAGCTCGAGGTCGAGGGCCTGCTCCCCCGCGTCGGCTGGGAGGTGGGCCGTCTCGCGAGCCACGCGCGCGGCATACCCGGACAGTCCGTCGGAGACGGGCAGCGCCTCGCGCTGGGCGGCCTCGAGCACACCCTCGGCGCTCCAGCGCATGCCGAGGTCGGCCTCGACCGTGCGCGACTGCCACAGCGGCGCGACGACGTCCTTGGCGAGGCCGGCGTCCTCGCCCTGCGGCTGCAGCGCGGAGTAGACGTCGGTGGTCGCGCCGCCGACGTCGATGACCAGCACGTCGCCCTCGACCGAGTCGGCCAGCACCTGCACGCCCGCGAGCACGGCGTCGGGGGTCGCGGCCCGCACCATGTCGACGAACTCGGTGCCGCGCGACAGGTGCTTGCCACCGATGACGTGGTGGAGGAAGGCGGCGCGGATCGCGGCTCGGGCACCCTTCGGGGCGATGACCCCGATCTGGGGCAGCACGTTGTCGGTGACCTCGAACCGCCGTCCGGTGGAGGCGAGCGCGGCGGCCACCTCGTCGGCGGCGTCGGCGTTGCCCGCCACCACGATGGGTGCCGCTACGCGCATGTGGGCCAGGCGCTCGGCGTTGTGCAGCAGCACGTCGGCGTTGCCGCCGTCGGTGCCGCCGACGAGCAGCACGATGTCGGGCCGGGCGGCACGCAGGTCGTGCACGTCAGGCCCGGACATCCGGCCGGACGCGACGTGGACGACCTTGGCGCCGGCGCTCAGGCCCACGCGGTAGCCGGCCTGGGCCGTGACCTCCCGCTCGTAGCCGACGACCGCCAGCCTCAGGCCGCCGCCGGCGCTGGAGCACGCGAGCACGTCGTCAGGCTCCGGCATCACCTCGGCCGTCAGGGACTCCCGGATGGCCCGGTAGCCGTCGAGGACGTCGGTGCCGATGGTGGTCGGCACCTCACGGGTGGCGAGCAGGGCGCCCTCAGCGGTGTCGACGAGCGCGGCCTTGGTGAAGGTCGAGCCGAAGTCGACGCAGAGGAGGCGCGCCATCGTGGGTCAGGCGAGCCGGTCGAGGGCCTGGGCCAGGTCGGCGATGAGGTCGTCGACGTCCTCGATGCCGACCGAGAGGCGGATCAGGTCGGCGGGCACCTCGAGCTCGGTGCCCCGGACCGAGGCGTGCGTCATCCGGGCCGGGTGCTCGATCAGCGACTCGACGCCGCCGAGCGACTCGCCCAGGGTCCACACCTGGGTCTCGGCGCAGACCTTGACCGCGACGTCCTCGCCCGCCTTGAGCTGGAAGGAGATCATGCCGCCGAAGCGCTTCATCTGCTTCTTGGCGACCTCGTGGCCGGGGTGGCTCGGCAGGCCCGGGTAGTGCACGGCGCTGACGGCGGGGTGGCCCTGCAGGAACTCGACGACCTTCTCGGCGTTGTCGCAGTGCCGCTCCATGCGGACGGCCAGCGTCTTCAGGCCGCGCAGCACGAGCCAGGCGTCGAACGGGCCGGCGACGGCGCCCATCGAGTTCTGGTGGAAGGCGATTCGCTCCGCCGCGTCCTCGAAGCCCGGGACGGAGATGTCGCTGCCGACGACGACCGCGCCACCGACGACGTCGCTGTGGCCGCCGGAGTACTTCGTCGTCGAGTGGCAGACGATGTCGGCGCCGAGCGCCAGCGGCTGCTGGAGGTAGGCCGAGGCGAAGGTGTTGTCGACGACGAGCAGGGCGCCGGCCTCGTGCGCGATCGTGGCGAGCGCCTCGATGTCGGCGATGCCGAGCAGCGGGTTGGTGGGGGTCTCGACCCAGACGATCTTGGTCTGCCCCGGGCGGATCGCGGCCCGCACGGCGTCGACGTCACCCATGGGTGCGATGGTGTGCTCGACGCCCCACGGCACGAGGACCTTGTTGAAGAGGCGGTAGGTGCCGCCGTAGGCGTCGGAGGGCACGACGACGTGCTCGCCCGGCTGGAGCAGGGCGCGCAGCAGGGTGTCCTGGCCCGCGAGGCCGGAGGCGAACGCGAAACCGCGAGCGCCGCCTTCGAGCGCGGCGAAGCACTCCTCGAGCGCGGTGCGGGTGGGGTTGGCCGAGCGGCTGTACTCGTAGCCGCCGCGGAAGCCGCCGATGCCGTCCTGCTTGTAGGTCGACACCTGGTAGATCGGGGTGATGACCGCCCCGGTGCCGGCATCCGGCTCCTGCCCGGCGTGGATCGCCCTGGTGGAGAAACCGCCCTGCCCGCTCTGCTGCTCGCTCATGCGGGCAAGGCTAACGGCCGCCCGCGACGGCTACCCCAGCACCTTCTGCCACTCGCGCAGGTGGGCATCGACCACGTAGCCCAGTCGCTGGTTCACCGCGAGCATGTGGGCGTTGTCGTCGGCGTTCCACGTGCGGATGGCGGTGAGCTCCGGCAGGTGCTCCATCACCGCGAGCGTGTTGGCAGCCTTCAGCCGCAGACCGAGGGCGTGCCCGCGGTGCTCGCGCACGACGAGGGTGTCCTGCTGGTAGCCGAGGGCCGGCGTCTCGGGCGAGACCTGCACCTGCGTGTAGCCGACGAGCCGGCCGCTCGGGACGTGCCGCGCGACGGTCTCCACCACCCGGCGACCCATGGCGGCGAGCGTGGCGTACTGGTCCCGGATCCGCTGCGCGTCCCAGTCCTCCTCCTCGAGCTGGAGGTCGCCGAGGGGCACGTCGGTGCTCATCCGCCGCTGCAGCTCTGCCCGGTCCTCCAGCCAGGACTCCGGTATGCCGTCCACGCCGGTCTCGAGGACGTAGTCGGGAGTGCTTGCGTCACCGCCGCCCTCCCCCAGCTCGGCGAGCACCGCCCGGTCGGCGGGCAGCGGGAGGGTGCTGCGCAGGACGTGCTGGGCGGGCGCGTACCCGTGCCCGCGCGCGAAGGTCTCACCCGAGACGTCCGCGCCACCGGCCGGCCACTCGGTCTCGCCCATGAACACGGTGCGGCCGGCCCGCCGCGCCTGCTCCTCCATCCACGCCAGCAGCTGGGACCCGTGGCCCCGGCGGCGGTGCTCCGGGTGCACGGCCAGCGACATGAAGCCCACCCGCGGGTTGTCGCGCAGGCGGAGCACGACGGAGGCGGCACCGACCACCTCGCCGTCGCGCTGCACCGCCGCGACGGCCAGCGTCTGCCGGTCGTGCTTGCGCTCCAGCACCCTCAGCTCGTCGGCTCCCCACGCCGAGTGGTTCTCGCCGAACAGCGCGCGGCCCGACGCGGCATACACCTCCACGTAGCCGGCGAACAGGTCGCGCTGGGAGTCGTCGAGGCCGCTGACCGGCACGAGGGTGACCATGTGCCGCATCCTGCCGGACGCTGTTCCTGCCCAACTACAGGGGCGAGTCGGGCAGCGGCTCGTCCGGGGGCACCGGTGCCTCCGGCACGGTGAGCAGCGGGAGGGCCACGTGCACGACTGGACCGATCGCGAGCGCGAAGAGCACGGTGCCGACGCCGAGGTTGCCGCCGAGCAGCCAGCCGATGACGACGACGGCGACCTCGATGCCGGTGCGCACCACCCGCACCGACCAGCCGCGGGTGCGCACCAGACCGGTCATGAGCCCGTCGCGGGGACCCGGCCCGAGCCGGGCGCCGATGTAGGCCGCCGTGGCCACGCCGTTGATGAGGATGCCCAGTCCGAGAAACAGTCCACGCACCCACACCGAACCGGGCGTCGCCAGCAGGCCGAGGAAGATGTCGAGGGCGGCGCCGATGACGATGACGTTGCTGACGGTGCCGAGCCCCGGCCGCTCGCGCAGCGGGATCCACAGCAGCAGCACGACGGCGCCGATGATGATCGACCACTGGCCGATGGTGAGGCCGAACTGCTCGACCAGGCCCTGGTGCAGCACGTCCCACGGGATGACGCCCAGGGACGCGCGCACGATGAGGGCCTCGCCGAACGCGAAGACGAGCAGGCCGGCATACAGCTGGATCACGCGCCGCGGGAGGCGACGGGCGGCAAGGGGCATGGGCGCACCGTAGCCCCGCGTGTTCCAATGGAGGGGTGCTGTTCGGATCGCGAGCCAAGACCACCATGCCCACCGCCGAGACGGCCCTGAAGGGCCGCTCCACCAGGCCGTATGCCGTGCCCGCCCGGCACGAGGTGCTCGGCACCCCGCTCGAGGGGCCGTGGCCGGAGGGCACCGAGGTGCTGTACGTCGCGATGGGGTGCTTCTGGGGCGCCGAACGGATCTTCTGGCGGCTGCCCGGCGTCGTGACCACCGCGGCCGGGTACATGGGCGGCTTCACGCCCAACCCGACCTACGAGGAGACCTGCACGGGCATGACCGGGCACGCCGAGACGGTGCTGGTCGCCTACGACCCGTCGCAGACGACGCCTGAGCTGCTGCTCAAGGAGTTCTGGGAGAACCACGACGCGACGCAGGGCAACCGGCAGGGCAACGACATCGGCACCGCCTACCGCTCGGCGATCTACTGGACGACCGACGAGCAGGAGCGGGCTGCCCGGGCAACGCGCGACGCCTTCCAGAAGGTGTTGACGGACAACGGGTTCGGCACCATCACCACCGAGCTGCGGTCCGCGAAGGACGCCGGGACGTTCTGGTACGCCGAGGACTACCACCAGCAGTACCTGCACAAGAACCCCGGCGGCTACTGCAACCACGGACCCAACGGCATGACCTGCCCGGTGGGCCTGCTCAAGCAGGACGAGGTGCCGTCGCAGCAGGACGTCCTGCCGCCGACCGCCTGACCGTTCCTCGGTCGCTGGTCGGGGTCGGGGCCGTAGGGTCCCGGTGTGATCAGCTCCGGACTGTGCGACAACCTCGGACGCGTCGTCACCCTGCGCCCGATCGGCGAGGACTGGCGAGCGGTGGCCGACGTGGCGCCTGCCGACGACCAGCGCGACTTCGTCTTCGCTCTGGCGGCGCGTTACATGCTCATGACCGAGCGTGGCGGACCTTGGACCTCGCTCGGTGTCTACGCCGATGAGGACGTGGTCGGCCACGTGATGTGGGGTCTCGACGACGACGGCTCGCACTGGATCGGCGGGCTGGTCATCGACCGTTCGCAGCAGGGCCATGGCCTCGGCCGGGCGGTGACACAGACGCTGGTCGACTGGTTCCGCGCCCAGCCGGGTCACTGGACGAGCCGGCTCTCGTACCACCCCCACAACGCCGTCGCGGCTGGCCTGTACGCGTCGCTGGGCTTCGTGCCGACGGGCGAGGTCGATGAGGACGGCGAGATCGTCGCCGAAGTCCGCGGCAGCTGACCGACCGCACCGGCGCAGGCGGTCGTGAATGTGGCCTGTCAGACCTCCTTCCTAGCGTGACCGGGAAGGAGGTAAGTCATGAGAGTTCTACGGGCCACGACGGCGACCAACGGCGACGTTGCCGGTGACTACACGGCGGGTGTACCGGGTGAGCTGGTCTACCTGGGATTGGTGTGCGCGACCGACCGGAACGACCCCGACGGTGGATGCGGCTGCGGGCGGGGGTTCAGCGGGCTCAACTCGGCGCGAGCCACGACCACTGCCGTGGTCGCCGACGTGCCGCTCTCCGAGACCGAGGTGCGGGAGGCGTACCGCTCCGGACTGACCTCGCAGGGATGGATCAACCCGCGGATGAGCGAGACCGAGGTCGGCGAGTTCCTCGACGAGGTCGTGGGCGTGGTCACCCACATCGCGGAGCACTTCCAGGTCGGCACGGTTCTCGGTCGGCGGCTGGACCAGGTGGTCTCGCGCGGCTTCTCGTTGCGCGACGCTATCGCCTGAGGCGGCTACGGAGCCGGATTCTCGTTTGCCGCCTGCGGTCGGACTGTCTAGCGTCGCGGCGTGCTGATCCGCGAGGCCACTGACGCCGACCTGCCTGCCATCGCCCCGTTCTTCCGCGAGATCGTCGCCGATGGTGAGACCTACGCCTTCCCCGAGGATCTCGACGACGACGGTGTCCGCGCCTGGTGGTTCGAGCAGCCACCCGGCCGCACCGTGGTCGCCATCGACGACGAGGGCCGCGTTCTGGGCACCGCCAAGATGGGCCCTAACCGGCCGGCCCGCGGCGCCCACATCGGCACGGCAAGCTTCATGGTCTCGTCGGATGCCCGCGGCTGTGGCGTCGGACGGGCGCTCGGCGAGCACGTCGTCGCCTGGCACCGCGAGCAGGGCTACGACGGCATCCAGTTCAACGCCGTCGTCGAGACCAACACGGCGGCGGTCGCACTCTGGAAGAGCCTCGGCTTCGAGGTGCTGGGCACCGTACCGGCCGCGTTCGAGTCACGCCGGCACGGCAAGGTCGGCCTGCACATGATGTTCCTGCCGCTCCGCTAGAGCGGGCGGTTCGCGGTCAGGCGCTGTCGAGCAGGTCGGGCAGCCGGGACCGCTCCACCCACGGGAGCGTGATGACGTTGTCACGCCATGGGTTCACCCGGCGCGGGTCCCCCCGGGTGGGTAGGAGCGGTGGGGCGGCCGAGTCGTAGGTGTGCCCGGTGGGGGTGATGGTGCGCACCCGGTGCGGGGGCGCACCGGGTCGGGCTGCGGTGGGCCCCGGGTCGATGGTGGTCGCGACCCAGCCGGGCGCCTCCTTGGCGTGGTTGCACGCCTCGCACAGGCCCTGGCCGTTGGTGGCGCTGGTCGGGCCGCCCGCCCGGTCGGGCACGACATGGTCGCCGTGGCGGATCGGAGCGTCGCACCACGGGGTGCGGCAGGTCTGGTCGCGCAGGGTGAGGAACCGGCGCAGCTGGCCGTCGAAGACCCGGCGCCGGGAGTCCAGCGAGACGAGTTGGTCGCCGGTGGGGGTGGTGAACAGCCGGCGCAGGGCCAGCAGGGCACCGGCGCCACCGGCGGCGTCCCACGCGTCGGCGCAGTCGGCCAGGAGGCGACGGGCGAACGCGGCTGGGACCGGGTGACCGCCGGGCAGCACGCCGGGTTCATCGCCCTCGCCGAGGAGGGTCTCAGCGGGCATGACGAGCTGGACCTCGAGCGGCACCGCGGCTGCTGTTGCCTGCCCGGTGAGGCGTTCCACGAGGGTGTCCGCCATGACCTGACCGTCACCGCGGGTATCCGGCTCGGCGCCCTCCTTGGTGGCGCGGGCGGTGCCGACGGCAGCCTTCAGCGCGGCGATCGCGGCCACACCCTGCTCGACCGGCAGCAGCGCGGTCAGGTAGGTCATGGTGTCCGGCGCGGGGCGCAGCCAGACCCGCCGGTCAGCGCGGGCCTTGGCGGCACGCCGGACCACCGACGCGGCGTCGGCCTGCACGGCCAGAGCCTTGGCGCGGGCCTCGACCTGCCGGTCGCCCAGTCTCGGCAGGTCCGCAGCCAGGGCGGCGTCGACCCTGCGACGGTCCTCGGCTGACAGGCACGCGGTTTCGCGGGCGACGACGGTGGCCCGCCATTCGCTGACCCGCCCGTGGCGCAGGTGCTCCCCGGTGTGGGGCAGCTCGGCGTCCAACGCCTTGGCCAGCCCGAGGTGCCGCGACCCACGGGAGGCCGGCTCGCGCCGGGCAAGGGCCACCTGGGCGGCCACACCCATGCCGCGTTTGCGGGCCGGGACACCGGCCACGGCCTGGGCCTCCCGCTGCGAGGCGTCGAACGCCACCGCCACAGTTGCCTGCGCGCCGGCGCACGCGTGCTTGATCGACTCCAACAGGCCGAGCTGGTCGACCCGCTCGGCGTCCGGGACCGCGGTGTCGAGTGTGGGCAGCCTCCCGAGGAACGCCGCCAGCTCCGCGGTGGTGAGGGGCGGTGCGCTCGGCAGGGACGCCGACGCGCGGTTACCGGACGCAGCCGCGCCACCGCCGAACGCCTTCGGATCCCGTGCCATCGCTCCCCCTCACGCTCGTCCTCGAACGTGGGAACAACTCTAGGAGAGAGGTCTGACAACCCAACTTCGCGCAGGAAGACCGGGCCCCTCGGGGGCTCAGCTGCGGACGGGCGAGAACTCCTCGTCATCGCCCAACCAGCGGAGCAGTGCTCGGCGCCACGGTTGACCAGGGGCGGATCTGGTGGCGACCCAGCCAAGGGGCAGGTGACCGACCTCCAGCGCCGGACGCTCTCCGGACAGGACAGTCCGCTGGACCACGACCCCGAGCGCGGCCGGGAACCGCCCGTGGGGGAACGGCCACGGCAGGTCCTTGAACACCTCGTCCCCGCTCACCGGTCACCCGCGCTCATGGATGCCATCGTGCCGCACCGCCCACAGCCTCGCTCCAACGACGGATCAGCGTCCTCGCACCAGGTCCAGGAGCCGGCGCCACCACGGCTCGGAGTCGTACCGGGCCAGGGACGGATGGGCAGGAAGGGCCCTCGTCCCCGGCGCCAACCGGGGCACCACCCGCTCCTCCTCGCCCTCCTCCTGTCCCCGCTGCGCCCGCAGGACCTGCCACTGCGCCACCAGCTCGTCCACGTCGACGGTCCTGGCCAGCATCGGCGGGAAGGGGCCCACAGCCGGGCGCAGGCGGTCGAGCCTGACCCGGCGGTTGAAGTCCTCGAGCACCGCCCGCACCGACTCCTCGGTGCGCAGGTCGAGCAGCGAGTGCGGGAACCCGGCAGCCTCCTTCCGCAGCGCCAGTGCCGGCGGCATCGCGTCGGTCAGGTCGATCCCCTCGCGCTGCACCAGCTGCTTGACCCACCAGTCGGGGTCCTCCGACTCCAGGCCCCTCAGCGGCTTCCCGGCCCCGGGCAGGTTGTCGAACTCGCCGCGCTCCTGCGCCTCGCGGATCTGCCTCTCGACCAGGGACTCGTACGGGTCCATGCGTTGAGGGTAGGACGGCTCCTCGTGCTCGTCAGCGGGTCAGGTCCCTCTCGTAGAGCCGGGTGGTCGACTCCAGGTGGTCGTACCGGTACGGCCTGGTCTCCCCGGTGGGCTCGAACCCCATCCGGCGCCAGAACCCGAGCACGGCGGCGTTGGTGTCCACGACCGCGAGCCGGAACCGGCGCGCCTCCGGCCACTGCCCGGCATACCGCTCGACGGCGGCCATGGCCGCCGCCCCCACGCCGCGACCCTGCCGGGAGCCGTGCACCAGGAGGAGGCCGACGAAGACGAACGACGGCTCCGGGTAGCCGCGCAGCAGGTCGACGACCGCGACCAGCTCGTCGCCGTCGAAGAGGCCGAGGACGACCTTGTGCGACTCGGGCACCGACTCGGGCCGCATCATGAGCAGGCTCAGCGCGTCCGATGGTCCCGGCGGGTAGCCCGTGACCCGCACCGTGTAGTCGGGGTCGGACTCCAGGAGGGCCTGGAGCACGTCCTCGTCGCCGCTGCTGAGCTCCCGTAGGGTCAGGTCCATGCGGACAGTGTCGCTCCTGCCCTCGACCACCGAGATCCTGTTCGCGCTCGGCGCGGGCGACCAGGTCGTCGGGGTGACCTTCGAGTGCGACTACCCCGTGGAGGCGCGCACCCGCCGGATCGTCTCGACGACCGCCATCCCCGAGGGGCTGAGCCCGCACGAGATCGACGACTTCGTCACCCGGGCCATGCACGCCGGCGAGGACCTCTACCACCTCGACGCCGGGGCCCTCGCCGAGCTCGATGCCGACCTCGTCGTCACCCAGGACCTGTGCGCCGTCTGCGCCGTCGACGTCAGCAAGGTCGACGACGCCCTCGACTACCTCGGCTGCCGCGCCGAGGTGCTCACCATCGACCCGCACACCCTCGACGAGGTGCTCACCTCCATCACGACGCTCGGCGACGCCACCGGCACCCGCGACCGGGCTGACGAGATCGTCGCCGACCTGCGGCAGCGACTCGCCCGTGTCGCGAAAGCCGTTGCAGGACAAGCGTATGCCGCGTGCACTCGTCCTCGAGTGGACCGACCCACCCTTCGCCCCCGGGCACTGGGTGCCCGAGATGGTGACCGCCGCCGGAGGGCCTGAACTGCCTTGGTATGCCGGGTGAGAAGTCCGCGCGCACCACCTGGGAGGCGGTGCGCGAGAGTGCCCCCGACGTCATCGTCGCCGCCCCGTGCGGCTACCACCTCGACGGCGCAACGGCGTTGGCGCAGAAGGCGATCGACGACGGCCGCCTGCCCGACGGCATACCGGTCTGGGCGGTCGACGCGAACGCGTCGTTCGCCCGCCCGGGGCCCCGGCTGGTCGACGGCGTCGAGGCCCTCGCCGGGATCTTCCACCCGGGAACGGCGGAGGCGCCGAGCCCGGAGATGGCCCGGCGCCTCCGCTGAAACTGAGACGCGTTGTCGCGCAGCGCGATCAGTCGACGAGCGACGCCAGCAGGTCGGCGCGCGTGAGCACACCCACGGGCTTGCCGTCCTCGACGACCATGATCGCGTCGGCGGTCTCCAGCTCGTGGCGCGCCTCGGCGATCGGCTGGCCGGCGCCGACCAGCGGCAGCGACGGCTCCATGTGCTGCTCCACCGGGTCGGTCAGGTGCGCCTTGCCGGCGAAGAGCTTCTCCAGCAGCGAGCGCTCGCTGACCGCGCCGGCCACCTCGCCGGCCATGACCGGCGGCTCGGCCTTGACGACGGGCATCTGCGAGACGCCGTACTCGTGCAGGATCTCGATGGCGTCGCGCACGGTCTCGGTCGGGTGCGTGTGCACCAGGGCGGGGATGTCACCGGCCTTCTTGTGCAGCACCTCGCCGACGGTGGCCTCGCCTGCGGCCTTCATGAAGCCGTAGGAGCTCATCCACTCGTCGTTGAAGATCTTCGACATGTAACCGCGCCCGGAGTCGGGCAGCAGCACCACGACGATGGCGTCGGCCGGCAGGTCCTTGGCTGCGCGCAGGGCGGCCACGACCGCCATGCCGCAGGAACCGCCGACGAGCAGGCCCTCCTCGCGGGCGAGGCGGCGGGTCATCTCGAAGGAGTCGGCGTCGCTGACGGCGATCACCTGGTCGACGACCTTCGGGTCGTAGGCGCTCGGCCAGAAGTCCTCGCCGACGCCCTCGACGAGGTAGGGGCGGCCCGAGCCGCCGGAGTAGACCGATCCCTCGGGGTCGGCGCCGATGATCTGCACCCGGCCGCCCTCGCGGTCCTCGGAGACCTCGCGCAGGTAGCGACCCGTGCCGGTGATGGTGCCGCCCGTGCCGACGCCGGCGACGAAGTGCGTCACCTCGCCGTCGGTGTCCTCCCAGATCTCCGGGCCGGTCGTGGCGTAGTGCGAGTTGGGGCCCTCGGGGTTGGCGTACTGGTTGGGCTTCCAGGCGCCGTCGATCTCCTTCACGAGCCGGTCGGAGACCGAGTAGTAGGAGTCGGGGTGGTCCGGCGCGACCGCGGTGGGGCACACCACGACCTCGGCACCGTAGGCCTTGAGCACGTCGCGCTTGTCCTGCGAGACCTTGTCCGGGCAGACGAAGACACACTTGTAGCCCTTGCGCTGCGCGACGAGGGCCAGCCCGACGCCGGTGTTGCCGGAGGTCGGCTCGACGATGGTGCCGCCGGGCTTGAGCTCGCCCGAGGCCTCCGCGGCCTCGACCATGCGCAGGGCGATGCGGTCCTTCACGGACCCGCCCGGGTTCATGTACTCCACCTTGGCGAGGACCGTGCAGGCGACGCCTGCGTCCCGGGTGACGTTGTTGAGCTTGACGAGGGGCGTGTTCCCGACGAGGTCGGCGATGTGCTCTGCGTACTTCACGCCGGCCATCCTCTCAGATTGCGGACATTCCGTATGCCGTGCGGCGGCCTCGCCGCCCACCGCACCTCCCGATTCCCCACCTCTCGGCACCGGGTGTCCGCCGCGGTCGTTACCGTGGTGACCCCAGCGGAGAGGAGCACCCATGGGCCGGGCACGACGGGCGCGCAGGATCGCGGCGACCGCGGCATACGGCGGGGGCGGTGTCGCCGCGGGCATCGGCGCCCTCGGCGCCCTCGGCTACGGCCTGCTCAAGGCGGAGGCTCGGATCGCGCGCCGGGTCGTGGGGATCCACTTCGAGGGCGCCCCCGACGACAACGGCCTCTATGGCGCCGGCCTCGGCGACCCCGTCGAGATGGTCATGCTCGGCGACTCCTCCGCGGCCGGGATGGGCGCCGACAACCGCTACCAGACCGTCGGCGCGATCATCGCGACCGGCGTCTCGGCGCTCACGGGTCGCCCGGTCAGGCTCACCAACACTGCCGTCATCGGCGCCGAGTCCTCCGGCCTCGAGCTGCAGCTCGCCAACGCGCTCGACCAGGTGCCGCAGCCCCACGTCGCCGTCATCATGGTGGGGGCCAACGACGTCACCCACCGCGTCAACCGGGTGGTCGCCGTCCGCCACCTCGAGTCAGCGGTGAAGGGCCTGCGCGACGTGGGCGCCGAGGTCGTCGTGGGCACCTGCCCCGACCTCGGCACCATCGGGCCGATCCCCCAGCCGCTGCGCCTGCTCGGCCGCCGCTGGAGCCGCGACCTCGCCGCCGCGCAGACCGTGGCGGTCGTCGAGGCCGGCGGCCGCACCGTGTCGCTCGGCGACCTGCTCGGGCCCGAGTTCGCCGAGCGGCCGCACGAGCTCTTCAGCCAGGACCGCTTCCACCCCTCCCCGGCCGGGTACGCCCGGTGCGCCGCCGCGCTGCTCCCCAGCGTGTATGCCGCGCTCGGCGTCTGGGAGGGGGCCGCCGAGGAGGAGCGCCTGCCCGACCGCCGCCGTGGCGAGGGCATCGGCCCGGTGGCCCTGGCCGCCGAACAGGCCGTGCGTGACCCGGGCACCGAGGTCAGCGCCACCGAGATCGCCGGCCAGGCCCGTGGACCGCGGGGTCGGTGGGCCAAGCTGCTGCGGCGCCCGCGCATCCCGATCCCGCGGCGCGGCGGGCACGCCGAAGCCCCGGAGCCGTCGAAGGCCGCCGACACCGCGCACGTCGAGACCACACCCGCCGAGACCATGCCCGCCGAGACCATGCCCGCCGAGACCAAGGCCACACCGGACAGCGGGCCGGAACGGCATACGATCGTCGGTGACTGAGCGGCCGCTTACCCGGCCGTCCTCGACTGCCCGCTTGACGAGAGGAACACCCCCGTGACCGAAGCAGTGATCGTCTCCACCGCCCGCACCCCCATCGGGCGCGCCTTCAAGGGCTCGCTGAAGGACGTTCGGCCCGACGACCTCTCGGTCGCCGTCATCGACGCCGTGCTGGCCAAGGTGCCCCAGCTCGACCCGTCGCTGGTCGAGGACCTCTACTGGGGCTGCGCTGAGCCGTCGGGCAAGCACGGCTCCAACATGGCGCGCGTCGTCTCGGTGCTCGCCGGCTTCGACCACCTGCCGGGCGCCACCGTCAACCGGTTCTGCGCCTCCTCGGTGCAGACGACCCGGATGGCCTACCACGCCATCAAGGCCGGCGAGGGCGACATCTTCATCTCCGGCGGCGTCGAGTGCGTCTCGCAGTACTCCAACTGGGCCGGCGCCGGCGGCTCGGCCGGTGACGACCAGAACCCGAAGTTCGCCGACGCCAAGGCCCGCAGCGAGCAGATCGCCAAGGACAACACGACCTGGACCGACCCCCGCGAGGAGGGCCTCGTCCCCGACGTCTACCTGTCCATGGGCCAGACCGCCGAGAACGTCGCCACCCTGCGCGGCATCTCCCGCGAGCGCCAGGACGAGTGGGGCGTGAGCAGCCAGAACCGCGCCGAGAAGGCCATCGCCGACGGCTTCTTCGAGCGCGAGATCGCCCCGGTGACCCTCGCCGACGGCACCGTGGTCAGCAAGGACGACGGCCCCCGCGCCGGCGTCACCCTCGAGGGCGTCTCGCAGCTCCAGCCGGTCTTCCGCGAGAACGGCACCATCACCGCGGGCAACTGCTGCCCGCTCAACGACGGCGCCGCCGCCGTCGTGGTCATGAGCGACACCAGGGCCAAGGAGCTCGGCATCACGCCGCTCGCCCGTGTCGTCGCGACCGGTGTGTCCGCCCTCTCCCCCGAGATCATGGGGCTCGGCCCGGTGGAGGCCTCCCGGCAGGCCTTGGCCCGCGCCGGCATGTCGATCGGCGACATGGACCTCTACGAGATCAACGAGGCGTTCGCCGCCCAGGTGCTGCCCAGCGCCGACGACCTCGGCATGGACTTCGACAAGCTCAACGTGCACGGCGGCGCCATCGCCCTCGGCCACCCGTTCGGTTCCACCGGCGCCCGCATCACCACCACGCTCCTCAACGGCCTTCAGGCCCGCGACGGCCAGTTCGGCCTCGAGACCATGTGCGTCGGCGGCGGCCAGGGCATGGCGATCATCTACGAGCGCCTGAGCTGACCAGCCGCGCTGCCTCTCGGGGCCCCACGGCGCCACACGACGACGGAGGGCGGCCTCCCGGAGCGGATTCCGGGAAAGCCGCCCTTCGGCGTCTCCGGCTCGGACACGATGCAGGCATGCGGCTGTTCCGACGCGACGCGCGTCCTCACGAACCGGCTGCCGCCATCGCCGCGTTCTGGGAGTGGTGGGACGCCGAGGGCCGTGCCGTCGTCACCGCCGCCATCGGCGAGCGTGAGCCGGAACAGGTCGCGGGCACATTGACGGAGGCCGTCCAGGCCATCCACCCCGACCTCGCGTGGGAGGTGGCCGCCGGCGACCTCGCCCAGCACGTGCTGGTGGTGACGGCCGAGGGCGACCCGGAGCTGCGCCCCCTGGCCAGCCGGTGGCTGAGGGCCTCACCTGCGGTGGACGAGACGTGGGAGTACGCCGCCGCACGACAGCCGACCCCCGACGTCGAGCAGGTCGTGCTCGGCATCGACGACCGCGAGCTGGCCTTCTCCGACATCGAGGTCGGCGCCCGCCGCGAGGGCTGCCACCTCGAGGTCAGCGTCTACCACCCGCTGTTCAGGGACCTCGAGGAGCAGGTGCGGGGGCAGGTCGCCTTCCTGGCCCTCGACGCGGCCCTCGGCGAGGACGACGTCGAGGCCTGGGTCGGCGAGATCACCCCCTCGACCGAGCCCCCGCTCGACGGGTTCGGGCTTGCCGTGCTGCGCAGTGTCGTGCGCGACCTGCGCGACGACAACACCGACGACGACGGCACCCCCAACTGGGTGATCATGGAGGCCCACGGCGTCGACGGCCCGGTCATGGCGCTCGCGCAGGTGCCGCTGTCGCCGACGACCGCGCCCACCTTCGACACCCACGTCGCCGTGCTCGTGCCCTACACCGACCTGACCGAGCAGGGCTACCCCGGGCCGGGGTCCCTCGGTCCCCTGCGGGCGCTGGAGGAGCACCTCAGCGAGCGGATCGAGGGCAGCGGGCGGATCGTCGCCCACCAGTCGCACCGCGGCATGCGGGTGCTGCACATCTACGTCGACTCCACCACGCCGGCCGTCGAGCAGATGCGGGCGGCCGTGGAGGCGTGGGAGCAGGGCCGCATCCGGGTGCAGGTCACGCCGGACCCCGGCTGGCACAACGTGGCGCACCTGCGCACCTGACGCCGGCACCTGCTCCAGTCATGCCAGCGAGCGGCGCAGGTCGGCCAGGACCTCCTCCAGACCTGCCCCGCCACCGTCCCGGCAGGCGTCGTGGACGAGGACCGTGAGCTGATCCATCACCACCGCGGGACCGAGGTCGGGCACCTCGGGCAGGCCCTCCGGGGTGAGGTGGTCCAGCACGAGGCGCACCGCCGGCACACAGCGAAGCGCGTGGTCCAGCGGCAGCTGCTGCCACCGCTGGACCACGCGCCTCAGCTCGTCGGCCACGCCCTGCGGGACCGGGTTGGCCGCAGGGGTGGTCACCGGCTCGTCACTCGCTGCGCAGGCGGCCGAGCAGGCGCAGGATCTCGAGGTAGAGCCAGACCAGCGTCACGATGAGACCGTGGGCCAGCAGCCAGGAGTACTTCTGCGGGGCGCCTGCCGCGATGGCCCGGTCGATCGAGTCGAAGTCGACGGCGAGGGACAGCGAGGCCAGGCCGATGGCGAACAGCGAGATACCGATGCCCAGGGCGCCGGTGCCACCGATGCCGAAGGCGGTGTTGGTGATCAGGGCGTAGCCGAGGTTGACGACCGCGAAGATCGCGTAGCCGATGACGGCCATCGTGACGATGCGGCGGAACTTCTCGGTGACCTTGATCAGGCCGGTCTTGTAGGCCAGCAGCATGCCGACGAACACCGAGAGGGTGGCGATCACGGCCTGCGCCACGATCCCCTTGAAGGGATCGGTGACGCTTGGGTCGTCGAAGACGAGTGAGTAGTAGTTGCTGATGGCGCCGACGAACAGGCCCTCGACCACTGCATACGTCACGATGAGCGGGACGCTGATGGTCTTCTTGAACGCGATGACCAGGCCGAGCACCAGCGTCAGGGCGATGCCCCCGAGCATGACGACCCCGCCCATCGGGGTGGGGGCCAGCTGCCAACCCACCACGGCGAACACGAGGACGATGGCGAACAGCCCGGTCGTCTTCATGACGACGTCGTCGAGGGTGACCCGACCCGCCTGGACCGCACTGGCGGACGGCTGGTTGTAGAGGTCCTGCAGCTGCTGGTCGCTCATGGAGCCGGGCTGGCCCCACGACGGTGCCGGCGTCGCCGGCTGGGGCGGCTGGGGCGCGCGGTCACGGAAACCGGCGTAGCCCTGCTGCGCCTCACGCTCGATCCGGTTGAAGACCGGGTTACTGGCCATGGAAGTCCCTCCTTGGGGGCTTGGTCGGCCGGTGGCGGCCGCTGGTCGTTGCGCAGACGTGGTCGTCACAGAGTAGAAGTCACGAGAGGCCCCACAAGTTCCCACAACGTCTCAGACAGACTGCTCGTGCCCCCGACGGGAGTCGAACCCGCAACACAGCGATTTTAAGTCGCCTGCCTCTGCCAGTTGGGCTACGGGGACGGGCGCAAGCCTAGGGGGCGAGGGAGGGCGGACCGAACACCGACGCGGTCGGCACGGGCGCCGGCTCGCGACCGGGCGTGGGCACGATGGTCGTCGTCGGCACCGGAGCGGGTTCCGGCTCGGTGGTGGTCGCCGACGGTGAGCCGGTGGCGACCAGCAGCAGGACGGCAGCCAGCAGGGGGGCCGCGAGGGCCAGGGCCGCCGCCGCAGGCACCGCCCGACCGAGCACCGGGGCGGAGGGTGCTGGGAGCGGCCTGGAGGCCCGACTCGTGGCGGCGAGGGCCATGTCCGCATGGTAGGTCCGCCACGACCGGTACCGCAGCGTTGTGAAAAAGCCGCCCGCGCGAGACCTCGAGCCGCCATCATGCTCGCCGTGGGGGGCACACAGGCTGGGCGCAGTCGCCCGATCATCAACGAGACTCGCGACGCGCTGAGGTGGCTCGGCGCTCCCCCGACCCTGCTCGCCCTGGCCGTGCTGGCGCTCAACGACCACGTGCTCAAGCAGGCGGCACCCGGCGTGGTCACCGGCAAGCTGAGTGACGTGGCCGGACTGCTCGTGGTCCCACCCCTGCTGGCCGCCGTCCTGGCCCTGCTGCGGGTGCCGCGACCGACACAGGTCGCCCTGGTCGCCACCGCCGTCGGGTTCACGCTGGCAAAGACCACCGTGTGGGGCGTCGAAGCCGCCAACACGGTGTGGTCGGTCGTCTGGCCCACCGAGATGCTGCGCGACCCCACCGACCTCGTCGCGCTCCCCGCCCTGGTGCTCGCGGCGCGGGTGGCCGGGGCACAGCGGCGGCACGCCGCGGCAGGTCGCCGCAGTCTCGGCCTTGCCCTGGGCTCGCTCGCCCTGCCGTTCGCCGTCGTCGCCACCGCGGCCACCTCCCCCTGCTACACACCAGAGGGGCTCCGGGACGTGGGGGTGGTCCGGGGTGACTTCAGCGGACCGCCGTCGGGTGCCGAGAACCGGCTGGTCGTCCCCCTGAGCTACCGACGGGTCTTCATCGATGTCGAGGGACGCATCGGCACCCTGAACCACCTTGACGAGGCCCGCGTGCCCGACACCGGACCGGCGCTGCAGCAGGCCTGCTCAGCCGAGGCGTCCCGGCTCTGCTGGCGACGCGCGCCCGGCACGAAGGAGCCGTGGGTGGAGGCCTCCACCGACGGCGGCGCCACGTGGTCCACCGACTACCGCATGCCCGCGGAGGAGCTGACCCGGGTGCGGGAGGCCGCAGGAGAGGGCTGCAAGGACGACCCGCCCCCGGTGGCCCCCAACGACGTCGCCGTCCTCGACACGCCGCGGGGGCCGCTGGTGGGCGTGGCGTCGGGGCAGGCGGGACTGCTCCTGCGTGACCCCGACGGGACGTGGACCCGCCAAGCCGATGACGACCTCCGCCGGCGAGCGGGGGCACCGAGCACCCCCGAACCCGACACGCTGTTCACGCCGCTGGACCCCACGCCCACCCCGACGAGGCACTCCCGGACGTCACCCTCGTCCCCTTCCGGGCAGTCGACGCCTCCGGCACAGCCGACGACACCGTGCGCCACGCGGACCGTCGTCACCATCACGCCGGACCCGCGCAACGGGACGCCCTTCCCCCGCGAGACCTGCCTGTCGAGTCAGTACAACTAGCTATCGGCTGAACCGGCGGTGCGCGCCGACCTGCACCTGCACCAGTCCTCGGGCCACGGGCGGCGCGAACCGGTTGAGCCTCCACAGGGTGTGGGCCAGCCACCCCACCGGGATCACCGCCTTGTTGGCGGCCATCCCGTCGACGGCGCGGGCGGCCACCACCTCCGGGGTGAGGAAACGCGGCTGCAGGAGCCGGACCCGCGAGCGCACGCTGCTGCCGCCCCCGAAGGAGGCCGGGGCGGCATACACGTCGTCGAGCAGCGGGGTGTCGACGAAGGCGGGGCACAGCACGCTCACCCGCACGCCGCGACTGGCCGCCTCAGCCCGCAGGGCCGTGGAGAGGCCGACGACGGCGTGCTTGGTCGTCGTGTACGGCAGCATCGCGGGAGCCGGGATGAGGCCGGCGAGCGAGGCCGTGTTGAGGATGTGGCCCGAGCGCTGCGCGCTCATGACCGGGTATGCCGCGCTGACGCCGTGGATGACGCCGCGCAGGTTCACGTCGAGGGCCTTGGTCCAGTGCCGCTCGTCGAGCTCCTCGAGGAGCCCGCCGATGGCGACGCCGGCGTTGTTGACCATGACGTCGAGCCTGCCGTGGCGCTCGGTGGTGTCGGCGACGAGTGCCTGCACGGCCTCGGCGTCGACGACGTCGACCTCGGCCGCGCTGCCGCGGTCGCCGAGCTCCTCCGCCACCTGTTTGGCCCGCGCGCCGTCGAGGTCGGCCACGACGACGTGGCTCCCCCGCCGGGCGAGCTCGGTGGCGATGGCCCGGCCGATGCCGGAGCCGCCGCCGGTCACGACCGACACCTCAGGTGCGAACTGCCGCGTCTTGAACAGTGTTCCGCTCATGCCCTCTCCTCACCGGCTCTCGTGGCCCGACCGCCTCGAACGCCGCGTCGTCGACGCGCCGGGTGCGCCACCAGTAGCCCACCACCGAACCGGGCCACAGGGTCGTGTTGTTGCCGAACCGGTCGAGGTACCAGCTGCGGCAGCCGGTGGCCCAGACGGTGCGTCGGCTGCGTCGCCGCATCTCCTCGGTGAACCGTCGCTGCGCCGCCTCGGTGGTGACGCGAGGCGCGGAGCGGCCCCGGTCGAGGCACTGCAGCACGTAGCGCGTCGCGGACTCGATCATCAGCACCACCGAGTTGTGTCCCAGCCCGGTGTTGGGGCCGAGCAGCAGGTAGAGCTCGGGGAACCCGGCGACGGTGATGCCCAGGCTCGTGCGCATGCCCTCCGACCACGCCTGCGCCAGGCTGCGGCCGCCGAGCCCTCGGACGTCGAGGCGCTCGAACGAGCCGGTGACGTCGAACCCGGTGCCCAGCGCGAGGGCGTCGACCTCGTGCCGGGTGCCGTCTGCGGTGACGACGGCGCCGGGCTCCACCGCGGTGATCGGCTCGGTGACCAGGTGGACGTTGGGCCGCTCGAACGTCGGCCAGTAGTCGTTGGACAGCAGCACCCGTTTGCAGCCGAGCGTGTAGCCGGGCGTGAGGCGGCGTCGCACCTCCGGGTCGCTGACCGCCTCGCGCAGGTTGCGGAGCGCCATCCGCTCGGCGAGCCGGGCCACGGAAGGGGTGGCGGGAGAACATCGGCACCCGGGCCTCGAGCTCCCAGAACGTCGCCCACCGCACCGCTCGCTGCAGTGCCGGCCACCGCCGGAACAGCCGCTGGCGTCGCTGGCTCCACGGCCGGTCGCGCTTCGGCAGGATCCAGGCCGGCGTGCGCTGGAAGACGGTGAGGTCGGCGACCCGCGTGGCCAGCTCGGGCACCATCTGCACGGCGCTCGCGCCGGTGCCGACCACCGCCACCCGCAGACCGTCGAGCCCGTCGTCCGCCGGCCACCGCGCCGAGTGCAGCACGGGCCCGGCGAACCGGTCGAGCCCCTCGATGTCGGGCAGCCGCGGCTCGTGGAGCGCCCCGACCCCGAGCACCAGGGCGTCGGCGGTCCACTCCCGCCCGTCGGCCGCCGAGAGCACCCACCGCCGGGCGCCCTCGTCCCACACCGCGGAGGCGAGGTCGGCGCCGAACACGATGCGGTCCCGGACCCCTCGACGCTCGGTGACGTCGCGCAGGTAGTCCCAGATCTCCTCGGCCGTGGCGAAGTCCCGGCTCCAGTCGGGCTTGAGGTCGAACGAGAACGAGTACAGCCGGGAGGGCACGTCGCAGGCGCAACCGGGGTACCGGTTGTCACGCCAGGTGCCGCCGACCTCGTCGGCCTTCTCCAGCACCACGAAGTCCTCGCCCCGCTCGGCCAGCCGCACGGCCATCCCGAGACCGGAGAAGCCGGCGCCCACGACGGCCACCCGGTGGTGCGGGGTGGGCGGGGTCTCCGGCTCCATGGCCGGAGAACTTACCAGCAGTAAGTTACCGGCGGTACCGGTAGCATCGGCGCCGTGGACCAGTCCTCCGTGCGCGCCGGTCGCGGGGCGCGTATGCCGCGGGCGCAGCGCGAGGAGCAGATCCTCGCCGTCGCCGAGGCGGTGTTCGCCGAGCGCGGCTACCAGGCCACCACCATGGAGGAGGTGGCCGACCGGGTGGGCGTGACCAAGCCGCTCATCTACGGCTACTTCGGGTCCAAGGAGGGCCTGCTGTCGGCCTGTGTCGACCGGGCGCGGTCCCAGCTGCGCGAGGCGACGGTCGCGGCCTGGGAGGCCGTGCCCGAGGACGCTCCGCTCGAGGCGGTCTTCGAGAGCGGCATCCGCGCCTTCTTCGACTTCATCGACGAGCACGCGTCCGCCTTCGCACTCATCCAGCAGGAAGCCGCCGTCGCGGCGTCGGCCAGCCGCGGCATCGAGCGGATCCGGACCCAGCAGTCGGCCGTGGTGGCTGAGGCGCTCGGTCGGGTGCCGGGCCTCGAGACCGTGCCGCCCGCCCTGCTCGAGGGCTACTCCGAGGTCGTCGTCGGGGCCTGCGAGCGGGTCGCGGTGTGGAGCCTGGGGCGCCCGGAGGTCACGGCGGAGGACGCCACCGGCCTCGTCATGGCCGGCGTCTGGCACGGGCTGGCGGGACTGGCCGTCACCGCTGGTGCACGACAGCCCCTCGAAGCGCGGGTCCCGCCAGCAGGGTCGTGATCGCCGACGGCCGGCCGCCCGCGTGCAGGAGGCCGGCCACCACCCACTGCTCGCCGTCTGTGCCCGCCAGCCCGCTGTCCGGGTCGTTGATGGCGGCCGCGTCAGCGGCGTGGAACGCAGCCGGCAGGGCCGAGAACTCGGGGTCGCTGCTGTAGCCGCCGGTGTTGCGGGTGCCGTCGTCGAACTTCTTGCCGGGCAGCGGCTTGGCCTGTGAGGTGTCCGGCGTCGGCAGCTGGCCACAGTCCGGGCCGCGCTTCTCACCCCAGGCGGGCTCCTCCCCCGGCTGGTAGCCCGGCCGCTGCGGTGTCACCTCCACGGTGATGTGGAAGGTCTCGTTCTTCCAGGCGTCGTCGATGATCGGGACCCAGTTCGCCAGGGCGCTCGCCATGCACGGGTACTGCGGGGCGTACTTCGCGAACAGCGCCAGGCTCGGCCGGCCCACCCGCCCGGCCTGGATCAGCCGGTCGCCGTTGCGGTCCAGGAAGTTCGCACCTCTGTTCGCGAACCCGGCCGTGCCGGCGAAGAACCCCCGCAACGAGTCCTGCTTCTGCACGATCGTGGTGTTCGTGGTGACCAGCGCCTTCGCCGCGCGGACCAGCTCCGGCGCCGCCACGGCATACGTGCTGGCCAGGTCGGCCAGACCGGAGATGTCGGCCTGCAGGGCCGGCAGGTGCGGGTTCAGCTCCGTGAAGTACCGGTCGACCAGCACCAGGTTCTGCCCCAGCCGGGTGCCGCGGCCGTCGAACGTGGTCGCCAACGCGTTCAGCGTCGCGGCCAGCTTCTCCGGCTGCACCGTGCGCAGCAGCGGCAGCAGGTCGGCGAAGACCCGCTCCAGCTCGATCGCCACACTCGTGCGGTCCTGGGTGATGACATCGCCGTCGGCGATGGGCTGGGTCACCTCGCCCTGAGCCACCAGGTCGACGTAGCGCTCCCCGAACAACGTCTTGGGCAGCAGCCGCGCCGACACGTCCGCCGGGATCTGGCCCACCATCTCCGGCTTGAGCGCCAACGCCAGCACCGCACCATCGCCGGTGGTGCGGATGTCGCGCACCTCCCCGACCACCAGGCCGCGCAGCTTGACGTCACTGGCCTCCTGCAGCTGGGAGCCGATCCGGTCGGTGCGCAGCGAGACCATCACCACGTCGGTGAACACCTTCTGGAACGACGCGACCGACAGGCCCATGAGCAGCCCGATGACCAGGAGAAAGGCCACGCCGGAGAGCGGGTTGGCCCAGCGCTCGACCCAGTTGTCGCGCTGGTCGTCGAGCGCGCTCAGCCAGGCAGGCGGGGGCGAGGTCGGCGCAGGCGTGGCCTGCCGCCCGGCCTCGTCGCCGGATGCCGTCCACTGACTCGGGATGTCGCCTCCCCGCCTGGCCCTGTGCTGTGCGTCACCGTGGGCAACGAGGGTGGGAGCGGTGGGTTACGGCACCTCGGGGCTGCCTCAGGGCCGTCGCGGGTCAGTCGGCGCAGGAGAAGGCGATGCCGTCGAGGATGTCGTGCTCGGAGGTGATCACCGTGGAGGTGCCCGACGCTGCCGTGACCCTCCGCACGACCTCGTGCCAGACCAGGGCGCCGGCGCCGATGACGTCGACGCGGCCGGGGTGCATGAACGGCAGCGCGGCCCGGTCGGCCCGGCTCATGTGGAGCAGCGACTCGCAGGCGGCGAGCACGGTCTCGGGCGGCAGGGTCGTCAGGTGGATGCGCCCGGCGTCGTAGGCGGGCAGCCCGAGCGCATGGGCGGTGATGGTGGTGACGGTCCCGGCGAGCCCCACGAGGGCGGCGACGCCACGGAAGTCGACCGCCTCGACGGCGAGGTCGATCGCGGCGTCGATGTCGCGGGTAGCCGCGGCGATCTCGTCGGCCGTGGGCGGGTCGCTGCGCAGGTGGCGCTCGGTCATCCGGACGCAGCCGATGTCGACCGAGCGCGCCGCCTCGACGCTGTCGGTGCCGCGGACGAACTCGGTCGAGCCGCCGCCGAGGTCGACGACCAGGCAGGGCCCGTCGATGCCGAGGGCGCGCAGCTCGCCGGTCGCCCCCCGGAACGACAGAGCCGCCTCCTCGTCACCCGAGATGACCTCGGGCGCGATGCCGAACCGGGAGAACGCCTGTCGCACCCCGGCGACGAACTCGTCGGCGTTCCCGGCGTCCCGCGACGCGGAGGTCGCCACGAAGCGCACCGCCTCGACGCCTGCCTCCTCGCACTGGGCGGCATACTCGGCTGCCATCGCGACGGTGCGTCGCATCGCCTCCGGGTCGATCATCCCGGTGCGGTCGACGCCGTAGCCGAGCCGGACCACTTCCATGCGGCGCACCACGTCGGTGAGCTTGCCGGCGGCGGCGTCCACGTCGGCAATGAGCAGGCGGATCGAGTTCGTGCCGCAGTCGACCGCACCGACGCGGGTCACTGGTCCGCCTCCGGCGAGCCAGCGGCACCCGCGGGGACCTCGACGTCGGACACGCACGAACCTGCGGCCCACCACTCCCCGAGGAGGGCGAGCGCCTCGTCGCCGAGGGGGTTCACGCCCGGGCCGGCGGCCAGCGAGTGCGCCACCAGCACGTGCAGGCACTTGACCCGCGTCGGCATCCCGCCGGCGGAGATGCCCGCGATCTCGGGCACGTCGCCGAGCGCGGCCCGCCGGCGCAGGTAGTCCTCGTGCGCGGCGGCGTAGCGGGCCGCGAGGTCGGCGTCCTCCGCGAGCCGCTCGGTCATCTCGCGCATCAGCCCGCCGTTCTCGAGGGTGCTGATGGCCCCCGTCAGCTTGGGGCAGGTCGCGTAGAAGGTGGTGGGGAACGGCGTGCCGTCCGGCAGCCGCGGCTCGGTGGTGAGCACGTCGGGCCGGCCGCAGGGGCAGCGGTGCGCGACGGCGGCGACGCCGCGGGGCACCCGGCCGAGCTGGGCGTGGACGGCGTCGAGGTCCGCCTGGGTGGGGGCCTCCGGGCGGTTGGGGGTCATGCGGGACCTACTGCTTCGTCGGGGTCGGGGTGGTGGTGGGGGTCGGTGTTCCGGGCACAGGGGTGGCCGCGCCGCGGTCGGCGACCTTGGCGGACTCCCAGACCCGGCCGTACCACGGGGAGTCCTGCTTGGACTTCGGGGCCGCGGCGACGCCCGGCGTCTCCGGCTCCTGCGGGTCGCCGTCGATGACCGTGTAGGAGCGGTCGCCGACCTTGACGAACTTCAGCCGCTCACGCGCCTGCTGCTCGACGTAGGCGTTGTCGTTCCAGCGGGCCTGCTCCTTCTGGAGCTCCTCGACCTTCACCTGCTGCTCGGCCACCTGCTCGCGCATGGCGTCGATGTCGCCCTGCTGGCGCAGGTAGGAGCGCAGGGTCGGCACGAGGGTGATGGCCAGCAGCACGAAGATCGAGGCGAGCACGAGACCCCTCCGCAGCGACCGCGTGGCCTTCCGGTCACGGGCGGAGCGGGCGGCGGCAGCGGCCTGCCGCAGGGCGCTGCCGGTGCGCGCTGAGGGGCGGGACGCACCGGCTCGTGCGCTGGGGCGCGTCGAGGACGACGTGGCCCCCGGGCGCGCCGTGGAGCCACGCCGCGCCGGACGGCGTGGCGTGGCTCCCTGTCCCCCGCTGTTCGTGGGCATCGAACGCCCCTCGGCTCCGTTCGCCGCGTCAGCCGCGAGCGGTCGGCGAGAAGCGCGGGAAGGCCGCGGCGCCGGCATACACGGCGGCCTCGTCGAGCTCCTCCTCGATGCGCAGCAGCTGGTTGTACTTCGCCACGCGCTCGGAGCGGGCCGGGGCGCCGGTCTTGATCTGGCCGCAGTTCGTCGCGACGGCGAGGTCGGCGATGGTGGTGTCCTCGGTCTCGCCGGAGCGGTGGCTCATCATGCAGCGGTAGCCGTTGCGGTGCGCGAGCTCCACGGCGTCCATGGTCTCGGTGAGCGAGCCGATCTGGTTGACCTTGACCAGCAGCGCGTTGGCGGTGCGGGAGTCGATGCCCCGCTGGAGCCGCTCGGGGTTGGTGACGAAGAGGTCGTCGCCCACGACCTGGACGCGGTCGCCGAGGCGGTCGGTGAGCGTCTTCCAGCCGTCCCAGTCGTCCTCGTCCAGCGGGTCCTCGAGGGAGACCAGCGGGTAGGAGTCGACGAGGTCGGCGTAGTAGTCGACCATCTGCTCAGCCGTCTTGGAGGCGCCCTCGAACTGGTAGGTGCCATCCTCGTTGTGGAACTCGCTCGCCGCGACGTCGAGAGCGAGGGCGATCTGGGTGCCGGGCTCGTAGCCGGCGCGGGTGATCGCCTCGAGGATGAGGTCGAGCGCCTCGCGGTTGGAGCCGAGGTTCGGCGCGAAGCCACCCTCGTCGCCGAGGCCGGTGGCCAGGCCCTTCTCCTTCAGCACGGCCTTGAGCTCGTGGTAGACCTCCGCACCCCAGCGCAGCGCCTCACGGAAGGAGTCGGCGCCGATCGGGGCGATCATGAACTCCTGGATGTCGACGTTGGAGTCGGCGTGGCTGCCGCCGTTGAGGATGTTCATCATCGGCACCGGCAGCACGTGCGCGTTGGGACCGCCGACGTAGCGGAACAGTGGCAGGCCGGCCGACTCGGCGGCGGCACGGGCCACCGCGAGGGAGACGCCGAGGATGGCGTTGGCGCCGATCTTGCCCTTGTTGGCAGTGCCGTCGAGGGCGAGCATCTCGGCGTCGACGAGGCGCTGCTCGCTGGCCTCGAAGCCGAGCAGCTTCGGGCCGATCTCGTCGAGCACGGCGTCGACGGCGTTCTCGACGCCCTTGCCCAGGTAGCGGCCCTTGTCGCCGTCACGACGCTCGACCGCCTCGAAGGCGCCGGTGGAGGCGCCGGAGGGCACCGCCGCACGGGCGATGGTGCCGTCGTCGAGGGCGACCTCGACCTCGACGGTCGGGTTGCCTCGGGAGTCGAGGATCTCGCGGGCGCCTACTGCCTCAATCGTGGCCACAACATCTCCTGCGCGGTGCCGGACGGGGTGCAATGCGGTACGGGACGAGCCTAGCCGCTGCCCCGCCGGGGCGAGGCGACCGACCCGCATGGCAGGCCCACCCGCTGCCGGGCCCACCCGGCATACCGTCGGTCAGGACAGGCGCTGGTAGGCGACGGCGAGGGCGGCGCCGAGCCGGGCGTTGCTGCGCACGAGGGCGATGTTGGTCTCGAGGCTGCGGCCACCGGAGAGCTCGACGATCCGGCCGAGCAGGAACGGGGTGATGTCCTTGCCGTGGATGCCGCGCTCCGCGCACTCCCCCAGCGCCTGCTCGATGAGCGCGCCGATCTCGTCGGCCGGGATCTCGTCCTCGACCGGCACCGGGTTGGCCACCGAGATGCCGCCGGCGAGGCCGAGGTCCCACTTGGCGCGCATCATCGCGGCGAGCTGCTCGACGCTGTCGACCCGCATGGGCGCGCGGTGGCCGGAGGTGCGCGAGTAGAACGACGGGAACTCGTCGGTGCCGAACCCGACCACGGGCACACCGAGGGTCTCGAGCGACTCGAGGGTGAGGCCGATGTCGAGGATGGACTTCACCCCGGCGCTGATGACGGCGACGTCGGTCTGCCCCAGCTCGGTGAGGTCGGCCGAGATGTCGAAGCTCGTCGCGGCGCCGCGGTGCACGCCGCCGAGGCCGCCGGTGACGAAGACCCGTATGCCGGCCAGCGCGGCCAGGCGCATCGTGGCGGCCACCGTCGTGGCCCCGTGGGCGCCGGTCGCGACGACGAAGGGCAGGTCGCGCAGGCTCACCTTGGCGACGTCGCCGTGGCTGGCCAGCACCTCGAGCTCGTCGCGGGAGAGGCCGATGCGGGGCACGCCGTCGAGCACGGCGATGGTCGCGGGGACGGCGCCGCCGTCGCGCACGATGCCCTCGACCTCGACCGCCATCTCCACGTTGCGCGGGTAGGGCATGCCGTGGCTGATGATCGTGGACTCCAGGGCGACGAGCGGCGCGCCGTCGTGCAGGGCCGCGGCCACCTCCTCGGAGAGGGCGAGCATCGGGTGCGGGGTGGCGGAGGTGCTGGCAGGGGGTGTGGCGGCGGTCGTCATGCGGTCTCCTGGGCGGCGCGCAGCTCGGCGTCGACGAGGCGCGCGCTGATGTCGGGGCGGACGGTCTCGGGGCTGGCGACGGTGAGGGCGGCGGCCATCTGGCCGAAGGCGGCGGCCTCCCGGGGGCTGTCGCGGCGCAGCAGCCCGTGCACGAAGGCGGCGGTCATCGCGTCGCCGGCGCCGGTGACGTCGACCACCTGCGTGCGCGGCGCCGGGAAGTGGGTCACCGTGACCCGGCCCTCCTCGTCGCGGGAGCTGAGCGTGCTGCCGGCGAGGCCACGGCGCACCCACACGTGGCGCACGCCGAGCTCGTGGACCTCCCGGGCCGCCTTGGCCACGCTGCTGGTGGTGTGCGGCACGCGCCGGCCGACGATGGCGGCGAGCTCGTCCTGGTTTGGCGTGAGCGCGAGCACGGGCCGCTCCGGTGTCAGGGCCGGCGCGAGCGCCGCGGCCTTGGCGACGCTCACCGGGTCGATGACGACGTCGACGCCGGTGGCGGTCGCGTAGTCGAGGAGCCAGACGACCGGGGCGGGCGGGATGTTGCCCTCGATGACGAGCAGGTCGCAGTGGGCGATCAGGTCGCGCGCCCCGGCGAGCTGCCGCACGGTGAGGTTGTCGGTGCACGACATGTTGGAGACGGCGACGAGCAGCTCGCCGTCGGACTCCATGACGGCCAGGTAGGTGCCCGTCGGGTCGTCGGTGGTGACCATGTGGTCGACCACGACACCCGCTGCCCGGGTGGCGGCCACCAGCGCCTCACCGAACGCGTCGCGGCCGACCGGGGCCACGAGGTGGGTCGGCGAGCCCAGCCGGGCGAGGTTCTCGGCGATGTTGCGGCCGACCCCGCCGGGCGTGGTCACGGCTGCGCCGGGGTTGGAGGTCCGCAGCACCGCCCGGTCGCGGGAGTGCGCCTTGATGTCCATGTTGGCGCCACCCACGACGACGACGGAGCGGCGGTCGGGCCGGAGGAGGTAGCCCCGACCGAGGATGACGCCCTTCTTCGCCAGGTGCGAGAGGTGCACGGCCACCGACGCCTTCGTCGTGCCGAGCCGCTCGGCGAGGGCGGCGGCGTCGAGCAGCGGGTCGAGCCGCAGCAGGTCCACGATCTCGCGCTCGCGCTGGGTGAGGGTCACGTTGGAATCATAAAGATCCTTTAGAAAAACAAAAGCGCCATTGCCCTCCGCGTGCCGCAGACGCTCTGCCATCGTGAGGCTGTGGCCCTCGCGGTCTGCCTCCTTCTCGACGAGCGCTCCGAGCGGGCGCTCCGGATGCTGTGGCACCGTCTCGAGGCCGCCGGCGTCTCGACGCTGCTCAGCCACACCCACGGGCGGCACGTGCCCCACCTGTCGTATGCCGTGCTGCGCACCTACGACGTCGCGGCCGTCGCCGCTGCGGTGGCCGCCCTCCCCGACGGTGGACCCGTGAGCCTGCACTTCGACGGACTGGGGCTGTTCCGCCGTGGCCGGGCCTGGCTCATCCCCGGGATCGGGGCCGACGTGCACGCCCGGCAGGAGCGCGTCGTGGCCGCCGCGGTCGCCACCGGGGCCGACCTGCACCTGCACTACCGCCCGGGCTACTGGGTGCCGCACTGCACGCTGGCGCCACGCGTCCGGCGCGAGGCGCTCCCCGCCCTCGCCGTCGAGGTCTACGGCACGCTTCCCCTGGAGGCCGTGGCCGACCGGGCGGCGCTCATCGACAGCAGCACCGGCGAGCGGTGGCCGCTGGACGGCATACCGTGAGCGCCGCTGGCGCCCAGGTGGTCTAGGGGTGCTGGTCCGCGGCGAACCGGTGCAGTGCCTCGCGCAGGAGGTCGTCGGCGGACTGCCCCTGCTCACGCGCCCGGGCCACCAGCGCCAGCAGGCGCTCGCCGAGGTCGCCGTCGTCCTCGCGCAGCGCGGCCAGGTCGCCGCCGGTCCGCTCCCAGCGCGCGAGGGCCTTCTCGGCCGCCAGCACCGTGGGGAGAGAGGCCGGTATGCCGTGCAGCAGGCCGGTGTGGCCGGCCTCTCCGCCGGCGTGCTCCGTGCCGGTGGACGCCGCCTTGGCGGCCCGCTCCTCGGCCTTGATGGCCTCCCAGGCGCGCTCGACCTCCTCGGGGGTGGTGGCGTCACCGTCGGCGAAGACGTGCGGGTGACGGCGGAGCAGCTTCTCGACGATCGCCCCGGCCACGTCGTCGATGTCGAAGGGCCGCTCGGGGTCCTCCTCGCCCACCCGCGACTGGAAGGCCACCTGGAGCAGGACGTCGCCGAGCTCCTCGACCATGTGGTCGCGGTCGCCGGAGCGGATCGCCTCGGCGGCCTCGTGGGCCTCCTCGACGAGGTACTTCACGAGGGACTCGTGCGTCTGCTCGGCGTCCCACGGGCAGCCACCGGGCGAGCGCAGCCGGTCCATGACGGCCACGAGGTCGAGCACGCGGGCACCCGGCACGTCCCACGAGCCGACGACGACCTCCACGTCGGGCGGGTCTGGCAGGCGGGAGACCTCGGACGCGATGGCGTCGGTCAGGCCGGGGTCGCCGTCGGCGGAGAGCACCCAGACGACGCCGCGGTCACCCGCACGGGCCGCCTCGGCGACCAAGGTGCGGGCCAGCTCGGCCGCGGCGGTGCCGCCGACGTGCCGCACCGGCAGCCCGGCGTCCTCGACCGCTGCCGCCAGCGGCTCGTCGGCGTCCCTGGCCAGCACCTGGGCGGCGCCCTCGAGGCACTGCCAGGCCGACCGGGTGAGCAGCCCCGGGGCGATGCGGGGGCTGCTGCTCAGCAGCGCGAGACGCCCGGCCACGAGAGGCCTCAGCCCTCGCTCGTGACCTTGAGCCAGTCGGTCTTCGCGGGCTCGAGCTGGGCGCCGTCCTTGTCGTAGGCGCCGTAGCGCGGGTTGACGGTGACGTCGGCCTTCTTCAGCTCGTCGAGCACCATCTGCTTCTCGGGGTCGGTGAGCTTCTGCAGCGCGAAGTTCGCCTTCACCAGGTCGAGGGTGGCCTGCGAGGGCTCGGCGATCTGCGGCATGGCCGAACGGGCGGAGGAGTCGGACTCGCCCTTGCCCACCCGCATCGCGACCTCGTTGATGATCGGCGCGGCGATGAGCGAGCTGACCGCGGCGGCAGTGGTCAGCGGGTTCTGGGGCTTGAAGGCCTCGTTGATCTGCTGGGCGGCCGTCTGCGCCTCGCTCTCGCTGATCTTCTCGCCGTTGACGACGGCCGCGGTGTCGGCGGTGCCGCAGGCGGACACGGACAGGGCGGCGGCGAGCGCCGCTGCGGCGAGGGGCCCACGCAGGGTCCGAAGTGCCTTCACTGACAATCCTCTCGTTTCTCTGCTGCCCGTGCTCAGCGAGCTGTCGCCGGTGACGAGGTGCCGACCTTGGCTGCGGCCGCCACGCCGTCGAGCATGACAGCCCGGATGAGGTCGCTGGCCCACTGGAGCACCTCGGTGTCCCGCAGGGGCTTGCCACCCACCCTGGCCGTCATCGGCTTGGGCACGAGAATCGTACGGACCGCGTCCTTGACGAGCGACTTCGGGTACAGCCGCTGCAGCCGCAGCTGCGCCGACTCGGGCAGGTCGACGGGCCCGAAGCGCACGTGGTTGCCCTGCACGCTGATGTCGGCGATGCCGGCCTGGCGGGCGACGGTGCGCAGCCGGGCGACCTCGATGAGGTTGCGGACGGGCTCCGGCGGCGTGCCGTAGCGGTCGACCAGCTCGGCCTCGATCTCGGCGAGGGAGGCCTCGTCGGCGACGCTGGCCAGCTTCTTGTAGGCCTCGAGCCGCAGCCGCTCCCCCGGCACGTAGTCGTGGGGCAGGTGGGCGTCGACGGGGAGCTCGATCTTGATCTCCGTCGGCGCGGTCTCGCCGTCGCCCCGGAAGTCGGCGACGGCCTCCCCCACCAGTCGGACGTAGAGGTCGAAGCCGACGCCGGCGATGTGGCCGGACTGCTCGCCGCCGAGCAGGTTGCCGGCGCCGCGGATCTCGAGGTCCTTCATGGCGATCTGGATGCCGGCGCCGAGGTCGGTGTGGCTGGCCATGGTCGCGAGCCGGTCGTGGGCCGTCTCGGTCATCGGCTTCTCGGGCGGGTAGAGGAAGTAGCAGTAGGCCCGCTCGCGTCCACGCCCCACGCGGCCACGGAGCTGGTGCAGCTGGCTGAGGCCGAGCACGTCGGCCCGCTCGACGATGAGGGTGTTGGCGTTGGAGATGTCCAGCCCCGTCTCGACGATGGTGGTGCAGACGAGCACGTCGAACTTCTTGTCCCAGAAGTCGAGCACGACCTGCTCGAGCTTGTGCTCGCCCATCTGCCCGTGGGCCGTGGCGACCCGGGCCTCCGGCACCAGCTCGCGGATGCGCGCCGCGGCCCGCTCGATCGAGCTGACCTTGTTGTGCACCAGGAAGACCTGGCCCTCGCGGAGCAGCTCGCGGCGGATGGCGGCGGTGATCTGCTTCTCGTCGTAGGCGCCGACGTAGGTCAGGACGGGGTGGCGCTCCTCGGGCGGGGTCGCCAGGGTCGACATCTCGCGGATGCCGGTGACCGCCATCTCCAGCGTGCGCGGGATGGGGGTGGCCGACATGGCGAGGACGTCGACCGCGGTGCGCAGGGTCTTGAGCTGCTCCTTGTGCTCGACGCCGAAGCGCTGCTCCTCGTCGACGATGACCAGGCCGAGGTCCTTGTAGCGGATGTCCTTGGACAGCAGGCGGTGCGTGCCGATGACCAGGTCGACGCTGCCGTCGGCCAGGCCGGCGATGACCTCGCGCGCCTCCTTGTCGCTCTGGAAGCGGGACAGCGCCTTCACGACCACGGGGAACTGGGCGTAGCGCTCGGTGAAGGTCTGCAGGTGCTGCTGCACCAGCAGGGTCGTCGGCACGAGGACGGCGACCTGCTTGCCGTCCTGGATCGCCTTGAAGGCGGCCCGGACGGCGATCTCGGTCTTGCCGTAGCCGACGTCGCCGCAGATGAGCCGGTCCATCGGCACCGACCGCTCCATGTCGGCCTTGACCTCGTCGATGGAGCTGAGCTGGTCGGGGGTCTCGACGTAGGCGAAGGCGTCCTCGAGCTCGCGCTGCCAGGGTGTGTCGGGGCCGAAGGCGTGCCCCGAGGTCGCCATCCGCGCGCTGTAGAGCTGGATGAGCTCGTTGGCGATCTGCTTGACGTAGCGGCGAGCCTTGGTCTTGGTCTTGTGCCAGTCGGAGCCGCCCATCTTGTTGAGGGTGGGCTGCTCGCCGCCGACGTAGCGGGTGACCTGGTCGAGCTGGTCGGTCGGCACGTAGAGACGGTCGCCCGGCTGGCCGCGCTTGGAGGCGGCGTACTCGAGCACGAGGTACTCGCGGGTGGCGCCGCCGACGGTGCGCTGGACCATCTCCACGAACTTGCCGACGCCGTGCTGCTCGTGGACGACGAAGTCGCCCGGCTTGAGCTGGAGGGGGTCGACCTGGTTGCGGCGCCGCGACGGCATACGGCGCATGTCCTTGGTGGAGCCGCCCTGGCCCGGGGTGCCGGTGAGGTCGGTCTCGGTGACCACGGCCAGGCGGCTGGCCGGGGCGAGGAAGCCGCTGCCGAGCGAGCCCGTCGTGAGGTGCACGATGCCCGGGGCGAGGTCGCCGAGGTCGGCGTCGAGCCGGCTGGGCACCTCCTCGCCGGCGAGCACCTCGTGGACGCGCTTGGCGAGGCCGTGGCCCTCGGTGACGACGACGACGCGCCACCCGTCGCGGGTCCACTGGCGCAGGTCGCCCACCGCCTCGGGCGTACTGCCGCGGTAGCGCGGCGCCTCGCCGAGGCCGGTGTTGACCACAGCCGCGTCGCCGTCGACCTCCTCGGCCAGCTCCTCGTCGGAGGTGAACGGGTTCAGGTCCCACCACGGCAGGCCCTGCTCGCGGGCGTACGCACGCAGGTCGGCCAGACCCCAGAACGACGCGGTGCCGAGCACGCCCTGGAGGTCGATGGGCACGGCGTTGCCCGCCGCGGCGTTCGCCCAACCGGCGTCGAGGAACTCCTGGCTCGTGGCGACGAGGTCGTGGGCGCGGGTGCGCACGCGCTCCGGGTCGCACAGCACGACCGTGGTGCCGTCGCGCAGGGTGTCGAGGACGCTCTCCATACCGTCGACGAGGGCTGGGGCGAGTGACTCCATGCCCTCGACCGCGATGCCCTCGGCGAGCTTGCCGAGCAGGTCGGCAGCGCCGGGGAGCTGCTCGAGGAGGTCCTTGGCGCGCTGGCGGACCGACTCGGTGAGCAGCACCTCGCGGCACGGGGGCGCCCAGAGTCCGTGCTCGGCCACCTCGAGGCTGCGCTGGTCGGCGACCTTGAACCAGCGGATCTCCTCGACCGTGTCGCCCCAGAACTCCACGCGCACCGGGTGGTCCTCGGTGGGCGGGAAGACGTCGAGGATGCCACCGCGCACGGCGAACTCGCCGCGCCGCTCGACCAGGTCGGTGCGGGTGTAGGCCGCCGCGGCGAGGTCCTCGACGACCTGCTCGAGGGGGGCCTCGTCACCGGCCCTGAGGGCCACCGGTGCCAGCTCGCCGAGTCCCTTCACCACCGGCTGGAGCACCGCGCGCACCGGTGCGACGACGACGTCCAGAGGCCCGTATGCCGGGTCGCTGGGGTCGGGGTGCGCGAGGCGCCGGAGCACCGCGAGACGCTTGCCGACGGTGTCGCTGCGCGGGCTCAGGCGCTCGTGGGGCAGGGTCTCCCAGGCGGGGAAGTCGGCGACCGTCTCGGGGTCGAGGAAGCACCGCAGGGCGTCGGCGAGGTCATCGGCCTCGCGGGTCGTGGCGGTGACGGCCAGGACGGGCTGCTTCCGGTCGCGCACCAGCGCCGCGATGAGCGCGGGTCGGGCACCAGCCGCTGTCGTGACCTCGGCGGTCAGCTCTCTCCGGCGCGCGACGTCGAGCGCCGCGGAGACGCCGGGCGCGTCGGTGAGCACGTCGAGCAGCGGGGTGAGGGCCATGCGGGACTCCTGTGGACAGCACGAACGCCCACGGCCAACGGCTCGTGGGGGGGACCTCAAGACTAACCGCGGGTGGTGACGAGGCATTTCCGCGTCGCGGCCCCACGGCATACGGGTGAGGGCGGCGGTGGACACCGGGAACCGGGTGCGGGACCCAGAGATACGCCATCAGCCCGACGGCCCCCGGCGCCGGCCCGCGTAGCGTCAGCCGCCAGGGTCGAGAGACCCGGAGGGGGCACCATGGCGACGAGGGTGGGTCGGCCGACGTGGCTGGCGCTCTGCTCCACGGCCTGTTTCGTCGCGCTCGCCGTGCTGGTCGCTGCGGGGGTCACGCAGGCGCTGGACACGCAGGCCATCCGCGAGCTGCGGCCGGGCGACGCCTGGGGCCCCTCCCAGGTCCGCTGGAGCCCGTGGATGTCCCGACTGCAGCCGGATCGGATGTACCTCCTGCTGGCCGTGACCGCGCTCGCCGCCTCGGCCTGGCGCCGCTCCCCGTGGCCAGCGGTCTTCGGCGCAGCCCTGGCCGGCGCCTCGGTCGTGCTGACGCTGGTCGCCAAGCTCGCCCTGGCGCGACCCGACCCCCACGGGTACGTGACCGGGACCGGGGGCAGCTACCCGTCGGGCCACGTGATGGCGGTGGTGGTGTGCCTCTCCGGGTGCCTGCTGGTGGTGTGGCCGCGGGTGCGCTGGTGGTGGTGGCTGCCGGTGGCAGTCGCCGCTGCGCTCATGACGACGGGGCTGCTCGTCTCCGCGGCGCACTGGCCCACCGACGTCCTCGGCGCCCTCTTCCTCGCCCTCGCCCTCGTGAGCGCCGGAAGCAGCCTGCGACTGCGTCAGCGGGCGTTCGGCAGCGGGCGGTCGTCAGGCGGGCGTTCGGGCCCGGCCCCGAGGAACGCCAGCAGCCGCGGTGCCACGACCTCGGCGTCGTAGTCGCGCGAGAACCTCTCGCGGGCTGCGTTCCCGGCGCGCTCCAGCTCCTCCGGGGACTCCATGAGGCCGATGAGGACGCGGGCGGCCTCCTCGGGGTCGTCGATCGGCCAGAACCGGCCCTCATGGGGGTCGTCGAAGAGCTCGGACAGTGCCCCGGCGCGGCTGGACACCACGGGAAGCCCGACCGCCATCGCCTCCATGATGGCCAGCGACGACGACTCGGAGTACGACGCGTGGACGTATGCCCTGTAGGCCGGCAGCCGCGCCTGGACGTCGCTGCGGAACCCGTGGAGGCGCACCTGGTCGCCGACGCCGAGCTCGTCTGCCAGGGCGAGGAGGCGGGCCCGCTCGACTCCCTCACCGAAGACGTCCACCGTGTAGACGTAGCCCTTCGCCCTGGCGGCTGCGAGCACGCGCAGCAGGTAGCGGTGGTTCTTCACCGCCTCCAGGTTGCCCACGGAGACGAGGTCGCCCGCGCGCCCTGGGTCGCCGGCAACGCCGGGCCTGTTGACGAAGTTGTGCACCACCGTGCCCGGCACGCGGTCGACCTCGGGCATCCACTCCCGCACGGCGGACCTGGCCCACGAGGAGACGAACACGAGGCCGTCCACCTGCGGCAGGACCTCGCGCTCGGTGTCCCTGACCCAGCGGTAGACCCGTCCGCCACGGCGGATCTGTCCCTTGTCGGCCCACTCGTCGGCCTGCGAGATCCGGAAGTGCACGGCGAGCACCACCCGCTGGTCCGGGCCACGCCGGGCCGCGAGCGCTGCCCTGGCCGAGACCGGGCACTGGGCGTACACCGTGCACGCCCCCTCGCGCCCCAGTCGACTTCGGAGGGCACGACGGAGGAAGTACTCGTGGGAGGACCGGTACCACCAGACGTTGGCCGACCCCCACACGCGCTCGAGCACCACGCGTGCGCCGAACAGGGGCACGAGCGCCACCCCTCGCCACGGCGACCCCTCGGCCCAGCTGTGGGGGGTGACCAGGTCGGCCGTCCCGCCCGCGCGAGCGAGGTAGCTCCGCAGTTGTCGCACGTGCGTGTGCACCCCCGTGATCCCGCGCTCCCGGGCCACGGTCGCGATGACCAGGGGCTGGGTCATGCCCGGGGGCTGGGTCATTGCCGGGCCTGTCGCACCACGCCGAGCTGGCGCATCTTCGCGTCCGCGTCGGCCAGCACGTCGTCCAGGCCCGGCATGCCCTCCAGCCAGGCGGCATACTCGGCGACGGAGTCGGCGGGGGTGTTCTTCGGTGCCCACCCGAGTCCGCGCAGCGCCTCGATGTCGGAGTGGATGTGCCGCGTGTCGCCGAAGCGGTACTCCCCCGACACCCGGGCCTGCTGGTCCGACCCGTAGTGCTCGCGCACGACCTCGGCGAACTCCGCTGTCGTGTAAGGCGTTCCGCCACCGACGTTGAAGACCCGTCCCACCGCGCGGTCGTCGGTGAGCGCCAGCTCGTTGGCGGCGACCACGTCGTGGATGTTCACGTAGTCGCGCACCATCCCGCCGTCCTCGTAGAGAGTCGGGGCGGAGCCCAGCAGGTAGTGGAGGCAGAAGATCCGGCACGCCCCCGAGTAGGCGTTGTAGATGGACTGCCGCGGCCCCTGCACGATGCTGTAGCGCAGCGCCACCGTGGGGATGTCGTAGCGCCGGCCGAGGTTGATGGCCACCATCTCCTCGCCGTACTTCGACATCCCGTAGGCGTTCTGCGGGTTGGCGAAGCTCTCGGGCGTCCGCAGCATGCGCATCGGTCCACCGCAGACCGGGCAGCTGTGGTCCCAGTCGCCGCGCGCCAGGGCGGCCTCGGGGCGCATGTCGGGCGCCTGCTCACCATCTGTCGGGCAGACGTAGAGCCCCTCGCCCATGGCCGACTGCGACGAGGCGACCACGATGCGCTCGAGGTCGAGCCCCTCCCCCACCGCGACCTCGTAGAGCAGCGCGGTCGAGACGACGTTGACCGAGCTGAAGCGCGAGAAGTCCGTGAGGTAGTCCTGGTAGGCCGCGAAGTGGTAGACCGCGTCGACCCGTCGCAACAGGTTGGCCAGCAGGTCCCGGTTCCGCACGTCTCCCACCCACAGCTCCGCTCCCGGCGTGAGGTAGTTGGGCTTCCCGCCGCGGTGGACAGGGGCGGTCAGGGCGTCGAGCACGATGACCTCGTGGCCCAGCTCCACGAGCCGGTCGGCGGTGTGCGAGCCGATGAAGCCGGCTCCTCCCGTGACGAGGACTCTCATTGGCGTGCCTTCCGGTTCGTGTAGACCTCGCGGTAGACCTCGAGGGTCGACTTGGCGGTCTGGGCCCAGGTGAACTGCGCCGCCCTCGCCAGGCCCTGGAGACGCAGGTCGTCGCCGGAGTCGCAGGCGCGCAGGATGGCCGTGCCGATCGACCGCGGGTCGTCGGGGTCGGCCAGGAACGCCGCACCGCCGGCGGTCTCCGGCATCGCGCTGCAGTCGGAGGTCACCACGGGGCAGCCGCACGCCATGGCCTCCAGGATGGTCAGGCCGAACGTCTCGTTGTGGGACGGGTACACGAACACGTCCGCGGCCCGGTAGAAGTGCACCGTCTCCTCGAGCGGGACCCCGCCCACCCAGACGACGTCGTCGGCGATGCCGAGTTCCGCTGCCAGCGCGTGCAGCTCGCTGACGTATGCCGTGTCGCGGCCGGGCCCGACCACGACCAGCCGGTGCCCGTCCAGGTCCGGCTTCGCGAGGGCGAAGGCCCGCAGGAGGCCGTCACAGTTCTTGTAGGGCCACAGCGACGAGACGAAGAGCACGAACGGCCGGTCGATCCCGTGGCGCTCGGCGAGCCGTCGTCGGGCCTCGTCGGGATCACCGGGCCGGAAGAGCTCGTGGTCGACAGCCTCCGGGATCAGCCGCAGCTTCGAGGGGTCCACGTCGAGGTGCTTCTCCACCTCGGAGCGCAGGCTCTCCGAGTTGATGATGATGGCGTCGGCGACCTTCGCCGTCCGTGGGTAGCCGATCCGGCGGTACAGCCGGGCAGCGGTGCCGATGGCCTCGGGCGCGGTGAAGGCGTGCATCGTCTTGAAGTGCGCCACGAGCGACGGAGCCGGCTTGACGACCGGTGCTATGAGGGTGTTGAACACGTCGATGCCTTTGAGCGGCAGACGAACTGGAGCGTAGGCGTGCTCGCTCAGCGTGCGCAGGTTCCGTCGCTCGTTCGACCACGGGAAGGTGATGTAGCGGACCCCCGGCCCGTAGCCCTGGTGCATGGCCTTGGACCGACGGCTCACGACCAGGTGGAGCTCCTCGTCCTCCGTCAGGTGGCTGGCCATCTCGGGAATGACGCGCGTCCAGAACCAGTGCGCCCCCGAGGGGTGGTCCGGGTCGTCCGTGAGCAGGTTGATGGCGACGCGCATGCCGTCAGAACACCCCCCTCGACACGGCGGCCGTCGACATCCTCGACTGCCGGACGTACTGCGCCAGCAGGTGCATGCACGCCTGGTGGGCGTCCTCGATGACCCCGTAGTTGGAGGAGTCGACGTGGATGGACACCGTCGCCAGCTCACGCGACCGACCACCGGTGAAGCCGGTCAGGGCGACCGTCTCCACCCCGTGGTCCGCGCACCACTCGAGGGCCCGCACGATGTTGGGAGACCGGCCGGAGGAGGACACCGCGACCAGCACGTCACCGGGCCGCGCCTGCGACTGCAGCTGGTAGTCGAACACCTCCTCGTAGCCGATGTCGTTCGCGATCGCGCTGAGGATCTCGACGTTGGTGCTGAGGCTGTGCACGCGGGTCAGCAGGCCGGTGTCGGCCCTGACCCCCTTCACGTGGTCGCACTGGAAGTGGTTGGCGATGGACGCCGACCCTCCGTTGCCGCACGAGAAGACGGTGGCGCCGCGGTCGTATGCCGCGTTGAGGACTCGTGCCGCCGCCTCGAAGCGGGACGCGTCGACCGAGGCCATGGCACGGGAGAGCTCACCGGCGTAGTCCGTGGCGAAGGACGAGGCGTCGTCGTACCGGTGCGTGGGGAACACCGCCTTGGCCGGAGTGCTCGCCGCAGCCGGCACGTCGTGCTCGGCGAGGATCGCGTCCACCGCGGCGGCGAGGCCCGTCACCGGGGTGACGTCCTGCGGGGCACCCTCGTGGTCGGCAGTGATGAGGAACGGGCGCGCCCCGACCGCTCGGGCCAGGCCCATGTCGGCCTCGCTGTCGCCCACCATCCACGAGCTCGCGAGGTCCAGGTCCAGCACGTTGGCCGCGGCCAGGGCCATCCCCGGCCCCGGCTTCCGGTCGGAGCTGACGCGGGCGAACGGCGCCACGACCCCGTCCGGGTGGTAGGGACAGAAGAACCAGGCGTCCACGTGCGCACCGGACCGCGCCATCTCCGCCGCCATGTGCTTGTGCACGAGCTCGACGTCCTCGAGCTCGAAGTAGCCCCGGGCCACTCCCGCCTGGTTCGTCACCACGGCCACCGGGATGCCGGCAGCATTGAGCCGCGCGATGGCCTCGACTGCGCCGTCGAGGAACACGACGTCGTTGACCGCTCCGACGTAGCCGCTGTCGACGATGATGGTCCCGTCCCGGTCCAGCAGCACCCCTGGCCGGCTCATGGCCGGGTCCTCGGCTGCAACACGTCCCCACTCATGCCGGTGCCTCCCCATTCTTGTCCGTCCAAACCGCGTTCCCGCGAGCGCCGCCTGAGCGGCCCGACCCCCGTGGACTGACCTTCGCCATGCTAGGTAGTCGCCGGTCCGCGAGGGACAGCTTTGGTGAAACCCCTTGCGGGGTCGGATGGATCCGGCCGCGCGTGCAGCCGCACCCACAGGTGCCAACCGAGGTGTCGCTCAAGCAAACGCAGGCGTCCCACCGGGACCAGCGGCGCGTACAGGTAGCGCTTCGTCGACGCCTCGAGGTCGAAGTCGGGGAAGTCCCGAACCACGTCCGCGGGCGAGTAGACCCGCGCGAACGGGTTGAGCGGACCGTCCGTGTTGCGGTGCGTGAAGGTGGCGAGCTCGAGGTAGCTCCGCAGGCCGACCTGCTCGGCGTTGTCGAGGTGCTGGCGCAGCATCTCCGAGCGCGGCAGGAACGGCGAGTGGCGCAGCGGGTACGCCGCAGCCAGCAGGGCACGACGCACCAGCCTGATGCTGACCTGGTAGTTGAGCGAGCGCCGGGCGTAGAGCATCGCCAGCAGCACGCCCCCCGGCCGCAGCACCCGGTGGATCTCCGCCTGTGCCCTGCGGATGTCCGGCACGTGGTGGAGCACCCCGTGGCTGAAGACGATGTCGAAGCTGTCGTCCGGCCACGGGAGGGCGAGGACAGAGCCCTGCCGGAGGTCGACGTGGGGCAGTCGCCGGGAGGTCAGCCGCGCCCGCACCCGCTCCACCGACTCGCTGGTGACGTCGAGCCCGGACCAGAGGGCTCCGCGCCGGATGAGCTGCTCCGACTCGGCGCCCTGGCCCAGACCGATCTCCAGCACCCGCTTGCCGCGCCAGTCGACCCTGTCGAGCATCCCGGGGATGTGGGACTCCTGGTCGTAGCGCCAGGCGTCGTAGGCGGCGAAGAACCGCTCGTGGTCGTCGTTGAACTGGTGGTGCAGGCCACCGACGATGTGGTCACCGCAGGGATGGGCGTTCCAGAAGGACTGGATCTGCTCCTGGTTCATGGGCGCCTCCGGTCTCATCTCAGGCGCCTCCCCGGCTCGGGCACGAGCAGCGCTGCAGCGACGGTGAGGTCGAGCAGGTAGGTGGAGGCGTCACCCGTGCCGGTCTCGGTGACGGACGCGACGACGCAGTAGACGATGAGGAACAGCGCCACGGCCCGCCTCACCCCCCGGACGTGCGTGACGGCCATGACGACGAGCAGCAGGATGAAGGTGACCTGGATGGCGATGCCGAACCAGCCCAGGTCGAGGTAGGTGGCGATCCAGTTGCTGTCGATCGGCAGGCCGTCGAAGGACTTGTTGGACAGGCCGCTCCCGAACATCTTCGTGATGGTCGGCCGGTCCTCGGCGAGCGAGGCCTCCCACACCTTGGTGCGGCCGGTGAACTGTGACGCCTCCTCGGCCGTCTGACCTCGTGCCGCCCACGTGACGATCTGGGGCGCGAAGAGGGTGCCTGCCGCCGCGCCGACGATGATGGCCCACAGCGTGGTCCGGCGTACGCGGGCGTGACCGAGGAAGAGGCTGGCGCACGCGATCAGCAGCCCGGCGATCGTGCCGATGAGGGCGGTCCGGGTGTGGGTGCCGATCAGGACGGCCACGCTGACCACGATGCCCAACAACGCGTGCCGCCCGCCGATGACCCGGCACATCCAGAGGATCGCGGACGTGCCCAGGAGCAACGCGGCGTAGTGCGCCACCTGGGGCGGCGGCATGGGCCAGATCACGCCCGAGAGGCGGCCGGCGGCGGCGAACGCCTTGCCGGGCGCCAGGGCTGCGCCCAGGACCACCGATCCCAGCGCTGCCCACAGACAGATCCGGTGGACCCGCAACAGCGCCATGTCGGTCCTGCCCCACCACGGACTCAGGAGCCAGAGGCAGGTGACGAAGCCGACGAGGCGCAGGGCGCGGTAGGTGGAGCTCACCGGGAACAGGCTGTACAGGCCGACGATGAGCGCGACGACCGCCATGACCGAGACCAGGACGAGAAACGTGTTGGGACGGATGACCAGCCGGGGGTTCACCAGGAGCGCGAGGACGAGCGCCACGACGAGCGAGCCCTGGGCGAGCGCCTGGCTCGCGGCGTGCGGGATGGGCAGGATCATCCCGCTGCCGGGGGTGAGGACGTTGAAGAACAAGGCGCTCCAGGACAGCACGAGCAGCGTCGGCAGCTGCGCCGCCGTTGTGCGCACCGCCGGGTGACCCGCGGGCGCGTCACGCCGCAGCGTCTGCCTCAGTCCTGTCGTGAGAGTCATCGAACGCTCATCGCCCCGGTCACCGGCCACTCACCCGGTCCGCTGGATCTCGGACCCGGAGCCACCGGCGTCGGAGTCGGCGGTCAGCCCGAGGCTCTCGTCCGTGTCGTCCGAGCCGACCATCAGGGCGAAGGGCAGGGCGAGGCCGGCCGCGCGGACCAGCTCGGCCGTGGTCTCGAGCAGCTCCGGTGTCGACGAGCCGGCGGTCACCAGGGGCACCACCTGGGGAACCCACGTGGCCAGGTTCTCGGCGTCGATCCCGGGGTTGACCTCCGCCAGGACGAGCACCACGTCCGCGGCTGCCCACCGCTCGTGCCAGGCATCAACGGCACGCAGCGGCACCGGCGTCACTGCCTCACCGCGTCGGGGCCCGCGTGCCAGGCCCGGCACGCCGCCGGGCCGGAAGACCTCCCGCGAAGCACCCGGACGCGCCGCGTCGGCCGCCATGGCGCCGGACGCGCTGAGGTCGACGAGGAAGACCGTCGCCCCGAGCCCCTCCAGGTGGGTGGCGACGGCGGTGAGCACAGAGGCGGCCACTCGCGCGTTTCCGACGGCGGCGAGGGCGAGCCCGTGGCCATGGCCTCCAGGCTCCAGCACGGCGCCGGTCAGGCCGTGCACGAGGGCATCCAGGTCGTGGTGTCGCCACCCGCGCCGCCGGCGCCGCCACGGCAGGAGAGCGGCCGCGGCGCCCTTCACCGGGCCGAGCGACGCAACGCTGTAGCGGACCGGAGCGCCCAGCGCGAGCGCCACGTCGTGGCGTCGGCGCACCCGGTCGGACGTCAGCGCCCGGAAGACCACGAGTCCCACGCCCAGTGCCAGTCCGGCGATGAGGCCGGCGGCCACGGCCAGGACCAGCGTCTTCTTGGCGGACTGCCGGAGCACCCGCGGCTGGTCGACCACGTGGGTGGAGGAGACGGCTGCCTCTGTGGACAGCGAGGCGCTCTCGATCGACTGCTGCAGGTCGTTGATCTGGTTGTCCAGGGCAGAGCGGCGCGTGATGAGCTCGCCGCCCCGGGTGGGGTCGCCTGTCTTCTTGACCACCGCGTCGTACTGCTTGGTGAGGGCGCTCGCCTGCTCCTGCAGCCCGGTGATCCGCTTCTGGTAGCCCTCGATCAGCCCGCCGCTCAGCGACCGCAGCTGGGTCGCCCGGAACGCGAGGTACTGCCGGGTCAGGGCATCGGCGCGGACGAGGGCGGAGGCCTCGTCGGGCGCCGCGACCGTGATCATGAGGATCTCCGTGGTGACCGGCTCCGATGTCACCGTCGTCTGGAACACCTCGGGCGACAACGGGATCCCGAGCTCTCGCACCGTCCGGTCCGCGACCTCTCGGGTGTTCAGGAGGCTCACGTCCGTGCCCATGGCCGACGGCCCGTCGAGGGAGGCGGGGTGGGCCATCAGCAGGGTGACCACCGCCTTGCTGGAGGGCGGCATCACCAGCAGGACCGCCAGGCCCAGGAGGGCACCGAGCGCCCCCAACCCGAGCCACGTCCGACGCTCGCGGCGCAGCGAAGTGCGCAGGTAGTGCCAGGTGCCGAGCAGCGGGCGTGGGGAGCCGGTGATCTCGGCCTCGCGGTCCTCGCCGTCGATGTTCCAGGAGAAGTCGATCACTGCAGCCTCCGCCGCTTGTCCAGGGCGGTCGCCTCACCGGCGACCGGAGATCCGGTCATGAGGGATGGCAGCGGCGCGTGCTGCGCCCGCTCCGAGGGCAGCAGCCGGCCTGTCGTGCGGTCGAGCGGGTCGGGGTCGACGACGACGATCCGGGCGATCGGGTGCCGGGCGTCGTCGGCGGCGAGCGCGACCCGTGCCAGGTCGTCGGCCGTCGCGGCGCCGGCACTGACCGCCAACAGGGTCACGGCGTGGTCCGCGGCGCGCACGCGCAGCTCCGGTCGCTGACGGTCCACCACCGCGACGTGCACCACCAGGTCCTCGACGGGGTGCAGGCCGTACCTGCTGTCGACCGACAGGCCCGGCCGTGGGTGCGCCTCGGGCGCGAGGCCGGAGCACGCGGCCCAGAGCGCGTTGGCGGACTCGTGGGACTGCGCGGTGACCAGGGTCGTGGCCAGCCCGGTGGAGGCGGCGAACGAGGCCAGCTGCGGGCCGACCGCAAGGGCACGGAGGTCGTCCGACAGGGTGATGACGACCACGGCCGGGGCGACATCCGCCTCCTTCGGGTCAGCGGCCAGGCTGCCGGGGTGTCCGGGGGTCACGAGCCGCACGAGCTGGCGGAGGGTCCACATCTCGACGTTGTCGGGCGTGTAGTCGCGCAGCAGGTCGGTCCAGCCGGCCACCGACCGCGGCGTGCCGCTCTCTATCGAGGCCACGACCGGGATGCCGATGGCGTCGGCGACCTGGTCCCGCGACCGCAGCGTGGCCTCACGCCGCCCGCGCAGCACCAGCACGAAGCCGACGAGGAGGAGGGCTGCCGCCGCACCGACCGCCGTGAAGAGGGCGATCGTGAGCGGCACCGACATCCGCTCGGCCGGGGACGCGTGCTGGATGACGCTGAAACCGGTGGCCTGCCCACTGCCGAGCTGGCTCGCCTCGGCCACCTTCTTCTCGATGTCGTCGAGCCGCAGCCCGAGGCCGGACTGCTGCGCGGTCAGCTGTGACAGCGCGGCCGCGTCGGCCCTGCCATCCGGCGACTTGGGGTCCTCACCAGCGATGCGCGCCTTCGTCTTCTCGATCTCGCGGTTGACGGCGGCCAGATTCTCCTCCAGGGTCGCATGCCGGTCCGCGAGCGCCTGACGCGCCTCCTGGCCCAGCGTGCTCGCCGCGTCCTTGAGGTAGTCGACCTCGGCCGCGGCGATCGCCTCCGAGAGGGCCTGCGCCTGCTGGGCGGTGGCACCGGTGGCGGTGATCTGCAGGACGTCGCTGGTCTTGGCCTCGATGTCGACCCGGTCGCCGACCTCGGACGTGCTCAGCGGAGGGCTGACGGCGCGGCCGGCGCGCCCGAGCACGGCCTCACTCGAGGCGATCTGCACCTGGGTGTCGATCGTGTGGGCCCCCGCGCTGGTCGCTCCCTGCGGCGGTGCCGGCAGCAGGACCTGGCTGGTGCTGCTGAAGGCAGGCGGGTGCAGGTAGACCGCCGCTCCACCGGCGGCCGCCCCCACGGCACCGGCCAGCACCAGCACGCCCGCCCGGCGCCGCAGGATCGCCCACGTCGACCTGAGGTCGATGATCTGCTCTGTCATGCCTGCCCCCTCGCGGCAAGGTCACCTTCGGTCAGCGCGGCCCGCTCGGCCGGCTGCGTCGCTCCTGTCGGAGCGGTGCGGTCCAGCTCGAGCACCGTCCGCAGCGTGAGGACTCCCGACCAGCTGCCGGAGCCGACCAAGGTCGTGGTCGGCACCCGCACCCCGAACCGCGGTGAGTACCAACCGAGCACGGGGTCGGTCTCGCCGTGGTGCGCGGTCCAGCCCAGCTGCCCGGGCAGCCGCAGTCGGGCCCGTCCCGCGGTCTGCCCGGCACCCCAGGAGAGGTCGGCGAACCCGTCCTGCAGGACCACCTGGACCTCCGGACCAACGTGCCACGCGAGGCGCAGGGTGTGGGGAGTGGATCCCGTGACGGTGTCCTCCACCGTCAGGGTGCGGTCGTCGATGTCGAGGGTGACGCTGCGGTCATGTCGCAGGGCAGCGTCGAGCCGCGCGTAACCCGTGTGGTGCGCTGCCCACCTCCGCACCGGCCCCTCGAGCAGCGCCTCGTCGAGCACCGCGTCGGTGCGGCTGCTCCACAGGAACGGGCCGCCCTCCACGGACTGGTTGGCGCCGTCCACCTCGATCGTGTTGTGGGCCGACGTGGAGCGGAAGTAGCTCCGCCAGGCCGGCTCGCCGTGGTAGCAGTAGGTGCCGGGGTCGACGAGCAGGTCGACACCGTCGCACCGCACCTCGACCGACAGCGCGTCGGCGTGGCCGTGCGCGGCGATGGACAGGAAGCCGTGCGGCCCGCTGTCGCACCTGCACCAGATCTCGGGCTCCTCACCTGGGGGCGTACGGAGCAGGTACAGGCCGGCGTCGGGGAAGGCGTCGACGCGGTTGGCGGGACGTCCTCGCACCTGCGAGCGCGACGCCAGGGCGCCGACGACGACACTCTCCACACCGGGGGTCACTGAAGGCCACCAGTCGTGCGGCTCCAGCACAGCCGCACCCGTCGCGAGCAGGGCGGACCACGGGTCGGCCTCGGGATCGTCGAGCACCAGTCCGCGGCCCTCGTCTCCGTCTCCCTGACGGGGTGGACGGCCGGCTGCGTCCAGCATGGAGACGGCCGCGTCCAACGACGCCGCCAGCAGGCTCCTGGTGCGCTGCCCGAGCGGGTGACCCGAACGGTCCGCCTCGACGAGGGCGAGGAGCCCGAGCTCGGTGACGAACCGGTGGTAGTCCGTCGCCTGCTCCCGGTTCACGCCACTGGCAAAGGTGTTCGCGGCGAGCTCCTGCTCGAGGTCGGCGGCCGCCTCCGCGCGCCAACGGCTGCTCTCCGTGAACCACGGGAAGGCACACGCACCGACGAGGCGACCGACGCTCTCGGCGACGGCGTGGTTGTTGGCCGAGGACCCGCGACTGCGGAACGCGGCGAGGTGCTCCAGGTGCCACCGGACCTGCCGGACCGCGTCCTCGTTGTCCTCGAAGAGGGCGGCGGCACCGGGCCAGCCGTCGAGCAGCCTGCGGACCCATACCCAGCTGGTGAGCCGCACCCCCAGCTCGATCCCGCTCGTCCAGTGCACCCCGGACAGGAACGGGTTGGCCGACCACCACGACCGGAGCTGCCGGTCGACGACCTCGGCGTAGCGGTCGTCCCCGGTCAGCCACCAGGCCGAGGCCAGGACCGTCAGGTGGTGGTGGCGCGAGAGCTCCCACACCGCCTTGACGTTGCCGGTCACTGCCTCGTCGCGGTGGTCGATGCGGAAGGCGAGCGCCTCCTGCGGGGCACGGCGCCCGGACACCGGGTCGAGGAACCAGTCGGGCTCGACGATGTCGGGGCGCGGGAACCCCAGGACGGTGAATCCCCCCGCCAGCATCCGGTCGGCAGCGGCGACCACGGCCGCCCGCGACTCCGCCGGAACGCGTTCGCGGGTGTCCGGCGGAAGGGTCGCCGTGAAGGTGCGCGGGACGAGGACGCCGGGGACCGGCCCGAGCCGGGTGCCGGGCACCACCTGACGGCGTGCCCACACGGTTTGGCGGGCCCGGTCGCCGGCGCGGTGGACGACCTCACCGGGCGACATGCCGCGCAGCCGCCGGAGGTACCAGGAGACCGACCTGCTCACAGGACCACCGGCCGTCCAGAGGTGAGGCTCTCCGCGACGGCGATGGTCGCGCGCGTGGTGGCGGTGAGCGAGTCGAGCGCGATCGGCATGGGCGCACCCCGTCGCACGGCCTCCACGAACGCGGCCACCTCGGTCCGCTGGCCCTTGTCCTGGCCGGCGTACGAGCGCTTGACGTCCTTGCCCGACCGGCTCCACACGGTCGCCCGGGTGAAGTTGTCGAGTCGCGCGTTGCTGCCGCCGCCCGACACGTCGAGCGTCTCCTTCGGGAACCGGCTGTCGCCGTCGGTCGCGTAGGTGATCGTGGCCAGCGAGCCGTCCGCGTGGCGCAGCACGACGTGCAGGTCCGCCCCGTTGGACGTCTGGTGCGCGGTGACCTCGACCGGCGGGTGGCCGATCCACGCGCTCAGCGTGTCGATGAAGTGCCCGCCCTCGCCGAGGAAGCGCGACCCCTCCAGCTCCTCGTTGAGGTACCAGCTGCTGGCGTCCAGTCGACCGGCGTTCACCAGGTAGCGGGCGCTCACCGGGCTCCCCGTGGTGCCGAACCGTCGGCGCAGGTCGGTGAAGAGGGGCGCGAACCGCCGGTTGAACCCGACCATGACGCGGTCGTTCCCCGTCCGGGCCACCGTTTCCAGCACCCGGTCGAGCTGCTCGTGGGTGAGGGCGAGGGGCTTCTCGACGAAGACGGCCTTGCCGTGCTCGAGCGCCCGGCACACGAACTCCGCGTGCGAGTGGTGGCGCGTCACGACGAACACCGCGTCGATGCCCGGGTCCTCCAGGACGGTGTCGGCCTCGGTCGTCATGGCCGCGAACCCGAACTTGCGCTGCGCGTTGACGGCCGAGAGCGACCGCGTCGTCGCCACGGTGGCGAGCGTCACCGACGGGTTCTTCGCCAGGTGGGGCAGCAGCATCGAGCTCGCATAGCTGCCCGCGCCGATGAAACCGACCCGCACCGTGCCGGCGCCGGCACGGGTTGGGCGCACCGCCGACGGGGCCGCCATGGTCCGCGCCAGGGGTGCCCCGGCGGCATACCCGTTGTGCGGTGCCTCCCCCGCTGGCTGGGGGTACTCGAAGAGGAACCCGATCCCCCTCAGCGTCCCGTCGCGCAGCTCCCCGTAGACCGTTGCCGCGTCGGCGATGCGGCGCGTGCCGGAGACGAGCGAGGCGACCTCGAGCGAGCCCTCGGCGAGGAGGTCGAGGAAGCACTGCAGGTTGCGCCGCTCGGTCCACCGCACGTAGCCGGCGGGGTAGTCGATGCCGTCGAGCTCATAGCGGTCGTCGTAACGCCCCGGTCCGTAGGAGCGCGAGAACCTGACGTCGAGCTCCTTCTCGTAGTAGGCGTTCCACGGCAGGTCGAGCTTGGTCTTGCCGATGTCCACGACCCGCGCGCGGTCCCGCGCCAGGCGGGCCGCCAGCTCGACCGGGCCGTTGCTGTCGCCGCCGGCCGCGAGGTAGACGTGGTCGGCGCCGAGCCCGCCGGTCGCCGCCTGGATGACCTGCTCGACGTAGGCCGTGCCCTCGGCATCGGGTCCGGCGCACGCCATGGCGCCGGCCGTCTCGGCGAGGCGGCACCGCTCCGGCACCGTGTCGACGCCCACGACCCGGACGCCCGAGGCGACGAGGAGGCGGACCACCAGCTGCCCGATCAGCCCCAGGCCGATCACACAGGCCATCTCACCGAGCTGCGCCTCTCCGCGACGCACCCCCTGCATCGCGATGGCACCGACCGTCGCGAACGCGGCGTGCTCGGGCGCGACGCCCTCCGGCACCCGGACGCAGAGGTTCGTCGGCACCCAGTTGAGCTCGGCGTGCAGCGCGAACTCGTTGCCGGCGGCCGCAACCAGGTCACCGACCGCGAACTCCTCGGCACCACGGCCGACCTCGACGACGACACCGCAGAGCGAGTACCCGAGCGGCGTGTAGCTGTCGAGGGTGTTGATGGCCTTCTTGTACGTCGCCACCGGACCCTGCTGGGCCACCGAGTCGAGGACCTTCTTGACCTGGTCCGGCCGCGCCCTCGCCTTGCCGATGAGCGACAGCCGCGCCTCGGTCACCTTCATCATCTCCGTGCCCGTGGAGATCAGCGAGTACAGGCTCCGCACGAGCACGCCGCCCGGCTTGCACGCCGGGGCCGGCACGTCGAGCACGACGAGCTCGCCCGAGCGGTAGTTCTGGGCCACCTGCTTCATGACGTCTTCCCCCTGTTGATGCCGTGGTTCATGCCGTCCCCACTCCCGCCGACCGCACGCTGCGGTACCACTGCTCGAGGCACAGCAGCTGCCAGATCTGTTTCGACTCGTCCCGACGTCCGTCGCGCTGGTCGGCGACGAGCCGCTCCAGGGGCTCCCGCCGCAGGAAGCCCGAGCCGACCAGCTCACCCCGCAGCAGGGTGTCGTCCACCAGCTCGCGCAGGTCGTTGGTCACCCAGGCCCGCAGCGGCACACCGAAGCTCGCCTTGGGGCGGTCGATCACCGCGTCGGGCAGCCAGGCTCGGGCGGCGTCCTTCAGGGCTGCCTTCTGCACGCGACCTCGGATCTTGTCCGACCCGGGCAGCGCGAACGCGGCAGCGAAGACCATGGGGTCGACGAAGGGGACGCGCACCTCGGTCGACGCCGCCATGCTCGCCCGGTCGGTGTAGGTGAGGTTGAGGCCGACCATGAACATCCGGGTGTCGGCCAGGCACATGCGGTCGACCTGGTCGGTGAGCGTCGTGTCCTCGTAGACAGCCCGGTGGTGGTCGAGGACGCCGTCCACGTGCCCGGCCAGCGCCGGGTCGAGCAGGTCCGCGAGCTCGTCGCGGTCGTAGAGGGTGTAGCTGCGCCGGAACGCCTCCTCCTCCTCGAGCTCGGCGAACGTCAGGAAGCGCTGGGCCCAGCGCACGGTGCGTATGCCGCGCTGCCCCACCGCGACCGGCATCGCCCGCACCGCCGGCGCGACCACGCCGGTACGCAGGGCGTGCGGCAGGCGGCGGTAGCGAGCGGTGATGAGGGTGGCGAGGTGCTTGCGGTAGCCGCCGAACAGCTCGTCGGCGCCCATGCCCGAGAGGAGCACCTTGACGCCGGCTTCGCGGGCCGCGTCGCACATGAGCAGCGTGTTGATCGCGGCAGGGTCACCGATGGGCTCGTCGAGGATGTCGACCATGCGCGGCAGCAGGTCGACGATGTTGGGGCTGATCTCGATCTCGTGCAGCCGGATGCCCAGGTGCGCCGCCATCATCCGGGCGTAGCGCGCGTCGTCCGGCATGGCCTCGAGGCGCTGGTCCTGGGCCCGGAAGGCGATGGTGTAGGCCTCGATGGCCGCGTCGGCCCGGTGGGCGAGAGCGGTGACGATGCTCGAGTCGAGGCCGCCGCTGAGGAATGACGCCACCGGCGCGTCGGAGATGAGGTGTGCCGCCACCGAGGCCTCGAGGACCTCGCGCAGGTCGGCGCGGGGACCCGCTGACGCACGGGCTGCCTCCTCGGCGGTGTTCCAGTACTCGCCCTCGGCGACCGAGCCGTCGCGGTGGTAGGTCCGCCACGTGCCAGGTGCCAGCTTGTGGACGCCCTGCACCGCGTTGTACTCCTGTGGCAGCCAGTAGTAGAGCGTCGACGCCACCATGGCGGCGGGGTCGACCCGCAGCTCCGGCCCGACCGCCGACAGGATGGCCTTGAGCTCCGAGGCGAAGATGACGCCGTTGCCACGGGGCATGACGTAGAGGGGCTTGATGCCCAACGGGTCGCGGACCAGCGTGAGGCTCCCGGTGGCCGCGTCGTGGATCGCGAACGCGAACATGCCGCGGAACCGGCGGAGCGCTGCGGTCCCCCAGACGCGCCAGGCCTCCAGCACCACCTCGGTGTCCGAGCGGGTCGAGAAGCGCACGCCCAGCCTCTCGAGGTCGGCGCGGATCTCGCGGTAGTTGTAGACCTCGCCGTTGTAGCTGAGGGTGAGCCCGTCCTTGGCGAAGGGCTGATCGGCCGCCGCTGTCAGGTCGATGATGGACAGCCGGCGGTGGCCGAGCACCACAGACGTGTCGGGGTCGACCAGCTCGACGACGCCGCACGCGTCGGGCCCGCGGTGGTCGATGCGGTCGACCATCGTCCCGACGACCACCTTGCCGTCCGGCTGCTGGTAGGCGCCGGCCACCCCGCACATGGTCAGGCCTCCGAGCGCGCCAGCGGCGCCGTGGTCGGCTCGGGGTCCGCAGCGACCCGAGGCGGCGGGGCACCCGCGCCGGCGCGTCCGGTCAGCTCGTCGAAGACGGAGACGTAGCCGACCTGCTGGTGCTCCCAGGCCAGCTCCTGCTCCACCCGCTCCCGGCCCTGTCGCCCCATCTCCTCGCGCAGCGCCGGGTCGTCGACCAGCTCGACGATGGCACGGGCGTAGGCCTCGACGTCACCCGGCTCGACGTAGCGCGCGGCGTCCTGGGCGGACACCTTCGTCTCCCGGAGGTCGAACGCCACCACCGGCATGGCGAAGGCCATGTACTCCATCGTCTTGTTCATGGTCGACACGTCGTTGAGCGCGTTGAGCGGGTCTGGCGACAGGCCGACCTCGGCGGTGGAGAAGACCGCGGTCACGGTCTCGTCGGGCACCCGGCCCGGCATGTCCACGTAGTCGTCCAACCCCAGCCGGTCACGCTCCGCCACCAGGTCGGCCCAGCAGTCGCCCGCCCCCATGAGCGTGAACGTGATGTCCTTGCGCCCCATGGTGTTGACGATGACGTCGGCCGCCTGGAGCACGATGTCCACGCCGTCCTGGGGTCCCATGACCCCGATGTAGGCGACCAGGTGCTCCCGGCCCCGTCGCAGCTCGGGACTCGCCGCCTGCCGCTTCAGGCGGCGAGGGTCCGGCCCGGTGCGCACCACGGTCACGTGCTCCGGAGCCTTGCCTCCCCGCGCCCTGGCGATCGCGGCATACGACTCGTTGGTGGAGGTGACGCGGTCGGCGGTGCGGAAGGTCGCCCGTTCGAGCAGCAGCAGTCCGCGGTGGAAGGGCGCGGGACCGTCGGGGAACCTCGACTCGAACAGCTCGGGGCACAGGTCGTGGTGGTCGAAGACGAACCGGGAGCCGTCGCGCACCCGCAGCGCCCAGGCGAGCGGCCAGAAGATGTCGGGCGGGTTGCAGGCCTGGACGACCTGGAACGCGCCCTGCCGACGGGCCTTGAGGGCGAGCCGTGCCGTCGCGAGGAAGGAGTACGCGTACTCCAGGAAGAAGCCGATGGCCCGTCCTCCCGGGGCGTACGGCGGGTAGGCGAGGATCCGCACCCCGTCCACGACCTGCTCCGGCCCGGTGCCCTGGCCCGTGGGGCACACCACCGTGACGTCGTAGCCGGCCTGCACCAGGCTCTGGCACTCCAGCCACACCCGTCGGTCGAACGGCACCGGCAGGTTCTGGACGATGATGAGCACGCGGGGCCGACCCGCGGGCTTCCGGGGGCGTCGGCTCACCAGCTGACTCCTTCGTAGGACTGGAGCTGCTCGACGTCAGCACCCAGACGACCGTTGAGGTCGATCACCACCGGGGGAGCCGCGGCCTTGACCGCTGCCAGGGCCGCGGGGTCGGACGACGACACGAGCACGACCTCGGCTCCCTCGAGCGCCTCCTGGGGTGTGGCCGCAAGCAGGCGGTTCACGTGGGCGAGCTTGCTCTGCAGGTGTCGGAGGTTGGCGCCGATGAGCAGGTCGGGGTTGACGATCGGGTCGTAGATCCGCACGTCCAGCCCCTTGCCGAAGAGGCGCTCGGCGACCTCGAGGTTGGGGCTCTCGCGCAGGTCGTCGGTGTCCATCTTGAAGCTGAGCCCGAGCAGGCAGACGTGGCGGTAGCCCGTCGCCAGCACGCGGTCCACCAGGGAGCGGACGGCGATCTCGTTGCTCACCATGGCCGAACCGACCATGGGGATCTCGACGCCGATGTGGCGCGCCATGCTCTGCAGCGCCCGCAGGTCCTTCGGGAGGCACGAGCCACCGAAGGCGAAACCCGGCCGCAGGTAGGCCGGCGCGATGTTGAGCTTGTGGTCCTCGCAGAAGATCTCCATCACCTGGCGCGCGTCGACGCCGTAGGGGGAGAACACCCGGCCCATCTCGTTGGCGAAGGTGACCTTCACCGCGTGGAAGGCGTTGCACGCGTATTTCAGTGCCTCGGCGGAGGCCACGTCGACGTGGTGGACCTCCTGGCCCAGGAAGGCGAACAGCTCGTCCAGGGTTGTGCCCGTCCGGGGGTCCGCAGTTCCCACCACGACGAAGGGCGGCGCGAAGAAGTCCTCGACGCCGCAACCCTCGCGCAGGAACTCGGGGCACATGGCCGTGCCCACCGACCACCCGGACGGCAGGTCCGCGTCAGCGAAGACGGGGGCCACGACCTCCGCGCCGGTGCCGGGCGGCACGGTCGAGCGGATGACGACCGAGTGGTGACCCGACGCCGGCGGGCTGGCCGCGTCCATCGCGTCGCGCAGGTCGGTGAGGGCACGCTGGATGTAGACCAGGTCGGTGTCGCCACGGGGCGACGACGGTGTGCCGACGCAGATGAGCGAGACGTCGGCGCCGTCGACGGCGAGCCTGGCGTCCGTGGTGGCCTGCAACCGGCCGGCGGTGACGGCCTCGCGCACCAGCGTGTCGATGCCGGGCTCGACGACGGGGCTCTGCCCGGAGCTGATCATGTCGACCTTCAGGGTGTCGACGTCCACGCCGACGACCTCGTGCCCCCGCGAGGCCAGACCTGCGGCGGTGACCGCCCCGACGTACCCCAGACCGAAAACGGCTACCTTCATGACGAAGACCTCCTGCTCGACGTGCTGTGCACCAAAGACATCCAGCGCGCGCTGTGCGCACCGGCAACGTTGTGGTCAGTGAGCTGCAGTCCTTGTGCCAGAAGGGCGCTCATGCCGCACCCACCGCTTCGAGCCGCAGCAGCCGCCGCACGCGGCTGACGTACCTCTCCGGCATCGGGACGACGCCCACGGCGTCGCGCACGATCGAGGCCGCGAGCAGCCGGAGCAGCACCAGGTTCACGAAGACCGTCGCGACGGCTGACACGGCCACGGCCACCCAGGGCCAACCGGCGCCCGAGAGGGCGTGGAACACCAATGCACCCACGCCCGTGGTCACCGCCGTGGGGGCGAGGACGGTCAGGAAGGGGCGGGCCACCGCCCGCGTCGTGAGTCCCAGCAGGCGGCCGACGAGCACCCAGCGAGCGATCGTGGCGAGCGACGCGACGACCACGAAGCCGACGGCGACACCGGTCAGCCCCCACCTCACGGCCACGGCCGTGGTCCCCACGGTCACCGCGTCCACCACGACGGAGTAGGCGAGCCAGGCACCTGGCCGCCCGAGCCCGTAGAAGAGGCCGTGGTCGAGCATGGCGCCGAGGGTGATGATCCCGGCGATGGCCAGCGCCTGGGCCGGTCGCACGCTGTCGCGCCACTCCTCGCCGAACAGCAGTGGCACCAGTGCGGGCGCCGTCACGACGATGAGGATCATGAAGGGCGACACCACCGAGTAGGCGACCCCCAGGGCCTTGACGTAGGTGACCAGGAGGCGACCGGTCGACTGCCTGACCCTCGCGAACACCACCGTCGAGACGGGGACGAGGGACGCCGCCGCCAGCTCCTGCGCCACCTGCACGAGGCGCTGGCCGATGTTGAGGAGTCCGAGCGCCGCCGGCCCCAGCGTCACGGTGATGATCCAGCTCTCCGCCCACAGGCGGGACATGGCCACGAGGTCGACGCTGGAGACCCGGAGGCCGAAGGCCGCCATCTGGCGGAACTGGCGAAGCGACAGCCACAGGGACGGGACCCACCTCGCGCTTGACCACGCCAGCACGGCGATGACCCACTGCGACACGACGACCTGGCTCACCAGGGCCCAGACGCCGCCTCCTCGGAGCGCAACGACGACGGCGACGGCCTGGGCCAGGATCGCTGCGACGAGGGCCTGGACCGCCACGGCCCGGAACCTCATGGACCGTCGGAGCAGAGCGAGCGGAACCCCGGCCAGGACCGTCGGCACCACGGAGAGCACCAGCGCCCGCAGGACCTGGACGAGCTCAGGACTCCTGAAGGCCTCCGCGAACAGGGGCGCGACCACCCACAGGCCGGTGGACAGCACGGCTCCCGCGGCCACTGATGTCCAGAACGCCGTGCTCAGGCTGCGGCGGTCGATCTCGCTCGCCTGCAACAGGTACGTGGAGAAGCCGAGGTCGGAGAGCAGGTAGACCATGGGGATGACGGTCATCGCGGCGGCGACGACCCCGAACTCCCGCGGCGAGACGTTGCGCGTCAACACGATGAGGGTGACGAAGCCGCTGACTCGGACGGCCCACTTCTGGGCGGCGAGCCAGAGCACGCCCGACGCGGCGCTCCTGCCGAGGTGCTCCTCGGGTGCCCGCTGCTCCACGCTCGTTCCCACGGTTCTCCCCTGCCAGCCGGCTCAGTCGGCGTCCGGGCGCAGGGCCGACAGCAGGACGTCCACCACTCGCTCCTGCTGTGCGGTGGTGATTCCCGGGAAGAGGGGCAGCGACAGGATCTCGCCGGCCGCTCGCTCGCTGACCGGGAAGCGGCCGCGGGTGTACCCCAGGTCGGACATCGCCGGCGTCAGGTGGACGGGCACCGGGTAGTGGACGCCGACACCCACCCCTTCCGCCTGCATCCGCGCCAGCACCTCGTCGCGGTTCCCCACCCGCACGACGTAGAGGTGCCAGACGTGCTCGTTGCCGGGAAGCGTTGTGGGCGTGCGGACACCGGTGACCTCGCCGAGCATCCGGTCGTATGCCGCGGCGGCCCGGCGCCGCTCCTCGTTCCACTCCCGCAGCCGGCGCAGCTTCGCCCGGAGGACCACGGCCTGCAGGGTGTCCAGCCGCGAGTTGAAGCCGAAGTCGGTGTGCTGGTACTTCGCCGGGCTGCCGTGCGCCCCGAGCAGGCGGACGCGCTGGGCCAGGACGTCGTCGTCCGTGGTCACGGCGCCCGCGTCGCCGTAGGCCCCGAGGTTCTTCCCCGGGTAGAAGCTGGTCGCCGCGAGGGTGCCGAAGGTTCCGGCGCTGCGACCGTGCCGCGTGGCTCCCTGTGACTGCGCGCCGTCCTCGACCACGGCGATGCCTCGCTCCTCGAGCGACTGCGGCAGCTGCTCGAAGGGCGCGACCTGCCCGTAGAGGTCGACCGGGATGACCGCACGCGTCCGGTCGGTGAGGGCCTCCTCGACCGCTGCGGGGTCGATGAGGAGGGCCTCGTCGTCGACGTCGACGAAGACCGGCCGACCGCCAGCCCGGACGACCGCCTCGGCCGTGGCGATGAACGTGTTCGCCGGCACGACCACCTCGTCGCCGTGACCGACACCGGCCGCGCGGAGCGCCATCTCCAGGGCGTCCGTGCCGTTGGCGGCCCCGACGCAGGACCGGGCACCGACGAAGTCGGCGTACTCCTGCTCGAAGGCGGCCACGGCCTTGCCCCCGATGAAGTCCCCCACGGAGAGCACCTCGGCGAAACCGGCCTGCACCTCGTCGGCGACCCGTGCGTGCTGCAGGGAAAGGTCAACGAGCGGAATGGTGTTCACGGTGTGGCCTCCCGGGACCGGTTGGAGAGAACGTGCGTTGTCATCAGGCCGCCTTCAGACCGGCCGCCCGGCGGATGACGCCGACCACGGTCATCTGCTCCGACTCCGTCATGGTGTGGAACAGCGGGAGGATGAGGGTGTTGTCGGTCAGGCGCTCGGTCACGGAGAGGTCCCCGTGCCGGTGACCGGCGTAGGCAGGCTGACGGTGCGCCGCCATGATCCCGGCCCGTGCCGAAACGCCCTCTGCGGCAAGGGTCGCCAACGTCTCGTTGCGGGTCAGCGGGAACTCGTCGTCCAGCTCGACCCAGAAGGACTGGAAGTTCGACTGCCCCCACGACGGGTCCTGCACCGTCCGCAGGCCGGGCACGTCGGCCAGCATCGCCTGGTACGCGGCGGCGAGCGTCCGGCGACGGCTCACCATCGCGTCGAGCTTGCCGAGCTGCACCAGTCCCACGGCCGCCTGGATGTCGGTCATCCGGTAGTTGAAGCCGACCTCGAGGTAGCTCTCGATCACCGGCTGCCTGCTCCGGTGGCGTTCCGCCGCACTGACGCTCATCCCGTGCTCGCGCAGCCTCCGGGCGCGGTCGGCCGTCTGCTCGTCCGCGGTGGTGAGCATTCCGCCCTCGCCCGTGGTGAGCAGCTTGCGCGGGTGGAAGGACCACGCGGCCAGAGCTGCGCCCGCACCGACGGGGGCATTCCGGTAGCGGGACCCCGCGGCGCACGCGGCATCCTCGACGAGCGCGACTCCCCTGCTGTCGCACAGCTTTCGCAGCGGCTCCACGTCGGCCGGCGCGCCACCCTGGTGCACGACCACCACCGCTCGGGTGCGGTCGGTGAGCACCGCCTCCACGGTGCGCGCGCTGAGGTTGCCGTCGTGGGGCTCGACGTCCGCGAAGACCGGTGTGGCGCCGACGTACACGGCGCAGTTCGCCGTGGCCACGAACGAGAAGGAGGGCACGACGACCTCGTCGCCGGCACCGACGCCGAGCAGGTGCAGCGCCAGGTGCAGGGCCGTCGTGCAGGACGAGACGGCCACGCCGTGCGGTGCGCCCACGTGGGCGGCGAAGCTGGACTCGAACTCGGCCACGCGCGGCCCCTGGGCGAGCCAGCCGGAGGCCACGACGGCTGCCGCTGCTGTGGCCTCCTCGTCGTCGAGCCAGGGCTTCATGACGGGGATCACGCGGGCCGCGCTGGTGCTGGCCATGGTCGTCAGGTCTCGGTTGGTCTCCACGTCAGCTCCAGATGTCGCGGTGGACGTTCAAGATCACTCGCGAGCCGAAGGGCTCGATCTTGATGGGCAGCTCCTGCATGTGGGCGAGCCGCTCGCGCACGGCGCGCTGGTTCTCGAGGGGGCAGACGACCAGGAGGAACCCACCACCGCCCGCACCGGTGACCTTGGCCCCGGTCGCCCCAGCCCCGAGCGCGGCTTCGACGGCCTCGTCGATCTGCGGGTTCGACACCCCCGAGGCGAGGTCGCGCTTGGCTGCCCAGCTCTTGTTGACCGCCACGCCGAGCGCATCGACGTCACCCTCACGCAGGCCACCGGCCGCCTCGCCGGCGAGGTCCCGGAGCTGGAAGAGCTGGGAGAGGCGATCCGCGATGTTCGCCTTCTGCTCGCCGAGGATGCTGTTCGCCTGGCGGGTGGTGCCGGTGAAGAAGAGCAGGAGCTCGTCCTGCACCTGTCTCCGCACGGCGGGCGTCAACGCGAGCTGGTCGACGAACACGCGGTCCCCGGGACCGAACTGGAGGTCGCAGATGCCGCCGAACGCGGCGGCATACTGGTCCTGCTTGCCGATCGGCTTGCGGCACCGGTCGATCTCGATGGTGCAGGCGCGCTCGGCGAGCTCCTCGGCCGTCACCTGGCGTCCGCGGTAGGCGAAGAGCGCGTGCAGCAGGCCCACCGTCACCGCTGACGACGACCCGAGGCCGGAGCCGGCCGACGGGATGTCGGCGAGCGTGGTGATCTCGAGACCGCCGCGGATCCCGGTCATGTGCAGGGCTTCGCGCACCAGTTCGTGCTCGAGGTCCTCGACGCGGGAGACGATCTCCTTCGACGAGTAGTTGACGTAGATGTCGTCGTCGAAGCGCTGCTTCACGACGACGTAGACGTACTTGTCGATCGCCGCGTTGAGCACCCGGCCACCGTGCTCGCGGTAGAAGTCGGGGAGGTCCGTCCCACCTCCGACGAGGCCCACCCGAAGTGGCGTCTGGGTGATGATCATGCCGTCGCCCTGCCTTCCCACTGGTAGCGCGCGCGTTCCAGCGCGGCCGGCGTTCCGATGTCGACGAAGAAGCAGCCACCGATGTCGACGGCACGCGCCCGTCCGACCAGCTGGCCGAGCAGGTCGAAGCCGATGTCCCTCGGCAGGGGCGGGGTGACCTCGGTGAGGACACGAGGGCTGAAGGCGTACATCCCCGCGTTGGCGAGGTCGCCGCGCGGCTCCGTCGGCTTCTCCTCGAAGCCGACCACCCAGCCGTCGGCGACCTCGACGATCCCGCACTCCGACGGCCTGGGCGCCCGGAACACCGACAACGTCGCGTCGGCGTCACCAGCACGGTGGGCGTCGACGAGGAGACCGAGGTCGAAGTCGGTCAGGTTGTCCGCGTTGACGACGAGGAACATCTGTTCGTCCGCGACGAACTCCCGGTTCGCGAGCAGGGTTCCGGCGCTGCCGAGCAGCTCCGGCTCGTGGCTGACGCGCACCACCGGCGGCGCCCCCCGCTGGGCCACGTGGGCCTCCACGAGGTCGGCGAAGTGGTGGGTGTTCAGGAGGACCTCGTCGACACCGGCGTCGGCCAGGGCATCCAGCCAGATGTCGAGCATCGTCCGGCCGCCGACCTCGACCAGGCACTTGGGGATGCGGTCGGTGACGGGACGCAGTCGTGTCCCGAGGCCGGCTGCGAGCAGGAACGCCTTCAGCCCACGCGTGGTCCGCTGCTGGTCCCCGCCCATCAGCTCGACCCCCTGCCCCAGCCTCGTTCCCTTTTCACCCTCAGTCAGTAGAGCGACGGGCACGGCGGTTGATACCGCCGGCGGGGAGAATCTCCTGCAACAGGCGACATCGCCCTCAGAAGCCGCGGTACTTCCACGCTCGACGCCGGAGCCACCACTTCCCCTTCTCGTTCAGCAGGAACAGCAGCTCGCGCGGACCGAGGCTGGCGTGGTCCTGGAGGGTGCGGTACACCGGCAGGCGCTTGACCTCGGGCCAGCACTCCTCGGCGAACGCCATGAGCTCGTCGACGTCCACCTCTTCCTCCATCGGCCCACCGCCGAGCAGGCGACGGCCGAGCTCGCTCTGCCGCAGGCGGCCGCGGTCGTAGACGCGTCCGGCCGACCACAACGCCTCGTGGGCCAGCTGGCGGTGCACAACGGCCGAGAGCCGATCCGTCTCGACGAGCTTGTCCCCGTAGCGTGAAAGGACGAGCTCGAAGACAGCGCGCCGCTGGTCAAGGTCCATGAGTGCGCTCACCGACTTGCGCATGTTCTCGCCGTGCAGCCGGTAGTACGCCTGGTCAACACCTCGGATGAACCCGACATCGGCATGCGCGGCGAACCGCATGTAGATCTCCATGTCAGCGGCCCGGGGCAGGTCGGGGTCGTAGCCGCCCACGCGTTTCTGGAGGTCGGTGCGGACGATGATCTCGGGCGAGGTGATGGGGTTCTCCGCCTGGCGGAACCGGTGCTCGAGCCAGTGCTGGCCCGGCCACACCGACCAGCCCCGCACAGTGGTGCGGGCTGGCGGCGGCAGCGTGCCGTCCGCGAACCACACGGAGCGTCCGTACACGAAGCCGACCTCGGGGTGGGCGTCGAGCAGGTCGCGAGCACGACCCAGGGCTCCCGGCGTGGCCCGGTCGTCGGCCGACATGAGCAGGCAGTAGTCGCCGTCGGCCCACTGGAGCAGCCCCTCGTTGAAGGTCGCGATGTTTCCCTTGTTCTCCCGGTGGACGACCACGTCGACGCGGGAGTCGCGTCCGGCGATCCGTGCAGCGACATCAGCGCTGTCGTCCGAGGATGCGTCGTCGATGATGAGGACGCGCACGTCCACCCCCGGCTGGTCGTCGAGCACGCTCCGGACCGCTTCCTCCAGGAAGTGGCCGTAGTTGTAGCAGGGGATGACCACACTGACCGAGCCCATCAGAAACACTCCTCGTCTCGCGTTCGACACGTGCTGCACGGTGAAGAGGCACCCACAGGGGTCACCTTGGTTCCGCGGTGTAGGTGCTGCCGGCGTCCTGGCCGAACGGTCCCGTGCAGCTCCCGCCCTGGCGCGCCTCCGAGGACGTGCACCGGTTGCCCTTGCTGACCGGGCCGGTCCACTCCTGCCAGCTGACCGGGTTCTCGTGGTTGCCCTGGTTCCACGCGTAGAACGTCGACGGTCCGTTGTAGACGTTGTGCGACCAGGTGTTGTTCTGGAAGAACGTCACCTGGGTCGGGATGTCCGCACCGCCGGCGTTGCGGTTCGGCCCGCCGAACTGGCTGAACACGCCGTTGGCCCCGCAGGCGGGCCACGCTCGCGGGGTGCACCCCGGGATGTGGGCGGGGTTGAAGTCGATCCGGTTCCGGGTCACGGCGACGTTCTGCGTCTGCCACATGCACCCGTCCCAGTAGTTCTGGGGCGGCGAGCCGGTGATCCTGCCGACCCAGGTCGCGCGGTCGAGGGAGGCGCCGGGGAGGTTCCGGGCACAGCCCTGCATGCTGAACGGCCCTCGAGCGCCACCCTTCATCAACGTGCACCCGTTGTCGAAACCGTCGTTGCAGTAGCGGTTGGAGTTCTGCCACAGGAAGACACCGCCACCGTTGTCCACCAACGTGTTGTTCGCGACGACCGACCGCTCGGGGTGGCCGGGCATGCCCGACGCGGTGCACGACGGCATGGTGCAACGGGGCACGCGGCCGTTCTTGGAGTCGCTGCCCGACTCCGAGATGTAGATGGCCGGCATGGGGAAGTGCGGGTTGTCCGGGCCGTCGGTCAGGTTGTTCCGTGCGAGGTAGTTGTCGGTGATCGAGAAGTTGTAGGAGGTCTCCTCCCAGATGGCGCCGTTCTCGTTGTCGGTGATGGTGTTGCCGGTCCAGGTGGTGTTGGCGTTGTTGGTGTCGGCCCAGCCACCGACCCCCCAGTTGTGGTGGATCCAGTTGTTCCGGATCATGACGCCGTTGGTGCCCCAGAGCTTGAAGCCGCCCTGGTTCCCGCTTCCCTTGACCACACCGCACTTGGCGTTGCGGTAGCGCTCCGGGACCGGGTTGTGGTCACGCCACCCGAGCTCCGCGTTGTTGAGCAGGCCGGAGAGTCCGCACGTGTCGTTGTAGCTGATCTCGTTGCGCTCGACCCAGACGTTGTAGGGCCCACCGGTCAACGAGTCACCCCGAAGCGTCTGGGCGGACTGGAAGCCGTACTGCCCGTTCTGCGTCAGGCAGTTGTCCCTGAGGATGTTGTCGCTGGCGGCGAACATGCCGCCGCCGGGGACGTTGAGGGTGACCGTGCTGTTCAGCAGCTTCCATCCACCGTTGCCGGTCTGGTTGATGGCGGTCTGGTCGACGTAGGGCGTGAACTTCTGGATGGTCAGGTACTGGATGGTGACGTCGGCCTGTTCGCCCGTCCCGATGTTGCTGTCGATCGCCACGTGCCTCGAGTACTCGCCGTCGAGCGTGGCACCCACCCCGTTGGCGTAGCCACCGACGAACGCGTCACCGGCGTTGGCGCTGAAGCTGCCGTAGTGCATGCCGGGAGCCAGGTAGTAGACGGTGTTGGGGCTCAGCTGCCAGTTCTGGTAGTCGGCGGTCTGGGGCGGCAGCACCTCGCCGCGCGTCGCCTTGGGGAAGTCGGTGCCGGCCGCACCATAGGTCGGCAGACCAGCCGTCCCTGACCGGTACGGGCCGGCTCGCCCCGTGTAGCTGTACGGCGACCGCAGCAGCGGCTGCCCACAGACCGGCCGGCCCCGAGGGCCAGCCGTCCTCGCTCCGACGGCGAGGCTGGCCTCCTGTCCGTTCTCCAGGGTGGTGGCGCCTGGTCCGGGTGGAGCACCCTGCTGCGAGGTCCCGCCCTCCCCCGCCTTCGGCGTGGACCGCTCCTCGCTCGAGACGAGGACCACGCCGGCCAGGAGGGCGGCCAGCAGCAGCGCGCCGATGCCCAGCAGGGTCAGCGTCGCCTTGCTCGTTCCCACCATCACCTGTCCCCCTCGTGCCAGGACCCTTCGCCCGGGACGGTCACCTCGTGGAGAAGACGACGTCGACCCAGTAGTTCGTGGCGTTGTACGTGCTGGACGGGAAGTTGCTCACGTTGCCGTACGTGTACACGCCGTTGCCCCCGCTGACCCCGTCACGCAGGGCGTGCAGCGGCCCGTTGTCGGTGCCCTGCGAGGCGAAGTAGGCGCCGTCGGCGGCGTAGTTGCCGTTCGGGGCGAAGTACGACGCCACGTAGACCGTGCCGGCCGTGACCGCCACCGGTGACGCGAAGTTCACCTGCTGCCACCCCGAAGCCGTCTCGGCAGTGAACGTCGCCGACGCCAGCTTCGTCCCCGTCGAGGACCACAGGTTCCCGATGTGCGTACCGGTGTTGGCGGTGCCCTTGTAGAACCGCACCCCGGTCACCCAGCCGTCCACATCGGCCCGGAACTTCACCCCCAGCTCCAGCGACGACGGGTCAGCCGCGCTCACCGTCGTCGGCGTCGCCGACGACGACCAGATCGTGCACCCGGTACAGCTCGCCGCCGACGGCGTCACCGCGTTCGAGGCCGCCGACGCCGCACCGGTGCCCACCGCGTTCGTCGCCGAGACCCTGAACGTGTAGGCCGTGCCGTTCGTCAGGCCCGAGACCGTCACCGTCGTCGCCGGCGGGTTCCCGGTCACCGTCGTGGGCGCCTGCGCGGTCGTCCCGACATACGGCGTGACCGTGTAGCTCGTGATCGCACTGCCACCGTTCGACGGCACCGACCAGGACACCGACGCCGACGCGTCCCCACCCACCGCAGTCACGCTCGTCGGCGCCGCTGGGACGCTGGCCGACCCGGTCGAGAAGACGACGTCGACCCAGTAGTTGGAGGCGTTGTAGGAGTCGCTGGGGAAGGCGCTGGTGCCGGTGTAGCGGTAGACACCGTTGCCTCCGCTGACCCCGTCGCGCAGGGCGTGCAGCGGCGTGTTGTCGGTGCCCTGCGTGGCGAAGTAGGCGCCGTCGGCGGCGTAGTTGCCGTTGGGGGCGAAGTACGACGCCACGTAGACCGTGCCGGCCGTGACCGCCACCGGTGACGCGAAGTTCACCTGCTGCCACCCCGAAGCCGTCTCGGCAGTGAACGTCGCCGACGCCAGCTTCGTCCCCGTCGAGGACCACAGGCTCCCGATGTGCGTCCCGGTGTTGCCGGTGCCCTTGTAGAACCGCACCCCGGTCACCCAGCCGTCCACGTCAGCCCGGAACTTCACCCCCAGCTCCAGCGACGACGGGTCAGCCGCGCTCACCGTCGTCGGCGTCGCCGACGACGACCAGATCGTGCACCCGGTACAGCTCGCCGCCGACGGCGTCACCGCGTTCGAGGCCGCCGACGCCGCACCGGTGCCCACCGCGTTCGTCGCCGACACCCTGAACGTGTACGCCGTGCCGTTCGTCAACCCAGAGACCGTCGCCGTCGTCGCCGGCGGGTTCCCGGTCACCGTCGTCGGCGTCTGCGCGGTCGTCCCGACATACGGCGTGACCGTGTAGCTCGTGATCGCACTGCCACCGTTCGACGGCACCGTCCAGGACACCGATGGCCGTGCGGTCCGCGGCAGCAGCCGTCACGTTCGTCGGTGCGGAGGGAGCAGTTGCCGCGCTACCTGTCGAGAAGACGACGTCGACCCAGTAGTTCGTGGCGTTGTACGTGCTGGACGGGAAGTTGCTCACGTTGCCGTACGTGTACACGCCGTTGCCCCCGCTGACCCCGTCGCGCAGGGCGTGCAGCGGCCCGTTGTCCACACCCGAGGACGCGAAGTAGTCCCGGTCGCCGGCATAGTTGCCGTTCGGGGCGAAGTACGACGCCACGTAGACCGTGCCGGCCGTGACCGCCACCGGTGACGCGAAGTTCACCTGCTGCCACCCCGAAGCCGTCTCGGCAGTGAACGTCGCCGACGCCAGCTTCGTCCCCGTCGAGGACCACAGGCTCCCGATGTGCGTCCCGGTGTTGGCGGTGCCCTTGTAGAACCGCACCCCGGTCACCCAGCCGTCCACGTCAGCCCGGAACTTCACCCCCAGCTCCAGCGACGACGGGTCAGCCGCGCTCACCGTCGTCGGCGTCGCCGACGACGACCAGATCGTGCACCCGGTACAGCTCGCCGCCGACGGCGTCACCGCGTTCGAGGCCGCCGACGCCGCACCGGTGCCCACCGCGTTCGTCGCCGAGACCCTGAACGTGTAGGCCGTGCCGTTCGTCAGGCCCAGAGACCGTCGCCGTCGTCGCCGGCGGGTTCCCGGTCACCGTCGTGGGCGCCTGCGCGGTCGTCCCGACATACGGCGTGACCGTGTAGCTCGTGATCGCACTGCCACCGTTCGACGGCACCGACCAGGACACCGACGCCGACGCGTCCCCACCCGTCGCAGTCACGCTCGTGGGCGCATCGGGCACGCTCGTTCCTGTCGGCGTGACGGCGTTCGACGACGCCGACTGCGGACCGGTGCCCACGGCGTTCGTCGCCGCCACCTTGAAGGTGTAGGCCGTGCCGTTGGTCAGACCACTGACCGTCGCGGTCGTCGCCGGCGGGTTGCCGGTCACCGTGGTGGGCGTCTGCGCGGTCGTCCCGATGTATGGCGTGACCGTGTAGCTCGTGATCACGCTGCCCCCGTTGGAGGGCGCGGTCCAGGACACCGAGGCCGACGCGTTCCCGGCCGTGGCGGTCACCGCGGAGGGGGCAGCGGGGACGGTCGGCGCCGTGGGCGTGACCGCGTTGGACGCCGGGGAGTCAGGGCTGGTGCCGACAGCGTTGGTGGCCGTGACCTTGAAGGTGTATGACGTGCCGTTGGCCAGTCCGTTCACCGTCGCCGAGGTCGCCGGCGGGTTGCCGGTCACCGTGGTGGGCGTCTGCGCGGTCGTCCCGATGTACGGCGTGACCGTGTAGCTCGTGATGGCACTCCCGCCGTCGGACGGCGCCGTCCAGCTGACCGTGGCCGCCTTGTCGCCGGCAGTCGCGGTGACGTTGCCCGGTGCCGCCGGTGCCGTGGCGGAGGCCGTCGAGAAGACGACGTCGACCCAGTAGTTCTCCGAGTTGTAGGTGTTGTTCGGGAAAGCACTGGTGCCGGTGTAGCGGTAGACGCCGTTGCCGCCGCTGACCCCGTCGCGCAGGGCGTGCAACGGCCCGTTGTCCACGCCCGAGGCCGCGAAGTAGCCGCTGTCGCCGGCGTAGCGCCCGCCCGGGGCGAAGTACGACGCGACGTACACGGTGCCGGCCGTGATCGTCACCGGACTGGCGAAGGTGACCTGCTGCCACCCCGAGGCGGTCTCACCGGTGAAGGTCGCCGAGGCCAGCCTCGTGCCGGACGCGGTCCACAGGTTCCCGACGTGGGTTCCGATGTTGGTGGCGGCCTTGTAGAAGCGGATTCCCTTGATCTGGCCGTTCACGTCGGCCCTGAACTTCACCCCCACCTCGGTGGAGTTGGGGTCCCCCTGGTCAGGGGTGTCCGGCGCCGAGGACGCCGGCCAGATGGTGCACGCGGTGCAGCTCGTCTTCGAGGGCGTGACCGCGTTCGACGAGGCCGAGGCGGGTCCGGTGCCCACGGCGTTCGTCGCCGACACCTTGAACGTGTACGTCGTGCCGTTGGTCAGCCCGTTCACCGTGACGGACGGGTCGGAGACCGTGCCACTCACCGTGGTCGGGGTCTGCGCGGTCGACCCGATGTACGGGGTCACGGTGTAGCTGGTGATGGCGCTGCCCCCGTCGGAGGGGACCGTCCAGGAGACCTGGGCCGAGGCGTCGCCCGGTGTCGCGGACACCCCCGTGGGCGACCCCGGCACCGTCGCGGCGCCGGAGTTCGGGTTGAACATCACGTCGACCCAGTAGTTGCGGGCGTTCACGCTGTTCGTCGGGAACGTGCTCGTGCTGGAGTTCTGGTACACCCCGTTGACCGTGCCGTTGACGTTGCGCAGCGCGTGCAGGGGTGGGCTGTCCATGATCCCGCTCGCGTACGGACCGGGCGCGGGCGCGTTGTACATGTAGGCCTCGTCCAGCGCGGTGTGCCCGGCCGGCGCGAAGTAGGACGCCACGTACGTGCTGTTCGCGTTGACCGCCACCGGGCTCGAGAACGTGACCTGTTGCCAGCCGGAGGCGCTCTCGTTGGTGAACGTCGCCGATGCCAGCCTGGTGCCCGAAGCCGTCCAGATGCTGCCGACGTGGGTTCCGGTGTTCCTGGAGGACTTGTAGAAACGGATGCCGGTCACGACACCGGACACGTCCGACTTGAACTTCACGCCGACCTCCACCGAGGTGGCGCTTCCGGAGTCGCTCTGGGCCGGCGTTGCCCCAGTGCCCCAGATCGAGCAGGTGCAGCCCACGTTGACCTGCGACCCCGCCGTCGGGGTCTCGAGGTTGCCGCTGTCGTCGACGGCCCTGGACTTGATCGTCGTGCTGGGGTTTCCGTGCGCGACCCAGCTGTAGCTCCAGCTGGTCGTGCCGGTGGCCGGGTGCCAGGTCTTGCCGCCGTCGGTGGAGACCTCGACGCCCGCGACCACTCCGCCGGTGTCCGAGGCCGTCCCGCTGATGGTGACCTTGCCTCCGTCACCGATGGTCGCGCCGCTGGCCGGCGAGGTGACGGTCGAGGTCGGCGCGACGGTGTCGGTCGACGGCGACGCGGCACTCAGGCCGGCCATCACGGCATACGGCTGGGCCTGCATGTCCGCGAAGAGGTTCACGGTCGCCTGCTGCATGTTCCTGTCGGGTGTGAAGTCCGGGCTCGCGAGGCCCCACGACCACTGCACGGTGCCGGCCCCGAACACCAGCGCCCCACTCGGAGCGCGGTACAGCGTGAGGTTGTGCGTCGCCGTCCCGGAGCTCACGGTGCTCCCGTAGTCGGTGAACATCTCCGGCACGTTGGCCGTGGTCGACGACAGGCGGAAGGACCCCGCAGGCCGGAACCCGTTGTCCGGGTCCGCGTCCCACTCGTAGCCCAGGGTGCCGACCCCGGGTGCCAGCGTGAGCGTCTGGCCCGCACCCAGGTTGGCCACGGCGGTGTTGCGCCAGAACCGCAGCTTGGAGTACTGCGCCGGGACCCTGATGTCGGTGGTGCCGGAGTTGACCAGGAACAGCTGCCCGGTCAAGGCGTTCTGCGGCTTCCCCCCGTCACCCGGTGGGCTGAACCGCGGGTCCTGCCAGGTGCCCGTCCACGCGACCGGGTCCGCCTGTCCGTCGTAGTGGGTGTCCTTGTAGGTGACCAGCGTGCGGTTGGGGGTGTTGCTGCCGTCGATGCTGGGCTCGAACCGGGTCTTCCAGAACACCTCGTTGCCGCTGAAGAACGCCAGGTTGACACCGCTGTCGCGGGCGGCCTCGACATTGGCGCGCTGCGTCCCGGACCAGTACTCGTCGTGCCCGACGGACAGGAAGGCCTTGTGGTTGGTCAACAACGTCCGGGCGCCCGTGGTCGAGAGGTCCGCACCCGTGGTGTACGAGACGTCGTACCCGTTCGCCTCCAGGAACCGGATCATCGGGTACTCGGCGGAGAACAACCAGCTCGCGGGAGAGTCGACAGCCGTGTTGAACGGGCGGTTGTAGGAGACCTTCGCCGCACCCTTGTACGCCTGCGGGCTCCCGGGCGGGCAGCTGACCGAACAGGTGTAGGTGCTGTTGCCGCCGTAGGTGTTGTAGGCGACCCACGTCTGGTCGGAGGTCTGGACCAGCATGTCGGAGTGGCTGGAGTCGTCACGGACGACGAAGACGATGTGGCTCTCCCCGGCGGTGTCCTCGCGGACCAGGTGTGCGATGTAGACGCCTGACACCGCCGTGGTGGGCACCGTCCAGGAGGCGGAGACCGCCCAGTTGCCGCAGTCGACGAGGCCGGTCGCGTCGGGCACGTTCAGGCATGACGGCTGGGACTGCGGCAGGGTCGCGGACGGCTTCAACCCTGCGGCCACCTTCCGAGCGCCGGTCCCCTGGTAGTAGCCCAGCCGCAGGACGTCGAAGTGGTAGGCCCGTGAGGGCGTGTTGATCTTGAACCGGACCGTGTCACCCGGGTTGACGCTCATCGTCGTGGCGAAACCCTGGATCGACGAGGAACCCGCCCCGGAGATGTCCCAGTCGCTGCTCGGCGTACCCGGCTTGCTGTTCTCACAGGCGATCGCGTTCACCACCGGCGGGCCGCACGGGTCGGCGGCGGCCGCTGGAGGAGCCTGCACGATCTGGAGTGGCAGCACCAGGGACAGCGCGAACAGCGCGAACAGCACTGCGGCAACACGGAACCGGTTCGTCGGCATCTACATCGCCACCATCGCTCGAAGCCTGCGAACACATCGGCCACGGGTCGGGCCGATGCTGCCGATCGGAACGCCCAGCTCGGCGCTGATCGCCTCGTAGCTGGGCGGCGGGTCCTGGGTCATCAGCTCCAGCAGGGAGCGCCAGGTCGACGGCAGCGTCTCCACTGCCGCCTGGGCACTGGCAGCCTGCTCCCTGACGAGCAGGGCCTCGTCGAGGGGCGGCTGCAACCGGTCCTGCTCGTCGAAGGTCGAGTCGTCGTCGCTCGGGACCACCTTCTGGTGGTGGGCCACGTGGCGCAGCGACTCGCGTTGCGCCGTGGTCGAGAGCCACGACCCCACGCGAGCGGGTTCCCGGACCTCCTCGATGTTCTCGAACAGGCGCAGCCAGGTGGTCTGCACGACGTCGGCCGCGTCCCACTCGCTCAGGCCGTGCCGGAAGGCGATGTGCCACAACAGTGCCACGTAGCGCCCGACGAGACGGTCCCATGCCTGCTGGTCGCCCGCCGCCGCGGCGCGCACGAGCTGCGCGACCTCGAGGTCCTGGTCGGCAGGGGCGGCCTGCCTGTCACTCGAGTGGCTCATGTCGCGCGCACCTCCCGGCCGGCGGCGACGGCTTCCCGCTGGGGCCGCCACCAGTCGACGAGCTCGCGCAGGCCTTCCTCCAGGCCGACCTCGGCCGTGAAGCCCAGGTCCGCCGCGGCGGCCTGCGTGTCGGCCAACCGTCGCGTGACGCCGTTGACCGCCCGCTCGGGACCGTGCTCGACCGAGAGGTCCGAGTCCATGGCCCGCAACAGTGCCTCGGCGAGGCCGAGCAGGCTCGTCTCCTCGCCGCTGGCGACGTTGTAGACGCCTTCCGTCACGTCGCTGGCTGCCGCCAGGATGTTGGCCCGCGCGATGTCACGGGTGAAGACGAAGTCCATCGTCTGCTGCCCGTCACCGAAGATCAGGGGCGGCTGGCCGTCGGCGATGCGCTCCATCCAGCGAACCAGCACCTCGGTGTACAGGCCGTGCACGTCCATCCTGGGGCCGTACACGTTGAAGTACCGCAGCCCGACCTGGTCGAGGCCGTACATGGCCCGGAAGCTGCGAGCCATGCCCTCGTTGAAGGACTTCGCCGCCCCGTAGAAGGTGTCGTTGTTGTGGTGGTGGTGGCGCTCTCCGGTCGGGAACGACTCGGCCAACCCGTAGACCGACGCGGAGGACGCGTAGACCAGCTTGTCGACGTGGTGCTGCACCGCCGCCTCGAGGACCGTGAAGGTCCCGTCCACGAGCACCTCGAGCGCCAGGCGCGGCTCCTCGGCGCACTGGGTGATGCGGATCGCCGCCTGGTGGAACACCAGGTCCTTGCCTCGGGTGACGTCGTGCACGAGGTCGCGGTCCCGAAGGTCCCCCTTGACGAGGGTGACTCCCCCACGCTCGAAGGCAGCGGCGAGGTTCTCCTCGCGGCCCCGCACCAGGTTGTCCAGGACGTCGACATGGGCGACGCCCGCGTCGAGCAGCTGGTCGACGATGGTGGAGCCGATGGTGCCCGCACCACCGGTCACGAGGACAGTCGCGCCCTGGAGGCTGGTCATCGCCCCACCCCTGACACCAGTGCCGTGGTGTCCTCCACGCCGGGCAGCGGCGTGGCCACGGGCACCATGCCACCCTGGGCGGCGAGGCTGGAGCGGGTCGCCTCCAGGACGGACAGCACGCGCAACCCTGCGTTGCCGTCCGTCTGGGGCGGCCGTCCGTCGCGGATGGCCGCCGCGAACTCGCCCACCATGAGCTGCAGTGCCTCGTGCTCGGGCAGTGACGGTGCGTGCATGTCGCCGAGCCGGTAGCTGACGTTGACGGCCCGGCGCTCGGCGAGGTCGGCAGCGTCAGCGGTGAACCCGAGCTCGACACCCCGGTCGTAGACCGACAGCCGCTGCTGCGGGTTGAGGTCGTCCCAGACGACGGTGCGACGGCTCCCGCCGATGACCATCTGGCGGATCTTGGTGGGGCTGAGCCAGTTGACGTGGATGTTGGCGATCGAGCCGCCCGGCAACGGCATCGTGAGGTACCCCAGGCACGCCCTGCCCGCACCGATCGGGTCGGAACCGTGGGCCGCCACCCCCTCGGGCGCCAGTCCCCCGGGCAGGATGAAGTCGAGGATCGAGAGGTCGTGCGGGGCGAGGTCCCAGAAGACGTCGACGTCCGGCTGCACGAGCCCGAGGTTGATGCGGACCGAGTCGACGAAGAGCACGTCACCGAGCTCGCCGGCGGCGATCATCCGCGCCAGGTGCTGCACGACAGGCGTGTAGCAGTAGGTGTGGTCGCACATGAGCACCAGCCCGAGCTCGTTCGCCCGGTTCACCATGGCCTGTGCGTCCTCACGGCTCGACGCCAGTGGCTTCTCGACGAGCACATGCTTCCCGGCCTCCAGCGCCGCCATGGCGATGGGCCGGTGCGTCTGCGCCGGCGTGGCCACCGCGACCGCGTCGACGTCCGCCCGCGCCAGCAGCCGCTCGAGCGAGGTCTCGACCTCCACGGTGCTCCGGTCGCCCACCACCTTGCGGGCCCGGGCCGCGTCGAGGTCGCACACGGCGACCAGGTCCCAGTCCGGGCTGCCCCTGAAGTTGCGGACCAGGTTCGGACCCCAGTACCCCGCTCCCACCACACCAACGCGCAACGTCATGCTGCTTCCCCTCTCCCCACCAGACCGCCCCCGGCCCGGCCCCAACACCGCCTGTCGGCGGCCCCGTCATCACTCCACGCCGGCGGAGTCGCCGGCTCGCCGTCTCCCGCGGCTGCACACACGCGGGTCATCAGTACGCCCCTGTCCCCCGCAGCACCGCCCTCGCCGTGCGGAAGAGGATCTGCAGGTCGAGCATCAGAGACCAGTTGTCGACGTACCAGAGGTCGAGCCGGAGCGACTCGTCCCAGGAGAGGTCGCTGCGGCCGCTCACCTGCCACAGCCCGGTCAGTCCGGGCTGCACGCGTAGCCGCCGGACGGCGTCGGGCTCGTAACCCTCCACCTCTCGCGGGAGCGGCGGCCGGGGACCCACCAGCGACATCTGGCCACGCAGCACGTTGATCAGCTGAGGAAGCTCGTCCAGCGAGTACCGGCGCAGCAGACGGCCAACGCGCGTCACCCGTGGGTCGCGGCGCATCTTGTACAGCACCCCGTTACCGGCGTCCTGGGTGTCGATGACCTCCGACAGCCTGGCCTCGGCGTCGACGCACATGGTGCGGAACTTGAGCATCTCGAAGTGCTCGCCCTTCGCCCCGACCCGGGTCTGGCGGAAGAGCACCGGGCCCGGGGAGTCCAGCCGCACGGCGACGGCTATGGCCGCCAGCACCGGGAGCGCCACAACGGCGACAGCCACGGTCAACACCCGGTCCACGACCCTCTTCACCGCACGGCGCGCCCCCGACATGACTGGTCGCTCGACGTGGAGAAGCGGCATCCCCGCTGTGCGGCGGATCGACAGCCGCGGCCCTGCCACCTCGAAGATGCCGGGCGCCACGATGAGGTCGACCTCACGCTCCTCGAGCGCCCAGGACAGCCGGCGCAGCGCGTGCCCACACAGCTCCGGGTCCGCCGAGACCGCCACGATGTCCGCGTCGAACAGGTCGACCGCCGACATGGCCTCCTCGGGGTAGCCGAAGACCGGAACCCCTTCGACATCCGTCGCGTCGTCGGCCTGGGCCGACAGACCGGACACACACGCGGCGACGACCCGCATCCCGTGGGCGGGCGCTCGTCGGATCTCGCGGATGAGCGGTCCCACGGACCGCGCGTCACCGATGACCACGGTCCGCTGCACGTCGAGGCCCCGCAGCCGGCGCGACTGCAGCCGCCGCCTGAGGAGGTGTCGCTCGGTCATCCCGAAGACGAACAGGAGCGGGACCACGATCATGAGGAAGCCTCGCGAGAGCTCGAGCTTCATCGCGTAGGAGATGACGGCCACCAGCCCCAGGACCAGCAACGTCGAGTGGAAGACGGCGCGGTACTCCTCGTTGGCCGTCCCCAGGTACCGACGCTCGTAGCCGTGGGTCAGGGCGAGCGCGGCCACCCACAGCAGCGGCACCAGCGCGACGAGCTGGAGCTGGTGCATCGTGGGGCGCATGTTGGACCACAGGGTGACGGCAGCGGCAGCAGCGGCAACGCCGGCGACGACGTCGAGCGCGAGGGCACGACGGCGGTAGCCGACGTCCCACGGCCTCCGAGCAACCAGGTCGCCCTCCTGGGCGCGGGCCAGTGGGGCACCGTCCCCGTCCCCCAACCGCGCGACGAGGTCCCGCGCCGCTCCGGTGACGTGCCGGGCGGCGTGCGCGCTGCGACGCCCAGCCCTCACGAAATCAGTCATTGCCCACTCCCCAACCCCAATGCCGCTGAGCCGACGCTAAACCGCTGGGCTACGCCGTGACAGGGGATCTACGGGGCGACTTCATGGGTCGACAACACTTGCGCCGCAAGCAAATTCGGTACCTAGACAGGCAGGTGGAGCCGCGTCTCCACCGCGCGTTGTACGTCATCGGCAGTACGTCCATCCACCGCCGACGGGACGATCTCCCGCCGATGTCGTAGTCATATCGGGACGAACCGGAGCGTCACACCGCGACCGTGCGCCATTCGGACCGGCAGGGGTGAGCGCGTGACGCAGACCAGTGACGCAGAGCCCCTACGAAAAATAGTCAGTGACTAGTCACGGCCTTCTGGACACCCCGGCGGGGTCCTGTCAGCCACCCAGGCGCCGGGCCGGGACCCCCGCCCAGACCTCGCCGTCCGGAAGGTCGCGCACCAGGACGCTGCCCATGCCGAGCGTGCTGCCCTGCCCCACGTGCACCCGTTCGCGGACGCTTGCGGACATGCCGAGGTAGGCCTCCCGGCCAATGTGCACGGAGCCACCGAGGGTGACATCGGCGCACAGTGTCGCGAAGTCGTCGACGACGTCGTCGTGGGTGAGCGTGACGTGCGGCATCGCAACGACGTGCGCACCCACCGTCACGGACGCCGTCAGCACGCAGCCGGCGAGGAGGACCGAGCCCCGCCCGATGGAGCACGAGGCCGGCACAGTCACCGAGGGATGGGTCACCGTCGCGTACCGAGCCGCGGAAAAGCCTTGCCGTGCAAGGCGTTCGGCGAGCATCGCGCGCACGCTGCCCTTGCCGGCGCACAGCACCACCTGGTCGTCGGGGCGGTCAGCGAGGCTGTCGAGCCCGCCGAGCACGGGAAGCCAGCCACCGGCAGCCGTGCCCCAGAGCGCGTCGTTGTCGTCGACGCACCCGCGCACCGCGAGACCGCAGGCACGCGCCGCCTCGGCGACCTCGAGCGCGAGACCGCTCGCCGCCACCAGGATCAGCTGCCCCTCCACGCGCCCCACGGTAGGGGCCGGGCCCGGGCGAGGTGGGCGGAACCGTCAGACCACAGCGTCAGACGCGCGGGCTGTGCCAGCGCTGCTGAGCCGCGACCAGCCCCTCCGCCACGAGCTGCTCGACCGCGTCGGCCGCATCGCCGATGAGGAAGGGCAGCTCCTTGCGCTCGGTCACCGAGAAGTCACGGAGCACGAAGTCGGCCGCCTCCATCCGTCCCGGCGGCCGACCGATGCCGATGCGCACCCGCAGGTAGTCCTTGGTGCCGAGGGCGGAGCTGATCGAGCGCAGCCCGTTGTGGCCGCCCTCTCCACCGCCCTTCTTCAGGCGCACTTCACCGGCCGGGATGTCGAGCTCGTCGTGGAGGACGACCAGGTGGTCGGTGTCGATGCTGAAGAACTTCATCAGCGCCTTGACCGGCCCACCCGACTCGTTCATGTACGACGAGGGGACGGCCAGCACCGCCTTGGGTCCGGGCACTCCCCCGGTGAGCACCCCGAGCCGGACCTCCGCGACCGAGGCCCGGGCCTTGTGCGCCTTCAGCCGGGCGCCACCGTGCCGCGAGGCCAGCTCGTCGACGACCATGGCTCCCACGTTGTGGCGGTTGCCGGCGTACCTGGCACCGGGGTTGCCGAGTCCGACCACGAGCCAGGTGTCCATGAGGGGCAAGTATGCCGAAGGGCCCGGTCCGCAACGGACCGGGCCCTTCGTGGGATGCGCGTGCGCGTCAGGCCTGCTCGCCCTCGGCAGCAGCCTCGCCCTCGCCCTCGGCGGGGGCAGCAGCCTCGCCCTCGGCCTCGGCGGGGGCCTCGGCCTCCTCGTGCTCGATGCCGGCCTCGGCCTCGGCCTCGGCGAGCTCGGCCTCGAGCGCCTCGGCGGAGATCTGCGCGGTGACGTTGACGACCAGCGCCTCCGGGTCGGTCAGCAGCGCCGCGCCGCGGGGGAGCTCGACCTGCGAGGCGTGGATCTGCGTGCCGGCCTCGAGGCCCTCGACGGAGACGGTGACGTTCTCCGGGATGTGGGTGGCCTCGACCTCGAGCTGCAGGGCCTGGCTGTCGACCGTGACGACGGTCTCGGGGGCAGCCTCGCCCTCGACGTGCACCGGCACGTCGACGGTGACCTTCTCGCCGCGCTTCACGACGACGAGGTCGACGTGCTCGATGACCGGCTTGATGGCGTCACGCTGGATGTCCTTGGCAAGGGCGAGCTGCTCCTTGCCGTCGATCTCGATGGTCAGCAGGGCGTTGACCTGCTTGAGCGCCATCATGGTCTCGTGGCCCGGCAGGGTGATGTGCACGGGCTCGGTGCCGTGGCCGTACATGACCGCAGGGATCTTGTGGTCGCGGCGGATCTTGCGGGCGGCACCCTTGCCGAACTGGGTGCGCTTCTCGGCGACGAGCTTGGTCTCGGACATGGGTGTTCTCCTAGCTGGGGGACATCAGTGGACGCGGTAGGCCTCGACGCGGGGCGCAGCACGGAGGCTCCACCGCGTCGATCACGGACGGGCGCGGCCGGCAGCCGTGCAGGGTCCCTCGCCGAGGCACAACCCGAGAAGTTTAGGGGACAGGCGTGGGCACCGCGAAATCCGCGGGCTGCGCGGCTCGGGCCGTCCGCAGCTCGCCGAGCCGCACGGCGACCACCCCGGCGACGACCAGCACCCCGCCGGCCAGCTGCACCGGCCTCGGCAGCTCCCCCAGCAGCAGCCAGGCCAGGGCGATGGCGAAGAGCACCTCGGTGAGCATGAGGAAGGAGGCCATGGTGGCGCCGAGGTGGCGCACGGCACCGATGCCCGCGGCATACGCGAACGCGGCGGCCACGACGGCCAGCTCCGCGACCGGCACCCACCAGGCCAGCTCGGTGCCGCCCACCAGGACGTCGGCCGTCGAGGCCCGCATGGGGAGGAGCCGCGCCAGACCGGCGAGACCGAGGACGACGGCCCCCACGACGAGACCGGCCCAGGCGAGGGCGAGCGGTGGCAGCGACTCCTCGTGCTCGTGCTCCGAGAGCAGGAAGTAGCCGACCAGGCCGGTGGCGGCCAGCAGGCCCCACGCCACACCCGTCAGGCTCAGCCGCACGCCGCCGAGGACGTCGAGCACGAGCAGCAGGCCGCCCATGGCGAGCACGACACCGGCCAGGGTGAGCCGCCCGGGCCGCTTCCCGCGGGCCCACAGGTAGCCGACGATGAGCACGGGGGCGAGGTACTCGAGCAGCAGGGCCACGGCCACCGACAGCCGCTCGACCGCGTTGAAGTAGGCGAACTGGCAGAGGGCGACCGCGACCAGGCCGTAGGCGACCGCGAACCCGGCGTTGCGCCGCAGCAGGTGCCACCGGCCACGCAGCACGAACACCACCGCCGGCAGGAGGGCCAGGGCGGCGCCGGTCATGCGGGCGGTGACGACCGCCCCGGGGCTCCACCCCTCGACCAGGAGCGACTTCGCGAACGCGCCTGAGCTGCCGAAGGTCGCCGCGGACGCGAGGGCCAGCCCGAGGCCGAGACCGGCCCGGCCACGAGGCGCGGGGGCGAAGGGCGGGGCCATGGGTCCCCTTCCTGGTTGGTCCTGGCCGGTGATGGATTGGCGCCCGTCATGAGTCAAAGGCGCCTATGGTGATGACGGTACGGATCCTCGACGACAGGAGTCAAGGTGCTGTTTGCCCATGACACCGAGACCGCCCTGGTGGCCGCGGCAGCACTGGTCAACACCGCGACCGACGGTGACTCGCTGCGCACGATCGACGACCTCGACCGCTTCGTCGAGCGCTACGAGTGGACGGGCTCGCGCACCCGCGACGCGGCAGAGCTCGAGGCGGTGCTCGCGCTGCGACCCCGGCTGCGCGAGATCTGGCTCGCCGACGTCGACACCGCGGTCGAGTGCGTCAACGCGCTCCTGACGGAGCACCACGCCCTCCCCCGCCTCGTGCGGCACGACGGGTGGGACTGGCACCTCCACGCGACTCCCCCCGAGGCCCCCCTCGCCACGCGCATGGCGGTCGAGGCCGCCATGGCCCTCGTCGACGTGGTCCGCAGCGGTGAGACCGGCCGGCTCGGCGTGTGCGCCGCCGACGACTGCGACGACGTGGTCATCGACCTGTCGAAGAACCGCTCACGACGCTACTGCGAGAAGGGCTGCGCCAACCGCGTCCACGTCGCCGCCTACCGCGCCCGCCGCGCGCAGGGGGCCTGAACGAGCGTATGCCGCGGGCGGTGAGCCCGCGGCATACCTCCGAAAGACGTCAGGCGCGCCCGTCGAACAGGCTTGTGACAGAACCGTCCTCGAACACCTCGCGCACCGCGCGGCTGATGAGCGGCGCGATCGAGAGGGTCGTGAGCTTGTCGAAGTGGCGGTCGTCGCCGATGGGCAGGGTGTTGGTCACGATGACCTCGACGGCGCTGCACGCCTTGAGCCGGTCGACAGCGGGGCCGGACAGGATCGCGTGCGTCGCAGCGATGACCACCCCGGCGGCACCGTCGGCCATCAGCGCGTCGGCGGCCTTGGTGATGGTGCCCGCGGTGTCGATCATGTCGTCGACGAGCACGCACACGCGGCCCTCGACCTCACCGACGACACGGTTGGCGACCATCTCGTTGGGCCGGTCGATGTCACGGGTCTTGTGGATGAACGCCAGCGGCGCTCCCCCGAGCCGCTCCGACCACTGCTCGGCCACCTTGATGCGGCCGGCGTCCGGCGAGACGACCGCGAGCGCCTCGTGGCCGTACTTCTCGCGGACGTAGTCGGTGAGGATCGGCAGCGCCATGAGGTGGTCGACCGGACCGTCGAAGAAGCCCTGGATCTGCGCGGTGTGCAGGTCGACCGCCATGAGCCGGTCGGCGCCGGCCGTCTTGAGCATGTCGGCGATGAGGCGGGCGGAGATCGGCTCGCGGCCGCGGTGCTTCTTGTCCTGGCGGGCGTACCCGTAGAACGGCAGCACCACGGTGATCCGCTTGGCCGAGGCCCGCTTGAGCGCGTCGATCATGAGCAGCTGCTCCATGATCGCCTGGTTGATCGGCGTCGCGTGGCTCTGGATGACGAAGGCGTCGGAGCCGCGCACCGACTCCTGGTAGCGCACGTAGATCTCGCCGTTGGCGAAGTCGTAGGCCGTGGTGGGGACCAGCTCGGTGCCGAGCAGGGCGGCGACCTCCTCGGCCAGCTCGGGGTTCGCGCGGCCCGAGAAGACCATGAGGTTCTTCTGGGTCGTCTTGACGATGCCGGTCACGGCTGGTCCGCCTCTCCTGCGTCAGGGGTATGCCGTGCGGCCGCCTCCGCGGCGGCCGCCGTCTTGGTGCCGGCGCGCTTGCGCGCCACCCAGCCGTCGATGTTGCGCTGCGTGCCGCGGGCCACCGCGATCTGGCCCGGGTCGACGTCGCCGGTGACGGCCGAGCCGGCCCCGACGTAGGCGCCGTCAGCGATGTTCACGGGGGCGATGAGCACCGAGTCGGACCCGACGAAGCTGTGCCGGCCCACGGTGGTGTGGTGCTTGGCCACGCCGTCGTAGTTGGCGAAGATCGTGCCGGCGCCGATGTTCGCGCCCTCGCCGATCGTCGCGTCGCCGCAGTAGGTCAGGTGGGGCACCTTGGCGCCGTCACCGATCTTGGCGTTCTTGGTCTCGACGAAGCCGCCGATCTTGCCCTTCGCGCCGAGCACCGTGCCGGGGCGCAGGTAGGAGAACGGGCCGACCGTGGCCTCGGCGCCGATGACGGCGAGCAGTGCCTCGGTGCGCTTCACCTCGGCCCCGTCACCCACCTCGGTGCCGTCGAGGGTGGAGTCCGGCCCGATGACGGCGTTCGCCCCCACCACGGTCGCCCCGAGGAGCTGGGTGTTGGGCAGGATGGTCGCGTCGCGGCCGATGGTGACGTCGGCGTCGATCCAGGTGGTGTCCGGGTCGACGATGGTCACGCCCTCACGCATCCACGCTCTCCGTGATGCGACGGTTGAGCTCCTTGCCCATGCGGGCGAGCTGCACCCGGTCGTTGACGCCCTCGGTCTGCCACAGGTCGTCGATGAGGTGCGCGCTGACGCGACGGCCGGCGGCGCGGGCGATCGCGAGGACGTCGGTGAGGTACTTCTCGCCCTGGGCGTTGTCGGTCGTCACCTCGCCGAGCGCCTCGCGCAGCACCACGGCGTCGAAGGCGTAGATGCCCGAGTTGATCTCGGTGATGGCCAGCTGCTCTGGGGTCGCGTCCTTGTGCTCGACGATCCCCTCGACCGCGTCGTCGTCGCCCCGGATGATGCGGCCGTAGCCGGTGGGGTTCGCCAGGTTCGCAGTGATGACGGTGACGGCGCTGCCGCTGGCGGCGTGGTGCTCGACCAGCTGGTGCAGCGTCTCGCCCGCGAGGAGCGGGACGTCGCCGTAGGTGACGAGGACCGTGCCCTCGAGATCTTTGGGGAGCACCTCGAGCGCGCACTCGGCCGCCCGCCCGGTGCCCTTGACCTCGTCCTGGTCGGCGATGATCGCCTTGGGGTCGACCTCGGCCACGTGGTCCGCGACGAGGTCGCGCTCGTGACGGACGACGACAGCCAGGTGCTCGGGGCTGGTGGCGCGCGCCGCGGCGATCGCGTGCCCCACGAGCGTCCGGCCGCCGATGCGGTGGAGGACCTTGGGGGTTGCGGACTTCATCCGGGTGCCCTCACCTGCGGCGAGGACGATGACGGCGGCGGGGCGGACGGTGCCGCTGGGGATGTTCACGCGTGAGGGCTCCAGTGCTCGGGTGCCTCAGGACGCCGTCATGCTACCGGCCGGCCACAGGGGGGTCACCCCGCGGTCACGCGAGGACCCGGGTCACGGGAGGAGCCGGTCGAGGAGCCGCTCTGCGTACACCTCGCTCAGCACCGCCAGGAAGAAGGCCAGCGTCGGAATCACCAGAGCCTTGGCCGCGTGGCCCAGCGTCTCAGAGGTCGACGGCGTGGTCGGCATGGCACGAACCATCGCGTAGAGACCCACCAGGTGCTCCAGCTCCTCGGCCTCGGCACCCGAGAGCCGGCCGGTTCTGGGCTCCCTGACGTCGACCCGGTCGCGGAGGTCCTGGAGGTGCCGGTCACGGATGCGGCTGGCGATGGACCGGACGCTCGAGCGCACAGCGAAGTAGGAGGCGAAGGTCGACACGTAGCCCACCACGATGAACAGAGCCACCGCGGCCGTGGCCACCGGCCAGCTCGGCAGCACCAGCAGCGCCGCGAAGACCACGTAGACGGTGATGGCGATCCCGCCGAGGAACACCCACTCCGCCCAGGCGCGCACCGTGCGGCGCACGGGTTCCGCATCCGCCGGGTACAACCAGGGCAACCGGTGCTCGTAGTGCCCTTCCTTCAGCAGGAACGGCACCATGAAACCGGGGCCGAAGAAGACGAACTCGCCGACCTCATAGGACAGGATGCCCAGGAGGACCACGCTGCCGACGGGCAGCTCGGCGAACTCGGCCGGGGCGCTCGACGCGCACCCGAGCAGCACCAAGGCAGCCACCGTCGCAGCCATCGGACCGCTGACCCTGAACCGGTACCACCGGCGGACAAAGGCAAGCAGCTCCCGTGGAGCCGACTCCCCCTCGATGGTCGCGAGAAGCGACGTGTAGGCGTGCATCCGGGTGCCCGACTCGCGGTGCCTCCTGATGCTGAGGCCGTCGAGTCCGCCGGCGACACCGGCGATGAGCGCCCAGCGCCATACGGGCACACCGCTGTCCCACTCCGCCATAACGAGGGTGACGGCGACGGGTGCGAAGAGCCTGACCGCGCCGGTCGCCAGCCCCACCACCACCGCACCGCGAGGACGCTCCAGGTCGAGACCGAGGTGCCGCGCGAGCAGCAACGCCACCCACCCGACCACGTACGCGCCGGACAGCGACATCATGCGGGCCTGGACCTCCGCCAGCACCACTTCAGGGGTGTCCCCGCGGGTGTCACTGCGGGGGTCGACCGCCCGGATGGCCCCGCCCGTGTCGGGTTCTGCTGCCATGACACGACCGTCAGCCCGCACCCTTGGCGTGCGGTAGGGCCGATGGCCCCCGCCCGAGGCCGTCAGCCGGCGCCGACCTCGAGCTCCAGCCAGCGCGCCAGTTCGCGGATCTCCTTCTCGACCGCCGACCGCATGGCTGCCGTGAAGGGAACGTCCTCGTGGACCGCGTGGACGCGGAGCACACCGGCCTGGTGGTCGGCCGCTGCGTCCAGTTTTCCGATGAACCGGTCGCCATACAGGATCGGCATCGCCCAGTAGCCCCATCGACGCTGGGCGACCGGCTTGTACATCTCGAGCTGGTAGTCGAACTCGAAGATCTCGCCGAGCCGCTTGCGGTCGATGACCAGTCGATCGAGGGGCGACAGGAGTGCCGCACGGCCCTTGAAGGGCCGGTCGAGCTGGTCGGGGTCGACACGCCACGTGCCCCGCAAGCCGTCGATGGTGGCGGGCTCGCCCGCCTCACCGACGTCCACGGCCTCCACGGATTGCTGAGAGCCCTTGCTCCTGGCGATCCCGAGAGCGCGGAGCCGGCGTTCGTCGAGCGTGCGGTGGGCCTTCTCCAGCGGCACGACCTCGTGGTCGGGATACACCCGCTCGGCCAGGTCCCACAGTCGCTCCCGTCCCTCACGCGAGGAGACGGCCACCTCGCCGCGCCGTTCCATCAGGTCCAGCATCCGCTGCACGTTCCGCCCGTTGTTCCAGCCGCTCGAGCGCCACGGCACGAGACAGGTGTCTGGCAGGTCGCGCGCCCGGAGCGGCCCGTCGGCCCGCAGCGCCTGGAGAATGTCTTGGCGGCACGCCTCGTTGTCCTTGATCCACCGACGCAGGGCCAGCTGCCAGTCGGTCAGCGGCTCCAGGCCGGGCCAGGTGGCCATGTCGGCGCGGAACAGGGCCATGTCCTCGGCCGGGCGGAGCACTCCCTGGAACTCGACGAGGCTGCCGTCGTCGAGGAGGTCGTCGAGGTCGGACGGCTCGTAGGCGGCGCCCACCCGCGCCCAGCAGACGAGGTCGGCACTGGGCGCCACGGCCGTGGTGAGGTCGACCTGCACGACTGCCAGGTGGCGCACCACCTCCAGCAGGTCCGTCGGCCGGGCGGCGTCGAGCAGCTGGGCGCGCACCGCGATCCGACGCGCCTCCTGGCGTGACAGCCGGTGTTCCATGGCCAGACCGTAGGGCAGCGCGGCGACAACGGACCCCTCACAGGGTCCTCATAAGTCTGGGCACGGGTCCTGACAGGCCTGCCGACGACTGTTGGTGCATCACCAGCGGGCGACCTGGCCCCACGAAGACGACGAAAAGGACATGAACATGGCTGTCAGGAGAGAAATGTTGATCACGGCGGCGGCGGTCACTGCCGCCGGCGTGCTCGTCGCAGGGGTGACGGCAGTCTCCAACGCGTCGACCACGGGCCAGGCCGCCAACACCGGGTACTCGGTGCCCGGCTACCAGGGCGGCGAGGGTGGACAGGGCCGGGGCATGGGCGGTCACACCCACACCGCCGTCACCGGCACCGAGCTCGACAAGGTCAAGGCCGCCGTCAAGGCCAAGGACTCCTCCATCACCGTCCAGTCCGTCCAGAAGGACCCCGACGGCTCCTACGACGTCATGGGCACCAAGAGCGGCAGCCCGGTCATGGTCGAGGTGAGCAAGGACCTCAAGACCATCGAGGTCCGCACCGGCGGCCCCGGCCACGGCAAGGGCGGTGGCATGGGCGGTCACACCCACACCGCCGTCACCGGCACCGAGCTCGACAAGGTCAAGGCCGCCGTCAAGGCCAAGGACTCCTCCATCACCGGTCCAGTCCGTCCGGAAGGACCCCGACGGCTCCTACGACGTCATGGGCACCAAGAGCGGCAGCCCGGTCATGGTCGAGGTGAGCAAGGACCTCAAGACCATCGAGGTCCGCACCGGCGGCCCCGGCCACGGCATGGGCGGCTTCCGCGGCGGCTCGGATGAGCAGCAGCAGGCACCCTCGACCAGCTCGTCCACCACCTCCACCATCTGACGTCCGTCTCTCGGCGGCATACGTGAAGCGGGGTCCGCACCTCCCGGTGCTGGACCCCGCTCCGCTGTGGCCTCTCTCAGTGCCAGGAACCGCCGTTGCCCCAGCCCGCGCCCGGTCGCATCTTGACCTCACCCGGTTCGACGTCCTCGGCCCAGTCCTCGTCCTCACGGCCGCGACGGCGCCGCCGCAGCACAGAAGCGACGACGAGCGCCAGCACGGCAAGGGCAGCCAACCCGACCACGACCACCTCGACGGCGAATACCGGATCCATCTGCTCTCCTTCTCCACCCCTGTGGCACCGCGCCACTGTCTCCAGTCTGGCAGGCCGGAGCCACCCCCCGCGGGCAACCGCGGAATGGACTTCGCGGGACCTGCGGCGCCATCTGCGGCGGGTGCGCAGTCACCCTTTCCGGGACGGCCCCTCCGCCCGACTGTCCTGGCGCGGCGCGCGCCGCCGACGCTCGAGAGCGATGACCAGCAGGGCAGCACCCGTGGCCATGAAGGTCCACAGGATGGCCAGGCCGGTGTAGGCACCGCGGTGCTCGTGGCCGCCGGTGGCGGCCAGCACCCAGAGCACCACTGCGACTACGACCAGCACTGCCGCGAACACGATCGAGTACGTCCGCAGCCCACCACCGCTGCCCTGTCCGGCCCGCTGGACGTGCTGCGCGTACAGGTGACCCGCCAAACCCAGCAGTGCCAGGCCCGCCCACACGTATGCCGCCGGCTGCCCTGCGAGCCCAGCGGCGATCGCGCCCAGCGCGACCACGGCCAGCAACACGCTCGTCGCGGTCCTCACCCGGCCTCCTCCTGGGCCGGTCGAGCGGCAACCTCGAAGAGGGCGCGGATGGCCTCGACGATCGCAGGGTCGGTGTCGTGGCGAGCCGTGAGCCACTCGAGCGTCGCCTGGGCGGCAGCCCGGTTGTCGTCATAGCCGGGCACCATGGCGCTGAGCGGCACGTCGGCGAAGGAGCTCTCGACGCGCCGGGTGGCCTCGAAGGGATCCCGCTGGTCCCACTGCCGGGTCGGGTCGAGCCGGAGGAGCGCCAGCACGCGGTCGATCGCATAGACCTGGATGAACCGGAAGGCAGTGAGGCGTTCGCCGCGCAGCTCGCGGTGCAGGCCGACAAACAGGTTCGTGAGGGCTTCGTTGACATGGAACTCCACGGTGTCGATCGCCGTGGGGCTCCCGGGACCCGGGTGGTCGTCGAGGTCGAGCGGCATGCCGTGCCGTTGCCAGACGACGCGGGCCCCGGTGAAGGAGAGGAGGCGCAGCTCCTCGGGCGTGAAGATCGCGTACTCGAGGAAGAGCCCGTCTTCGAACAGCGCCTTTCGACCGTTGGGGTCGTTGACGAAGCTGTACGTGACTCGGCCACCCAGGCCGGAGAGCCAGTCGATCTCGCGAAGGTAGCGCTGCTTCGCCGGCCCGTCTGCCACGACGAGCCAGAAGTCGATGTCGGAGTGGTCGTCGAACCGGTCGTGCTCCATGCCGGCGGACCCCAGACCGAGCACCGCCAGCACGGCGGAGTCTGCGGCCAGGGCGCGTGCCAGTTCGTCGAGTCGGGTCAGGGTCGGATGCATGCGGGTCACCTCGTCGGCTCAGGTCGACGTGTCAGCCCGCACAGCTTCCCTGCCGAGGTCGCGACGACGGCATGCTAGAGCGCGCGAATGCGGTCCGCGACGATCTCGCGTCACCTTCCGTATCCGGACGAGTCCCGTTGCCGGCGGACGTTGTGCTGCAGACGCAGCTCGTCACGCAGCTTCCACGGGATGGGCAACCCCCGGGCGGTGAGCTCCGCGGCATACGAGTCCATCGCCATGAGAAGTGACTGGCGGGCGGCCAACAGTTGATCGTGGGCGATCGGGGGGCGGCGGAGCCGGTCCACCTCTCCACGCGCGCTCTGGAGCTGTTCGACCAGGACCGCAAGGGACCTGTGTCCGGGCTGCTGCGCCAGGAGCGGATCAGCGGGCATGGTGACCTCGGTTCCATCGCGGCCCGGCGCACTGCCGGCGATCCGGTGTGCCACCAACAGTAGCCCGGGAAAGGAGCCACCACGTGCGGAATGAGACGACGCCGATGTTCGCCCAGAACCGGAAGCTCGACCGCCACGAGAGGCACAATGGAGGGAACGCGCGACCCTTTCCGCGCAGCGGACGGTGAGACATGTCAACAGACCCCGGCCCTGACCCCGGCACCCCCCTTCCGGACTGGGCTCTGGCCCAGGCCATGAACGACCTGGATGACGGGGACAGCGTCGGCCTCGACGACCGGGCGCGGCAGCTCGTGCAGGACTACGAGGACGAGCGGCACGGCGAGGATGACGACCCTGACCAGGGCGGTGAGGCGTAGCTCGAGCGCCTCCCCCGGCCAGTCCGGAGCCCGACTGACTGACCGGCCAGAGTGACCGTTCGGAGTGGTGTGTCCACTCAGATGTAGTACCCCCGGTAGATGCCGGACTCGTCCTTGCGAAGCTCGATGCCCTCTGGCTGCTCCACCTGAAAACCAAGGCTGGTCAACACCTCTTCGTACAGGTCCGCATCTCCGGCGGCCACGGTGTGGACCGTCGGCCGGTCGGTCCCCCCAGTCGTGTGCCACGCCCGGCAGTAGAACGACGGACCACCATGCTCTGCATCGCGCAGCACCTGGTCGCCGTCCGACCAGTCACCGACCACCCGGACACTTCCCTGCTGGATCATGAGCCACGCGCCCTCGCCGCCCGGCTCAACGCGCCCGATCATCTCCGAGGCATCCCGCCAGGCCGGCCCCGAGAGCAGGTCGAGGACGATCAGGCGCCGCATCATCTGCCAATGCTAGATCTGCGTGGCGCCTGCAGCCGCACCGCCGGAACCACCTGGGTCGGACGGCGCGCGCTGTCGACGCTGCGGCGGCGTACGGTGGTGTCACAGGAACATCTCGCGCTCGACAGCCGCGTCGTGCCGGTTTCCGTGCTCGCAACAACCGGGCGTTCGAGCCCCCGGGAATGGCTGGTGGCCCTCATGGCCATGGAGCTCCCGTCGCACCTGAGCAGACCGCCGCCCCGGGGACCGGGGAGCTGAGCGGATGTCAGACACGGCCCACTGGGCGTATCAGGCAGCGTTCACGCCCGAGCCCCACCACGTGGCAGAGGCCCGGGCATTCGTCACGGGGCATCTCGCCGAGGCCGACCTGGCCCAGGCGGCCGATGCGGTCCGGTTGGTGGTGAGCGAGCTGGCCACCAACGCTGTCATCCATGCAGCGACGCCTTTCACGGTCTCGTTGAGCCACAGCGACCACTCGCTGAGGCTCGAGGTCCGAGACCAGGTGCTGGGTCACGTGGACAGCCGCACTCCCCCATCACCGACGAGCACTGGGGGACGCGGCCTTCAGGTTGTCGCAGCGAGCAGCAGCAGCTGGGGCGTGCGTGCTGAGGGCGACGGCAAGTCCGTGTGGGCGACCTTCGAACTTGACTGAGAACACCGGCGCCCAACACCCCGAACCGCAGGGTGGGCGCGACAGCTTGTCGCTTTGATGTCTACCCTCACGTGACGGTAGAGTTACGCCGGTCATCCCGGATCAGAGGATCCGACACGGACGGACGAGGCAGTCGCCTCCCTCACCTTCGACTGAAAGTGCGCATGAGTCCCAACCTCGAGACCGGCCTGATGCAGATCGGTGACGTCGCCGAGCGCACCGGCTTGAGCTTGCGGACGATTCGCCACTACGAGGACGTCGGGCTCCTACCGGAGGCCCAGCGTTCCGCCGGCGGGTTCCGCCTCTACACCGAAGACGCCGTCGACCGGCTGCTCCTGATCAAGCGGATGAAGCCGCTCGACTTCTCCTTGGACGAGATGCGCGACCTGATCGAGGTCCGCGAGCGTCTCACCAGCCCACGACTGTCGGCCAAGACCCGCGCGTCCCTGCTGGAGCGCCTCGCCACGTACCAGAGCCTGGTCGGGCACAAGCTCGCCACGTTGCGCGACAAGGTCGACAACGCGCAGGCGTTCGCCGACCAGCTGCGCGACGAGCTGAGCTAGACCCGCTCCCCCCAGAGCTTCTCCCCGCACACCGCTGTGCCGGGGCCGGCCCCTGCGGCCGCCCGCCCATCACCCCAGGAGCACAACCATGTCCGCAACCCCACCCAGCCCGGCGCTGGACCAGACGACCGAGTTCCCGCACGAGCGGGACGTCACCTCAGTGCGTGCCGCGCTGCGATCGCCGAAGCGGCTCCGCACGGAGGTCCTCGCCGGCCTCGTCGTCGCCCTCGCCCTGATCCCCGAGGCCATCTCGTTCTCCATCATCGCCGGGGTCGACCCGCGCGTCGGGCTGTTCGCCTCGTTCACCATGGCCGTCTCGATCGCCTTCCTCGGTGGCCGCCCAGCGATGATCTCCGCGGCGACCGGCGCGGTCGCCCTGGTCATCGCCCCGGTGATGCGTCAGCACGGGATGGACTACCTCATCGCCACCGTCATCCTCGGCGGCATCATCCAGGTCGTCCTCGGCGTCCTGGGCGTCGCAAAGCTCATGCGGTTCATCCCGCGCTCGGTCATGGTCGGCTTCGTCAACGCCCTGGCCATCCTCATCTTCATGGCGCAGATCCCGCACCTTGTCGGCGTCCCGTGGGCGGTCTACCCGCTGGTCGCCGTCGGCATCGTGGTCATGGTGCTCCTGCCCCGGTTCACCACAGTCGTCCCCGCCCCGTTGGTGGCCATCGTCGGCCTGACCGTGTTCACGTTCGCCGCTGCCATCGCCGTGCCGACCGTCGGGGACGAGGGCAAGCTGCCGGACAGCCTGCCCAGCCTGTTCTTCCCCAACGTGCCGCTCACCCTCGAGACGCTCTCCATCATCGGCCCGTTCGCCCTGGCGATGGCCCTCGTCGGCCTCATGGAGTCGCTGATGACGGCCAAGCTCGTCGACGACGTCACCGACACCCACTCGCACAAGACCCGCGAGGCCTGGGGCCAGGGCGCCGCCAACGTCATCACCGGCTTCTTCGGCGGCATGGGCGGCTGCGCCATGATCGGCCAGACCATGATCAACGTGAAGGCCTCCGGCGCCCGCACCCGCATCTCCACGTTCCTCGCCGGCGTCTTCCTGCTCATCCTCGTGGTCGGGCTCGGCGACATCGTCGGCATCATCCCGATGGCTGCCCTGGTCGCGGTGATGATCATGGTCTCGGTCGGCACCATGGACTGGCACAGCATCCAGCCGGCGACGCTCAAGCGGATGCCGCGGAGCGAGACCCTCGTGATGGTCTCCACCGTCGCCGTGGTGGTGGCCACCCACAACCTCGCCATCGGCGTCATCGCCGGCGTGCTGGTCGCCATGGTGCTCTTCGCCCGGCGGGTCGCGCACTTCACGCGAGGTCGTGGACGTCGCTCACCCCGACGAGGACACCCGCGTGTATGCCGTGGTCGGAGAGCTGTTCTTCGCCTCCAGCAACGACCTGGTCACCCAGTTCGACTACGTCGGCGACCCGAAGAACGTGGTGATCGACCTGTCCCAGTCCCACATCTGGGACGCCTCCACGGTTGCCACCCTCGACGCCATCCAGACCAAGTACGAGGCCAAGGGCAAGAACGTCACCATCATCGGCCTCAACGACGCCAGCCAGGAGCGCCACGAGCGACTGGCAGGGCACCTCGTGGGCGGGCACTGATCCCGCCACTTGGCCCGGAGTCCAAGCCTTCCGAGGGGCCCCCGAAGTGACAGATCACCTGCCGGCCCGCCGGTAGCATGAGAGCCGTGCCCACGGTGCACGTCGTCGACCAGACCCCGGTGGATGCCGAGCGGGTCCTCGAGGCCGCACGTGACTTCTCCGCTCGGCGCGCTGAGCTCTGGCCGGATGTCCACGTGGAGCACCTCGAGGTCCACCGAACCGGCGAGACCTTCGCTGACGTCACCGAGGGAAATCCGTGGCCGATCGGATTCGTGTGGGAGCGCCTGCTGTACGACTGGTCCAAGCCCGGACTCCTCAGGGGCACGGTCGTCGACTCCAACATCTTCAAGCCGGGAAGCACCTGGGAGATCCGTGCCACCCCCACCACTGGCGGCGGCAGCCGCGTCGAAGTGATCGGGGTCCGGCACCTGAGGGGCTTCAAGGGAAGGCTGCTCGCTCCGACGTTTCCACTCGGATGGGCCAAACAGACCGTGGCTGCACACCTGCGCCACTTCCTCGCGGAGGT
>CAVSSL010000005.1:0-144615 GCA_963730585.1 uncultured Actinomycetota bacterium | reverse complement strand
GGGTCAGGACGGTGATCACCGGGACGGAGAGCACCGGGTGCTCCTCGCCGTGACCGCCGACCACCGGCTCGAGCCAGTGGGTGAACATGCCGCCGAAGGACAGCACGAGGCCGAGCAGGGCCGAGCCGACGGCCAGCACCATCATCGGCACGGTCATGACGAGCGGCGACTCGTGCGGGTGCACGTCGTCGGTCCAGCGCTTCTTGCCGTGGAAGGTCATGAAGAACAGGCGCGACATGTAGAAGGCGGTGATGCCGGCGCCGACCATGGCGGTGAAGCCGAACACCCACGGGCGCCAGCCCTCGCCGATGAAGGCGGCCTCGATGATCTTGTCCTTGGACCAGAACCCGGAGAACGGCGGCACACCGAGGATCGCGAGCCAGCCGAGGCCGAAGGTCACCCAGGTGATCTTCATGGCGCCGGACAGGCCGCCGAAGCGGCGCATGTCGACCTGGTCGTTCATGCCGTGCATGACCGAGCCGGCGCCGAGGAACATGCCGGCCTTGAAGAAGCCGTGGGTCAGCAGGTGGAAGATCGCGAAGGCCGCGCCCACCGGGCCGAGGCCGGCGGCGAGCATCATGTAGCCGATCTGCGACATCGTCGAGGCGGCCAGCGCCTTCTTGATGTCGTCCTTGGCGCAGCCGACGATCGCACCGAAGAGCAGCGTGATGGCGCCGACGATGACGACCACGAGCTGGGCGTCGGGGGCGGCGTTGAAGATGAAGCCGCTGCGCACCACGAGGTAGACGCCGGCGGTGACCATCGTCGCCGCGTGGATCAGCGCGGAGACCGGCGTCGGGCCGGCCATGGCGTCCCCGAGCCAGCTCTGCAGCGGGAACTGCGCCGACTTGCCGCAGGCGCCCAGGAGCAGCATCAGGCCGATCGCGGTCAGCGTGCCCTCGCTCGCGTTGCCGGCCGCCTCGGAGACACCGGCGAAGGTGACCGTGCCGAAGGTGACGAACATGATCATGATCGCCACGGAGAGCCCGAAGTCACCGACGCGGTTGACCACGAAGGCCTTGTTGGCCGCGGTGGCGTAGGCGGGGTTGTGGTTCCAGAACCCGATGAGCAGGTAGGACGCCAGGCCGACGCCCTCCCAGCCGACGTAGAGCAGCAGGTAGGAGTCCGAGAGGACCAGCAGCAGCATCGCCGCCACGAAGAGGTTGAGGTAGGCGAAGAACCTGCGCTTGTCCGGGTCGTGCTCCATGTACCCCAGCGAGTAGACGTGGATGAGCGAGCCCACGAAGGTCACCAGCAGCACGAACGACACGGAGAGCTGGTCGACCAGCATGCCGGCGTCGAGGTTGAAGGAGCCGGCGGGCACCCACTCGAAGAGCGTCAGGTGCATGGCGCGCTCGTCCTCCGGGCGCCCGACCATGGAGATCCAGACGACGAAGCCCACGACGAAGGCGGCCCACGACATCGCGGTGGCGAAGACGGGTCCCCACTTGTCGGTGGCCCGGCCGCCGAGCAGCAGGATCGCGGCGCCGAGCAGCGGCAGCGCGACCAGCAGCCACGCGGCGGCCGTGATGCCGGTGGCCGCGGTGGCGGCCTCTTCGGCAGCGGCGATGGTTGACGTAAGTGTCACCTGGAGGCCCCTTCTACAGCTTCAGCAGGTTGGCGTCGTCGACCGAGGCCGACCGGCGGGCACGGAAGATCGCGATGATGATCGCCAGGCCGACGACAACCTCTGCGGCGGCCACGACCATCACGAACAGCGCGATCACCTGGCCGTCGAGGTTGCCCTGCATGCGGGCGAACGTGACGAACATCAGGTTGACGGCGTTCAGCATGAGCTCGACACCCATGAAGACGACGATGGCGTTGCGGCGCATGAGCACCGCGGCACCGCCGATGGCGAAGAGCAGCGACGCCAGGTAGATGTAGTTGACCAGGTTCACCGGTTCCGGCCCTCCTCGATCTCGTGCTCGACGTCGTGCTCGGAGTCCACGTGCCGGGTCGGCGTGACCACCTGCTCGCGCGCGGACAGCACGCGGGAGACGGACAGCTCGCTCGGGGTGCCGTCGGGCAGCAGCGCCGGGGTGTCGACCGCGTTGTGGCGGGCGTAGACGCCCGGTGCCGGCAGGCCGGCGACGTTGCGGTTCTCGCGGATGCGGCGCTCGGCCCAGGCGCGCTGGCTCGGGCGCTCACCGATGCGCTCGCGGTGGGCGAGCACCATGGCGCCCAGGGCGGCCGTGATGAGCAGGGCGCTCGTGACCTCGAAGACCCACACGTACCGGCCGAAGATCAGGTTGGCGACGCCGGAGACGTTGCCGGTGCCCGCGTTGACCGAGTCGAGGCCCTTCATCGGAGGGAAGGCGACCTTGCCGATCGCCAGGAAGACCAGCGCGCCGAGGCCGAAGGCCAGCAGCAGCGAGGCCCACTTCTGGCCCTTCAGCGTCTCGACCAGCGAGTCGGACGAGTCGACGCCGACGAGCATGAGCACGAAGAGGAACAGCATCATGACCGCGCCGGTGTAGACGAAGATCTGGATGATGCCCAGGAAGTCGGCCTGGTTGGCGATGTAGAAGACGCCGAGGTTGATCATCACCAGCGCCATGCCGATCGCGGCGTGGACGGCCTTCTTGGCGAAGAGCAGCCCCAACGCGGCCAGCACAGAAATGGGTCCGAGGACCCAGAAGAGAACCTGCTCGCCCGTGCCCGTCATCGGCGGACTCCCTCGGTGGTGTCGCGGGTGGCCTGTCGGCCGTGCTCGACGGTGTCGACGCCCTCGACCGGGTCGCCGGTGGGGGCCACGCCGTCCTCGGGCTCGGCCTGGTGCTCCTGCACCCAGTGCTGCTGCTCGGGCGTGGCCTTGGCGACCTTGCCCTGGTAGTAGTCGCGCTCCTCCAGGCCGTCGACCATGGGGTGCGGCGGCGCGAGCATGCCCTCCTGCAGCGGGGCCAGCAGCTGCTCCTTGGTGAAGATGAGGTCACCGCGGTTGTTGTCGGCCAGCTCGTAGAAGTTGGTCATCGTCAGCGCGCGCGTCGGGCAGGCCTCGATGCACAGGCCGCAGAAGATGCAGCGCAGGTAGTTGATCTGGTAGACGCGGCCGTAGCGCTCACCGGGTGAGAACCGGGCCTCGTCGGTGTTGTCCGCGCCCTCGACGAGGATGGCGTCGGCGGGGCAGGCCCAGGCGCACAGCTCGCAGCCGACGCACTTCTCGAGCCCGTCCGGGTGGCGGTTGAGCTGGTGGCGTCCGTGGAAACGCGGCGCGGTCGGCCGCTTCTCCTCCGGGTACTCCTCGGTCTCCAGCTTGCGGAACATCGTGGCGAACGTGACGCCGAATCCGCCGACCGGGGCGAAGAGGTCGGAGAAGAAGCCGCCCTTCTTCTGCTCAGGCACGGTTGCTCTCCTTCTCGATGGCCAGGGACGGCTCGCGCAGGCGCTGGCCGGGCAGGGGCGGCACCGGGTAGCCGCCCGCGAACGGGTCGACCTCCTCGGGCACCTGTGCCTCGGCGGCCGCCTGCTTCTCGGCCTGCTTGCCCTCCCAGACCCAGGTGACGGCCAGGGCCAGCGCGGCGATGAGGCCGACGATGACCAGCGTGGCCACCGGGAACTCGCGGCCGGCGAAGCCGACGCTGCTGTCGCCGAAGTAGCCGAGCTGCGCGCCGCGGATGAAGGCGACGGCGACGACCCAGGCGAGGGTGACGGGGATGAGGAACTTCCAGCCGAACTTCATGAACTGGTCGTAGCGCACACGCGGCAGGGAGCCACGCAGCCAGACGAAGAAGAACATGAACAGCCAGAGCTTGATGACGAACCAGAGCAGGCCCCACCAGCCCTCGTTGAACATGCCGTCGTTGATGGCGGCGATGCCGGGGGGCGCCTGCCAGCCACCGAGGAACATGGTGGTGGCCAGGGCCGAGACGGTGAACATGTTGACGTACTCGCCGAGGAAGAACATCGCGAACTTCAGCGACGAGTACTCGGTGTGGAAGCCACCGGTGAGCTCACCCTCGCCCTCGGCGAGGTCGAACGGCAGGCGGTTGGTCTCGCCGACCATGGTGACGACGTAGACGAGGAAGGAGAAGAACGCCGGCAGGATGTACCAGAGGTCCCGCTGCGAGTAGACGATCTGCGACGTCGACATCGACCCGCTGTAGAGGAAGATCGCGACCAGGGCCAGGCCCATGGCGATCTCGTAGGAGATGACCTGGGCCGTGGAACGCAGGCCGCCGAGCAGCGGGTAGGTCGAGCCGGACGACCAGCCGGCCAGCACGATGCCGTAGACGCCGACACCGGCGACGGCGAGCACGAGCAGCACCGCGACGGGGGTGTCGGTCAGCTGCAGCGGGGTGCGGTGGCCGAACATGCTGACCATCGGGCCCATGGGGATGATCGCGAAGGACACGAAGGCCATGGCGCCGGCGATGACCGGTGCGAGGGCGAAGACGAACTTGTCGGCGTTCTTCGGCGTCAGGTCCTCCTTGAGGGCCAGCTTCACGCCGTCGGCGAGGGTCTGCAGCAGGCCGAAGGGGCCGGTGCGGTTGGGGCCGGGACGCTGCTGCATCCGGCCGATGACGCGGCGCTCGAACCAGATGACGACCAGCGTGTTGACCAGCAGGAAGACGAAGACCAGCAGAGCCTTCACCAGCGAGAGCCACGCGGGCGTGTCGCTGAAGTCGGCGTGCGGGTTGTCCGCCGCGGGGACGGCAGCCGCGAGGTGCGGTATGCCGGTCACGGCCTCGGCGGCGAAGGCCAGGCTGCTCATGCTGCACCCTTCCTGACGGTGACGACGGCGCCGGCGCCCACGCCGAGCGTGGAGCGGACGTGGCTTCCGTCGGACTTCGTGGGGAGCCAGACGACGTGGTCGACCATGCCCGGGACGACCTCGACCGGCGCGGTGACCGCACCGGAGGTCGTGGACACCGTCACCAGGTCGCCGTCGACGAGGCCGAAGGCCTCCGCCGTGGCGGTGGACACGCGGGCCCGCGTCTTCGCGGCGGTGCCGGCCAGGAACGGTTCGCCGTCCTGGAGGCTGCCCTGGTCGAGCAGGTGGTGCCAGGTGGCCAGCACCAGCTCACCGTCACCCGCGCTGGGCACCTCGCCCGCGGACACCGACGGAGCGGCCGGGCGGGCGCCGGTCCACGGACCGAGCGTGGCCATCTCGGCGCGGACCTCGGCGAGCGTGCGCGTGCCGAGGAAGACGCCGACCTCGGACGCGAGCATGTCGAGCACGCGGTAGTCGGACATCGCACCGGAGTCGAGGGCCGCCTCGAACGGGCGGACCCGGCCCTCCCAGTTGACGAAGGTGCCGCCCTTCTCGGCGTGCGCCGCAACGGGGAGCACGACGTCGGCGACCGCGGTCACCGAGGACGGGCGCAGCTCGAGCGAGACCACGAAGGTCTTGGCCAGCGCCTCGTCGACGCGCGGGTCGGCCAGGTCGGTCGCGTCGACGCCACCCACGACGAGGGCGCCGATCTCGCCGGCGCAGGCCGCCTCGACGATGCCCGCGGTGTCGCGGCCGGGAGCGTCGGGCAGGCCGACGACGTCCCAGGCCTCCGCGACCTGCTGGCGGGCACCCACGTCGGCGACCGGACGGCCACCGGGCAGCAGGGTCGGCAGCGCACCGGCCTCGAGCGCACCGCGCTCACCGGCACGGCGCGGCACCCAGGCCAGACGGGCGCCGGTGGCGGCGGCCAGCGAGGCCGCGGCCGACAGCGCCCCGGGGACCGTGGCGAGCCGCTCTCCGACGAGCACGACCGCGCCCTCGGCCTTCAGCGCCTCGGCGGCCTTGGCCGCACCCTCGTGGCCCTGGCCGCCGTCGGCCAGCGCCGCCAGCACCTCGGCCTCGGTGCCGGGGGCGGCGGCGATGAGGTGACCGGCCAGCTTCTCGAGGCCGCGCGTCGCAAAGGGCGCCACGGCATACACGCTGGTCTTGTTCCTGCGGGTGGCCTTGCGCAGGCGCAGGAAGACGATCGGCGACTCCTCCTCGGGCTCGAAGCCCACGAGGACGACGGCCTTGGCCTTCTCGAGCTCGGCGTAGGTGACGGCCCCGCCCTCAGGCGCAGTGGCCACGACCGAAGACGCCAGGAACTCGGCCTCCTCGGCGGAGTGCGGCCGCGCGCGGAAGTCGACGTCGTTGGTCGACAGCACCGTGCGGGCGAACTTGCCGTAGGCGTAGGCGTCCTCGACGGAGACGCGACCGCCGACGAGCACGCCGGCCCCACGGGCGGCCTTGAGGCCCTCGGCCGCGGCGGCCAGCGCCTCCGGCCAGGAGACCACCCGGAGCTCACCGAGCTCGTCGCGGACCATCGGCATGGTGAAGCGGTCGCCCGTGGTGGCGTACTGGAAGGCCCAGCGGCCCTTGTCGCAGTTCCACTCCTCGTTGACCTCGGGGGTGTTCCACGCCATCCGGCGCAGCACGACGCCGCGGCGGTGGTCGGTGCGCTGCTCGCAGCCCGAGGCGCAGTGCTCGCACACGCTCGGCGTGGAGACGAGGTCGAACGGGCGGGACCGGAACCGGTATGCCGCGCCGGTCAGCGCGCCGACCGGGCAGATCTGGACCGTGTTGCCGGAGAAGTAGGACTCGAACGGCTTCTCCTCGTAGATGCCGACCTGCTGGAGCGCACCGCGCTCGACCAGCGCGATGAACGGGTCACCGGCGATCTGGTCGGAGAAGCGGGTGCAGCGCGCGCACAACACGCAGCGCTCACGGTCGAGCAGCACCTGTGAGGAGATGTTGATCGGCTTGGGGTAGGTGCGCTTGATGTCCTCGAAGCGGGAGACCGCGCGCCCGTTGCTCATCGCCTGGTTCTGCAGCGGGCACTCGCCGCCCTTGTCGCAGACCGGGCAGTCGAGCGGGTGGTTGATGAGCAGCAGCTCCATGACGCCCTGCTGCGCCTTGTCGGCCACCTTGGACGTCAGCTGGGTCTTGACCTCCATGCCGTTGGCCACGGTCATGGTGCACGACGCCTGCGGCTTCGGCATCGGGCGCAGCGACCCGTCCGGGCCGGGCATCGCGACGTCGACGAGGCACTGGCGGCAGGCGCCGACCGGCTCGAGCAGCGGGTGGTCGCAGAACCGCGGGATCTGCACGCCGATCTCCTCGGCAGCGCGGATCACCAGCGTGTTCTTCGGCACCGACACCTCGACGCCGTCGATGGTCAGCGTGACCAGGTCGACGGGCGGCGGGATCGTCGCGTCCCCGCCCGTGCTCACGGCGTTGCCGCCCGCGCTGGGGCTGGTGGTGGGGTTCGTCGTCGTCATGCGGGCACGTTGTCCTTCGCGAACAGCGACGAGGCGTCCCGGTCGAACGGGCACCCGCCGTTGGTCAGGTGAGCGATGTACTCCTCGCGGAAGTACTGGATGCTGCTGGTGATCGGCGACGTGGCGCCGTCACCGAGGGCGCAGAACGCACGGCCGAGGATGTTGTCGCAGATGTCGAGCAGCTTCTCGAGGTCTTCCTCGCTGCCCTGGCCGTGCTCGAGCCGGTTGGTGATCTGGGCCAGCCACCACGTGCCCTCGCGGCACGGCGTGCACTTGCCACAGGACTCGTGCTTGTAGAACTCGGTCCAGCGGTCGACGGCGCGCACCACGCAGGTGGTCTCGTCGAAGATCTGCAGCGCGCGGGTGCCGAGCATCGAGCCGGCCGCGCCGACGGACTCGAAGTCCAGCGGCACGTCGAGGTGCTCGTCGGTGAACAGCGGCGTCGAGGAGCCCCCGGGGGTCCAGAACTTCAGCTTCTTCTGCGGGTCGCGCATGCCACCGGCCATGTCGAGCAGCTCGCGCAGCGTGATGCCGAGCGGGGCCTCGTACTGGCCGGGGTTCTTCACGTGCCCCGAGAGGGAGAAGATGCCGAAGCCCTGCGACTTCTCGGTGCCCATGTCGGAGAACCAGTCGGCCCCGTGCAGCAGGATCGGCGGCACCGACGCGATCGACTCGACGTTGTTGACGACGGTCGGGCGCGCGTAGAGACCGGCGACGGCCGGGAACGGCGGCTTCAGGCGCGGCTGGCCGCGGCGGCCCTCGAGGCTGTCGAGGAGCGCGGTCTCCTCACCGCAGATGTAGGCGCCGGCACCGGCGTGCACCGTGACGTCGAGGTCGAAGCCGCTGCCCATGATGTTCTTGCCGAGCAGCCCTGCGGCGTAGGCCTCCTCGACAGCACGCAGCAGGCGCCGGTAGACGTGGACGACCTCGCCACGCAGGTAGATGAAGGCGTGGTTGCAGCCGATCGCGTAGGACGTGATGGCCACGCCCTCGATGAGGAACTGCGGCGCCGCCATCATCAGCGGGATGTCCTTGCAGGTACCGGGCTCGGACTCGTCGGCGTTGACGACGAGGTAGCGGGGACCGCCGTCCGGCGGGGGCAGGAAGCCCCACTTCATGCCGGTCGGGAAGCCGGCGCCGCCACGACCGCGCAGACCCGAGTCCTTGGTCATCTGCACCAGGTCGGCCGGGTCCATCTTCAGCGCCTTCTCGAGCGCCTTCCAGCCGTCGTTGCGGCGGTAGGTCTCGAGGGTCCAGGACTGCGGGTCGTCCCAGAACTTCGTGAGGATCGGGGTGAGGTTCGTCATCGCGGCACTCACTTTCCGTTCTCGTCGGCGTCAGTGCCGCCGGGCAGCTCGTCGGGCGCGTTGGACGGGGTGTCCTCGGAGGTGTGCCGTCCGGCCGCCATGGTGCCGGACGTCGCCTCCGCCTGGTGCTCGCCGGAGACCTGGCCCTGGTCGCCCGGGGCGGTCCAGCCGTTCGCGTGGGCGACCTTGAGGCCCTGCACCGAGGCGGGACCGGCACCCACGCCCTCGTCGGCGAGTCCGTCGTGGAAGCCGGCGAGCACCCGCGAGACCTGCTTGAAGCTGCACACGCGGCTCGGGCCGCGGGTCGGCGCGACCGGCTTGCCCTCGCGCAGGTCGTCGACGAGCTGCTTGGTCGACTCCGGGGTCTGGTTGTCGAAGAACTCCCAGTTGGTCATCACGACCGGTGCGTAGTCGCAGGCGGCGTTGCACTCGATGCGCTCGAGCGTGATCTTGCCGTCCGAGGTCGTCTCGTCGTGGCCGATGCCGAGGTGCTCGGAGACGGCCTCCCAGATCTGGTCGCCGCCCATGATCGCGCACAGGGTGTTGGTGCAGACGCCCACGGTGTACTCGCCGTTGGGGTGGCGCTTGTACTGCGTGTAGAACGTCGCCACCCCGGAGACCTCGGCGCGGGTCAGGTCGAGGACCTCCGCGCAGAAGTCGATGCCGCGGCCGGCGATGTAGCCGTCGACGCTCTGCACGAGGTGCAGCAGCGGCAGCAGCGCCGAGCGCTTCTGCGGGTAGCGCGCCACGACCTGCTCGGCGTCAGCGTGCAGCTGCGCGAGCACGTCCGCGGCATACGGCTCCTTGCTCTCGGCGGGCACCGTGAGGTGACCCGACGCGGTCTGGTGACCAAAGTGCCCATCAACAGAATGAGTCGCCATCAGCGGTCCACGCCTCCCATGACGGGGTCGATCGAGGCGACGGCGACGATGACGTCGGCGACCTGGCCGCCCTCACACATCGCGGCCGTGGCCTGGAGGTTGTTGAACGACGGGTCGCGGAAGTGGACCCGGAACGGACGGGTGCCACCCTCGGAGACCGCGTGGCAGCCGAGCTCGCCCTTGGGGCTCTCCACCGCGGCATACGCCTGGCCCGGCGGGACGCGGAAGCCCTCGGTCACCAGCTTGAAGTGGTGGATGAGGGACTCCATCGAGGTGCCCATGATCTCGCGGATGTGGTCGAGGCTGTTGCCCATGCCGTCGCCGCCGATGGCCAGCTGCGCCGGCCAGGCGATCTTCTTGTCCTCGACCATGACCGGGCCCGGGTTGGCCTGGAGCCGGTCGATGCACTGCTCGACGATCTTCAGCGACTCGTACATCTCGTCGAGGCGGATGCGCAGGCGGCCGTAGGCGTCACAGCTGTCGCGCGTGACGACCTCGAAGTCGTAGGTCTCGTAGCCGCAGTACGGGTCGGACTTGCGCAGGTCGTGGGGCAGGCCCGTCGAGCGCAGGATCGGGCCCGGTGATGCCGAGCGCCATGCAGCCGGTGAGGTCGAGGTAGCCGACGTCGACGGTGCGGCCCTTGAGGATCGGGTTCTCGTTGAGGAGCAGCTCGAGCTCGCCCAGGCCCTTGCGGATCGCGGGGACCGCGTCGCGGACCTTGTCGATCGCGCCGGGGGGCAGGTCCTGCGCCACACCGCCGGGGCGGATGTAGGCGTGGTTCATCCGCAGGCCGCTGATCATCTCGAAGATCGCCAGGACCCGCTCACGCTCGCGGAAGCCGACCGTCATGACGGTGGTCGCACCCATCTCCATGCCGCCGGTCGCGAGGGCGACGAGGTGGCTGGAGATGCGGTTGAGCTCCATCATCAGGACGCGGATGACGTTGGCACGAGCGGGGATCTGGTCGGTGATGCCGAGCAGCTTCTCGACCGCGAGGCAGTAGACCGCCTCGTTGAAGAGCGGGGCCACGTAGTCCATCCGGGTGCAGAACGTCACGCCCTGCGTCCAGGTGCGGAACTCCATGTTCTTCTCGATGCCCGTGTGCAGGTAGCCGATGCCCGCGCGGGCCTCGGTCACCGACTCGCCGTCGAGCTCGAGGATGAGGCGGAGCACACCGTGGGTCGACGGGTGCTGCGGGCCCATGTTGACGACGATCCGCTCCTCGTGGAGGGCGGCCGCCTCGTCGGACAGCTGGTCCCAGTCGCCGCCGGCGGCGTTGAAGACGCGGGCGCCCTCGGTGTCGGCGGTGTCGGCGGCCGAGGTGGCGTAGACGTCCTGGGCGCCGGTGCTCTCGTGCGCCTCGTGCTGGGGGTGGTGGGTCGTGGACATCAGTTGTAAGACCTCCGCTGGTCCGGCGGCGGGACGGTGGCGCCCTTGTACTCGACGGGGATGCCGCCGAGCGGGTAGTCCTTCCGCTGCGGGTGGCCCGGCCAGTCGTCGGGCATGAGGATGCGGGTCAGCGACGGGTGGCCGTCGAACTCGATCCCGAACATGTCCCAGGTCTCCCGCTCGTGCCAGTCGGCCGCGGGGTAGATCGAGACGATCGAGGGGATGTGGGCGTCGCCGTCGGGGCAGGAGACCTCGACGCGCAGCCGCCGGCTGCCGTGGGTGATCGACAGGAAGTGGTAGACCGCGTGCAGCTCGCGGCCCTGCTCCCCCGGGTAGTGCACGCCGGAGACGCCGCTGCAGATCTCGAAGCGCAGCGCCGGGTCGTCACGCAGCACGCGGGCCACGGTGCGCAGGTGCTCGCGGCGCACGTGCAGGGTCAGCTCGCCGCGGTCGACGACCACGCGCTCGACGGCCTCACCGAAGGAGGCCTCGCCGCCGACCAGGCCACGCTCGAGGCTGTCGGCGGCCTCGTCGAACCAGGAGCCGTAGGGGCGCTGGGCCGCGGCCGGGAACAGGATCGGGGTGCGCAGGCCGCCGTAGCCGGAGGTGTCGCCGATGTCGGCCGCGCCGAACATGCCGCGGCGCTCGCCGACGACGACGGGCTCGGGCATGGTGCCGGGCGCGGCGGGGAGGTTGTCACCGGTGGTGGCGCCGTGCTCCGCGGCGGCCTTGGTGTCGCCCTTCTCGACCTCGGCGTTCGGGCCGGGCAATGCAGCCTCGGTCTTCGCGTCGGGCTTCTTCTCGTCGCTCACGCGACACCTCCTGCGCCGTGGTGGTGCTGGTGGGCGTGCTCGACGGAGTGGTCGTGCGGCGCCTGCAAGCCGGCGGCGACACGCAGGCTGCCGGCGCCCTCGGCGAGCAGGCCCTTCATCTGGTGCGTGGGCGTCGCGCGCAGGGCGGCCTCCTCGGCGGCCCGGGCAGCGGCGACGCGGTTCACGCCGAGCTTGCTGCCCTGGATCTGCTCGTGGAGCGTGATGATCGCGTTGAGCAGCATCTCCGGCCGCGGCGGACAGCCCGGCAGGTAGACGTCGACGGGGATGATGTGGTCGACGCCCTGGACGATCGCGTAGTTGTTGAACATGCCGCCGGAGCTGGCGCACACGCCCATGGAGATGACCCACTTGGGCTCGGGCATCTGGTCGTAGACCTGGCGGACGACCGGCGCCATCTTCTGGCTCACCCGGCCGGCGACGATCATCAGGTCGGCCTGGCGCGGCGTCGCGGAGAAGCGCTCCATGCCGAAGCGCGCGATGTCGTAGTCGGGGGTGCCGACGGCCATCATCTCGATGGCGCAGCAGGCGAGGCCGAAGGTCGCGGGCCAGACCGAGCTCTTGCGCATGTAGCCCGCGACCTGCTCGACCGTGGTCAGCAGGAAGCCCGCGGGGAGCTTCTCTTCGATTCCCATAGCTGTCCTAGCTCTCGAACTCGCGCGTCAGTCCCACTCGAGCCCGCCGCGACGCCAGACGTAGGCGTAGGCGACGAACACGGTGATGATGAACAGCACCATCTCCACCAGCGCGAACAGGCCGAGCTGGTTGAAGGCCACTGCGAAGGGGTAGAGGAAGACCGACTCGATGTCGAAGATGATGAAGAGCATCGCGGTCAGGTAGTACTTGATCGGCACGCGCAGGCCGCCGCCGGCCGCCTGGGGCGTCGGCTCGATCCCGCACTCGTAGGCGTCGAGCTTGGCGCGGTTGTAGCGCTTCGGTCCTGCGATGGACGCGGCGAACACCGAGAAGACCGCGAAGCCTCCGCCGATCGCCAGCAGGAACAGCAGCGGGACGTAGGGGTTGGTCACCGCGCAACTCCCCTTTCATGTATCTGACCGACATGGATCTCGCCGACGGCAGTGCGGAAATGCGAGCAATCCGCCCCAATCCTAGGGGCAGTGATTTTCATCGCATCACCGGTCACGCGTCGGGCGCCATCTTCGACAGGGCGGTGATCAGGCGGTCGCTCGCGTCGCCGCCGTGCGGCTCGGCGAGGTTGGCCATGACCTTCAGCAGGAACTTCATGAGGGTCGTGCGCGGCAGGCCGTACTTCGTGGCCAGGCGCATCACCTCGGGGTTGCCGATCATCTTCGCGAAGTAGCGGCCGAGTGTGTAGTAGCCGCCCAGCGCGTCCTTCATGACGCCCGGGTAGGACTGCAGCACCCGCTCGCGCTGTGCGTCGTCACCACGTGCGAACGCCTGCGCGATGACCTCGGCCGCGAGGCGGCCGGACTCCATGGCGTAGGCGATGCCCTCGCCGTTGAACGGGTTGACCATGCCGCCGGCGTCGCCGACGAGCAGCAGCCCCTTGCCGTAGTGCGGCTGGCGGTTGAAGCCCATCGGCAGGGCGGCGCCGCGGATCGGACCGACCATGGTCTCGTCGCTGTAGGTCCACTCCTCCGGCATGGTCGCCACCCAGCGGCGCATGACGTCCTTGTAGTCGGTCTTGCCGAACGCGGAGGAGGTGTTGAGGATCCCGAGGCCGACGTTGGAGGTGCCGTCACCGACGCCGAAGATCCAGCCGTAGCCGGGGAGCAGGACACGCTTGCCGCTCTCGTCGGTGCTCCACAGCTCCAGCCACGACTCGAGGTAGTCGTCGTCGTGGCGCGGGCTCGTGTAGTAGGTGCGCACCGCGACACCCATGGGGCGGTCGTCGCGCTTGGGGCGGTTCATCGAGAGCGACAGCCGCGAGGAGTTGCCGTCGGCGGCGACCACGAGCGGAGCCCGGTAGACGAGCTCGGGGCCGGTGGACCGGCCCTTCTCGTCGACGGCCTTGGCGGTGACGCCCACGATGGCGCCGGTGTCGTCGAGGACCGGGCCGGTGACGTTGGTCGACTCACGCAGCCGGGCGCCGTGCTTGACGGCGTGCTTGGCGAGGATGTCGTCGAAGTCCTGGCGGGTGCGGACCAGGCCGTAGGGCGGGAAGCTCGCGAGGTCCGGCCACGGGAGCGAGAGCCGCATGCCGCCGCCGATGATGCGCAGGCCGTGGTTCTTGATCCACCCGTCCTCCTCCGGCGTGGGGATGCCGAGGGTGATGAGCTCCTTGACGGCGCGCGGCGTCAGGCCGTCGCCACAGACCTTCTCGCGGGGGAACGCGGTCTTCTCGAGCAGCAGGACGTCGAGGCCCGTCATCGCGAGGTAGGCGGCAGTGGCCGATCCGGCCGGTCCTGCCCCCACGACGATGACGTCGGCCGTCTCCGTCGCCTGCGCCACGGATCCGCTGGTGGTGATGCTCTGAGTCACGCCTGCCTCGAAACGCTTGTGAACCTGTTCACGAAATGCTCGCAGGAGTCTATGCCTGCCCCGCGACCCCGGCGAACTCAGGCAGACCTAACCGCGCCGGCGTCTCCGACGAGCACCGGCCCACCGGGCTTCACCGCGCGGTGGAGGGCCACGATGCCGCCGCTGAGGTTGCGCCACGCGACGTCCGACCAGCCCGCCCCGAGGACGGTCTGCGCCAGCTCGCGCTGCTGGGGCCAGGCCTGGATCGACTCGGCGAGGTAGACGTAGGACTCGGGGTTGGAGCTGACCTTGCGGGCGATCGGCGGCAGCGAGCGCATGAGGTACTCGTTGTAGACCTTGCGGAAGGTCTTGTTGACCGGCTGGCTGAACTCGCAGACGACGAGGCGCCCGCCCGGCTTGGCCACCCGCAGGAACTCGCGCAGCGCCAGTGCCGTGTCGGCGACGTTGCGCAGGCCGAACGACATCGTCACCACGTCGAAGGACTCGTCGGCGAAGGGCAGCCGCATGGCGTCGGCCGCGGTGAACCCGAGGTCGGGCCGTCGCCGGTTGCCGACGGCCAGCATCCCGAGCGAGAAGTCCGCGGGCACGACCTCGACGCCGGCGTCGGCGAACGGCTCGCTCGAGGTGCCGGTGCCCGCGGCGATGTCGAGCACGCGCTCCCCCGGCTGCGCCGCGACCGCCTTCACGACGGCCCTGCGCCACAGCCGGTCCTGGCCCATCGACAGCACGTCGTTGGTGAGGTCGTACTTCGACGCGACGTCGTCGAACATCGCGGCGACGTCGCGGGGGTCCTTGTCGAGGCTGGCGCGGGTCATGGGGTCATCCTCCCCGATGACCGCCCTGGGGCCTACGGCAGCCCGGCTGCGCCGTAGGCTGGCCCGCGACATGACCACCTCGCCCGACCCCGGTCTCGCGGCCCGCCCCCACGGCACGCCGCTGGTGGCGCGCACCGTCGCCCTCGACCCACCCGGGTCACCGGGCTCCCCCGCCGGGCTGCTCTCGCTGCTGCCGGCGCTCGACGACCCGCGCGGGGTCTCGAGCTGGGTGCGCCGCGGCGAGGGCATCGTCGGCTGGGGGCGCGCCCTGGAGTTCACCGCCTCGGGCGAGCACCGGTTCACCGAGGCGCAGCACTGGTGGCGCCGCGTGGTCGCCACCGCCGTCGTGCGCGACGAGGTGGGCGTGCCGGGCACCGGTCCGATCGCCTTCGGCTCCGTGTCGTATGCCGCGGGCTCGCCTGCGGGGGCGACGCTCGTCGTGCCGGAGGTCGTGGTCGGCTGCCGCGACGGCCGCTGGTGGCTCACCACCATCGGCGCCGACGCCTCGGTGCCGGCCCCCGCTGCGCCGAGCCCACAGCCGCCGCCCGCCGAGCCGGTCGGGGTCACGTTCTCCGACGGCGCGCTCTCGTCGGCCGAGTGGGCGGGCCGGGTCTCCGAGGCCGTGGAGCGGATCACCTCGGGCGAGATCGACAAGGTGGTGCTGGCCCGCGACCTGCGCGTGCAGGCGGAAAAGCCGGTCGACCCCCGCTGGCTGCTGCAGCGGCTGGCCGAGCGCTACGACACCACCTGGGTCTTCGCCGTCGACGGGCTCGTCGGCGCGACCCCCGAGATGCTGGTGCGCCTCGAGAAGGGCCTGGTCACCTCGCGCGTGCTGGCCGGCACCATCCGCCGCACCGGCGACGACGAGCACGACCTGGCGCTGGCCGCCTCCCTGGCCCGCTCCTCCAAGGACCTCGAGGAGCACGAGTACGCCGTGCGCTCGGTGGCCGACGCCCTGCGTCCCCACTGCTCGTCGATGAACGTGCCCGAGTCCCCGTTCGTGCTGCACCTGAGCAACGTCATGCACCTCGCCACCGACGTCGCCGGTGTGCTGGGCGACCACACCACCTCCCTGGCCCTGGCCGCGTCGCTGCACCCGTCCGCCGCGGTGTGCGGCACCCCGACGGCGGTGGCCGACCGGGTGATCGCCGAGCTCGAGCACATGGACCGCGGCCGCTACGCCGGACCTGTGGGCTGGATGGACGCGGCGGGCGACGGCGAGTGGGGCATCGCCCTGCGCTGCGGCGCCTACGAGGCCGACGACCAGGCCGCGCTGCGGCTCTTCGCCGGCTGCGGCATCGTGGCGGGCTCCGACCCCGAGTCCGAGGTGGCCGAGTCCGACGCCAAGCTGGTGCCCATGCGCGACGCCCTGTCCGGCGCCTAGCGCTCCCAAACCACTGGCACCGGGGCTGCCCACCCGCGAGGATCGCCGCCATGGCAGGCGAGCACACGGCATACCGGATCGTCCCCGTCTCCCCCGACGTCGCCGAGGACTTCCTCGCCGTCGACCAGGCGGCGTTCTTCTTCGAGCACTCCAGGCCGTGGCAGGAGGCCCTGGGGTCGCTCGACCTGAGCCGGTGCTGGGCCGCCACCCGCACGGGTGAGCCGCCGTTCTCCGGCATCTACGGGTCGTTCGACATGACGGTGACGGTCCCGGCTCCGGGCGGCGGGCTGCACGCGGTGCCGATGGCGGGCCTGACGTGGGTGGGTGTGCACCCTGACGAGCGGCGCCGCGGGGTGCTGAGCCAGATGGTCCGGCACCACTTCTCCGACCTGCACGAGCAGGGCGTCGCCGTGTCGGGCCTGCACGCGTCCGAGCCGACGATCTACGGGCGGTTCGGGTATGCCGTGGCGTCGCTCGTGGCCACCCTGCGCCTTTCCCGGGGGCACCGGCTGCAGGCGCCGCCCGCCCTCGAGGCCGCAGCCGACGCGGTCACCACCCGCATGGTCGCCCACGCCGGCGAGGGTGTCGCCGACGCGGTGCACGCCCTGCACGCCCAACTCACGGGGGCGCAGCTCGGCGGCGTGGTGATGCCGCTGCAGATGGCGCGACACATCGCACGCGACGTTCCCGAGCTGCGGCGCGGCCAGGAGGCCCGACAGGTGCTCCTCGCGGAGCGTGACGGGCGGGCCGTCGGCTTCGCGGTGTTGCAGCGCTCCGACAAGTGGGAGCACGGTCGACCCCAGGGCTCCCTCACCTGTCACGAGGTGGTGGCCGAGGACTCGGCCGCCCGCCTCGCCCTGGTCCGCCGGCTCGTCGACTTCGACCTCACGGCCTCGGTGCAGATGCGGTACGGCAGCCTCGACGACCCGGTGCTCTGGTGGGGCGGCGGTCCGCGCGCCGTGGGCACCACCGTGCACGACTCGCTGTGGCTGCGCCTGGTCGATGTCGGAGCGGCACTCGCGCAGCGCGGTCTCGCGGCACCGGTCGACGTGGTGCTCGACGTGGTCGACCCGGTCTGCCCCTGGAACGAGGGACGTTGGCGCCTGTCGTGCGCCGGGCCGGGGAGTCCCGCCACGTGCGAGCGCACCGACGACCCCGCCGACGTGCGGCTGCCCGTGCAGGCGCTCGGGTCGGCGTATGCCGGCCTGCGCACCCTCTCGTCGCAGGCAGCGCAGGGTGTGGTCGAGGAGCTCGTGCCCGGGTCGCTCGCCGGCTTGTCGGCGGCCTTTGCCACGGACCGGCAGCCGGTGGCGGCGGTGATGTTCTAGGCCAGCGCCTCCGCTGCCACGCGACGCAGGCGCTCGTGCGCTGCCCGGTGGCCGGAGCGGTCGACCTCGACCTCGAGCACCCGCAGTCCGTGCGGGCGCTGCGCGACCGCGTCGACGAGGCCCTCCCGGCTCTCGACGCGCTGGTGCGCCACGCCGTGGGCGGCACACAGGGCGGCGAGGTTGGTGCCCGTCGGGGTGCCGAACACCCGCTCGAAGTCGTCGGCCCGCTGGGGCTCGCCGGGTTCGAGGAGGGTGAAGATGCCGCCGCCGTCGTCGTTGGCCACCACCAGGGTGAGGTCCGGCTGCGGCTCGTGCCGCCCGATGAGCAGGCCGCCCGAGTCGTGGAGGAAGGTCAGGTCGCCCAGCAGGGCGTAGGTCGGGACGGTGGTCGACAGCGCCAGCCCCACCGCGGTGGAGACGCACCCGTCGATGCCGGCCAGGCCGCGGTTCGCGACGACGGCGGCCCGGCTGGTGCGGTCGCCCGACAGGTCGAGGTCGCGGACCGCGTTGGACGACCCGACGAAGAGCAGGGAGCCGTGGGGCACCGCGCCGAGCACGGCCTGCGCGACGGCGAGGCCGGTGGGCCAGGGAAGTCCTGCCGCCGCCACGGCTGCGGCGAGGGTCGACCCGGCCTCGCGCCAGGTCGCCGTCCACCGCGGGTCCTCGCAGGGCACCGGGTGGTGCAGCACCCCGAGGTCGTGCACGGCACTGACGGTGTGGCCCGGGTCGACCCAGGCCGGTGAGGCGGTGATCGTCTCGACGCGGATGCCCTCGCGACGCAGCAGCCTGGCCACCGGCCTGGCGAGGGTGATCCGCCCGACGGTGATGACCCGCTCCGGCAGGTGGCGGGCGAGCCAGTCCTGCACCCCCAGCAGGAGCGGCCCGTGGGGCACGACACCCTCGGCGCCGGCTCCGAACGGCTCGGCGACGACCGGCCAGCCGCTCTCACGCGCCCAGTCGATGGCGGCCTCGGCAAGCCCCGGCTCGGGCAGGTCACCCACGACGACCAGGGTTCGCGGCACCGGGTCGACCGGCCTCGAGTGCCCCAGTGCCGCCGGCAGCACCTCCACCCAGGGAGCGCCGTCCCGGCGGCCCTCGAGCTCGTCGGGGAAGACCCCGTCGGCGGTGGGGACCAAGGGTTCGCGCAGCGGCACGTTGAGGTGCGCCGGGCCCGGCACGCCACCCGGACGCCCGCGGCTCGCGGCCACCGCCCGGCACACCGACGACCGCCACGAGGGCACCTGGCCCGGGCGGTGGTCCGGGGCGCCCAGCTCCTGCGACCACCGCAGCGCGCCGCCGAACATCCCCGGCTGCGTCGTCGTCTGGTTGGCTCCGGTGCCGCGCAGCTCCGGCGGCCGGTCGGCGCTCACCACCAGCAGGGGCACCTGGCCGTGGTGGGCCTCGAGGACGGCGGGGTGCAGGTTCGCCACTGCCGTGCCCGAGGTGGTCACAACCGCGGCCGGCACCCGGGTCACCTTCGCGAGCCCCAGCGCCAGGAAGCCCGCCGACCGCTCGTCGACGCGCACGTGCATCCGCAGCCGGCCGGCCCGGTCGGCCTCCTGCAGCGCGTAGGCCAGCGGCGCCGAGCGGGAACCCGGGCAGAGCACCACCTCGCGAACCCCGCAACGCACCAGCTCGTCGACGAGCACGGTGGCCAGCGCGGTGGAGGGGTTCACGCGGCCGATCTTGCCACTAGGGCCCCGGCCCGACGCCTGGCCTCCGGAAGTCCGGTCCCGCCGTGACCTCCCGCTCGCCCGCGAAGTCACGCTCCACCGCGAAGTCCCGCACCGTCGGCGCCCCGTTCACCTCCCCGGCGAGGAAGGGGGCGGCTCCCGACCGCCACTGCCTCACCGACACCGACCGCGAGGCGTCCGCCAGCGCGGCCGTGTCGCCGTAGCGCGCCGCGGCATGGGAGGCACCGGCCGTGCGCACCTCGCTCCCCCGCAGGTCACGAGTCACCGTGACCCAGCCGCGACGGTCGGCATTGCGCTCACCCTCCAGGCGCGGCACGGCGTCCTGTTGGTGCTCCAGCGCCAGCACCGACACCTCACGCGGCACCGGCATGCGGGCGATCGGGGCGCCGCTGGCGACGACGTGGGTGACCCGCTGTCGCTGCCGGAAGCGGGGGTCGGCCGCGAGAGCCGCCGCGACGATCCCGCCCTGGCTGTGCCCGGCGAGGAGCACAGGGTCTCCGAGCCCCGCGCGTCCCGCGTCCTGCTGGGCGAGGACGAGGGCGCGCTCCACCCCGGCTGCGAGCAGCGTGTCCTGCTGGGCCATCAACAGCACGTCGCTGGTGAGGTCGGAGGGGTTCGGCCCGGCCCGGGGCGACCACTCCTGCGTCCCGGGGACGACGACGACCCAGGCGGAGGAGCCGTCCGCCTGCGGCACCTGCACCACTCGAACCCGGTCGGGCTCGCCCGACGGACCCTCGAGATCGGCCTGCGCACCGACCAGGTCGGCGAGGCTCGTCGGCACCTTCGACCCCGCTGGCGTCGGGACCGGGACCGCCCGCACCTGACACCCTGCCTCGGTCAGCCAGCCGCGGCTCGAGGCGGCGCCGGCCATCAGGGTCAGTCCGTCCTCGTAGTCAAGCGGTGTCGCCGGGCCGGCCACCACGCCCTCGACCCCGCCGGCGAGGTCGGCCAGCCACGGCGCGACGAACAGCGACCGATCGGCTGCCGCAGCGACGTCGACTCCCGCTCGACCGGCCGCTGCCGCCCCGACCGCGAGGAGGGGCGCCTGCCGTGAGAGGGCGAGGACAACGGCGTCCTGAGCCGACTCGACCAGGGTCGCGACCGCCGCCTCGCCCGTCTCGTAGGCCGCGACCGCCGACCTCACGGTGACGGCGAGGGCAGCCAACGCGGCGGCGTCGGCGATCAGCCCGGTCGGACCAGTCAGCTCGGCCAGCGCCGCTGCGACCCGAGCGGCGTCGACCGGGCTGACGAGCGCCACCGTCACCAGATCGACCTCCATCCCGGCTCGCAGCAGAGCGCGCGCGACGTCGGAGAGGTCTGCGGCCGTCTCCACCAGACGACCCGCCGCGGCGGTCAGGTCTTCCAGCGCCGCGCCGACACCACCCGCGCCTCCGGTCACATCGAGGTCCATCACGGCGGCACGGATCGGTCCAGCGCCTCGGCGAGGTCGTCAAGGCAGCGGGCGAGGTGGTGCGCGGCCTCCGACCGAGCCTGCAGCCGGCGGGCCCGCTCCTCGACCTGCGCGCGGTAGAGGTCGGCCGCTGGTGCGCGCCAGCGCACGGCCCCGACGGCGCGCACCCTCAGGGCGAGCAGCCTCAGGCGGTCGGCCTGGAGTCGTATCGCGCTTGCCAACAGCCGGATCTGGGCGGGGTCCTCTCGCACCCCTTGAACGTAGGCAGCGCCCGGGTGGTCGGGCAGGCTGCGACAGCGGGCTGTGGACCACGCGACGACCCGTAGGGGTCTGGGGACAACGCGGGTACGGCGAGCTCGCTCTCAGCGCGCCTCGGGCGGCACCTCGCGCGGGTCCCGATCGGTGACGCAGTACCGATGTCCTGCCGGGCCCTGAAGGACCGTCCAGCCGTCACCCGGACCCTCCTCGCGAGCCCCGAGCGCCCGGTGGCGCTCGACCTCGGCCGAGCGGTCGACGGCGGCGAGGTCGACGTGCCCGCGCACGACCCCCTCCGGCTCGTCGAGCCGTTGGAGCAGGAACCGCACGGGTATGCCGTGCGGCCAGGCCAGCCGCGCGAACTCGTCGTCCGGGTCGGGGTCGTCCACCGCCCACCCGGTGAGCTGCGACCAGAAGGCGAGCTCGGCGGCATACCCGCTCGACGGGACGTCGAGGCAGACCTGGTCGATCATGCTCTCGGCGCCGGCGCCGGTGCGCGCCTGACCGCGCGCGGACTCCTCCGCAGACCACCGGGTGAGGCAGAAGACGAAGCCGCCCGGCGACCGGCAGACGATGACGTCGCCGAGGTCGCCCACGACGGTCGCGCCGAGCCGCACCGCCCGCTCGGCCGCTTCCGGCAGCGGCTCCTCGACGTCGAGGTCGAGGTGGATGCCGCCCTCGCCGCCGACCCGCTGCACCTTCAGCCACGGATCGCCCTCGTGCGGCAGGAGGGTGGCGAACTCGCCGTACTCCCCGCGCCACGGCGAGAGGACGCTGCGGGCCACCTCCTTCCAGAACGCCACGGCGGTGTCGAACTCCCGCTCCGGCAGGTCGAGGAACAGCCACACCCAGCGGACCGTCACGGGTTCTCTCCCTCCAGCAGCCCGCCGAGGTCGGCGAGGAACAGCGCCTGCGCCAGCGCGGTGCGGCGCAGCTCGTCGGGGTGGACGCTCTCGTTGGGGCCGTGGATGTGGCAGCTCGGTTCCTCGACCCCGACCAGCAGGATCTCGGCCCCGGGCACCAGCTCGGCCAGCGCGGTGGCCAACGGGATGGACCCACCCTGGCCCGTCGTCACCAGGTCACGGCCGAAGGCCTCGCGCATCGAGCGGGCCAGGGCGCGGTATGCCGGTCCGTCCGTGCGTGCCTCGAACGGCTGGCCGAGCGACACGGGGCGGACGTCGACGTGGGCCCCGAACGGCGTGTGCCGCACCAGGTGGTCGATGAGGAGCTGCTGGGCGTGCGCTGCGTCGGTGCCCGGCGGCACCCGCAGGTTCACCACGGCCCGGGCCTCGCCCTGCACGGCGGCCGTGACCTGCGAGACGGGCGGGCAGTCGATCGCCAGCACCGTGGCGGCCGGTCGCGCCCAGAGCAGGTCGGCCACGCTGGCGCGGCGCCCCTGAAGGGGGTGGACCCCGTCGAGCAGGGCAGCGTCGGCCCGCAGCCGCTCCGGGTCGAGGGGCGCCCCCTGCCACGAGCCGTCGTGCGCGAGCCCGTCGACAGTCGTCTCGCCGGTCTCGTCGCGCAGGCTGGCGAGCGCCATGAGCAGCGCCTGGAGGGCGTCGGGCACGGCCCCGCCGTACATCCCGGAGTGCGCCGGGCGGCCCATCGTGCGCACGGTGACGAGCACGCTGCCGGTGCCGCGCAGCGACGTGGTCACCGTGGGCACGCCCAGCTCGACGTTGCCCGTGTCGGCCAGCAGCAGCGCGTCGCACTGCACCAGCTCGGGCCGCTCTCGCGCCAAGGCCTCCATGCCGCCGCTCGACTGCTCCTCGGAGCCCTCGCACAGCACCGCGACCCCCACCGGCCACTCGCCGAGCTCGTGCGCCAGCGCCCGCAGGGCGAGCAGGCTGGCGACGAGGTTGCCCTTGCAGTCGGCGGAGCCTCGGCCGTACCAGCGCCCGTCGCGCTCGGTGAGCTGCCACGGCGGGGTCTGCCACGCGGCGAGGTCACCCGCGGGCACGACGTCGTAGTGGGAGTAGAGCAGCACGGTGGGGGCACCCTCGGGACCCCGGCTGCGGGCCACGACGGCTGTCGAGCCGTCCGGCGCGGGCAGCTGGTCGACGTCGTCGAACCCCTCCTCCACCAGCAGCGAGGCCACCAGGGCCGCCGCGTGGTGGCACTCGTCGGCCGGCTCGATGTCCGGGTTCGCGACGGAGCGGAAGGCGACGAGGTCCTCGAGGTCGGCGCGCGCCCGCGGCATACCGTGGTCCACCGCGTCGGCGAGCCGCTGCCGCAGGTCGGTCGCCGGGTCCGCCGTCACGGCACCAGCTCGTCGAGGTAGACCGGCAGCATCTGCCACCAGGTGTGCCAGTCGTGCGGGTACTGCGGCCCCCAGTCGTCGACGCGGTTGGGCACCTGCTTGGAGCCGAGCACGTGGGCCACCGCCCAGGACTCCCCGATGTCCTCCCACTCGCCCGTGCCGGTGGCGAGGACGATGAAGCGGCGCTGCAGCTCCTCCAGCAGGGGCCCTTCCAGGCCGGGCAGGAAGTGCAGCGGCGAGGCGTAGTAGAGGTCCTCGGTGACCGGGCCCGCCGATGAGGGAGTCGAGCCGGTAGGTGCCGCTCATGCAGACGGCGGCGCCGAACAGGTGGGGCCAGCGACAGATCATGGCGAGGGAGTTGAACGCCCCGATCGACGAGCCCCCCACGACGATGGGGGTGGCACCATGCACGTCAGCGTGGATGGCCGGCACCACCTCGTGGGCGACGGCGTCGTGGAACTGGTTGAACAGCCACATCCGGTGCTCGGGCGAGCCCTCCCGCCGCACCAGCGCCATGCCGGCGACGCTGTCGCAGGAGTAGACCTTCACCCGCCCGGCCTCGATGAGGGGCGTGAGGTGGCCGATGAGCTGGTTGCGCTCGACCTCCTCGGCGTCGCCACCCGCGGTCGGGAAGAGCAGCACGGGCACGCCGTAGTGGCCCCACCGCACCAGGGTGATGTCGCGGTGCATGCGGTGCGAGTACCAGCGCTCGGTGACCTTCACAGGCTGCCTCTCCCTACTCGTAGACGTACTTCTGCGGTCCGGGGAACACCCACGACAGGCCCTCGCGGAGCCGGTCGCGCCAGTTCTCCCAGTTGTGGCCGTCGCGGGCCTCGGTGTAGTTCACCGTCATCCCGGCCGACCGGAAGACCGGCACCATGGAGCGGTTCGGCGTGATGAGCGGCTCGTAGGTGCCGCACGACATGAAGACCCGCTCGACCGGCCGGGTGGGGCGGGCCCGGTAGCGGTTGACGAACTTCACCACTGGGTCGAAGTACGGGCCGCCCCCGTGCTCGAAGCCGATGTCGGTGAAGACGAGCGAGGCGGACTGCAGCAGCAGGGACCCGAACAGGCCCGGGTAGCGCACCGCGGTCGACAGCGACGCGATGCCGCCGAAGCTGCTGCCCATCAGGCACCGCCCTTCTGGGGCGTCGAGCAGCGGGAACTCCTCGGTGAGCCGCGGCACCAGCTCGCGCGCGACGAAGCGGGCGTGCGGCGCGTGGTTCGGGTACTCCTTGAGCCGGTCGCGCGGCGGCACGAACGCGACGACCATCGGCGCGATGTCGAGCCGGTGGATGAGGTTGTCGAGCACCGTCCTCATGGCCCCGAAGTGCAGGTAGTCGGTGCCGTCGTGCACCACCAGCAGCGGGTAGCGCATGGCCGGGTGGAAGCGCGCCGGCAGGTAGAGGTGCACAGCCTGGTCGCGTCGCAGGGCCTTGCTGCGCATGACCACCTCGCGCAGCTCACCGGGGCGCGCCTCCGGGTCGTGGTGGACCCACTCGGGCACCTCGTAGCCGACGGCTGCACACACCGAGCTCGAGCCCATCGGACTGTGCGCCACCCGAGGGTTGAGCGGGTCGTTGAACCGCTCGTGGTGCTCACCGCGGCGCGACTCGAGCTGGTACTCCACCCGCGACCCCTCGGGCAGCACCATGCTGGCGGCCCACAGGTCGGTGCCCTCGATGCGCCGCATCTCGAGGGGGTCCGGCAGGCCCACGACGCGGTGCCGCACGCGGACGCCGTCGACCTCGCCGCGGAAGAGGAACGTCGCCCGCTCACCCTCGACGATGGGAGAGCCGTGCCGGGAGACGAAACGGTCGACCGCGGCGTCGTCGACCGGCAGCCGCTCGCGCAACCGGTTGATCGCCATCCGCCGCTCGCTCACGGCGCCACCACCTCCTGCACCACGCCGTCGGCGGTCAGCACCCGCACGCCGTGCGGGAGGGGCCCGTATGCCGCGTGGCCGCCCACGGCCCCCGGCTCACCGGAGACCGCCGCGGCGCCGCCGTGCCGTGCACCGTCGAAGACCACCGACGTGCCGTCGTCGAGCAACAGCAGCCGGTGCTGGGGGAAGCGCCGAGCCAGCACGGCGCAACGGGCGCGGTCGTCGAGGCGCAGCCTGCGGCGGGCGTGCGGCAGGGCGACGACGCCGGGCACGCGTCCCAGCCCGCGGTCGTAGACCTCTGCCTCGTGCGAGCCCTGAGGCGCGTGGTCGTGGAACAGCACCACCTTGTCGGTGAGCGCCATCGCCCCGGCCGACCACGCGATGACGGGCAGCCGGTCGCTGATCGGGAGCGCGAAGAGCCTCAGGGTCCGCAGCAGCATCCCGACGTGCCCGCCGGTGATGACCAGGGCCGCGCAGTCGGCGAGCATCCCCGCCAGCTCCCCGCGGTGCCAGGCGATGACCTCGCTCTCGGCTGCGGTCGCCTGGGCGTCGAACTCCCGGTAGAGCTCCTTCAGCCGCGCGGAGTACCAGTCGTCGAGCCGCCGGACCGCGTCGACGGCGTCCTCGAGCGCCGCCTGGGCGGTGCCGTGGACCGCGGACCGGCGCTGCACGGCATACACGGTCTCGAGCGCGCCCTGCAGGCGCAGCCGGTAGAAGGACTGGAGCTCGTCGTGGCGGTCGCGGAACGCCATCGCGGCCGCGGCGAAGCGCTCGTCCTTGTCGAGCACGTCGAACGTGCGGTGGTAGAGGCGCAGGTTGCGGCTGCGGCCGTCGAGCACCTCGTTGAGCTCGGCGTCCTGGTCCTCGCGCTCCTCCCAGCCGGCGGTGATGGTGGCGACCGCCCCCTCGACCTCGAGCGCGCGCAGCGTCGAGCCGGCGGTGGTCATGAACCGCTGCGGGCCCAGCAGGACGGTGACGGCGGTGGAGGTCACGGCTCAGCCGGCGTAGACGTGGATCGTCCGGCCGACGTCGTCGAGCATGCCGCGGAGGGTGTCGTAGTCGGGGTGGCGCATCCGCACCCAGGCGTTGGCCATGTAGCCGGCCTCGACGGGCTGCGTCGGGTGGCCCTCGGGCGGGAAGTGGCCGTCGATGACCCAGTCGCGGTAGCGCGCCTGGATCTCCTCGATGCCGCTGTAGCCGCGGATCTGCCCGTCGGCGTCGGGCCGCAGCGCGACGATGCCGGCCGAGTAGAGCCGGCGCATGGGCTGGTCGGTGGTGCCGTGGGTGATGACGTGCGCCCACTCGCGGTAGACGTCGACGTCGTTGCTGGCGGAGTAGAGGTCCCAGCAGCCGACGCCCGGCGGGCGGCAGCCGATCTCGGAGAACCGCAGTCCCTTGGGTCCGTGGAACCACTCCATGTGGGTGGCCGAGGTGCCGATGCCGAGCGCCTCGATGACGCGCTGGCCGAGCTCGCGCACCTCGCCGTAGAACGGCGCTTCGTCGATGCGGTTGGTGGTGATGAACTGCGGCGAGATCCAGCGGTGCCGCATCGCCTCGAGGACGTTCGGGTAGTAGTGCGTGACCCAGTCGTGCGCGACGTGGCCGTCGACGGCGATGGTGTCGTAGAAGCCCTCGTGACCCTCGACGAACTCCTCGACCGCGATGGAGGTGGCCCCCTCGCCGCCGAAGACGCCGAGCGCGTGGTCGAGCTCCTCGTCGGAGTCGACACGGGTGGTGCCCTGCGCACCGGCTCCGGCGCGGGGCTTGAGGACCAGCGGGTAGCCGACCCGCTCGGCGAAGTCGTGGGCCTCGGCGGCCGAGTCGACGGCGGCCGAGGCAGCGGTCGGCACGCCGGCCTGCCGCAGCGCCTCCTTCATGGAGGGCTTGTCGCGGCACAGCCACGTCGTGCGCACGCTCGTGCCGGGGATGCCGGTGGCCTCGCGCACCTGCGCGGCCGCCATGGTGTGCGCCTCCACCGTCGCCTCGAGCCGGTCGACCCACAGCCGCGACTGGATGAACCGCACGGCCTCGGTCATCTCCTCGACGTTGGTGACCGAGCCGACCTGGTGGTAGCCGCCCATCGCCCCGCGCAGCTCGTCCCCGAGGGCCCACTCGTCGGACTCGCCGACGCCGATGACGTTCGCCCCCACCGAGGCGAGCGCGTGCACGAACCGTCGCTGGTTCGCCGGGAAGCTCGGCTCGACGAAGACGATGTTCACGTCCTCGACTGTATTGGCCGCGGCCGGAGGCGTCCTGTCGTCAGCCGGTTCTCGTGCGACGCGGCCCTCGCGGGTGGTCGTCAGCCGCGAGCCGGCTCCGCCCAGCAGGCCCGCACCCGCTCGCGCCACCAGGCCTGCCGGTCCTCCGGGGCAGCCCAGCGCCGGAGGAGGTCCGGGTCGGCAGCGACCCGGCGCACCGGCAGCTCGCCGCCGTGCGGGGTGAGCGGCTCAGCGGTGACGTCGCCTTCCAGCAGCGCGACGGTGCCGAGCCCGCAGGCGAACGGCAGCTCGGGAAGGGCGGCGGCCAGCGCGACCCCGGCCGCCATGCCGACGGAGGTGTCCAGGGCCGAGGAGACCACCGCCGGCAGGCCGCACTCCTGCACGACCTCCAGCGCGCGGCGCACACCACCGAGCGGCGCCACCTTGACCACGACGAGGTCGGCAGCCTCCTCTCGCGCCACCAGCAGCGGGTCCTCGGCCTTGCGGATCGACTCGTCGGCCGCCACGGGCACGTCGATCCCGTGGCGCGCCAGGGCCAGCCGCAGCTGCTTGAGCTCGGCCACGCTGGCGCACGGCTGTTCCGCGTACTCGATGCCGTATGCCGCGAGCGCGCCCAGCGCCGCCCGGGCCTGGTCGACGTCCCAGGCGCCGTTGGCGTCCACCCGGATGCGCGCGTCCGGGCCCATCGCGTCACGGACGGCGGCCACGCGGCGCACGTCGTCAGCCAGGGACTGGCCTCGCTCGGCGACCTTGACCTTGGCGGTGCGGCAGCCGTCGAAACGGGCCAGGACGCTCGGTACCTGCTCGGCCGGCACGGCGGGCACGGTCGCGTTGACCGGCACGGCGTCGCGCCGGGCCTCGGGCCAGCCGTGCCACGCGGACTCGACCGCCGCGGCCAGCCAGCGGGAGGCCTCCCGCGGCTCGTACTCGAGGAAGGGCGAGAACTCGCCCCACCCGACCGGGCCCTCGACGAGCGCCGCCTCGCGGACGGTGACGCCGCGGAAGCGCACCCGCATCGGGATGGCGACGACCCGCAGCCCGGCCAGGACGTCGTCGAGGCCGGGCTGCGGGTGGTTGCTCATGCGGTCAGCCAACCACGTCGGCGGCTGATGCCGTCAGGCGCCGCGGATCGCCTTCTGGAGCTCGTTGACGGCGAGCGCGATGAAGGCCGCTGCGATGACCACCATGACGGCGTTGGAGGCGACCTTGTTGCGCCACTCGGCGGGCACGTGCTTCTTGTTGAGCAGCCACAGCAGGGTCACCGACAGGAACGGCATGAAGAACGCCCCGAGGACGCCGTAGGCGAGGATCAGGTAGATCGGCTTGCCGAGGAACATCATGATCATCGGCGGGAACGTCAGCCAGAGGATGTAGGCCTTGTAGTAGCGCCCGCCGAGCCGGCTGTCCGGGTGGTCGGCGCCGTGGCCGCGGAGGTGGCCGACGAAGTCGGCGAACATCATCGAGACGCCGTTCCAGACGCCGACGAGCGACGACATCGCAGCCGCCCAGAAGCCGATGAGGAAGACCTTGCCGGCCCAGACGCCATAGCGGTCAGCGAGGACGTCGGAGAGGTTGAGCAGGCCCTCGTCACCCTTGGCGATCGCGACCTTGGCGGAGTAGAGCAGCTCGGCTCCGACGATGAGCGTGGCGACCACGAAGATGCCCGTGACGACGTACGCGACGGTGTTGTCGATGCGCATGACCCGCATGTGTCGCGGGGTGGTCCAGCCCTTCTCGCGGATCCAGTAGCCGTAGGCCGCGAGGGTGATGGTGCCGCCGACGCCGCCGGCGAGGGACAGCACGTTGACGACGCTGCCGTCGGGAATCAGGGGCACCAGACCCTTGAGCAGCTCGGGGATGTTGGGCAGCGTCAGCAGGGCCGCGCCGACCATCGTCACGAACATGATGCCGACGAGCGCCGCGCAGACCTTCTCGAAGAGGGAGTAGCGGCCGAACCACACCAGCACCAAGCCGATGAGACCCGAGAGGATGCCCCACACCTTCACGGGGAGGAACGGCAGCAGGGAGTGCAGCGGCAGTCCGGTGCCGGCCATCGCGGCCGCGCCGTAGACGAAGCCCCAGACGACGATGTACGGACCGAAGTACCAGTGGGTCCAGCGGCCGAGCTTCGACCAGCCTTCGTAGATGGTGTCGCCCGTCGCGAGGGAGTACCGTCCGGCGCCCTCGACCAGCACGATCTTCATGACCACCCCGACGAGGATCGTCCACAGCAGCGCGTAGCCGTACTTGCTGCCGGCCACGAGCGTGGCGACCAGGTCTGCGGCGCCGACACCGGTGGCCGCGACCACCAGTCCTGGTCCGATGAGCTTCCAGCCGGGTCTGGTGTCCTCGTCGGTGCGGGCGGGGGTCTGGGTGGCCATGGGGGCTCCTCGAGTCGGCGCTGACGTTCGCCGAGCCACGTTACCCATTCACGACAAAGCGATCCATATGGTGCATCTCTGGCGAGACGGATGGGGGCTGGAGCGACCCGAGAGGCGGATCCAGGCGGCGAGGGGACAGCTCAGCGGTCGCGCGTGGAGAGCACGCAGAACTCGTTGCCCTCGGGGTCGGCCAGCACCGTCCAGGTGACGTCGGCACTCTGTCCCACGTCGACCTTCGTCGCCCCCATCTCGAGCAGCCGGGCGATCTCGGCGTCGCGGTCCTGGCTCGTGTGCGGCGCGAGGTCGATGTGGAGGCGGTTCTTGATCGTCTTGCCCTCGGGCACCGGCACGAAGACCAGTCCCTGGGGCTGGTGCATCCACTCCTGGCCGTCCGTGATGGGGTCGACACTCAGGTGCTTGGGGATGACGGCGACCTCGTGCTCGTCCTCGTAGACGATCACGAAGTCGAGCACCTCCGCCCACCAGCGGGCCTGGGCGGCGATGTCGTGGGAGTCGATGACGACGGAGTACCAACGCAGAGCCATGGCCCGGACGCTATGCCCCGGCACCGACAGGCGCCACCGGTTTCACGGGTGCCCCCGGCTAGGCTCGCGCGGGTGAGTGAGCAGAACGGCGTGAGCGAGACCTTCGACCCGGCCGCCTGGGAGCAGGTGCCGGGCTTCGACTTCACCGACATCACGTACCACCGGGCGCGCGAGGTGGGCGCGGTCCGCATCGCGTTCGACCGACCCGAGGTGCTCAACGCGTTCCGCCCGCACACCGTCGACGAGCTCTACCGCGCGCTCGACCACGCCCGCATGACGCCCGACGTCGGCTGCGTGCTCCTCACCGGCAACGGCCCCGGACCCGCGGGCACCGGGTCGGAGGGCAAGTGGGCCTTCTGCTCCGGCGGCGACCAGCGCATCCGTGGGCGCTCGGGCTACCAGTACGCCGCAGGCGAGACCGCCGACACCGTCGACCAGGCACGGGTCAAGGCGATGGGCGGCCGGCTGCACATCCTCGAGGTGCAGCGGCTGATCCGCACCATGCCGAAGATCGTCGTCGCCGTCGTGAACGGCTGGGCGGCCGGCGGCGGCCACAGCCTCCACGTCGTCTGCGACCTGACCATCGCCTCGCGCGAGCACGCCCGGTTCAAGCAGACCGACGCCGACGTGGGCTCCTTCGACGGCGGCTACGGCTCGGCCTACCTCGCCAAGATGGTCGGCCAGAAGTTCGCCCGCGAGATCTTCTTCCTCGGCCGCACCTACTCCGCCGAGGACATGCACCGGATGGGCGCGGTCAACATCGTCGCCGACCACGCCTCGATCGAGGAGGAGGCGCTGCAGGTGGCGCGCGAGATCATGGGCAAGAGCCCGCAGGCGCAGCGGATGCTCAAGTTCGCCTTCAACCTCACCGACGACGGGCTGATGGGGCAGCAGGTGTTCGCGGGCGAGGCGACCCGACTCGCCTACATGACGGACGAGGCCGTCGAGGGCCGCGACCAGTTCCTCGAGAAGCGCGACCCCGACTGGTCGCCCTTCCCCTGGTACTTCTGACGCGCGTTCTCGCGGCGCTGCGCGCGACGAGGTATGCCGCGTGGTCGGGGCGTGCTTCCGCCACCTGGGCTGTGGACAGCAGGATCAGTGTCGGTGGGCTGACCTAGAGTCGTACACATGTTCGAGTCGACGATGACGCCGGTCACGGCAGTAGAGCTGGAGACGTGGGTCTCGCGGCTCGCTTCCATGGACCGCGACGTCGACGATGCGGCCCGGGTCGACCAGATCGCGGTCCTCGAGCGGCTCAAGGGGGCGGCCGCCGCTGCGCAGGCGCGGGCGAGCGTTGACCTCGACGCATCCCAGCGCGACGCGCAGGCAGCGGCCGGAGTGCCTGCCCGCAAGCGGGGGGTCGGCGTCGGTGCGCAGATCGCGCTGGCCCGCCGCGACTCCCCCGCACGGGGCAGCCGTCACCTCGGGTTGGCGAAGGCGCTGGTCAAGGAGATGCCGCACACCCTGCGGGTGCTGGGCCGCGGCCAGACGACCGAGTGGCGCGCGACCATCCTGGCCCGCGAGACCGCCACCCTCCCGAGTGAGCTTCGCAGCGAGGTCGACCGGCGCCTCGTCGACCGGTTGCCGACCATGGGAGACCGCGAGGTGGAGCAGGCGGCGCGAGCGCTGGCGTACGAGCTCGACCCCACATCGCCCCTGCGCCGCATCCGGGGAGCCGAGAGCGACCGACGCGTCAGCATCCGGCCCGCACCCGACGCCATGGCCCGCATCACCGGCTTCCTCCCCGTGGCACAGGGGGTCGCTGTCTGGGCAGCACTGCAGGCCGCTGCGGGGAGCGCGGGCGCCGCCGGTGACGAGCGCTCCCGTGACCAGGTCATGGCTGACACGTTCGTCGAGCGGCTCACCGGTCAGGCCCGAGCCGATGACATCAGCATCGAGATCGGTCTGGTCATGACGGACGCCGCACTCTTCGGCGACGCCGCCACTCCCGCTCGCATCCACGCCGACGGCTTGCCCGGGGCGGTGGTGCCGGCGGCCTTCGCCCGAGGCCTCCTGCGCCGCAACGAAGATGGCAGCCGGGAAGGCGACTGCGACCTCAGGGCGAAGGCCTGGTTGCGGCGGCTCTATGCCTCCCCCGGCGACGGCACGCTCGTGGCGATGGACTCGAAGCGTCGCCTCTTCGACGGCCAGCTGCGGCGCTTCCTGGTCCACCGCGACCAGTTCTGCCGGACACCATGGTGCGGCGCACCGATCCGCCACGCGGATCACATCCGGCCCAGCACAGCAGGCGGCCCGACGACAGCAGAGAACGGCCAAGGCCTCTGTGCCGCCTGCAACCTCGCGAAAGAGGCACCGGGCTGGCGGAGTGGAGCCTCATCCCCGCCGACCAGCCGCGGCCGACCCGCCCACCTGGTCAGGGTCACCACCCCGACTGGTCACACGTACGACTCCACTGCCCCGCCGGTGCTGTACTTCCCTTGCCACCGAGGGGAAGTCGAGTCGCCCCCGACACTGCTGGACACGAGCAGTCCACTGGAGGCGGCGTGCCAGCGCCTCCTCGACGAGGTGGCGTGACCCTCCACGCTTATTTTCCACGGCTCTGCCCGGGTTAAACTGGCCCTGTGAGCGCTCGAGCCGCCACGCGGCACTCAGTCACCAACGTCGAGGCTGGCGCGCCGGCACGACCGGCTCGCAAGCCGAGGAAGCGGTCGCCGGGCTGGGTCCCCAACCAGCACGGTGCCTGGGCCATGCTCGCCACCCCCTTGGTGGTCGGCATCGCCGCGAGCGAGCCGCGGTGGGTGCACCTGCCGCTGGCCGCCTTCTGGTTCGTCGGCTACTTCGCGTTCTTCGCGACCGGCCTGTGGCTGAAGTCGCGCCGCAAGGCCCGCTACCTGCCGCCGGTGCGCGCCTACGGCCTGGCCAGCCTGCTGCTCGGCGCCCTGGTGCTCCTGCTCGACCCGAGCCTGGCCCTCTGGGCGCCGCTGTTCGTCCCGCCCCTGGCGATCGGGCTCGCAGCCTCCGCCACCCGCCACGAGCGGGCGCTCGTCAGCGGGCTGGCCACCACCGTGGGCTCCTGCCTCATGACGGTCGTCGCCTACGACGCGGGTGGCGGCACCGACTGGCCCACGGCCTGGCTCCTCGCCGCCGTCCTCGCTGCCTACTTCGCGGGCACCGTCCTCTACGTCAAGACCCTGATCCGCGAACGCGGCAGCGAACCGCACTACTGGCTGTCGGTCGGCTTCCACGGGCTGGCCACCCTCGCACTCATCCCGGTGAGCGGCGCCCTCGTCGCGGTCTTCGCCCTGCTGACGGTCCGCGCGGCCGTCGCACCGGCGTTCGGCATCTCACCGAAGCAGGCAGGCATCGGGGAGGTCGTCGCCACCGTGGCGGTGGCCGTCACCGCACTGGTCGCGCTGGCCTGAGCTACTCCGACCCGCCGATGTCGACCTCGTAGGCCTCGAACACCACGTCAGACCCGGCCTGCCGGTGCCGCACGAGCAGCCCCATCAGCGCCGTGACCTCCTCGCGGAAGGCGAGCAGGTCACCGACCGGCCCCGCACCGTCGAGGCGCGCGAGCAGGCTGTCGAGGTGCGCGGCATACCGGCCGTGCTCGTCGGTGAGCCGGCGCACCTGCCCGGACAGCCGCGGCGAGGTGCGCTGCACGTCCTCGTAGAGGCCGCCCTCCCCCTCGGTGAGGGCGATGTGCTCGCGGAAGTCGCGCGACAGCTCACCGACAGCCGTCCGCACCCGGTCGAGCCAGGCGTCCTGCCGAGCCACGGGCGCAGCGAGCGCGTCGTCGACGGCGGCCACCGAGTCGCGCAGCTCAGAGCGGTGCGCACGCACCCGCTTGAGGTAGTCGGCGAACTCGGGGTCCACGGGCCCATGGTGGCGCCCCGGGGTGGGCGTCGTCCAGAGCCGCGACCACGCGGCATACCCTGACCGGGTGACGCACCTGCACCTCCTCGAGGTCCCCGCAGGGACCGCGGCGCTGCAGGTGCTCCCGGCCCTCCGCGCGGCCCTCGACGGAGGACCGGCCGTGGTGCCGTATGCCGTGGGCACGGCACCGCCTGCCACCCCGGACCCTCACGCCGCGCTCCCCGAGGGGCTGGCGCTGGTCATCGGCACCTCGGGGTCGACCGGCAGCCCCAAGCTGGCGATGCTCAGCCGTGACGCCCTGGTGGCGAGCGCGACGGCCACCCACGAGCGGCTCGGCGGTCCCGGCCAGTGGCTGCTGCCGATGCCGGCACACCACATCGCCGGCATCCAGGTGCTGGTGCGCTCGCTGGTGGCCGGCACCGAGCCCGTGGCGGTCGACCTCTCCGGCGGCTTCACGCCACAGGCGTTCACCGCCGCGGCACTCACGGTGGGCGGCGCGCGGCGCTACACCTCCCTCGTCCCGACCCAGCTGGTGCGCCTCCTCGCCGACGAGGGCGCCGCCGAGGCGCTGCGACGGTTCGACGCCGTGCTGCTCGGCGGCGCGGCGAGCCCCCCGACCCTCCTGGCCCGCGCGGCCGAGTCCGGGGTCCGCGTCACCACCACCTACGGCATGAGTGAGACCGCCGGCGGCTGCGTCTACGACGGGGTGCCGCTGCCCTGCAGCCGGGTGCGGGCCGACGCCGACGGCCGGCTCCACCTCGGCGGCGCCACCGTGGCGGAGGGCTACCTCGGGAGCCCCGACCTGACGGAGGCGGCCTTCACCACCGACGCCGACGGCACACGCTGGTTCGCCACGGACGACGTCGGCCACCGCGACGGCGACGGCCGCTGGCACGTCGACGGCCGCCTCGACGACCTGGTCAACACCGGCGGCCTCAAGGTGGCGCCCCGACTCGTCGAGGAGGCCGTCACCGAGCACCTGCCCGGGGTGGCCGAGTGCGCGGTCGATCGGCGTCCCCGACCCCGAGTGGGGCGAGGTCGTGGCGGCCGTGCTGGTGCTCGCCGACCGAGCGGACGGAGCCGACCGAGCGGGCGCGCCGACGCTGTCCGCCGTGCGCGACGCCCTGCGCGAGGCCCTGCCCGCGCACGCCCTCCCCCGACGGCTCGCGGTCGTCGACGCCCTCCCCCTGCGAGGTCCCGGCAAGCCCGACCGGGCCGCCCTGCGTGCCCTGCTCGCCGGCGCTCCGTGACACGATTGGCCCATGCTCCGCGTGCTTCCCTGGATCCTCGGCATCGCCCTGACGGTCTACGCCGCGGTCGACTGCATCCAGACCGACGAGAGCCGCGTGCGCAACCTCCCCAAGCTCGTCTGGGTCTTCCTGATCCTGCTCTTCGCGGTCGCCGGGCCCCTCGCCTGGTTCCTCGCGGGGCGCCCGCGGCGGCAGCGGCCGACCCGCGGGCCGGGTCAGCGGCCCTCCGCCCCGCGTGGCCCCGACGACGACCCGGACTTCCTCCGTAACCTGTAACCAGCAGCCCCGCCTGCACCTCCTCCGCCGTCACAGCGTCGTGGCGCCGTCCACCCTTCGCCCAACCGAGTGAGACCAGCACCCATGGCCACCATCGCCCAGTGGATCGAGGGCGCCCGCCCGCGCACCCTCCCCGCCGCCATCGCCCCCGTCGTCGTCGGGACAGGCGCCGCAGCCGCCGTCGACCAGGCAGACCTCGCCCTCGCCCTGCTCGCCCTGGTGGTCTCCGTGTGCCTCCAGGTCGGCGTGAACTACGCCAACGACTACTCCGACGGCATCCGGGGCACCGACGCCGACCGCGTCGGACCGGTCCGGCTCGTCGGCCAGCACAAGGCCGACCCCGAGAACGTCAAGCTCATGGCGTTCTCGTTCTTCGGCTTCGCGGCGCTGGTCGGCCTGGCGCTGGTCGCCCTGAGCGCGGCGTGGATCATGATCCCGCTCGGCGCCCTGGCCATCCTCGCCGCGTGGCGGTACACCGGCGGCGACAACCCCTACGGCTACCGCGGCCTCGGCGAGCTCTACGTCTTCGTGTTCTTCGGCCTGATGGCCACCCTCGGAACGCTCTACACGCAGGCCGGCGAGGTCACCACGGTCGGCGTCCTCGGCGCCGTGGGCGTGGGCGCGATCGCCTCGGCCATCCTCGTCGCCAACAACCTGCGTGACATCCCCACCGACCGGGCGACGGGCAAGAACACCCTCGCGGTCCGGCTCGGCGACCGCGGCACCCGCCTGCTGTATGCCGCGCTGCTCCTCGTGGCGCTGCTCGCCGTGGTGGGCATCGCGTTCACCCACCCGCTCGCGCTCATCGCGCTGCTGGCGTTCGGCGTCGCGTGGCGCCCGCTGAAGGTCGTGCGCTCGGGTGCGACCGGCCGGGACCTGGTGGGCGTACTCGCGGCCACCGGCCTCTTCGAGGTCGCGTACGCCGTGCTGCTGGCCGCCGGTCTGGCGCTGGCCTAGCGGTACTCGACGGGGCCGTTGTCGCGGCTGTCGTGCTTGTCGTGGTCGTCGCGGCTCTCGTCCTCGGCGTCCTCGGCCTGCTCGTCGGAACGGCCGCCGCGCTGCTTGGCCTGGGCGCGGCGCTCGAGGCGCTCGGCGAGCTGCTGGCTGTAGTCCTCGCGGAACCGCCTGAGCGCGACGACCGAGATCGCCATCGAGATCAGCGCCGACAGGATGAGCAGCAGGAGCTGCTCATCCCGGTCACGCAGGCCGAGCAGCCACAGGGCTGACATGACCCCGAAGAAGATGAGGATGCGCAGGAGCGAGTAGCGAACCATGGCTCACAGCCCCGAGTACGAGTGCTGGCTGACGAAGAACACGTTGACCACCGTGTAGTTGATGATGATGCAGGCCCACCCGGCGAGGGCGATGTAGTTGGCCGCCTGGCGGCTCCAGCCGCTCGTGGCCCGGGCGTGCAGGTAGGCCGCGTAGACCACCCAGATGACGAAGGTCCAGACCTCCTTGGGGTCCCAGTTCCAGTAGGCACCCCAGGCCTGGCGCGCCCAGATGGCACCGGCGATGAGCGTGAAGGTCCACAGCGGGAACGCCACGATGTGCAGCCCGTAGGAGAGCCGCTCGATGCTCTTGGCCGGCGGGAACCGGTCGAGGACGGAGGACCTGCCGGACCGCTGGAAGGCGTCCTTGGCGAGGTAGAGGGCCGACGCCGACGCGGCGATCGCGAAGAGCCCCACCGACAGGGTCGCCACCGTGACGTGGATGGCCAGCCAGTAGCTCTTCAGCGAGGGCAGCAGCTCGGCGGCCTCGGTGTACCACACGGTCATGGCCAGGCCGAGGGTCAGCAGCACGGGGCCGGTGACGAAGAGCCCGAGCCAGCGCAGGTCACGGCGGGTCGACCAGAGCGCGAACGCCAGGACGGTGAACATCGAGCCGAACACCGCGAACTCGAACATGTTGCCCAGCGGCCAGCGGTGCACCGACGCCCCACGGAGCACGACCGAGGCCACCAGCAGGAAGCCGGTCAGCCAGGTCAGCGTGCCCGCGATCCCGGCGGCCTTGCGGGCACGCAGCGGCACCTCGTCGCCCGCGGCGCCATCGGCCGAGTCCGCCCCGGGACCGGACGCGGACCCGGCAACCGGGCCCTGCGGCATACCGGCGCCCGTGCTGCCCGTGCCGGTGGTGCCCGCACCGACCAGCTCCTCGTCGCGGGTGCGGGTCGCCTCGGCGGCCCGGCGGTCGCGGTGCGGCACGAGGCCGGCGAGGTAGAGCGCGTACCCGAGCATGGCGAGGGTCAGGACCGCCATGGCGGAGTAGAGGGCCAGGTTGGCGTACTGGGCCAGGGTCTCGTTGGTCATCGCGATGTGCCTGTCCGTCGTTGCACGGCGTCGAGGATGCCCTCGACCGCCTCGGTGAGTGTGTCGTCGTCGTCCTTGGCCATGGCGCCGACGGAGACCACGGTACGTCCCGGCTCGCCGGCGGGCGAAACCCGGACGAAGACCCGGCGCCGGCGCACGACGAGGCTGGCGATGAGGCCGGCCAGCGCGAGCAGCGCCGCGACGAGGGTGATGCCCTTGCCGGGGTCGGAGCGGATCGACAGGCCGGCGAAGCGCTCGACCCCGTCGAAGGTGATGCTGCCGCGGTCGCCCGGCAGCTCGAACGTCTGGCCCGGCTCGAGCCAGATGCGCAGGACGTCGGTGCCCTTGGCGTTCTTGATCTGGGTCAGCTCTTTGGTGTCGAGGGTGTAGACCGACTGCGGCCTGCCCTGCGGGAACAGCTCACCCTCGTAGAGACCGAGCGCGAGGGCCGGCTTCTTGGCGTCCGGGAAGACCGAGCTCGGACCGGTCTCCTTGGAGATGACGGCGGTCGGCAGGAAGAGGCCGAAGAAGCCGAGCTGCTTCGGCGTCGCACCGGTGACCTTCACCGCCCCGACCGACTTGTAGTTGTTGTCCTGGGCGAGGAACGGCGTCGCGTCGCGGTAGACGACGTTGCCGTCCTTGTCCTTCACGGTGATGACGGGGGCGTAGCCGTTGCCGAGCAGGAAGACCGAGGCGCCCTTCATCTCCAGCGGGTGGTTGACCTTGACGGTCTCCTCCCGCGGGGTGGCGCCCGGCTCGTCGGTGACGGCGACGTGGGCGGTGAAGTCCCGCGGCTGGCCGAACTGGCCGCGCCCGGTGACCTTCTCCTCGAACGTCGCGTCGAGCTTGTCCAGCGTCAGCGAGAACGGCGACAGGTCCTCGGCGTCGACCCACGGGCCGGGGCTGAAGGTGTCGTAGCGCGACAACGTGTTGGCGAAGCCCTGCCCGACCGGGACGATCACGTCGCCCTTCCACCCGAAGAGGTGGCCGATGGCGACGCCGATGATGACGAAGATCAGCGCCAGGTGGAAGACGAGGTTGCCCGTCTCCTTGAGGTAGCCCCGCTCGGAGCTGACCGTGGCGTCGTCGTGCCGGTGCACCCGGAAGCGGCGCTTGCGCAGCACCGCCTCGGCCGCCGCCAGCGCCTCCTCGGGGGTGGCCTCGACCTCGGTCGTCGCGTACGCCGCGAGCCGCTCGAGCCGCGCCGGGGTCCGCGGGGGCTGGGAGCGCATGGCGCGGAAGTGCACCTTCGTGCGCGGGAGCACGCAACCGACGAGGGAGATGAACAGGAGCAGGTAGATCGCGGCGAACCACGGCGAGGCGTAGACCTCGAAGAAGCCGAGCCGGTCGAGCACCGGCCCGAGCTTCGGGTGCTGGGCGATGTAGTCGGCCGTGCGGGCGGCGTCGATGCTGCGCTGCGGCCAGATCGACCCCGGCACCGCGCCGACCGCGAGCAGCAGCAGGAGGAAGAGCGCGGTGCGCATGCTGGTCAGCTGGCGCCACACGAACCGCAGCCACCCGACCAGGCCGAGCTGCGGCTGGTTGACCGGCTCGTCCGGCGGGGCGGGCTGGGTGCTGAGGGGGGTCTCGGTGGTCATCAGATCACCGTCCGGAAGCCGTTGACGAGCTCGGTCTGCAGGGCACGGGTCCAGTCCTCCCAGACGCCGCTCGCCATCAGCACGCCGACCGCGAGGAGCAGGGCGCCGCCGAGCAGCTGGATGAGTCGCTGCCGCTTGCGCAGCGCGGCCGAGACCCGGCCCCAGCGCGAGAACCCGGCGGCGATGAGCAGGAACGGCAGGCCGAGGCCGAGGCAGTATGCCGCCGCGAGGAGCACCCCGCGGGTCACCGCCTGCTCGTCCCCCGTCGTCGTCGCCAGGAGCATGACCGCGCCGAGGGTGGGTCCGGTGCACGGGGCCCAGCCGATGCCGAAGACGGCGCCGAGGAGCGGAGCCCCCGCGAGCCCGGCGGCGGGCTTGACCCGCAGCTTGAGCTCGCGCTGGCTGCCGGCGCCGAGGAAGACGAGGGCCATCAGGATCACGAGCACGCCACCGACCCGCATGAGCAGCGTGCGGTGCTCGACGAGGGCTGCTCCCACCGAGGCGAGGAAGGCTGTCGTGGCGATGAAGACGGCGCTGAAGCCGGCCACGAAGAGCAGCGCGCCGAGCAGCATCCGGCTCCTGGCGCGCCTGGCCAGGGCGACGTCGCCGAGGCCGGTGACGTAGCCGAGGAAGCCGGGCACGAGCGGCAGCACGCAGGGCGACGCGAAGGAGACCAGTCCGGCGAGCAGCGCGACGGCGATGGCCACGGGCAGGGCGCCCGCGGTCACGGTGTCCACGACGTCTGAGGGGAGGAGCAGCATGCCGGGTGGGACCGCCTAGGCCTCGGCCAGCACGTCGTCGACGAGCCCGGTCAGGGTCGAGGCCGTGACCTCGCCGTTGACCCGGGCCGCGATCCGGCCGGTCGTGTCGAGCACCAGCGTCGTCGGCACGGTCGGCGCCTTGCCCTGCAGGGCCAGGATCAGCACGCCGGACTCGTCGGTCAGCGACGGGTAGGTGATGTTCTTGGCCTTGGCGAAGGCCGCGCCACGCTCGGGGGCCTCGCGGAAGTCGATGCCCATGAACTGCACCGGCTTGCCGGCCTTGGACAGGCCGTCCCACGCCTTCTGCAGGTCGGGGGCCTCGGCCACGCAGGGCCCGCACCAGGAGCCCCACACGTTGATGACGACGACGGATCCCTTCGCGTCGGTGACCGACCAGTCCTTGCCGTCGAGGGTGGTGCCCTTGAGCCTCACCGGCTCCTGGCGCTCGTCGGCGGCGATCTTCTCGACGCTGCCGTCTCCGGAGACGTAGCCCTTGCGGTCACCCGCCTTCGCCTGGGAGGCGAGGCTGTTGGGGTCGTCGGAGCAGGCGCCCACCGAGAGGGCGAGCACACCGGCGAGCACCAGCGCGGCAGACCTCACGCGCCGGCCCCCTGGTGGGCCTGCGGCAGCAGCGACCCGGCGGGCTCGCTGTAGGTGACCGACTCCAGCTCGCTGTCGGTGTAGGTCAGGGTCGTCAGCGACGCCAGGGAGCACTGCCGGGTGCGCGGGTCGTGCCACAGGCGCCGGCCCATGAGCCGGTTGCGGGCCGTCCAGATCGGCAGCTGGTGGGAGACGATCACGGCCTCGTGGCCGGCGGCCGCCTCGCGGGCGATGTCGATGGCCTCGAGCATCCGCTCGGCGATGACCGTGTAGGCCTCACCCCACGAGGGCTTGAACGGGTTGACCAGCTTGCCCCAGTGCTTCGGGTGCGCGAAGGCCCCCGGGCCTGCGTTGACCCGGTCGCCCTCGAAGCGGTTCTCCGCCTCGAGCACCCGGTCGTCGGTGGTGATCTCCAGGCCGTGCGCGGCGGCGATCGGCGCCGCGGTCTCCTGGGCGCGGGTCAGCGACGAGGCGACGACGAGGGTGACGTCGTGGTCGGCGAGGTGCCGCGCGACCATCGCGGCCATCTGCCGGCCGAGCTCGGACAGGTGGTAGCCGTCGAGGCGTCCGTACAGCACGCCGTCGGGGTTGTGGACCTCGCCGTGGCGCAGGAGGTGGACGACAGTGCGCACCGGTTCGCTCATGCGTCGATTCTCGCAAACGCGGCCGCAGCCTCCGACGCCGCCGCCGGCAGGGCGGCGAGCACGCGGTCGACCGCCCGGTCGTCGTGGGCGGCGCTGAGGAACCACGACTCGAAGGCGCTCGGCGGAAGGTGGACGCCCTGGCTCAGCATCGAGTGGAAGAACGCCGCGAACGCCGGGACGTGCTGGTCCTTGGCGTCGTCGTAGGTCACCACGGGCGCCTCACGGAAGAAGACGCTGAACATGCTGCCCGCGCGCTGGATGACGTGCGGCACCCCGGCCGTGCCGAGCTCGTCGGCGAGGGCGGCGGTCAGGGTGTCGGCCACCGTGGTGAGGCGGTCGTAGACCTCGGGCGTGCAGTGCTGCAGCGTGGCGAGGCCGGCCGCGGTCGCCACCGGGTTCCCCGACAGCGTCCCGGCCTGGTAGACGGGGCCGAGCGGCGCGAGCATCGCCATGACGTCGGCGCGACCGCCGAAGGCGGCAGCGGGGAAGCCGCCACCCATGACCTTCCCGAACGTGAAGAGGTCGGGCGCGCCCGCGGCATACGGGCCCTCGAGCCCGTACCAGCCGGCGGCCGAGCAGCGGAAGCCGGTCATCACCTCGTCGGAGATGAGCAGCGCGCCGTGCGCGGCCGTGATGCGGCGCAGGCCCTCGGTGAAGCCGGGGGCCGGCGGCACGACGCCCATGTTGCCGGGCGAGGCCTCGGTGATGACGGCGGCGATCTCCTCGCCGCGCTCGGCGAACGCGGCCTCGACCGCGGCAAGGTCGTTGTAGGGCAGCACGATCGTCTCGGCGGCCATCTCCTTGGGCACGCCCGCGGAGTCGGGCAGCGCGAAGGTGGCGACGCCGGAGCCGGCCGCGGCGAGCAGGGAGTCGACGTGGCCGTGGTAGCAGCCGGCGAACTTCACGATGACCGACCGGCCGGTGAAGCCGCGCGCGAGGCGGATGGCGCTCATGGTGGCCTCGGTGCCGCTCGAGACCAGGCGCACCTGCTCGACCGGCTCGACGCGCGCGACGATCTCCTCGGCGAGGGCCACCTCGTTCTCGCTGGGCGTGCCGAACGAGAAGCCGCGGGCCGCGGCACCGGTGACGGCCTCCAGCACGGCCGGGTGGGCGTGGCCGAGGATCATCGGGCCCCACGAGCAGACCAGGTCGACGTACTCGCGGCCGTCGGCGTCGCGCAGGTAGGGGCCCTCGCCGCTCACCATGAAGCGCGGCGTGCCACCGACCGCGCGGAACGCCCGCACCGGGGAGTTCACGCCGCCCGGCGTCACCGCGAGCGCGCGCTCGAGCAGGGCCTGCGAGGCGGGGGCCTCCATGGGGTATGCCGTCATGCCCGGCATTGTCTCAGCCGCACCTGTGCGGTCCGGCCGCGCCCTCAGGCGCCTCTCAGCCCCGGCTTGCGGCCACGGTCACGGCAGGCTGGAGGCCACCGGTCAGCGCAGGCTGGAGGCCACCGTGCTGCCGTCCGCCTCCTGGGCGGCACCGCTCTGCAGGATGGCGGCGGAGACGGCGTCCATGGCGCTGCCCAGGGCGGCGAACAGCTCGGGCGGCATGGTGTCGACGAGGTGGCGGCGCACGCTCTCGACGTGCACGCGGGCCATGTCCTGCACGGCCGCCCAGCCCTCCTGGGTGAGCACCAGCTCGACTCCGCGGCGGTCCTCGAGGCAGGACTCGCGGCGCACCCAGCCGCGACGCTCGAGCCGGGCCGCGGTGTGCGTCAGGCGGCTGCGGGACTGCACGACGAGGTCGGCGAGGCCGGACATCCGCAGGCGCCGGTCAGGCGCCTCGGACAGCATCGAGATGATCTCGTACTCGGACAGCTGCACGCCGTGGGACTGCAGGTCCTTGTCGAGCGCCGCCTCGAGCAGACGGCTCCCGCGCAGGTAGGCACGCCAGGCGTGCTGCTCCTCGGGAGTGAGCCACCGGGTCCCTGCCGCGGTGTCGACGGTGTCGGCCATGACCTCAGTATCCCATGTCGAACGCATAGTTGAAATATAAACGATCCTTGCTATGTTGTACCCCGTGACAGCGAAGGAACCCCTCCTTCACCAGCACCCCACAGTCATTCAGGAGATCCCATGACCGCCACCGCCATCACCACGCAGCTCCCCACCGGCACCTGGACCGTCGACCCCTCGCACACCGAGGTCGGCTTCACCGCCCGCCACCTCATGGTCAGCAAGGTCCGCGGCACCTTCACCGACGTCGAGGGCACCGTCACCGTGGCCGAGCCCTTCTCGGCCTCCTCGGTGCAGGCCAGCGTCAAGCTCGCCTCCATCGACACCGGCTCCGCCGACCGCGACGCCCACCTCAAGGGCGCCGACTTCTTCGACGTCGAGAACAACCCGGAGATGACCTTCGTCTCCACCGAGGTCACCGAGGACACCCTGAAGGGCGACCTCACCATCAAGGGCGTCACCCGCCCGGTCGAGTTCGACCTCGAGTTCGGCGGCGTCGCCACCGACCCGTGGGGCAACACCAAGGCCGGTTTCGAGGCCGAGACCGAGATCAACCGCAAGGACTGGGGCCTGGAGTGGAACGTCGCCCTCGAGGGCGGCGGCGTGCTCGTCTCCGAGAAGATCAAGATCAAGCTCGACGTGCAGCTGCTCAAGACGGCCTGACCCCGTCGCACAGCGCCGAGAGGGCGGTTCCCCACCGGGGGAACCGCCCTCTCGCTGTATGCCGTGGGCCGGCTACTCGCGGACCGCACCCAAACCTTCTGTGGTGGATTGCCGTCACCCCGCGGGCGGTGAACCACCACGCCCAGCGGGTGGGTGGCTGACCCGGTATGCCGCGGGGCCGGCTACTCGCGCACCGCACCTGACGTGACCGGCGGACTACCCACCGGCGCGGTGGCTGCGGGAGGTGAGCACGCGGCATACCTCTGCATGTCGGCGGTCTGTAGTCCGGCGGCAGGCTGCCGGGTGCGTCCTACTCGCGGACCGCGCCTTCGAGCATGCCGGCGATGAAGTGCCGCTGGAGGAACAGGTAGAGCAGGACCACCGGCGTGGCGACGATGCAGGCGCCGGCGGCGAGCAGGGTGAAGCCCTGGGTGTACTGGCCCTGGAAGAAGGCCAGGCCGAGGGGCGCGGTGCGCAGGGACTCCGAGGTCACCATGACCAGCGGGATGAGGAACTCGTTCCACGTCCACATGAAGACCAGCACGGTGAGCGTCACGACGGCCGGGCGGGCCAGCGGCACCAGCACGCTCCAGAGGATGCGCCGCGTCGACGCCCCGTCGAGCCGGGCCGCCTCGACGAGCGAGCGGCTGCTGGTGCGGAAGTAGGCGCGCATCCAGAACGTGCCGAACGCCACCGACTGCGCGACCTGGGGCAGGACCACGGCCCACAGGGTGTCCGTCAGGCCCAGGGTCCGAAGGTCGTAGTACAGCGGCACGACCACGGCCTCGCTCGGCATCATGATGCCGAGCAGGAAGACGTAGAACAGCACGCTCGAGCCGGGGAAGCGCATCGTGCCGAACGCGAAGCCGCTGAGGATCGACAGCGTCACGCTCACCACCACGACGGTCACCGACACCACCAGGCTGGTGCGCAGGTAGGAACCGAAGTGGCCGTCCTCCCACGCCTGGGCGAAGTTCTCCGGGTGCAGCCCGAGGATGCCGGACCCCACCTGGCCACCGGCCGCGTCGTCGGGCCCGAGGGCCGCGGCGACGATGGTCAGCACCGGGTAGAGCGCAAACACCGCGAACGCGATGAGGATGGCGTAGTTGGCGAGCCGCTCGCCCCTGCTGACCCTCATGCGCGCTCCCGCTCGGCGACCCGGGTGATGCCGAAGGAGATCACGAAGATCACCAGGGTCAGCACCACCGCGACGGCAGCGGCGGACCCGACCCGGCCCTGCTGGAACGCCCGGTTGTAGACCTCGAAGGACGGCACGGAGGTGCTCTGCCCCGGTCCACCGCGGGTCGTGATGTAGACGAGGTCGAAGGTGCGCAGGGCCGCGATCACCGTCAGCGTCATGGCCACCGCGATCTCGCCGCGCACCGAGGGCAGGGTCACCGCGAGGAACTCGCGCACCGGCCCGGCGCCGTCGAGCCGCGCGGCCTCGTACAGCTCACCGGGGATGCGGCCCATGCCGGCGAGGAGCAGCACGGTCACCAGGCCGATCTCGAACCACGTGCCGATGAACCCGACGGCGGGCAGGGCAGCGGCGTAGTCGCCGAGCCAGCCGCGGGTCAGCGAGTCGAGCCCCACCGCCCGGAGCAGGTCGTTGATGCTGCCGTCGGGGGCGTAGAGGCGCCGCCAGGCCACACCGATGACCACCATGGCCACCACCTGCGGCAGGAAGACGACCGTGCGGAAGAACGGCAGGCCGCGGACCCGAGCCCGGTTGAGGATCGACGCGAGTCCCAGGCCCACCACGAGCGGCAGCACGGCGTAGAAGAACACCAGCACCAGGGCGTGCCCGAAGGCCGACCGGAGACCCGGGTCGGTGACGACCTCGACGTAGTTGTCCAGTCCCGCCCAGGTCGCCAGGGTGTTGCCGTTCCAGTCGTAGAACGAGATCTGCACGGCGCGGCCCAGCGGGTAGAGCAGGAACGCCGCGTAGACCAGGAACGCCGGCAGCAGGTAGAGGTACGCGATCTTCCGCGGCTCCCCCGGCGGCCCCGCACTCTTCGGCTTCGACATCGTCACTGGTTCGACGACACGAAGCCGCTGTAGTCCTTCTCGAGGGTGTCGAGGAACTGCTCGGGCGTGGCCTTCTTGGCGAGGAGGTCCTGCAGCGCCGCCCCGATGGTGTCGGCCATCGTCGGCGTGGCGTAGTCGAGGTAGGGCACGAGGGCGTTCTTCTCGACGGCGGTGCCGAACGCGGCGAAGACGTCCTTGCCGAGCGCGTTCGGGGCCTGCTGCTCGGCGGTGTCGGCGATCGGCAGGTTGTCGTTCTTGGCCAGCACCGCCATGGCGTCCTTGCTGGTGATGAAGTTGATGTAGGCCGCCGCGGCGTCAGGGTGCTTGCTCTTGCTGGAGATCGCCCACGGGATGCCGGTGCCACCGGTGGCGGCCGGGGTGCCCGAGGCCGAGGGCGGCAGCACGAAGGTCACGTCGCCACCCATGGCCTTGCCGAGGTCGGCCTGCAGCCAGGTGCCGGCGATGAGGTAGGCGCCGGTGCCCTTCGAGAACGCCTGCCAGGCCGGGTCGTAGCCCTGGCCGTTGACGTCCTTGGACAGGTAGCCCTTGTCGACCCAGTCGACCAGGGTCTGCGCGGCCTTGGTGTTCTCCGGGGTCTTCCAGGAGCCGCCCTTCTGGCCGAAGCCGAGCTTGCGGATGGCGTCGGGCTGCACGTTCTGCGCCTGCACCGTGCCGAAGACGTGGATGGCCGGCCACTTGTCGAGGTTGCCCAGCACCAGGGGCAGCTCGCCCTTGCCCTTGAGCGTGGCCAGGCTCTGCTGGAACTCGTCCCAGGTCTGCGGCATGTTCACGCCGGCCTTCTGGAGCTTGGCCTTGTTGACGTAGATGCCCACGACCTCGCCGACCTGCGGCAGGCCGTAGAGGCTGCCGGTGCCGAAGGTCTTGCCGTCCGTCGAGTACGACGAGTACTGGCGCACCGGCTCCGGGTAGCGGTCCTTCCAGCCGTACGCGTCGGCATACCGGTCCAGCGGGACCAGCTGGCCGGCCTGCACGAAGGACCCCATCTGGGGGCGACCGTTGTTGGCCTGGAACACGTCGGGCGGGGTGTTGCCCGACAGCGCCAGCTTGAGCGTGGCGTTGAGGTCGTCGGTCGAGCGCGAGACCCGGTCGAGCTTGATGTTCGGGTACTTCGCCTGGAACTGCTTGTTGAGCTCCTCGATCTGCGCCTTCTGCCCGCCGCGGATCTCCTGGTCCCAGACGGTGAGGGTGACGTTCCCCAGCTTCGACGCGTCGGTGGTGACCTGGCCGGTCGGCGCGGACGACTGGCCGCTGTCGGAGTTGGAGCCCGGGGTGCAGGCCGACAGCGCGACGGCACCGATCAGGCCGGCGGCAGCCAGCAGGGTGGTGGGTCGGCTCATGACAAGCTCCTCAGGTCGTTCGGCAAGCATGTGTTCCAGCGGACAGGTGTCGTTCCATCAGGTCCCCGCGATGTCGGCGTGACGGGCAATCGTCGCACTGGCCCGTCGCCCCACGCCCAGCGGGACGTCGGGGACGAGGTCGTCGAGGAAGGCGTACCGGCGCAGCAGCGACCGGTGGTACGAGCTCGAGTCGCCCCGGACCCCGCTGCTGGGCCCACCAGTCGGCGAGGTCGCCCCAGCCCGGGGCAGCGAGCGAGCCGCCGAACTGCTGCACGGCCAGCGACGAGCACAGGGCGGCGAAGGCCAGGCGCTGCTGCAGCGGCCAGCCGGCGATGGTGCCCAGCACGATCGAGGCGCCGAACACGTCTCCCGCACCGGTCGGGTCGAGCGCGGCCACCCGCAGCGCGGGCACCACGGCCTCCTCGCCGGTGGCGGAGTCGATCGCCATCGCACCGTTCTCCCCGTTGGTCACGATGGCCAGCGGCACGAGGTCGGCCAAGGCGTAGAGCGCCTCGGTCGGGGTCGCGGAGCGGGTGTAGGCCATCGCCTCTCCGGCGTTGGGCAGGAAGGCGTGGCACACCTCGAGCTGGTCGAGCACCTCGCGCGGCCACTTCCCCGTCGGGTCCCAGCCCACGTCGGCGAACACCAGCGCACCGGAGTCGCGCGCCAGCTGCACCCAGCTGGGCTCGTCCTGGCCGATGATCCCCTCACCCTCGCCGAGCGATGCCATGACGGCCCGCGCCCGGGGCGGCGAGCCGATCAGCTCGGTGGCGCCCACCGGGGCCGGGTGGCCGTGGCTGACCATGCCGCGGTCGCGGTGGACCGCCATCGAGACCGTCACCGGCGAGTGCCAGCCCTCGAAGCGTCGCGATCGGCTCAGGTCGATGTGCTCGGAGTCGCTGAGCGTCTCCCAGCAGAAGTCGCCGTAGGCGTCGTCCCCGAACGCGGCCGCGAGCGAGGTCCGCAGCCCGAGCCGCCGGGCTGCCACGGCGAGGTTGGCGATCCCTCCGGGGCACGAGCCCATGCCGTCGGCCCAGATCTCCTCGCCTCCCTCGGGGAGCCGCTCGAGTCCGGTGAAGATGATGTCGAGGAAGACGGTGCCCCAGACGAACACGTCGATCTCGGGAGCGCCGTCGGTGCGCAGCGCCGCCAGCGGGTCGTACACCTGCTCGGGCACGGCGCGAGCTCCTGTCGTCATTGGTCCGAGCGCCAGAATGCACCCATCATGGTCCCCATGGCGAATACGGGTGTGGTGGCCGCATGAGACTGGCGATCCTGGGCGGCGGCGGCTTCCGCACCCCCCTCGTCTACGGCGCCCTCCTCACCGACCGGCACGAACGCCGGGTCGACGAGGTGTGGTTGCACGACGTCGACCAGGCGCGGCTCGACGCCATCGCCCGCGTGCTGGCCGAGATGGCCGGGGACGGCGAGGAGGCACCGGTCGTCAACACCACCACCGACCTCGACGAGGCGCTCGCCGGGTCGGACTTCGTCTTCTCCGCCATCCGGGTGGGCGGCCTCGAGGGCCGCACCGCCGACGAGCGGGTCGCGCTCGACCTCGGGCTCCTCGGCCAGGAGACGACCGGCCCGGGCGGCATCTCCTACGGCCTGCGCACCGTGCCGGTGGCCCTGCACGTCGCCGAGCGCGTCCGCGCGGTCGCCCCTGACGCCTGGGTCATCAACTTCACCAACCCGGCCGGCCTGATCACCGAGGCGATGCAGTCGGTGCTCGGCGGGCGCGTGGTCGGCATCTGCGACTCCCCCATCGGCGCCGCGCGCCGGGTGGCCGCCACCATGGGCGTCGACCCGGCCGCCACCACGGTCGACTACGTCGGGCTCAACCACCTCGGCTGGCTGCGCGGCGTGCACCACCAGGGCCGCAACCTGGTGCCCGAGCTGCTTGCCGACGAGCGGCGCCTCGCGACCACGGAGGAGGGCCAGCTCTTCGGCGGTGAGTGGCTCCGGTCGTTGGGCACGATCCCCAACGAGTACCTCTACTACTACTACTTCACCCGCGACGCGGTCGCCTCGATCGGCGGCAGCCCGCAGACCCGTGGCGAGTACCTCGTGGAGCAGCAGCGCTCCTTCTACGACGCCCTGGCCACCCGGCCCACGGACGCCCTCGCCGAATGGGACCGCGTGCGGATGGAGCGCAACGCGACCTACATGCGCGAGGCGCGCGCCGAGGGTGAGGAGCGCGACGAGCAGGACGTGCAGGGTGGCGGCTACGAGGGCGTGGCCCTGGCCATCATGGCGGCCATCTCGCGCGGCGAGCCGGCGACGTTGATCCTCAACGTCCGCAACGGTTCCACGCTGCCCGGCCTGCCCGAGGACGCCGTGGTCGAGGTGCCCTGCACCGTCGACGCCGACGGCCCCCACCCGCTGCCGACCAGCCCGCTCGAGGGGCACCCGCTCGGGCTGGTGCAGCAGGTCAAGGCCGTCGACCGCCTCGTCATCGAGGCGGCCGCCACGGGTTCGGAGCGTCGCGCGGTGCAGGCGTTCGCCCTGCACCCGCTGGTCGACTCGGTGACCGTCGCCCGTGAGCTGCTGCGCGGCTACCGGGCGCGGATCCCCTTGGTGGACGCGGTCTTCCGACCCTGAGGCGCGTATGCCGCCCGCTCACCGGAGCAGCGCGGCGGCCTCGAGCGCGTAGTAGGTCAGGATGATCTGCGCGCCCGCGCGGCGGATGCCCAGCAGCGACTCCATGATCGCCCGCTCCCGGTCGATCCAGCCGTTGGCGGCAGCAGCCTCGATCTGGGCGTACTCACCCGAGATCTGGTACGCCGCAACGGGAACCGGCGACATGTCCGCAGCGGTGCGGATGATGTCGAGGTGTGGGGTCGCCGGCTTCACCATGATGATGTCGGCGCCCTCGGCGATGTCGAGCTCGATCTCGCGCACGGCCTCGGTCGCGTTGGCCGGGTCCTGCTGGTAGGTCGTGCGGTCGCCCTCGAGGGAGGACTCCACGGCCTCACGGAACGGGCCGTACAGCCCGGAGGTGTACTTCGCGGCATACGCCAGGACGATGGTGTCGGTGAAGCCGGCGGCGTCGAGCGCCTCGCGGACGTGGCCGACCTGGCCGTCCATCATCCCCGAGAGGCCGAGCACGTGGGCGCCCGCGCGAGCCTGCGCGAGGGCCATCGCGGCATACCGCTCGAGGGTGGCGTCGTTGTCGACGCGTCCCTCGCGGTCGAGCACACCGCAGTGCCCGTGGTCGGTGAACTCGTCGAGGCACAGGTCGGCCATGACGACGGTCTGGTCGCCGACGGCCTCCACCACGGCCTCGATGGCGAGGTTGAGGATGCCCTCGGGGTCGTCGGCTCCCGAGCCGGTGGCGTCCTTGTCCTCCGGGACGCCGAAGAGCATCAGGCCGCCGATGCCGGCCTCGACCGCCTCACGGGCGACCTCGACCAGCGACTCGAGCGAGTGCTGCACCACGCCGGGCATGGCGCCGATGGCCACCGGCTCGCGGGCACCCTCCTTGACGAAGACGGGGAGCACCAGCTCGGCCGGGTGCAGCCGGGTCTCGGCGACCAGGCGCCGGACCGCGGCCGACTGCCGAAGGCGCCGGGGACGCACGACCGGGCCGGGCACGCCGGGCCGCGGCGACACTACTTGGCCCGGCGCCGCGACGCGGCCCGCTTGGCGCTCGGGCGCACCACCGGCTCACCCGCCTCGGCAGCCGCGGCGGCGAGGCCGAGGCCGTAGTCGGCGAGCGCGTCGACCAGCGCGTCGGAGGACGCCTCCGGGGCGAGCACGTCGACCCGCAGGCCGTGCTCCTCGGCGGTCTTGGCGGTGGCCGGGCCGATGCACGCGATGACCGTCGACGGGTGCGGCTTGCCGGCGATGCCGACCAGGTTGCGCACGGTCGACGAGGAGGTGAAGACCACCGCGTCGAACTGGCCACCCTTGATGGCCTCGCGCACCGGCGCGGCCGGCGGGGCCGCCCGCACGGTGCGGTAGGCCGTCACGTCGTCGACCTCCCAGCCCATCTCCTGCAGGCCGGCGACCAGCGTGTCGGTGGCGATGTCGGCACGGGGCAGGAAGACGCGGTTGATCGGGTCGAGCACCTCGTCGAAGGGCGGCCACGCCTCGAGCAGGCCCTGGGCCGACTGCTCGCCCGTGGGCACCAGGTCGGGCTCGAGGCCCCACTCGCGCAGTGCGCTGGCGGTGACGCCCCCGACGGCGGCGATCTTGAGGCCGGCGAAGGCTCGGGCGTCGAGCCCGAACTCCGCGAACTTCTCGCGCACCGCCTTCACGGCGTTGACCGAGGTGAAGCCGACCCACTCGTAGCGGCCGGTCACCAGCCCCTTGACCGCGCGCTCCATCTGCTGCGGCGTGCGCGGCGGCTCGACGCTGATGGTCGGCACGACCTCGGCGGTGGCGCCGTAGGACGCCAGGCGCGTGATGGTCGAGCCGGACTGCTCCTTGGTGCGCGGCACGAGGATGTTCCAGCCGAACAGCGGCTTGGTCTCGAACCAGGACAGCTGGTCGCGCAGGGCGACGGTCTGGCCCACCACCGCGAGGGCGGGGAACTCGACGCTCTTCATGACCGCGGCGACGCCACCGAGGGTGGTGCTGTGGGTGACCTGGCGGATGGTGGTGCCGCGCTCGGTCAGCGCCACGGGGGTCTCGGCCGCGCGGCCGGCGTCCAGCAGCTTCGCCAGTGCCTCACCGAGGTCGTCGGGGGCGCCGAGGAGCACGACGGTGACGTGGTCGGAGACCGATGCGGCCCAGTCGACCTTGCGGTCGTTGGCGGCGACGACGTGCACGGCCTGCGAGGTGCTCGAGGTCAGCGGCACGCCGGCGTAGGTGGGCACCGCCGACACCGCGCTCACGCCCGGCACGACGTCGAAGCCGATGCCGGCCTTGTGCAGCGCCAGCGCCTCCTCGGCCAGGCCGTTGAAGGTGCCGGGGTCGCCGTCCATGAGGCGCACCACGAGACCGCCCTTGGTGGCCTTGGCGGCCTTCACGACGAGCTTGGCGCGCATCGCGTGGGTCAGGGGCTGGCCGTGGTCGCCGTGGCCGGCGTCGACGACCTCGACGTCCTCGCGGCAGTGCCGGGCGACGACGTCCTCGCGGCTCAGCTGGTCGATGACGACCACGTCCGCAGCGGCGAGGTACTCGACCGCGCGCACGGTCATCAGGCCGGCGTCGCCGGGGCCGGCGCCGACGAAGGCGACCCGACCCGGCTGGCGGCCGGCGGCCCTGGTGGACCCGGCCGGCGTGGCCGAGGGGGTGTTCGTCGCGTCAGTCGTGGTGGTGGACTTCGAGCGCGTGGGGCTCACGTTGCACGCTCCGTGGCGGTTGGTTCTGGACGGGAGTCGGTGGGGGCGGCGAGCGGAGGCCTGTCTCCGGTCGCCTCGGCTGGGTCTGGGTCCCAGCGGGTGTGCGCGCCGGCCGGGGGCCGCTCCTCGGGCCCCGTCAGGTGTTCGGCGCCGTCCTCGAGGAGGACTGCCGCGAGGTCTGCCCCGAGCCGCTCGGGCTCGGACACCGGCCCGACCAGGGAGCGGCGCAGCTCGACGGCGCCGTCCACGGAGCCGACGAAGGCCCGCAGGGACAGCTCGAGCCCGTCCTCGCCCTCGACGACCTCGGCGAGGGCGCCCACCGGGGCGGAGCAGCCGGCCTCGAGGGCGGCCAGGACGGTGCGCTCGGCGGTGACGCAGGCGCGGGTGTCGGGGTCGTCGATCTCGCGCAGCAGCGCGACCACGTCGGAGTCGTCGGTGCGGCACTCGACGGCGAGGGCGCCCTGCCCGGGGGCGGGCAGCATCTGCAGCGGGTCGAGGGTCTCGGTGACGACGTCGAGGCGGCCGAGCCGGGCGAGGCCGGCGCGGGCGAGCACCACGGCGTCGCAGTCGCCCGAGCGGGTCAGCCCGATCCGGGTGTCGACGTTGCCGCGGATGTCCTTCGTCTGCAGCCCCAGGCCGAGCGCGGCGAGCTGGGCGACGCGACGCGGCGAGCCGGTGCCGACCACCGAGCCGGCGGGCAGCTCGCCGAGGGTGAGGCCGTCGCGGGCGACCAGGGCGTCGCGCGGGTCCTCCCGCGGCGGGATGGCAGCCACCACGAGGCCGGGCTCGGGCGCCGTCGGCAGGTCCTTCAGCGAGTGCACGGCGAGGTCGACCTCGCCGGCCAGCAGCGCCTTGCGGATGGCGGCGGCGAACACGCCCGTGCCACCGAGCGTCGCCAGGGGTGCGTCGTTGACGTCGCCCTCGGTGACGATCTCGACGAGCTCGACCTGGTGTCCCCGCGTGCGCAGGAGGTCGGCCACCCAGCCGGACTGGGTGGTGGCGAGCGCGCTGCGGCGGGTGCCGAGGCGCAGGGTGCGGGTCGCGACGACGGCGGTCATCGCAGACCACCCCGCTCGGGCGGGGGCACCGAGACCGCAGCGGTCTCGTTGGGCCCGAGGTCGAACAGCTCGCGCAGGGCCTGGGCGTAGTCGTCGCCGTGGCCGCTGGTCGCGCGCTCCTTCATCCGCACGGTCGGGGTGTGCAGCAGCTTCTCGACGATGCGGTGCACGGCGCGCTGCACCTCCTGGCGCGTGGCGTCGTCCATGGAGGGCAGCCGCTGGTCGAGCCGCCCCAGCTCGCGGTCGACGACCTCCGCCGCACGCGAGCGCAGGGCCGCGACCGTGGGGGCGACGGACTCGGCCGCGCGGGTGGTCAGGTAGGCCGCCACCTCGGCAATGACGAGGTCGGCCACCTCCTGCACCTGCGGCGTGGTCTCCCCCGCGCTGAGCTCCTCACCGAGCGCTGCCAGGCCGGCGACGGTGACGTTGGTGAGCGAGGCGACCTCGGGTGCGACGTCGTGGGGCAGGGCGAGGTCGATGTAGACCTGCGGACGGCCGCCGCGGGCCACCTGGGCGTCGCCGGCGAGGCCGAGGTCGACCACGACGCCGGTCGAGCCGGTGCACGAGATGACGACGTCGGCCTCCGCGACGGCATCGCGCAGCTCGGAGAGCGGGCGCGTGGTGCCGCCGATGCGCTCGGCGAGGCGCTCGGCCTTGCTGGCCGTGCGGTTGGTGATGACCAGGCCGGCGCAGCCGAACCGCGCCACCGTGGTCGCGGCCAGCGAGCTCATGCCGCCGGCGCCGACGACGAGCACCCGCTGCTCCGGCAGCGGACCGAGCTCACGCTCGACCTGCGCGATGCCGGCCTCGACGAGCGAGACGCTCACCGAGTCGATGCCCGTCTCGGCGTGGGCGCGCTTCCCGACCCGCAGTGCCTGCTGGAACAGGCCGTTCAGCGAGGTGCCCGCGTGCCCGGCCCGCTGGGCGGCGCGCAGGGCGGTGCGCATCTGGCCGAGGATCTGTGCCTCGCCGACCGCCATGGAGTCCAGGCCGCACGCCACGGTGAAGGCGTGCGCGATGGCGCGGTCCTCGTAGTGGACGTAGAGGTGCTCGCGCAGGTCCTCGCGGTCGACGCCGCAGGCCTCCACGAGACTGTCGGTGATGTCGGTGACGGCACCGTGGAAGGTGTGCGCGTCGGCATACACCTCGGTGCGGTTGCAGGTGGAGACGACGATGGCCTCCGAGACGTTCTCCCGGCCCACGATGCGCGCGGCGAGGTCGATGCGCGCCGGGTCGCCGAGCGACACCGCCTCGAGCAGCGGCAGCGGCGCGGTGTGGTGCGACAGCCCGAGGACGACGAGGCTCACGGGGCCACCGCCTTCCGGAGGGCGGCGGGCGCGGCGAGCGCCTTGCGCTGCTCGTGGAACGCCAGGATCTGCAGCTCGGTGGACAGGTCGACCTTGCGCACGTCGACTCCTTCGGGCACGACGAGCACGCAGGGCGCGAAGTTGAGGATGGAGCGAACCCCGGCGGCGACGAGGGCGTCGCACACGGCCTGGGCGGAGGCGGCCGGCGTGGCGATGACCCCGATGGCCAGGCCCTGCTCCGCGACGAGGGCGGCGAGCTCCGACATGGGCTGCACGGCGAGGCCGGCGATCTCCTGGCCGACGATGCCGGGGTCCTGGTCGAGCAGGGCGACCACCCGGAAGCCCCGGGTGGCGAACCCGCTGTAGGCCGCGAGCGCGTGGCCGAGGTTTCCCATCCCGACGATGGCGACGGGCCAGTCCTGGGTGAGGCCGAGCTCTCGGGAGATCTGGTAGGCGAGGTGGTCGACCTCGTAGCCGACGCCGCGCACTCCGTAGGAGCCGAGGTAGGAGAGGTCCTTGCGCAGCTTGGCCGACCGGACACCGGCGGCCGCGGCGAGCTCCTCCGAGGAGACGGACGTGATGCCCCGCTCTGCGAGACCGGTCAGCGCGCGGAGGTACTCGGGCAGCCGCGCGACGGTGGCGTCAGGGATGCCGCGACGGGCGCTGGGGTCGGCAGACAAGGGGGTTCTCCGGCTCCTCTCATGCGAAGAGTCCGCACCTGGCTGGAGCGGACGGGAGCACCGTCAGGTTACGCGGTTGTGAACCGATGCACAAAGTCACAAGCGACCGCCCCACCGCGAGGGCGGGTCGTTGTGAGCCAGGTCACCGGCGCGACGCCAGGGCGGCCCGGAGCCGGGCCTCGTCCACCCTCCAGTAGTCGTGCTGCCGGCCGTCGACGAAGGTCACGGGGATCTGCTCCCAGTACTCCTCCGCCAGCGCCGGGTCGTCCGTGATGGACCACTCCTCCCAGGTGACGCCGAGGTCGGCGGCCACCCGGGCGACCACCGCGCGCGCCTCGTCGCACAGGTGGCAGCCCGGCTTGCCGACCAGGGTGATGCGCGCCCGGTGCTCCGGTCCGTCGATGGCTGCCACCCCTGCACTGTATGCCGCCCTGTGCGCCAGGCAGCCGGGCCCTAGGGTTGGACCCATGATCGAGTACGGCCCGGACGGCGAGGTGGTGGCAGAGGCCGTCACCGTGCCGTCGGAGCCGCCCGCCTCGGAGCCGGCCCGCACCGACACCGCGGCCTTCTTCGACCTCGACAACACCGTGCTCCAGGGCGCCAGCATCTTCCACCTCGCCCGCGGCCTGTGGAAGCGGGAGTTCTTCACCACGCGCGACATCGCCGCGATGCTCTGGAAGCAGGCGAGTTTCGCCATGGTCGGCGAGAACCTCGAGCACGTGGCCCAGATCCGCGAGCAGGCGCTCGGGTTCATCGCCGGGCACTCGGTCGCGGAGATCGGGCGGATCGGCCAGGAGGTCTACGACGAGGTGATGGCCGACAAGATCTGGCCGGGCACCCGCGCCCTCGCCCAGGCGCACCTCGACGCCGGTCACGATGTCTGGCTCGTCACCGCGACGCCCGTGGAGGTCGCCACGGTGATCGCCGACCAGCTCGGCCTCACCGGCGCGCTGGGCACGGTGGCCGAGAGCGTCGACGGGATCTACACGGGGCGCCTGGTCGGGGAGCCGCTGCACGGGCCGGCGAAGGCTGTCGCGGTCGAGGCGCTGGCCGCCGAGCGCGGCTACGACCTGGCCGCGTGCTCGGCCTACTCCGACTCGGCCAACGACATCCCGATGCTCTCGTTGGTCGGCGACCCCTGCGTCATCAACCCCGACGCGAAGCTGCGCCACCACGCCAAGGCGCACGGCTGGAAGGTCCGCGACTTCCGCAACGGCCGCAAGGCCGCCAAGGTCGGACTTCCCGCCGCCGGCGCCACGGCGCTCGCCGGCGCGCTGGCGGCTGCCGCCTCGAGGCGTCGCGCTCCCCGCTGAGGGTGCCTGATCCCCTGATGTGACCGGGGTCTCCTGACATTTCCGGAGATTTCGTGGAAACTGGCCGGCGGGAGGTGGGTCCACATCCGCATGCCAGACAGCCGTCATGCCGCGAGCGCTCTCGCGGTCTGCCGCGCTGCCCTCGGGACACTGGCGCCCCTGCCAGCCTTCACCCTGCCGTCCGGCACAACGAGCCCCAGCCCCGCCGGTTACGCGCCCCCGCGCTGCTCCTCCCCCGGCGACCGCGGCCTGCACGAGGCCACCACACAGATGCTGGGCTCGCTGCGGCTGCTGCTCAGCGTGGCCGAGGGCGCGGAGGTCGGGCAGGGCGGCGGTGGCGGCGACCGCGCCACCCGGGCCGGGTTCGCGCCGGGCTCGGCCCCGCAGGACTTCGAGCGGGTCTCCGCGCTGGTGGAGCTGGCCCAGCGGGGTGACGCCGAGGCGTTCGGCCTCCTCTACGAGCGCTACGTCGACGTGGTCTACCGGTACATCTACGTGCGCGTCGGCAGCGCCCACGTCGCGGAGGACCTGACCTCGGAGACCTTCCTGCGCGCGCTGCGCCGCATGGACTCCTTCTCCTGGCAGGGACGCGACATCGCGGCCTGGTTCATCACGATCGCCCGCAACCTGATCACCGACAACGCCAAGTCGGCCCGGTTCCGGCTCGAGGTCACCACTGCCGACATGCTGGACGCCGACGAGCACGTGGACGCCCCGGAGTCGGAGGTGCTCCAGCGCCTGCGCGACACCCGGCTCCTCGAGGCGGTCAAGAACCTCAAGCCCGAGCAGGCCGAGTGCGTCGTCCTGCGGTTCCTCCAGGGCCTGTCGCTCGCCGAGACGGCCAAGGTCCTCGGCAAGACCGAGGGCGCCGTCAAGCAGCTCCAGCTCCGGGCCGTGCGCGCCCTCCACCGGGAGCTCGCCGATGTGGATCTCTGACCCCAGATTCCGCTACGACGCGGAGCGTAACCTCCACGCCGGAGCGTCGTTCTCATGGCGGCACACGTCCACAGAGCTGGGGGAGGAGGTTTCGGCATGCTCGTGACCCGCCGTGCGGCGGACCGGCTGCAGCGCGCCCTGGAGGGCGAGCAGGTCGCCGACACCGAGACGACCCGTCTCGCCCGCACCGCCTCGGCCCTGGCCTCCGTGTCGGCCGGAGCCGGCGCGCCCCGCCCCGAGTTCGTGGCCGAGCTGCGCGAGCGCCTGATGGCCGAGGCCGCCAGCATGCCGGTCGTCGACCGTCCGGCCGCCGGCGCCCCGGCCGAGCGCGCGGGCCGCCGCAGCAGCCCCGTCGTCCTGGTGGTCGGCCGAGGTATGCCGCGTGCCCTCGCCGGTGCCGCGGCGTCGGTCCTCGTGGTGGGCACCGTCGTGGGGGTTGCCTCGCGGGGCGCCATCCCGGGATCGGCCCTCTACCCCGTCAAGGGCTGGCTCGACTCGGTGGCCGTGCAGCTGGCCGGCTCCGACCTCGACCGCGGGCTCACCCACCTCTCCCAGGCCGAGGAGCACATCTCCGAGACCCGCGAGCTCGCCGACCGAGACGAGCGGGATGCCGAGGGGTACGTCGAGGCCCTCCAGAAGGCGGTGCTCGACGTGCGGGCGGGTCAGCGCGACCTCGGACGCGCCTTCGACGACACCGGCAACCCGCAGGCGCTCATCGCCGTCCGCGACTTCGCCGCCCGGGCCCGGCCGCAGGTCGAGGCCCTCCGGCCCGAGGTGCCCGCCGAGGCCCTGCCGGTGCTCGGCGAGCTGGAGTCGCTGCTCGGCGACGCCGACGCAGCGGCCCTGCGCCGGCTCGTCGCCTGCGCCCCCACGTGCGTGACCCTGCGCCAGGTCGGGGTCAACCCCACCGACCTGCCGTCCCTCAGCTCCACGACCGCTCGTGCCACCACCACGTCCCCCGCCGCCGGTGGTGGCGTGACCGTGCCCGGCACCGCGGTCACGGCCGACCCCGACGGCAGCGGCGGCGCCCCGGGCATCACCGCCGGCTCCGGCGGGGTGACCCTCGGCGGTGACAACGGCGGCGCCACCTTGTCGACCGACGGGGGCAACCTCAACGGCCCGACCATCAGCGCCAGCGCCACCGGGCTCCCCGGCGTCAGCGCCACGCTGCCCTCGGTGGGCGTCAGCAGCGACAGTGTGGAGGCCACCGTGCCGGACACCACGCTGGGTGGCGTCACCCTGCCGGGCGTCACGGCGACCGTGCCGCTCCCGCTTCCCTGACGGGGTACGGCTAGAAGAAGACCGAGCGTCGCTGCATCAGCAGCGAGTAGAGGGTCTGCTGGATCGTCTCGCGCACCTGGTCGGTGAGGTCGAAGACGAGCATGGGGTCGTCGGCCGCGGCGGGCCCGAGGTCGGCGGTCTCGACCGGCGACCCGAACTCGATGATCCACTTGCTCGGCAGCGGCACCAGTCCCAGCGGTCCGAGCAGCGGCCAGGTCGGGGTGATCGGCGCGTACGGTGCGCCCAGCAGACGTGCCACCGTCTTCATGTTGCCGATGATCGGGTAGATCTCCTCGGCCCCGACGATCGAGCACGGGATGATCGGCGCGCCCGTGCGCAGGGCTGCTGAGACGAAGCCGCCGCGGCCGAACCGCTGGAGCTTGTAGCGCTCGCTGAACGGCTTGCCCACCCCCTTGAACCCCTCGGGCCAGACGCCCGCGAGCTCGCCCTGTGACAGCAGGCGCTCGGCGTCGGGGTTGGCCGCCAGTGTGGAGCCGGACCGGCGTGCCACCTGGCCGACGACCGGGGTCTGGAACACGAGGTCGGCACCCAGCATGCGCAGGTGTCGGTGGGCCGGGTGCTCGTCGTGCACGGCCACCTGGGTCATGAGCGAGTCCATCGCGATGGTGCCCGAGTGGTTGGCCACGACCAGCGCGCCGCCTTCGGCGGGGATGTTCTCGATCCCCCGCACCTCGACGCGGAACCACTTCCGGTACAGCGGTCGCAGCAGCGGGAGGTAGGCGTGCTCGGTGAAGTCCTCGTCGAAGCCGAACTCGTCGACCGGGTAGTCGCCCGTCAGCCGGCGACGCAGGAACGACAGCGTCGCAGCCACCCGGTGCTCGACCTCCTCCGGCGAGAGGCCCGTGGCCTCGGCCGCCACCCGCATCGCCGCGATGCCGGCCTTCAGCAGCTCCTCGATGCCCGGGGCAACGGCGACGTGGCTGGAGCGCGGTGCCGGCACCTCGACCCTGACGGTCTCGTCGGGCACCGCGACGAGCTTTCCGCGAGCCGGCGCCTCCGCAGCGACCGGACGCGGCTCCGTGGAGCGGCTGGTCGTGGTGCCTCGCTTCGGCTTGGCCGTGCGGGTCCCCGAGCGGGCGACGGACTTCTTGGTGGGGACGGCCTTGGCCACCGGGTGCGGCCGGTGCGGCTTGCGGTGGCCCGCGGCGGCGGACGGGGCCTTGGCAGCCGTCGTCTCGACGGCCGCGGCGTCCCGCGCCGCGGTCTCCGTGGCCGTGGTCTCGGCGGCCACCGCCGGCTCGGCGTCGTCCGCGGGGGGCACCAGACCGAGCGGCGGGCGCTCCGGGGCTCCCGCGATCAAGGGGGTGCTGCGCCGCTTGGCCCGCTCGCCGCTGGCGCGCGCGGCACCGGCCGCGAGAGCTCCGCCGCCGGCCTTGCGGCTGGTGGCCTTCACGGTGGCCTTCGCAGTCGACTTCGCCGTCGACTTCGGCGTCGACTTCGTGGCCGCCTTCGTCGCCGTCGACTTCGTGGCCGACTTCGCCGTCGACTTCGCGGCCGACTTCTTGGCGGGGCGCTTGGCCCCGGCACCGCCGGTCGACGCCATCAGTCAGTCCTCCCCGGGGCACGCACGTGCCCGATCGCGTGGACGGCCGTGCCCGCCACGCCTGTGACGGTCGACCCCACGAGGGAGCCCACGGCGCTGACGCCGGGCAGCAGCGAGCCGATGCCGCGGGCGAAGTCCTCGAACGCCTGCCGCGTCGTGAACCGCGGCTCGAAGCCGAGCACCTCACGCATCCTCGTCGTGTCGAGGCCCCGCCCGAACGCGAGGAACTGCAGCTGGTCGGCGGAGAAGTCGGCGAGGCCGGAACGCTTCAGCGCGTTGCCGAGCATGCCGGCGGTGAGCCGCGGCACCGGCAGCAGCGGACGCCGCGCCATGCCCGCCGCCTGGGCCACCGTGATGACGCCGTCGCCGGCGATGTTCGTGATGCCGACGCTCGGCCCGGTGGTCGCGCGCAGCAGGGCGCTGATCGCATCGTCCTCGTGCACGAACTGCAGCCGGGCGTCGAAGCCGAAGGGGACGGGGATCACCGGCAGGGTGAAGTAGTCGGTGAGCGACGTGCGGATGCCGGGGCCGATGATGTTGGCGAACCGCAGCATCGTGATCTCGGTGTCGGGCCGGCGACGGGAGAACCCGCGCACGTAGCCCTCGACCTCGACGGAGTCCTTGCCGAACCCCGCGCGGGGCAGCGACTTCGGGCCCATGTCCTCGGTGAACATCGCCGGGTCGCGCGGGCTGGACCCGTAGACGGCGGCCGACGACTTGACCACGAGCCGGCGCACGCTCGGGGCCTTCTGGCACGCGGCGAGCAGCTGCATGGTGCCGATGACGTTGATCTCCTTCTGGGAGCTCCGTCCACCGGCGTGGGTCGGCGTCGCGATCACGTTCATGTGCACGACCGTGTCGACCTCGGCCTGCGCGATGATCTTGCCGATCATGGGGTTGCGGATGTCGGCCCGCACGAACTCCGCGCGCCCGATGTCGTGCGGGGGCGGGATGACGTCGACGCCGATGACGCGAGAGACCGAGGGGTCGGCGGTGAGGCGTCGGGCGAAGTGGCCACCGAGGTAGCGGGAGACGCCGGTCACCAGGACGACATCAGCCACCGCTCACCCCTCTCGCCATGTTGGTCGGAAGTCCGCTCAGGTCCGTGCCAGCCTAGCGACGCCTGCCCGGTCGCGGCACCAGAGGTAGGCAGGCTCACACCAGAAGACCCGACGCACGACAAAGGCCCCCGCCGAGGGCGGAGGCCTGTCGTGGACCGCGGAGGGTCCTTACTTCTTGTTGCGACGCTGGTGGCGCGTCTTGCGAAGGAGCTTGCGGTGCTTCTTCTTCGCCATGCGCTTGCGGCGCTTCTTGATGACAGAGCCCATAGTTGTCCTCGCGTGTCTGTGGTGTCGTGTTGCCGGACGGGGCAACGAGCTACGCACCACGCCGAACAGTGCGGGTCACTCTACCGGCCCCTCGCCGCACAGCCCAAACCGGGGCGGTCGACGCCTCTGCGGGGAAGGCGCATAACCCCGGGCGCTGCGCCTCGTTTTCCGGGCACCGGGCCACATGGTGCCCGCACCACGGAGGAGCAGCAGCGGTGAGAAGATCGCGCACTCGACTGACGGCACGCACTGGACTGACACCGATTGGGGTGGGCCTGCTCACGGGCGCCCTGGTGGCGGCCCCGGTGGCCACGGCGACGGCCTCGTCGTCCGCCACGGACCTGACCGACCCGGTGCTGGCCGGGCTCGGCGACGCCGTGTCCGACCTGACGGCCACGCTCGACACCCGGGCCGTCAAGGACGCCATCGTCCCCAGCACCGCCACGAGGAAGGCCGTGAGCACCCTGCTGGCCGACTCGGGCAAGGGGGCCCGGGCCACCTGGGACGAGCGGTTCGGCACGCTCCGGTCGCTGCGAGGACCGGCTCCGCTGACCGGGGCCCGCGAGGGCAAGGCCGTCGACATCGCGCGGCAGTGGGTCGCCGACAACGCCGCGGCCTTCGGCCTGAGCAGCAAGGCGGTCGAAGCGCTGCAGGTGGCGCGTGACCACACCCTGCCCGGCACCGGCACCCACGTGGTCAGCCTCGTGCAGACGGCCGGCGGCGTGGCAGCGGTCCGCGGCGGCCGCCTCAACGTCGCCGTCACCAGTGACGGCCGGGTCCTGTCGTATGCCGGCGACCCGACGCCGGGGGACGACCTCACCGGCGGCTGGGTGGTCGGCGAGGCCGGCGCGGTGCTCAAGGCGGCCGGCACCCTCGCCCCCGGGGTCACGTACGTGCCCCAGGCCGACGGCACGCAGGCGGGCTACACCACCTTCGCCAAGGGCCCGTTCGGCGGACCGTCGTACGCGAAGAAGGTGACCTTCGGGACGCGAACCGGAGCGGTCGCGGCATACCGGGTGTACTTCATCAAGAGCCCGCAGGAGGCCTGGGAGGTCATCCTGGACGGGACCACCGGAAAGGTGCTCTACCGCGCGTCGGTGGTGCAGAACGAGTCGGACCCGCAGGGCACCGTCTACGACAACTACCCCGGAGCCGCGAAGGGCGGAGCGCCGCGCCAGCAGTCGTTCGGACCGACCGCGGAGTCCCCCAAGGGCTGGGTCGACCCGACCGGCCTCGCCGGCACCGGCGTGACGACGTTCGGCAACAACGCCGACACCCACGCCAACTGGTCGAACTTCATCGGCCCGGTCGACGGTGCGCCCCGCCCGGTGTCCCCCACCGGCAACTTCTCCTACGTCTTCAAGGACGCCTGGCAGCAGAAGGAGGGCGCGACCGTGCCGCCGTCCTACGCCGAGGACCTCGAGCCGGCCGCGACCAACCTGTTCTTCCAGCACAACCGGATCCACGACGACTACTACGCGCTCGGCTTCACCGAGACCGCCGGCAACTTCCAGGTCGACAACGGCGGGAAGGGCGGCATGGGCGGTGACCCGATCAAGGGCCTGGTGCAGGCCGGGGCCGCCTCCGGTGGCTCGCCGACCTACACCGGGCGCGACAACGCCTACATGCTCACCCTCGACGACGGCATACCGCCGTGGAGCGGCATGTTCCTGTGGGAGCCGATCGACGACGCGTTCGAGGGTCCCTACCGCGACGGCTCGATGGACATGACCGTCATCCAGCACGAGTACAGCCACGGGCTGTCGAACCGCTACGTCGCCGGCGGCAGCGCCCTCGGCTCGCACCAGGCCGGGTCGATGGGCGAGGGCTGGGGCGACTGGTACGCCCTCAACCACGCGGCCCGCACCGGGCTGGAGCCGACGCGGGCGGTGGTCGGCGCCTACGCGACCGGCAACGAGAACCGCGGCATCCGCAACTACGACTACAACAAGAACCCCAACACCTTCGGCGACATGGGCTACGACCTGACCGGCCCGGAGGTGCACGCCGACGGCGAGATCTGGACCGCGACGCTGTGGGACCTGCACAAGGCCCTCGTCGCCCGCCACGGCCTGGCCAAGGGCTCGGAGGTGGCGGCCCGGCTGGTGACCGACGGCATGCCGCTCACCGCACCCGACCCGTCGTTCCTCGACGCCCGCGACGGCATCCTCAGCGCCGACCTCGACCGCAACCACGGTGACAACACCGACCTCATCTGGTCGGTCTTCGCCAAGCGCGGCGCCGGCGCCTCGGCCGTCTCGAACACCGGTGACGACACCGACCCGACACCGGCGTTCGACCACCCGGCCGCGTCCCGCAACGGCACCGTCGCCCTGACCCTGGTCAACGCCAGCACCGGCCAGAAGATCCCGAACGCCAAGGTCATCCTCGGCCGGTTCGAGGCGCGGGTGAGCCCGCTCGGTCGCACCGGCTCGACGGGCGGTTTCTCGGTCAAGGCCGTGGCGGGCAGCTACCCGCTGACCATCCAGGCCCCGGGCTTCGGCACCCAGACGATCGAGGGCCTCACCGTCGCCGCCGGCAGGAACGCCGCCAAGACCATCTCCCTGGCGCCCAACCTCGCCTCCACCGCGGCCGGCGCGACGGTCGTGTCGGCCTCGAGCCAGGACGACGGCTCACCGGCGAAGTTCGCCTTCGACGACACCGCGGCGTCGGTGTGGTCGACGAAGGCGGGCGACACGGCCTACAACGCCGGTCCGGACCAGCGGGTGACGGTGAAGCTGGCCGCTCCGGCGACGGTGTCGTCGCTGCGGGTCAGCGCCTTCAAGGCCACCAACGCCTCGCGCTTCTCGGCGCTGCGCGACTTCACGTTCCAGACCTCCACCGACGGGGTCACCTGGACGACGGTGCGCAAGGGCGGCTTCGGCTACGAGGCGCCGCGTCCCACGGCGGCGGACCTGAACTACCGCACCTTCGAGCTCGAGAAGCCGGTCAAGGCCGCGTACGTCCGGTTCTTCGTCGACTCGGTGCAGGGTGACACCTCCACCTACGCGCAGGTCGCCGACATCCAGGTGTTCGGCTCCGGCGCCAAGGTCGCCAACGGCACGGTGACCCCCGACCCCGACTACACCGACTCCGGCACCATCACCGCACCCAACCCGGCCGCGGGCGACCCCACCGGCCTCGCCAACGTCTTCGGCGTGACGGGCACGGAGATGAACACGGCGTGCACCTTCCCGCCCGCCAGCCAGGGCGCGGACGCGTGGGTCACCAAGTTCCCGCTCGGCTTCTCCGACGGGCTGCACTCGGTGTCGGTGAAGGGCACGAGCGACGCGGACGACAGCCTCGGGCACGACCTCGACCTGTACTTCCTCGACAGCGAGTGCCAGCTGACCGGCTCGGCCGCGTCCGCGGCCGCCGACGAGTCGGCCGTCATCCCGCCCGGGTCGGTCTACCTGCTGACCCAGCTGTACACCGGCTCGAACGTGGCGGTGGACGTGCGGGCGGTCGACAACCGCTGACGGGCAGCCGCCGAACAGGGCCGACGAGAGAGGGCGGGCCGGGGAGATCCCCCGGCCCGCCCTCACTCGTTCTTCATCGGTCAATCACGCGGTGTCGACGTACGACGTGCGCAGGTACTTGTGCACGGCGTCCTCGGGAACGCGGAACGAGCGGCCCACACGGATCGCGGGGAGCTCTCCGGCGTGCACCATCCGGTACACGGTCATCTTCGACACGCGCATGATCGAGGCGACCTCGGCCACGGTCAGGAACCGCACCTCGGCGAGCTGGCGCTCGTTGGACATAGCTACCTCGATCTTCTTCACGTGCGCATCGCCGGCTTCCCCTCCGGCGGACCTCTACGCTCGTGCAAGTCGCAACGATAGGGGCTGATGTGACCACTGGGGAAGCGGATGGGGAAAGAAAGTCGGCCCCTTCTGCGAATGTCCAGACGACACGCCGCCTGAGCAGTGACGTTTCCCCCGAACGACGACGACCCCGAACAGCAACCTAGTCGAACCAGAGGTCGAGCCCGAAGTGCTCGAAGGTGGCCTGCCGGGTGGCCATGATGGCCCGGTCGACCTCGCTGTGCGGGTTGTAGCCCATGTCCCACGGCTGGTGCCAGATCGGGCCCTCGGCCGGGTCGAGGTCGCCCATCCGGCGGGGCCCCTGCCGGCCGAGCTCCATGAGCACGTGCTCGAGCCAGCCGTCCGGCACCGGCGCCGTGAGCGGGATCGGCCGGTGCGTGGCGATGCCGGTCAGGTGGGTCCAGGTCCGCGGCACGACGTCGACGAGCTCGTAGCCGCCCCCACCGAGGGCGACCCAGCGCCCGTCGCACACGTCGTGGGCCAGCCGGTGCAGCGCCTCGGCGGCGGTGCGCTGGGCGTCCACCGACAGCGCGAGGTGCGCGAGGGGGTCCTGGGCGTGGGTGTCGCAGCCGTGCTGGGTCACCAGCACCTCGGGCTTGAACGCCCGCACGATCGGGAGGGCGGTGGCGTGCAGCGCGCGCAACCACGCGGAGTCGCCGGTGCCGGGCGGCAGCGCCACGTTGACGGCCGACCCCGGCGCGTCGGGGCCGCCGGTGTCGCCGGGCCACCCCGTGCCGGGGAACAGCGCCCGCCCGGACTCGTGCAGCGAGATGGTCACCACCCGCGGGTCGTCCCAGAAGATGCGCTCCACGCCGTCGCCGTGGTGCACGTCGATGTCGACGTAGGCCACGCGCTGGGCGCCGTTGTCGAGCAGCCACTGGATGCCGACCGCGATGTCGTTGTAGATGCAGAAGCCCGAGGCGCTGTCGGGCATGGCGTGGTGCAGGCCGCCGCAGAAGTTGACGCCGTGGCTCGACCGGCCCGTCCAGACGTCCTCGCACACCTGCCGGGTCCCCTCGGCGATGCGGGCGCTCGCCTCGTGCATGCCCGGGAACGCCGGGTCGTCCTCGGTGCCGAGGCCGTGGCCGCCGTCCGCGCTCGCCGGGTCCTTCGAGGCGGCCTTCACCGCGTCGATGTAGCCGGGGTCGTGCACCGTCGCGAGCAGCGCGTCGTCGGCGACGCCCGGGTTGACCATCTCGACGTCGACATGGGAGAAGAGCCCGAACGCGTCACACAGGCGAGCGGTCAGGTCCAGGCGCACCGGTGCCATCGGGTGCGTGGGACCGAAGTTGTATGCCGTGAAGCTGGGGTCCCAGATCACGCGCGCCTGAGTGGGCATGTCCTGCACGCTACCGGGCGGGTACTGTCCGTGGACAGGACGGCCCAGTCCGCGACATGACGGAGGAATCTCTTGCCCAGGAACCGACTCTTCGAGGAGGACGTACTGGTCATCGGCCTCGGGCGTTTCGGCGCTGCGGCAGCCCTGGAGCTGCAGCAGCTCGGCCACCACGTGGTCGCGATCGAGCAGGACGCCGTGCTCGCCGAGACCTTCCTGGGCAAGATCACCAAGATCGTCCAGGCCGACGCCAGCCAGCCCTCCGCCATCGCCGCCATCAAGGCGCGCAACTTCAAGCTCGCCGTGGTCGGCATCGGCTCCTCGGTCGAGGCGTCGGTGCTCGCCTCGCTCAACCTCGTCGACGCCGGGATCCCGTCGATCTGGGCCAAGGCCCTCTCCCCCGAGCACGGGCGGATCCTGACGCGCATCGGCGTGCACCACGTCATCTTCCCGGAGGCCGAGACCGGTCGCCGGGTCGCGCACCTGGTCAACGGCAAGCTGATGGACTACATCGAGTTCGACGACGGCTTCGCCATCGTCAAGATGCGCCCGCCACAGGAGACCATCGGGTTCACGCTGTCGCAGAGCGAGGTCCGCAGCAAGTACGGCGTGACCGTGGTCGGCGTGAAGTCACCGGGCGAGGACTTCACCTACGCCCAGGCCGACACCAAGGTGAGCGCCCACGACACCCTCATCGTGAGCGGGCCCACCGACCTGATCGAGCGGCTGGCCTCCCGGCCGTAGCCGAGCTGCCTCAGAGGGTGGGGACCCCGCGGTCCTGCCCGAGCGCCAGCACCATGGCGATCTCCTCGTCACCGTCGTCCGACGCCACGCGCATCGGGCGGCGGCTGTCCGTCGGACGGAACCCGAACCCGCTGGCGAAGGCGACCGCCGGGCCGTTGTCCGTGTTGACCCAGTAGGCGATGTGGGTGCGGCCGTCCCGGCGGGCGGTGTCCGCACCGGCCTGCACGAGCTGCGTCGCGACGCCGGCCCCCCGGAAGTCCGGAGCGACCCACAGGCCGAACAGCTCGGCGACGGTGGGGTTCTCGGGGCCGGCCTCACCGACGCTGGCCACACCCGCGGCGCGCCCGTCCACCTCGGCCAGCAGCCTGCGCGAGCGTCGCATCCGGGTGCGCCAGAAGGCCTCGTCGTAGGCCTGTTCCTCCGCGACGGAGGCCACGAAGGCCTGGGGCGACTCCTCGAGCGCGGAAAGCCGCACCTCGCGGTAGGTCTCCCACTCGTCCTCGGTCAGCTCGCGCACGGAGATCTCGCTCATGCCACCACTCTCGCATGAGCCGTGGGCCGCACGGCCAGTGACCGCTGCCGATTCACCGGGAGTTCACAGGGCGCCGGCCATCTCCAGCTGCGAAGGGTGGGCGCGCCTCAGCCATTGCCGGAGGCGAGCTGGTGCGACCGCTCGGCCGCCGCCTCCATGGCCGTGATGAAGGCGGCTCGGACCTTGTGGTCGTCGAGCTGGCGCAGCGCGGCTGCGGTGGTGCCGCCGGGCGAGGTCACCTGCTCGCGCAGCACGGTCGGGTGCTGCTTCGTCTCCTTGATCATCGTGGCGGCCCCGAAGAGCGTCTGGACGACGAGCTCGGTCGCGGTCGCGCGGGGCAGCCCGAGCACGACGCCGGCCTCGATCATGGCCTCGACGACGTAGAAGATGTAGGCCGGCCCGGAGCCGGAGATCGCGGTGACCGCGTCCTGGTGCTTCTCGGCCACCTCGAGCACCTTGCCGCAGGAGCGCATCAGCTCGGCCGCCTCGGCGAGGTGCGAGGCGTCGCAGTGCTTGCCGGCGCTGATCGCCGCCATCCCCTGGTCGACCAGGGCGGGGGTGTTGGGCATGACGCGCACGACCGAGCTGCCGCCGGGCAGGCGTGACTCGAGGAACTCGGTGGTGATGCCGGCCGCCAGGCTGACGACGAGGTTGTGCTCGGCGACGTGGTCGCTGATCTCCTCGAGCAGCGCCTCCATGTCCTGCGGCTTGACGACGAGGACGAGGGTGTCGGCGGCGGCCGCGGCCTCGGTGTTGGCCATCGTGCGCACGCCGTAGCGCTCGTGCAGCTCGGCCAGGTGCTCGGGACGACGGTCGGTGATGATGATGTCGTCGGCGTTGCGGCCGGCCCGGACCAGCCCGGACAGCAGCGTCTCCCCCATCACTCCCGCGCCGAAGATCGCGACGGTGGTCATCGGTGCCTCCTCTCAGCCCCGCGTGGCCAGGCCGCGCAGGAAGAACATGGTGTTGGCCGGGCGCTCGGCCATGCGGCGCATGAGGTAGCCGTACCACTCCTCGCCGTACGGGATGTAGACCCGCATCTGGTTGCCGCGGTCGGCGATGCGCTTCTGCTCCTCGGGCCGGATGCCGTAGAGCATCTGGTACTCGTAGGTCTGCGGCTCACGGCCGTTGTGGGCGGCGAGCGCGCCGGCGATCTCGACCAGCCGGGGGTCGTGGCTGGCGACCATCGGGTAGCCGTCGCCGGCCATGAGGACCTTCAGGCACCGCACGTAGGCCGTGTCGACCTCCTCCGAGGACTGGTAGGCGACCGACTCCGGCTCCTTGTAGGCGCCCTTGCACAGGCGCACGCGGCTGCCCTCATGGGCGAGGTCGCGGCAGTCGGCCTCACTGCGACGCAGGTAGGACTGGATCACCGCACCCACCCACGGGAAGTCCTGGCGCAGCTCGCGCAGCGACTCCAGGGTGGCGTCGGTGGTGGTGTGGTCCTCCATGTCGAGCGTCACCGTGGTGCCCGCGTCGGCCGCGGCCTCGCAGATCTCCCGGGCGTGCTCGAGGGCGATCTTCGCGCCGTCGCCCGGCAGGGCCTGGCCGAGGGCGCTGAGCTTGAGGCTGACCTCGCCCATGCCCATCTGGCTGAGGTCGGCACGCTTGAGCTCGCGCAGCAGGTGCAGGTAGGCGTCACGGGTGCGGATCGCCTGGGTCAGGTCGGTGGTGTCCTCGCCGAGGTAGTCGATCGTGGCGAGCCGGTTGGTCATGCGCAGCTCGGCGGTGGCCGCGACGGCGTCCTCCGTGGTGGACCCGGGAACGAAACGCCGCACCACCTGCCGGCTCACCGGCGCCGTCTCGACGGTCCTCCGCACGGCGTCGCTCTTGGAGAGCTGCAGCAGTGCGTTGCGCAGCAGGTCACCTGCGTCCACGAAGGGTCCTTCCGACGTCCGGCCACGCCTCTCGCGGCCGCCGCCAAGGCTATCCCTTGGTCCTCACGGGGTGCGGCGGCGGAGGGTGAGCGAACCCAGCAGCAGCGACGCGACGATCCACGCCGCGATGACCACCAGGTCGGCACCGACCTCGGCGAGCGGCTCGGCGGTGGCGGCGACCTCGTTCATGGCGTCCACGGCATACGACAGGGGTAGCGCGTCCGAGAACGGCTGCAGCACGTCGGGGAGCTGGTCGCGGGCCACCAGGAGCCCGCACAGGAGGAACTGCGGGAGCACGAAGGCCGGCATGAACTGCACGGCCTGGAACTCGGTGCGCGCGAAGCCGCTGGCGAGCAGCCCCAGGGCGGTGCCGAGCACGGCATCTGACACGGCGACGACCCCCAGCACCCAGGCGGGTCCTGCGAGGTTGAGCCCACACACGTAGATGGCGAAGGTCGTGGCCACCACGGCCTGGAGCACCGCCATCAGCCCGAAGGCGAGCGCGTAGCCGATCATCAGGTCGGTCTTGGCCATGGGGGTGGTCATGAGCCGTTCGAGGGTGCCGGAGGTGCGCTCCCGCAAGGTGGCCACGCTCGTCACGATGAACATGACGACGAAGGGGAAGACGCCGAGCAGGGCGGGGCCGATGTGGTCGAACACCGGCGTGCCGTCGTAGATCCAGGCGAGCAGCCCAAGGAGCACGATCGGCACGAGCAGCATCAGGGCGATGGTGCGGTGGTCGGTGCGCAGCTGCCGCAGGACGCGGCCGGTCATGACGAGGGTGCGGTGCGGGCTCACTGGACGACCTCCTCGGCCGCGTCGATCAGGGAGAGGAAGGCGGCCTCGGCGTCGGTCGTGCCGGTGCGCTCGAGCAGCGCCGGCAACGGCTCGTCGGCCAGCAGCCGTCCCTCGCGCAGCAGGAGCAGCCGGTCGCAACGGGTCGCCTCGTCCATCACGTGGCTGGACACGAGCATCGACACACCGGAGGCGGCGAGCTGGTGGAAGAGGCGCCACAGGTCGCGGCGCAGCACGGGGTCGAGCCCCACGGTCGGCTCGTCGAGCACCAGCAGCTCGGGGTCGTTGACGAGGGCCGAGGCGAGCGAGACCCGCGAGCGCTGGCCGCCGGAGAGCCGTCCGGCCAGCACCCCGGCGTGGCTCTCGAGGTCGACGGCGGTGATCGCCCGCTCCGCGGAGTCGACACCGGCCCCGACCATGCGGGCGAAGAAGCGCACGTTCTCCCTCACGGTGAGGTCGTCGTAGATGCTCGGCGCCTGGGTGACGTAGCCGACGCGGGACCGCAGCCCCGGCGAGCCGGCAGGCTCACCGAGCACGGTGACCGTGCCCGACTCGACGACCTGCACGCCGACGATGGCGCGCATGAGGGTCGTCTTGCCGCCCCCGCTCGGGCCGAGCAGCCCGACGACCTGGCCGGCCGGGATGGAGACACTCAGGCCCGGCAGCACCTCCCGCCCCCCGCGCACCACGCGGAGGCGGTCGACCTCGACCGCGTGATTCATCATGTGATGAAATTTACCCCTCTGGCCGCCCGGCCACAAGGGGTCGGCACACCCGGCTCGACCCTGCTCACCGGCCAGCCACCGCCTCGTGACCGGCCGGCGCAGCAGCCACCACAGGGCGAGCCAGGCGACCAGGGCGACGGGGAGCAGGGCCTGGAAGTCGGACGACCCCGGCGCCGCCAGGGCGCACGCGGCGGGTCCGGCGGCCGCCGGCGCGAGCACGGTTCCGCAGGGCGACCGCCGCGAGCACACCGAGCACCCCGCACCCGCCATGGTGGCCGACCGCGTGGCTCAGGGTGCGAGGTATCGCTGGATCGCCGGACCGACGAGCGCGACCAGCTCCTCGCGGCTGGCCTGCGCGACCTCGGGGAAGTCGACGACGTAGCGCATCATCGCCATGCCGAGCATCTGCCCTGCAGCGAGTCCTGCCCTCAGCTGCGGGGCCGGGAACCCGTCGGCGCCGGAGGCGGGCGTCAGCTCCGTCGCGATCCGCCCGAAGATCTCCCGGGTCAGGAACTCCCGCAGCATCCGGGCCGCGTCGTCGTGCGACGAGGCCGAGCGGACCACGGCCTGGAAGCGCTGGCGCCCGGCCGGGGAGTCCCACACGTCGAGGAACGTCTCGACCAGCGCGGCCCCGACGTGCTCCCGCGGCCCGGCGAGCACCCGGTCGATGAGGACGGAGGGGTCGACCGGCAGCTCCATCACCTCGGCGAACAGCGCGGGCTTGCCGTCGAAGTAGTGGTGCACGAGGGCCGGGTCGACGCAGGCCCGGCGGGCGATGCCGCGCAGCGACGTGGCGTCGTAGCCCTGCTCGGCGAACTCGGCCCGGGCGGCGTCGAGGATGGTGGCGCGGGTGTCCTCCCCGCCCGGCCGGCGCCCGCGGGGGCTCATGACGTCTTGAGGCTGGGAGCCGTGGCGAGGTGCAGCCGGGCGAAGGCCAGCGCCTCGCTGAGGTCGATCTCGCGCTGCTCCTCGGTGAGCTTGCGCGTGCCGACCTCGACGACGATCGACCCCGAGAACTCCTGTGCCGCAAGGGTTTCCAAGAAGTCGGCACACGGCTGGCTCCCGCGCCCCGGCACGAGGTGCTCGTCGCGCGCCGTGCCCGTGCCGTCGGCGAGGTGCACGTGGGTCAGGCGCGGTCCGAGGTCGGCGACCATCTGCATCGCGTCCGACCCGGCCGTGGCCGTGTGCGAGAGGTCGAGCGTCACGTTGTCGTACGGCAGCGGCACGGGATCCCAGCCGGGCAGGTAGGCCTGGTACTCCCGGTTGCGGGCCCGCCACGGAAACATGTTCTCCACCGCGAGCCGGATGCCGGTCTCGTGCTCGCGCAGCGCCACCCCGTCGAGGAACTCACGGGCGTAGTCGCGCTGCCACCGGAACGGCGGGTGCAGCACCACGGTCGTCGCGCCCACCTCCTGGGCGAGCTCGATGGACTTGTCGACCTTGGTCCACGGGTCGGTGCTCCACACGCGCTGCGTGAGGAGCAGGGTCGGCGCGTGCACGGACAGCACCGGTATGCCGTGCAGCTCGGACAGCGCCTTGATGGCGCCCGGCTCCTGGGAGACGGGGTCGGTCCAGACCATGACCTCGACCCCGTCGTAGCCGAGCCGCCTCGCCGTGGCGAAGGCCGCCGCGCAGGTCTCCGGGTAGACCGATGCGGTCGACAGGGCGACCGGTGCACCGGGCACGGAGACTGCGGCGGACATGGCACGAGACTATCGAGCAGTCGGCGGCCACCCCGTCGCACGTCCCGCGGCTCACCCCATGGCGTCGAGGCGGCCGAGGATGATGCCCTCGCGCAGCGCCCAGGGACAGATGTCGAGCCGCTCGACCTGGAGCAGGTCCATCGCCGCCTCCGCCACCAGGGCACCGGCGAGCAGCTGGCCGGCCCGGGACGACGAGACCCCCGGCAGCTCCGCGCGCTTCTCGGCGGTCGTCCTCGACAGCAGCGCCACCACCTCACCGAGGTCCGACCGCGCGAGGCTGCGCGCGGCATACGGGCCCTCGCTGCTCGGGGCGGCGCCGGCGATGCGGGCCAGCGACCGCATGGTCTTGGAGGTGCCGACCGCGCGGTCGACGTGCCCCACCTTGGTGAGGGGCCTGATCTCTCCTCCGATGCGGGCCCGGATCTCCTTGCGGGCCGCGCGGATGGTCTCGGCGCCCGGTGGGTCGCCGGGGAGCAGGTCACGGGTGAGGCGCCCGGCCCCGAGGGGGAGGCTGATGGCGGCGTCGGGCTCCTCGTCCATGCCGGCGGCGAGCTCGAGGGAACCGCCTCCGATGTCGACCACGAGCAGGGTGCCGCTCGACCACCCGAACCAGCGCCGGGCGGCGAGGAAGGTGAGGCGCGCCTCGTCCACCCCGCTGAGCACCTGGAGGTCGACGCCCGTCTCGTCACGGACCCGCGCCAGTACCCCTTCGCCGTTGGGGGCCTCGCGGATCGCGCTGGTGGCAAAGGCGATCAGGTCCTCCACCCCCTGGTCCTCGGCGACGTCGAGGCACTCGCGGATGAACCGGACGAGGTCGGCCGCCCCGGTCTCGTCGATGTGGCCGTCGTCGGTGACGTGCTCGGAGAGCCGCAGCTCGATCTTGTGCGAGGTCGCCGGCAGCGGCTGGGCACCGTGGTGCGCGTCGACGACGAGCAGGTGCACGGTGTTCGACCCGACGTCGACAACCCCTAGGCGCATGGCGCACACGGTATCGGCGTCTAGGGTGGGCTGCGTGGCTGAGACCCCGCTCGAGACCGCCCGCCTCTGGGTCGAGTTCACCGATCCCGCCGACAGCGAGCAGCGCTTCCGCTGCGACCTGACCTGGCTCACGTCGAGCTGGACCTGCATCTTCGGCAACGGCTGCCACGGCATCTACGCCGACCGCCCCGACGACGGCTGCTGCACCCTCGGCGCGCACTTCACCGACAAGGACGACCTCAAGCGGGTCAAGGCCGCCGTGCGCGAGCTGGGCGAGGACGAGTGGCAGCACCACCCCGGCAGCACCCGCGCCTCCGCCTGGACCGAGACCGAGGACGACGACCTCAAGACCAAGGTCGTCGACGGCGCGTGCATCTTCCTCAACCGGCCCGGCTTCCCCGCCGGCGCGGGCTGCGCCCTGCACCAGCACGCGGTCCTGACCGGCAAGGCGCCGCACACCGTCAAGCCCGACGTGTGCTGGCAGCTGCCGATCCGCCGCACCTACCGGCGGGTGGAGATGCCCGACGGCACCTCCTGGCTGGAGACCACCATCACCGAGTACGACCGCCGTGGCTGGGGCCCGGGCGGGCACGACCTCGACTGGTACTGCTCGGGCAACCCCGAGGCGCACGTCGGCCGAGAGCCCGTCTTCCGCAGCAACCGGGCCGAGCTGGTCGAGCTCATGGGCGAAGCCGCGTATGCCGAGCTGGAGGTCCGCTGCGAGGCGCACCTCGCGAGCGTGAAGGCGGTGCGGGCGAGCGGCTCCCGCAAGCTGCTGCCCCTCATGGTCCACCCCGCGACCCTGGCGGCGCAGGACCGCGCCACGCCGCGCCGACGCGCCTGATGCCGCACGACGCCACGCCCAGCCCCAACATCTGGGACGCCCCCGACGTCTACGAGGTCGAGAACCTCGGCGTCGACCGCGCCGGTCTCATCGAGGCGACCATGGGCAGGATCCACCCGCTCGACGGAGCCGACCTGGTCGACATCGGCTGCGGCAGCGGCTTCCACCTGCCCCGGTTCGCCGACCTCGGCGCCCGCAGCGTCGTCGGCGTCGAGCCCCACCCACCGCTCCTGGAGCTGGCGCAGGCGCGGGTGGCCGGCCAGCACGGCATACAGGCCCTCGACGGCACGGCCCAGGCGCTGCCGCTGCCGGACGCGTCCATGGACGTCGCCCACGCCCGGTGGGCGTACTTCTTCGGCGCCGGCTGCGAGCCGGGCCTGGCCGAGCTGGCCCGGGTGCTGCGGCCGGGCGGCACGGCGTTCGTCGTCGACAACGACGCCACCCGCTCCACGTTCGGCACCTGGTTCCGGCGTGCGTACCCGGCCTACGACCCGCTGGCGGTCGAGCGCTTCTGGGCACGGCAGGGCTGGACGCGCGAGCGGCTGGTGATCGAGTGGGAGTTCGACTCGCGGGAGGACTTCGAGTCGGTCGTGCGCATCGAGTTCCCCGAGACGGTGGCCGAGGGCATCCTCGCCGAGCACGCCGGCACCGGCGTCGACTACGCCGTCAGCCTGTGGTGGCACCGCTTCGTCTGAAGGCCGACCATGGGAGGAGCCCGAACGAGGAGGCGACGCATGACCGGACTCGAGGCCCACGCAGCAGTCGACGTGTCGGCACCACCGGAGCGGGTGTGGCAGGCGCTGACCGACCCCGCCGAGATCGCGCAGTACATGATGGGCAGCCGCGTCGAGAGCGACTGGCGGCCGGGCAGCCCGATCACCTGGTCCGGCGAGGTGCAGGGCAGGCCCTACCAGGACCGTGGTGAGGTGCTCGAGGTCGAGCCCGGCCGGCGCCTGGCCGTGACCCACTGGAGCCCCCTCACCGGTGAGGAGGACGTGCCCGAGAACTACCACACCATCCGCTACGACCTGGCGCCGACCGACGGCGGCACCACGCTCACGCTGCGCCAGGACGGGTGCGACAGCGAGGAGCAGGCGCGGCAGTTCTCCGCGAACTGGCAGGGGATGCTCGAGGGCCTCAAGCAGGTGGCCGAGGCCCCCTGACGTCAGAGCCTCGGGGGCCCATGGTCCCTGTCCGGTCCTGTGCGGCGCCTCTAGCGTGGACGCCAGAGTCGAGGAGGCCTCCATGTACGACGTCACTTTCGCCCGCGAGACCGGTCGTCACCTGGCGGTGGTGCGCTACGACGCGCGGCCCGAGGACATCGGGCGGAAGGCCGGTGAGGCGTTCGGCGCCGTCGCGGCCTACCTCGCGCGGATCGGCGTGGCCGTGGCCGGGCCGGCGGTCTCCTGCTACGACATGGACGAGGACGTCTTCCACGTCGCCTCCGGCTTCGTCGTCGGTGGGCCGTTCGAGCCCGGCGAGGGCGTGGAGCCCTACCAGCTGCCCGACGGCGAGGTCGCGACCACGACCCACGTCGGTCCGTACGACGAGCTGGGCAAGGCCTACGACGCCCTCAAGCAGGGCGCCCGGGCGCAGGGTCGCGACGTCGAGGACACCGGGCTGATGTGGGAGGAGTACTGGAGCGGCCCCGAGGCCCCGCCGGAGGAGACCCGCACCGTGGTGTTCTGGCCGCTGAGAGCGACGGCCGACTAGCACCTGCCGGGTCCGGCGGCGGCGCGTCGCCGCACTCCCCTGTCGGTGCCGCCACGTAGGTTCCCCGTCATGGCGTCCAAGGCATCGACGAAACAGAGCGGCTACCGCTGCTCCGAGTGCGGCTGGTCCACCGTGAAGTGGGTCGGCCGCTGTGGCGAGTGCCAGGCCTGGGGCAGCCTCAGCGAGATCGGTGCCGTCACCGTCCGCACCACCGCCGCCACCCGGGTCGAGCGGCCGGCCGTGCCGATCGGCGAGGTCGACGCCCGCCGCGCCGAGGCACGCAGCACCGGCGTGGGCGAGTTCGACCGGGTGCTGGGCGGGGGCCTGGTGCCCGGCGCCGTGGTGCTGGTGGCGGGCGAGCCGGGCATCGGCAAGTCCACCCTGCTGCTCGACGTCGCCGCCCGCGCCGCCCGCTCCGGTGAGGGGCGCACGGTGCTCTACGTCAGCGGCGAGGAGTCGGCCGCCCAGGTGCGGCTGCGGGCCGAGCGCATCGAGGCGATGGCCAAGACCCTCTACCTCGCCTCCGAGACCGACCTCGCGAGCGTGCTGGGCCAGGTCGAGGCGATCAAGCCCGACCTGCTCGTCGTCGACTCCGTGCAGACCATCTCCAGCGGTGAGGTCGAGGGGGCCGCGGGCAACGTCTCGCAGGTGCGCGAGGTGACCGCGTCGCTGATCCAGGCCGCCAAGTCGCGCGGCATGGCCACCCTGCTCGTCGGCCACGTGACCAAGGACGGCTCCATCGCCGGCCCGCGGGTGCTCGAGCACCTGGTCGACGTCGTCGTGCAGTTCGAGGGCGACCGCCACTCGCGGCTGCGCCTGGTGCGGGCGGTGAAGAACCGCTACGGGCCCACCGACGAGGTCGGCTGCTTCGACCTCTCCGACGTGGGCATCGTCGGCCTGCCCGACCCCAGCGGCCTCTTCCTCTCGCACGGCACCGTCACGGTGCCCGGCACCTGCGTCACCGCCACGATCGAGGGCAAGCGACCCATCATGGCCGAGGTGCAGGCGCTGGTCGCCGAGACCCAGATCCCCACCCCCCGTCGCGCGACCAGCGGCCTCGACTCCTCCCGCGTCGCCATGATCCTCGCGGTGCTCGACAGGCGCGCCAAGGCACCGCTGGGCAAGGCCGACGTCTACCTCTCGACGGTCGGCGGGGTGCGGCTGTCCGAGCCGGCGTCCGACCTGGCCGTCGCACTCGCCGTGGCCAGCGCCATCCGCGACGAACCCCTCGAACCCGGCAGCATCGCCTTCGGCGAGATCGGCCTCGCCGGCGAGCTGCGCGCAGTCACCGGCATACCGCGTCGGCTGGCCGAGGCGGCACGTCTCGGGTTCCGCAGGGCGTTCGTGCCGGCGGGCGTGCTGGGCACGGGTCCGACGCCCGAGGGCATCGAGGTCGTGGAGTGCGCCGACATCAGTCGAGCCGTGGTGGCAGCGTTGCAGCCGGCGCGCCGATAGACTTCCGCCAGACCAGCCGGCAGCAGAAGCCGGGAGGAGTGAACACAGGGGTCCAGCGAGTGGAACAACGCGATGACGAGCTGCTGCTCGCCACCTTGGCCGCCGTCGCCCCCGGGACCGAGCTTCGCGACGGCCTCGAGCGCATCCTCCGCGGCCGCACCGGCGCGCTGATCGTGCTCGGGCACGACAAGCTCGTCGAGCAGATCTCGACCGGCGGCTTCCCGCTCGACGTCGAGTTCTCCGCCACCCGCCTGCGCGAGCTGGCCAAGATGGACGGCGCGATCGTCGTCGACCGCGAGGTCTCCCGCATCCTGCGTGCCGCCACCCAGCTGCTGCCCGACTCCTCGATCGAGACCAGCGAGTCCGGCACCCGGCACCGCACCGCCGAGCGGGTCGCGAAGCAGACCGGCTACCCCGTCGTCTCGGTGAGCCAGTCGATGCGCATCGTCGCCCTCTACGTCGCCGGCCGGCGCCACGTGCTCGAGGACTCCAGCGCCATCCTGTCGCGCGCCAACCAGGCTCTGCAGACCCTGGAGCGCTACAAGTCGCGCCTCGACGAGGTCACCGGCACCCTCTCGGCCCTCGAGATCGAGGACCTCGTGACCGTGCGCGACGTCGCGAGCGTGCTCCAGCGCCTCGAGATGGTCCGCCGGATCAGCGAGGAGATCGCCGGCTACGTCGTCGAGCTCGGCGTCGACGGCCGCCTGCTCACCCTCCAGCTCGAGGAGCTGACCGGTGGGCTGGGCAACGACCGCGAGCTCGTCATCCGCGACTACCTGCCCGAGGCCCGCGGTGGCCTCACCGTCGAGGAGGCCCTCGCGGCCCTCGAGGAGCTCACCTCGACCGAGCTGCTCGACCTCTCCGCGGGTGCCAAGGCGCTCGGCTTCACGATCGTCGGTGACGCCCTCGACTCCGCCGTCAGCCCCTGCGGCTACCGCCTGCTGAGCAAGGTGCCGCGACTGCCCGGAGCCATCGTCGACCGGCTCGTCGAGCACTTCGGCAGCCTCCAGAAGCTGCTCGCCGCCAACCTCGAGGAGCTCATGGACGTCGAGGGTGTCGGCGAGGGCCGCGCCCGCGCCGTCCGCGAGGGCCTGTCCCGCCTCGCCGAGTCGAGCATCCTCGAACGCTACGTGTGAGCACCGACGCGGTGAGCGCGGAGGTGGTGCGTGCGGACGGGGTGAGCGCGCTCCTGCACGCCAGGCTCCTGGACTGGTTCGCCGACGCCGCGCGTGAGCTCCCGTGGCGCGACGGCGCCTCGCCGTGGGGCGTCTTCGTCTCCGAGGTCATGCTCCAGCAGACGCCCGTCGTGCGGGTCGAGCCGGTCTGGCACGAGTGGATGCGGCGCTGGCCCTCCCCGTCCGACCTGGCTGCCGAGCCGCCGGGCGAGGCGGTCCGCGCCTGGGGCCGCCTCGGCTACCCGCGGCGCGCCCTGCGGCTCCACGCCGCGGCGACCGCCATGCGTGACGAGCACGGCGGCGAGGTGCCCGCCACCGAGGCCGAGCTCCTCACCCTGCCCGGCGTGGGCGTGTACACAGCGGCCGCCGTGGCGGCCTTCGCGTTCGGCGAGCGCACCACGGTGGTCGACACCAACATCCGGCGCGTGCTCGCCCGCACTCGCACCGGACAGCAGTACCCGGCTCCGGCGCTGACCCGGGCCGAGCTCGAGCTCGCCGCCTCCCTGGTGCCCGAGGACCGCGACGGACGCCGCGACGTGGAACGTCGCCGTGATGGAGCTCGGGGCCCTCATCTGCACCGCGCGCTCCCCGCAGTGCGGGCGCTGTCCCATCGTGGACCTGTGCGCGTGGCGGCTCGCCGGCCAGCCGGCGCACGACGGGCCGCCGCGCCGGGGCCAGGCCTGGCACGGCACCGACCGCCAGGCCCGCGGCGCCCTGATGGCGGTGCTGCGCGAGAGCGACGGGCCGGTCACCCGGGCCGAGCTGGCGACCGCCGTGCCCGACGAGGCACGCCGTGAACGGTGCCTCGACGGCCTCGTGTCCGACGGGCTGGTCGAGCCGCTGGCCCGCGGACGCTTCCAGCTGCCCGGTGGCTCGGCGAGTGAGCGGTATGCCGGGTGAGCCGCGCCGTGGGCGACCCGCCCCCGCGGTGAGGCACGGCGCCTCGCGGGCCGGACGGGCGGTCAAGCGGGCCACCACCTCCGGCGCGCGGCGGGCGCGGGCGTGGACGACGTGGGGCGGCGCCGGGGAGACGGGGCTGTCGAAGGCGATCGAGCTGCACTTCGTCAACCTCGCCGGGGATGCCGCCGTCACCGTCGCGCTCGCGGGCACGGTGTTCGCCATGCCGACGGACGATGCCCGTGGCGAGGTGGCCCGGTTCCTGCTGCTGACCATGGCACCGTTCGTGCTGCTCGCGCCGTTCGTGGGACCGCTGCTCGACCGGTTCCGCCACGGCCGGCGGTGGGCGATCGGCACGACGTTGGCGGTGCGGGCCTTCCTCTGCTGGGTGCTGGCCGACGCCCTCGCCGAGGGCTCGGCCTGGCTCTTCCCCGCGGCCCTCGGCTGCCTCGTGGCGTCCAAGGCGTACAGCATCACGCGTTCGGCGGCCGTGCCCCGGCTCCTGCCAACGCACTACAGCCTGGTCCAGGCCAACTCCCGCAACGCCTTTGCCGGGGTGGTTGGCATGGCCGTCGGCGGCGGCCTGGCCGCGGGGCTTGCGAGGGTCGGGCCCGAGTGGTCGCTGCGCCTGGCCTTCGCCATCTTCGTCGTCGCGACCGTGCTGGCCATCCGCCTGCCCGCGCGGGTCGACTCGTCGGTCGGCGAGCGCGGCATCGACGACACCGTTCCCCTGCCGCAGGGTGTCGGCGCCGGCGGACCCCGCACACTCCGGCAGCGGGTGCGCGGCCAGGTCGGCGGCCTTCCCGCCGGACTGCGGGCAGCGCTGGTCTCCTCCATGGGCGCGCGGATGCTGGTCGGCTTCCTGACGCTCTTCCTGACGTTCCTCATGCGCCGGCACCCGCTGCCGGAGGTGTCGGCGACGCTCGTGCTGGCACTGACCCTGGGGGCCGCGGGCCTCGGCAACGCGGCCGCCACCCTGCTGGGGCGCTCCCTGGGCACGCGCAGGCCGGAGGCGATCGTGGCGGCAGCGCTCGTCGCCGACCTGGTGGCGGCGCTGCTCACGGCGCTCTTCTACTCGCTGTGGACGCTCGTCCTCCTCGGCCTCGTGACGGGCCTGGGCGTCCAGCTGTCACGGGTGGGCACCGACGCGTTGGTGCAGCGCGATGTGCCCGACGCCCTGCGCACCCGCGTCTTCGCCTGGTGCGAGACGGTGCTCCAGATGGCCTGGGTCGCCGGTGGTGCCATCGGCATCGCCCTGCCACTGGTGCCGGAGCTCGGCTTCGGCGTCGCCGCCGCGCTGCTGGCCGTGTGCCTGCTCGTCTCCGTCCGGATCCGGGTCGTGGCCCACCGGCCGGCTCGGGTCGACGAGAGCTGACTAGAGCTGGCGCAGCATCCGGGTGTTGCCCAGGGTGTTCGGCTTGACCCGCTCGAGGTCGAGGAACTCCGCGACACCCTCGTCGTAGGAGCGCAGCAGCTCGGCGTACACCTCGGGGTCGACGGCCCGGCCCTCGATGGGCTCGAACCCGTGCCGGCGGAAGAAGTCGACCTCGAACGTCAGGCAGAAGAGCCGCTGCACGCCGAGCTCACGGGCGTCGTCGACGAGGGCGTCGAGCAGCGCGGAGCCGACCCCGGCGCCCTTGGCGTCGGGCAGCACCGCCAGGGTGCGGATCTCGGCGAGGTCCTCCCACATCACGTGCAGGGCACCGCAGCCGACGACCCGCCCATCGACCTCCGCGACGCGGAACTGCTGGACCGCCTCGTAGTACGTGACCGCGTCCTTGGCGATCAGGACCCTCGACTCCGCCATGGGCGCCACGATGGCCCGGATGGCCTTGATGTCGACGGTCCGGGCGCGGCGGGCCACCACGCGCGGCCGCCTCGCCTGAGCCGGACCCGGCTGTGGGCTGTCAGCCGCCAAGCCGGCCGTCCTTCATGTCCCTGAAGAGCGACTGGGCTCCGCCGCCCAGCAGCACGACCGACTGGCCGCTGCGCATGCCGACGCCGCCCGGGGTGACCTTGTTCGGCACCTTGGCCGGGTTGGTGACAAGGGCCGCGGCAGACAGGTTGAGGACCTGGGCCGCCGACAGGTCGGTCTGGACGTGCGGCCACATCGCACTGAGGTACTTCGGCAGCTTGGCAGCGCCGCCCGAGCGGGCCATCCCCATGCCGGCCAGGATCAGGCGAGTCTGGTTGGCAGAGCGGCCGAAGTCGCCGTTCGCGAGCGTCTTGCGCTCGCGCGCGACGTTGAGGGCGGGCTCGCCGCGCAGCACGTTGACGCCCTTCTTCAGGAGGGTGGTCCCGTGGCTGCTGCGCAGCACCTCGGAGGCGACGAACCGGATGCCGCCCATGGTGTTGATCATGCCGCGGAAGCCCTTGAAGCCGGTCATGACGTAGCCGTCGATGGGCACGTCGCTGTAGTTCTCGACCGTGCGCGTGACGCCCTTGGCGCCGCCGAAGGCGAGGGCCGCGTTGATCTTGTTGGTGCCACCGCTGGCCAGCGGCACCCAGGAGTCGCGGGGGATGCCCACGATGCCGCCCACGCCTTTGGCGTCGACGCCGATGATGTGCAGGGCGTCGGCACGCTGGCCGTCGACCCTCTGCTGTGGCCGGGCGTCGGAGCCGATCGCCAGCACGCGCATCGTCTTGGTGGGAACCCGCTGCTGCAGGCCCATCGAGGGCCACCAGCCCCCGACCACGGTCCACTTCTTCTTGTCCATCACGAGCAGCGTGACGTCCTTGCCGTACGCCACGGCAGCGATGCGGGTGCCCTTCCACCGGCCCGTGGAGCCGTTGAGCGCGACGTTCTTCTTCAGCGGCTTGCGCTTGGCCACGTAGCCAGCGACGTCACCGGTGGCGGCCACCTTCCCACCGAGGTACACGACCCGCATCGTGGCCAGCAGGTCCTTCGGCAGGCCCTTGGCCGTCACGCGCAGCGGCGGCGGCGTGGGGGTGGTGGTCGTGGTCGTCGTGGAGGGCGTGGGGCTGGCCGTGGCCCTGGGCTTGGGGTCCTCCGAGCAGCCCGTCGCGAGCAGCGCAAGAGTGACCACACCGGCGGTCAGGACGTGTCGGGGCATACGAGACAGATCAGCCACGCGCCCAGAGTAAGGGGGCGCGTGGCCGGATCCGGTAATCGCGCTGGTCAGCGCGCCGTCTCAGCGCAGCTGGTAGACGGGCTGGGACTGCACGTTGAGCTCGTCCATCGGCACCGAGTCCGCCTTCTTCAGGCTCGGGTCCGTGATGTCGAGGACGTCGAAGCCCTGGCCGAGGTCGGACGAGTACACGTTCCCGCGGTAGAAGTACGACGACCAGGTGCCGCCACCACCGCCGGACGGGGCGGGGCCGCGCTCGAAGTAGCCGATCTCACGCGGGTTGTCCGAGTCGGTGAAGTCCCAGAAGCTCGTGCCGCCCATGTACCAGGACTGCACCATGACGTCGCGGCCCTCGACCGGGATCAGCGACCCGTTGTGGGCGACGCAGTTCTCGGTGTCGTTCTGGTGGCGCGGGATCTTGTAGTACGACCGGAAGGTCAGCGTGTTGTCGGCGCTGAGGTCGTAGATGCCGTTGGCGCCGCGGGTCGGGCCGATCTTGGCGTTGCAGGTGGCCGCACCGCCGCCGCCGAGCTCGTCGGTGAAGACGACCTTGGTGCCCTTGGCGTTGAAGGTGGCCGAGTGCCAGAACGCGAAGTTGACGGTGTCCGTCACCCGCTCGACGACCTTCGGCGAGACCGGGTCGGAGATGTCCATGATGATGCCGTCACCCATGCACGCGCCGGCGGCGATCTTCTTTGCCGGGTAGGCCGTGATGTCGTGGCAGCCGCTGGTGTTGGTGTAGCCGCCGTCGGGGAACAGGTTCGGCGTGGCCACGACCTTGGCGGTGGTCGGCGCCTTCAGCGGCACGTCGATGATGGAGATCGAGTCGTGCGGCGGCTGGCAGTCCGGGAACTCGTCACGCGGCGAGTAGCTCGAGACGTAGAGGTAGACGCTGTCGCCGCCCGGGACGACCGTGTGGGTGTGCGACCCGCAGGCGGTCTCGACGGACTTGATGTACCTCGGGTTCGCCACGTCGGAGATGTCGAAGATCTTGATGCCCTCCCACGAGGACTTCACCGCGGCCGACTGCGCCGTCGACGAGCACGAGTCGTCGCTGCGCGAGGAGTCGGTCGAGACGAACAGCAGGTCGCCGTAGACGCTGATGTCGTTCTGCGAGCCCGGGCAGCTGACCTGCGCCACCATCGTCGGCTGCGCGGGCGTCGTCACGTCGTAGATGACGAACCCGTTGTAGTTGCCCACGAACGCCTTGCCGTCCTGGAAGGCGAGGTCCGACCCGGTGGCGCCCGTCAGGGGCCCCGAGTGCGGGATGTTCTTGAGGTGCTCGACGTTGGCGCTGCGGCCGATCTCGTACGGACCGAGCTCGGTCCCCGACTTGCCGACACCATCCCCTGCACTGGCACTGGCGGCGCTCACGCCGCCCACGGCCACGGCCGCAGCGAAGACGCTGGCGACCAGTCGACGAACTCTCATCCGTGTCTCTCCTCAGTCTCGAACGTGCGTTCACCCTCGCCGCGCAGGCTTTACGCAAACAAGACCGAATCCCTCTGTATTGGGTAAAAACTTCCACCTACCCTCGAATGCGTGACAGTTCTCCCCCGCGCTGCCATGGCCGTCGCCGGCCTCGCCCTCGCGGCTGGCCTGCCGCTCTCGGGCTGCACGACCGGTACCGAGCGGGCCCAGGCCGCGCCGGCGGTCGCGTCGCCCAACGCGCCCGTGCTCCAGCCAGGGCGACCGGGGCAGCCCAACACCTCGCTCACCGGCACCGCCGCGGCCCCCGCCCCCTCGGCGGCGACGGACCCGGACGACGTCCGGTTCCTCCAGGACATGGTGGTCCACCACGCCCAGGCGATCGTGATGGTCGACCTCGCCCGCGACCACCTGACCGACGCCCAGGTCAAGGCCCTCGCCAGCCGCATCGCCGACGAGCAGGAGCCCGAGATCGCCTACATGGCAAGGCTGCTGCGCGAGCGCGGGGCGGACGTGCCGCCCCAGGCCGAGAACCCGCGCTTCGCGGCGAACAGCCACGGCGGCCACGGCTCGATGCCGGGCATGGCCACCCCCCAGCAGCTCGAGGCACTCGCCACGGCGCGCGGGGTCGAGGCCGACCGGCTGTGGCTGCGGCTGATGACCGCCCACCACCGCGGCGCCCTGGCCATGGTGCTCGACCAGCAGCGCGACGGCCGCGACGAGCTCGTCACCCAGCTCGGCGACGAGATCCACGTGACCCAGCTGGCCCAGGTCAACCACATGCAGCGGATGCTCGACAGGCTCGCCTAGCGGGGGACGAGAAAGAGGAGGCCCGGGACCGTGTGGTCCCGGGCCTCCTCGCGTCTCAACCTCTTCGCGCGTCAGGCGCGGTATGCCGCGTGGGTGCCCACGCGGCATACCGGGTGTCAGTCGCTGGTGTCGCCCACCGTCTCCACGACCGGGAGGTCGAGGGCGCCGGGGTGCGGGTTGCCGGTGAAGGTGAAGGTCTCGGCCTTGCCCTCTCCGGTGGTGCCGACCAGCACGATCTCGCCGGCCTTGAGCTCGCCGTAGAGGATCTTCTCGGACAGCACGTCCTCGATCTCGCGCTGGATCGTCCGGCGCAGCGGCCGGGCGCCGAGCACGGGGTCGTAGCCCTTCTTCGCCAGCAGCGCCTTGGACTCCATCGTGAGCTCGAGGCCCATGTCCTTGTCCTTGAGCCGCTTGTCGAGCTTGGCGATCTCGAGGTCGACGATGGCGACGATCTCCGCCTGCGTGAGCTGGGGGAAGACGATCGTGTCGTCGACACGGTTGAGGAACTCGGGACGGAAGTGCTGCTTCAGCTCGTCGACGACCTTGTTCTTCATCCGCTCGTAGTCGCTGCGGGAGTCCGGGCCGGCCGAGAAGCCGAGCGAGACGCCCTTGGCGATGTCGCGGGTGCCGAGGTTGGTCGTCATGATGATGACGGTGTTCTTGAAGTCGACCATCCGACCCTGGGAGTCGGTGAGGCGGCCGTCCTCGAGCACCTGCAGCAGCGAGTTGAAGATGTCCGGGTGGGCCTTCTCGACCTCGTCGAACAGCACGACCGAGAACGGCTTGCGGCGCACCTTCTCGGTGAGCTGGCCGCCCTCCTCGTAGCCGACGTAGCCGGGGGGCGAGCCGAACAGCCGCGAGACGGTGTGCTTCTCGGAGAACTCCGACATGTCGAGCTGGATGAGGCTGTCCTCGTCGCCGAAGAGGAACTCGGCCAGCGTCTTGGCCAGCTCGGTCTTACCGACACCGGTGGGGCCGGCGAAGATGAACGAGCCACCCGGACGGCGCGGGTCCTTCAGGCCGGCGCGGGTGCGGCGGATCGCCTGGGACAGCGCCTTGATGGCGTCGTCCATGCCGACGATGCGCTTGTGCAGCTCGTCCTCCATGTGCAGCAGGCGCGAGGACTCCTCCTCGGTCAGCTTGAACACGGGGATGCCGGTGCTCGCGGCGAGGACCTCGGCGATGAGCTCCTCGTCGACCTCGGCCACGACGTCCATGTCGCCGGACTTCCACTGCGACTCGCGCTCAGCCTTCTGGGCCAGCAGCTTCTTCTCGTCGTCGCGGAGGCGGGCGGCCTTCTCGAAGTCCTGGCCGTCGATGGCCGACTCCTTCTCGAGGCGCACCGAGGCGATCCGCTCGTCGAACTCGCGCAGGTCCGGCGGAGCGGTCATGCGACGGATGCGCAGTCGCGCGCCGGCCTCGTCGATGAGGTCGATCGCCTTGTCCGGCAGGAACCGGTCGTTGACGTAGCGGTCGGCCAGGTTGGCGGCCGCCACCAGCGCGGCGTCGGTGATCGACACGCGGTGGTGCGCCTCGTAGCGGTCGCGCAGGCCCTTGAGGATCTCGATGGCGTGCGACAGCGTCGGCTCGGCCACCTGGATCGGCTGGAACCGGCGCTCGAGGGCCGAGTCCTTCTCGATGTGCTTGCGGTACTCGTCGAGCGTGGTCGCCCCGATGGTCTGGAGCTCGCCGCGGGCCAGCATCGGCTTGAGGATGCTGGCGGCGTCGATCGCGCCCTCGGCGGCACCCGCACCCACGAGGGTGTGGATCTCGTCGATGAACAGGATGATGTCGCCGCGGGTGCGGATCTCCTTGAGGACCTTCTTCAGCCGCTCCTCGAAGTCACCGCGGTAGCGGCTGCCGGCGACGAGTGCGCCGAGGTCGAGGGTGTAGAGCTGCTTGTCCTTGAGGGTCTCGGGCACCTCGCCCTTGACGATGTCCTGGGCCAGGCCCTCGACGACGGCGGTCTTGCCGACGCCGGGCTCGCCGATGAGGACCGGGTTGTTCTTGGTGCGGCGGGACAGCACCTGCATGACCCGCTCGATCTCCTTCTCGCGCCCGATGACCGGGTCGAGCTTGCCCTCGCGGGCGGCCTGGGTGAGATTTCGGCCGAACTGGTCGAGCACGAGGGAGCCCGCGGGGGTGCCCTCCTGCTGCACGCCGGCGCCGACGCCGGCCCCGGCGCCCTCCTTGCCCTGGTAGCCGGAGATCAGCTGGATCACCTGCTGCCGCACGCGGTTGAGGTCGGCGCCGAGCTTGACGAGGACCTGGGCTGCGACGCCCTCGCCCTCGCGGATGAGGCCGAGCAGGATGTGCTCGGTGCCGATGTAGTTGTGGCCGAGCTGGAGGGCCTCGCGGAGGCTCAGCTCGAGGACCTTCTTCGCCCGCGGCGTGAAGGGGATGTGGCCCGAGGGCGCCTGCTGGCCCTGGCCGATGATCTCCTGGACCTGCTCGCGGACCGACTCCAGCGAGATGCCGAGGCTCTCGAGAGCCTTGGAGGCGACGCCTTCACCCTCGTGGATGAGGCCGAGCAGGATGTGCTCCGTGCCGATGTAGTTGTGGTTGAGCATGCGCGCCTCTTCCTGCGCGAGCACGACCACCCGACGGGCACGGTCCGTGAACCGTTCAAACATCTCTCTGCTCCTGCCTAATCGAGATCACCTCGATGCTATCCGTGTGGGCCGACCCCCGGTAACGGGTGGAAGGGGACCGATGCGGGATCGGGACCGTTCGGCATCGCCTCGCACGGCTACATACACGGGGGCAAACGCGGCGGTGTGCCGGGGTGTTCCCCCTGGGGGCCCGGCGCCCCGCCTGTTCGCCGTGGGCGGACATCAGCTGTCCGGCCCCTTCTTCCGGACCTCCTCGACGCGCTCCATCGCGGTGCGCAGCTCGGCGAGCCAGCTGTCGGACTTCTCGCCGACCAGGCGGACGCACCAGGCGAGCGCCTCTGCCCTCGACCGGGCGACGCCGGCGTCGACGAGGGTGTCGAGCACCCGGCGCTCGGGCTGGCGCAGCCGCGTCATGACGGGCGCGGCGAGGTGGGTGAAGAGCGCCTCGCGGTCGCCGACCTGCACACCCCAGGAGACCTTCCTGCCGCTGAGGTGCTCGAGCTCGCGGGCGATCTCGATGCGCCGCTCGCGGGTCTCCTCGCGGAAGGACTTGATGCGGGCGCGGGCGGCGACCTCGCGGTCGGCCTCGTCCGCGTCCTCGGGCAGCTGCGGCTCGCGCAGGGTGCCGATGATGACGATCTCGTCGCGGTCGCGGCGGACCTCGACCGGGCCGGTGAACCAGTCCTCCGGGAGGCGGCCGGCCAGCCACGCCTCCGCGGTTGTTGTTCGTGTAGTCACGTAATCATGATTACAACGCCAGGCGACAGGAGCAATCCGCTGTGGGCGAACGCGGCATACGAGGTCGGGAGAAGCGACCTCGTCAGCGCAGGTGGCGCTGGTCGTCGATGCGCCTGGCCTTGCCCAGCGATCGCTCCAGCGCGTGCGGCTCCACGACGTCGACGCCGATGGTGACGCCGACGCGGTGCTTCACCCGCGACTGCAGCTCGCGGGCCAGTGCGGCCCGGCGCGCCTCGTCGACCCCCTCCTGCGTGGCCTCGACCCGCACGGTCAGCTCGTCCAGGCGACCGGGCCGGGTGAGCACGCAGAGGTAGTGCGGGGCGAGGCCGTCGATGGCGAGGATGTGCTCCTCGATCTGCGAGGGGAAGACGTTGACGCCGCGCACGATCATCATGTCGTCGCTGCGGCCGGTGATCTTGGCCATCCGCCGGAACTGCGGGTATGCCGTGCCCGGCAGGAGCGTGGTCAGGTCGCGGGTGCGGTAGCGCACCACCGGCATGGCCTGCTTCGTGAGGGACGTGAAGACCAGCTCGCCCTCCTGCCCGTCCGGCAGCACCTCGCCGGTGATCGGGTCGACGACCTCGGGGTAGAAGTGGTCCTCCCAGATGTGCAGGCCGTCCTGGGTGTCCCCCGACTCCTGGCTGACGCCCGGGCCCATCACCTCCGAGAGCCCGTAGATGTCGACGGCCTTGAGGTGGGTGCGGCGCTGCACCTCCTCGCGCATCTGCTCGGTCCACGGCTCGGCACCGAAGATGCCGACCTCGAGCGAGCAGTTCTTGGGGTCCATCCCCTGCGCCTCCATCTCGTCGAGGATGGCGAGGAAGTACGACGGGGTGACCATGATGATGCGCGGCTCGAAGTCGCGGATGAGCTGCACCTGGCGCTCGGTCATCCCGCCGGAGACGGGCACCACGGTGCAGCCGAGCCGCTCGGCGCCGTAGTGGGCGCCGATGCCTCCGGTGAACAGGCCGTAGCCGTAGGCGACGTGCACCATGTCGCCGGGACGTCCCCCGGCAGCCTCGATCGAGCGGGCCATCACCTCGGCCCAGGTGTCGATGTCCTGCCGGGTGTAGCCCACCACCGTGGGGCGACCGGTCGTGCCGCTCGAGGCGTGGATGCGGGACACCTGCTCCCGCGGCACGGCGAACATCCCGAACGGGTAGTGGTCGCGCAGGTCGGCCTTGGTCGTGAAGGGGAACCGGCTCAGGTCACCGAGCTCCGCCAGGTCGTCGGGGTGGACGCGCGCTTCGTCGAACGCCTGCCGGTAGTGCGGCACGTTCTCGTAGGCGTGCCGCAGGCTCCACCGCAGCCGCTCGAGCTGGAGGGCGCGCAGCGACTCGAGGTCCGCCGGCACCGAGGGCGGGCGGAGGAGCGAAGCGGGCCGGGAGGGGTCGACGCCGCTGTCGATGGAGTTGTCCATGCAGCCGAACCTATCCCCACGGAACGGCTCCACTAGGCCATGGGCAGGGGCCCTGGTCGGTCGTAGAGTCCGAAAGGTGGCCGGGATCTCACCGCCGACGGCCGCGGGGGTCACCGGCGCGGTGAACCCGGCGGAGCTCCCGCGCGCGAGGCGGTGGCGGAGACCCGGCACACCGCGGGGTCACTCGTGGCGGTGGCCGCTCGTGGTGGCCGTCGTCGTGGCGCTGGCCGCCACCCTCCTCGCGCTCCAGCTGGGTCCCGGGACTCCGGCCCTGACGCAGCGCGACGTCGACCGCGCAGTCGACGAGCGCGTCGGCAAGGCGCTGGAGGAGCAGCAGAAGGCGCCGCCGGCGGCCTCTGTCGTCTACCAGGCCGTGCTGCCGTCGCTGGTGCAGGTGGTGACCCGCGACGGGTCGGGAGACGGGTCGGTCGGCACGGGGGCCGGGGTGGTCGTCAACGCCTCCGGCGCGATCCTCACGGCGCTGCACGTGGTCGAGGGAGCCGCCTCCCTGGAGGTGCGCTTCGCGGACGGCACGCGGGCGCGGGCACAGGTCGCCACTCGCCGCGACGCGGACGACATCGCGGTCCTGCGCGTCGACCGGCTGCCCGAGGTCGTGGTGCCGGCGGTGCTCGGGGCCGGCGCCCAGGTCGGGCAGCCGGTCATCGCGGTGGGCCACCCCTTCGGCCTGACCCGCACCGTCACGTCGGGCGTGGTCTCGGGGCTCGACCGCTCGGTGCGCCTCGATGACGGCGGCGAGCTCGACGGGCTCATCCAGTTCGACGCGGCGGTCAACCCCGGCAACTCCGGTGGCCCGCTGCTGAACGAGGCGGGCCAGGTCATCGGCATCGTCACCGGACTGGCCAACCCGGCCGACCAGTCCTTCTTCGTCGGCATCGGGTTCGCCGTGCCGATCCGAGCGGCCGGGGGCGCCGTCAACGCGCCACCCGTGTAGTCGCCGCCCCCACACGCTTCGCAGGAAGAGCCATGGACACCCACCGCACGGACAGCCAGAACACGCAGCACCCGTTGGAGCAGCTGCTGTACCAGGTCAAGAAGACCATCGTGGGGCAGGACCAGCTGCTCGAGCGGATGCTCGTGGCGCTGCTGGCGCGTGGACACCTGCTCGTCGAGGGCGTGCCCGGGCTGGCGAAGACCATGGCGATCAAGACGCTCGCGCAGGCGATGGGCGGGCAGTTCCAGCGCATCCAGTTCACGCCCGACCTCGTGCCGGCCGACGTCGTGGGCACCCGCATCTACAACCAGCAGGCGGGCGAGTTCCAGGTCTCGCTCGGGCCGGTCTTCGCCAACCTGCTGCTGGCCGACGAGATCAACCGGGCGCCGGCCAAGGTGCAGAGCGCGCTCCTCGAGGTCATGCAGGAGCGTCAGGTGACCATCGGCCGGCAGACCTACCCGGCGCCCGACCCGTTCCTGGTGATGGCGACACAGAACCCGATCGAGGCGGAGGGCACCTACGAGCTGCCCGAGGCGCAGGTCGACCGGTTCATGCTCAAGGTGCTCGTCGGGTACCCCAGCACCAGCGAGGAGTTCGTCGTCGTCGAGCGCATGACCGGACGGCTCGACCCGCCGCAGCAGGTCCTCACGACCGACGAGCTGCTGGCCTTCCAGCGTCGCACCGACGCCGTCTACGTCGACCCCGCGGTGATCGAGTATGCCGTCCGGCTGGCCGGCGCGACCCGCGCGCCGGCCGTGGTCGGCCTGCCCGACCTGGCGCGCTACCTGTCGTTCGGCGCCAGCCCACGGGCGTCGATCAACATCGTCAAGGCCGCCAAGGCGCTGGCCCTCCTGCGCGGGCGGGACTACGCCCTGCCCCTCGACGCGCGCGAGCTGGCGCTGGACGTGCTGCGCCACCGCGTCGTGCTGTCCTACGAGGCGCTGGCCGACGGCCTCGGCGCCGACGCGCTGCTCCAGCCGGTCATCGATGCCATCCCCGTACCCGACGTCCCGCTGCGCGAGCCCACGGCCGGGCACGCGGGCGGGGCCCCGGGTGGTCCGGACCGGACATGGACCACGCACCCCCGCTGACCGCCGAGCGGGTCCTGCACCGCCTCGAGTGGCGGGTCGTCCGGAGGCTGGACGGCCGGCTCCAGGGCGACTACCGCACGCTGTTCCGCGGCGAGGGCGTCGACTTCCACGACCTGCGGGAGTACGAGCCCGGCGACGACCTGCGCCACATCGACTGGAACGTGACGGCGCGCATGGACAGCCCCTTCGTGCGGCAGTACACCGAGGACCGGGAGGCCACCGCGTGGCTGCTGCTCGACCGGTCCGCCTCGATGGCGTTCGGCCCGGTGGACCGCCAGAAGGACCGCGTGCTGGTCGAGGTCGCGCTCACCATCGCTCAGGTGCTCGCCCGCGGAGGCAACCAGGTCGGGGCCATCCTGTTCGACAACGAGGTGGAGCGGACCGTCCCACCGGGCCATGGCCGCCGGCAGGTGCTGCGGATCGCCCACCACCTGCTGCAGCCGCCCCGGCCTGCGCACGGGACGACCGACCTCTCCGTCCTGCTGCGCGCCGCCGCCGGCCTGGCGCGGCGCCGCTCGCTCGTGGTCGTGCTGTCCGACTTCATCAGCACCCCCGGCTGGGCCACCTCGCTCGCCCTGCTGACGCGGCGGCACGACGTCGTCGCGGTGCAGGTGGTCGACCCCCGTGAGTCGGACCTGCCCTCCGTCGGCATGGTCTACGTCGAGGACGCCGAGACCGGCGAGCAGATCTTCGTCGACACCGACGACCCGGGGTTCCAGCGCCGGTTGCGCGAGGTGGCACGGGAGCGGCAGGCGGTCCTGACCGCCTCGGTGCGCTCGGCGGGCACCGAGCTGCACACCGTCGCCACCGACGAGGACCTCGTCCGCGCCCTGGTCCGGATCTCGCAGCTGCGGCGCAGGGTCCACCGATGACCTTCGCCTGGCCGTGGATGCTGCTGCCGGCTCTTGCGGGGGTGGTCCTGCTGGTGCTGGGCTACCGGCGGCTGTCCGGCAGGCAGGCCCGGCGTCGGGCGGAGCTGGCAGCCCTCGGCCTCGTCGTCGGTGCGCCGGCGCAGCGCCCGCGCGTCTGGTCGAGGCGCGTCGCGCCGGCCCTGCTGCTCACCGCCCTGGCGCTGCTGCTGTTCTCCCTGGCCCGGCCGCAGGCCACCGTCGCCGAGCCCCGCCGGGAGGGGACGGTGATCCTCGCCTTCGACATCTCGAGCAGCATGGCCGCCACCGACCTGCGCCCCTCGCGCATGGAGGCGGCGAAGGCGGCTGCCCGTCGCTTCGTCGAGAGCCAGCCGTCGACGATCCGGATCGGCGTGGTGGCCTTCGGCGACAGCGGCCTGGTCACCCAGCGGCCGACCACCAGCCGAGGCCTGGTCGTGGCCGCCGTGAACCGGCTGGCTCCGCAGGGTGGCACGTCGGTGGGCCGCGGCATCCTGACCTCGCTCTCGGCGATCGCAGGACGGCCGGTCCTCGCGGGCGAGGACCCCACGCAGGGCCAGCTCGACGACGCGGACATCGGCTACTACGGCTCCGCGGCGGTGGTGCTGCTCACCGACGGCGAGGACACCTCCGGCCGCGACCCCCTCCCGCTGGCCGAGCTGGCCTCGGTCGCGGGAGTCCGCGTCCACACCGTCGGCATCGGCAGCCCCCAGGGCACGGTGCTCCAGGTCGACGGCTTCCAGGTGGCGACGGCCCTCGACGAGGAGCTGCTCCGCGCCGTCGCCGACACGACGGACGGCACGTACTTCCCGGCCCGCGACGAGCAGGCCCTGCGCGAGGTGTACTCCTCCATCCGGCCGGGCTGGACCTTCCAGCAGGCGCACATCGAGGTCACCGCCCTGTTCGCCGCAGCGGCCGCCCTGCTGCTCCTGGTGGCGGCCCTGCTGTCGGTCGGGCGCTCCGGACGGGTGGTCTAGCGATGTCGTTCGCCTGGCCGTGGGCCCTCCCCCTCCTCCTGGCCGTCCCGGTCCTGGCGGCGGCATACCTCTGGCAGCTGCGCCGGCGCCGCCGCGAGGCGGTGCACCACCCCAGCGTGGCGCTGGTGCGCGCGGCGGCGCCACCGTCCCGGCGGTGGAGGCGGCACGCGCCGGCTGCCCTGCTGCTGCTCGCGCTGGCTTTCCTCGGACTGGCCGCCGCACGGCCGCAGGTGGAGGCGCGGGTCCCGGTGCGCGGCGGCGCCGTCATCATGGCCGTCGACGTCTCCGGCTCCATGTGTGCGACCGACGTCGACCCCAACCGGCTCACCGCCGCCCAGGAGGCGGTCCGACGGTTCGTCTCGAAGCAGGACGACGACACCCGCATCGGGCTGGTGCTCTTCTCCGGCTTCGCCCAGGTCGCGGTGGCGCCCACCACCGACCGTGAGCCGGTGCTCGACGCCATCGACACGCTGACGACCGGGCGGGGCACGGTGATCGGCGCGGCCATCCTGAAGTCCATCGACGCGATCGCCGAGATCAACCCCGACGTCAGCCCGGCCTCCACCGACGACCTGATGGGCCCCGCCGCCCCGACTCCTGCGCCCGTACCCGAGATCGTCGTCCTGCTGACCGACGGCGCCAACACCCGGGGCGTCATGCCGGAGACGGCGGCGAAGGCGGCCGCGGCACGCGGCGTGCGGATCTACCCCATCGGCTTCGGGACCACCCAGCCCGTCAGCCTGGTCTGCACCCGGCAGCAGCTCGGTGGCACCGAGCAGGGGCTGCCCCGGTGGGGTGGTCCGGGCACCCGGGGCCGCGACGGACGCAACTTCCTCGTCATCGACGAGCCCGCGCTCAGGGAGGTCGCCCGCACCACCGGAGGCGCCTACTTCCGGGCCAGCAGCGCCGACCAGCTCCAGGGCGTGCTCGACGACCTGCCACGGCCCGTGCAGAGCGAGCTGCGGCAGGTGGAGCTCAGCGCAGCCCTCGCGGCAGCAGCCCTGCTCGCCACCCTCGGCGCCGTCGGCCTCTCGGCGCGGTGGCGCGTCTTCCCGTAGGCCGCTGTGTCACCTGCGGCGCTGGCAGCGGCCGCACCAGAAGAGGTTTCGCCCGGCGACGACCTGCGTGCGCACCTTCGACCCGCAGACCCGGCACGGCTCCTGCGCCCGCCGGTAGACGAGGTAGCGGCGCTCCCCCGGGACGACGGGTTCACCTGCCGCCAGCGCGGCGCGGGCCTCCTCGACCTGGTCGGGCATGGTGACGATCTGACCTGCGGCCAGGCCGAGCGGCATGAGGTCGCAGATGTCCTGCCACATCGCGTCCCACGTGGCGCGACGGACCTCGCGGCCCGGGCGGAACGGGTCGACCCGGTGCCGGAAGAGCAGCTCGCAGCGGTAGACGTTGCCGATTCCCGCGACGACCGACTGGTCCATGAGCAGCTCGGCGATCGACCTGCTGCTGCGGCTCACCCGCGTCCACGCCGTCTCGGAGTCGGGGTCGGGCCGCAGCGGGTCGGGGCCCAGCCGCGCGGTCACACCCTCGACGTGCTCGGGGGTGACGACGGCGCAGAGGTTGGGGCCTCGCAGGTCGCCGACGTGCTCGTCGGTGAGCAGCCGCAGGCGCACCTGGCCCTGCACCGGCGGCGACGCATCCGAGGGCCGCGGGAGGATCGAGAACTTCCCGATCAGCCCCAGGTGCACGTGCAGCCACGCGTCGGCCTCGAACTCCACGAAGAGGTGCTTGCCCCAGGCAGAGGCCTCGAGCACCTTGCGGCCGTCGAGCAGCGCCGCCCCCTCGGCGAACTTCCCCTGCGGGCTGGACACGTGGGGGTTGGTGCCGGCGAACGCGGTGTTCAGGTCACGGGCGAGGCCGTGGAGCGTGTGCCCCTCAGGCATCGCCGTCCCCTGCCGGACTGGCGCCGGCGGCCTCGGCCGGCACGCGGGTGCCCTGGTGGTGGCGCAGCTGCCAGCGGCCCCGCTCGCGCAACCACACCGACGACCGGCGCGCGTGGCCCGCCTCGCTCCGGGTCTCGTAGGTCACGAGCACGACGTCGGGCGCGAGGCCCACGGCTTCCATGTCGGTGGCATCGACGCGGAAAGGCGCGGCCGCGGCCTCCTGCTCCATCATGGTGAGGATGCTCTGGCGGTCCCAGACGCGCCCGGAGGATCCGATCTCACGGAAGTCCTCGTGGATGAGCAGACCCGCGCTCATGCGGTCGCCGCGCACGGCCCCGGTCATCAGGGCGCGTTCGCAGTCCTGCACGACGGCGAGGTCGTCGTCGGTCGGGAGGTGTGCCACTCAGCTGGCCTTCTTCGCCGTCTTCTTGGCAGCGGTCTTCGACGTCGCCGACTTCGAGGTGGTCTTCTTCGCGGCGGCCTTCTTGGCCGGGGCCTTCTTGGCCGTCTTCTTCGTCGGAGCCGAAGAGGTGGCGGTCTTCTTCGCCGGCGCCTTCGTCGCCGGCTTCTCGCTCTCGGCTGCAGAGGGCGCCTCACCGCGCGCGGCCTTGGCCTTCTCCACGCTCTTGGCGAGGGCCGCGAGCAGGTCGACGACCTCGCCCGTCTCCTCCTTGCGCTCGGGGGCCTGGCGCACCTCGCCGCCCTCGAGCTTGGCCTTCACCAGTGCCTCGAGGGCGATCGCGTAGTCGTCCTCGTACTCGTCGGGGTCGTAGTCACCGGCGAGGGACTCGATGAGCATGTTGGCCATCTCGAGCTCCTTGGCCGTGGCGCGCGCATCCTCGTCGAGCGTGGCGAAGTCGGCGGCACGGACCTCGTCGGGCCACAGCATGGTCTGCATGACGATGACGCCGCCCTTGACCCGGAGCACGGCCATGGTCATCCGGGTGCGGATCGACACGGTGACGACCGCCATGCGGTCGGCGTGCTCGAGGGCGTCGCGCAGCAGGATGTACGGCTTCGTGGCGGCCTTGTCGGGCTCGAGGTAGTAGGAGCGGTCGAGGAGCATGGGGTCGATCTGGTCGGCCGGAACGAACTTCTGGACGGCGATCTCCTTCGAGCTGGCCGCCGGCAGGTCCTTGAAGTCCTCATCGGTGAGCACGACCATGTCGCCGTCCTCGGTCTCGTAGCCCTTGGCGATGTCGTCGTAGGAGACCGGTTCGCCGTCGATGCTGCAGATCCGCTGGTACCGGATCCGGCCACCGTCCTCGCGGTGCACCTGGCGGAAGGAGACGTCGTGGTTCTCGGTGGCGGAGTAGAGCCGCACCGGCACGTTGACGAGCCCGAAGGAGACCGCTCCCTTCCAGATCGCGCGCATGACCTGTCCTCTCGTCAGACGTGTGCCCGTGTGAGCCGCGTGCCCCTGTATGCCGTGAGCTCGCCTAGAGCCTACGGTCGCCGCTGGGCGTCGACCACAGATAAACAGCGCAGCGGCCACGCCGGCGCGACAGGATGGGCGCATGCGCCCGATGCTGGCCTCGCCCACCACGTCCGTGCCCGCGGGCGCGCAGTGGCTGCACGAGGTGAAGTGGGACGGCATGCGGGTGCTCGCCGACGTCCATGACGGCCGGCTGGTGCTCACCTCCCGCAACGGAATCGACACCACGGCAAGCTTCCCGGAGCTCGACGGGCTCAAGGACACCTACGAGGACGTGCTCCTCGACGGCGAGGTCGTGGCCCTCGAGGCCGGGCGGCCCTCCTTCGCGGCGCTCGCCGAGCGCATGCACGTGCAGGACCGGCGCCGGGCCGAACGCCTCGCCACCGCGAACCCGGTGACGTTCATGGTGTTCGACCTGCTGCGCCTGTTCGGGCAGGACCTGACCTCCCAGCCGCTGTCGGCCCGCCGCGAGCTGCTCGAACGCCTCGACCTCAAGGGTCCCCACTGGCAGGTGCCACCCGTCTACGACGACGGTGAAGAGCTGTTCCAGGCGACGCGGGACGAGGGGCTGGAGGGTGTCGTCAGCAAGCGCCGCACCTCCACCTACCTCGCGGGCCGCCGCTCGACCGAATGGGTGAAGATCCCCCACCGCCGGACCATCTCGGCCGTCATCGGTGGCTGGCGGCCGGAGCAGACCAACGACGCGGGACGACTCGGCGCGGTGCTCCTCGGCGTCCCGAGCTCTCAGGGCTGGCGCTACGCCGGGAAGATGGGCAGCGGCATCGCCGGAGCCGCGCAGCGCCGACTCGCCGACCTGCTCGCGCCCCTGCGCGCCGAAGCACCCCCGTTCTGCGACAGCGTGCCTGCCCTCGACGCCCGCGGCGCGACCTGGGTGCGCCCGGAGGTCGTCGTGGAGGCGCGCGTGCTGGGAGTGACGCGGGAAGGACGGCTGAGGCAGCCGGCATACCTCGGGGTGCGCACGGACCTGACGCCCGACGACCTCATGGCCGACGCGACGGGAGGCGAGCCGTGACCGAGGCGACGGCGGTGCACGTGGCGGGGCGGAAGCTCAGGCTGACCAGCCTCGACAAGCTGCTCTACCCCGCGACCGAGACCACGAAGGGCGAGGTGCTCAGCTACTACGCCCAGGTGGCCGACGTCATGCTGCCGCACGTTGCCCACCGCCCCGTCACCCGGGTGCGGTGGCCCCACGGCGTGGCCGACCAGAGCTTCTTCGAGAAGAACCTGCCGAGCGGCGCGCCCTCGTGGCTGCCGCACGTCCGGGTCGACGACGTCACCTACCCGATGGTCGACGACCTGGCGGCCCTGACCTACCTGGTCAACCTCAACTCCATCGAGTTCCACGTGCCGCAGTGGACCGTCGACGACGCCGGCGAGCCGCAGAACCCGAACCGGCTCGTCATCGACCTCGACCCCGGCGCCGGGGCGGGGCTCCACGAGTGCGCGACGGTCGCCCTGATGGTGCGCGAGCGGCTCGGCGCCCTCGGCCTCGACCTCTACCCGGTGACCAGCGGCAGCAAGGGGATGCAGCTCTACGCCGCCCTCGGCGGTGACCTCACCTCCGACCAGGTCCGCGACCTGGCGCAGCAGCTGGCGCAGGAGCTCACGAAGAAGCACCCCGACCTCATCCTGTGGAAGATGACCAAGTCGCTGCGCCCCGGCAAGGTCTTCCTCGACTGGAGCCAGAACGTCGCCGCCAAGACGACCGTCGCCCCCTACTCGCTGCGCGGCCGTGAGACCCCCACCTGCGCCGCACCCCGCACCTGGGACGAGGTCGAGGCCGGCGCGCAGGACCCGGACGCGCTGCAGCAGCTGATGTTCGACGAGGTGCTCGAGCGCATCGCCAGCGACGGCGACCTGCTCGAAGGTCTGCTCGACGACTGAGCGCCGCGCTCAGCCGTTGACCGCTGGGCGGCGCCGCAACCGCGGGCAGCCGGCGCACTCGTGGGTGCCGGGCAGGGCGTAGAGGAAGCAGCACGACTGCCGCTGCGGCGGCGGTGCGGGGCGTTCGGTGACGCACTGGTGCGCTCTGTGCAGGGCCATGGCCCAGACGTCGTCGACCATCGCCTGCCGCTGGTGTGGCCCGAGCCGCACGCCCGGCTCATAGGTCGCGGCGAACGGCCGGGCCAGCGCCTCGTATGCCGCTCGGGCGGCACCGATCCGCGCCTCACCTCCGTCGGTGGCCGGCCGGGCGGCCCGGACCTGGAGGTGGTCGGGGAAGAGCTGCGGCGAGAGGTCGAAGCTGAGGGACGCTCCCGAGAGGTCGGGGTCCCACGGACCCAGCACCACGGCATACGCGGCCACGGTGGCCGGCACCTCGAGGGCCCACTGGAGCACGAAGGCGGCGGGCATCGCGGGCGGCGCGGGCCGGCCGTACTGCCGCGCGGTGGACGCGGCCAGGGCCTCGCGCCACGGCCGGGTGGGGTCTGTTCCCGCCGCCTGGGCCCCGGCCAGCTCGTCCCATCGCCACGTCAACCGTGGGGTGTCACCACCTGCGGCGGAAACCCGGAGCCAGGGCAGGTGGCGGTCCACCAGGTCGGCGAGCCGGTGGGCATCGCCGAACGCCGAAGAGGGCGCATTCCCGGCTGGCTTCTGCGAAATGCCGGAAATGCGCCCTCCTCGGGAAGAAAGTGCGGTCAGTGCGCCTTGTCGTAGGCCGCCTGGATGTCCGCCGAAATACGACCGCGGTCGCTGACCTCGTAACCGTTCTTGCGCGCCCAGTCACGAACCGCCGCGAGGTCGGTTCGCTTCGTCGCCGCCGACGATCCGCGCCCCGCGCCCGAGGTCTTCCGACCGCCGGAACGACGGGCGTGCCCGACCCACGGGGCGAGCTCGTCGCGCAGCTTCGCGGCATTGTCCGAGCTGAGGTCGATCTCGTAGGTCACGCCGTCGAGGCCGAAGGTCACGGTCTCCTCGGCGGGGCTGCCGTCGAGGTCGTCCTCGAGAATGATCTTCACGCGCTGCGCCATGGGGTTTTCCCTTTCAGCTGAATTGGACGCGCACAAAGTACTACCAATTCAACGTCAGGAGAAAGCCGCTTTCAGGAATTGCCGTTCTGATTCTTCTGCGACTCGGACGCGGTTTTCTCCTGGGCCCGCTCTTTCTCTTGGGCCAGTCTTTTCTCCTCGGCCTCCCACTGGGAGTGCGCGAGCCTTTCCTTGCGGTCGCCCTCGATCATGTTCTTGATGACGATGTAGAAAAGGATTCCGACGCCGACCGACGGAATGATCGCCACGAGATAGGGCCAGATGTCGCTCACGAATGCGCCTCGGGCTTCAGGTGCGGGAAGAGGATCGTCTCGCGGATGTTGGCGCCGGTGAACAGCATGATCAGCCGGTCGATGCCGAGCCCGAGACCGCCCATCGGCGGGGCGCCGTACTCCAGCGCCCGCAGGAAGTCCTCGTCGAGCTGCATGGCCTCGGGGTCGCCGCCGGCGGCCTTGAGCGACTGCTCCTCGAGGACGCGGCGCTGGATCACGGGGTCGACGAGCTCGGAGAACGCGGTGCCCCGCTCGACGCCGGCGATGATGAGGTCCCAGGCCTCGATGAGGTTGTCGGGGTCCTCGCGGTGCGGGCGGGCCAGCGGCTGGGCGTGCGGCGGGTAGTCGCACAGGAAGGTCGGCTGGAGCAGGTTGGGCTCGACGAGCTCGCCGAGCAGCTCGGTGACGATCTTCGAGGCCTCCCACGCGGGGTCGACCTCGACGTCGTGGCGCTTGGCGATCGCGCGCAGCGTCTCGACGTCGGTCTCGGGGGTGACCGTCTCGCCGACCGCCTCGCTCACGCCCTGGTAGACGGGCAGCCAGCGCCACTCGCCGTCGAGGTCGACGACACCCTTGGGCGTCTCGACCTGGCGCGAGCCGAAGGCGTCGGCGGCGGCGAGGAACATCTCGCGCATCAGCTCGGCCATGGTGTGCTGGTCGCCGTAGGCCTCGTAGGCCTCGAGCATCGTGAACTCGGGGCTGTGCGTGGAGTCGACGCCCTCGTTGCGGAAGATGCGGCCGATCTCGAAGACCTTGTCGACGCCGCCGACGACGGCCTTCTTGAGGTTGAGCTCGAGCGCGATGCGCAGGGTCATCGCCTGGTCGAAGGCGTTGATGTGGGTGTGGAACGGTCGGGCCGTCGCGCCGCCGTGGATGAGCTGCAGCACGGGGGTCTCGATCTCGAGGAAGCCGCGCTCCTCGAGGGTGTTGCGGATGGCCTTCACCATCGCCGCCCGGGCCCGCACCATGTCGCGGGCCTCCTGGCGCACGATGAGGTCGGCGTAGCGCTGGCGGACCCGCGACTCCTCGGAGAGCTCCTTGTGCAGCACCGGCAGCGGGCGCAGCGCCTTCGACGCCATCTGCCACTCGCCGGCCATGACCGACAGCTCGCCGCGCTTGGACGAGATCACCCGGCCGCGCACGAACACGTGGTCGCCGAGGTCGACGTGCGCCTTCCAGTCGGCGAGCGCCTCCTCGCCCACCTCGGCCAGGCTGAGCATGACCTGCAGGCGCGTGCCGATGCCCTCCTGGAGCGTGGCGAAGCAGAGCTTGCCGGTGTTGCGGATGAAGATCACGCGACCCGCGACACCGACGACGTCCTGGGTCTCCTCGCCGGTCTCGAGGTGGGCCCACTGCTCGCGCACCTGCTCCAGCGTGTGGGTGCGCTCGACCGCGACCGGGTAGGCCTGCTTGCCGGACTCGAGCAGCCGCTGGCGCTTCTCGTGGCGCACCTGCATCTGCTCGGGGAGGTCGCTGTCGTGGTGCTGGGTGGGGGTCTCGCTCACCCCCAAAGGGTACCCAGCGCGGCATACCCGCCTGTCACCGGCGACCGGGCGCGGCCACCGGCAGGCGCGCCAGCAACGGTTGGCACGCGACCGTTCGTTGCTGCCCTCCGGGCCCGATTGGTGCAACCAGTGGCACCGCACCAACCGTTGCGGTCAGCCTGACGCGTCGACGAAGTCGAGGGCGATGTCGAGGATCGGCGACGAGTGGGTGAGCCCACCGACGGAGAGGTAGTCGATCCCCGTGGCGGCGTAGTCGCGCGCGACGTCGAGCGTGAGGCCACCGGTGGCCTCGATCTCGACCACCTCACCGGTGCCGCGCACAGCCTCGACCGTCTCGCGCAGCAGGTCGACGGGCATGTTGTCGCACATGACGAAGCGGGCGCCCATCTCCACCGCCTCGAGCGCCTCGGCGACCGTGGTCACCTCCACCTGCACCGGCACGTCGGGGAACCGCTCGCGGATGGCCCGGTATGCCGCGGTCAGGCTTCCGGCCGCGACCTTGTGGTTGTCCTTGATCATGGCCGTGTCGTAGAGGCCCATGCGCTTGTTGGTGCCTCCGCCCGCGCGCACGGCGTACTTCTCCAGGGCGCGCATGCCGGGCGTCGTCTTGCGGGTGTCGAGCACGGTGCAGCCGGTGCCCTCGAGCGCGTCGGCCCACCGCCGCGTGTGGGTGGCGACCCCCGACAGGCGAGACAGGATGTTGAGCATGGTCCGCTCGCCGACGAGCACCGCCTGCGTCCGGCCCTCGACGGTGGCCAGCACCCGGCCACGGCTCACCCGCTCGCCGTCGACGATCCCCAGCGTCACCGCGGGATCCGGCAGGCCGAGTCGGGCGGCCACCTCGCGGAACACGACGGCCACGACCGGCAGTCCCGCGACCACGCCGTCGGCCCGGGCGACGACCTCGGCCCGGCAGGTGGCCTGCGCGTCGAAGGTCGCCAGGGTCGTGACGTCGAGGCTGTCGGGCCCGAGGTCCTCGTCGAGGGCGGTGCGCACCAGGGCGAGCGCCTCGGCCACGGGGAAGTGCAGGTCGCTCATGTCAGGTCCTGTGCGGGCACGGGCTGGAACGTCGTCGTGACGCTGCCGTCGGGTTGGCGCTGGGCGCAGCTGTGGCCACGCCAGTGCTCGTCGTCGCGGTCGGGGAAGTCGGCTCGCAGGTGCCCGCCCCGGGTCTCCTCGCGCAGAGCGGCCAGGAGGGTGAGCAGCTGGCTGACGTGCAGCAGGTTGCTGGACTCCCACGCCTTCGGCCCCGGCTCGACGGCACCCGCGGACAGCGCCAGGTCGGCCAGCTGCCGAGCCGTCGCCGCGAGGGACCCGGCCGTGCGCACTGCTCCGGCACCGGTGGTCATGGCGTGCTGCACCGCCACCCGCTGCGAGGGGTCGAGCAGGGAGGCGGGACCGGCAGGCGTGACCGGCTCGGTCTGCGGCAGCTCGCCCGCCGCGATGCGGGTGGTGACGTCGTCGGCGATCCGGTTGGCGAAGACCAGGCCCTCGAGCAGCGAGTTGGAGGCCAGCCGGTTGGCGCCGTGGACCCCGGTGCAGGACACCTCGCCGCAGGCGTACAGCCCCGGCAGCGAGGAGCGGCCGACGAGGTCGGTGCGGATGCCGCCGGAGGCATAGTGCTGAGCGGGCGCCACGGGTAGCAGGTCGGTGGCCGGGTCGAAACCGAGCTCACGGCAGCGCGCCACGATGGAGGGAAAGCGCTGTTCGAGGAACTCGCGGCCGAGGTGCCGGGCGTCGAGGTAGACGTGGTCCTCCCCCGTCAGCCGCATGCGGTCGACGATGGCGCGGGCCACGACGTCACGCGGCGCGAGGTCGGCCATCGGGTGGCGGCCCTCCATGAAGCGCACGCCGTCGCGGTCGACGAGGAACGCACCCTCGCCGCGGACCGCCTCGGAGATGAGCGGCTGCTGGCCGGTGCTGCCCTCGCCGAGCCACAGCACCGTCGGGTGGAACTGCACGAACTCGAGGTCGGCCATGAGGGCGCCGGCCCGCAGGGCGGCCGCCATCCCGTCGCCGGTGGCGACCGAGGGGTTCGTCGTCGACGAGTAGACCTGTCCCAGGCCGCCCGTCGCCAGGACCACGGCGCGGGCGTGCGCGGCCCCGACCCCGTCGATCTGGCCCTCGCCGATGACGTGGAGGGTGACGCCGCAGACCCGGCCGTCGGCTCCCTGGAGCAGGTCGACCACGAGGGCGTGCTCGATGACCTCGATGCCGGGGTCCTCGCGGACGGCGTCGAGCGCGGCGATGAGGGCGCGGGAGATCTCGCGACCGGTGGCGTCGCCGCCGGCGTGCGCGATGCGGTCGCGGCCGTGGCCTCCCTCCCGGGTCAGCTTCAGCTCGCCTCCGGCGTCGAGGTCGAACTCGGCGCCGATGCCCACCAGCTCGCGCACGCGCCGGGGCCCCTCGTTCACCAGGGCGGTCACCGCGTCGACGTCGCAGATGCCGACACCGGCGACGAGGGTGTCGTGCAGGTGCTCCTCCGGGGTGTCCTCCGGCGCGAGGGCGGCCGCGATGCCGCCCTGCGCCCAGAGCGTCGAGCCGGCGCTGAGCACCGTCTTGGTCACCAGCAGCACCCGGTCGACACGCTGGCGCATCCGGAGGGCGGCGGTGAGCCCGGCGATGCCGGAGCCGACGACGATCGCGTCGGCCGAGACGGTCCAGCCCGGCTCGGGGGCGACCAGCCGGGCCGGCAGGCGCAGGTCGTGGCGCTGGGCCCGCTCGCGGGGCAGGTCGAACACCTCGGACCCGTCGTCAGCCACGCGCTGCCCCGGCGTGGTCGTGGCCGTGGCGCACCGCCGAGGTGCGCAGGCCGAAGCCGTCGGGCACGTCACCGGCGTCGTGGCCGACCTCGACGATCCGGTTGTCGTCGTCGACGAAGACCACCTGCGGCTCGAACGTCCTCGCCTCGGCGTCGTCCATCGCGGCATACGCGATGATGATCACCTTGTCGCCCGGGGAGACCAACCGTGCCGCCGCACCGTTGATGCAGATGATCCCGGAGCCGCGCTCCCCCTCGATGACGTAGGTCGTCAGCCGGCTGCCGTTGTCGATGTCGACGACGTCGACCTGCTCCCCCGGCAGCAGTCCCGCCGCGTCGAGGAGGTCGCGGTCGACGGTGAGCGACCCGACGTAGTGCAGGTCGGCCTGGGTGACCGTCGCCCGGTGGATCTTGGCGTAGAGCATGAAGCGCTGCACGGTCGCTCAGTCCTCCGCCGGCGGCTCGGCGTGCACGTCCGAGAAGACCTCGAGCGCCCCACCACCGGGCCCGACCTTGATGGGCAGGTTGTCGATCAGGCGCGTGGTACCGACCCGGCCGGCCACCGCGAGCAGGGCCTCGCCGCGGTACCACTCCGGGACGTCCTCGAGGGTCGTCGGGTGCACCAGCACGAGGTAGTCGATGAGCGCCAGGGGCTCGGCGACGAGCACCGCCCGAGCCGCGCGCCGGATCGCCGAGGGCCCCTCGGCGGCAGCCTCGGCGCCCGCCGTCAGTGCCTGCGAGAGGCACAGGGCGACCTCGCGGTCCGAGGCCGTCAGGTACGTGTTCCGCGAGCTCATGGCCAGCCCGTCGGGCTCGCGCACGGTGGGCACGGAGACCACGTCGACCGGGAAGTCGAGGTCGCGCACCATGCGACGGATCAGCAGCAGCTGCTGGGCGTCCTTCTGCCCGAAGTAGGCGCTGTCGGCGCGGGTCAGGTGCAGCAGCTTGGCCACGACGGTGAGCATCCCGTCGAAGTGCCCGGGCCTGGCCTGCCCCTCGAGCACGTCGCCGAGCGGCCCCGCCGAGATGCGCACTCCGGGGTCGCCATCCTGGTAGATGACGTCAGGGGTCGGCGCGAAGACGAGGTCGACCCCGGCCTTCCGGCAGATCTCCATGTCGGCGTCGAACGTGCGCGGGTAGCGCGACAGGTCCTCCTTGGGCCCGAACTGCAGTGGGTTGAGGAAGATCGTGACGATGACGTGCCGGGCCCGCCGCCGCGCGGTGCGGATCAGCGTGGCGTGCCCCTCGTGCAGGGCCCCCATGGTCATGACGACTGCGACGTCCCCGTCGCCGAGCTCGGCGCGCGCGGCCCGCAGCTCGTCGCGGGTGCGCGCCACCACGATGGCGCTCGTGCTCAGGTCAGTCACCTATCGCTCCTGATCGGTCGCAAGGATGTCCAGCAGGGGCTCCGCCGCCGTCGGCCGCAGCCGCCCGCTCGCCAGCGCCCGTTCGGCCGTGGCCCGGGCGAGGGCCACGTAGGTGGGCCGGATGTCCGGGGAGAGCGGCTCGAGCTGGCGCAGGTGCTCGGCAACGGTACCGACATCGCCGCGCGCCACCGGTCCGGTGAGAGCGGCGTCACCCGCGCGCAGGCTGTTGTCGAGCGCGGCGTGGGCCAGCGGCTCGAGCATCCGGTGCGGGTCCGCGACGCCGGCGGCCGCGAGGGCCTCCATCGACTGGGCGATCAACGTGACGAGGTGGTTGGCGCCGTGCGCCAGGGCGGCGTGGTAGAGCCCTCGGTGCTCCTCCTCGATCCACACGGGCTCGCCACCGATCTCCAGCACCAGCGCCTCGGCCACCGGCCGCAGCGGCTCGGGCGCCGTGACGCCGAAGCAGCAGTCGGCCAGCCGGGCGACGTCCATGGCGGTGCCCGTGAACGTCATGGCCGGGTGGATCGCCAGGCCGAGGACGTGGAACGGCAGCGCCGGCGCGAAGACGTCGAGCCCGTGCCGTCCCGAGGTGTGCGCGACCAGCTGGCCCGCCTGCCAGGCACGGGTGGCGCTGAGCCCGGCGACGAGGTCGACCAGGGAGTCGTCGGGCACGGCCAGCACGAGCAGCTCGGCGCGCGCCACCACCTCCTCGACCGGGAGGACCGGTATGCCGGGCAGCAGCTCCGCGGCCCGGCGCCGGGAGGCGTCGCTGACGCCGGACACGGCGACGACCTGGTGGCCGGCGGCCTGCAGGGCGGCGCCGAGGACGGCACCGACCCTGCCCGCACCGACCACGCCGACCTTCAGGCGCGCGGGGCGCTCCTCGGCGGAAGTCACGGCGGCACCGTACCGCGCGGGCCGCACCGCCGATCTACGCCGCCCGGATGACGCACGGCCGGGCTGCTGCCGACTACGGTGACGCCGTGGGTGGGATGTCGGCGGGGGTGCCGTGGCGGGAGGCGTGGCAGCGTGCGCTCTACGGGCCTTCGGGCTTCTACCGCTCGACGTCCGGACCCGCCGGTCACTTCACCACCGCCACCCACGGCCCGCTCGGGCCGGTGCTGGCCGGCGCCCTGCTGCAGCTCGCCGAGGACGAGGGATGCGGCCGCATCGTCGACGTGGGGTGCGGTCGCGGCGAGCTGCTGACCCAGCTGCGCCACCTCGACCACGAGGTGGCCCTGACCGGTGTGGACGTCGTCGGTCGGCCGAAGGGCCTGCCGCACGACGTCGACTGGCTGGTGTCGCCTGGAGGTGCGTCCCTGCCTGACGCGCTCGACCGGCTCGACGCCACCCTCGTCGTGGCCCACGAGTGGCTCGACGTGGTGCCCTGCACCATCGCGCAGGTCGACGCCGAAGGCCGGCTCCGCGAGGTGCTCGTCGACCCCGACAGCGGTGAGGAGTCGGTCGGCGACGAGGTCGCCGACGTCGACCGGGACTGGGTGAGGAGCCACTGGCGCGCCACCGAGCCGGGCGACCGCGTCGAGGTCGGCAGCAGCCGTGACGGGGCGTGGTCCGACCTCCTCCAACGGCTGCGCTCCGGCGTCGCGGTGGCGGTGGACTACGGCCACCGCGGGGGCGAGCGGCCAGCGGAAGGCACCCTCACGGCATACCGGGAGGGCACGGTCGTCGACCCCGTGCCGGACGGCACGTGCGACCTCACCGCGCACGTGGCGATGGACAGCCTCGACCACGACGAGCTCGTCGACCAGCGCACCGCCCTGCGCGGCCTGGGCGTGCAGGGCGCACCGCCGCCGCGCCAGCTCGCCGCCGACGACCCGGCCGCCTACCTGCGGGCCCTGTCGCACGCCTCCGCGGCGGCGTCGCTGACCGCGCGGGGCGGCTTCGGCGACTTCTGGTGGGCCATCAAGCGCGTGGGCTGACCACCAGCCGCTCGAACCCCCGCAGCACGAACGTGGGCCGCCGCTGCGCCTCGACCACCTCGAGCTGCGGGAAGCGGCGCAGCAGGGTGCGCAGCGAGATCTGCAGCTCGAGCCTGGCCAGGGGCGCGCCGATGCAGAAGTGGATGCCGGCGCCGAAGGCCAGGTGCGGGTTGGGGTCGCGCCCCGGGTCGAAGCGGTCGGGGTCGGCGAACACGGCGGGGTCCCGGTTCGCCGCGCCGAGGAGGGCCGCCACCTTCTGGCCGGGCTCGAGGTGGATGCCGGCGACGTCCGCCGGTTCCTTGGCGGTGCGCTCGAAGAGGTGCAGGGGCGAGTCGTGGCGCAGGAACTCCTCCGCCAGCCGCTCGACGGCCGCCGGGTCGTCGACGTCGACGCGCACCTCGCCATGGGGTCGCCGGTCCGCGGTGAGGAACGAGTGCAGGCCGTTGCCGAAGCCGTTGACGCTGGCCTCGTGCCCCGCGTTGAGCAGCAGCACCGCGGTGGCCACCAGCTCGTGGGCCGAGAGCCGGTCGCTGCCGTCGCGCGCCTGCACGAGGTCGGTGAGCAGGTCGTCGCCCGGGTGCCGGGCGCGGTCGGCGGCGAGCTCCTCGACGTAGGCGGAGAACTCGGCACTGGCCCGGCGCGCCTCGACCTCCTGCTCGGCGGTGCGGTCGACCTCGTACATCTTCACGATCGCCTGCGACCACGGCCGCAGCGGCTCACGGTCGGCCTCGGGCACACCCAGCAGCTCGGCGATCACCAGCACCGGCAGCGGCTCGGCGTAGCCGGCGAGGACGTCGAAGGGCTCGCCGCTCCCCGCCGGCGCTGCCTCGTCGAGCAGCTGGGCGGCCAGCTCCTCGATGCGCGGCGCCAGCCGGGCGACGTGCCCGCGGCCGAACGCACCGGAGACCAGCCGGCGCAGGCGGGTGTGCTTGGGCGGCTCGCTGTCGAGGATGGAGTCGGCGTGGAGCCAGTTGAAGGTCTCCCACTCCGACTCCGGGGTGCGCGGCCGGAAGACCCGCCCCAGCCGCCGGTCGCGCAGCACCGCCCCGCAGGCCTCGTGGCTCGTGGCGAGCCAGGTGCCGAGACCGCTGTGCCACGCCACCGGTGCGACCTCGCGCAGCCGGGCCAGGTGGGGGTAGGGGTCGGCGACGACAGCGGGGTCGGTGAGGTCGAGGAGGTCGGCGGCGTCGACGGCTGGGGAGACCACAGTCGAAGCCTGCCCCACCGCTGTCCGTTTTGTCGCAGGTCCGGGACGACGGCAGACTGGACGGCTGCTGCACCCCCGACGCCCTGCACCCGACATCAAGGACCACCGTCCCATGACCCGGCAGAAGACCGCTCGCCTGCAGATGATCCTCCTCGCCGTCGTCCCGGCTGCCCTGGCGCTGTCGGCGTGCGGTGACTCCTCGGCTGGGGCCGGAGGACCGGTCACCGTGACGGTGACCCCCACCGTCACGGCACCGGGGCAGGAGACGCCGAAGAAGAAGGAGCCGGCGCAGCCGACCGAGCCGAAGAGCGACGTGGTGGGACGCGGCTACGACTTCGGCACCGTCAGCCGCCTCGACACCGTCGGCGACACCGAGGTGCTCGTCCTCGACCGGTGGACCTGGAAGGGCCTCGACGACGCCAAGCTCGCCCGCGACGGCGTGCCGCTGGCGCCGTTCAAGGGCAGGCCCTACACGAACCAGAACGACAAGCTCACCTACAAGGTCCCCGTGACCGAGGACGCGCGGGTGCTCTACCACCACTGCGTCAAGGAGGGTGAGCCGCAGCAGACCCGGTCGGCCACCGTGAAGGAGATGGCCGGCCTGGCCCAGGGCGAGAACCTCGTGCTGGTGCGCCTCGACGACCAGGGCCGCGCCGTCGCCGTCGACAACCTGCCCGGCTGCCCCGACTGACGGAGCCAGCGGCGCGGAGCCGGCCGCGCGGAGCCGGCCACGCGGCATACCCACGTCCCTGCACCGGATGGGGCAGGATGGCGGCATGACCTCGTCGGCCGGGCAGCGTGAGCTCACCGTCGGCATGGGCGCGGGCGGCCTCGCCACCGCCGACATGGTGCTCAACATCGGGCCGCAGCACCCCGCGACCCACGGCGTGCTCCGGCTGCGCATCGTCGTCGACGGCGAGCGCATCGTCTCGGCCGAGCCGATCGTCGGCTACATGCACCGCGGCGCCGAGAAGCTGTTCGAGGTGCGCGACTACCGCCAGATCGTGGTGCTGGCCAACCGGCACGACTGGCTGTCGGCGTTCTCCAACGAGCTCGGCGTGGTGCTGGGCGTCGAGCGGATGCTCGGCATGGAGGTGCCCGAGCGGGCGGTCTGGGCGCGCACCCTGCTCGCCGAGCTGAACCGGGTGCTCAACCACCTGATGTTCCTCGGCTCCTACCCGCTCGAGCTCGGCGCGATCACCCCGGTGTTCTACGCGTTCCGTGAGCGCGAGGAGCTCCAGGCGGTGATGGAGGAGGCCTCCGGAGGCCGGATGCACTACATGTTCAACCGGGTCGGCGGGCTCAAGGAGGACCTCCCGGCGGGCTGGCTCGAGCGCGTCTCGTATGCCGTGCGCGCCGTCCGCGCGCGGCTGCCGGACCTCGAGTCGCTCATCGTGGGCAACGAGATCCTGGAGGCCCGCACGCGCGGGGTTGGGGTGCTGGCGCCGGAAATGATTGCGGCGTATGGGGTTTCGGGTCCGATTGCACGCGCCTCGGGGGTCGACCTCGACCTGCGGCGCGACGAGCCCTACCTCGCCTATGGCGAGCTTTTCGGGCCGGGCGGCCCGGGCCGCGTGGTCACCCGCACGGCCGGCGACTGCCTGGCGCGCCTCGAGGTGCTGCTCGAGCAGGTGCACGTCAGCCTCGACCTCGCCGACGCCTGCCTCGACCGGCTTCGCTCGCTGCCGCAGGGACCGGTCAACGTGCGGCTGCCGAAGGTGCTCAAGGTGCCCGAGGGCGACCTCTACACCGCCACCGAGAACCCGTTGGGGCTCAACGGCTACTACCTCGTCTCCCGCGGGGAGAAGACGCCGTGGCGCCTCAAGCTGCGCTCGGCGTCGTTCAACAACATCGCGGTGCTCGGCGAAGTGCTGCCGGGCAACCTCATCGCCGACATGGTGGCGATCCTCGGCTCGATGTTCTTCGTCGTGGGAGACGTCGACAAGTAGCGCTGCCGTCAGAGGTCGACGCGCATCACGACCCGTCGCACGGTCGGCGCGCTCACCTCGACGAGGCCAGCGCCGGCGAACATGCCCACCGTTCCGACGTGCAGCTCCTCGCTGATGACGTCCTTGGTGGTGATCGGGTAGGCCTCGACAGCGCGGGCACCCTGCGTGCGAGCGTGCTCCACGGCAGCCACGGCCAGCGCGCGGCCGACGCCGCGTCTGCGGAACCCCGCGCGGGTCAGCACGCAGGTGATGGCCCAGACGCCTTCGTCTCCTTGTCCTCGTTGCGCCCCTCCCACGGGACGCGCTGGTTGCGGACCAAGCCCTCGTATGCCGCCCGCGGCGCCACCGCGCACCAGCCGACCGGCTCCCCGTCCAGCCAGGCGACGAGGCCGCTGGTCGTGCCCGAGGCAGGGTGGCCGCAGTCGGTCTGCTCGCGCAGGCGGGAGGCACGCTCTTCCACGGGGAAGGAGCCGAAGGACTCGCGACGGTGTAGCCGGTAGCGCTGGCACTGACAACGCGACGCAGGACCCTTCGTGCCGAAGACCTTCTGCAGGTCCTCCCACGCCACCTCGTTCGCCGGCACCACCGAGATCGCCTGCTCCCCCGCCGTCATGCGTCGATTGTGCAGTCGAACCGACGGAAGTGCCTCTGCGCCAGGCATATTCGCCCACCCAAACACTTCCCCCCACTCCACTTCTGAGGTATACTCGAACATACGTTCGAATCAGGGGGATTCAATGTCGGATGGGGCAGCGGGACAGGTGTTCAGCCCGACTGCCGTCGCGTGCGCCGACCCGCGTGACCTGATGGTGGCGGTGGCGTCCCTGTCGCAGCGGGAGGTCGCGGCTCTGTCGGCGGAGGACGCCGAGGGGTACGTGCTGGCGTGCGACCGGGTCATGTCGGCCTTCAATGGGCGGCGGGCGTTGGCGATGGACACTTTGGCCTCCCACGTTGATGAGGACCTGCAGCGACGGGCTCACGAGCAGCGTCAGCGCGCCGAGGCGGCGGCGGAGACGTTCGCTGCACGGGGCGAGGCCTTTGGTGTGGTCGGCAGCGTGCCGGCGCATCCGGGGCCGGAGCTGCACGGGTTCGTCGCCTCGATGCTCGCGCCGGGGTTGCACTGCTCGACCCGTACGGTGCAGCGGCGGTTGGAGGCCGACCGGCGCCTGGTGTGCACCACCGAGTCGACCCACCAGGCGCTGTGGGACGGCGACCTCGACCAGCCCCGCGCCGACGCGGTCGCCGAGGCCGCCCAGAGCGTGGACGCCGACCTGTGGCCCCGCTTCGAGGCCCTGGTCCTCGAGACCACGGTGGACCCGGTCACCGGTGAGATCACCCTCGTCTCGGAGGAGGTCAAGGCGATGAGCCGGGCCCAGTTCGCCCGTCGCGCGGCCCGGATCGCCCGCGCCCTCGACCCGGACAGCGGCGCCCGCGCGGCCGGTCTGGCCCGCGACCAGCGCACCGTCGTGGTGCGTCCGAACCGGCACCACCCCGGGATGGCGACCTGGACCGCGCACCTGCCCAGCGAGGTCTCCCAGCAGATGGCGGCCGCGGTCGACGCCCTCGCCGGCCAGTACGCCAAGGCCCACCCCGGCACCGGCATCGACGGGCACCGCGCCGACGCGCTGGCCGACCTCGTCCTCGGCAACGCCGAGGTCAAGACCGTGGTCGAGCTGCTCATCCCGGTGCTGCCTGCCCAGAACACGCCCGGCCACACCAGAGGGCCATTGGGGCAGTTGAGCCCTGTCGCCGCGACCCTCACCGAACCGCAGACAACCTCGACCTCCGACGATGCGGTGGCCAGCGAGGGTGCGGTGTCGTGGATCATCCCCGGGCAGGTCGACGACCCCCGCCACGGCGCCCTCCTCCCCGAGACCATCGCGCAGCTGCTGGCCGACCCTGACATCGTGATCCGCCTGGCCCGGCTCGACCCGGACGGCTCGATCGCCCAGGACCCGAAGGCCTACCGGCCCAGCGCCTCCACCCGGCGCCGGGTCCGCGCCCGCGACGGGTCGTGCCGGTTCCCCGGCTGCGCCACCCCGGCCGCCCGCACCGACACCGACCACGTGGTGCCCCACCCGACCGGGCCGACCGAGCACACCAACCTCATCAGCCTGTGCCGCACCCACCACCTCTTCAAACACCACGGCGGCTGGAAACCCACCCTCGCCGCCGACGGCACCGTCACCTGGACCGCCCCCGACGGCCGGACCTGGACCACCCACCCCCGACCCCACGACCTCCGCGACGAGCTCACCCTGCCCGACCACCCCGACCCCGAGACGGCCCACCACCTGCGCCGCGGCTGGTACCCCGGCCTGCCACCGGGGATGTCCCTGGCCGACCTCACCCTCGCCGAGCACCACCTGCCCGACGACCCACCCGACACCGGCCACACCCCAGACGCCCCACCCGACTGGCAAGACCTCGACCAGCACCTCCCCGAGCAGACTGCCCGCCAGCCGGATTCTGCGTTGGAGCAGACACGTCGAACACCTGATTGCCCTGGCTGCCTGACGTGCACGCCCAGGAGTGGGGACGGAAGCGCGCAGGAAGGACCGGGCGCGCGGACTGGCGGGAGTGAGTCCGCGCGAAGGGCAAGCCGGTGCGCGGGCTGGCTGGGACTGGCGGGAGCACGGAGCGAAGCGGAGTGCGGATGGTCGACCGCGCACCGGCTTGCCCGTAGCGCGCCCCGCGGTGGCACGCTCCGCGGAGGCGCGCCTGACGTCGTCGCCTACCGACGCTCCTCGTCCTCGCGGCTGCGGTCCTCGTCCTCGTCGCGGGGCTCGATGCGGCACATCCGCTGGGTCGCCATGCCCGCGGCCGCCAGCAGCAGCGCACCGGCGCACAGCGCGAGCAGCCGCCAGAACAGCGTGCGTTGGGACGGCAGGTCGATGTCAGGCAGCAGCAGGAACACCTGGGCCGCGTAGAAGCCGAGGACGCCAGCGCCCGTGAGCGCGGCCGCCTGGGCGAGCACGAGGGTGCGTGCGGCCCGGATCGGGCTGAGCGACCGGGTGGCCCGACCCCGGAGGAAGCGCCGCACCGGCAGCCCCGCCGCGAAGACCAGCGCCGCGGTGACGACCAGGATGATCGACGAGATCCACGTCGACGGCGGCAGCAGGTTGCCGCGTGACAGGTAGACGCTCCAGCCCATCCACGAAAGCGCGCCCACGACGAGGGCGACGCCGACCAGGTGCGAGATCCGCAGCCCGCGCCCTTCGTTCACCATGCGTCGTCCAAGAGGTCGCCTTCCGGTCCCGGCCGCACACCGGAGGTGTCCATCTCCGCGACGAGGTCGGCGACCCGCCGCACCCCGCCTTCGACCCGCAGGGTGGCCTCCGGGTCGGCTTGCAGCCACGGCACGAGCACGAACGCCCGCTCGTGGGCTCGCGGGTGCGGCAGCGTCAGCGCCGGGTCGTGCATCTGCACGTCGGTGTTGAAGGCTGGGTCGCCGTACTGGACCAGGTCGAGGTCGAGGGTGCGCGGCCCCCACCGCACCTCCCGGGTGCGGCCGTGGGCGTGCTCGACGTCGTGCAGGAACCGCAGCAGCGCCCGTGGGGACGCCGACGTGGTGCCCACGACCACGGCGTTCAGGTATGCCGGCTGGTCCGGTCCGCCGACAGGGTCCGTCTCCACCACGGGAGACACCGCGTCGATGTCGACCGCGCCGAGCAGGGCGACCACGGCGTGGTGCAGCGTCTCGAAGGACTCGCCGACGTTGGATCCGAGGGCGACCACCACGGGGGTTTGCCGCTCGCGTCGCACGCGGACCTGCACGTCGGTGAAGGGGTGGCCGACCGGGGCCTGCGGCTTGTGCACGACCACCTCGACGGCCTCGACCAGCGGTCGGGTCAGCACGGCGGTGGCGATGCGCTCGGCCACGGCCTCGATGAGGTCGAGCGGTTCGCCCTCGATGATGCCGACGACGTCACCGGCCACCTCGGCGTAGTTCACCGTGTCGGCGAGGTCGTCGCTCGCGCCGGCCGGGGCGAGGTCGACGTCCATGACGATGTCGACGACGAAGGTCTGGCCGTCGCGCTTCTCGAAGTCGAGGACGCCGTGGAAGCCCTTGGCAGAGATGCCTTGGAGGACGATCTGGTCGTTCACGGTGCCTCACTCACAGCGGCGGCCACCCGCAGCGCGTCGAGGGTGGAGGGCACGTCGTGCACCCGCACGCACCACACCCCGGCCCGGGCGGCATACAGGGACGTGGCAGCGGTGGCGGCGTCGCGGTCGAGCGGCGGCCGCGGCTGGCCACCCTCCGGCACACCGAGGCGGCCCAGGAACGTCTTGCGCGAGGTGCCGACCAGCACGGGGAGGCCCAGTCCGACCACCTGGTCGAGGTGCCGCAGCAGGCTCCAGTTGTGGGCCGCGAGCTTGGCGAAGCCGAAGCCCGGGTCGAGCACCAGGTTCTCCCGCGCGATGCCCTGCTCCTGGAGCTGCTCGACCCGCACGGACAGCTCGGCGCACACCTCGGCCGCCACGTCGGCGTACACCGCCCGGTCCTGCATGTCGCGGCTGTGCCCGCGCCAGTGCATGGCGATGAACGGCACGCGGGCCGACGCGGCGACCGCCGCCATCTCGGGGTCGGCGAGGCCGCCGCTGACGTCGTTGATGATCGCGGCGCCGGCCTCCACGGCACGGGCCGCCACCTCGGCGCGCATGGTGTCGACCGAGACGGTCGCGCCGAGCCGGGCCAGCTCGTCCACGACCGGCAGCACCCGGCGCAGCTCCTCCTCGACGGAGGGCCGCTCGGCTCCCGGTCGGGTGGACTCGCCACCGATGTCGAGGATGTCGGCGCCCTGCTCGAGCAGCTCGCGTCCGTGGGCGAGCGCGGCCTCGGGCTCGAACCACTGGCCGCCGTCGCTGAAGGAGTCGGGCGTGACGTTGACGACGCCCATCACCAACGGCGTGCCGGAGGGCGACAGCGAGACCGTCATCGCGCGCCACCCAGACGGCCCAGGCGCGGCCAGGCGAGGAACGCCTCCGCCTCCAGCGCGGCCAGCGCGGCGCGGGGCAGGTCGCGGCCGGTGGGGTAGATCAGGAAGCGCGAGCGCCACTGCGGCTGGAACTTGGCGTTGAACCGGTAGAGGCTCTCGATCTGGAGCCAGCGGGACGCCACGTGCAGCACCCTGCCCCACAGCCGGGCGACCGGGCCCGCGCCGAGGCGCTCGCGGTGCTCGAGCGCGGAGCGGAAGGCGGCGAAGTTCAGCGACACGCGCTTGACCCCCAGGCTGGGGGCCGTCTGGAGCACCGTGGCGATCAGCAGCTCGTTGACACCGGGGTCGGCGTCGCGGTCGCGGCGCATGACGTCGAGCGACATGCCGTCCGGGCCCCAGGGGACGAACTGCAGGAACGCGCGCACGACCCCATCCTGCCGTGCGGCCACGAAGACGCAATCGCCGTCCCCCTGCTCCAGCAGGCGGCCGAGTGCCATGGAGAAGCCGCGCTCGGTGTCGGACCCCCGCCAGGCCTCGGCGTCGACCAGCATCCGCCGGCGCACCGCGTCGTCGACGTCGGCCACGCGGGTGACCTCCACGACGTAGCCGGCCCGCTCGACGCGCCGGACCATCTGGCGCACGTTGCGCATCTGGCGGCCCTCGAGGGTGAACGTGGTGGTGTCGACCACCGCCTCGTCACCCAGTTCGAGCGCGGAGAAGCCGGTGGCCCGCACCCACGCGTGCCCGGCCCGCTCGGAGCAGGCCAGCACCACGGGGGTCCAGGCGTGCTGCTCCGCGCGCTCGAGGAACGCGCGGATCGCTCCCGGCCACGCCTCCGGGTCGCCCATCGGGTCGCCGCTGGCCAGCATGACCCCGGAGACGACGCGGTAGGCGATGGCGGCCTTGCCGCTCGGTGACCAGATGACGCTCTTGTCGTGGCGCAGGTTGAAGTAGGCCAGCGAGTCGGGGTGGCGGGCGATGAGCTCGCGCAGCCGCCGCTCGTCGTCGTCGGTCATCTCGGGCCGCGGCTCCGGCGGCCGCAGGGCCAGGTAGACCGGGGTCACCAGGGTCATCAGGCCGAGGCCGAGCAGGACGGACCCCACGATGTCGCCGGCGCGGTCGGAGGTGAAGCGCAGCGGTCCGCCGACGCCGACGAAGCCGTAGGCGAGCTCGGTGAGCAGGTCGCTGGTCGACGGCCAGCCACCCACCAGGTCGCCACGGGCCAGCCAGATGACAAACGTGCCGGCGGCCATCGAGAAGGCCAGCAGAGCGGCGAAGGCCCCCACCGAGCGCCAGCGGGTCGCCGGGTCTCCGAGGGCCCGGAACGACGAGCGGTGGCGCAGCAGCAGGCCGAGCCCGAGCAGGGACAGCGCGGCCGACGCCGGCTCGGTCTTGACGATGTGCAGCGCCGCCGACATGGCCAGCAGGGCCACGGCGGCCCGCCAGGCCCGCACCTTGCGGCGCTTGAGCGAGTGCCCGAGCACGATGAGGAAGAGCCCCGAGACGACCGTGGCGGCTGCGGCGGCGTCCGAGAGCGCGCCCGGCAGCAGCTCGGCGAGCCACGTGGTGCGCACCCGCCAGCTGTGGAAGAGGCCGGAGAGCAGGTCCACGACCCCCACGAGGTAGGTGAGGTTGCCCAGGACCCGCGGGGCGCGCGGCGGGGAGAGGAGTGTCGAGGAGTGCTCTGCGGTGGAAGGCGACCCAGCGGTCACCGCTTGCCACCGAGGAGCAGCGACATGGCCTCGGCCCGGGTCGCCACGTCGCGCAGCTGGCCGCGCACCGCCGAGGTGATGGTGCGCGAGCCGGGCTTGCGCACCCCGCGCATCGACATGCACAGGTGCTCGCACTCGACCACGACGATCACGCCCTGGGCGCCGAGGTGCTCCACGAGGGCGTCGGCGATCTGTGTGGTCAGCCGCTCCTGCACCTGCGGGCGACGGGCGAAGACCTCGACGAGCCGGGCGATCTTCGACAGCCCGGTGACCCGGCCGTCCCGGGCCGGGATGTAGCCGACGTGGGCGACACCGTGGAAGGGCACGAGGTGGTGCTCGCAGGTGCTGTAGACCTCGATGTCGCGCACGATGATCATCTCGTCGTGCGCGATCGAGAACGTCACCGACAGCACCTCCTCCGGCGTCATCCGCAGGCCGGCGAACGTCTCGGCGTAGGCGCGGGCCACGCGGGCCGGGGTGTCCACCAGCCCCTCGCGGTCGGGGTCCTCACCGACCGCGATCAGCAGCTCACGCACGGCCGCCTCGGCGCGGGCGAAGTCGATCGTGTTGCCCGCGCCGACGGCGTCGCCCTCAGCCTCAGTGCGAATGGGGGTCGACATGGCCGCCCTCGGGAACCTCGATCACCTTTGCCGGCGGGCGCTCCTCGTGGTGCGGGTAGGCACCTGCCTCGGCCGCCTCGTTGACCGCGTCGGCCGTGTGCTGCTGGCCGTCCGCGCTCTCGACCGCACCGTTCTGCGAGCCGTTCTGGGCGGCGCGCTCGGCCGGCGTCAGCACCGGGGGCTGGTCGGAGAGCAGGCGGGACTCGGACGAGAGCCAGGTCGGACGCAGCGGCCGCTTGCGCACCGGTGCAAAGAGCTCGGCGAGCTCCTTGGCGTTCAAGGTCTCCTTCTCGAGCAGCTCGAGGACGAGGTGGTCGAGGATCGCGCGGTTGTCGTTGATGACGTGCCAGGCCTCGTCGTGGGCGGCGTCGATCAGGCGGCGGACCTCCTCGTCGACGACGCTGGCGACGTCCTCGCTGTAGTCGCGCTGGTGGCCCATGTCGCGGCCGAGGAAGACCTCGCCCTGGCTCTGGCCGAGCTTGATCGCGCCGATGCGCTCGCTCATGCCGTACTCGGTGACCATCTTGCGGGCCATCGCGGTGGCCTTCTCGATGTCGTTGGCCGCACCGGTGGTGGGGTCGTGGAAGACGACCTCCTCCGCGACGCGGCCACCGAGGGCGTACGAGAGCTGGTCGAGGATCTCGTTGCGGGTGGTGGAGTACTTGTCGTCGGTCGGCATGACCATCGTGTAGCCGAGGGCCCGCCCGCGCGGCAGGATCGTCACCTTGGTGACCGGGTCGGTGTGGTTCATCGCCGCGGCGACCAGGGCGTGGCCACCCTCGTGGTACGCCGTGATCTTGCGCTCCTTGGCGGACATGATCCGGGTGCGCTTCTGCGGGCCGGCGATGACACGGTCGATGGCCTCGTCGAGGGCGGCGTTGTCGATGAGCTTCCCGTCGCTGCGCGCCGTGAGCAGGGCGGCCTCGTTGAGGACGTTGGCCAGGTCCGCGCCGGTGAAGCCGGGGGTGCGCCGCGCGACGGCGAGCAGGTCGACGCCGGTGGCCATCGGCTTGCCCTGCGCGTGCACCTCGAGGATGCGGTGGCGGCCGATCATGTCGGGGGCCTCGACCGCGATCTGGCGGTCGAAGCGACCGGGGCGCAGCAGCGCCGGGTCGAGGATGTCGGGCCGGTTGGTGGCCGCGATGAGGATGACGTTGGTCTTGACGTCGAAGCCGTCCATCTCGACGAGCAGCTGGTTCAGCGTCTGCTCGCGCTCGTCGTGGCCGCCGCCGAGGCCGGCGCCGCGGTGCCGGCCGACGGCGTCGATCTCGTCGACGAAGACGATGGCCGGGGCGTTGGCCTTGGCCTGCTCGAACAGGTCGCGGACGCGGGAGGCGCCGACACCGACGAACATCTCGACGAAGTCCGAGCCGGAGATCGAGTAGAACGGGACGCCCGCCTCACCGGCGACCGCGCGGGCGAGAAGGGTCTTACCGGTTCCGGGCGGGCCGTAGAGCAGGACGCCCTTGGGGATCTTGGCGCCGACCGCGAGGAACTTGGCGGGCTCGGCCAGGAACTCCTTGATCTCGTGGAGCTCCTCGACCGCCTCGTCGGCACCGGCGACGTCGGCGAAGGTGACCTTGGGGGTGTCCTTGGTCGCGAGCTTGGCCTTGGACTTGCCGAACTGCATGACGCGCGAGCCGCCGCCCTGCATCTGCGACATGAGGAACCAGAAGAGGCCGAGCAGGATGATGATCGGCAGCAGCGAGCCGAGCAGGGCCAGGAGGGGGTTGGTGTCCTTGACCTCCATGTTGTAGCCGCCCGGCGGCTTGTTCGCCGAGACGAGCTTCACGAACTCCGGACCGGCCGCCTCGACGTACTGCGTCCGGACCTTGGTGGCGTCCTTCACGTTCTCGCCGTCGGAGTACGTCTGACCGGACTTGAGGTCCATGTCGACGACTTCGTTGTTCGTGATCTGGATGCGCTCGACCTTCTTGTCGGTGATCAGCTGCTCTGCTGCCGACGTGTCGATGCGCGTGTAGCCGCCGCTGTCACTGAAGGAGAACACCATGAGGGTGGTGGCGACCACCACGATGACCCAGAACAGCGGGGTCCGGAGAATGCGCTTGAAGTCCATGTGTGTGCGGGGTGCTGCCACCCCGAGCCTCCTGCTCGATCAGCGAACGCGCCGAGCCCCGACGGGACACGACGTAGGTGACGACGGTACACCGGCGCGACCGCCGCCTGTGGGGGTCAACGATGCAGGCCGCGGAGGTGTTCCGCCACCGAAACCCCGCAGGTCAGCGGTACGTGCCTCAGGAGTAGACGTGGGGGGCGAGGGTGCCGACGACGCGCAGGTTGCGGTAGCGCTCGGCGTAGTCGAGGCCGTAGCCGACGACGAACTCGTTGGGGATGTCGAAGCCGACCCAGCGCACGTCGATCTCGACCTTGGCGGCCTCGGGCTTGCGCAGCAGGGTGCAGATCTCCACCGACGCCGGCGAGCGCGACTCGAGGTTCGACTTGATCCACGACAGGGTGAGGCCGGAGTCGACGATGTCCTCGACGATCAGCACGTGCTTGCCGGTGATGTCGGTGTCGAGGTCCTTGAGGATCCGGACCACGCCGGAGGACTTGGTGCCGGAGCCGTAGGAGGAGACCGCCATCCAGTCGACGGGGGCGGTGCCGGGCAGGGCCCGCGAGAGGTCCGCCATCACCATGACCGCGCCCTTGAGCACGCCCACGAGCAGCAGGTCCTTGCCCTCGTACTCCGCCCAGATCTCCTTGGCCAGCTCGTCGAGCTTGGCGAGGATCTCCTCCTCGGTGATGAGCACCTTCTCGAGGTCGGCTCCCATGTGGGCAGCGTCCACGTTCTCCACTCCTGACACGTCGGGGTCCGCGTACGGCAGCGCGCCTGCTGTGCGGCTCGCCTATTCAACCGGAGACGACGCCGTGATGGACACCCGACCACCGGATCGGGTGACGCCCACCGGGCCGGGCACGCTGATCGGTCCCTGCCCGTGCCACCGGGTGAGCAGGGCGTCGCAGGCCTCCACGTGCGAGAACGCGACCTGCCCGGCGGGGGCGCCGGCGGCGAGGACGAGCAGCCGCCACAGGCGGGTCCGCACCGCCCGCGGCACCGCCTCGAGGTCGGCGACCGCCCACGGCCCCTCCCCCAGGGCCTCGGCCGCAGCAGCCGCCTCGGCGTCGAGCTGGTCGGCGTCCTCCCGCAGGCGGTCGGCGGTGCGCGCCAGCGCGGCTGCGACCCCCGGTCCCAGCGCTGCCTCGAGCGCCGGCATCACCGAGCGGGCACGGACCCGCGCGTATGCCGGGTCGTCGTTGTGGGGGTCCTCCCAGGCTTCCAGCCCGCTCGCCGCGCAGGCGGTGGCGGTCTGGGTGCGGGAGAGGTGCAGGAGCGGACGGGCGTAGCGGCCCCGCCGGGCCGGCATACCGGACAGGGAGCGGGCGCCGGAGCCGCGCGCCAGGCCGAGCAGCACCTGCTCGGCCTGGTCGTCACGGGTGTGGCCCAGCAGCACGAGCTCGGCGCCGAGTCGTTCGGCGGCCTCGTCGAGGGCGGCGTAGCGGGCTGCCCGGGCGGCTGCCTCGGGACCGATCTTCCCGGGGTCGACGGACACCCGCACGACCTCGACCGGGTCGAGCTCGAGGGCGCGGCACTGGAGCGAGGCGCGCCGCGCCACCTCGGCCGAGCCGGCCTGGAGCCCGTGGTCGACGACCACCGCTCCGGCCTGAACGCCCAGCTTGGGCGCCTCGAAGGCCACCGCCGAGGCGAGCGCGAGGGAGTCGGCCCCGCCGCTGCACGCGACCAGCACCCGGGCCCCCGGCTCGAGGCCGGACAGCAGGGAGCGGACGGCGAGCCGCACCGCTGCCACGACCGGGTGGGGCCCGGTCACCGCCCGGTCACCCGGGAGGCCTGCTCACCCGAGCCTCACCCGTGCACCCGGGCGACCCACGCCGACGGCTGCTCGATCTCGCGCGGCAGCGGCAGCGTCTCGGGCGAGGTCCAGACCCGGTTGAAGCCGTCCACGCCGACCTGGTCGACGACCGCGCGGACGAAGACCGCGCCGTCGCGGTACTGGCGCATCTTGGCCTCGAGGCCGAGCAGGCGGCGCAGCAGCCGGTCGAAGGCCCCCACGCCCTTGCGGCGCTGGTTGAACTTCGCGCGGATCTCCGCGACCGACGGGATCACCTGCGGCCCCACCTCGTCCATCACGACGTCGGCGTGCCCCTCGAGCAGCGACATGACGGCGGTCATCTGGGCCAGCCGCTCGCGCTGCTCGGGAGTGGCGATGAGCTCGGTGATGCCCGTGCCACCGCTCTTGAACGCCTCGGGCAGCTGGCGCGACAGGCGGCTGAGGATGTCCTGGAGCTTCTCCGGGTCCGGCGCCATCTCGCTCGCCAGCGACCGGGCCCGCTCGATCATGTGCTCGCGCAGCCAGGGCACGGCCGTGAACTGCACCCGGTGGGTCTCCTCGTGCATGCAGACCCAGAGCCGGAAGTCGTCGGGGTCGACGCCGAGCTCACGTTCGACGTGCACGACGTTGGGCGCGACGAGGAGCAGCCGCGGCGTCCCGCCGGGCGCGAGGTCGTACTGGCCCAGCACCTTGCTCGCCATGAAGGCCAGGAGCGCGCCGGCCTCGCCGCCGGTGACCTTGCCACCGACCGCGGCCATGGTCGGCGAGGGCTGCTCCTTGCGTCGACCCATGATCTGGGCGAACACCGGGTCCACCATGGCCGACATCGAGTCGGCGTTGAGGCCGATCCACGTCGGCCGGTCGACCACCAGCGGAGCCGGAGCCTCCCCCGGGGCCTGCAGCCGGGCGGTCTCGGCCACGGGCTGCTGCGCACGGGCCGCGGCCGCGTGGATCGAGGCCACCACCCCGGCCGCCTCGTCGGCGCTCACCCTGGGTCCGGCCGGCACGATGCGCGCCCCCGCCTGCTTGGCGAACTCCCAGTCGACGGGACCGGTCGTCGCCCCGGCTGTGCCGGGCTGGCTCGTGTCGCTCATGCTCATCTCCCCACCGTAGGTCAGCGGCAGCCGCAGGACGCGAGGGCCGCCACGAACCGGTCCAACGCCGCACGGGCGGCGACGGTGCCGGGGAAGCCGCCGGGCACCCGGTCGGCGATGACGACGAAGGTCAGCACCCGGCCGTCGCGGTCGACCACGGTCCCGGCCAGGCTGCTGGCGCCGGTCAGCGTCCCGGTCTTGGCACGGGCGATGCCCGCGGCCGAGCGGCTCCGCTTGCCGTCGAACCGGTCGTAGAGGGTGCCGTCGAGGCCGGCCACCGGCAGCTGCGACAGGGTGTCGCGCAGCGACGGCACCGTGCCGCTCGCGCCGAGCGCCAGCACGTCGCCGAGCACCCGCGCGGGCACCGTCTGGCCGGAGGTGAGCCCGCTCGTGTCCTTGAGGCGGACCCCGGTGAGGTCGACGCCGAGGCCCGAGACGGTGCGCCGCACCAGCGCGACGGCGGCGTCGAAGGTGGCGGCGCCGCCCGCCCTGACGCTGGCCTGCCGCGCGAGCGACTCGGTGAGGGCGTTGTCGCTGTCGTCGAGTGCCAGGGCGAGCACGTCGCCGACCGGAGCCGACTCCACGCGCCCGAGCTCGGCTGCCCCGGCCGCCGCAGTGGCAGTGCGTGACCCCTCCGGCGCGGCCTTGGCGGTGACGCCCACCTTCTGCAGCGCCGCGACGAACGCCGCGAGCGTCGCGTCCTCGGACCGCAGGGGCGAGGGGCGGCCGGGGTGCGGACGCTGGGTGGCCAGCCCCAGCATCGAGACACCCTGGGTGTAGCCGTCGTACACGTCCGCCATGGGCCAGCCGGGCGCGTACCGGGGGCCCGCGGCATACGTCATGTCGAGGCGGACGGTGACCGAACCGGTGCCCGCCGCCTGGAGGGCGGTGGCCACCTGCGCGGCGAGGTCGCCGAGGCCGGCCCGGCCGGCGACGGCGGTGGGGTTGCCCTTCCCGGGGGCGAGCAGCGTGTCGCCGCCGGCGACGAGCACGACCTCCGACGGGGTGCGGCCCTGCACCACGCGGGTGGGCAGGGTGCTCGCCGGGTCGAGGGTCACGCCGACGGTGAGCGCGGTGAGGAGCTTGGCCGTCGAGGCGGGCACCCGGGCGCGGTCGGCGTCGATGTCGAGCAGGTGGGCCCCGGTGAACGCGTCACGCACCGTCACCCCGAGCGACCGGCCCAGGGCCGGGTCGGCGAGCTCGTCTGCCACCTCGCGGCGGAGCACCGTCGGCGCCGGCAGCGCGGCGGACAGCGCCGCCGCGTCGAGGGGAGCCGTCGTGGTGTCCGGCGTGGGCAGCGGTGCGGCGGGGGCGGCGGTCGCGGCACCCGTGGCGGCCGGCGCGGGCAGCGGCTCGGCGGCGGCATCGCGGGTGAGGATGCCGGGGGCGACGTCGAAGACGTCGAGCGCGCCGTAGCCGACCACCAGCACGAGAAGGGCGAGCAGGGCCGCGACCAGCCGGCGCACACGACCCCCTCATGCTCATCGACAGCGGATACGGAAGACTTGCCCGCGAGCCTAGGTCACCGCACCACCTAGAGACACCAGCGCACCACCCAGAGTCGCGACTCAGGGTCACCACAGAGAGCAAAGGGGCAGCCGTCGTGGAGTTCGACGTCACCATCGAGATCCCCAAGGGTCACCGCAACAAGTACGAGGTCGACCACGAGACCGGCCGCATCCGCCTCGACCGGCTGCTGTTCACGGCGATGAGCTACCCGGCCGACTACGGCTACATCGAGGACAGCCTCGGCGAGGACAGCGACCCCCTCGACGCCCTGGTGCTGCTGCAGGAGCCCACCTTCCCGGGCTGCATCGTGCGCGCGCGCCCGATCGGCATGTTCCACATGCGCGACGAGGCCGGTGGCGACGACAAGATCCTGTGCGTCCCGGCGGGCGACCCGCGCCAGGCCCACATCACCGAGCTCGACCAGATCAGCGAGTTCGACCGCCTCGAGATCCAGCACTTCTTCGAGACCTACAAGGACCTCGAGCCCGGGAAGTCGGTCGAGGGCGCGCACTGGGCGGGCCGCACCGAGGCCGAGCAGTGCGTCAACGAGGCGCTCGAGCGAGCCAGGCAGAACGGCATGACCACGGCGCGCTGGACCCTGCCGAACCAGCACGGCGAGGCCAAGCCGCCGGTGGCGCACACCGCGGAGGAGACCCTCTCGGCCAGCGCCAAGGCCGCGGAGGAGCTGGCCACCAAGGACAAGCCGCTCCACGACGAGTGACCTGCCGCCGCGAACCACCGCGGCACGACGAAGCCCCGCCGAGTGCTCTCGGCGGGGCTTCGTCGTACCCGCTGCGCGGGGCCGGTATGCCGCTGGGTCACCCCACGCGGCCGCCGTACGGCAGCAGGTCGGAGCGGTAGATGGACGCCTCGCGGACGTTGGCGCCGGTGTAGGGCGCCTCGATCATCCGGCCACCGCCGATGTAGAGGCCCATGTGGTGGCTCGTCTCGCCGCTGGACCCGTAGAAGACGAGGTCGCCGGGGCGCAGGTCGCTGATCGCGACGCGGGACGTCTCGCCCCACTGGGCGCCGGTGTAGTGCGAGAGGTAGACCCCCGCCTGGCGCCAGGCCATCATCGTCAGCCCCGAGCAGTCGAAGCTGTTCGGGCCCTCGCCGCCCCACTGGTAGGGCTTGCCGACCTGGGCGCGGGCGTAGGCGAGCACGGCCGAGACACCGCCACTCTGCGTCGGCGGCTTCGGGGCCGGACGGGGCGCGGGCTCGGGGGCCGGCTTCGGCGCCTGCTGCTGGGCCGCGTCCTCGCGCTCCTGGGCGGCTCGGTCCTCCGCTGCCCGCCGAGCGGCTTCCTCGGCGGCACGCGCGGCCGCCGCCTGGCGGGCGGCCTCCTCGCGGGCGCGCTTGGCCGCCTCCTGCGCGGCCTTCCTGGCGGCGGCGTCGCGGGCGGCCTTGGCGCGTTCGGTGGCCAGGCGGGCCTGCTCGGCAGCGGCGGCAGCCGCGGCGCGGGCCTCGGCAGCCGCCCTCAGCCCGTCCTGGCGCTGGCGCTCGAGCGCCACGGAGGTGTTGCGCAGACCCGCCAGCTCGGTGGTCATCGCCTCCTGGTCGCGTCGGATCTGCGCGGCGGCGGCGACGGCCGCGTCGGCCTGCGCCTGCGCGGCACTGCGGGCCTGCTCGGCGCGCTGGGCGGCCGCGAGCTGCTGCGCCTCCGCCTGGGCCGCCTGCCGGCGCATGGTGTCGGCGACGACGGCGGTGGCCGACGCCTGCTGGAGCGTGCGGTTGCGGGCGGCGCCGACGGCCTCGAGGGCGGCCGCCCGGTCGAGCAGCTCCTGCGGGCCCTCGCTGCTGAGGAACGCCTCGAGGTCGCCGAGGCTGCCACCCTGCTGGTAGACCGCGGCGGCGTAGCGGCGCACGGCCAGGGAGGCGGTGTCGGCCTGCTTCTGCGCCGAGCCCGCGCGGGCCCGGGCGGCCTCGGCCTCCCGCTGCTTGCGCTGGAGCTCGAGCCGGGCACCGTTCCAGGCCTCGGCCGCGGCGGCGGCCCGGGTCTGCACGTCGACGAGCTGCGCCGACGCGGCGGCGTAGCGGGCGTCGAGGGCGGCGACCTTGGCCGCGGTGCTGGTGGCGGCCTGCTTGGCGGCGTCGACCTGCTGCTGGGAGGGGTAGACCGGCTCGGGGTCCGCGGTCGCGGCCACGGCGGTGGCGACACCGAGGGCGGCGCACAGCGACGTGGTGACGGCCAGCCGCACGATGCGGCGGGCGGGGCGACAGCTCGGCACGGAAGACCCTTCTCGCAGGTGGTGTCAGCCGGATGAGCGTAGAGCCGAATTTTCACGTCAGCCCCAGAAGTCACACCGATATCGCGGCGCGAGCGCCCTCCCACGACATGACAGAGGTGTCGTTCGCGAATGACACGGATGTTTTTCAGCAGGCAGCGGGCCCGCGCAGCTCGAAGGCCGCGAAAGATTGCGAAACGGTCACAGATTCGCTGGTTTCACGAAGGCGAGGACTCAGGAGGGGAGCTGCACCTGCCCGGCCCGCAGCGCGGCATACGCCTCCGGCCGGTTCTCGCGCAGGTCGCGCCGCACCAGGCGCCGGTAGCGCAGGATCTGCACGGCCCCGATCGTCCACACGATGTACTGCACCGACATGGCCACCCGGAACGAGTCGACGGTGTAGGTCGACGGTCCACCCGGGGCGACCCGGTCGAGCACGGCGCCGATGAGCATCACGGTGGACAGCGACGCCACGAAGCCGCCGACGTTGACGATGCCGGTGGCGCTGCCGACGCGGGTCGGCGGGTTGAAGGTGCGGGCGAGGTCGAAGCCGACCATCGACCCCGGGCCACCCACCGCGGTGACGACGACCAGGACGACGAGCAGCCACAGGGGCGAGCGTCCCGGCCAGAGCAGCACCACGGCCCAGACGGTGGCGATGGCGCCGACGATGCCGAGCATCAGGGTCGACCGCGAGAAGGGGTAGCGGGTGACGAAGGTGCCGATCAGCGGTCCGCAGACCACGGCGGTCAGCGTCATGAGGATGAGCAGGGCGCCGGCCGTGCCGGGCTCGAGCCCCTGCCCCGCCACGAGGAACGGGTAGCCCCAGAGCAGCGCGAAGACCGTGGCGCCGAACTGCACGGTGAAGTGCGACCACAGGCCGAGCCGGGTGCCGGGGGTGAACCAGGCGGCCCGCACCGCCCGGGCGAGTGCCCGCACCTTGATCTGGTCGAGCTCGTGGTCGGGGTAGGGCGAGTCGCGCACGACGAGCACGAGGACCAGGCCGAGCAGCACCCCGGCCGCGGCGGCCGAGGCGAAGGTCGGTGTCCAGCCCCAGTGGTGCAGCGCCGCGACGAGCGGCGACGCGGCGACCAGCGCGCCCATCTGGCCGAGCAGACCGGTCAGCTGGGTGACCATGGGGATGCGCACCGGCGGGAACCACAGGGCGACGAGGCGCAGCAGCGGCACGAAGACCATCGCGTCGCCCATGCCCACCGCGACCCGGGCGAGGATGCCCAGGCCGAACGACTCGGCGAACGCGAAGCCGAGCTGCGCCACCGTCATGGTGGCCACGCCGGCCATCAGCATCCGCTTGGGCCCGAAGCGGTCGAGCAGGGCGCCGACGGGGATCTGCATGGCGGCGTAGACGAACAGCTGCACCATGGTGAAGACCGACAGCTGGGTGGCCGCGATCTCGAACCGGTCGGCCGCGAGCAGCCCGGCGACACCGAGCGAGCTGCGGTGGAAGACCGCGAGGACGTAGATCGCGACCGCCGCGACGTAGACCGACCAGGCCCGCCGCCCGCCCAGGGGGTGCGTGCGGCGGCCGGCATCATTCACCCTTCAATTGTCCCGTACGCGTCCGCCGGGCGCCGTCCGGGTCCGTATGCCGTCAGGCCGACAGGCTCCCCTGCCTGGCGACATGGTTGACGAACCAGTCGCGGGCCAGCCGGGCCGCCTGCGCGAGGGTGCCGGGCTCCTCGAAGAGGTGGGTCGCCCCCGGCACCACGGCCAGGTCGTTCTCGCAGCGCAGCTGGCGCTGCGCCCGCCGGTTCAGCTCGAGCACCATCTCGTCCCAGCCGCCGACGATGAGCAGCGTCGGGGCGGTCACCTTGTCGAGCACCGGCATGGCCAGGTCCGGGCGACCACCGCGCGAGACCACCGCGGCGATCTGGCGGGTGCGCACCGCGGCGGCCGCGAGCGCCGCGGCGGCGCCGGTGCTGGCCCCGAAGTAGCCGACCTGGAGCGGGGCGCCCCACGGCTGGCGGACCACCCAGTCGGTGACCGTGACGAGCCGCTCGGCGAGCAGGTCGATGTCGAAGACGTTGGAGCGGTGGGCCTCCTCGGCGGTCGTGAGCAGGTCGAAGAGCAAGGTGCCCAGACCACCCTCCTGCAGGACCGTGGCGACGTAGCGGTTGCGGGGGCTGTGCCGGCTGCTGCCGCTGCCGTGGGCGAAGAGGACGATGGCGGTCGCCCCGGCGGGGAGCGTGACGTGGCCCTGCAGCGCGGTGCCCGCGATGGGGATGTCGACGTCCTCGTCGACCGCGGGGTTGTCGGGGGCGATGTGCCGCACCGTCTCGTCACCCTGAGCTCGTGCCGACGCGGCGCCCTCCGCGGGCACGGAGGCCGCCGCCAGCTTGAGCAGGGCCACCACCTCGTCGTCGGTGGTCTGGCCGAAGTCGTCGTAGAACTGGCCCACCGCGTAGAACCGGTGCGGCTGCTGCAGGCAGATGAACTCGTCGACCTCGGGCCAGTGCTCGGGGTGGCAGTCGGCCGGAGCGACGGGGACGGCGAGCACCACCACGGCGGCACCGGCCGCCCGGGCCACGCCGCAGGCTGCGTGGGCCGTGGAGCCGGTGGCGATGCCGTCGTCGACGATGATGGCGATCTTGCCCTCGAGCGACAGCGCGGCGTGGTCGGGCCGGAAGCGCCGGGCGCGCGCGCCGACGACCTCCCGCTCGCGGGCGGCCACCGTCGACAGCTCGACCTCGCTCATGTGCAGGTGCCGCAGGACCTCGTCGTTGACGATCATGACCCCGCCCTCACCGACGGCGCCCATGGCGAGCTCCTGCTGGTAGGGGACGCCGAGCTTGCGCACCACGATGACGTCGAGCGGCGCCCCCAGGGCGGCGGCCACCTCGGCCGCGACCGGCACTCCCCCACGAGGCAACCCGAGCACCAGGGTGTCGGGGCCGCGGTAGCGCCTCAGGCTCTGGGCCAGCTGCCGGCCGGCGTCTCGACGGTCGCGGAACATGGCATGACCTCCATCTCCTCCCCTCGTCGTCACGCTAGGAGGGGGCCCTCAGGGCAGGCAGGGCCCTAGGTCCCGCAGGTGCTGTGTCCCGCAGGGCGCTTCGTCCCGCACAGCCGGTGCGCCGCGTCGCCGGTACCGTCACCGCATGCACCAGTGCACCCGGGACGGCTTGGCGTTCGACGTGTGGGACGAGGGGCCGGCCGACGGCGAGGTCGTCGTGCTGCTCCACGGCTGGCCGCAGGACCACACCGCGTGGGACCGCGTCGCCCCGCTGCTGCACGCCGCGGGCCTGCGCACGCTGGCACCCGACCAACGCGGCTGCTCGCCGGGCGCACGGCCGCCGGCGGCCACGGCATACGGCATGCGCGAGCTCGTCGGCGACGTCGTCGCCCTCCTCGACCAGGCGGGGGTGGACCGTGCGCACCTCGTCGGCCACGACTGGGGCGGGTCGGTCGCGTGGGCGTTCGCCGAGCGCCACCCGGAGCGGCTGCGCAGCCTGACCGTTCTCTCGACGCCGCACCACCGCGCCATGGCGTGGGCCTTCCGTCACGGCGACCAGGCGCTGCGCAGCTGGTACATGGCGGCCTTCCAGCTGCCGTGGCTGCCCGAGCTGGTGCTGCGGGCGGGGCTGCCGCAGGTCCTGCGCCGCTCCGGGCTGCCGCAGGAGGACGTGCACCGGTATGCCGCGCGGTTCCGCGAGCCGGGCGCGGCCAGCGGAGGGCTCAACTGGTACCGCGCCCTGACGCGGGCACGGCACGAGCAGGGCGCCGGTCGGCCCCGGCGGCCCGGCGGCCACCGCATCACCGTGCCCACCACCTACGTGTGGGGCAGCGCTGACCCCGCGCTGGGCCGGGCGGCGGCGGAGCGAACGGCTCGGTACGTCGCCGCCGACTACCGGTTCGTGGAGCTCGACGCCGGCCACTGGCTGCCTGAGACGAGGGCCCAGCGCGTCGCCGAGGAGATCGTCAGCCGCGCCACCTGAAATCACCCGCAGGGAGGTTGCCACAACCGCCGGCGTGCGGAGACGCTGCACCATGGCCTCCGCGCGCCGGTCCCGGCCCACCGAGGAGAACACGGCAGCCACCATCTACGGGGTGATCGTCAGCGCCGCCGTCATGGCCTCTGCCCATGCCGAGACCGCCCTCGCGGTCGTGGTCGCCGTGCTCGTCACGATGGTCATCTACTGGGGCGCCGAGCGCTACGCGCGGCTGGTCGCCGAGCGCATCCACCAGGGCCACCGGCCGACGTGGGCGCAGGCCCGGAGCCAGCTGACCGACGGCTGGGAGATGGTCAGCGCCTCCTACCTGCCGCTCGCGGTTCTCTCGGTGCTCACCCTGCTCGGGGTCGAGCTGTACGGAGCGGTGCTGTCGGCGCTGGTGTGCAGCACGGTGCTGCTCTGCATCGCCGGCTGGGCGATGGGCAGGAACGGCCACCTGACGCCCTGGGAGCGGGTGGCATCGACGGTGGTGGCAGGACTGTTCGGGGTCGTGATGATCGCGCTGAAGTCGCAGCTGCACTGACCCGTTGCGACTGACCCGTTGCGACTGACCCGTTGCGCTTGACCGGCGGCACCGGTCAGTGGCGCGACTGCTGCTTGGACGTCCCCACGCCCAGGCTGTTCAGCACCAGGAGCAGCAGCGTCGCCCCCGCGATCGAGCCCACCAGGCCGCTCGGGCGCAGCTCGAGGCCGTCACCGAACAGCAGGCTGCCGACCAGCCCTCCGACGAAGGAGCCGGCCAGGCCGACGAGGAAGAGCCGGCTGTAGTTGGGTTCGCCGCGCCCCACGAGGAGGTGGGCAGCCCAGCCCGCAGCCAGGCCGATGACGAGGATGGCCAGAATGAGCACCGCATGCTCCTCCCGCTCCGCGACGCCACGACCACCTCGGGACGTCACGCCCACGCTAGGGAGGAATCCGGCCCGGCGACTCACCCGTCACGGGTGAGGTGGGCAGAGGGCACGGCCGCGTGCGGCGTGCTCTGACGGAAGAGCGGTCGGTCAGAGGGAGCCCAGGGCGACCCAGCGGCCGGCCTGCTCGAACGACTCGTCGTAGTCGGTGGCGAGGCGGACCACCTGGACCGCACCCGCGGCTGAGGGGTCGACCAGCCGGGCGGTCCACACGGGGGTGTCGGCCGGCGGCCGCAAGGTGGCGGTGCGGTCGAGGGTGCAGGAGGCCACCACGACCTCGTCGGCACCGGTGACACCGACGACCTCTGTGACATTGAGGGCGTGGCCGTCCACCACGTGGGTGCACCGTTCGGCAGCCTCGGCCTTGGCCTGGGCGCGACCCAGTGCCGCCCGTGTCGAGTTGATCCCGGACAGCGCAACGGCGACCGCGGCGTAGGAGACCTCCCGTGCCCGCTGGACCTCCGCGGCCGCCACGTCGTGCGCCTGCTCCGCCATCAGCAGCTCGGCCGCGATGTCCGCCCGCACCGCCGGGTCGGCGCTGGCGACGTACCACGCGTTGTCGAAGAGCCGTTCCATCAGTTTCATCGCGCTACCCCTTCGGCCCGGGCCCGGGCCCCCTCGGCACCGGACGTCTCGACACCCCCGGCGCCGAGACGTCCATAGTGGTGAGCCGGGGTGAGGCGCGCCTCCGACCGTTGGTGGAGAACGGCATACGCGCTAGTGGGGAACGGGGTGGTTCGAGAGGTCGTTTGCCTCCGGTCGATGCCGCTGCGCATCGCAGGTTACGGAGGATTGCGTATTCCCTCGGAAGGGTCAGCCACCCGACACTGTCACGCAGGGGACGGCGCAGGCGCGGGGACGGCTGTGCTGACGTGACTTTCGGGGGAACCACCGTGACTCAGATGGAACACAGGCCGGGCAGCCGGAGCGGGGACGGCACGGTGCTGCGGGTCGACTTTCCCGGGCGCCAGCACCAGCGACACGCTCGGGCGACCACCTGGGCGGGCGCCAACTGGTCGTCCCCGGTCGCCGTCGGGCGCAACAGCCGGGTGCACCTCTACCCGCACCAGGACGTGTGGATGGTGGAGCCGGACGGGCCGCTCGAGGAGCTGGCGGACGACCTCGACCACGCCGTCCAGTGCGTGCTCGCCGAGTTCCCCCGCGCCGTCGTGTGCAGCCTGCCCGGGCGCCTGGGAGACCTCCGCTGGGCCACCCTGGACACCGTGGCCTCGCTGGGACGCCACGCCCACGCGTGGCCGGAGACGCCGGTGGTCATGGTCTCCCGCGACCCCCGGGCCGGCGACCTCCTCGGGCGTCGCAAGGAGGGCCGGCACCTGCGTTTCGCCTCCTCGCTGCTCTCGGCGTGGACCCACGTGATGCTCGAGAAGCCGTTGCTCGAGGCCCGCATGAGCCTGTCGGCATCTCCGACGGCGGCGCGAGCCGCACGACGGTTCCTCGCCCAGGCCTGTGAGGAGTGGCGAGTGCGCGCCTGCACCGCCGCGGGAGAGCTGGTGGTCAGCGAGCTGGCCACCAACGCCCTTCAGCACACCTGCACCGACCTCGAGGTCCTGCTGGCCAGCGACGGTGAGTCCCTGCTCCGGGTCGGGGTGCGCGACGGGGTCGGGGTGCCGCCGTCAACGCGGGTGGCCTCCGCGGACAGCCTCGGCGGGCGGGGCCTGCACATCGTGGAGACCGTGGCCCGCCGCGTGGGCGCCCTGCCGACGGCCGACGGCGGCAAGGTCGTGTGGGCCACGGTGACCCCGGGCGACAGCCTGTCCTGACGGTCGCGAAACCCCTTGCGTGACAGTCCCAGACAGTCCGGGGTGCTGGACGCCGGCGGCTCCTTGCTGGCGCCGGGGCAGGTCCCTAGGCTCGGAACGTGGCACCCATGGCGGACACAGCAGACACGGCGGACACGGCAGACCCAGTGCCCGCAACCGACCTCGGGCCGGCCGAGGTCTTCGCTGCTCTGGCGCGCTCGCTGGCGGAGCTCGGCGGGGTCAACCCCACGCTCCAGGAACTGGTGACCCGAGCGCTCGGAATCGTCCCGTGCGACTGGGCGGCGGCCGCCGCGGCCGACCACCTCACCGAACGACCGGCCCGGCACTCCGCGGGCACCGACGACGCGCTGATGCGGACCATCGCCGAGATCGCCGGGCGGAGCCGCACGAGTCCCGGCTGGGAGGCCTTCGCGATCGGTTCCATGGTGTACGCCCCCGACCTCACTCGCGAGCGCCGCTTCGACGGTTACCCGGAGGAGATGGTGACCCGCACCCCCGTCCGCTCGGTGCTGTCGTTCGGTCTCAGGCTCAACGGCAGGGCCCTGGGCGTGCTGACCCTCTACGCAGGGAGCCCGAACGCGTTCGACAGCGGTGCCCAGGGGCGGGCCGCCCTGCTCGCCGACCACGCCACCATCGCCATCGAGGCTGCGACGGTGGCGGACCGGGCCGAGAACCTGCAGACCGCCCTGGACAGCAACCGGTGGATCGGCGCGGCCGTCGGCGTCCTCGTCGAGCGCCACAAGTGCTCGCCGGAGCAGGCCTTCGACATGCTGCGGGTCGTCAGCCAGCGCACCAACCGCCGGCTCGCCGACCTCGCGGAGGAGCTGGTGCGGACGGGCAAGGTCTCACAGACCGGATAGCGCGAGGGCGGTTCAGCCCACGGTCACCTCGGTGGCCCCGGTGTGGTCGGTGTCAGGCTGGGGCGCGGTGGCCTCCGGGCCCGCCGTCCGGGACCTGCTCCGCAGTCGCCATGCCAGGAGGGCCGCGAGACCCAGCAGCGTCAGGGCTGCCAGGACGAGCCCGGCGCCGACCCAGGTCGCCATCCCCGCCCGGGAGCGGGCCGCCTCGAGGGCACGGTCGGCCGCAGCGGCGTCGCCCTTCTCCATGGCCGCCTTCGCGCCGGTCAGGTCGGCAGCCGGGCTGACCACCGCCGCGCCGATCCGCGCCACGGGGTTCGCCGCACCCACCTCGGCGCGCAGGGAGCCGTAGGCCGCCGCCTGGCGGGTGAAGGTGGCCAGCTGACGGTCCACCTCGCGGTACTCCTGCGTGTCATCGGCGCCCTGGTATGCCGCGCGCACCGCCTTCGCGTCCACGCCGTGCGTGCTCGCTGCCTTCTGGGCGGTGCTCGCCTGCTCGGCCAGCTGTCGGGTGAGGGCGAGCGCGCGCCCGGAGGCGGTGAAGTCCCAGTCGGCCATGGCGGCCCGCACGCCCCGGGGAGGAGCCCACGTCCCGTCCCGGCCGTCCTGCGCGGCATACGCCGAGCGCGCGGCCTGCCGCGCAGCCAGGAGCTTGGTGTCCTCCTTGGAGATGACCCATCGGGTCATCAGCTCGCGGGTCCGCCGGTTGCCGCCGACGACCTCGAAGAGGTCGTACGCCTGCCGCCAGGTCGTCGGATGCGTGAGGAGGGTCTTCTCTCCCGGGATGTCGTAGGGCGTCTTCTGGGTGGTCAGCGCCCGGAACAGCTCCGGGCGGGCGACCGTGGTGCCGGCGACGAGCTCGTGCACGGCCCGCCACGACGCCGGGTAGCCGTAGGCCTCAGCCTTGCCGGCGGCGCCGTCGGCGGCTGCCCATCCGGCGAGGGGGAAGGCGCCCTTCTGGGTGGGCGTCACGCGCTGGTGCGTGGCGTCCTTGCCCTTCAGGCCCGCCATGGCCTGCGTCGTCAGCTCCTGGGCCAGCCCCTCGACGAGCCACCGGTCGTCGAGGTGGTCGAAGTTCGCCCAGGCGTGGGCCAGCTCGTGCGCGAGCAGGGACGGGTCCAGCGACTCGGAGATGTCGATGGCGCCCTTCTCGTAGACGCCGTCCCACCCGTAGACCTGACGGCTGAAGTCCTCCGTGATGGTGGTCGACGGGCTCGGCCACTGCTGGCCCGTGAGCCGCTCGAGCTCGCGAACTGCTGGGGGAAGCTGCTTGGTGATGAAGGCGGACCACCGGGTGTCGCCGGGGAAGCCGACGACCGAGAACGTGTGGTCGTCCACCTGCACGCTGCGCTTGGCCACCTGCGAGGGGTCGCGCAGCGACAGCATGGACCACAACCCGTTCGGTCCCCCGCCGGAGACCGTGGCCACCCGGTTGTCACCGACGGTCTTCTCCGTGTACTCGACGCCGAGGTCGAGGGTCATCCAGCGCGGCGAGACGACCTCGACCGTGGCCTGCCCTGTGTCTCCCGGCGAGAAGACGTCGATCGCGGCATACCCCTTGCCCACCCGCCCGGGGCGGGAGGACCGCGGCGGCGACCCCTTGATCGTGTAGGTCACCGTGAAGGTCCGGCTCTGGCCGTACCGCAGGGGGCTGGGGAACGAGACGGCGGCGAAGTCCAACCCGTCGCGCTTCACGAGGGAGGCGGGGATCGACGACCCGCGGGACGTCGCCCTGAGGTCTGTCGCCCCCGACGGCAGCCACAGCGTGTAGCCCTCCAGGAAGAAGTAGTGCGTCGCGGTCGAGGGCCGCCGGTTGGTCAGCGTCACCTCCTGCGTCACCTTCACCGGTGCACCGGTGTCGGACACGACGTAGCGTGACGAGCCCTTCTGGAGGAGGTCCTGGTCGGCGTGCGCCGGACCCGCCGTCACCACCGTCCCTGTCAGGGCGACGACCGCCGCTCCCACCACTGCCAACGCGCCAAAGCGCCCTCGCCCCCCGAGAGTCATGGGCGTAGCATCGCCCATTTTCGCCCGGCTCGTACCCATATCGCGGCTACGAGGTGCAGGACCAGAAGCGCTCAGCCGTTCTCCCTGCCCGGAAGCGCACGACCGCTGAGGAACGCTTCGTAGTCCTGCTTCACGTCCTCGTCGACCGTGGGGCGAGCGGAGCTGTAGCGGCCATCGGTCTGGTCGCGCTTGGGCCCGGAGAGCCAGAACTCCTCGAGGGTGTCGACGTCGTAGAAGTTGGCGTCGAACATGCCAGCCGCACGCCTGAGCGTGCGGCCGTGGACATAGGCGGTGTTCCACGTCTTCGAGAACCGCACCCGGGCGATCCACGCCGGGCCCCGGTCGGTGTCGTGTCCCGTCTTCAGCTGCAGGTACATGATCCGCTCGGGCATCCGGCCAGCGTAGGGACACGTCACGCCGTGGAGCCACGGGCTTTTCGATCCCCGGAGCGGGAAGGTCCCGCGGAACCGGAGTTCCGACCCGTGACCGGCAGTCACTCGCGGACCCAGCGGGTCGCCTTTGGTGACCTTGGACCCTGCCGAGCCCGGCGCACCAGGCATGGGCTGAAGGCAAGGAGCGACGCGGAAGGAAGTGGTTCCCGTGGCGACTGCCATAGCGATGTCCGGACTCGTGAAGGACTTCGGCCCCCACACGCGGGCCCTCAACCACCTCGACCTGCACGTGGAGGCCGGCGAGGTCCACGGCTTCCTCGGACCGAACGGCGCCGGGAAGACGACCACGATCCGCGTCCTCCTGGGGCTGTTGCGCGCGGATGACGGGCAGGTCGCACTGCTCGATGGTGATCCCTGGCACGACGCCGTGGCGTTGCACCGGCGTCTGGCCTACGTCCCCGGGGAGGTGAACCTCTGGCCCAACCTCACCGGCGGCGAAGTGATCGACCTGCTGGGCGACCTGCGCGGTGGGCTGGCCCCATCTCGGAGGGAGGAGCTGCTCCAGCGGTTCCAGCTCGACCCGACCAAGAAGATCCGCGCCTACTCCAAGGGGAACCGGCAGAAGGTCGCCCTCGTGGCGGCGTTCTCCTCCGACGTGGAGCTCTACCTGCTCGATGAGCCCACGTCCGGGCTGGACCCGCTCATGGAGGCGGTCTTCCAGGACGTCGTCCAGGAGCTGCGAGCGGCTGGTCGGAGCATCCTGCTCTCCAGCCACATCCTGTCCGAGGTGGAGGCCCTGTGTGACCGGGTCACGATCATCCGGGCGGGGCAGGCCGCTGAGAGCGGCACGTTCGACGAGCTGCGGCACCTCACCCGCACGTCGGTGGCCGTCGACACCGTCAGACCCCTCCAGTCCGTGGAACGGTGGCCCGGCGTGCACGACGCCCGACAGCACGACGGGCACGCCGAGTTCAGCGTCGACCCGGGCGAGCTCAACCACGTGCTGGCGCACCTGGTCCAGCTCGAGGTGCGGTCCATCGTCACGTCACCGCCGACGCTCGAGGAGCTGTTCCTGCGGCACTACGGCGAGGACATCAGCACGCCCGTCGAGGACGCGGCTTCGGAGGTGGTGACGGCACGATGAGCGGCTTCACCGGGATGAGCGGCTTCACCGGCACGATGCGGCTGGTCCGTCTCGCGCTGCGACGTGACCGGGTCACGCTCCCCGCCTGGATCCTCGGCATGGCCGCCTTCCTCGCGGCGACCACGGCCCTGTTCGACAGCAACTACGCCAAGCACCCGGACCTGCTGGAGCTGGACACCCGCATCGTCGTCGAGAACCCCGGCATGCGCGTCCTCGGCCTGGTGACCGGAACCAGCGTCGGGGGCTACACGCTCCATCGGGACGCACTGACGCTGGCCGTGCTCGCCGCGGTGATGAGCGTGCTCGCGGTGGTGCGGCACACCCGCCAGTCCGAGGAGCTCGGTCGTGAGGAGATGTTGGGTGCTGGCGTGGTCGGCCGCTACGCCTCCCTGGCCGCGGCCGTGGTGGTCGCCGTTGCTGCGAACCTGGCGCTCGCGGTGATGCTGGCGCTCGGCATGGTGCTCGCGGGCCAACCCGCCGCCGGGTCTCTGGCCGCCGGCATGTCGATTGCCCTGGTGGGCGTCGCCTTCACCGGCGTCGCTGCGGTGACCTCGCAGCTGGCGTCCACCAGCCGCGGGGCGACCGGCCTGGCGAGTGCCGGGCTCGGCGCTTCGTTCATGTTGGCAGCGCTGGGCAACATGCTGGGGACGGTCGACTCAGCCGCGCTGCGGGTCACGAGCGCGTGGCCGGCGTGGCTGTCGCCGATCGGGTGGGGCCAGCAGGTGCGGCCGTTCGCGGAGAACCTGTGGTGGCCGTTGGGTCTCGCCGGGCTGGCCGTGGCGTCGCTGTTCTTCGTGGCTGTCGCCCTGGCCGGCCGACGTGACGTGGGCCGTGGGATGTGGCCCGAGCGCAGGGGCGCCGCCTCTGCGAGCCCGGCCCTCCTGAGCCCGTCCGGACTCGTGTGGCGGCTGCAGCGGGGGGCGCTGCTCGGCTGGGCCGTGGGCCTGGTCGGCTTCGGCCTGATCTTCGGAGCGCTGAGCGACCAGATCAAGGGCCTCGAGGGGGCGGCGACGGACTGGTACGCCACCTTCGGCGGCGACGTCGACCTCCTCGGCGCGTACTGGGCCTCGATGATGCAGATCGCCGGCATGGCTGTGTCGATCTACGTCGTGACGCTCCTGCTCCGCCTGCACCACGACGAGGCTCGGGGCACGTTGGAACCGGTGCTGGCGACTGCGGTCTCACGGGTGCGCTGGCTGGGCGCCTACGCCCTCAACGCCCTGGCCGGGGCCTCGCTGCTGTTGCTGGGCTTCGCGGTGGCGATGGCCATCACCGGTGGAAGCGTGCTCGGTGGCACGGGGCGCCCTGCTGGGTGACCTCGTCGCCGCTGCAGCGGTCCAGCTCCCGGCGATCGCCGTCCTGGGCGCCGGCGCCGTGGCCGCCATCATGGTGGTCCCACGATGGTCGGCAGGTCTCTCGTGGGCGCTGGTGGTGGCCTCCATCGTCGTCGGGCCGATGTTCGGCCCCTCCCTGGGGCTGCCGTCGTGGCTGTTGAACCTGTCGCCCTTCACCCATGTGCCGAACGCGCCCGCGGCCGCCGTCACGCTGGCACCGATCCTGGGGCTCGGGGTCGCTGGCGCCTTGTTGGCGATGGGGTCGGTCCTGGTCATGCGCCACAGGAACCTCGTCCTGCCGGCCTGACTCCGCCCCACGCAGCAGACACCAGAAACGCCCTCCGGCGAACCGGAGGGCGTTGTCTGACGCGGCGAAGCCGCTTGTAAGCCAGGAGGGAAGTCCCCACCAGCCCGATCTTGGTTTCTGCCCTCCGGCCCTGACCCGCCGGTCCAGGCATCCCCAGGGACACCTGGGCCTGCCCGTGAGCGTGCGTCCTTCCGCCGCGTCAAGAGCACTGGTGTCGAGACGAGTGTCCCGATCGTTGATGCTCGCTGGGTGAGTCGTGGCCCCGAGCCGTAGGTGCGCCACCCCTGCATCTCCTCGTCACCATGTCGAGGGCCCACTCCTTGACAAGATTTGTTGTCAAGCGCATGGTGGCGATATGCAGGACGTCGAGGTCATCGAGAGCGCGGAGGCAGCCGCCGCCGCGCTGGATCCGGTCCGGGCCCGGCTGCTCGGCGAGCTGGCCCGACCGGCCTCCGCCGCCGGGCTCGCCGCCCGAGTCGGCATCGCGCGCCAGAAGGTCAACTACCACCTCAAGGCGCTCGAGGCGCACGGGCTGGTGGAGCTGTCCGGCGAGCGCCGGCACGGGGGCATCACCGAGCGGGTGCTGCAGGCGTCGGCGGCGTCGTACGTCGTGTCGCCGGCGGCCGTCAGCGAGTCCGCGGCAGACCCGGACGCCAACGCCGATCACCTGTCGGCGAGCTACCTCGTCGCGCTGGCCGGTCGGCTGGTGCGCGAGGTCGGCGCCCTGGCGCGCCGGGCCGGCGCGTCCGGCAAGCGCCTTCCGACGCTGACCATCGACACGCAGATCGGCTTCCGGTCGGCCGCCGACCGGGCTGCCTTCGCCGACGACCTGACCGCCGCGGTGCTCGACCTGGCCGCTCGCTACCACCACGACGACGGGCGCCCGCACCGGCTCCTCGTCGCCGCCCACCCCCTTCCTGAGGAGCACCCATGAGCACCACCCCGAACGTCCCGTACCGCCTCGAGTTCAGCGTCGAGGTCCCGGGCACCCCGCAGCAGGTCTGGCAAGCCATCGCCACCGCCAAGGGCATGAGCGCCTGGTTCGCGCCGACCGAGATGGAGGAGCGCGAAGGCGGCTCCCTGCACTTCACCATGGGCCCGGAGATGGGCTCGGACGGCCACGTCACCGCATGGGAGCCGCCGCGCCGCCTCGTCTACGAGGAGGACTGGGCCGCCCTCATGGGCAAGGACCCCGATGCGCTCAGCCCGCTGACGTCGGAGTTCCTCGTCGAGGCACAGTCCGGCGGAACCTGCATCGTGCGCGTCACCAGCAGCGGCTTCGGGACCGGCGCCGACTGGGAGTCGGAGTTCTGGGACACCATGGGCCCCGGCTGGATGCCGTTCTTCGACAACCTGCGCCTCTACCTGTCGCACTTCCCCGGCCAGGAGGCCACACACCTGGAAGCCACCGCCTCCCACCCCGGCGACGCGGAGGCGCTCTGGTCAACCCTGCACGACGCGCTCGGGCTGGGCGACGAGGGCGCCACGGTCGAGGTGCGCGGCGCCAACGGCAGGGTCGAGCGCGTCGGTGAGCGGCAGACGCTGGTCCGGCTCACCGCGCCGGTGCCCGGAATGCTCAGCGTCTTCGCGTGGGACGAGGGCGACGGCAAGGCGACGGCCGGCGTACGGGCGTACCTGTTCTCCGCCGACGCCGCGGACTACGTGCGGCGCGAAGAGCCGGCCTGGCAGGCCTGGCTGCAGGGAATCTCCGTACCGGCCTGATCTTCTGCCGTTACCGAGGGCGGCCCTGTGGATGCGTCACTCCGCCGCGTCGAGGGCGGGTAGGGGCTTGGCTTATCGGTTTGCCCGAACTCCAGACGTTCCGCGGGGCAACACCTGCGGAGGCAAGGCGGTCTTCCCCTAGTCTTTCGCTGGACAGCGCCGAGCGGCCGACGTCCGGAGTTTTGAGCATCCGTGGGCGGCCTCGCACCGGCCGATCAGCGAGATCGGGGACTCGCCGCCAGTCAGTGGATGGTCTCGTGGTTGTGGCACATCGCGACGAACTTCGCGATGCGCGCGGCCCGGGTCTCCGGCTTCTTCGCATCGTGGACGCGGTAGAGGATCGCATAGCGGTTGGAGCCCGAGAGTGTCTCGAAGAACGCCTTGGCTTGCGGGTCGGCCGCCAGCGCGGCAGCCAAGTCGTCGGGGACAGTCGCGCTCTTCTGGCCGGCATAGGCCGCAGCCCACCGGCCGTCAGCCTTCGCCGCGTCGACCTGCGCCTGACCGGCCGCGTGCATCCGACCGGCCTTGATCAGCGCCTCGGCCTTGTCCCGGTTGATCTGCGACCATTTGCTCCGCGGCCCGCGAGGGGTGAAGCGCTGCAACCAATAGCTCTCGTCGTATCCCCGCTTCTGCCCGTCGATCCAGCCGTGGCAGAGAGCGACGTCGAGCGCCTCGGAGTAGTTGACTGTCTGCGCCGCGCCCGTCTTCCCAATCTTGAGCCAGAAGCCGCGGTGGTCGGCCTGATGCTCGCAGAACCATGCCTCGCAGTCCTGCACAGTGGCGAATGAGATCACCGACTGGCCGGCCAACTCCTCGGGCGTCTCCTCGCCGGACATGCGGCCATCCTGTCACCGCTCACCGACAGGATGGCCAGCTTCGCGGTCAGCAGGGGTGCGGCGGATGATCTTGCACAATGATGCCGCGCGGAGGGCGCACCCTTCTGTCGCCCAAATCATGCCGCAACCGGTAAGCGCCCCTCTCCGCCGCGATTGACTCCCTCCCCTCGGGCGCTCCAGCGGATCGGACTCAACCGGATCGCCCGATGCTCGCTGGGTGAGTCGCGGCCCCGAGCCGTAGGTGCGCACCCCTACACCTCCTCGTCACCATGCCGAGGGCACCCTTGACAAGATTTATTGTCAAGGGCATGGTGGCGATATGCAGGACGTCGAAGTCATCGAAAGCGCGGAGGCAGCCGCCGCCGCGCTGGATCCGGTCCGGGCCCGGCTGCTCGGCGAGCTGGCCGTCCCGGCCTCCGCCGCCGGGCTCGCCGCCCGAGTCGGCATCGCGCGCCAGAAGGTCAACTACCACCTCAAGGCGCTCGAGGCGCACGGGCTGGTGGAGCTGTCCGGCGAGCGCCGGCACGGGGGCATCACCGAGCGGGTGCTGCAGGCGTCGGCGGCGTCCTACGTCGTGTCGCCGGCGGCCGTCAGCGGGTCCGCGGCAGATCCGGACGCCAACGCCGACCACTTGTCGGCAAGCTACCTCGTCGCGCTGGCCGGTCGGCTGGTGCGCGAGGTCGGCGCCCTGGACGCCGGGCCGGCGCGTCTGGCAAGCGCCTGCCGACCCTGAGCATCGACACAGAGATCGGCTTCCGGTCGGCCGCCGACCGGGCTGCCTTCGCCGACGACCTGACCGCCGCGGTGCTCGACCTGGCCGCTCGCTACCACCACGACGACGGGCGCCCGCACCGGCTCCTCGTCGCGGCCCACCCCCTTCCTGAGGAGAACCCATGAGCACCACCCCGAACGTCCCGTACCGCCTGGAGTTCAGCATCGAGGTCCCGGGCACCCCGGAGCAAGTCTGGCAAGCCATCGCCACCGCCAAGGGCATGAGCGCCTGGTTCGCGCCGACCGAGATGGAGGAGCGCGAAGGCGGCTCCCTGCACTTCACCATGGGCCCGGAGTATGGGCTCGGACGGCCAGGTCACCGCATGGGAGCCGCCGCGCCGCCTCGTCTACGAGGAGGACTGGGCCGCCCTCATGG
>CAVSSL010000004.1:0-11272 GCA_963730585.1 uncultured Actinomycetota bacterium | reverse complement strand
GCAGGTGCAGGCCGCGCGGCACCTCCACCGCGTCGTCGGGCTCGAAGTGGTCCCAGGCCGTGAGCATCGACCGGTAGACGAGGTGGCGCTCGTCGAGGGGCACCTCGCCGGCCCCCTCGCCCTCGACCTCGATGACCAGGCCCGGCTCCTCGGTGACGGTCGCGGTGCACTCGTCCCAGATGCCCAGCGCCAGGCCGATCGAGTCGAAGCCGGGCCGAGGTTGGCGCTGCTGGCGGGGACGCGCACGTGCACGGACGTGCCGGCCGCCAGCCGGCGAGCGGCGCGCTCGACCATCAGCCGTCCAGCCCGAGCGCCTGCGCTGCCGAGTAGGCGTCGACCGGCACGCGGGTCGGGATGACGTCGGCGCCGTCGGCGCCCTTGAGCGCCCACTGCGGGTCCTTGAGGCCGTGGCCGGTCACGGTGCACACGACGGTCGCGCCGGCCGGGACCTGCCCCGCCTCGTGGGCCATGAGCAGCCCGGCGACGCTGGCCGCCGACGCGGGCTCGACGAAGATGCCCTCGCGGGCGGACAGGAGCCGGTGGGCGGCGAGGATCTGCTCGTCGGTGACGGCCTCGATGCGGCCACCGGACTCGTCGCGGGCCTCCTCGGCCTGCTTCCACGAGGCCGGGTTGCCGATCCGGATGGCGGTGGCGATGGTCTCGGGGTGGTCGACCGGGTGGCCGAGCACGATCGGCGCGGCGCCGGCGGCCTGGAAGCCCCACATCTGCGGGAGCCGGGACGCCACCCCGTCGGGCACGCCCTCGATGCCGTGCCCCACGGCATACTCGCGGTAGCCCCGCCAGTAGGCCGTGATGTTGCCGGCGTTGCCGACCGGGAGGCAGTGGATGTCGGGGGCGTCGCCGAGCGCGTCGACGACCTCGAACGACGCGGTCTTCTGGCCCTCGATGCGCGCGGGGTTGACCGAGTTCACGAGCTCGACCGGGTAGGCCTCGGCGAGCTTGCGGGCCAGGGTGAGGCAGTCGTCGAAGTTGCCGTCGACCTGCAGCAGCGTCGCGCCGTGGGCGATGGCCTGGCTGAGCTTGCCCATCGCGATCTTGCCCTCGGGCACGAGCACGCCGCAGGCCATGCCGGCCTTGGTGGCGTAGGCCGCGGCCGAGGCCGAGGTGTTGCCCGTCGAGGCGCAGATGACGGCCTTGGCGCCGTGCTTGGCCGCCACCGACATGGCGGTGGTCATGCCGCGGTCCTTGAACGAGCCGGTCGGGTTGAGGCCCTCGTACTTGACGTAGACCTGCGCGCCGGTGAGCTCGGAGAGGTGCTCGGCCGGGATGAGCGGTGTCCCGCCCTCCTGGAGGGTCACCATCGGCGCGCCCTCGAGCATCGGCAGCCGCTCGGCATACTCGCGGATCACGCCGCGCCACAGGTGCGCCATCAGGAGCCCTCCACCCGCATGACCGAGGTGACCTCGTCGACCGCGGGCAGCGTCGCGAGCGCGTCGACCGTGGCCGACAGCGCCGAGTCGGGGGCGGTGTGGGTGACGACGATGAGGTTGGCGCGGGCCTCCCCGGTCTCGTCGTCGCGGACGATCTGCTGGCGGACGGTCTCGATCGAGACGCCGTGCTCGGCGAAGGCCGTGGCCACCTGGGCCAGCACGCCGGGACGGTCGGCCACGTCGAGGCTGATGTGGTACCTCGTCAGGGCCTGGCCGATGTCGAGCACCGGCAGGTCGGCGTAGGCCGACTCCCCCGGGCCCTTGGCGCCGCCGACGCGGTGGCGGGCGACGGCCACGACGTCGCCGAGGACGGCGCTGGCCGTGGGGTCGCCGCCGGCGCCCTTGCCGTAGAACATGAGCTCGCCGGCGGCCTCGGCCTCGACGAAGACGGCGTTGTAGGCGTCGCGGACCGAGCCGAGCGGGTGCGAGCGCGGGATCATCGCCGGGTAGACGCGGACGCTCACGCCCAGGTCGTGGCCCTGCTCGTCGCGGGTCCGCTCGCAGATGGCGAGCAGCTTGACGACGCAGTCCATCTCCTTGGCGGCCTGCACGTCGGCGGCGCTGACCTCGGTGATGCCCTCGCGGTAGACGTCCTCGCTCGAGACGCGGGTGTGGAAGGCCAGGCTGGCGAGGATGGCGGCCTTGGCCGCGGCGTCGAAGCCCTCGACGTCGGCGGTCGGGTCGGCCTCGGCATAGCCGAGGGCCTGGGCCTGCTCGACGGCCTCGGCGAAGCCCTGGCCGGTCGTGTCCATCTTGTCGAGGACGTAGTTGGTGGTGCCGTTGACGATGCCGAGCACCCGGTGGACCTCGTCGCCGGCCAGCGACTCGCGGATCGGGCGCAGGATCGGGATCGCGCCGGCGACCGCGGCCTCGTAGTAGAGGTCGACCCCGTACTTGTCGGCCGCGGCATACAGGTTGGGTCCGTCCTCGGCGAGCAGCGCCTTGTTGGCGCTCACGACGGAGGCGCCGTGCTCCATCGCCTTGAGGATGAGGCTGCGGGCCGGCTCGATGCCGCCGATGACCTCGATGACGATGTCGGCCCGGTCACCAGCGACTCGGCGTCGGTGGTGAACAGGCTCGGGTCGACCGGCAGGTCGGAGCGGTCGCGGCCGGCGCGGCGCACGGCGATGCCGACGAGCTCGAGGGGGCGGCCGACGCGTGCCGCGAGGTCGTCGGCCGCGGTGGTGAGCATGCGGGCCACCGACGACCCGACCACGCCACACCCGAGGAGGGCCACCTTGAGGGGCTCTCCCGCTGCCTTGTCTGCGACTTCGCTCACCGTGTGCTCCTTGCGCCCTGTAGGGCTCTGTGGGACCTCGCCATCGTGCCGGTGCCCACTCCGTGGACGCTCATTGTTCCGGCATCCGGACTGTTTGGACGTGGATTCTCGCTAGGGGACGTCGAGGGCCAGCAGGTCGTCCACCGTCTCGCGGCGCACGATCACGCGGGCCGCGCCGTCGCGCACCGCGACCACCGGCGGCCGCGGGACGTGGTTGTACTGGCTCGACAGGCTCCGGCAGTAGGCGCCCGTGCCGGGGACCGCGATGAGGTCGCCCGAGCTGATGTCGTCGGGCAGGTACTCGTCCATCACGATGATGTCGCCGCTCTCGCAGTGCTTGCCGACGACCCTCGACAGCCGCGGCACGGCCTCGGAGCGCCGGCTGGCCAGCGTGCACGAGTAGTCGGCGTCGTAGAGCGCGGTGCGGACGTTGTCGCTCATGCCGCCGTCGACCGAGACGTAGGTGCGCTTGGCGCCGTGGCCGAGGTCGACGTCCTTGACCGTGCCGACCTCGTAGAGCGTGAAGGTGCTCGGCCCGGCGATGGCCCGGCCCGGCTCGATCGAGATCCGCGGCACCGCGGCCTGGTCGCCCTTGCCGATGGCCTTGAACTCGCGCCCCACCAGGTCGGCCATCTGCTCGCCGAGCTCCTGCGCGGGTCAGCGGTGTGTGCTCCGAGGTGTAGGCGATGCCGTAGCCGCCGCCGAGGTCCATCTCGGGCATGTGCACGCCGTGCCGCTCGGCGACCTGCGCGTGCAGGCCGATGAGCCTGTCGCGCCGAGACCTCGAAGCCCGAGGTGTCGAAGATCTGGCTGCCGATGTGGCGTGTGCAGGCCGCGCAGCTCGAGCGCCGTCGGGGCGTCCGAGCACCCGGTCGACCGCCGCGGCCGCCCGGCCGCCGGCGAGGGAGAAGCCGAACTTCTGGTCCTCGTGCGCCGTGGCGATGAACTCGTGGGTGTGCGCCTCGACCCCGACGGTCACGCGGATCATCACCGGCGCGCGCACGCCGAGCTCGGTCGCGACCGCCGCGATCCGCTCGATCTCCTCGAACGAGTCGACGATGATGCGGCCCACGCCGTAGTCGAGGGCCTGCTGGATCTCGGCGAGCGACTTGTTGTTGCCGTGCATGCCGATCCGCTCGGCCGGGAACCCGGCGCGCTGGGCGACCGCGAGCTCGCCGCCAGAGGCGACGTCGAGGCTCAGCCCCTCCTCCGCGACCCAGCGGGCGACGGCCGAGCAGAGGAACGCCTTGCCGGCGTAGTAGACGTCGACGCCGCCGCACAGCGGCTCGAACGGCGCCGAGAACTCGTCGCGGAAGGCCCGCGCGCGGCCCGGAAGTCCTCCTCGTCGACGACGTATGCCGCGGTGCCGTACTCGCGTGCGAGCGTCACCACGTCGACGCCGCCCACCTCGAGACGGCCGGCGCTGTCGCGCCGGACCGTCTGCGGCCAGAGCTGCGGCAGCAGCTCCATGACGTCGCTCGGCCAGGGCAGCCAGTGCGGCGGGCCGCCGTAGCCCTCGGCGTGGAGGGCGCCTGCCTCGTGCGCGCGCTCACGGCTACATCCGCTCGGGAGCCGAGACCCCCAGCAGGTCAAGGCCGTTCGCGAGCACCTGGCGGGTGGCGTCGTTGAGCCACAGGCGGGTGCGGTGGAGGTCGGTGACCTCCTCGTCGCGGGTCATCGGCCGCACGCGGCAGGTGTCGTACCACTTGTGGAAGCGGCCGGCGAGGTCCTCGAGGTAGCGCGCGACCCGGTGCGGCTCGCGCAGCTTGGCGGCCTGGGCGACGACCCGGGGGAAGTCGCCGAGGATGGCGAGCAGCGCCGCCTCGGTGGGGTCGGTGAGCAGCGAGGGGTCGAAGCCGTCCTCGAGACGCACGCCGTCCTCCTCGGCCAGCCGGTGCACGGCCGAGGTGCGGGCGTGGGCGTACTGCACGTAGAAGACCGGGTTCTCGTTGGTCTGCTTGCGCAGCTCCTCGCCCTCGAGCGAGAGCGGGCTGTCGGCCGGGTAGCGGGCCAGCGAGTAGCGGACGGCGTCGGTGCCGATCCAGCTGATGAGGTCGCGCAGCTCGATGATGTTGCCGGCACGCTTGGAGAGCTTGGCGCCGCCGAGGTTGACCAGCTGGCCGATCCTGGACCTCGATGTTGTGCTCTTTGTCGTCGCCGGCGCAGGCCGCGATCGCCTTGAGCCGGTTGATGTAGCCGTGGTGGTCGGCGCCGAGGAGGTAGATCTTCTCGTCGAAGCCGCGGTCCTTCTTGCTCAGGTAGTAGGCGGCGTCGGCGGCGAAGTAGGTCGGCTCGCCGTTGGCCCGGATGAGGACCCGGTCCTTGTCGTCGCCGAAGTCGGTGGTGCGCAGCCAGACCGCGCCGTCGAGGTCGTAGACGTGGCCCTGCTCGCGCAGCCGGTCGACGGCCTGCTCGACGGCCCCGCCCTCGTGGAGCGCCTTCTCCGAGAACCAGACGTCGAACTCCACGCCGAAGTCGGCCAGCACCTCCTTGATGTCGGCGAGCTGCGCCTGGTAGCCCAGCTCCCGGGCGACACCCAGGCCTGCTCGTCGGGCAGGTCGAGCAGGTCGGGGCGCTGGGCGAGCACGGTCTTGGCCAGGTCGTCGACGTAGGCGCCCGGGTAGCCACCCTCGGGGGTCGGCTCGCCCTTGGCCCGGGCCAGGACGCTGCGGCCGAAGTTGTCCATCTGCGTGCCGGCGTCGTTGATGTAGTACTCGGCCGTGATGTCGGCGCCCGAGGCCTTGAGCAGCCGGCGCATCGCGTCGCCGAGCGCCGCCCAGCGGGTGTGGCCGAGGTGCAGCGGCCCGGTCGGGTTGGCCGAGATGAACTCGAGGTTGATGACCTCGTCCTTGGCCGCCTCGTTGTGGCCGTAGATCGCTCCGGCCTCGACGATCGAGCGGGCCAGCTCGCCTGCCGACGCCGCGTCGAGGGTGATGTTGAGGAAGCCGGGCCCGGCGATGTCGACCACCTTGACCCCGGCGACCTGGCCGAGGCGCTCGGCGACCTTGCCGCGAGCTCGCGCGGCGGCATACCAGCGCTCTTCGCGAGCTGGAGGGCGATGTTGGTCGACCAGTCGCCGTGATCCCGGTTCTTCGGTCGCTCCACGCGCACCTGGTCCGGGACGGCAGCGGTGAAGTCACCGGCGTCGACGGCCTCGGTCAGGGCGGTGTGGATGGCGAGCGAGAGTTCTTCTGGGGTCACCCGGGCAAGTCTAGGACGCGGGGACGAACCGCCTGCCCTCGGCCATGAAGCCGTCGACGAGCTCGACGAGGTAGTCCGGGTCGAACGGCTTGGGCACGAACGCGTCGAGCCCGGCGGCCTCGGCCTGCACCCGGTCGTGCATCTGCACCGAGGCGGTGACCATCAGCACCGGCACGTGGGACCAGCGACGGGTCGCTGCGGATCTGCGAGATCGCCCACCAGCCGTCGCGGGGCTCCATCTGCGCGTCGAGGATGATGACGCCGGGCACCTCGGCCTGCGGCGTCCACAGCCGGGCCAGCAGCGCCTCGCCGTCGGTGACCTCCTCCACCGCGTAGCCATCGAGCTCGAGGTTCAGGCGGATGAGGCGGCGGATGGGCTCGGTGTCGTCGCACACGAGCACCAGGCCCTGACCGCGTTCCATGTTTCCCACCCTAGGCTGCTAACCTCCTCCGGGCGCGCACTATGCGCCACGTTGGCCCCCGTAGCTCAGGGGATAGAGCACCGCCCTCCGGAGGCGGGAGCGTAGGTTCGAATCCTACCGGGGGCACCTTTCGTGCCTGGCCGTGAAGGCCGCCAACACGTTCGACCGCTGCCACAGTGATGCCTCTCGGGCACCAGTGGCGCAGCCGCGGCGAGTGCGTCAGTGATCCGCCCAGTGGATCAGTGGCGCACTCGCGGCTCAGCCACCAGTCGGCGCGGACCGTTCCCCACCTCTTCGACGGTATGCCGGGGGCGCGGCTGACGCCGGCCGCTCACCTGCGCGTCTGGTCGCGCTGGAGGCGTCGGTGACCTCGCCGACGAGCTCCTCGAGGACGTCCTCGAGGAAGACCACGCCGAGGTCGTGACCCTCGCGGTCGACGACCCGGGCCAGGTGCGCACCCGTCAGCTGCATGGTCCGCAGCACCTGCTCGACCTCGTCGTCGGGACGCACCGTGGCGAGCTTGCGCACCCGCTTCACCGGCACGGGGAGATCGCGCTCGGCGTCGTCGGCATACAGGATGTCCTTGAGGTGGAGGTAGCCCGTGAGCGTGCCGGAGGCGTCGACCAGCGGGTAGCGCGAGAACCCCTTCTTGGCCACGAGCCGCTCGACGTCCTCGGGGGTCGCGGTCAGCGGCAGGGTCACCAGCGAGTCGAGCGGCACCGCGACGTCGATGGCGTCCTTGTCGCTGAACTCGAGCGCGGCGCCCACGAGCCCGTGCTGCTCCTCCTCGATCAGGCCCTCGCGGTGCGACTCGGCGACGATGTGCTGCACCTCCTCGGCGGTGAAGGCCGAGGTGATCTCGTTCTTGGGCTCGATCCCGAACAGCCGCACCAAGCCCTTGGCGATCGTCTCCATGACCTGGATGAGCGGGCGCAGTGCCCGGGTGACCATGAGCAGCACCGGCACGAGGATCAGCGCCGACCGCTCGGGCCCGGCGATGGCGAGGTTCTTGGGGATCATCTCGCCGACGACGACGTGCAGGTAGACGACGATGAGCAGCGCCAGCGCCAGGGCAGAGCCCTCGGCCAGCGCCTCGGGCACCCCTGCGCTCTCCAGCACCGGCACCAGAGAGTGGTGCAGCGCCGCCTCGGAGATGGCACCGAGCAGCACCGAGCAGACCGTGATGCCGAGCTGGGCGCAGGCCAGCAGCGAGCCCATCTGCTCGAGCGCGTCGAGGCAGATCTGCGCCCGCCGCGACCCGGCGGCAGCCAGCGGCTCGAGCTGCGAGCGCCGGGCCGCCATGGCCGCGAACTCGGCACCCACGAAGAAGGCGTTGAGCAGCAGCAGGACGATCGTGATCCAGAGAGCAAGGCCCATCAGCGCTACTCCTCACCCTCGGTCTCGTCAGACTCGATCCTTCGCACGAACCGCAGCCGGTCGACCCGCATCCCGTCCATGGCGAGCACGGTGACCTTCCAGCCGGGCAGCTCGACGGTGTCCCCCACCACCGGCACCCGCCCGAGCTCGGCCATGACGTAGCCGCCCGAGGTCTCGTAGGCGGGCCCGTCCGGCAGCGGCGCGCCGAGCCGCTCGCGCACCTCGTCGGGCCGCCACAGCCCGGGCACGGTCCACGACCCGTCGGTCATCTCGCGGCCCGTCGTGCGTGACCGGTCGTGCTCGTCGCTCACGTCGCCGACGATCTCCTCGACGACGTCCTCGAGCGTCACGACGCCGGCCGTCCCGCCGTACTCGTCGACCACGACCGCCAGCTGCAGGCCCGACTCGCGCAGGAGCAGCAGCAGCGGGTCGAGCCGGATCGTCTCGGGCACCAACAGGGGCGGCACCATCAGCGCCGAGACCGGCACGTCGGGGCGCCGGTCGTGCGGCACGGCGATGGCGCGCTTGACGTGCACGATGCCGTCGATGTCGTCCCAGTCCTCGCCGGTCACCGGGAAGCGCGAGTGGCCGGTGCTGCGGGCCAGGCGCAGCACGTCGTCAGCGGTGGCGGTGCGCTCGATCGAGGTGGCCCGGGCCCGGGGGCTCATGACGTCGGCCGCGGTCTGCTCGCCGAACCCGAGGGTGCGGGTCACCAGCCGGGCGGTGCCCTCGTCGAGAGTGCCCTGCTCGGCCGACCGGCGCACCAGCGAGGCGAGCTCCTGCGGGGTGCGCGCGCCGGACAGCTCCTCCTGGGGCGTGATGCCCATGGCGCGAAGCGCGAGGTTGGCCGACCCGTTCAGCACGTAGATCAGCGGCTTGGCGACGACCGCGAAGACCCGCACCGGCATCGCGACGACCTTGGCCGTCGCCAGCGGGGCCGAGATCCCGAGGAACTGCGGCAGCAGCTCGCCGAACACCATCGAGAACAGCGTCGCGATGACCAGCGCCAGGATCGCGGCCACCGACGTCAGCGTCCCGCCCGAGAGCCCGAGTGCCGACAGCGGCGTCTCGAGCAGCCGCCCGATGCTGGGGGTCGCGAGGTAGCCGAGGACCAGGGTGGTCAGCGTGATGCCGACCTGCGCCGCGGACAGCTGGGTGGAGAGCCGCCGCAGCGACCCGAGCACGACCTCGGCGCGGCGGTCGCCGGAGTCGATCGCCCTCTGGACGGTCGGCCGGTCGAGCGCGACCAGCGAGAACTCGACGGCCACGAAGACGGCGGTACCGGCTGTCAGGAGAACGCCGGCAAGGACGAGTAACCACTCGGTCATAGTGCGGACATCCTAGGTGCGCGACGGCGGCAGACCCCCATCGGCGCCCGGTGGGCACCGACGCGCCGGGGGCACCGACGCGCCGAGGACAAACCCCGTTGACCCTCACGTGGGGTCGGTTGGGAGGATGTGGCGCATGAGACGAGAGCCGGGGGACCGATGACCACACCCGAAGACCGCACACCACAGGGCGCACGCATCGAGGTGCGCGACCTCACCAAGAAGTTCGGCGACTTCACGGCCGTCGACAGCCTCTCCTTCACCGTCGAGCCCGGCCGCATCACCGGCTTCCTGGGCCCCAACGGTGCGGGCAAGACGACGACGCTGCGCATGCTGCTCGGCCTGGTGCGCCCGACCCACGGCACCGCCACGATCGGTGGACACAGCTACCACGACATCCCGCAGCCCATGGCGATGGTCGGCTCCGCGCTGGAGGCCACCAACTTCCACCCGGGCCGCAGCGGCCGCGACCACCTGCGCGTCCTGGCCGACACCGCCGGGGTCGGCGCCCCGCGCGTCGACGAGATGCTCGAGCTCGTCGGCATCCCGGCAGCGGCCCGCAAGCGTGCCGGCGGCTACTCGATGGGCATGCGCCAGCGCCTCGGCCTGGCCGCCGCCATGCTCGGCGACCCGCAGGTGCTCATCCTCGACGAGCCGGCCAACGGCCTCGACCCCGAGGGCATCCGCTGGCTGCGCGGGTTCCTGCGCCACGTCGCCTCCCAGGGCAAGACCGTCCTCGTCTCCAGCCACATGCTCCAGGAGGTCGAGCAGACGGTCGACGACGTCGTGATCATCTCCAACGGCCGGCTGGTCAAGCAGGGACCGATGACCGAGCTGCACGGCGAGGCCCGCAGCCTCGTGCGCACCTCGGACCTCGACGCGCTCGCCGGGGCGCTGCGCGTCGCCGACGTCACGAGCGCGGGCGATGAGGACGGCGCGCTCCTCGTCGACAGCGGCGACCTGCGCCTCATCGGCGACGTCGCGCTGCGCGCCGGGCTCCCGGTCTACGAGCTGCGCGCATGCCGGCACCGACCTCGAGGCGCTGTTCTTCTCGCTGACCGAGGGCCAGAACCGCAATCTCGGTGAGGCGCCCGCCGAGCGGGACGCCGTCACCGCCATGGAAGGGGCGAACAACTGATGGGCGGCGCGATCACCTCGGAGATCCGCAAGATCTTCACGACCCGGCTCTGGTGGGGCATGGCCCTGGGCATGGCGGTGCTCGCCGCGGCCATCTCGGCCGGCTTCGCGGCGCTGGTCGGCAGCGACTTCGGCGAGAGCCCCAACGGCGAGGCGGGCAACCCGTTCGCGGCGATGAACGTCGGCACGGCCCAGCTCATCTACAACGCCGGGCTGGTCCAGAACTTCACGACGCTGTTCCCGCTGGCCCTGGGCGTGCTGCTCATCACGAGCGAGTACCGCCACAAGACCATCACCGCGACCTTCCTCAGCACGCCGCGCCGCTGGGTGGTGCTGGTCTCCAAGACGATCGCCGTCGCGGTCATCGGCACCGTCTACGCGGTCGTCCACTCGCTCGCCAGCATCGGCGGCGGCGCGCTCGTGCTGACCGCGGCCAAGCACGTCGACACCCTGCTCAGCGAGCCCGAGGTCTGGAAGTCCCTCGGCATCGGGGTGCTCGCCTTCATCGTGTGGACGCTGCTGGGCTTCGGGTTCGGCATGCTCGTGCGCAACCAGGTCGCCGCGGTGCTGATCGCGGTGGGCGTCTCCTTCATCGCCCACATCGCGCTCAACATCATCTTCTCGATCCAGGAGTGGTACGACGCCGCCAAGTGGCTGCCGGGCAACCTCACCACGGGCATGCTCATCACCGTCGACCCGACCGGCGGCGCGGGCGACCCGAGCGCGCAGCCCTACTTCACCGACTGGTGGGTCTCGGCGCTGGTGCTCGCGGGGTATGCCGCGGTGCTGGCCATCGCGGGCTCCATCCTCACCTCGCGGCGAGACATCACGTAGAGCCGGCCACCCGGCATACGTGGTCAGCGGGTCGTCAACCGGGGTGCGGAAAATCCGCACCCCGGTTGACGACGTTCGTGCGCCCATCCACCCCGCCCGGCGGGCTCGGGCCACCCCTCTCACCGCCTCTGGGCGTGCTCACGGGGCCGGTCATCGCAGGTGAGGCACCCCTCACAGAAATCACCGAGGCCGCTGGGGCGGGCCGAGCACGTCGGGGATAGGCTGGGCATACCTGTTGCCCCG
>CAVSSL010000003.1:0-241104 GCA_963730585.1 uncultured Actinomycetota bacterium | reverse complement strand
CGGCCTCGTCGCGCCGCACGATGGTCGGCAGCACGTTCTCGAGCACGACCTCGCGGGTGACGACGACCTTGGCGATGCCGTCGTCGCTGGGCACGTCGAACATCACCGGGAGGAGGACCTCCTCCATGATGGCGCGCAGGCCGCGGGCGCCGGTGCCCCGCTTGAGGGCCTGCTCGGCGACGGCCTCGATGGCCTCGTCGGTGAACTCGAGCTCGACGCCGTCGATCTCGAACATCTTCTTGTACTGCTTCACGAGGGCGTTGCGCGGCTCGGTGAGGATCTTGACCAGGGCGTCGTTGTCGAGCGGCGAGACCGTGGTGATGACCGGGAGGCGGCCGATGAACTCGGGGATCAGCCCGAACTTCATGAGGTCCTCGGGCATGACGTCGCCGTAGGACTCGCCGAGGTCCTTGGGCGTGTGCAGCTCGGAGCCGAAGCCGAGGCCCTTCTTGCCGTTGCGCGACTCGATGAGCTTCTCGAGGCCGGCGAAGGCGCCACCGACGATGAAGAGCACGTTGGTCGTGTCGATCTGGATGAACTCCTGGTGCGGGTGCTTGCGCCCGCCCTGCGGCGGCACCGAGGCGGTGGTGCCCTCGAGGATCTTCAGCAGCGCCTGCTGGACGCCCTCGCCGGAGACGTCGCGGGTGATCGACGGGTTCTCGCTCTTGCGGGCGATCTTGTCGACCTCGTCGATGTAGATGATGCCCGTCTCGGCCTTCTTGACGTCGTAGTCGGCGGCCTGGATGAGCTTGAGCAGGATGTTCTCGACGTCCTCGCCGACGTAGCCGGCCTCGGTCAGCGCGGTGGCGTCGGCGATGGCGAACGGCACGTTGAGCATCCGGGCCAGGGTCTGGGCGAGGTAGGTCTTGCCACAGCCGGTGGGGCCGATGAGCAGGATGTTGGACTTGGCGATGTCGACCGCCTCGGTGTCCTTCTTGCTCGTGCTCTCGCCGGCCTGGATGCGCTTGTAGTGGTTGTAGACGGCGACCGCGAGCGCCTTCTTGGCGACGTCCTGGCCGATGACGTAGTTCTGGAGGAACTCGAAGATCTCGCGGGGCTTGGGCAGCTCGTCGAGCCCGAGCTCGGAGGACTCGGCCAGCTCCTCCTCGATGATCTCGTTGCAGAGGTCGATGCACTCGTCGCAGATGTAGACGCCCGGGCCGGCGATCAGCTTCTTGACCTGCTTCTGGCTCTTTCCGCAGAACGAGCACTTCAGCAGGTCGCCACCGTCTCCCATACGTGCCACGCGACGGTCCTCCTGTGATCGGGGTGCAACTGCAACGACGTCGGGCAGACGCTACCTGTCCACCCGGTCACCAGGCTCCATTGAACGCCCCGAGTCGCCCCCGAGTCGCGTTTGTCCGCTGACAGCGGACAAGGGGCCCGGTTGGCGGTTCGGCCCGGTTCTCGTACACTTTTCAACTCGAGGGGAGTACTTCCCAAAGCCCGCACCGGTCAGTACGAGCGTCCCACGTCGCTCCCGGTGCGGCGCCGCTCCCGGACCACGGTCCGGACGCGGTGAAGGAGACCTCAGACCGGACACGGATCTGAGGACCGCCATGTTCTTCACCGCCATGCCAGGCGCCGCGACGCCTTCCACCCTCCTGGTCGCTGCCGCCGACCCGGCCGCCGCCGGCAGCTCCATCGGCACCCCCGCGCTCTGGGGCGTCAGCATCGCCGTCGTCCTGGCGCTGGTGCTGCTCGACTTCCTCATCACCCGCAAGCCGCACGAGGTCTCCATGCGCGAGGCCGTCGGGTGGTCGGCCTTCTACATCGCCCTGCCGGTGGCCTTCGGCGCCTGGATCTGGAGCCGTCACGGCGGCCAGATCGGCATCGAGTACTACACCGGCTACCTGGTCGAGAAGTCGCTCTCGGTCGACAACCTGTTCGTCTTCATGCTGCTGCTGGCCGCCTTCGCGGTGCCGAAGGAGCTCCAGCAGCGGGTGCTGCTCATCGGCGTCGTCGGCGCCCTCGCGCTGCGCGGCGTGTTCATCGCCCTCGGGGCGCAGATGCTGGCCCACTTCGACTGGACGTTCCTGCTCTTCGGCGTCGTCCTGCTCGTCACCGGCGTGAAGCTGCTCCGCGACGCCCTGCAGGGCAACGACCACGAGATCGACATCAACCACATGCGCAGCGTCCGCCTGCTGCGCCGCATCATGCCGGTCAGGGACGGCTACCACGGCACCCGCATGACGGTCCGCGACGGCGGCCGACGCGCCCTCACGCCCCTGGCGCTGGTGACCGTCGCCATCCTGGCCACCGACATCGTCTTCGCCGTCGACTCGGTGCCGGCCGTCTACGGCATCACCGGCGACCCCTACCTCGTCTTCGCCACCAACGCCTTCGCCCTGCTCGGCCTCCGCGCCCTCTACTTCGTGCTCGAGGGAGCCCTGTCCAAGCTGGTCCACCTCGGCTACGGCCTGGCCGCGATCCTGGGCTTCATCGGCGTCAAGCTGGTCCTCCACTGGGCCCACGGCATCTGGCCGGCCACCCCGGAGGTGCCCACGCTGGCCTCGCTCGGCGTGATCGTCGGCATCCTCGCCATCGTGACCGCCACCAGCCTGCGGGCCAGCAAGCGGGCCGAGCTCGCGGCCGCCGAGGCGCGCACCGAGGGGCCGCCGAGCCGAGCCGAGCCCGAGCCGGAGCCCGAGTCCGCAGGCCGGCGCTGACCCGCTGAGACACAGGTAGGCCGCCCGCTCGGGTGAGCGGGCGGCCTGCCGTGGGCCTGTGCGGGGTGGGTTCAGGCCTCTGGCGAGCCGGTGCTCCCGCGGCCCCGCCACCACAGCCCAGCCAGCCCCGCCGCCACGAGGGCACCTCCCAGGCCGACCCCCAGCGGCAGCCCGGACCACGAGTCCCCCGGGCGCGCGGCACCCCGGGGCGTTGCGGCTGTCGTCGTCGCGCCCTGAGGGGCTCGGCCTGGGCCGGTGAGGTTCTCGACCTCGGCAACCCGCTCGGCGGAGGCGGGAGCCGTCCCGCCACACAGACCGGCCTGCAGCTCGCTGCCGACCCGACGGGCGAAGAGCACGTACTCGCGCCCCTCCTGCACCTCGATCCCGCAGGAGGCGCCTTCGGCCGACGAGCTCACGAAGGTCGTCGCAGCCGCGGCGCCCTTGTAGACCTCGGCCACGGCGACCTCGTGGGTCACCCGGCGGGCGCTGCTCCGCACGGACAGGGACCCATCGGGGTCCGCAGTGGCCACGACGGTGCCCCTCAGCACCACGTCGGCGGCCTCGACCTGCTGCACAGTGCTGCGCATCCCGCACGTACACGCCTGAGCGGCAGGAGCCGGGGCGACCAGGAAGAGGGCGAGGAACAAGGGCACCACCAGCAGCACACGCTTCATGACGCTCGGACGCGTCATCCACGGCTCCGGTTCCGCGACCGACCGCTCTGCCCCACGCACCGCCCCCATGACAAAGGGTATGCCGCCCGCTCGGGTGAGCGGGCGGCATACCGGGTGCCTGTTGTGGGGCGGGGTCAGACCTCGAGGGAGGCCTTGCGCGAGGCGAGCACCTCGTCGATGAGGCCGTACTCCTTGGCCTCGGCGGCGCCGAGGATCTTGTCGCGCTCGATGTCCTCGTTGACCTGCTCCGGCGTGCGACCGGTGTGGTGCGCGAGGGTCTCCTCGAGCCAGGTGCGCATGCGCAGCACCTCGTTGGCCTGGATCTCGATGTCGGACGCCTGGCCGTAGTCACCGCCGGCGAGGGCCGGCTGGTGGATGAGGATCCGGGCGTTCGGCAGGGCGAACCGCTTGCCCTGGGCGCCGGCGCCGAGCAGCACCGCCGCGGCGGACGCGGCCTGGCCCACGACGAAGGTCTGCACGTCGGGGCGGATGTACTGCATGGTGTCGTAGATCGCCGTCATGGCGGTGAACGAGCCACCGGGGCTGTTGATGTACATCAGGATGTCGCGGTCCGGGTCCTGGGACTCGAGCACGATCAGCTGGGCGATCACGTCGTCGGCGGAGGCGTCGTCGACCTGCACACCGAGGAAGATGATGCGGTCCTCGAACAGCTTGGTGTAGGGGTCGAGGCGCTTCATCCCGTAGGAGGTGCGCTCCTCGAACTGGGGCAGGATGTAGCGGCTGCTCGGGCTGCGATCCGACTGCGTGTGCAGTCCGCCGCCCATCTGCGGGAGGTGGAGGCCGCCGTTTCGGTTCTGCGTCATGGGGTCTGGGTTCCTTCTCTGGCCGTCGGTCACTTGGTCCCGCCGGCGCCCGGCGTCTGGATGGCGTCCCGGAAGACGTGGTCGACGAAGCCGTACTCCTTGGCCTCCTCGGCGGTGAACCACCGGTCGCGGTCGGAGTCCTTCGTGATCTGCTCGAGGCTCTGGCCGGTGTGCTCGGCGATGAGCTCGGCCATCTGCTGCTTGATGTGCAGCATCTGCTCGGCCTGGATCTTGATGTCGGAGGCGGTGCCACCGATGCCGCCCGACGGCTGGTGCATCATCACGCGGGCGTGGGGCGTCGCGTAGCGCTTGCCCTTCGTGCCGGCGCTGAGCAGGAACTGGCCCATCGAGGCCGCCAGGCCCATGGCCACGGTCGCGACGTCGTTGGGGACCCACTTCATCGTGTCGTAGATCGCCATGCCGGCGGTGACGGAACCGCCCGGGGAGTTGATGTAGAGCCAGATGTCCTTGTTCGGGTCCTCGGCGGCGAGCAGCAGCAGCTGCGCGCAGATCGCGTTCGCGTTCTCGTCGCGGACGTCGGATCCGAGGAAGATGATCCGCTCCTTGAGCAGGCGGTTGTAGATGTGGTCGTCGAGACCACCCTGCGGCCCGTTCTGGGCCACGATCTCAGTGCTGCTCACCATGTCTCCGTTCAGGCTGGTTGCGCTTGCTGGCTTCGTGCTCACGCTGACCCTAACGCCCGGGTCCGCGGCTGAAGTCCCCAGATCTGTCGATGTTCGCCGTCAGCGCACAAGCCGGTATGCCGCGTCGGCGCCTTCCGGGGCGACCGTCGCCACCGGCGTGGGGCGGCGGGAGGGACCGTGGCGACGCATCTGCAGGGCCTGCCCACCGAAGGCGACGGCGAAGCCGGCGACCACGGCGTTGGCGAGGACGGGCGACAGGCCCGACGTCGCCGCCGCGAGGTCGGCGAGCAGCACGACGAGCAGGCCGCGCCCCACGATCGCCAGCGCGGAGACCAGCCACTCCTCCTGCCGCCGGTCGGCGACCGAGGCCAGCCGGTGCAGCAGCACCAGGGCCAGCACCGTGCCGGCCACGGTGCCGAGCACGTACGCGGGCGTGGCGTGCGGGCGCACCCAGACCAGCAGGGCCGCACCGCTCCCCCAGAACGTGGCGCTGACCCGGCAGGTCCACACCCGACCGTGCCGGACGAGGAACGTCCGCTTGCCGAAGAGGGCGTCTCCCCGGACGTCCCGGAAGTCCTTGAGCACGATGCGGCCGACGAACCCCAGGTAGAGCGCCACCAGCAGCGGCAGGTCGGCGGCCTCGAGACGTCCTCGGGCGGCGAGCACGCCGGTGAGGTACGGCGTGGCGACGTAGCAGGCCGGCAGGGCGAGCGGCGCGAGGATGCCGCGACGGGCCAGCCGCACCGGGTCGAGCGAGTAGGCGGTGCTGACGACCAGACCGGCCGCCGCGACGGCCAGGGCGGCCCAGCCGAGGCTGAGGGCGGCCAAGAGCGACGTCGCCGCGGAGGCCGCGGCGACCCAGCCCAGGTGCCGCCGGTGGGCCCTGCCGCCGGCCAGCACCCGCTGGGCGTCGGCCGGCAGGTTGACCCGGTCGACGCGCACGTCCGCGAGGTCGTTGACCACCGCCGAGTAGGCCAGGAACGGCAGGACGACAACCATCGCGCGGAGCAGCGCCGACGCCGAGGTGCTCCCGCCGACGACGGTGCCGGTGGCGGCATACAGCAGGAGCAGCAGCACGACGGGCGCGCGCATCGTGCCCCAGACGACCCTGGTCAGCGCGCTCACTTGTTGCTCCCCCACGAGTTGAGGGCGATCGCGATGAGCGCGACGTAGCCCACGAACCCCAGCCCGACCACGACCGCCACGACAGCGACCGTGATGCCCAGCACCCTCCAGACCCTCGTTCCGCCCGGCCTGGGTGCAGGCCCCTGCCGCTCCGGCTCCTCCTGCTCGTGCCGCTGCTCTTCCCCTGCCACGGTGCCTCCCCTTCGACGCGCGGTGTCGCGGGCGAGGCTACGCGTCGGGCCAGGTCAGCGCATGGGCTCGGCTACTCAGCTGCGGCGGGTTCGACGACAGGCTCGGTGGTCCGAGCCCGCTGGGGCTCACGGACGGCAGGCACCACCAGGAGGGCCACGATGATCATGGCGCCGACTGCGAGCAGGGCCTTGAGAATGCCGAAGTGGTCGCCGAGGTAGCCGAGCAGCGGCGGTCCTGCGATGAAGGCCGTGTAGCCGATCGTGGCCACCACCGAGATCCGCGCCGCGGCGCGCTCCGGGTCGTCGGCAGCCGCGCTCATGCCGACGGGGAAGCCCAGCGAGACCCCCACGCCCCAGATGGCTGCACCGAGGTAGGCCAGCGGCGTGCTCCCGAAGACGACCAGCAGGCTGCCGATGCCGGCGCCGACGAGCATGACCCGCAGGACGGCCACGCGGCCCCAGCGGTCGAGCAGGCGGGTGCCCGCGATGCGGCCGGCGGTCATGAACGTCAGGAAGGTGGCGAAGGCGAGCACACCGGCCCAGGTGGGCAGGTCGTGACCCTCGACGAAGGCGACGGAGACCCAGTCGTTGGCGGTGCCCTCGGTGAACGCGGCGACGAGCGTGAGGGCGCCGATGAGCAGGGTCCGGCTCTCGGTCCACGCCGACAGGACCCCCAGCTTGGCGCGACCGCCGACCTCGGCCGGGTCGCCCGCCTCGGTGGTGCCGGCCTCCTCCTCGGACTCGAGGGCGCGCGGCAGGAACGAGCGAGTGGCCCAGAGGCAGGCCACCACGATGACGAGCGCCGAGGTGAGCAGGTGGGCGGTCAGCGGCACGTGCTGCCAGGCCATCAAGGCACCCACGAGCGCGCTGAACACCGTGCCGCCGGAGAAGGCCGCGTGGAACCGCGGCATGATGTTGCGTCCGAGCAGCCGCTCGACGCTGGCGCCCTCGAGGTTCATGCCGACGTCCCACACCCCGACACCGAGGCCGAGGCAGAACAGGCCGAGCGCGACGAGCCACCGCTCCCCCAGGACGTCGACGCCCAGCCCGATGCCGGTCATGCCGACCGCCATCGAGACCAGGCCCAGGGCCACCGAGCCGGCGGCACCGATGCGGTGCGAGATCCAGCCGGAGGCGGGCAGGCCGAGGATCGAGCCCGCCGAGACGGCCAGGAGCGTCGTGCCGAGCTGGCCGGCGCTGAGGCCGAGGAGGTGCTTGACGTCCGGGATCCGAGAGGCCCAGGCGGCGAAGGCCATGCCGTTCATCGCGAAGACGACGAAGACGGCGTTGCGGGCCGCCAGGAGACGGTCGGTGCTGAGGGTGGTGGACTGCTGGGTCACGGGCACGGCTCGTTCTCGGGTGAGTCGGTCGGAGGAGGATGACGGGTCGAAACGATTCGACCGAATCGATTCGATAGTGTGTCCCGCATGGCCGTCACCCGTCAAGCCCGCGCCACCCTGCGGGAGGTCGCCGACCGGGCCGGCGTGTCCACCTCCACGGCCTCGCTGGTCTTCAGCGGCAAGGGGCCCGTGGCGGAGGAGACCGCCGAGCGCGTGCGAAAGGCGGCAGTCGACCTCGGTTACACCGGACCCAACCCGCTGGCCTCCTCCCTGCGGCACGGCCGCGCCGGTGTGGTCGGGGTGATCGTCGAGGGCCGGCTGCTGCACGCCTTCCGCGACCCGTTCGCCGTCAGCGTGCTCGACGGCCTGGCCCAGGAGCTCGACGCCATCCCGGCCGGCATGCTGCTCATCGCCCAGCCACAGGACGACCCCGGCCGGATCGTCCCCCAGCTCGCGGGCTACGCCCTCGACGCGGTCGTCTTCTCGCTGTGCGGGCCGATGCACAACCCCGTCGTGGAGCAGCTCGCCGCCCGGGGCATCCCCATGGTCGGCAACGGCTCGCCCGACGACTCCCGGGTCGCCCAGATCCGGCTCGACGAGCGCGGCGCCTCCGCCTCGGCGGCACGCCACCTCCGCGACCTCGGGCACCGCCGGGCCGGCCACATCGCCATGCAGCTGCGGTCGGACAGCACCACCGCGCCGTTCACCCCTGCCGACCTGCGCAGGGCTGCCTACGCCGACGCCCGCGACCGGGCGCTGGGGTTCCTCGACGTCTTCGGCGAGGACTCCCCCATGGTCGAGACGGAGATCCCGGACGTCGACCAGGGCCGCCTCGCCGGCCGCCTGCTGCTCGACGTGCCCGCCGGGCGGCGGCCGACGGCGCTGGTCGCGCAGTCCGACCTGCTCGCCCTCGGCGCGATCCAGGCCGCCGAGGAGCTCGGGCTCCGGGTGCCGCAGGACATCAGCGTCACCGGTTTCGACGGCATCGACCTGCCCTGGTACGCCGGCACGCTCACCACCGTGCTGCAGCACGGCGAGGACAAGGGGCGCCGGCTCGGCGTGATGGTCAGGACCCTGCTCGCCGGCGACACCGTCGCCGACCTCGTGATGCCCACCGAGCTGCGGGTGGGCACCACGACGGCACGGCCGGACGCGGCCGACCAGCCCGCGGTGTCGCAGGGCTAGTCGGCCAGCGCCGCCCCCGTGCCCCCGCCTGGCGAACCTGCGGCCTCCGCGTGCCGCAGGGCCACGACGTGCATCGTGAGAAAACTGCGACCATCAGGTGAGGTCATGGCGCCCTCGAAGTCGGCGAGCTCGTCGGTGATGATGCCGGCGTGGGCCTCCCACGCCGAGCCCGTCCGCAGCACGTCCCAGACGTGCTCCAACCGGTAGGCCGCCTCCCAGGCGGGCACCTCGGGAGCACACCGGCACAGGGCGATGACCAGCTGGTCGGGGTCGGCAGTCGACCCCACCTCGACCTGGTCGAAGTACCCGCTCTCCTCCAGCTCACCGCGCAGCCCCGACTCGAGCTCCAGGACCTCGAGCGAGCCCGCGGGCACGGCGTTCTCCTGCACCGCCGTGCGCAGCTTGTGGAACGAGGTCACGTCCATGGCGCGATCGTCTGGCGACCCGGGGCCGGCGTCCAGAGCCGTCGCCAGATCCGTCCGTTCAGCGGATCACAAGTCCGACAGGTCCGACCTGTGGTCCCGCACAACGACGTAGGCCGCGACTGGACGGTGTCCAGTCGCGGCCTACGTCAAAGGCGGGAGTCGGCGGGTCAGGCCTTCTCGGTCTCGTCGTCGGCCTCGGCCTGCTCGGTCTCGACCTCGGCGTCAACCTCGGCCTCGTCCTCGGACAGGTCCTCCAGCACCTGCTCGAGGCCGGGGCGCTCGTTGAGCTCGTTGAGGTCGACGGCGTTGCCGTCGGTGTCGACGATGGTGACCTTCTCCAGCACCGAGGCGAGCGCCTTGCGGCGGGCGACCTCGGCGACCATGGCGGGCACCTGACCCTGCTGGTCGATCGCCTGGGCGAACTGGTTGGGGTCCATGCCGTACTGCTGGGCCGACATCACGAGGTACTCGATGAGCTCGGGCTGCTCGACCGAGACCTCCTCGGCCTCGGCGATGGCGTCGAGCAGGAACTGGGTCTTGAGCGCCTTGCGGGTGCTCTCCTCGACCTCGGCGCGGTGCTCGTCGTCCTCGAGGCGGTCCTCGTTCTCGAGGTGGGCGTGCACCTCGGCCTCGACGATCGAGTCGGGCACGGGGATCTCGATGGTCTCGAGGAGGTGCTCGAGGACCTTGTCGCGAGCCTGGACGCCCTGCTCGAACTTCTTGGCGCGCTCGGCCTGCTGGGTGACGTCGGCCTTGAGCTCCTCGAGGGTGTCGAACTCCGAGGCCAGCTGGGCGAAGTCGTCGTCGAGCTCGGGCAGCTCGCGCACCTTGACGGACTGGACCGTCACGGTGACCTCGGCGTCCTCACCCTCGCGGTCGCCACCGGCGAGCGGGGCGGTGAAGGACTTGGTCTCGCCGGCCGTCATGCCGACCAGGGCCTCGTCCATGCCGTCGAGCATGTTGCCGGAGCCGACCTCGTAGGAGACACCGGTGACGGCGTCGATCTGCTCCTCGCCGATCTTGGCGTCGAGGTCGATGGAGACGAAGTCGCCGGTCTCGACCGCACGCTCGACGCCCTTGAGGGTGCCGAAGCGCTCACGCAGCGAGGTGAGGCGCTCCTCGACGTCGTCGTCGGAGACCGCGACGGTGTCGACCTCGTGCTTCATGGAGGCGTAGTCCGGGAGGGTGATCTCGGGGCGGACGTCGACCTCGACGGTGAACTTCAGCTCCTGGCCGTCCTCGGCCGGGACCTCGGTGACGTCGACCTCGGGCTGCCCGATCGGGCGGACGCTGTTCTCCTCGACCGCCTGGCCGTAGAACTGCGGCAGTGCCTCGTTGACCGCCTCCTGGAGGACGGCGCCGCGACCCACGCGCTGGTCGATGATCCGCGCGGGGACCTTGCCCTTGCGGAAGCCGGGCACCTGGATCTGCGACGCGATGGTCTGGTACGCCGCGTCGAGGCTGGGCTTGAGCTCCTCGAACGGGACCTCGACGGTCAGCTTGACCCGGGTCGGGTTGAGGGTCTCGACGGCACTCTTCACTGCGGGGTACTCCAGGATCGTGGGCGACAGGGAAGCCAGCGGCCGACGCCGGAGGGCGCTCTGACCGGGCCAAAAGCACATCGTAGCCGTCCCACGCCGCAGCACCGAATGCGCCTAGGGTGCCGCCATGGACCAGCGCGCCACACCCACCCCACCAGCCCCGGTCGCCCAGATGCGCACCCTCGTCGGCTCCCTCATGGGTGGCCTCGTCCTGTTCGGTGTCGTCGCGTTCTTCGCCGTCGGGGCCGAGGGGTACCCGCCCACGTGGGCTGCCGCCGGACTGGGGGCGCTCGCCGTGGTCGCCCACCTCACCGTCGAGGCGGTCGGGTACCGCACCCCCGCCGTGGCTCCCGGCACCGCGCCGGAGGAGGCAGCGGCCGCCGGCCTCGCGGCATACCGGTCCACCCTGATGCTGCGCTTCGCGATCTGTGAGGCGGTGGCCATCATCAGCCTGGCCGCCACGTTCGTGCTGGAGCCGCAGACCGCCATGACCTACCTCGTGGGCGGCACGCTCTCCGTGGCGTTGCTGGCCTGGCACGCGTGGCCGAGCGAGCGCATCACCCGGCGGCTGGAGCAGCAGCTCGACCGCGACGGTGGCCGCTCGGGTCTGGCCGGTGCGCTCAGCGGCCACCAGCCGGGCAACGCCCTGCTCTGACCGCTCTCCCACCGCCCGCACCGGGTTCGCGCAACGGCTTCTCGCGTCAGCACGGGAGGTCTACCGTCGCAGGATGAGGCTGTTCAGGCGCGCAGCCGGCACCGCGCCGCCGCAGCTGCGGCGGCTCGCGACGCGGCCCTGGTGTCGGAGGCGGCCTTCGGCCTCCTCACCGGGTATGCCGCGTGGGACGGCGAGGACCCGGCGCCACCAGAGGAGGAGGCCTGGCGAGGCGCGCACGCACCGCAACTGGGCTGACCCGACGGAGGTCACGGACGCACAGCGGGCCTACGGCGGCGGCTTCGGCGCGGGGTACAGCGGAGGCGGCGACGGCGGAGGTGGCTGAGCCGCTCAGCGGGCCGACGCCGCCGGCCAGTCGTATCTTCGGGCCATGGCTGAGAGCTCGGTCCACCAGTCCTGGGACGTCATCGTCATCGGCGCCGGACCCGTCGGCGAGAACGCGGCCGACCGGGTCCGCAAGGCGGGACTGACGGTCGCCATCGTCGAGCAGCACCTCGTGGGCGGCGAGTGCAGCTTCTACGCCTGCTCCCCCAGCAAGGCGCTGCTGCGTCCCGTGCTCGTCACCCACGCCTCCCAACGGGTGCAGGGCTCGGAGGGCGCGCGGGTCGACCGCGACGGCGTGCTGGCCCGGCGCGACGCCTGGATCGACAACCTGAGCGACAAGGGCGCCGTCGGGTGGCTGGAGAAGGTGGGCATCGACCTGGTCCGCGGCACCGGACGCCTCGCCGGTGAGCGGCGCGTGGAGGTCGACGGCCGGCTCTACGAGGCGCGGCACGCGGTCATCGTCGCCACCGGCACCGCTCCCCTGGTGCCGGACCTTCCCGGACTCCGCGACGCCAACCCGTGGACGAACCGGGAGGCCACCACCTCATCCCGCGTACCCGAGCGCCTCGTGGTGCTCGGCGGCGGTCCCGTGGCGTGCGAGCTCGCCGTCGTCTACGCCGCGCTCGGCTCCGCCGTGACCATCGTCGAGCAGGAGGAGCGCCTGCTCGGGCGGATGGAGCCCTTCGCCGCCGAGGCGGTCGCCGCCGGCCTGCGGGCACAGGGCGTCGAGATCCGCACCGGCACCGCAGCGACCAAGGTGACGCGGCTCGGCCCCAGCGGTGAGGTCACCGTCGACGTCGAGCAGGGCGAGAGCATCACGGCCGACGAGATCCTCGTCGCGGTCGGGCGCGTGCCCAACACCGGGGACCTCGGGCTCGACACGGTCGGCGCGGACACCGACGACCAGGGCTACCTGCAGGTCACCGCGCGCATGGAGGTCAAGGGCGCCACCGGGGAGCGGCCGTGGCTGTATGCCGTGGGCGACGTCAACGGGATCGCCCTGGTGACGCACATGGGCAAGTACCAAGGGCGCGCCTGCGGCGACCTCGTCGCGGCGCGCGCGACCGACCGCCCCGTCGACGAGGCGTCGATGACCCCGTGGGCCGAGGACCTCGGGACCGTGCAGGTCGTCTGGACCGACCCGGAGGTGGCCGCCACGGGGCTGACCGAGCAGCAGGCGCGCGAACGCGGCATACGGGTGCGGGTGGTGGACGTGCCCATGGACAAGGCCGCGGGGTCGGGGCTGCAGGCCGAGGGCTACCAGGGCCAGGCGCGCATGGTGGTCGACGAGGACAAGGGCACCATGGTCGGCGCGACACTGGTGGGCCAGGACGTCGCCGAGCTGGTCCACCCGGCGACGGTCGCGATCGTGGGCCAGGTGCCGCTGCGGACGCTGTGGCACGCGGTGCCGGCCTTCCCGGCGATGAGCGAGATCTGGCTGCGCCTGCTCGAGGAGTACGGCATCTGACGTATCCGTGCGCCCCGCCCCTGAGGGGTTTTACGTAGTCGCGTTCGGGGGTACGGTCCGCCAAGGGCTTCCACCGGAGCCCGTCCCGGCGAAAGGTAGTCACGATGCGTAGAACCACCTCCCTGCGCCTGGCCATCATGGGGGCCGCGGCAGCGGCCGTCCTGGCCAGCGGAGCCGCCTCCGGCGCGGTGAGCGCCGCCCCCTCCGGCGGAGCGTCCGCGGGCGTCGCCGCCTGCGAGCCCGGTGGAGCCCTGAGCGCCGCCCGCGTCGCCGACGGCGCCACCGCGAAGGAGCCGAAGCTCTACCCGGACAACGAGGCCAAGGCGTACGGGGTCCTGCCCGACGAGGCCTACCTCGGCGACGGGACGGTCGCCGTCCGCACCGTGTTCCACATGATCTCCGACGACGGGTTCACCGACGCGGAGAAGGCGCGTTGGCAGTCGATGATCGACGCGCAGATGACGGTGCTCAACGACTCGTTCTCGGGCGCCACGTCGGCCGACGCGTCCGACACGCCGTTCCGGTTCGAGCTCGCCAAGACGACGTGGACCACGAACGCGGACTGGTACACCGTGGTGCCGGGCAAGAACGAGCGCGACATGAAGAAGGCGCTCTACGAGGGCGACTCCCGCACCCTCAACGTCTACGCCGGCAACATCGGCGGCGGGTTGCTGGGCTGGGCCTACTTCCCCAAGGGCTACAACAACGGCCGCGACTACATCGACGGCGTGGTGCTGCTCGACGAGTCGATGCCCGGTGGCGTCAACCCGGACACCGGACTGCCCTGGAAGTACGGGCTCGGCGACACGCTGACCCACGAGGTGGGCCACTGGCTGATGCTGGAGCACACCTTCGCCCACGGCTGCTCGGCCTCGGGCGACTACGTCGCCGACACCCCCAAGGAGGCCCAGCCGCAGTTCAACTGCCCGGTGGGAGCCGACACCTGCGCCGCGCCGGGCAAGGACCCGATCCACAACTTCATGGACTACACGCAGGACTCCTGCATGGACATGTTCACGCGTGGACAGGCCGAGCGGATGAGCGACGCCTGGCTCGCCTTCCGCGCCAGCGGGGCTGGAAGCAAGGGCTGACCGGGCTCACCAAGCCACTGACAGCGATGGCCCGGCACACCGCAGTGGTGTGCCGGGCCGTTGCGTGTCGGGGTAGCCGGGTTCTGTCGGGGTAGCCGGATTTGAACCGGCGGCCTTCCGCTCCCAAAGCGGACGCGCTACCAACCTGCGCCATACCCCGTTCTCGGCGAGCCGATTTCAGCACTCGCGAGAGCGGGCATTAGGCTAGCGCCTCGGATCCTCGGCCCACGGCCGGGGTCCACGCGGGTGTAGCTCAATGGTAGAGCCCCAGTCTTCCAAACTGGCTACGCGAGTTCGATTCTCGTCACCCGCTCCATCCATGAAGCCGCAGGTCGGGGTCTCCCCCGACCTGCGGCTTCGTCGTTTCCCCTCGATTGACCACGGTGGGGCCGGGGTAGGTGCCAAGCCATGAGGCTCCTGTGGCGGCACCCTTGGAGGTACTGGGACGCCGAGGTCTCGCCGTCCACTCGGCCGAGCCGTTGAGGGAGACGCCCGGGCATTACTCTCACGGCGTGAGCCGAATCTTCACCACCAGCTTCGCGTCGGTGTACCCGCACTACGTGGCGAAGGTCGAGCGAAAGGGCCGCACCAAGGCGGAGCTGGACCAGGTGATCGAGTGGCTGACCGGTTACGACGAGTCGGCGCTGAATGGTCATCTGGCCACCGCCACGACCTTCGAGGACTTCTTCGCCGATGCACGGCTCAATCCGCATGCGTCGTTGATCACCGGCGTGGTGTGTGGGGTTCGCGTCGAAGATGTCGAGGATCCGTTGATGCAGAAGATTCGCTACCTGGACAAGCTGGTCGACGAGCTTGCCAAGGGCAAGGCGATGGACAGGATCCTGAGGGCGTAGCGGTGAGCGTTCACGAGCGGCCCACGGCAGCCGCGCGCAACGCAGGCTCGCATCCGTGAAGGGGCCAGCAAGCCCGGTCCAGCTGGTTGCGGCTCAGAGCACGCTCGTCGTGGAGCAGGCCGCGGCGATCTGGGCCCGCGCCAGGGCGCGCCGCGACGGTGACCCCGCGCCGGCAACGCTCGCAGAGACCGTCCCGGGCATCCGACGGCGCCTCAGCCTCGACGGGGCGCAGCTGTTCGTGGCCCACCGGGACGGCCGTCCCGTGGGCTTCACCCTGTTCGCGCCTCGAGCGATGACCCTCGAGGTCTTCTACCTCGCCGTGGACCCCGACGCGTGGGGCAGTGGGGTGGCGAGGCGCCTGCTCCTGAGTGCGGCAGACCACGCGCGGGACATCGGCCGAGACACGCTCGAGCTGTGGGTGATTGACGACAACCACCGCGCCATCCGTCTCTACGAGGGCGCAGGGTTCGTCGGCACCGACGAGGTGAGCCAGGACCCGACCTCAGGGCGAGCCGAACGGCGTTACCTCAGGTCCGTGCACCAGGTGCCGACGCCAGCCCGGTAGGGAACCCCCGGTTGAAACCTGCGCCCGGAGCTCAGGCGTGGTGGGCGCGCTCGTGCTCGCGGTGTGACGGCTCCTCGAGCTGGAACGTGCAGTGCTCGACGTCGAAATGGCCCGCGAGGCAGTGACACAGCTGGTCCAGCACCTCTCCCCCACCTCCGGCGGCGAGGACCTCCGGGTCGACCACGACGTGGGCCGAGAGCACCGGCATACCGCTCGTGATCGTCCACGCGTGCAGGTCGTGCACGTCGACCACGCCCGGGGTCGAGAGGAGGTGGTCGCGCACCACGGCCAGGTCCACCCCCTTCGGCGTTGCCTCCAGCAGCACGTCGACCGCCTCCCTCAGCAGGCCCCACGTGCGCGGCAGGATCATCAGGCCGATGAGGGCCGAGGCGATGGCGTCGGCGCGCGCGTACCCGGTGAAGGCGACGACGACCGCGGCGACGATCACCGCGGCCGAGCCGAGCAGGTCGCCGAGGACCTCGAGGTAGGCGCCGCGGACGTTGAGCGACTCGGCCTGCCCGCCCCGCAGGACCAGCAGCGACGCCGTGTTGGCGACCAGGCCCACGACCGCGACGGCGAGCATGAGCCCCGAGGAGACCTCGGGCGGCGCGGCCAGCCGGCGCACCGCCTCGACCAGCACGAAGCCGGCGACCCCGAACAGCAGCAGCGCGTTGACGACGGCCGCGAGGATCTCGAGCCGGTGGTAGCCGAAGGTGCGTTCCGGCGTCGCAGGGCGGGCGGCGAACGACGCGGCGAGCAGGGCCAGCCCCACACCGGCGGCGTCCGTCATCATGTGGCCGGCGTCGGCCAGCAGCGCCAGCGACCCGGAGACCAGGCCACCGACCACCTCGACGACCATCACGCTCAGCGTGATGGCGAGGGCGACCACCAGCCGGCGGCGGTGGCGGCCGGTCGCGGTGCCGTGGCCGTGGCTGTGGCCGGCGGCCATCAGCTCGCCTGCCGCAGCACGGCTCGCAGGTCGGTCACCGACCGTCCCGCCGCGCGACCCTTGGCCTCGAAGCCGTCGTGGGGCCGCCACCGCGGCCGGTCGGCGACGTCGACCTCGAAGGCGTCGTGGGCCCGCAGCTCGTCCAGGGCGTGCTCGGCGTACGACGCGTGGTCCGTGGCCACCAGCAGCGCACCACCCGGCTCCAGACGGTCGGCGATGAGGTCGAGGGTGTGCTCGCGGATGAAGCGCCGCTTGAGGTGACGGGTCTTCGGCCACGGGTCGGGGAAGAACAGGTGCACCGCGTGCAGCGAGCGCGGGGCGATGCGCTGCTCGAGCAGCGCGACCGCGTCGCCGATGTGGGCCCACAGGTTCGGCACACCGCGAGCGTCCGCCGCCGCGAGCATGCGGGCGACCCCCGGCGGGTGGACGTCGACGGCGAGGATGTCGTGGTCGGGGTGCGCCGCGGCATACCCGATCGCGGCCGCCCCGTGGCCGCACCCGATGTCGAGCACGACCGGGGCCCGGCGCCCGAACGCCACCGCCGGCTCCAGCGGTCCTTCCGGTATGCCGTGGCGCGGCACCAGCTCCTCGAGCCGGCTCTGGGTGAGCGGGGACATCCGGCCGCGACGGGCGTTGTAGGTGCGCACGTGAGGCTGTCCGGTCACGGGCCACAAGGGTAGGTCACCGGCACACGAGGACCGGGGCCCGGTCGCAGCGCGACCGGGCCCCGGCGTGGGGAAGAGCTGGAAAGCGGTGTGGGACGTCAGCGGGTGACGGCGTCGAGAGCGTCGACCATGCCGGCACCGAAGAAGCCCGTGCCCTTGGCGCCGCCCTCGCACGTGGCGTCGGCGACACCGTCGTCGGTGTAGTCGTAGACCTCGGGGCAGGCCAGCGTGTCGGCCTCTCGCTCGAGGGTCTTGGCCGCCTGCTTGGCGTTCAGGCCGGTGTCAGCGCCACGCACCAGCGCCACGACGCCCGTGACGTGCGGACCGGCCATCGAGGTGCCCTGCTTGTAGCCCCAGGTGCCGCCCTTGGTCGTCGACAGGATCGCGTCGGCGGGGTTGGACTTCGGCGCGTTCCAGTCGAGCCAGGCGTCGCCACCCGGCGCGGTGACGTCGATGACGCCCCGGCCGAAGTTGGAGTAGTAGGCCTTCTCGCCGGTCGGGCCCACCGAGGAGACGGTCACGACGTTGTCGAGCTCGGCCGGCATGTCGTAGCAGCGGTGGTCGGTGTAGCGGACCTCGGGCTCCTCACCGACGGGGTGGTTGTTGGGGCTGCCCGAGTCCTCGATCGGCTTCGAGAGGTCCCAACGGGAGTTGCCCGCGGAGGCGACGTTGACGACGTCCTTCTTCTCCGAGTACTTCAGCGCCCGCTCGACCGCCGTGATGACGGCCCGCTCGTCCTCGTTGGCCTTGCACCAGAGGTAGTACGGGTCGATGAAGTAGGAGTTGTTGGTGACCTCCATGCCCTTGTCGGCCGCCCACACGAAGCCGCAGATGGCGTACTCCGGGTAGATGTAGCCGTCGTCGTCGACGACCTTCACCGCCGCCAGCTTCACGTTCGGCGCGACGCCGACGATGCCGACGCCGTTGCGTGCGGCGGCGATGGTGCCGGCCACGTGGGTGCCGTGGTCGGAGGCGGTGCGACCCCACGCGCTGGGCGCGGTGTCCGGCACGCCCTTGTTCGCACAGCTCACCGACTGCGACGGGTCGATGTTGGCCGCGAGGTCGGGGTGGTCGGCCTCGATGCCGGAGTCGAGGACGCCGACCGTGATGTCACGGTTGCCGTCGGTGAGCCGGTGGGCCTGGTCGGCCTTGATCATCCGCATGTCCCACTGCTTGTCGTTCAGCGGCTCCGCGGTGTCGTCGCCACCGGAGGTGCCGGGGCCGAGCCCACTCACCGCGCCGGTCGCCGGCGCGGTGGGCGCCTGGAAGGCGTGCAGCGCCCGGGTCGGCCCGGCGGCCACGATGCCGGACTGGCCACGGGCGACGTCGTCGAACGAGTCGTCGGTCGCCTCGGCGATGACGACCCCGATCTGGGGCCACTCCATGGTGACGGTGCCGCCTGCGGCCATGGTGGCGGCGACGGCCTTCTCGGTGCCGGTGCCGCCCTGGACGACGACGAACGAGGTCGGCGCCGCCAGCGGCTTGGCGGCAGCGGGCGAGGCTGCGACGAGGCCGGCGGCCGCGCAGGCTGCGGTCAATGACAAGGCGGTGAGCTTGTGGCTCGCGAACGTGGTCACGGTGTCCTCCTGGTGTCGGGGGTCGCGTGGGTACGGCCCCCAGACCGGGAACCCTGACAACCGGGACAAAGAGGGTCAATGCCCCCTTGTTCAAGAACGAGTCAAGGTTGGACAAGCCCGGTGGACGTCCGGATCGCGAGAAGGAGAGACCCCGAGGGAATAACTAGCCGTTATGCAGGCGATAATTCACCGTGCGCATTTCTCGGTTCCCCAGCATCGTCGACGACGTCACCGTCCGCCTGATCGCGGGCGGCGTGCTGATCGTCTCCACCCTCGCCCTGGCCACCGGGTGGTGGTGGCTGTATGCCGTGCTCGCGGCCGAGTTCGTGCTGCGTGCCGGGTGGGGGCCCTCCGCCAGCCCGCTGGCCCGGGGTGTGCAGCGGTTCGTGCGGCCGCGGCTGTCCGCTCCCCCGCGGTACACCGCCGGACCGCCCAAGCGGTTCGCCGCCTCCATCGGTGCGGTGATGACCGGTGCTGCGGCCCTGCTCGGGCTGGTGGCCGCCCTGACCGGCTCGACCGGCGCCGGTGTCGCGGTGCTGGCCATCGGCATCGTGATGGTGGTGTTCCCCGCGCTCGAGGCCTTCTTCGGCCTGTGCGTCGGCTGTGTGCTCTTCGGGCTGCTGATGCGCACCGGCCTGGTGCCGGAGGACATCTGCCTCGACTGCGCCGACCTGACCCGGCGCTCCTCACGGACCAAGGCCGCCGCTTCCGCCTGAGTTACCGTCGGCGCCGCCTTGCGCGCCGTCCCCGAGGGGATCAGCGCTTCGGCGTCAGCGGCGCCAGACGAGCACGGCCGCGCGGTCGTCGGTCTCGCCTGCCCGGGCCGACACGCACATCCGCTCGGCCATCCCCTCGAACCCCCGGGTGATCATCCGCTCGGCGGTGCCGAGCATGCGGTCGATCCCGTCGCGCAGGTCGCGGGTGCGGGTCTCGATCACGCCGTCGGTGTAGATCAGCAGCGCGTCACCGCGCTGCAGCAGGCCGGTGGTGCGCGGGAAGCCGACCCCCTCGCTGACCCCGAGGACCGGACCCTCCACGGACTCGAGCATCTCCCAGCGGCCCGAGCCGGCCGAGAAGCGCGCGACCGGAGGGTGACCTGCCGAGCCGATGCTGAAGGCACCGGTCTCGAGGTCGATGAAGGCGTGCGCGGCGGTGGCGAAGCCCTCCTCCCAGTGCTGGCGCAGCAGGTACGCGTTGGCGGCGGGGAGGAAGCGGTCGACGGGCATGGAGCCGAGGAGGCCGCCGAACGCACCGGAGAGCAGCAGCGAGCGGGTGCCCGCGGCCACCCCCTTGCCGGAGACGTCGACCAGGGCGATCTCGAGGCAGCCGTCGGTCTTGCTCGTGACGACGAAGTCGCCCGAGAAGGAGTCGCCGTAGGCCGAGAGGACGCACAGCTCCGCGCCCCAGCCGGGCGGCAGGTCGGGGAGCTCGCCCTGGGTGAGCAGGCGGTCGCGCAGGTCGACCAGCATGGTCTCCCCGATGCTGCCCTGCACGCCGAGCCGGGCCCGCGAGGTCGCCACCGTGAACATGATGAGCATCACCAGGCCCAGCACCACGAGCGCGTTGAGGTAGACGAGCGGGCTGCCGTCGGTGCGACCGATGGCCACCCACGCGGCGCAGACGAGGATGACCGCGTCGACCACCGCCAGGTTGCGGGGGCGGAGCAGGAGCCCCGCCAGCACGGCGAACGGGATGAAGGCCGAGAAGGGCACCACCGTCGGCCACGCGTGCATGGCCAGCGCCGTCATCAGGACCCCCAGACACAGCAGGGAGGCTGTCGCGGGCTGCACCGCCCGGGCCCAGACCGCACTGGGGTGGGCGCGCAGGTAGCGCTGGAGGCGGATCGTCAGCCGCCGTCGGGCCAACACCTCGCTACGGACTTCCACGTCTCAAGCACCTTCGCGACAGCCGGCACACATCCGGGAGGACTCTCAGAACGGGCCGGCGTTCAACCCGTGCGCACAGCCTAGTGACTGTGCCACACGCCCCCCGGGTCAATCCACAGAACCCGGGAGCGGCGGCAGCGCTCCCGACTGCTCGTAGGCGGTCAGCATGTCGATGCGCCGCTGGTGCCGGTCCTCGCCGGAGTACTCCGTGCCCAGGAAGGCCCGCGCCATGGCTTTGGCCTCCTCCGTGCTGTTCATGCGGGCGCCGATCGAGAGCACCAGCGCATTGTTGTGCTCACGGGCCAGCTTGGCCAGCTCCTCGTTGTAGCAGAGGGCTGCCCGGATGCCGGCGACCTTGTTGGCGGCGATCTGCTCGCCGTTGCCCGAGCCGCCGAGCACGATGCCGAGCGAGCCCGGGTCTGCGGCGACGGCCTCGGCCACCCGCAGGCAGAAGACGGGGTAGTCGTCCTGCGCGTCGTACTCGTGCGGACCGTGGTTGGTCACCTCGTGGCCCTCCTCCTCGAGGAAGGCGACGAGCTCGCCGAGCAGCTCGTATGCGGCGTGGTCGCCGCCGATGTGGACGCGCATGGAGGTTCTCCTAGTCGATTCGGGCCTAGTCGAAGATCGGGCCTACCGTCCGGCTCCGCTTGAGCTCGAAGAACCCTTGCGTACCGGCCACCAGGACGCAACCGTCCCAGAGCCGCCCGGCGTCCTCACCCTTGGGGGCCGGACTGACCACCGGTCCGAAGAACGCGACGTCGTTGACGGCCACGACCGGGGTGCCCACCTCGTCGCCGACCAGGTCGATCGCGCGCTGGTGGCTGGCGCGCAGCAGGTCGTCGACCTCGTCGCTGCCGGCGAACCGCGCGAGGCCGGGGTCGATGCCCACCTCGTCGAGGGCCGCGGCGATCACCGCGTCGAGGTCCTTGTCGTCCTGGACGTGGATCCGGGTGCCCATCGCGTCATACAGGGGCTTGACGACCTTCTCGCCGTACTCCCGGGCGGCCGCGATGATCACGCGGACCGGGCCCCAGCCGCGTTCCATCAGCGACCGGTAGTCCTCGGGCAGGTCGCGGCCCTCGTTGAGCACGGAGAGGCTCATGACCGACCAGGTGACGTCCACCGGGCGCACCTTCTCGACCTCCGTCATCCACCGCGAGGTCATCCAGGCCCAGGGGCAGAGCGGGTCGAACCAGAACTCAGCTGCCGATCGGGTCTGCGTGTTCGTGGAGGCGCTCATACCGCAACATTGTGCCATTTGCGGCGAAACGGGCCTCAACGGGCAGAGTTCCTCAGGCCCTGCCGGGGCTGCTGACGGGCGTGCCATCATGGCCGCCATCCACGCCCAGACCACCAGGAGACTTCCCGTGCCCGGCAAGAACCTGACCCGCGACGAGGCCATCGCCCGCGCCGCGATCGTGAGTGTCGACCACTACGACGTCGCGCTCGACCTGACCACCTCCGAGAAGACGTTCCGGACCACCACCACGGTGACGTTCTCCAGCCCCGAGCCGGGCGCCTCCACCTTCATCGACCTCATCGCCGAGTCGGTCGAGTCCATCACCCTCAACGGGACGTCCCTCGACCCGGCCGAGCACTTCGACGGCGTCCGCGTGCAGGTGCCCGACCTCGCCGAGCGCAACGAGCTCACCATCGACGCGACGGGCGTCTACATGAACACCGGTGAGGGCCTGCACCGCTTCGTCGACCCGGTCGACAACGAGGTCTACCTCTACTCGCAGTTCGAGGTCGCCGACTGCCGCCGCATGTTCGCCGTGTTCGAGCAGCCCGACCTCAAGGCGACCTACGCCTTCACGGTCACGGCGCCGAGCCACTGGGAGGTCATCTCCAACTCCCCCACCCCCGAGCCGACCCCGGTGCGCGACGGCGTGGCCACCTGGGCCTTCGAGCCGACACCGCCGATGTCCTGCTACATCACCGCGCTGGTCGCCGGCCCGTATGCCGTGGTGCGCGACGAGGTGGAGACCCGCAAGGGGACCGTGCCGCTGGGCATCTTCTGCCGCAAGTCGATGCTCCAGCACCTCGACGCCGACAACATCTTCGACTGCACCAAGCGCGGGTTCGCGTTCTTCGAGAACGAGTTCGACTGCGAGTACCCGTTCGCGAAGTACGACCAGCTCTTCACGCCGGAGTACAACATGGGCGCGATGGAGAACGCCGGCGCGGTCACCATCAACGAGATCTACGTCTTCCGGGCCAAGGTCACCGAGGCCATCATCGAGCGCCGGGCTCTGACGATCCTCCACGAGCTCGCCCACATGTGGTTCGGCAACCTCGTGACGATGAAGTGGTGGAACGACCTGTGGCTCAACGAGTCGTTCGCCGAGTGGGCCTCCACCACCTGCCAGGCCGAGGCCACCCAGTGGGAGACCGCCTGGACCACCTTCGGCACCTCGGAGAAGGCGTGGGCCTACCGCCAGGACCAGCTCTCCTCCACCCACCCGATCGTCGCCCCGATCCGCGACCTCGAGGACGTCGAGGTCAACTTCGACGGCATCACCTACGCCAAGGGCGCCTCGGTGCTCAAGCAGCTCGTGGCCTACGTCGGCCGTGAGCCGTTCGTCGCCGGCCTGCGCGCCTACTTCGCCAAGCACGCCTGGGGCAACACCACCCTGGCCGACCTGCTCGACGAGCTGGCCGCCACCTCGGGCCGCGACCTCGACACCTGGAGCAAGCTCTGGCTCGAGACGGCCGGCGTCAACACCCTCCGCCCCGAGGTGGAGGTCGACGACCAGGGCGTGGTCACCTCGGCCCGCATCGTGCAGACGTATGCCGAGGGCTTCGAGACGCTGCGTCCGCACCGCCTCGCGGTGGGCCTGTATGCCGTCGAGGGCGATGCCCTCGTGCGCACCGACCGCCTCGAGCTCGACGTCGACGGCGAGAGCACCGACATCCCCGAGCTCGTCGGTCGCCCGCAGCCCGACCTCCTGCTCGTCAACGACGACGACCTGGCCTACGCCAAGATCCGCCTCGACGAGCGTTCGCTCGCCACCGCGCTCGCCCACCCCCGCGGCTTCCAGGACAGCCTGCCGCGGGCCCTGGTGCTCGGCGCAGCCTGGGACATGACCCGCGACGCGGAGATGCCGGGTCGTGCGTTCGTCGACCTCGTCCTCGCCTCGCTGCCCGGTGAGACCGACTCGACCCTGCTGCGCACCCTCCTGGGCCAGCTGCAGACCACCGTGCTCATGTACCTCGCGCCGGAGCACCGGGCCGAGACCCTGGCCGCCACGGTGGCCGCCCTCAAGGAGCTGGCGCTGCAGGCCGAGCCCGGCAGCGACGCCCAGCTCCAGCTGGTCACCGCGTATGCCGGCATGCTCACCTCCTCCGAGGACGCCGCCCACGTGCGTGCTCTCCTCGAGGGCACCGAGGTGGTCGAGGGCCTGGCCATCGACACCGAGATGCGCTGGACGCTCCTGACCTCGATGGCCGCCGCGGGGGCCGCGACCGAGGAGGAGATCCGGGCCGAGCGCGAGCGAGACAACACCTCGACCGGCCGCGAGCGAGAGGCCCGCGCCCTGGCGGCACGGCCGACCGCCGAGGCGAAGGCCGCCGCCTGGGCGGCAGGCGTCGAGTCCGACGAGCTGCCCAACAGCGTCCTCGACGCGACGAGCCTCGGCTTCGGCCGCGCGATCGACCCGGCGGTGCTGCTGCCCTACGTCGAGAAGTACCACGCGGTGCTCTCCGAGGTCTGGGAGAAGCGCACCCACGCCATCGCCGAGTCGATCGTCCAGCAGTTCTACCCGGCTGCCCTCGCCAGCCGGGAGCTGCTCGACGCGACCCAGGCCTGGCTGGACGCGAACCGCGAGTCGCCCGCCGCGCTGGTGCGCCTGGTGTCCGAGAACCGCGACAGCATCGCCCGGGCCCTGCGGGCCCAGGCGCGCGACGCACAGGGCTGACGCCCTACCGACGTTGTATGCCGGGGGCTCGCCTCCCGCGGCCACGGGCCGCCTCAGGCGCGCTCCCGGCATACGAAGTCGTTGGCTCGCGGCTCGAGCGGGCCACCTGGCGCCTTGGGGCGTGAGTCGGTTCACAGTGCCGTGCCCAGTGGGCGTGCCCGTTTCGAATCCGTCGGTCCGACATGGGAACAATGGCCCGCATGACGATGAGCATGGTGCTGGACGAGATCCTCCAGACCCTCTCTGCGGTGACGCCGCAGAGCGTGTGGGAGTGGTTCTCCGGGTGGCCCCTGATGGTCCTCGTGACCCTGGTGGCCGCCGTCATCCTGCGCTGGGCGCTGTTGCGCTCCATCAGCCGCGTCGTCGACGTCACGCTCGCCAAGGCGGACGCCCGCCGCGAGCGCCAGGCCGGGCGCGCCGGCCGGGTGTTGAACCAGGCCACCGGCGTGGCCCACGAACGCCACCGCCAGCGCACGCTGACCATGGGCTCGCTGCTGCGCAGCATCGTGACCTTCGGCGTCGCGATCATCACCGCGCTGACGATCATGTCGATCTTCCACATCCCGCTCGGGCCGCTGCTGGCCTCGGCCGGTGTGGGTGGTGTCGCGCTCGGCTTCGGCGCGCAGAGCCTGGTGAAGGACTTCCTCTCCGGCATCTTCATGATCCTCGAGGACCAGTACGGCGTCGGCGACATCGTCGACACCGGCGAGGCCATCGGCACCGTGGAGGAGGTGTCGCTGCGGGTGACGCGGCTGCGCGACCCCAGCGGCGTCGTCTGGTACGTCCGCAACGGCGAGATCATCCGGATCGGCAACAAGAGCCAGGGCTGGTCCACGGCCCTGGTCGACATCCCCGTCTCGTACGCGGAGAACCTCGAGAAGGTCATCCCCCTGATCCGCGACGTCGTGCACCGCTTCGACGAGGAGCCGGGCTGGAAGGACAAGCTGCTCGAGGAGCCGCAGGTGCTCGGCGTCGAGTCCGTCACCGGCACGGCGGTCACCATCCGGGTCCTGGCCAAGACCGCCCCGGAGCAGCAGTACGGCGTCTCCCGCGAGATCCGCGAGCGCGTCAAGGCCGCCTTCGACGCGGCCGGCGTGCAGGGTCCCCCGCTGACGCCGTTCGGACCTGGCGCACGGTGAGTGACAGACTGTCCCGGTGATTCCAGCCGGGCAGCAGCAGAGCTTCTACGACCAGGTCGGTGGGCACGAGACCTTCCGCAAGCTCGTCCACGAGTTCTACCTCGGCGTGGCCGGTGACCCCGAGCTGCGAGCGCTCTACCCCGAGGAGGACCTCGGCCCGGCCGAGGACCGCCTGCGGATGTTCCTCGAGCAGTACTGGGGCGGGCCGACGACCTACTCCGAGCAGCGGGGGCACCCGCGGCTGCGGATGCGCCACGTGCCGTTCAGGGTGACGCCCGCCCAGCGTGACCGGTGGCTGACGCACATGCTGGCCGCGGTCGACACCCTCGACCTCGCGCCGGCCAACGACCTGCTGCTGCGCGACTACCTCGAGCGGGCCGCGCACTCGCTCGTCAACGCCTTCGAGGACTGACGAGCGACCGTCTGTCCCTCGACTCAGCACACGTTGCTGCCCGAGCGGTATGCAGCAACATGGGCCTCCGGCAGCAACCGCTGCTAGCAGGAGTTGCTGCGCGGTCGAGGGCCGTGAAATTTCTTGCTCGATTCGCAAGAAGTTGCGGAATGGAGTTCACTCTGCGCGGCAGATCGTGGATCATGGTCGCCCGTGACCGACGTTCTTGACTCCCCCCTCCGCACGGCCGAGCTGCTGCACGCGCCGGACTCCCCCGACGCCGCGTGGTGGCGCAGCGCCGTCATCTACCAGATCTACCCGCGGTCCTGGGCCGACGGGAACGGCGACGGCATCGGCGACCTCCCCGGTGTGACCGCCCGCCTGCCCTACCTCAAGGCGCTCGGTGTCGACGCGGTGTGGTTCTCCCCCTTCTACCGCTCCCCGCAGGCCGACGCCGGCTACGACGTGTCCGACTACCGCGACATCGACCCGCTCTTCGGCACCCTCGACGACGCCGACGCCATGCTGGCCACCGCCCGCGAGCTGGGCCTGAAGGTGATCGTCGACCTCGTGCCCAACCACTCCTCCGACGAGCACGAGTGGTTCCAGGCCGCACTGGCCGCCGGCCCGGGCAGCCCCGAGCGCGAGCGCTACATGTTCCGCGACGGCCAGGGCGAGGACGGCAGCGAGCCGCCGAACGACTGGCACTCGGTCTTCGGCGGGTCGGCCTGGACCCGCGTCGAGGACGGCCAGTGGTACCTCCACCTGTTCGACTCCAAGCAGCCCGACTTCAACTGGGAGCACCCCGAGGTGCGCGCCGAGTTCGAGTCGATCCTGCGCTTCTGGCTCGACCGCGGCGTCGACGGCTTCCGCGTCGACGTGGCGCACGGGCTGATCAAGGAGCAGGGCCTGCCGCACTGGAGTGCCGACCTGCACCTGCTCGACGAGGGCCGCCACGGCGCCGACGCCCCCAAGCCCCCGATGTGGGACCAGGACGGCGTCCACGAGATCTACCGCCAGTGGCGCGCGATCCTGAACTCCTACGGCCAGCCCGACCGCATCCTCTGCGCCGAGGCCTGGGTCGAGCCCCAGGAGCGCGCGGTGATGTACGTCCGGAACGACGAGATGCACCAGGCGTTCAACTTCGACTTCCTCAGCACCCAGTGGCGGGCCGCCGACCTGCGCGGGGTCATCGCGTCGTCGCTGCAGGCCGCGGACTCCGTGGGCGCCCCCAGCACCTGGGTGCTGTCGAACCACGACGTGGTGCGCCACGCCTCGCGCCTCGGCCTGCCGGTCGGCAGCAAGCGCCCCAACGGCATCAGCGCCACCGACCCGCAGCCCGACCGCGAGCTCGGCCTGAAGCGCGCCCGCGCGGCGACCACGCTGATGCTCGGCCTGCCCGGCGGGGCCTACCTCTACCAGGGCGAGGAGCTCGGCCTGCCCGACTCCACCGACATGCCGCACGAGTACCGCCAGGACCCGGCCTTCCACCGCACCAACGGTGAGGAGATCGGCCGAGACGGCTGCCGTGTGCCGATGCCCTGGCACAAGGACGCACCGTCGTTCGGCTTCGGCCCGTCGGAGAACACCTGGCTTCCGCAGCCGGCGGTCTACGGCGACTACGCCGTCGACCAGCAGGAGGGCGTCACGGACTCCACGCTCGAGCTCTACCGCTCACTGCTGACCGCCCGCCGGGAGCGCAGCCTGGGCACCGGCGGCCTGCGCTTCGTCGAGGGCTTCGGCGAGGACGTCGTCGCCCTGGAGAACACGGGCGCGACCACCGGCGCGGGCGAGGGCGCCTCGACCCTCGTGCTGGCCAACCTCGGCACCGAGCCGGTGGCCCTCCCCGAGGGCGCCCGCGTGCTCGTCGCCTCCGGACCGCTGGACGCCGAGGGCCGCGTGCCTGCCGACACGGCGGTGTGGGCGGAGCTCTGACCCGCCCGCGCCACCCGGCGCACCGGCACCGCTGACGAGAAGTCGGCGGCTCTCCGCGGCAGACTGGAGCCGTGAGAGCCGCCGACTTCCCGTATCTGGACGCGAGCACCCCCATCGGTCTCGCCCACCGGGGCGGCGCCCTGCACGCCGACAACCTCGACCTCGAGAACACCCTGGCCGCGTTCCGCACCGCGGTGCGGCTCGGCTACCGCTACCTCGAGACCGACGTCCACGCCACGGCCGACGGCCACCTGCTGGCCTTCCACGACACCCACCTCGACCGGGTCACCGACGCCAACGGCGCGGTCGCCGAGCTGCCGTATGCCGCGGTGCGCGCCGCCCGCATCAACGGCACCGAGGAGATCCCCCTCCTCACACACCTGCTCGAGGAGTTCCCGGACGCGCGCATCAACATCGACGTCAAGGCCCCGGGAGCCGTCGAGCCGCTCGTGCGCACGATCCGGGAGCACAACGCGGTCGACCGGGTGTGCGTCGGCTCGTTCTCCGAGCGGCGGCTGCGGGCGGTGCGGCGGGCGCTCGGCCCGACCCTGGCGACCGCCGCCGGCCAGGTGGGCGTGGCAGCCCTCCGGTTCGCCCCCGCCCTGCTCTCGCGCTGGTTGCGCACGCCGTCGCCCGTGCTGCAGATCCCGCCGCAGCACACGGTCGCCGGCCGGCGCGTCACCCTCGTGACCCGCGGCCTCGTCGATCGCGTGCACCGGCACGGCAAGCACCTGCACGTGTGGACCATCGACGACCGCGACGAGATGCACCGCCTGCTCGACCTCGGGGTCGACGGCATCGTCTCCGACCGCATCGACGTCCTGGCCGAGGTGCTCACCGAGCGCGGCGGCACGCTGGCCGGGTGAAATCAGGGCCACGCCGGGCAGCCACAGGCCAGCGGGACCAAAGACCTGACTTCAGGGGAATCTGCGAAAATCCCTGCGCGCCTCCGTGACATCGCCGTAACCTCCATGTCATCGACGGCCCCTGACCCCGGCCGCACCCTTCCTCGTGGCGCTGCTCTGGACTGCACGGTGGCGCTGTCTTCCGCCGGTACCTCGACGCGTGGAGCAGCGCATGATCAACACCACCACGACCCCTCTCACGGCCGACCTGACCGACCTCGCGAGCGCATCCGTCCGCGAGCTCCTCGCCACCCTCACGCACCTCGAGGACCGACTGCGCACGACGCCGTTCCTCGTCGCGGACGGTGACGCGATGGTGGTCAACCCGGAGGTGGCCCCGCTGCTGTCGCGGCAGCGGTCCGTCGTGGCGCAGCTCCGTTCCCGTCGGGCCACGTGGCGCGGCGCCCCGAACGGTTCGGGTCGTGCGGGCTCCGGGACGCGCTCGGCCGGGCGGTCGCCCTCGGCGTCGTGGCCGAGTCCGCCCTGGAGCTGAGCCGTCAGGGGCGCAGGCCCTCCGAGACGACCTGCTGGGCGACCGCGCGCAGCACCAGGTTTCGGTCGCGCGCGTAGCGCCGCAGACGGGTGAACGCCTCGTCGACCGTGATGCCCTCCGCGGCGGCGACCATGCCCTTGGCCTGCTCGATCACCACGCGGGTGTCGAGGGCGGTCTGCAGCTGCTCGGCGAGCTGTTCCTGCTGGCGCAGCTTGGACGCGTTGACGAGGTAGCCGGTCGCCATGTCGGCCAGGGCGGTGGCCGCGGCCACGTCCTCCTCCGGCCACTCCCGGGGCTGGGCGGCATACAGGCTCAGGGCCCCGATGTTCCACTCCCCCAGCCGCATGGGCACGGCCGCGACGGCGCGCAGGCCGAGCCGCTCCGCCTCCTCCTGGAGGCGACCCCAGCCGCGCTCGTCCGTGCCGAGGTCTGGCACCGTCACCGGGCTCCCCGTGCGGAAGGCGTCCCAGCTCGGGCCGGACTCCTGGTCCTCCCCGAGGCGCTCGAGGTCGGCCACCGCGGTGGGCACGGCGCTTGCCAGGGTGAGGTGGCCGTCGACCGCGAGCACCACCCCGCTGCCGGTGAGGCCGAACACGGCGCTCACGCGGTCGGTGAGCTCCTCGAGCATGGTCTGGGTGTCGTAGTGCGTCAGCAGCGTGTGGGTGAAGGCCGACAGGGTCTGGACGAACAGGAGGTGGTCGTACACCGCCCACCTCCCCTCCCCAGGCCCGGGGCCGTGGTCCCGAGGGAAGAAGTATGACGCGGCAGCGCCCGCCGGGAGGCCGGTTCGGCCAAGGCCGACAACGGCGCCGCTCAGCGCACGAGCACGTGCCCCGCCGCCGTCGAGAGCCGCGTCCACCGACCGTGGGCGAAGACCGTCACCTCGCTGCCGGGCGGGGTGAAGCCCAGCACGTATGCCGCGAACGCCCCGCCGGCCGGGAACGGCGGCACGGTGGTGGTGCTGCGCTGCCAGACGCGTTGCCGGAGGGCGGCGACCGCGTGGCCACCCGCCTGCCCCGGCGTGCCCTGCGCCACCTCCTCGATGCCCTCACGGGCGGCCTCGTTGACGACGTCGGCCGCCAGGCTGCCGACGCGCTCCCAGCCGCTGCGGGGCGGGGCGACGGCGGCCCACGCCGCCCTGACGGCGACCGGCGGGACGTCGAGCACCGCCGGGCCGGGCGCGGCCTCGTGTCGGGCCAGCCGGTCGGAGACGGCGGCCAGGGAGACCGTCGCGTCGACGTCGGACTCCTCGGCGAGCGGCATGGTCCGCAGGCCGACGACCGCCCCCTCGGCGAGCAGGCCGGAACCCGGCAGCACGCCGACGTAGGCCGCCAGGGTGCGCCCGTGCGCCTGCAGCCGGATCGCGCCCTCGGGGTCGACGGACTTGGCCCGGGCGACCAGGGTGCCGAGGTCGGCGAGCGACTCGGCGTCGGCGAACCGCAGCCGCGTCATCGGCGACGCCACCGGAAGGGCACCGGGTCGCCCTCGTGGCTCCTCAGCGTGGCCATCTCGGTGGCCGACAGGCGTCGCGGCGTGCTGTCCGCGAAGCTGTAGAGCACGAGGGTGGTCTCGGCCCGGGCGTAGAGGGTGTCACCCACCCCCGCGGGGTCACGGACCTCGTAGGCCAGGTCGAAGGAGGCCCCGCCGATGCGGGTGGCCCACATGTCGACCGCGATCGGTGCGTGCCGGAACTCCAGGGGCGCGAGGTACTCGATCTCGTGGCGGGCGACGAGCACCCCCTGGTCGAGCACCGAGCGCTCCTGGCCGAACCACTCCTGGAAGCCGATCACGCGCGCGTCCTCGAGCAGGCGCAGGAACTGCACGTTGTTGACGTGGCCGTAGGCGTCCATGTCGCTCCAGCGCAGGGGGACGTCGGCGCTGTACCGCTGTGATCGCTCGTTCGCCATGCGCGACATCCTCCCACCGCCCCCACCAACGGCCGGGTGGCAGCCCGGACCTCGGGCGTCCACAGCGCCCACGGGGCGCTCGGGCCGTCCACAGCGGCAGGGGCGCGGCCCGCGGGTGTCGCCCACGCGGCATACGGTGGTGCCCATGTCTGCCACCCCCACCAGCACTGCCACCGGCGCGCTCGCTGCGGAGGCGACGACCGTCCTGCGCCGCCTCGTCGGCCGCGACGACGCCACCTTCCGCGACGGCCAGCTCGAGGCCGTCGAGGCGCTCGTGGGGTCGCGCCAGCGGGTGCTGGTCGTGCAGCGCACCGGCTGGGGCAAGTCGGCGGTGTACTTCGTGTCCACCGCCCTGCGCAGGGCCCAGGGCGCCGGACCCACCGTGATCGTCTCGCCCCTGCTGGCGCTCATGCGCGACCAGATCGGGGCGGCCGAGCGCGCCGGCATCCGAGCGGTCTCGATGAACTCGGCCAACGCCGAGGAATGGGGGCAGGTCAGCGCGGCGCTGGCCGCCGACGAGGTCGACGTGCTGCTGGTCAGCCCCGAGCGGCTCAACAACCCGCGCTTCCGCGACGAGCAGCTGCCCGACCTCGCGCGCCGGTGCGGCCTGCTGGTGGTCGACGAGGCCCACTGCGTCAGCGACTGGGGCCACGACTTCCGCCCCGACTACCGACGCATCCGCGACCTGCTGACCACGCTGCCGGAGGACACCCCGGTGCTGGCCACGACCGCCACCGCGAACGCACGGGTCGTCACCGACGTCGTGGAGCAGCTCGGCGCCGGCGGCCACGAGGTGCTCACGCTCCGCGGTGGGCTGGCGCGCGAGTCGCTCCGGCTCGGGGTGCTGCGGCAGACCTCGCCCGAGCAGCGGCTGGCCTGGCTGCTCGCCCACCTCGACGACCTGCCGGGCAGCGGCATCGTCTACTGCCTGACCGTCTCCGCCGCCGAGGACGTCGCGGCCGCGCTGCGGGAGGCGGGGCACGCCGTGCAGGCCTACACCGGCCGCACCGACCCGGCCGACCGCGAGCGCCTCGAGGCGGCCCTGCGCGACAACGAGGTCAAGGCCCTGGTCGCCACCAGCGCGCTCGGCATGGGCTTCGACAAGCCCGACCTCGGGTTCGTGCTGCACCTCGGCGCACCCTCCTCCCCTGTCGCCTACTACCAGCAGGTGGGTCGCGCGGGCCGGGCCACCGAGCGCGCCGACGTGCTGCTGCTGCCCGGGCCCGAGGACCGCGACATCTGGTCGTACTTCGCGTCGGCCTCCATGCCGCGGCAGGACCAGGCCGACGCGGTGCTGACGGCGCTGGCGGAGTCGTCACGGCCGCTGTCGACCGTGGCGCTCGAGACCATCGTCGACGTGCGCCGCACCCGGCTCGAGCTGCTGCTGAAGGTGCTCGACGTCGACGGCGCCGTGCAGCGCGTCTCGGGCGGCTGGACGTCGACCGGGCAGCCCTGGGCCTACGACGCGGAGCGCTACGCGCGGGTCAGCGAGGCACGCCGGCGCGAGCAGGGCCTCATGCTCGACTACGAGCGCACCGCGCAGTGCCGGATGGCCTTCCTGCAGGAGTCGCTCGACGACGCCACCGCCGAGCCGTGCGGCCGCTGCGACGCCTGTGCCGGTCCGTGGTTCCCCACCGACATCCCCGAGACCGCGGTCGTCTCGGCGCGCGGACGGCTGGAGCGCGCCGGGGTCGAGCTCGAGCCGCGGTCACAGTGGCCGAGCGGCATGGACCGCCTCGGCGTGCCGCTCAAGGGGAGGATCCCCGCGACGGAGGCCATGGACCAGGGGCGTGCGCTCGCCCGACTCACCGACCTCGGCTGGGGCCAGCGGTTGCGCGGTCTGCTGCGGGAGGACGCCCCGGTCGACGCCGAGCTGCTGCGGGCGTGCGTGCCGGTGCTGCGCGACTGGGGCTGGGCGCAGCGGCCGGCCGCCGTCGTCGCGGTCCCCTCGCGGAGCCGGCCCCAGCTCGTGCTGTCGGCGGCCCAGGGCATCGCCGAGATCGGCCGGCTGCCCTTCCTCGGCTCCCTCGACCTCGTGGCGGAGGGGCCGGTGGGCGAGCCCGGTGGCAACAGCGCCTTCCGTCTCGCCGGCGTCTGGGGCCGCCTCGCCGTCGGCCCGGCGCTGGCGGCTGCGGTGGCCGAGGTGGGCGGACCGGTGCTGCTCGTCGACGACGTGGCCTCCTCCCGCTGGACGCTGACCGTGGCGGCCCAGTCGCTGCGCCAGGCCGGCGCCCAGAGCGTGCTGCCGTTCGTGCTGGCCGTCGAGGGCTAGGCGCCGCAGGAGGGTCGTCGAACGCTGGGCGCCGCGGGCGCGCGTCACACGCTGGGCGCCGCGGGCGTGCCGGTCGGGGCACCGGCTATCGTCGCCGCGTGACCACGAGCGACGAGAAGCCCCGCCTCGACCCCCTTGCCGACCTTCTCGACGTGCTCGACCTCGACGAGCTGGGCACGGCACGGATCACGGTGGAAGGCCTGCCCGACGACGCCGAGACCGACCTCGGCGAGTCACAGGCCCAGGTCTACGTCGGCCGCAGCCAGCCGCAGCCCCACGGCCGGGTCTTCGGCGGCCAGGTGCTGGCCCAGTCGGTCGTCGCGGCCGGCCGGACCATGGCCGACGTCGACGGTGGCCGGCGCACGATCCACTCCCTGCACGCCTACTTCGTCCGGCCCGGCGACGACAGCCACCCGATCCGGTTCGCCGTCGAGCGGATGCGTGACGGCAACTCGTTCTCGACCCGCCGCGTGCACGCGATCCAGTACGGCAAGACGATCCTGTCGATGATCGCCTCTTTCCAGGCACCGGCAGAGGGCCTTGAGCACCAGGACCAGATGCCGGCCGCACCTGACCCCGAGATGTTGCCGTCGGTCGAGGACACCCTCGGCAGCATCGACCACCCCGCCGCGCAGTTCTTCGCCTACCAGCGGCCGATCGACCTGCGGCACGTCGAGGGCCACCTCTACCTCAAGCCGGGCGCCCAGCGGGCGGCCCAGCAGTCGGTGTGGCTCAAGGCGGTCGGCTCGCTGCCCGACGACCCGCTGCTGCACGCGGCCGTCCTCGCCTACGCCTCCGACTACTCGCTGCTGGAGTCCGTGCTGCGCCGGCACGGCCTGGCGTGGTCGGACCGTCGCCTGCGCCCCGCGAGCCTCGACCACGCCATGTGGTTCCACCGCGCCGGCCGTGCCGACGAGTGGACCCTCTACACCCAGCAGTCGCCCTCGGCCTCCAGCGGCCGAGGCCTGGCCACCGGGCGGATGTTCGCCCCCGACGGCACGCTGATCGCCTCCGTGGCCCAGGAGGGCATGCTCCGCGTCAAGGAGTCGTGATGACCGGCCTTCTGCCCGAACGCGACCCGGGCCGCTGGCACGTCGACGACCTGCGACCTCAGGACCGGGAGGCCTGGGCCCGGCTGCACCGCGGCTACCTCGACTTCTACGAGTCCACCCGCCCCGAGGAGGTCTCCGCCGTCGTGTGGTCGTGGCTCCAGGACCCCGGCCACGAGCTGGAGGCCCTGGTGGTGCGCCCGGCGCCGGGTGCGGAGCCGGTGGGCCTGGCCCACTACCGGCCGTTCGCCCGGCCCCTGCACGGCTCGACGGCCTGCTTCCTCGACGACCTCTTCGTGGCGCCGCAGGCCCGTGGCACCGGCGCGGTGGACGCCCTGCTGGCCGCGCTCCAGCAGCGCTGCCGCGAGCGCGGCTGGAGCCACGTCCGCTGGGTCACCAGGGCGTCCAACACCACGGCACAGTCGACCTACGACCGGCTGGCGGTACGCACCGACCTCCTGACCTACGACCTCGACGCGGCTCCCTAGCGCGTCGACGCCGCTCCCTGACGGAGCCGCACCACGGCGACGCCGTGGCCGGGCAGCCGCAGCCCGTCGTCGGCGACGGCGGTCGCGGCCGGGTCCCACGCCAGCAGCACCGTGGCGACCTCCGCCGGCACGGGGACGACCCGCGTCTCGTCGGCGAAGTTGGCCACCGTGCACAGGCTGCCGCGCCGCAGGACCAGCCACTGGTGGTCGTCGTGGCAGGAGACCTCCACCGCGTCGAGGCGTCCGTCGCTGAGGTCGGCCTCGCCGCGGCGCAGGGCGACCAGGTCGCGGTACCACGTCAGCATCCGGGCATGGGCACCCTTGCGCGGCTCGGCCCAGTCGAGCTGGCTGCGCCGGTAGGTCGCCTCGTCCTGCGGGTCCGGCACGTCGTCGAACGCCCAGCCGTGCGAGGCGAACTCGTTCCGGCGCCCCTCGGAGACGGCCACCCGCAGGGCGGGGTCGGCGAAGTCGGTGAAGAACTGGAACGGCGTGCTCGCCGCCCACTCCTCGCCCATGAAGACCATCGGCGTGTAGACGGAGGTCAGGTAGAGGGCCGCACCGATCGCCTGCTGCCCGGGCGAGACCACGGCGCTGATCCGGTCGCCGACGGCGCGGTTGCCGACCTGGTCGTGGGTCTGCAGGTAGGCGAGGAACCGGCGACCGTCGACGGCCGAGCGGTCGACCGGCCGGCCCCACTCGCTCTCCCGGAAGCTGGAGTACCCGCCGTCGTGCAGGAACACCTGGGTCAGCGTCTTCGCGAGCACCGTCAGCGGACCGCCGTCGGGCAGCGGCGGGCTGTAGCCACCGAAGTCCTCGTAGTAGCCCTGCCGCTCGCCCGTGAGGGAGACATGAAGGGCGTGGTGGACGTCGTCGTCCCACTGCGCGTCCATGCCCCGCCCGCCCTCGGACGTGGGCGTGACCATCGACGCGTCGTTGAGGTCGCTCTCGGCGATGAGCGTCAGCGGCCGCCCCAGCCGTTGCTCCAGGTCTGCGACCTCGTCGGACAGCTGGGCCAGCAGGTGCCGCTCGGAGTCGTCGCGCAGCTCGTGCACGGCGTCGAGCCGGAGGGCGTCGACGTGGAAGTCCTGGAACCAGCGCAAGGCGTTGTCGATGATCCAGCGACGTACCTCGTGGCTGCTTTCCTGGTCGAGGTTGAGCGCGGCACCCCACGGGGTGTGGTGCGCCTCCGTGAAGTACGGACCGAAGCTGCCCAGGTAGTTCCCGGCCGGGCCGAGGTGGTTGTAGACGACGTCGAGGCACACCCCGAGGCCGCGCTGGTGACAGGCGTCGACGAAGCGCTGCAACGCCGCCGGTCCCCCGTAGCTGTCGTGCACGGCATACGGGGCGACACCGTCGTAGCCCCAGTTCCACCGCCCGTCGAACGCCGCGACCGGCATGAGCTCGACGACGTCGACGCCGAGGTCGACGAGGTGGTCGAGCCGGCCGACCGCGGAGTCGAGCGTGCCCTCGGGTGTGAAGGTGCCGACGTGCAGCTCGTAGACCACGCCGCCGAGCGTGCCGAGCCCCTGCTGCGGCCCCGCCCAGATGCTGTCGCTCCACTCGTGGGCCTCGACGTCGAACGTGCGGCTCGGACCGTGCACGCCGTGCGGCTGCCACGCGGTGCGCGGGTCGGGGCGCGGCTCGCCGCCGTCGACGCTGAAGGCGTAGTCGAGCGGTCCGCGGGACGGTGCGGACCGCCAGTACCACCAGCCCCCGGGGGCCGAGGTCATCGACTGCACTGCCGGGTCCTCACCGGGGGCCCCGACGTGCACGGCCACCCGCTGGGCGTCGGGGGCCCAGACCCTCAGCTCGTGGGGAAGCGCCGGCGTGTGCTCCTGCCCGGCCCGCTTCCCACTGCCTGCCGTCGTGCTGCTGTGTCGCTGTTCAGTGCTCATCGCGGACAAGCAAAGCGACCGGCAGGTCTGCGAGCAACTCCGCCACGGAAACGCCCTCGCTGTCGTGGGCCGAGACGGCCCGGCCCGTCAGCAGGTCGCGCCAGGCCCCCGGAGGCAGTGCGACGGTGTGGGAGCCCCAACCACCGGCGGCCTCGAGGCCCGCGGCGAGCCTCGTGACGACCGCGACGGCCTGCACGCCCGAGTCGTCGCCACGACCAACGCCCAGCGCGTGCGGCGTCGTCGCGGCCAACGGCTCGTAGACGGAGGCCTCCCCCGTGAACCACTCCGGGTGCTCGCGCCGCAGGCGCAGGGCCCGGGAGGTCACCAGGAGCTTCTCGTCGTGGAGGTCGGCGGGGGCGGATCCTGCGTCGAGGGCATCCAGCCGGCGCCGCCGTTCGGCGTAGTCGACCAGGCGCCGGTTGTCGGGGTCGACGAGCGAGAGGTCGACCAGCTCGGTGCCCTGGTAGACGTCCGGCACGCCGGGCATGACGAGCTGCAACAGCTTCTGCCCGAGCACGGCCACCCGGGAACACTCGGCGGTGCGCGCGTGCCAGGCCTCGATGTGGCGGGCGATGGCCGGGTCGTCGACGAGTCCGTCGACGAAGGCGGCCACGGCCCGCTCGTACTCCTCGTCCGGATCGGTCCACGTGGTGTGCACCTTCGCCTCACGGATCGCCTTGGTGGCGTAGCCCTGGAGCCGCTCACCGTCGATGGGCCACACGCCCACGGCCGTCTGCCACAGCAGGTACTCCGTCACCGCGTCGAGCCGGGCGCCGCGGTGCGGCTGGGCGAGCCTGCGCGCCTCGTCGAGCCACTGGCCCCACTCGCGGGGAATCTCGGAGATGACGCCGATGCGGGCCCGGACGTCCTCCGAACGCTTGGTGTCGTGCGTCGACAGCGTGGTCATGGCCGTCGGCCACGAGGCCAGCTGCCGTTCGGCGAAGTCGTGCAGCTCCCCCACCCTGGTGCCGAGGTGCGCCGGGTTGCCGCCGACCTCGTTGAGGGAGACCAGCCGTACGTAACGGTAGAAGGCGGTGTCCTCGATGGCCTTGGCCATCACCGGCCCACAGGTCTGCTGGAACCGCACCACGAGCTCGTCGGCCGCCGTCTGGTCGGCCGGCTCCGGGCCGGTGCCCAGCACCAGCTGCCGGACCCGGGAGAGGGTCCTGTGGTCGGAGTCGGCCAGGGTGCACTCGGCGCGGTCGCAGGCTTCCTCGACCACCGCGACCTGCTCGGAGCGCGGCCGCTCCCCCGGCCTGACGTAGGCGCGGTAGCGGTCCATGGCGACGAGGAGTGCCTGAAGCGCGCGCCGCGACGCCGCGGGGTCGAGGTCGGGGTCGACCTGCGCCACGAGGCGCAGCAACCGGTTGACCTCGGCGGCCTGGATCCGTTCGACGACAAGGCGTTTCGCCTCGTCGATGATTTCCTCGAGGGCACGGTCGTCACCGGTCACCTCGCGCGCCAGGGCGGTCAGGTCGCCCTCGGTCTGGGAGTCGACGAAGACGCCGCCGACGCGCAGCAGGGTGTCGTAGCCGGTGGTGCCGGCGCAGCGCCAGTCGTCCGGCAGCTCCTCGTGGCCCTCGAGGATCTTCTCGGCCACCACCCAGGAGTCCCCCGTGGCGTCGGCCAGCCGGTCGAGGTAGCCGCGCGGGTCGGCGAGGCCGTCGGGGTGGTCGATGCGCAGGCCGTCGAGCTCGCCCGCGCGGACGAGCTCGAGCAGGAGCGCGTGCGTCGCGTCGAACACCTCGGGGTCCTCGACCCGCACTGCCGCCAGGGTGGTGACGTCGAAGAAGCGGCGGTAGTTCAGCTCGTCGCCACCTTCGCGCCAGTGTGCGAGCCGGTAGGCCTGTGCCGCAAGGAGATCCGGCAGGTCGAGCGCCTCCGTGCCGGGGCGCACAGGGAACTGGTGGTCGTAGTAGCGCACGACCCACTCGTCCCCGTTCGCGCCGCCGGCGCCGTCGATGGTGAGCTCGCCGGCCGCCAGCACCTCCTGCAGCGACGAGCCGAGCACAGGCATGAGGACGCGGCCGTCAGCGGCGTCCCAGTCGACGTCGAACCAGTGCGCGAACTCCGACTGCCGGCCGTCGCGCAGCAGCGACCACCACTGCCGGTTGAGGTATGCCGGTGACGGCACCGTCATGTGGTTGGGCACCACGTCCGCGACGGCCCGGACGCCGTGCTCGCGCAGGCGCCCCACCATCCGGTCGAATGCCGCGCGCCCGCCGGCCTCCTCGTTCAGCCGGCTGTGGTCGACGACGTCGTAGCCGTGCGTCGAGCCGGGTGCCGGCTGCAGCACCGGCGACAGGTAGGCGTGCGAGACGCCCAGTGCCGCAAGGTAGTCCGCCTGCTCGGCCGCGTCGTCGAAGGTGAAGGCGGGCTGGATCTGGAACCGGTAGGTCGCGGTGGGCACCGGCCGGCCGGGTGCCGGTCGGTGCCTCACGCGGCCACGCGGCATACCGCTCATCGGCGGCCCACCGCGGCGCCCGCGGGCGACAGGGACTGCGGCTCCCGCGGGCAGCGCAGGACGACCACGCTGCGCGCCTCCGCCGTGACCTCCGACCCGGGGGTGAGCATGAGCTCGGGGTCGATGTCGCGGGCCGCGGTGTCGATCTCGACGAGCCAGCCGCTGCCGTAGTCGTCATCGGGAAGGGTGAACCGGAGCTGTTCGTGGTGGCCGTTGAAGAGCACCAGGAAGCTGTCGTCGACGATCCGCTGGCCGCGGGTGTCCGGCTCGGGGATCGCCGCGCCGTTGAGGAACACCGCCATGGACCGGGCATACCCGTTGGCCCAGCTCTCGTCGTCCATCTGCTGGCCGCTCGGCTCGAACCACTCGATGTCGCCCACCTCGGAGCGGCCGCCGTGGTCGGCGCTGCCCGCGAAGAAGCGGCGGCGACGGAACACCGGGTGCTCGCGGCGCAGCTCGACCAGGCGCCGGGTGAAGTACATGAGCTCCTGGTGGTCCTCGTCGAGCTCCCAGTCGACCCAGGAGATCTCGTTGTCCTGGCAGTAGCCGTTGTTGTTGCCGCCCTGGGTCCGTCCGAGCTCGTCACCGTGCAGCAGCATGGGGACACCCTGGGAGAGCAGGAGGGTCGTCAGCAGGTTGCGCTGCTGCCGCAACCGGAGCTCGTTGACCTCCGCGTCGTCGGTCGGGCCCTCCACGCCACAGTTCCAGGAGCGGTTGTGGCTCTCGCCGTCGTTGCCACCCTCACCGTTGGCCTCGTTGTGCTTCTCGTTGTAGGACACCAGGTCCCGCAGGGTGAAGCCGTCGTGGGCGGTGACGAAGTTGATCGACGCGATGGGGTGGCGGCCGTCCCCCTGGTAGAGGTCGGAGGAGCCGGTGATGCGAGACGCGAACTCGCCGATGGTCCCTGCCTCGCCGCGCCAGAAGTCTCGGACCGTGTCGCGGTACTTGCCGTTCCACTCGGTCCACAACGGCGGGAAGTTGCCGACCTGGTAGCCGCCCTCGCCGACGTCCCACGGCTCGGCGATCAGCTTGACCTGGCTGACGATCGGGTCCTGCTGCACCAGGTCGAAGAACGCCGAGAGCTTGTCGACCTCGTGGAACTGGCGGGCGAGGGTGGCGGCGAGGTCGAAGCGGAACCCGTCCACGTGCATCTCGGTGACCCAGTAGCGCAGCGAGTCCATGATCAGCTGGAGCACGTGGGGGCTGCGCATGAGCAGGCTGTTCCCGGTGCCGGTCGTGTCGTAGTAGTGCGCCTTGTCCTCGTCGACGAGCCGGTAGTAGTTGGCGTTGTCGATGCCGCGGAACGACAGCGTCGGGCCCATGTGGTTGCCCTCGGCCGTGTGGTTGTAGACGACGTCGAGGATGACCTCGATGCCGGCCTCGTGGAGCTCCTTGACCATGCCCTTGAACTCGGCGACCTGCTCGCCGCGGGTGCCGTAGGCGGCATACTCGTTGTGCGGAGCGAGGAAGCCGATCGTGTTGTAGCCCCAGTAGTTGCGAAGACCCTTGTCCATGAGGGTGAAGTCCTGCACGAACTGGTGCACCGGCATCAGCTCGATGGCGGTGATGCCGAGGTCCTTCAGGTGGGCGATCATCGCCGGGTGCGCGATGCCGGCGTAGGTGCCGCGGATCTCCTCGGGGATCTCTGGGTGCTGCTCGGTCAGGCCCTTGACGTGCGCCTCGTAGATGACGCTCTCGTGGTACTGGTGGCCCGGTGAGCGGTCCTGGCCCCAGTCGAAGAACGGGTTCACCACCACCGACAGCATGGTGTGGCCGAGGCTGTCCGTCGTGTTGAGCTCGGGCTCGTCGGAGTCGCCGTCGTCGAAGCGGTAGGAGAACAGGGACTCGTCGCCGTCGGACATGCCGTCGAAGGCCTTGGCGTACGGGTCGAGCAGCAGCTTGGACGGGTTGCACCGGTGGCCGTGGGCGGGGTCGTAGGGCCCGTGCACGCGGTAGCCGTAGCGCTGGCCGGGCTGGACACCCGGGATGTAGCCGTGCCACACGAAGCCGTCGACCTCGGGGAGGCTGACCCGGGTCTCCTGGCCGTCGTCGTCGATGAGGCACAGCTCGACGCGCTCGGCTGCCTCGGAGAACAGGGCGAAGTTCACGCCGGTGCCGTCGTAGGTCGCACCGAGCGGGTAGGCACTGCCGGGCCAGATCTCCATGGGTCCCTTTCAGGGAATGAGGGTGCGGCGAAGGCCGCAGGACGCTCGAGGACGTCTGCGGCCTCTGCCGGCCATTGTGAGGCATGCCCGGCACCTGCACGATTTCTGCACGCAGGCCGGGCGCCGCCCTGACCCCGCCCCGCCGCCCAGGTTCCCGCCCCGTCGCCGCCCGACCCGAGCCCGGTAAGCGCTCGCTTAGTACACTCGCGGCACCACTCACCGTCGACTGGAGGAATCGTGAGCACTTCGCGCGTTGCCATCGTCACCGGCGCCGCCCGCGGCATCGGGGCCGCCACTGCCCAGCGCCTGGCCCGGGACGGGCACGCGGTTGCCGTCCTCGACCTCGACGAGGCCGCCTGCGCCGCCACCGTCGAGGCGATCACGGGGGCCGGGGGCCGGGCCATCGCCGTCGGGGTGGACGTGTCGCGGGCCGACCAGGTCGAGGCGGCCGTGAAGCGGGTGGCCGACGAGCTCGGCGCACCGACGATCCTGGTCAACAACGCGGGCATCATCCGCGACAACCTCATCTTCAAGATGACCGAGGACGACTGGGACGCCGTCATGGCGGTGCACCTGCGCGGCTCCTTCCTCATGACGCGGGCGGTCCAGGCGCACATGACGCAGGAGAAGTGGGGCCGCATCGTCAACCTGTCCTCCAGCTCGGCCCAGGGCAACCGCGGCCAGGCCAACTACTCCGCGGCCAAGGCCGGCCTCCAGGGCTTCAGCAAGACCCTGGCCATCGAGCTCGGCAGGTTCGGGGTGACCGCCAACGCCGTCGCTCCCGGCTTCATCCAGACCGAGATGACCAAGTCGACCGCCGAGCGCATGGGCGTCTCGTTCGAGGACTTCATCGCGCACTCGGCGTCCCAGATCCCCGTCCAGCGGGTCGGCCAGCCGGAGGACATCGCCGCCACCATCTCGTTCCTCTGCAGCGAGGACGCCGGGTTCGTCTCCGGGCAGGTCATCTACGTGGCCGGTGGCCCGCTGGACTGACGGCTGGTCCTCCGGCGAACCCGCCCGAACCCCTTCGTCACAGCCCTAGACTCCCCGCGCGCCCACGGTCGGCGCGCGGGGACGAGGCAGGGGGCACGACATGGTGGAGCCGTCGCGCGCCACGACACCGACGCGGGCGCCGATCGAGGTGCTCTGCGACGAGCGGACCGCACCCCGGCTCGCCGGCGTCGCCGTCATCAGGAGCCTGCGCGGACGAGGGGGCATCTCTCCACTGGTCACGGCTGCGGCCGCCGGCCTGGTCGGTGGGAGCGAGCGCCGGCTCTCTGCCGGCCGGGGTGGCATGGACGATCCTGACCTTCCCTCTGGCCCTCGTCGCCGTCTGGCTCTCGGCTCCGATCGCTGCGGCAACCGCGCGACACGGTCAGGTCCTTCGGAGCAGCTACGACCATGCCGGGCGTCTCGTCTTGACGACCGGTCGCGGGACGACGGCGTTCCCCAGCGGTGCCGTCGACCGGGTGGAGCGCGTCCGCGACATCGTCCACCTCCGCCTCCAACCGGGCCGCCTGGATCCTCCTCCCGTCGCGCCTGCTGACCGACGACGACCTGGCCTTCCTCACCGGTGTGTCCACGGCGAACAGGGGCATCAGGACGCCTGGCCAGGGTGAGGGCACTGTGACGGGGCCCTCCTTGCCTGCAGCGCACCGACCACTACCCCAGCGCCCGCTTCCGAGGAGCTTCTCCTCATCCACGTCGTGGACCGGGAGACCCGTCGCGACCTCCAGCCGGCGCGCTCCGGCACGCGTGCGGCAGTCCCAGCGGCCGCTGGATCCAGGGTCTCGGTGCGCTGGCACTGGCGTCCGCGCTGCTGGACCGCACGCCGTCGGCCTTTGTGATGCTGAGCGTCTGGCTCCCGTTGCTGGGCCTGGGCCTGGCGACGCCCGCTCTCAGGGTGCGCCGCCTCACTCCCATCGGCGAGCTGATCAGGGCCAAGCTGACCCGAGAGCATCTGTGCTTCTGCACGACGACACCGAGAGCGTCACCCCCTGGACCTCGATCCGCTCCTGCACGGTCACGCGCCGAGCGGTCATCCTCGAACTGAACACCGGGCAGTCCTCGCACTCCCCCGCGCGCTGTTCCCCGCCGCGGAGATGACGCTGCTGCAGCAGTCGGTCCGCGAGGCCCTGTCGGGCACCGCGGCACACCCGGCGGCATGACCCGCATCGGAACAGCGGTCGTCGGATGCGGGGTTGACGCGGCACGCCGAGCGCGCATAGTTTCCTTATTGGTTAATAAACCGAATGGTTAAGGAACATGTCACCCGACTCCGCTCAGTGCCACCTTCGCCGCCCTGGCCGACCCGACGCGACGCGCCATCCTCGAGCGCCTCGCCGAGGGCGACGCCACCGTCGGCGAGCTGGCCGAGCCCTTCGACATGACCCTCCCCGCCATCTCCAAGCACCTGGCCGTCCTCGAACGGGCCGGCCTCATCGCCAAGAGCCGACACGGCCAGCAGCGCCTGTGCCGGATCACGGCCACCCCGCTGAAGAACGCGGACACCTGGCTGAACGAGTACCGCCGCCACTGGGAGGCCAACCTCGACAGCCTGGACGCCTACCTCAGAGGCCCAGCACCCATCGTCCGACGAGGAGCAGTAGCCATGAGCAGACACCACCTCACCGGCACCGACCGCGGCCACCGTCACCTGCCGTCGACACCAGCTCGTCATCACCCGCACCTTCGCGGCACCGCGCCGCGCTGGTCTTCGAGGCGATCGACCCGGCCCGAGCACATCCGCCAGTGGTGGGGCAGCCGGCCACGGAGAGGTCACCGCCTGCGAGATCGACCTGCGGGTCGGCGGTCGGTGGCACTTCGCCCAGGTGACGCCCGACGAGGACCGAGGTGTCGTTCTCCGGTGAGTACCTCGAGATCGACCCGCCGGCCGGATCGTGCACACCGAGGTGCTCGACAACATGCCAGAGCCCACCGTACGCTCGTGGACGGTCGTCCTCGCCGAGACCGACGGCGTGACCACGCTGCGCGCCGTCATCACCTGCGACCCGTCGCGACCGTCGACAGGTGGTCGCCTCCGGCATGGAGGACGGCCTCAACGACTCCTACGACGCCTCGACGGGTGCTGCGGGGCCTCCAACCCCCTGACTGCCGAGATGCCCCCGTACGCGCCGCCGTGGCCGGCGCCGACGGAGGTCCATCTCGGCCGAAGAGGCGGCTACAGCGCGCCGCCGAGCGTCACCCCGCCGTCCACGACCAGGGTCTGTCCGGTGATCCAGGAGGCGTCCCGGGAGAGCAGGAACGACACCGCACCCGCGATGTCCTCCGGGACGCCGAGCCGCTTCAGGGGGTAGGCCGCGGCGACCGCGTCCTCGCGGTCCGCGTACAGCGCCTCGGCGAAGCGCGTCTTGACCACAGCCGGGGCGACCGCGTTCACGCGCACCTCGGGCCCGAGCTGGTACCCCAGCTCCACGGTGAGATGGATCAGGGCAGCCTTGCTCACGGCATACCAGCCGATGGTGCCGGTGGCACCGAGGCCCGCGATGGAGGCGACGTTGACCACGGCGCCAGGGCGCTCGGCACCCCGGCCCAGCCCTGCGCTGACCGCCTTCTGGGTCCAGGAGAACGCCGCGAGGACGTTGACCTCCATGATCTTGCGGGCCGCCGCCAGCTCCGAGTCGAGGATCGGCCCGTAGACCGGGTTGATGCCGGTGTTGTTCACCAGCAGGTCGAGCCCGCCGAAGGTCTCCCGCGCCGCGGCGATGACCTCGTCCTGGTGCGCCTCGTCGGCGGCGTTGCCCGCGATCCCCAGCGCGTGCTCAGGACCGCCGAGCGCGGAGACCGCCTCCGCGAGGGCCTCGGGTTTGCGGGCGGTGACGACGACCCGCGCCCCCTCGTCGACGAGGCGGCGGGCGATCCCCAGGCCGATGCCGCGCGAGGCACCGGTGACGACCGCCACCGCTCCGTCGTGGGCTCCCACGCCCTACAGCCCCAGGTCCCGGCCGATGAGCTCCTTCATGATCTCGTTGGAGCCGGCCCAGATCTTCGACACGCGGGCGTCGCGCCAGGCGCGGGCCACGCGGTACTCGTTCATGAAGCCGTAGCCGCCGTAGAGCTGCACGCACTCGTCGAGCACGTCGTTCTGCACCTGCGCCGACCACCACTTGGCCTTGGCCGCGTCGACCGGCGTCAGCTTCTTCTCGGCGTGCGCCTCGATGCAGTCGTCGACGAACGCCTGGGTGACCTCGAGCCTGGTCTGCAGCTCGGCGATCTTGAACTTGTTGTGCTGGAACGAGCCGACGGCCTGGCCGAAGGCCTTGCGCTCCTTGGTGTACTCGATGGTCTCGCGCAGGGCCTGGAAGGCGTGCGCCGTGTTGGCCACTGCTGCACCCACCCGCTCCTGGGACAGGCGCTGCATCATCGCGATGAAGCCCATGCCCTCGTCGCCGAGGCGGTTGGTGTCCGGCACCCGCACGTTCTCGAAGAACAGCTCGGAGGTGTCAGCCTCCTCCTGCCCGACCTTGTCGAGCTTGCGACCACGGCTGAAGCCCTCCATGCCGGCCTCGACCATGAACAAGGTGATGCCCTTGGCGCCCTTCGAGGGGTCGGTGCGAGCCGCCACGATGACGAGATCGGCCTGGTAGCCGTTGGTGATGAAGGTCTTCGAGCCATTGAGGACCCAGTCGTCACCGTCACGCACGGCAGTGGTCTTCAGGGCCGCGAGGTCGGAACCGCCGGACGGCTCGGTCATCGCGATCGCGCAGATCAGGTCGCCGTTGGCCATGCCGGGCAGCCAACGCTCCTTCTGTTCCTGGGTGCCGAGGTCGACGATGTAGGGCGGGCACACGTCGGAGTGGATGCCGAAACAGGACGACACCGCAAAGTTGAAGGCCGCGATCTCCTCGGCGGCGATGGCGTTGAACCGGTAGTCCTCAGCACCCGCTCCCCCGAACTCCTCGGGGATGTCGAGGCCGAAGAGGCCCTGCTTGCCGGCCTCCTTCCAGATGTCGCGGTCGATGGACTTGACCTCGAGCATCTGCTCGGCACGCGGCTTCAGGGTCCGCTCGACGAACTCGCGGACGGAGCTGCGGAAGGCCTCGTGGTCGGGGCCGTAGACGTTGCGGGGCATAGGGCTACCTCCAAGTAACTAAGCGCTTGCTTAGTCTGTGACGCCTGGGGCATGCTGTCAACCATGTCGACGCCCGGGCGCTCCGTGGAACCGGTGACCGACGCCGCCCTGCGCCTCATGGAGGCCGCGGCGGACGCGTTCGCCGCCAAGGGTTTCCACGCCACCACCACTCGAGACATCGCCTCACGGGCCGGGCTCTCCCCCGCCGGCGTCTACGTGCACTTCGCCTCCAAGGAGGAGCTGCTCTTCCAGCTGAGCCGGGAGGGACACGAGGCCGCCCGCGACATGCTCGTCGCCGCCGCCGAGGCGGCCTCCTCGCCGACCGAGGGGCTGCGTTCGATCATGGCCGTGTTCTCGCAGTGGCACGCCGAACACTTCCGGGTCGCCCGCATCGTGCAGTACGAGTTCCAGAACCTGACCCCCGAGCACCGCGAGGCCGTGCTCGGGCTGCGCAAGCAGATCGACAGCGTGGTGCGCGACGTGCTCACGGCGGGCGTGGCCAGCGGCGAGTTCACGGTCACTGACGTGCCCGACACCGCGCTGGCCCTGTTGTCCATGGCGGTCGACGTGGCCCGGTGGTACGACCCCGAGATCAGGCGCACCCCGAAGGCGATCGGGCGGACCTACGGGGAGCTCGGCCTGCGCCTGGTCACCTGACACCACCCGGTCAGCTCAGGCCTGACTGCACGGATCCGCCTGCGCAGTGCAGTTTTCCGGTGGATGATGGGCCATGAGCTCTTCCGGCCCCCTCGAGGTGACGGCCGAGGTCGAGCGCAAGTACGACGTCGACGCCAGGACGGTCCTGCCCTCCCTCAGCGGCCTCGACGGCATCGCGAGGATGGGGCAGCCGCAGGAGCACCGGCTCGAGGCGGTCTACTACGACACCGCCGGCCTGGACCTCGCCCGTCACCGGGTCACCCTCCGCCGGCGAACCGGTGGCAGCGACGCCGGGTGGCACCTGAAGCTGCCCTCCGGCGGTGACGCCCGCACCGAGGTCCGGCTCCCCCTCGACGCCGGAGACGAGGTACCGGACCAGCTGCTGGTGCCGGTACGCACCATCGTGCGCGACCGTCCGCTGGTGCCGGTCGCCCGGCTGCGCACCCGGCGCCGCGAGCACGAGCTGCTCGACGAGCACGACGACGTGGTCGCCCACCTCTGCGACGACGACGTCGAGTCGCAGTCCCTGGTCGGCTCGCAGGCTGGACAGCGGTGGCGCGAGTGGGAGGTGGAGCTCGTCGGCCCGCGCCCGGGGCTGCTCGAGACCGTCGAGCACCGGCTGCTGGAGACGGGGGCGTCTCCGGCCGGCCACGCCTCCAAGCTGCGCCGCGCGCTCGCCGATGGGCTGCCAGAGGCGGGGGCGCCCGACGAGGCCAGCACCGCCACCCCCACCGACACCGGCACCGCCCCCACCGCCACGGGAATCCTGCGCGCCTACCTCGTGGAACACCGCGGCGCCCTGCTCGAGCACGACGCCGGGGTCCGGCAGGGCGACTCCGAACCAGTGCACAAGATGCGGGTGGCGGCCCGTCGGCTCCGCTCCGCCCTGACCACCTACCGGCCGTTGCTCGGCAGGGAGGTCGCCGACCCGCTGCGCGAGGAGCTGCGCTGGTTGGGGCTGGCCCTCAGTGAGGCGCGGGACGCCCACGTGCTGCGCGGCCGGCTCACCGCCGTCCTGGCCGCCGAGCCGCCCGAGCTCGTGGTCGGCCCGGTCGTCGCCCGGCTGGACCAGGAGCTGGGGGCGACGCAGCAGCACGGCCGCGAGGCGGCGGTCAACGCACTCGAGAGCACGCGCTACTTCCGGCTGCTCGACGCCCTCGACGACCTTGTAGCGTCGCTGCCCACCAGCCCGCCCACGGCGGACGAGGCCGCCCCGGCCGCCACCGAGGTGCCGCGGCTCGTGCGGCGCGACTGGAAACGGCTCCGCGTGGCGGTCAAGGCGGCCGGCCACGCCGATGGCACGGAGGCGCTCGACCGGGCGCTGCACGAGGCTCGCAAGAAGGCCAAGAGGCTCCGGTATGCCGCGGAGTCCGCCATCCCGGTCCAGCCGGGCGCCGCCGTGCGCATGGCACGCGCGGCGGAGGCGGTGCAGGAGGCGCTCGGCGCCCACCAGGACACGGTGGTGGCGCGCGCACGCCTGCGCTCCATCGCCATGACGGCCCACCTGGACGGCGAGAACGCGTTCACCTTCGGACGGCTGCACGCCCTCGAGCAGTGGCGGGCCGACCGCGCCGAGCGCGACTTCGCCAGGGCCTGGCGCAGGCTCTCACGGCGCCGCGTCCGCCGCTGGCTGCACTCCTGAGCCCCAGCCGCGGGACCATCGCCCCTGCCGGTGCCCGCGGGCAGGCCCGACCGTGGAGCGTGGAGGTGGTCGCCATGTCAGGATCCCGGGCCCAGGCGGCACCCGGCACCGACAAGGTCGCTGCGCACCCCGACGGGGGACGTGACACCTTGCGGCGCGCCGTGGGCTGCTTCTTCCTCTTCACCGGCGGCGTCCACCTCGGGATGGTGGCCGCCGACACCGAGGTCTACCGGCACTTCGCCGACGGCTCGATGCTTCCCCTCGTGCAGGACGCGTGGACCGACGTGTTCATGGCCCACGCCGTGGTCTGGGCGCTGCTGGTCATGACCGGCGAGCTGGTGATGGGGCTGCTGCTGCTGCGGGGAGGCGCCGCCGCCAAGGTGGGCTGGGTGGGCGCGATCGCCTTCCACGTGGCGCTCCTGCTGTTCGGCTGGGGGTTCTGGGTCTGGAGCGTCCCCGCGCTCGCGTTCCTCGTCTGGGCGGCCCGCCGCGACTGGCCGGCCCTGGCGAGCGAGCCGCTGCTCAGGCCAGCGCCCGCCGCATGACCGGACGGGCACGGGAGGTCCGGCCGACCTCCTCGAACCCCGCGGCCGCGAAGGTCGAGCGCGTGCCGTGGTACAGCTCGCTGGAGGCCCGCCGCTCCCCCGGCGCGACGTCGACCGGGTAGCCCTCCACCGCCACGCCACCCTGCGCCGCGGCATACGTCACCGCTCCCTCGAGGAGCGCGGAGGCCACCCCACGACGCCGGTAGCCGACGCGCACCACGAAGCAGGTCACCGACCAGACCGTGTCGTCCTCCCACGCGCCGGCACCCAGCAGCGACCCCAGGGCCCGGCTGCGTCCCAGTCTCGGATAGCTGGGCCTCGGCGCCAGCGCGACCCAGCCCGCCGGCTCCTCACCGACGTAGGCGAGCAGGCCCGGGGGCGGCACCTCCCGCGCCTGCGCGTCAAGGCACTGGCGCCGCAGGGCCTCGCGGTTGGTCTCCGCCGTCGACTGCCGCCACTCCTGGCCTCCCAGACGGAAGAACTGGCACCAGCAGGATGCCGGGTCACCCCGGGTGCCGAACACGGCGACGGCGTCGTCCCATCGATCCGCGGTCAGCGGCTCGACACGGACGACGCCGTCACTGGTGCCCATGGGGCTCAGTCGACCCTGCGCTAGTCGCGGGTCAGCTTCCGGTAGGTGACCCGGTGCGGGCGGGCCGCGTCGGCACCGAGCCGCTCGACCTTGTTGGCCTCGTAGGACTCGAAGTTGCCCTCGAACCAGTACCACTTGCTCGGGTCCTGCTCGTCGCCCTCGTAGGCGAGGATGTGCGTCGCCACCCGGTCGAGGAACCACCGGTCGTGGGAGATCACCACGGCGCAGCCGGGGAACTCCAGCAGCGCGTTCTCGAGGGAGCCCAGGGTCTCGACGTCGAGGTCGTTGGTGGGCTCGTCGAGCAGCAGCAGGTTGCCGCCCTGCTTGAGGGTGAGCGCGAGGTTGAGGCGGTTGCGCTCACCGCCGGAGAGGACTCCCGCCTTCTTCTGCTGGTCCGGGCCCTTGAACCCGAACTGCGAGACGTACGCCCGGGACGGGATCTCGACGTGGCCGACCTTGATGTGGTCGAGCCCGTCGGAGACGACCTCCCAGATGTTCTTGTTGGGGTCGATGCCGCCGCGGTTCTGGTCGACGTAGGAGATCGAGACGGTCTCCCCGACCTTGACCGAGCCGGCGTCGGACTCCTCGAAGCCCACGATGGTCTTGAAGAGCGTGGTCTTGCCGACGCCGTTGGGGCCGATCACCCCGACGATGCCGTTGCGCGGCAGGGTGAACGACAGGTTGTCGATGAGGACGCGGTCGCCGAAGCCCTTCTTGAGGTCCTTGACCTCGATGACCGTCGAGCCCAGCCGCGGACCCGGCGGGATCTGGATCTCCTCGAAGTCCAGCTTGCGGGTGCGCTCGGCCTCCGCGGCCATCTCCTCGTAGCGGGCCAGCCGCGCCTTGGACTTCGCCTGGCGGCCCTTGGCGTTGGAGCGGACCCACTCCAGCTCGTCCTTCAGGCGCTTCTGGAGCTTGGCGTCCTTCTTGCCCTGGACCGTCAGGCGCTCGGCCTTCTTCTCCAGGTAGGTCGAGTAGTTGCCCTCGTAGGGGTAGAGCCGGCCGCGGTCGACCTCGGCGATCCACTGGGCGACATTGTCGAGGAAGTACCGGTCGTGGGTGACCGCGATGACGGCGCCCGGGTAGGAGGCGAGGTGCTGCTCGAGCCAGAGCACCGACTCGGCGTCGAGGTGGTTGGTGGGCTCGTCGAGCAGCAGCAGGTCGGGCTTGCTCAGCAGCAGCTTGCACAGCGCGACACGGCGGCGCTCACCACCGGAGAGCACGGTGACGTCGGCGTCCGGCGGCGGGCAGCGCAGCGCGTCCATGGCCTGCTCGAGCTGGGAGTCGAGGTCCCACGCGTCGGCGTGGTCGATCTCCTCCTGGAGCTTGCCCATCTCGGCCATCAGCGCGTCGAAGTCAGCGTCCGGCTCGGCCATCTCCGCGGAGATCTCGTTGAACCGGTCGACCTTCTGCTTGATCTCGCCGAGACCCTCCTCGACGTTGCCGAGGACGGTCTTCTCCTCGTTCAGCGGCGGCTCCTGGAGGAGGATGCCCACGGTGGCGCCGGGCGCGAGCCAGGCCTCACCGTTCGACGGCTGGTCCAGCCCGGCCATGATCTTGAGGATCGTGGACTTGCCGGCGCCGTTGGGACCGACCATGCCGATCTTCGCGCCGGGGTAGAACGACATCGTGACGTCGTCGAGGATGACCTTCTCGTTGTGCGCCTTGCGGGCGCGGGTCATGACGTAGATGAACTCGGGCATGGGGGCAAGGCTAGCTGTCCCGGCCCCCATGACCCGAATCGCGTCAGGCGCTGGCGAGGGCCCCCTCGGCCGGCTCGAAGGCGCTCTCGTCCTCCACCACGTAGTCGTCGGTCTCGGCGTCGAACTCAGCCTCGCCCCTGGCCCGGGCGTGAGCGGCTTGGACGGCGTCGTCGGACATCCGGTCGGTGCGGTCCACCTGCGCGCGCGACACCTTGGTGAACTCGGTCGTGCCGTAGGACAGGTCGTGGCCCACGCTGTAGGCGTCGATCTCCACCGAGGTCGCCATGGTGTCGTCCTGGCGTATCCACTGGTTGACCCGCATCCGGCCGTGGACGACCACGGGGTCGCCCTTGTGGAGCGAGTTGGCGACGTTCGCTCCGAGCGACCGGAAGGCCGTCACGCTGACGAAGCTGGTGCCGGCGTCCTCGAACTCGCCGCTGCTGCGGTTGACCCGCCGGGCGGTCGAGGCCACGCGGAAGGCCGCGAAGGGCACCCCGTTCTTGGTGTTGCGGGCCTCGGGGTCGGCCACGAGCCGGCCGGACACGGTCACGTAGATCTCGTTCACTGCTCTCACCTCATCTGGTCTGGTGCTCCCCCTCGGGAACCCGACCAGCGTGGCGGTGGAGTGCGACCCGACGGCAGCGCTGCCCGCGCGGGTGTGGACGGCGGGACCTCGCACGACCCGCTGTGGAGAACCAGCCGTGGAAAGCCGTCGAGACCAGCGGTGGAGAACCAGCCGCGGAAACCAGACGTCAGGCGCGCGCCCGGTCCAGGTGCTTCCGGGTGGACGCGTGCCGGCGCAGCACCTCGCGCACGGGGGCGACGATGCGCTCGGAGGCGACGCCGTCGACCGACTCACGCAGCCGGCCGTCGATGAGCGCGGCGCGTCGGCGCGCCCCGGTTCGGGCGAACGACCGCGACACGAGCGCCAGCAGCCACCCGAGGAGGAGCCCGCCCGCGAGCAGCAGGAAGGGCACCGGCAGCGGGCCGACCCGGGGCGTCCCGATCTCCGGGAGCTGGAGCCAGCCGACGACCCCGAGCACGACCAGCCACACCAGGCCGACGACCGACAGGAGGGCCAGCACGTTCTGGACCCAGCCGACCACGGTCCACCACAGCGGGTCGCGGGCGCGCAGGGGCGTGCGCATCACGGCCTGGTCGAGGGCATCGCCGAGGTCGGGTCCGGGCGGCGTCGCGGCGTCGGCGACGGCGTCGGCCCAGGGGGCGGGCAGCCCCTCGGAGGCACGCTCCCCGACACGACGCGTCGCGAGGTCGACCGCTGCGCGGGCGGCCGGGGTGGCCGGCGGCAGCGACGACCGTCCGAGCGCGCTGCGCACGTCGGCGGCGGTGATGCCGGGCAGTGCCTTGGTGCCGTCGTTGGCGTCACCCTTGTCGAGCCGCAGCCGCTTCAGCGGGTCCGGGCGCAGGGCCCGCACCCACCGGGTGAGCGGCCAGCCCGTGCGCGAGAGCGCCTCCTGGCGGTAGTCGCGCTCGACGGCCGCGACGACGGTCGGGATCCCGGCGGCGCGCGACAGTGCGTCCACGAGCTCGTCGTCGGCCGAGCTCGCGACGGTCGGCTCGGAGTCGGCGACGTCCGAGCGCAGGCGGCCGGCCACCGCACGGATGTCGGCGGCGAGGCGGTGCCGCGCGGCGTTCTGGCCGGCCACGGCCGCGGCGAGGCGCAGCCTCAGGTCGTCGAGGCCCTCCCCCGTGCGGGCCGAGGTGGTCAGGACCTGCAGGCCGCGCATGCCGTCGAGCTCGGCGAGACGGACCAGGTCGGCCCGCACCTGCTTGACGTCGTCACGCTCGAGCCGGTCGGTCTGGTTGAGCACCACGACCGTCACGGTGTTGTGGGTCGTCAGGGCCCTGAGGTAGTCGTCGTGCAGCCGCGCGTCGGCGTACTTCTGCGGGTCGGTCACCCAGACGAAGACGTCGACGAGGGCGAGGATCCGCTCGGCCTCGCGCCGGTGCTCGACGACCCGCGAGTCGAAGTCGGGGAGGTCGAGCAGCACGAGCCCGTCGAGGCTGCCCGGCACCGCTGCACGGTTGGCGTCACGCCCGGCGTCGCGTCCGGCACCACCGTCGGAGGCGTCCGACCCGGGCTCGACGTGGTGGCGCTGCCCCACGGCGAGCCAGTCCAGCAGCTCGGTGGCGCTCTCCTCACCCCAGACCGCGGCGGTGGGGCGCGAGGTCGTGGGGCGGCGGGCGCCCACGGGCGCCACGTCGGCGCCCACGAGGAGGTTGAACAGGCTCGACTTGCCCGACCCGGTGGCGCCGGCGAGGGCGACGACGGTGTGCCCGCCGCGCAGCGACGTGCGGGCGCGCACCTTCTCGATGATCTCCTGGCCGGCGGCCCGCTCCTGCGCGTCGAGCTGGCCGTTGCCCTCGTCGAGGGCGCCGGTGAGGGCCTGCGAACGCCCCGCCAGCTCCTCCGCGGTGATCCCCTTGACCTGCTTGCTGCCCATCATCACCGGGCTCATCGAACCGCCTTCACCGCTGCTGCCGCGTCCGCCAGGCGCGCCGCCTGGTCACTGTCAACCTCCACGCCCGCGAGGGCACGCTCGAAGCGGGCCTGCTCGGCGGCATACAGCTGCTCCACCCGCTCGAGCAGCCGCTGCCGGGCCTTGGCCGCCATCTCGCGCACCGCCTGGTCGCCGAAGATGGCCTCGAGCACCTTCTGGGCGAGCACGGCGGTGCCGCCGGCGATGCCGACCTCGGCACCGACCAGCCCGCCGGTGTGGGCGAAGGCGACGAGCATGAGGATCACGCCGATGCCGTTGACGCCGTATGCCGCGATGCGCGCGGTGGTGCGCCGGTCACGTCCCTCGGAGCGCACCAGCTCGAGCACCTCGCCCTGCCAGTCGCGCACCATCCGCTCGATGTCCTGGGCCAGGCGCGGAGACGCCTTCGCGAGCTCGGGGTGCCCCGCCAGCAGCGGCCTCCCGCCGGGCTGCGAGCGCCAGGCCCGGGCCGCCGAGGCGGCCGCGGACTGCGCCTGCGCCGACACGAGCGCGGCGACGCCGGTCTGCAGCGCCTCGCCGAGGTCGCCGCTGGGCGCCGGGGCACCCTTGACGGCGGCGGTGATCCGGTCGCGCATGCGGGAGACGGCGGACTCCACCTGCTTGAAGAACTCCCCCGTGCCGACGAACTCCTGCCAGCGGGCGAGCACCTCGCCGCGCAGCAACGTGCCGTCGGTCATGCCGTGCTCGACGCCCTCGAGGGCTGCGGCGTAGGCCTCCTCGCAGGCGGAGCGCAGGGCGCGCGCCGCCTCGTGCTGCTGCGCGCTGGCCTCGACGAGCTCGCCGGTGCGGCTGTCGAGGGAGTCGAGGGCGCCGCCGAGGGTCTGCTTGACGATGCTGGCACGGGCCCGGGCGTCGCTGGCGAGCGCGGAGAGCCACGACTTCAGCCGGGTCACCGCCCCCTCCGGCAGGCGCCCCTCGGGGGTCAGTGCGGTCTCGGGGATGCCGAAGATCGGCGCCGTCGCCAGCCCCTGCTCGCGGAGCATGGACGCGAGGTGCGCGCGGATCTCGGTCATCGCCTCGGGCGGGACACGGTCGAGGACGATGGCCACCGCGGTGCCACGGTCGGACGCCTCGCGCAGCAGCCCCCACGGCACGGCGTCGGCGTAGCGCGCGGCGGTCGTGACGAAGAGCCAGAGGTCGGCGGCCGCGAGCAGCTGCGACGCCAGCGCCCGGTTGGCCGACACGACCGAGTCGATGTCGGGGGCGTCGAGCAGCGCCATGCCGGGCGGCAGGGAGGACGACGCCACGAGTCGCACCGAGCCGGCGCCGTCGTCGCCGGAGCCGCCGCCGGTCACCCGGCTCAGGCCGGGGAGGATGCGGTCGTCGACGAACCAGCGCTGGTCCTTGGGGTGGTGCACCAGCACCGGGGTCGTGGTCGTGGGTCGCAGGATGCCGGACCGGCTCACCTCGGCGTCGACGATGGAGTTGACCAGCGTGGACTTCCCGGCGCCGGTCGAGCCGCCGATGACCGCGAGCAGCGGCGCGTCGAGCGACGACAGGCGGGGCAGGACGTAGTCGTCGAGCTGGTGGAGCAGCGCCTCGCGGTGGGCCGTCGCCGCCTGGGTCTGGGGAATGTCCAGCGGCAGGCTCGAGTCGGCGACCTGGGCCCGAAGTGCCGACACGGCATGCAGCAAAACGTTCTCCTCGGCCCCTGACCCACTCACGCCGCAAGCCTAGCCAACCTGGGGCAAATCCCTCTGCACGGCAGGCCGATGCGCCCAGTGCGATCTGCGAGCCGTTCCTCAGCGCCGCCGGAAGTACTCCTCGTAGCCGTTGGTGGTCGAGCCGTCCGGCGCCTCCGCACCCACGACCTCGCCGTGCCCGTCAACCTCCTCCGCCTCCTGGGCCGGCTCCGCTTCCTGGACCGACGCCGCTTCCTGGGCCGGCTCCGCTTCGTCTGCCCCCTCCGTCCGCAGGAGCCACCAGGCGCCACCGAGCACCAGGTAGAGCAGGAGGGTGGCCACCGGCCAGGCCGCGACGGGCAGCAGGGCGGTCAGCCGGTCCTCGCCGACCGCGAGCGGTGAGGGCCCGTGCTCGGGACCGTAGGGCACCGCCCACGCGACAGCGACGACGCCGACGGCGGCGAGCTCGAGCACCAGGCCACCCGTCGCCAGCACTGCGACCTCGACCCTCAGGACCCGGGCGCTGGCCACCGGACGGAGTCGGTGCAGGGCCCACAGGCACCCTGCCAGCAGCAGTGCGGCGAGCGCCGCTGCCACCGGGCCCCGCGACTGGTTGTGCACCACCGACCAGACCCGGTCCAGGAACAGCGGACCGCTCCGCCCGAGGAACCCGTCGAAGCCGGCGTTGTCCCACGCGGCCCACATCTCGTGGGCGGCGCTGAGGAGCAGCACCAGTGCCGAGCACTCCACCAGCCGGACCAGCACCATGCGCACTCGCGCCTCGGTCCGTCTGCCGCTGGGCCGGCTCACTGCGGTCATGTCGTGCCTCGTCGCCCGGATCGCTGGCCTGTGGAACCTCCACAATAGGCACATGCGCCTGTTCGTGGCCGTCGTGCCGCCCGGGTCCGCGCTGGAGGACCTCGCGGACTTCCTCGAGCCGCGGCACGAGGCGGGCGCCGAGCTCCGCTGGACAGACCCGAACCAGTGGCACCTGACCCTGTCCTTCATGGGAGAGGTGCCCGAGCGCACCGTGGAGCCGCTCGTCGAGCGCCTCGCCGCCCGCACGACCCGCTTCGCCGCCGAGACGGTGCGCATCTCCGGCGCGGGCGCGTTCCCCAACCCCTACCGGGCCCGGGTGCTCTGGGCCGGAGTCCACGAAGAGGCGGAGGGCGGCTTGCGGTCGCTCGCCACCGGCATACGGCACGCGTGCAGCGCTGCAGGGGCGGCGCCGGAAGGTGGCCGGTTCCACCCGCACATCACGCTGGCCCGGCTGCGCCGGCCGATGGAGGCCACCCGCTGGATCCGGGTGCTGGAGGGGTATGCCGGTCCGTCGTGGACCGCCTCGGAGGTCACCCTCATCGCCTCGCACCTCGGGGAGGGACGGGGCAACCGTCCGAGGTACGAGGAGATCGCGACGTTCCCCCTCGGGCCTGGGCAGGCCGAAGAGGGATGAGCGCCCCCGGCAGGACTCGAACCTGCGACCTCGGGATTAGAAGGCCCTTGCTCTATCCAGCTGAGCTACGGGGGCATGGCGGGACGTCCCCGCCGGCGCGCCCAGTGTAGGGGCTGCCGACCGCCGCGCCCCGCAGCGTGGGCACGAGCCTGACCGCCGTCCCGGGAGCCCCCCCGTGGCCGAGCCTGCAATGATCACCTCCGTGGCGGTGGACATCGAGGTCGTGTGGCGCCGGGTCAGCACCGACCCGGCCCTGTCGGACCTGCTCGACGAGCGCGAGCGCGAGCGCGCCGCCCGCCGCGGCAACCCCGCCCGCTACACCACGGCCCACGCCCTGCTGCGCACGGCCGTGGCCGAGCGCGTCGGTGGCACAGCCCAGGAGCTGGTCTTCGACCGCACCTGCGCCACCTGCGGCAGCCACCGCCACGGCAAGCCCACCGTCGCCGGCCACCCCGACCTGTCGGTGAGCCTGTCGTATGCCGGTGGGCTGGCCGTCGTGGCCCTCTCCCGTGCCGGCGAGGTGGGCGTCGACGTCGAGGTCGTCGACGACAGCGACTTCGAGGGCTTCAACACGGTCACCCTCGACCCGTCGGAGGCGCCTGCGCTCGACCGCCTGGGCGCCGACCACCTCGGCCGGGCCCGGGCCCAGGTGTGGGCGCGCAAGGAGGCCGTGCTCAAGGCGTCGGGCCACGGGCTCGCCGTCGACCCCCGCCAGGTCGTGGTCTCCGGGCCGGAGGAGCCCGCCGCCCTGGTGGCCTGGAAGGGCGAGCACCCGCTCGGCAGCCCGGTGCAGCTCGCCGACGTCGAGCTCGGCGAGGCCGACCACGTGGCTGCCGTCGCCCTGCTGGCCGCGGAGCCGGCGCGGGTCCGGGTCGTCAGCGCCTGAGCCGGCGCAGGGCCAGCTCCGCCAGCAGAGCAGCAGCGTCGGGCAGCAGCGCGTCGTCGAAGGCGGCCCGGGGCGAGTGGTTGTCCGGAGCCTCCTCCCAGTCGTCCGACGGGCACACGCTGAGGTTGACGTAGGCGCTCGGAACCTCTTGCGCCACAAAGGAGAAGTCCTCCGAGCCCATCTCCGGCTCGAGCATCGTCGCGTACCGCTCCGGCCCGAACAGGTCGACGATCGTCTCGCGGGCGAACTCGTACTCGTCCGGGTCGTTGACCGTCACCGGGTAGCCGATCGTGAAGTCGACCTCCACCTCGAGGCCGTGCGCGGAGGCGATGCCGCGGACGAGCCGCTCGAGGCGCTCGCGGACGGCGGCCCGGTTGTCCTCCGACAGGGTGCGCAGCGTGGCCTCGAACACCGCGTCGTCGGGGATGATGTTCTCCTTCGTGCCCCCGGCGATACGGCCCACCGTGACCACCACCGGGTCGAACACGTCGAAGGTGCGGGTGACCATCGACTGCAGCGCCAGCACCATCTCGCACGCCACCGGGATCGGGTCCTTGGTGCGGAACGGCGCCGACCCGTGGCCTCCTCGCCCGACGACGCGGACCCGCACCTCGTCGACGGCCGCCATCAGTGGTCCCGGGCGTCCGAACCAGACGCCGCGCGGGAACTCGGCGGAGTAGACGTGCAGGGCGTAGGCGGCGTCGACGCGGCGGCCGGCCACCCCCAGCAGGCCCTCCCGGATCATGGGCTCGGCGCCGCCGGGGCCCTCCTCCCCCGGCTGGAACATGAGGACCACGTCACCGGCGAGGTCGTCGCGCAGCGCGTGCAGGATCCTGGCCGCGCCGACGAGCCCGGCCACGTGCAGGTCGTGGCCGCAGGCGTGCATCAGCCCCTCGTGGGTCGACCGGTAGTCGAGGTCGAGGTCCTCGGTGACCGGCAGGCCGTCCATGTCACCGCGCAGGAGCACCACCTGCCGCTCGCGCCCGTCGGCCGGCTCGGCCCGGCCGCGCAGCACCGCCACCACCGACGAGACCTCCTTGCCCACCGACACCTCGAGGTCCAGCCCGTCGAGCGCCTCGAGCACCAGGCTCTGCGTGATGGGCAGCTCGTTGCCCAGCTCGGGGACCCGGTGGAGCCGCCGCCGCAGGGCGACGACCTCGTCGGCGAGGGAGTGGGCGAGGTGGAGGGTGCGCACCCGCGCAACGCTAGTACGGCGCCCCGGTGAGCTCGCGGCGCCGGGTGACGATCGTGTCGAGCAGACGCCGCTCCGTCTCCAGGGCCCTGGCGTCGGCGGCGCTGTGGTACATCCGCTGCCGCAGGAGGGCCAGCTCGCTCGCGGCGTCCTGGAACGACTGCATCGACCGCAGCGCCGGACGTCCGCCGGTCTGCCGGGCCCACATCCGCGCGCCGCGCCGCAGCGACATGCGCGAGAGCATGTGCACCTCCGCCGGGCTCAGCCAGCCGGTGTCGGCGTAGGGCATGAGGAACCGGCCGATGAGGCGCCCCTCCCGGGCCCGCGCCCAGACCACGAGGCCGAGGAACGCCAGGAAGACCGGGATCTCCACCAGGAGGAAGACGACCACCAGCCCCTGCCCGCCGCTGATGGCCGCGACGTTCCAGATGCCGTGCAGCAGAACGGCGATCGCGAAGCCGAGCGCCGGGGCACCCAGCCGCACACCGGTGCTGCGGCTGGTCGCCGCCACTCCGACGCCGATGCCGAACATCACCGTGAAGATCGGGTGGGCGAAGGGCGTGACGAGGCACCGGGCGATGAAGACACCGGTCAGCACCTGCTCGCCGCCCTCGGTGTAGGCCAGGCCGAGGTACTGGATGTTCTCGGTGAACGCGAACCCCGCCGCGGCGATGCCGGCGTAGACCATGCCGTCGGTGATGCCGTCGAACTCGCGCCGCCGCAGCCGCCAGACCAGCAGGACGAACAGCCCCTTGGCCGCCTCCTCGACGACGGGCGCCACGAACACCGCCGTGGTGAGCCTGGCCTGCTCCGGGTCGGTGGCTGCCGAGAACACGACGTGCGCGCTGGTGTTGATCAACCCGGCCAGCAGGGCCGCGATGAGCGCGCCCCACAGGAACGCGGCCACGAGGTACTTGGTCGGCTCGGCCTCGAACCGGTCGAGCCACACGAACGTCGGGATCACGATGGCCAGCGGGATGGCGGCCAGCAGGAGGGCCAGGACGGTCGTCAGCACGCCCAGGGTCATGCCGTAGTAGGCCGCGAGCGCCAGTCCCGCCAGGCCGAACCCGACGAGGGCCACGCCCGTGATGACCCAGCCGCGCAGCATCGGGCGGGGCGTCGGGTTCCCGGGCACCGGCGCGGGCTGGTGGCCGGCCGCGCGAGGCGGCCACCCGGCATACCCCTGCTGTCCCTGCGTCGGTCCCCACGTCATGCGGGAAGGCTAGTGCAGCCTGCTGCACGCGGCCGGTGTCCGGCGGTGGCCATAGGGTGTGCGGGTGGCACAGAACCCAACCGAGCGCTCCGTCAACGACCGGATCGTCTGGATCGACTGCGAGATGACCGGCCTCTCCCTCGAGCGCGACGCGCTCATCGAGGTGGCCGCGCTGGTCACCGACTTCGAGCTCAACCAGCTCGGCGACGGGGTCGACCTCGTGATCACGCCGCCGGCGGAGGCGCTGGAGCAGATGGACGACTTCGTCCGCGGCATGCACACCACCTCCGGCCTGCTCGAGGACCTCGAGAAGGGCGTCACCCTCGAGGACGCGGAGGCCCAGGTGCTGGCCTACGTGCGCGAGTGGGTCCCCGAGCCGCGCAAGGCCCCGCTCGGTGGCAACACCGTCGGCACCGACCGCAACTTCCTCGCCCGCGACATGCCCGACCTCGAGAGCCACCTGCACTACCGGATCATCGACGTCTCCTCCATCAAGGAGCTGGCCCGGCGCTGGTACCCGCGCGCCTACTTCAACGCGCCGGCCAAGTCCGGCGGCCACCGGGCGCTGGCCGACATCCGCGAGTCCATCGCCGAGCTGCGCTACTACCGCGAGGCGGTCTTCGTGCCGCAGCCGGGCCCCGACAGCGACACCGCCAAGGAGCTCGCCGCGCGCCACGTCATCGAGCACTGACGCGTGCCGGCCGAGCGCTTCGGAATGCCGTGCGGCAGGGGTGGTCACGAGCACCCCTTCGGAGCAGGTAACATAGTCGCCGCTGACACCACGACCGGCGGAAACTCCGGTCGTGTGGCTTGGTGGGTGTAGCTCAGCTGGTAGAGCGCTGCGTTGTGGTCGCAGATGTCGCGGGTTCAAGTCCCGTCACTCACCCCACAGACCTCGGCCCGTCTCCGCACCGCGGAGGCGGGCCGCTGTCGTTCTCGGGCACTGCGCCTCGGTGGCACCACGTCCGGCCCGGTGGCCCGGCCGTGCCGAAGGCCCCTGTGCGGTCTGCCCAGACGCGGCCTTCACTGGGGGCGGAGACCACCATGTCCGACGCCCCTCGCCTCGCCTTCCTCGACCGCCTCAAGACCCTCGCCGTCGTCGCGGTGATCAGCGGGCACGCGGTGATGGGCTACGCCCAGTTCGGCTCCTGGCCCTACGAGGAGGTCCGGGAGGTCGTCCTCTCCCCCGCTGCCGAGGCGGTGGTCGCTGCGCTCTTCGCCCCGCCGGCCCTGTTCCTCATGCCACTCTTCTTCTTCATCGGCGGCACGCTGGCCCCGGGATCCCTGGCGCGCAAGGGCCGTCGCCGGTTCGTGGTCGACCGGCTGTGGCGCTTCGGTGCACCGGTCGCCGTCTTCGCGCTCGTGCTCTGGCCCGTCTGCTTCTACTGGGTGGACCGGGTGGGCGGCTCCCGGGCCGGCTTCTGGCAGACCTTCCGCGAGGGCGACCCCTTCCTCGACCCCGGACCGCTGTGGTTCGTCCTGGTGCTGCTGTTCTTCTCGGTCGGGCTGGCGTTCTGGCCGTGGCCGGCCCGGCGCCCCTCCGCCGAACCCGCACCGGCCACCGTGGCGAGGTATGCCGCGGCGGTCGCGGTCGGCACCTTCGGGCTGCGGCTGCTGTTCCCCATCGACAGCCAGCAGTGGCTCGGCCTCCACCTGTGGCAGTGGGCCTCCTGCCTGGGCCTGTTCTGCCTCGGCGCGTCCGCGCCCGGCGCCTGGACCACCGGGGTGTCCCCCGGCCTGCGCCGGGCCGCTGGGTGGTCGGCCCTCGCCGGCATCACCCTCGTGGGTCTGGTGGTCCTGCTCAGCGGGCCGCTGGGCTACTCCGAGACGCAGGCGACCGGGGGACTGCACGGCGCCGCGGTGGCGATGGCGGTCGCCGAGGGGCTCGTCACGGTCGGCGCGTCGCTGTGGCTCGTCGGGCTCAGCGCCGCGCACGACCACCCGCCCGGGCCACTGGCGCGCGCCGGCGCGCGGGCGGCATACGGCGCCTATGTGCTGCAGGCACCGGTGCTGGTCGCCCTCGCCATGGCACTGCGGTTCGTGCCGGCCCCTGCCGAGGCCAAGGCCCCCCTGCTGGCCGCCCTCGCGGTGGCCGCGTCGTTCGGGCTCGCGCACCTCCTCGTCACCCGCACCCCCGTGGGGCGGGTGCTGTAGCCCGCACCCCGGTGGGCGAGGATGGGTGGCGTGTTCATGGAGTCTGAGGGCAAGAAGCGGCTGATCCGGGTCTCGGTGTGGGTGGCGGTGCTGTCACTGCTGCTCGCCGTGGTCGCGTCGCTGGCCACAGCGCTCGAGGCCTCCGCCCACGCCGCCCTGCGCTCGATGATCCCCGCCGCCGGCTCGACGGTGACGACCGCGCCGAAGCAGGTCGTGCTGACCTTCAACGAGCCGATCAGCACCAGCTTCGCCACCGTGACGGTGACCGACGGGAAGGGCGGCTCCGTCGTGTCCGGGCGTCCGGTGGTCTCGGGCGAGACCGTGACGCAGAAGCTGGCGCAGGTGGGCTCCGGTCGCTACACCGTCACCTTCCGGGTCGTCAGCGAGGACGGGCACCCGGTGTCGCAGAAGGCCACGTTCACCGTGAAGCTCGCCGTGGCAACAGCCTCGGCACCGCCCACCACCGCGCCCACCGCGCCAGCCTCGACGACCCCCTCGTCCGCCGCTCCCACCTCCACCTCGAGCGCCGCCTCACTCCCTGCCCAGAACGGCGACTCGGGCACTCCCACCGCCCTCGCCCTGGGCATCGCCGCCGCCGCCCTGGCAGCCGCTGCGGCGGGTGCAGTCGCCTGGCAGAAGCGACGCCAGAGCGGCGAATGACGTGCTGGGGCCGCCGATTTCGTCCTGCGGCGCCAGTGGTGCTAACGTTCCTTCCCGTTGCGCCATTAGCTCAATTGGCAGAGCAGCTGACTCTTAATCAGCGGGTTCGGGGTTCGAGTCCCTGATGGCGCACCACCGACGAGGACCGGGCCGCGAAAGCGGTCCGGTCCTCGCGCATGTGGGGGGTCCGGTCCTCGCGCGTTCCCAGAGATGGCGGTCCACCGATGGGGGTCAACCGAGTGGTGGTCCATGGTGGGGGGTCAACCGGGTCCGCCAGAGGTTCTACGCCCCATCGGGAGAACGGATGGCATTCTGGCGCGCCTGCCGCGAGCTGCGCGTGCCCTCGGTCACACTTTCGTCTCAGGTGCCGGACTTCGTCCGGCGCCGGCAGGCGGCAAAGGCGCCGGTTGCAGAGCACGAGCAGGGAGTGCAGTCATGCCCACATCCGCTGGGTGGTATCCAGATCCCCAGGTTGAGCGGCAGCGTCGGTACTGGGACGGCCAGAAGTGGACCGAGCGCAGGGCGCCGGTGGTGATCCCCCGCACGAGCCCGTACCTCGAGCAGGTCCAGGAGCGCACCCGGCGCTGAGCGGCCACAAACCGCTGAGCGGCTACAAATACAGGCCGGTCTGGCCGTCCTGCACGCGCTGCGCCGCCACCGCGTGGATGTCGCGTTCGCGCAGCAGCACGTAGTCGCGCGACTGCAGCTCGACCTCCGCCCGGTCCTCGGGGTCGAAGAGCACCCGGTCGTCGACCTTCACCTGCCGCACGCTCGCCCCCACTGCGACGACCCTGGCCCAGGCCAGTCGCCTGCCCACGCTGGCCGTCGCGGGGATGACGATTCCGCCGCCGGAGCGGCGCTCGCCCTCGGTCTCCATGGACACGAGCACGCGGTCGTGCAGCATCCGGATGGGGAGGCGCTCGACGGGGTCCTTCTTGTCAGCCATTCTCTTCAGCCACAGACGTTTCGGGGTTCGGCCTTCGGGGGTGCGCGGGCGCCGGCAGGTCAGCTGTGCTGGCGACGCCAGACGCCGAGGCCGATCAGCGCAGCCCCCACAGCGGCCAGCGCGGCCACCCGCTCGGGACGCAGCTGGCCGTCCGGGGTGTGGGTCGCGTCCATGAGCTTCGTCTTCAGCCCCTCGACCTGGCGGCGGACGATCTCCTTGGGGGCCGTGCGGTCGTGCAGCTCGTCCACGGTGCTGGCGAGCCGCGTGCGCGCCGCGGCGATCTCGGCCTCGATCTGGTCGACGGACTTGCTCTGGGTGCTCTCACTCATCGCTGACTCCTTCAGTCGAGCCCGAGGTCACGGCGCAGCTTGGCGACGTGGCCCGTGGCCTTCACGTTGTACCAGGCGTGCGAGACGGTCCCGTCCTCGTCGAGGACCACCGTGCTGCGGATGACGCCCTCGACGGTCTTGCCGTACAGCTTCTTCTCGCCGTAGGCACCCCAGGCCCGCAGGACGTCCTTGTCGGGGTCCGAGAGCAGGGTGAGCGTCAGGGCGTCGCGCTCGCGGAACTTCGCCAGCTTCTCCGGCTTGTCCGGCGAGATGCCGACCACCTCGTAGCCGTCCTGGCGGAGGGACTCGAGGCTGTCGGAGAAGTCGCACGCCTGCTTGGTGCACCCGGGGGTCATCGCCGCCGGGTAGAAGTAGACGATCACCTTGCGCCCGCGCAGGCTCGACAGGGTCACCTTGCCACCGCGGTCGTCGGCCAGCGTGAAGTCGGGGGCGGTGTCCCCGGGGGTCAGGCGGTCGGTCACGTGCAGCTCCTCGCGCGAGGTTCGTTATTGCAACTGATTTGCAATAGACTCGGTTCCAGTTGGCCACCAACGTATCCCAGCCGCCACAGATGCACCTCAGGAGTCGCTCGTGCACGTGCCAGACGGATTCCTCGACGCCCCCACCTCCCTCGCCACGGCTGTCGTGGCAGCGGCCGGCGTGGGCGTCGCGCTCCGCGGCGCGCGGCGCGAGCTCGACGACCGCACCGCCCCCCTGGCCGGGCTGGTCGCGGCGTTCGTCTTCGCGGCGCAGATGCTGAACTTCCCCGTCGGTGCCGGCACGTCGGGCCACCTGCTCGGGGGCGCCCTCGCGGCCGTGCTGGTCGGGCCGTGGACCGCCACCTTGAGCCTCGCCGTCGTGCTCCTCGTGCAGGGCCTGCTCTTCGCCGACGGGGGCCTCACGGCGCTCGGCACCAACATCACCCTGATGGGGCTCGTCGGCGTCTGGACGGGCTGGCTGGTCTTCCGTGGCGTCCAGACGGTCCTGCCCAAGCGGGTCTCGATGGTGGTGCCCGCGGCGGCGGCCGCCGCGCTCGTGTCCGTCCCAGTGGCCGCGCTGGCCTTCACGGGCCTGTATGCCGTGGGCGGCCAGGCACCCATCCCTCTCGGCTCGCTCGCCGCGACGATGCTGGGTTGGCACACGCTGATCGGACTCGGCGAGGCGGCGATCACCGGACTGGCCGTCTCGGCCGTCGTGGCCGTCCGCCCGGACCTCGTGCACGGCGCCCGGCGCGTGCTGGCGGCGCGGCGCCTCGTGGTGGTGCAGCCCGAGCAGGACCAGGTGGCGGCATGAGGCGCGTCAGCACCCGAGGCCTGGTGGTGACCGGCCTGCTCGTCACGCTCTTCCTGGCGGGCGTCGCCTCGTTCTACGCCTCCAGCCACCCCGACGGCCTCGAGTACGTCGCCGAGAAGACGGGGTTCAGCAGCACGGCCAAGGACCACGCGAGCGCGGACTCCCCCTTCGCCGACTACGCGACCCAGGGTGTCTCGGACCAGCGGCTCTCCGGGGGCTTGGCAGGGGTGGCCGGCGTGGTCGTGGTCGGGGTGCTCTTCGGCGGCCTCACGTGGGCGCTCCGTCGCAGGAGGGGCGAGTAGGCGTGGGAGCCGGACACGGACACCACCTGCACTTCCACGGCCACTCCCCCGTCCACCGGATGCCCGCCCACCTCAAGCTGGTCTCGCTGATCTCCTTCGTCGTCCTCGTGGTAGCCACGCCGCGCGAGCAGTACTGGGCCTTCGGCGTCTACGCCGCGCTCCTGGCCGGGGTCGTCGCCGTCTCGGGAGTGCCCTTCGGCTACCTCGCGCGGCGAATGGTCGTCGAGGTGCCGTTCCTCGTCTTCGCCGCGCTGATGCCGTTCGTGGCGACAGGTCCACGCATCGCCGTCGGGCCGTTCCGGCTCTCGGAGGCAGGGCTGCTCGCCGCGTGGGGACTGCTCGCCAAGGGCACCCTCGGCGTGATGGCCTCGCTCACCCTCGGCGCGACCACCGAGCCCCGTGACCTGTTGCTCGGGCTCGAACGGCTCCGGCTCCCTCACCAGCTGGTGCAGATCATGGGCTTCATGATGCGCTACCTCGAAGTGGTCACCGGAGAGCTGAAGCGGATGCGCATCGCGCGCGAGTCGCGCGGCTTCACGGCCACCTCCGTGCGCGCCTGGCCCGCCCTCGCCTCGACCGCAGGCGCGCTGTTCATCCGTTCCTACGAGAGGGGCGAGCGCATCCACCTCGCGATGCTCTCCCGGGGCTACGACGGTCGTCTCCCGATGACCCACGACGCGACGGCGACGCCGGCGCAGTGGGCACAGGCCGGCATACTGCCCGCCCTGACCCTGGTCACCGCGGCAGCGGCGGTGGCGCTGTGAGCACACCGGTCCTCGACGTCCGTGGGCTCGCCTATGCCTACCCCGACGGCCACCAGGCGCTCTACGGCGTCAACCTGCACGTCCACCGGGGCGAACGTGTCGCGCTGCTCGGGCCGAACGGCGCGGGCAAGACGACGCTCGTGCTGCACCTCAACGGAATCCTCACCGCCGGTGCGGGTTCCGTGGCGGTCTCCGGCCTGCCGGTGACGAAGGAGCACCTGCTCGAGGTGCGCCGCCGGGTGGGGGTGGTGTTCCAGGACCCCGACGACCAGCTGTTCATGCCGTCGGTGCGCGACGACGTCGCGTTCGGCCCGGCCAACCTGGGGCTGCGCGGCGCGGCCCTCGAGAAGCGGGTCGTCGACGCCCTCGACCGGGTCGGCATGGTCGACTTCATCGACCGCCCGCCGCACCACCTGTCGTTCGGGCAGCGGCGCCGGGTGGCGGTGGCCACCGTGCTGGCCATGGAGCCGGAGGTGCTCGTGCTCGACGAGCCCTCGAGCAACCTCGACCCGGCGTCGCGGCGCGAGCTCGCCGACATCCTGAGGTCGCTCGACGTGACCGTGCTCATGGTGACCCACGACCTGCCCTACGCCTACGAGCTCTGCCCCCGGTCGGTGGTGCTCTCCGACGGGTTGGTCGTGGCCGACGGGTCCACCCGTGAGGTGCTGACCGACGACGCGCTCATGGCCGCCCACCGCCTCGAGCTGCCGTTCGGCTTCGACCCGAGGACGATCCCGGCCCCCTGAACCGCGCGCCGCCTCGTGCGGCAGCGGGGCTAGGTGGCGCTCCACTCAGGCGCGTCGGCGCCCCACCTGCGGGCCGGCCACGCGAACTCGGCCGGGCCGCCGTCGATGCGGAACGCCGGCCGCGACTGCACCACCTGCCCGTATGCCGTGTCGGCCGGGACCTGCCACGGCGCCGGGTCCTCGACCGGGTGGCCGGGGGCGTCGAGGGCGTCGGTGCGCAGGAGCCAGTGGGCGGTGCGCGCGAGGTGTGTCCGCACCCGCCACGTGCCACCCACCTCCGCGCGCTGGCGCAGCGCGGCCATGACCCCCGCCGCGAGCAGGTAGCCGGTGGCGTGGTCGAGCGCCTGCGCCGGGAGGGCGCCCGGACGCTCACCGTCGGGCGACTCGATCAGGCTGATGCCGGTGGCGGCCTGCACGATGCTGTCGAACCCGCGACGGCCACCCCACGGCCCGGTGGTCGCCCCACGCGCTGAGCGAGGCGTGCACCAGACCCGGGTGCGTGGCCGCCAGCTCCTCGTCGCCCAGGCCCAACGCCTCGAGCGCGCCGGGGCGGTAGCCGGTGAGGAGCACGTCCGCCGTCTCCAGCAGACGCGCGAACGTCGCGCAGTCGTCCTTCGCGCGCAGGTCGAGCAGGGTCGAACGCTTGCCCGCGCCCGTGTCGACGTGCTGCACCTCGATCTCCGGCATCTGTGGCGGGTCCACGCGCAGGACGTCGCACCCCAGCAGCGCCAGGGTCCGCGAGGCGACCGGTCCCGCGAGCACCCTGGTGAGGTCGAGGACGCGCGGCCGGCGCGGGAGCGGGACGGCGGGGACGCCGGCCGTGGCGTGCTGCTCGACCTCCAGCACGGGGTGCTCGTCCACGGCAGTGGCCGGCTCGCCCGCGAACCACGTCCGGTGGTCACGGACGGCCACGGCGATGCCTTCCTCTGCGGTGACGGCCTCCTCGACCTGCCGAGCGGACATCCCCGCGAGCGTCGCCTCAGCGTGGGCTCGCTCGGCGTCGTCGGGCAGGTCGAGGGCTCGCAGCAAGCGCTGCCTGTGGTGCGGGTAGTTGGCGTGCGTGCGGACCCACCCGTCGGCCGTGCGGAAGAAGCCGGACAGCGGGGCGAAGGAGGCAGGCGTCTGCCCGTCGATGGTCTGGAGCTGGTCGTTGCGAAAGGCCACCGAGACCTGCAGCGGGTCGACCAGCACCCGCTCCCCCCTGCGCATCGCCACGCCCGCCAGCCCGGCGGCGGCGACGGCGCCGCACGCGAGGGTGTTGACCGGGAGGGCCGACGGCATCCCGTTGCCGCCGGCGAGCGCGAGTCGGTCGGCCGCGAAGGCCTCGTCGAGCCCGAGCGCCGGGAGGACCTCTCGCAGCAGATGGTTCACGCCTGCAGGCTAGAGCGCCCCGGGCATCGGTCGGGTGAAGCAGGGCAAACACCCGCTCCGGTCGCCGCGACTCCCCCGCCGCGGATGATGACGCGGCGGTCGCAGCGCCTGTTCCGTTGGCTCATGTCACCGAGCAGCGACCGGCCCAACATCCTCGTCATCTGGGGCGACGACATCGGCATCTCCAACCTCAGCTGCTACAGCGATGGCCTGATGGGCTACCGGACGCCGAACATCGACCGGATCGCGGACGAGGGGGCACGGTTCACCGACTACTACGGCGAGCAGAGCTGCACGGCCGGGCGCGCCGCCTTCATCTGCGGGCAGAACCCCATCCGCACCGGCCTGACGAAGGTGGGCATGCCGGGGGCCGACGTCGGCATCCGGGAAGAGGACCCGACCATTGCGACTGCCCTGAAGGCTCACGGCTACGCCACGGGGCAGTTCGGCAAGAACCACCTCGGCGACCGCGACGAGCACCTGCCGACCGCACACGGTTTCGACGAGTTCTTCGGCAACCTCTACCACCTCAACGCAGAGGAGGAGCCGGAGCAGCCCGACTACCCGACGGAGCAGGACTTCCCGCACTTCCGCGAGCGCTTCGGGCCCCGTGGCGTCATCCACTCGTGGGCCAACGACGACGGCACCCAGCGGATCGAGGACACCGGCCCGCTGACCAGGAAGCGCATGGAGACCGTGGACGACGAGTTCCTCGACGCGGCCTCAGGGTTCATCCGCGACAAGGCCGCCGGCGAGCGGCCCTTCTTCGTGTGGTTCAACACCACGCACATGCACTTCCGCACGCACGTGAAGCCGGAGAGCAGGGGGCAGTCCGGGCGGTGGCAGTCCGAGTACCACGACGCGATGATCGACCACGACAAGTCGGTCGGAGCGCTGCTGTCGCTCGTCGACGAGCTGGGCATCACCGACGACACGATCGTCATCTACTCCACGGACAACGGCCCCCACATGAACTCGTGGCCGGACGCGGGCATGACGCCGTTCCGTGGCGAGAAGAACTCGAACTGGGAGGGCGCCTACCGCGTGCCCGCGGTGGTCCGGTGGCCCGGCCGGATCGCTCCCGGCACCGTGTTCAACGGCATGGTCAGCCACAACGACTGGTTCCCGACCCTGCTGGCCGCGGCAGGAGTGCCCGACATCGCCGACCAGCTGAGGTCGGGGGCAGACCTGGGCGGCGCGGCCCCGTACAAGGTGCACCTCGACGGCCACAACCAGCTGCCGTACCTCACTGGCGAGGTCGACGAGAGCCCCCGGCGGCACTTCTTCTACGTCTCGGACGACGGTGACCTCACGGCCGTGCGCTTCGACAACTGGAAGCTCGTGTTCCTCGAGCAGCGCGCGCCCGGCACCCTCCGGGTGTGGGCCGAGCCGTTCACGCCCCTGCGGGTCCCGAAGATGTTCAACCTGCGCACCGACCCCTACGAGCGCGCAGACGTCACGTCCAACACCTACTACGACTTTGTGCTCGACCACGCCTGGATCTGCGTGCCCATGCAGGCGTACGTCGCCGAGATGCTCCAGACCTTCGCGGAGTTCCCGCCACGGCAGAAGCCTGCGAGCTTCAGCCTGGACCAGGTGCTGGAGAAGCTGCAGGCCGGCATCCCCAGCTCATGAGCGACCCGACGACCACCGTGCCTGCCGGTGCCCCACGGGTCGACGACCTGGTGTGGGTGCCGGGCGGCACCTTCCGGATGGGCTCCGACGACCACTACCCCGAGGAGGGCCCGGCCCGGGACGTCGCCGTCGAGGGCCTCCAGGTCTGCCGGACGACGGTGACCAATGCCGCCTACGCAGCCTTCGTCACCGCCACGGGCTACACCACGGTCGCTGAGCGCCCGCTGGACCCGGCTGACTTCCCGGGGGCGCCGCCGGAGAACCTGGTCCCCGGCTCGATGGTCTTCGTCGGCACTCCGGGCCCGGTCGACCTGCGGCACCTGAGCCAGTGGTGGGCCTGGACGCCGGGGGCTTCCTGGCGGCACCCCGAGGGGCCCCGCAGCGGGCTCGACGGACGTGCCGACCACCCCGTGGTGCACGTCGCCTTCGAGGACGCAGAGGCGTATGCCGCGTGGGCCGGCCTGGCGCTGCCGACCGAGGCGCAGTGGGAACACGCTGCCCGCGGAGGACTCGACGGTGCCGCCTACACGTGGGGTGACGAACCGGAGCGGCCCGGGGATCGGCTCGCGAACTTCTGGCACGGTGACTTCCCCTGGCGCGCCGCTCCCGGATACGGCCGGACCTCACCCGTGGGGTCCTTCCCCGCCAACGGCTACGGGCTCTTCGACATGGCGGGCAACGTGTGGGAGTGGACCCAGGACTGGTGGACCGAACGACGCTGGGATGACGTGTCCGCCTGCTGCGTCCCGCGGGACCCCCGGGGAGGCTCGCAGGAGGACAGCTACGACCCGGCGCAGCCGCAGTTCCGCGTCCCGCGCAAGGTCGTCAAGGGCGGATCCTTCCTCTGCGCCGACAGCTACTGCCGGCGCTACCGACCCGCGGCGAGACGTCCGCAGGTGGTGGACACCGGGATGAGCCATGTCGGCTTCCGGTGCGTGAGCCCTTCGAGTGCGCAAGGCGGGACTTGAACCCGCACGCCCGAGGGCACGGCATCCTAAGTGCCGCGTGTCTGCCATTCCACCACTTGCGCGCGGCGCCCACTGTACTGGCCGGGAAACCCCTGTCCGTGGAACGCCCTAGGCTCGACCCATGGCATCACCAGCTCTCGGCGCGCACGTCGACCAGGCCGACCCCATCACCGCAGCCAAGGAGCGCGGCGCCACCATCGCCCAGTTCTTCCTGGGCGACCCGCAGGGCTACAAGGGCCCGGAGTGGGAGTACGCCGGTGGTCCGGAGGCGCTGCGGGCCGACGCCGAGGCGGCTGGCATCGAGCTGTACGTCCACGCGCCCTACCTCATCAACGTGGCCACGACGAACAACCGGATCCGCATCCCGAGCCGCAAGCTGCTGCAGCAGCACATGGACGCCGCGGCCTCGATCGGCGCCAAGGGCCTGATCGTCCACGGTGGGCACGTCAACAAGGCCGACGACCCCGAGAAGGGCTTCGACAACTGGCGCAAGGCCGTCGAGGCCACCGACATCAAGATCCCGCTGCTCATCGAGAACACCGCCGGCGGCGACAACGCCATGGCGCGTCACCTCGACCGGATCGGCCGGCTCTGGGAGGCGATCTCTGGGGCCGAGGGCTCCGAGGACGTCGGGTTCTGTCTGGACACCTGCCACGCCCACGCGGGCGGCAACGACCTGTCGACCGTCGTCGACGACGTCCGCGCCATCACCGGCCGCATCGACCTCGTGCACTGCAACGACAGCCGCGACGAGTTCGGCTCCGGCGCCGACCGCCACACCAACCTCGGCTCAGGCCTCATCGACCCTGATCTGGTGGCCGCCGTCGTGCGCGCCGCCCGGGCCCCCGTCATCGTGGAGACGCCCGGCGGGCTCGAGGGACAGTCAGCCGACCTCGACTGGCTGCGCCAGCACCTGACCTAGTCCGGCGCCGACGAGGGCTCCTGGCTAGCGGCCCAGCAGCTCGCGCAGGTGCGGCACCATCGCGCGGAACGCCTTGCCGCGGTGGGAGATCGCGTTCTTCTCCTCCTTGGACAGCTCGGCGCAGTGCCGCCCGTCACCCTCCACGACAAGGATGGGGTCGTAACCAAAACCGTTGGTGCCCTTGGCCTCCCGGGCCAGGGTGCCCGGCATACGGCCCTCGGCGGAGCGCGTGGTGCCGTCCGGCAGTGCCAGCACGGCCGCGCACACGAAGGCTGCGCCGCGGTGCTCGTCCTTGACGTCCGAGAGCTGGTCGAGCAGCAGCTCGAGGTTGGCGCGGTCGTTGCCGTGGCTGCCGGCCCAGCGGGCGCTGAAGATGCCGGGCGCCCCGCCGAGCACGTCGACGGCCAGGCCCGAGTCGTCGGCGATCGCCGGCAGGCCGGTGGCCTCGGCCACCGCCACGGCCTTGAGCCGGGCGTTCTCCTCGAACGTCACGCCGTCCTCGACGACGTCCGGTGCGTCCGGGAAGTCGGAGGCCCCGACGATCTCGAGGCCGAGCTCCTCGCAGACGTCGGCCAGGATGTGCCGCAGCTCCACGACCTTGTGCTGGTTGCGGGTGGCGAGCACCAGCTTCGTCATCGCACGCGCTCCCGAGGGGTCGCGGCGAGGGCGCCCTCCTGCAGGGTCGTCAGGTCGGCGCAGCCCTTCGCGGCCAGGTCGAGCAGCGAGTTGAGCAGGTCGCGGTCGAACGGCTTGCCCTCGGCCGTGCCCTGCACCTCGACGTACTCCCCGGAGCCGGTCATGACGACGTTCATGTCGGTGCCCGCGCCCACGTCCTCCGGGTAGTCGAGGTCGAGCACCGGCTCGCCGTCGATGATGCCGACGGAGACGGCCGCCACCGAGCCCGGTCAGCGGCTTGGCACTCGCCGACAGCAGCCCCTTCGCGCGGGCGTCCTCGATCGCGTCGACCAGTGCCACGTAGGCGCCGGTGATGGCCGCGGTGCGGGTGCCGCCGTCGGCCTGCAGCACGTCGCAGTCGAGGACGATCGTGTTCTCGCCCAGCGCCTTGGTGTCGATGATCGCGCGCAGGCTGCGCCCGATGAGGCGGGAGATCTCGTGGGTGCGCCCGCCGACGCGGCCCTTGCGGGACTCCCGGTCACTGCGCGTGTTGGTCGAGCGCGGCAGCATCTCGTACTCCGCCGTGACCCAGCCGGTGCCCTGGCCCTTCAGCCAGCGCGGCACCCCGGCGGTGAACGAGGCCGCGCAGAGCACGCGGGTGCGGCCGAACTCCACGAGGACACTGCCCTCGGCGTGGTCGAGCCAGTTGCGCGTGATGCGCACCTCGCGGAGCTGGTCGGGGGCGCGGCCATCGTGACGGGTCATGCCGGCAAGGCTAGCGACTGCACCGGACGCCGCCGTGCGGGGACCTTCGGCTCTAGGGCGGTGTTCCGGAACCGGCTGACGCTGAGGTCATGGAGAGGCTGGAGCACACGGAGGACAGGAGCCCGCTCGCCTCGGAGGCCGCGGTGCAGACCCAGCCGCGTGGCACACGCGTCGACCTCGACAACGTGTGCAAGCGCTACCGCATCGGCGACGTCACGGTCACCGCCCTCGACGACGTCAGCCTGCACGTCGACGAGATGGCCTTCGTCGTGGTGCTCGGCCCCTCAGGGTGCGGAAAGACCACCCTGCTCAACCTCATCGGCGTGCTGGACACCCCCACCGAGGGCCGGGTCGCCATCAACGGCCAGGACATGAGCGGGGCGTCCCGCCGCGAGATGTTCGCCTTTCGCCGACGCACCGTCTCGTTCATCTTCCAGACCTTCAACCTCTTCCCCGGCCTCACGGCTCTGGAGAACGTCCAGTTCGGGGCGGATGTCGCCGGCCGGGCCGACGCCGAGCAGGTCGCGCGGGAGGTGCTCGAGCGGGTCGGGCTCGGCGACCGCGTCCAGCACTTCCCCCACCAGCTCTCCGGCGGCGAGCAGCAACGTGTGGCCATCGCCCGGGCGCTGGCCACGGAGAACCCCATCCTGCTGGCCGACGAACCCACGGGAGAGCTGGACTTCACCACCGGCGTGCAGATCCTCCAGCTGCTGCAGGCGCAGGCCGAGGCGGGCAAGTCCGTGCTGGTGGTCAGCCACAACCGCGAGATCTCGCGGATCGCCGACCGGGTCATCGAGCTCTCCAGCGGCCGCATCATCCGCGACGGACCGCCGGTCGGGGGAAAGCGGCGCACCGACGAGCTGCGGTGGTAGGCCGCGATGAACCCGGCACGGGCGCGTCTGTGGCTGCGGTGGTCGTGGCGCGACCTGCGGCGCCGGTGGGTGCTCGTCACTGCTCTCGCGCTGGTCATCGCCCTCGGCACCGGCGCCTTCGCCGGGCTCGGTGGCACCACCGCCTGGCGGATCGCGTCCCAGGACGCCAGCTACGCGTCGCTGGGGATGCACGACCTCAAGGTGCGCCTGCCCGAGGGCGGCTTCGTCCCCCAGGGCGCCCTGCTCAAGGCCCTCGGCTCCCTCCCGTCCTCCGGTTGACGTCGAGGCGGCCGACGAGCGCCTCGTCGTACCCACCCAGGTGGATGCCACTCGCGGCCCCACCAGCGTCCTCGTGCCCGGGGAGGTCGTGGGCCAGTCGACGACCGCGCGGGTCGACACCGTCTTCGTCGCCGGCGGGCGGGCCCTGGCACCCACCGACGACGGCCGGCCCACTGCCGTGCTGGAGTCCAAGTTCGCCGGTGTCTACGACCTGCCGGCGTCAGGCACGCTCACCCTGAGCGGAGGCGAGCGGCTGGCCTACGTCGGCACCGGCTACTCGCCCGAGTACTTCCGCATCACCGGGCACAGCGGGCAGGTCCTCGGTGACGCCGGGTTCGCCGTGCTCTACCTTCCACTGCGCAGCGCACAACAGATGTCGGGCCACCCGGGCCAGGTCAACGACCTCGTCCTGCGGTTGCGCGCGGGCGCGGACCGCGACCGGGTGCAGCGGGAGCTGGCGGCGGTGATGGCACCGGTCGGCGGCACGGTCACGAACCGCGACGACGACATCGTCTACCGGGGCCTCTACGCCGACGCCCGCAACGACCAGACGACGTGGAACACCTTCGCGCTCCTGATCCTGCTCGGCGCCGCCCTCGCCTGCTTCAACCTCGTGACCCGGATGATCGAGGCGCAGCGGCGGGAGCTCGGCGTGGGGATGGCCCTCGGGGTGACGCCGCGGGCCCTGGCGCTGCGCCCCCTTCTGGTCGGCGTGCAGATCGCCGTCGCCGGCGTCGTCGCGGGCATCGGCGTCGGCTGGCTCCTGGGGCTGGCCATGCGCCGGGAGTTCGAGAACCTGCTGCCGCTGCCGGTGTGGCTCACGCCGTTCCAGACGGGGCGGTTCCTCCAGGCGGCGGCCCTCGGGTTCCTCATCCCCGTCGTGGCCACGGTGCTGCCGTTGCGGCGGGCCCTGCGGCTGCAGCCGGTGGAGGCGATCCGCACCAGCGTCTACGCGTCAGCCGGTTCGCGCCGCGCCAGCCGCCTGGTCCGCCGGGTGCACCTGCCCGGTCGCAGCTGGTGGTCGATGCCGCTGCGCAACGTGGTGCGGGCACCGCGCCGCACGCTGCTCACGGCCCTCGGCATCGCGGCCGCCGTCACCTGCCTCGTCGCCGTTCTCGGCCTGCTCGACACCTTCACCGGCGTGAAGGACCAGAGCAGCGCCGAGGTCGAGCGCGCCTCCCCGCAGCGGCTGACCGTCACCCTCGACCGCTTCTACCCGAGTTCCTCCCCGGTGGTCCGGGACGTCGCCGGGGCGACGGGGGCCGGCGACGTCTCCGGGTCGGTGCGGCTGCCGGCCACCGTCAGCCGCCGGCGGCCACACCGTCGACGTCGTGGTGGAGGTGCTCGACCTCGACAACCCCGTGTGGGCGCCCAGCCTCGTCGAGGGCAGTCAGGCCGCCGCGACTGACGGAATCATCCTGTCGCGCAAGGCTGCTCGCGACCTCGGTGTGGTAGTCGGCGACACCGTGGGCGTGCGCCACCCGGTGCTGTCGCCGACGGGGATGACCCTCACCACCACCCCGCTGCGGGTCAGCGGGTTGCAGCCACACCCGCTCCGCGCCTATGCCTACCTCGACACGCGCTGGGCGGGCTCGATGGGCCTGTCCGGAGCGGTCAACACGCTCGCGGTCGTGCCCGCGCCGGGCACCCCGCAGTCGTCCCTGGTGCGCAGCCTGTTCGGCCAGCGGGGCGTGAGCGCCGTCGAGCCGGCCGCCGGGTTCGCGGAGATGGTGGACCGGCGACTCGACGAGTTCACGGGCATCCTTCGGGTCGTCGAGGTGGCCACCCTGCTCCTCGCCCTGCTCATCGCGTTCAACACGGCCAGCCTCAGCGCCGACGAGCGGGCCCGCGACAACGCGACCATGTTCGCGTTCGGCCTGCCGCCACGGATGGTCTCGGGCATGGCGATGGCGGAGAACGCGGTCATCGGCGCCCTGGGGGCCGTCGTGGGGCTGGGTGGCGGCTACCTGGCGCTGACCTACCTCGTCGCCGGGTTCGACACCGTGATGCCCGAGGTGGAGATCGAACCCACGGTGTCGACGGCCACCTGGATGGCGACCTTCGGCCTCACCGTCGTCGTGGTCAGCCTGGCGCCGTTGCTGAGCACCCGTCGCCTGCGCCGGATGGACATCCCCGCCACGCTGCGGGTCGTCGAGTGAGCCACCCCGCGGATGGGGTCGAGCCGACTCGGGCAAGCAGAGGTCAGGTGTCCGCGAGCTCCGGTGGCCAGACCACCGTGAAGCGCTCGAAGACGCACTCCAGGCTGTCGTCGTAGTCCAGCCCCATCCGGGCACACGAACGCTGCCAGTAGCCGCGGTGCGCGTCCAGCCACCACTCACGCGTGCGCTCCCCTTCGCCCTCGTCGTAGGCGAAGGCCTCGTCCACGCTGGCGACCGGCCCCACGCGCAGCTCGAGGGAGCGCATCACCAGACGCGGCTGGCCGCGTCCGTCGCAGGCGATCCAGTGCGACCCGATGCGCGGGAGCGCCTCGTCGCCGTCGGCGAACTCGGCCACCAGCGCGGCGGTGGCACGCTTGGGTCCGTTGACCACGGCCTCGAGCAGCTCGTCGGCCATCTCGGGTGAGTCCCCGAAGTACTCGGCGGGCGGCGACTCGTTCTCGCTGTGCCGGTCCGGGTGGGCTCGCTTGTAGTCGTCCCACATCCGCTCGGCGGCCGCCTCGTCGATCGTGATCACACCGCCACAGTAGGGCGGCGGCGCCGCACCTCGGGGCTAGATCGCGTAGGTCGCGTCGGGCCGGGCGAGCTCCACCTCGCCGGGCCACACCGCGGCGGCCTGCGCGCGGCATACGGCGGGGTCGTTCCACGACGGCAGGTGGGTGAGCATCAGCCGCGACACTCCCCCGGCATCGACGGCGGCCTGGGCCGCCCGGCTGCCGGAGAGGTGGATGTCGCGCGCGGCGTCGCGCCCGTCGACGAAGGCCGCGTCGGCCAGCACCAGGTCGGCGCCGGTGAACAGCGGCGTGAGGGCCTCGCAGGTGTCGGTGTCACCGCTGTAGGCGAGGACCCGGCCACCCGCCTCCACGCGGAAGCCGTAGGTCTCGACGGGGTGGTTGACCCGGAAGGGCGTCACGGTGAACGGCCCGACCGTGACCGGCTCCTGGTCGGTGAGGCCGTGGAAGACGAACTCGTTGTTCATGCCGCCGTCGTCGAGCCCGTGGTAGGCGAGCTCGATCCGCTCGGCGGTGTCCTTCGGGCCGTAGACCGGCAGCGGGTCGGACAGCGGTCCCGACGGCTGGTACTTGCGCGTGACGTAGAGGCCGAGCAGGTCGACGCAGTGGTCGGGGTGCAGGTGGCTGACCATGACCGCGTCGAGGTCGGCCGGGTCGATGTGCCGCTGCAGGGCCCCGAGCGCGCCGCTGCCGAGGTCGAGCAGGAGGTTGACGTCGCGGCCGTCCTGCTCGGCGCGCAGCAGGTAGCTCGACGCCGGCGAGTTCGGCCCGGCGAACGAGCCCGAGCACCCCACGATGGTGAGCCTCATGCCGGCACCACCGACTCGGGTCGCGCCGCGACGACCTCCGGCCCGAGGAAGCGTCGGGCGAACCGAGCGAACTCGTCGGGGTCACCGGTCGTCAGGAACTCGTGCTGCGGCTGCGGCAGGTGGTCGGGGCGCAGCGCGTCGGCGTCGGCGAGGACGCGGAAGACGTCCTTGGCCGTCTCCTCGGCGCTGGACACCAGGGTGACCCCGTCGCCCATGACGTAGGAGATGACGCCCGTGAGCAACGGGTAGTGGGTGCAGCCGAGGATGAGGGTGTCGACGTCGCGGGCCTGCACCGGCGCGAGGTACTCGCGGGCCACGCCGAGCAGCTCGGGCCCGCTCGTGATGCCGGCCTCGACGAACTCGACGAACCGCGGGCAGGGCTGGGAGGCGACCTGCACGTGTGGGGCGGCGGCGAAGGCGTCGATGTAGGCCCCCGACTGGTGAGTGCCCCGGGTGGAGATGACACCCACGCGCTGGTTGCGGGTGGCCGCCGCGGCACGTCGCACCGCGGGACGGATCACCTCGACCACCGGCACGTCGTAGCGCTCACGGGCGTCGTGCAGGACCGCCGCGCTCGCGGTGTTGCAGGCGATGACGAGGGCCTTCACACCGCGCTCGACGAGCCGGTCGAGGCACTCGAGGGCGTACTCGCGGGTCTGCGCGATGGGCTTGGGGCCGTAGGGCTGACGGGCGGTGTCGGCGAGGTAGACCACGGGCTCGTGGGGCAGCTGGTCGAGGACCGACCGGGCGACGGTCAACCCGCCGTAGCCGGAGTCGAAGATCCCGATCGGTGCATCTGCCACCGGACAAATGTAGGCCGGAGCACCGTCAGCGCTCGCATCGACAGCCCGTCGCGTCGGTCACAGTGCGTTCACGAACCCCCTGCGGCGCGCCCGCCGGTGGTATGCCGCGCTGGTCACCCCCGCGCAGAGGGGGCGCCGTCGGAACGCCGCTGGGACTGACCCGGTCAGCGCGCCAGCGCGTGCGCCAGCGTCTCCTGCAGCCAGGTCAGGAAGTCGTAGACGGCCAGCGCGTAGACCGCCGGGTCGTCGTCGTCGAGCGACGAGGCGCGCTCCTCGAGGAGCTCGAGGTCCTCGTCGGTGCGCAGGTCCAGCCGCTCGCCCAGCACCAGGCGCACGTCGGTGAGCGCGACCACCAGCGCGACGGCCTGCGCCTCGTCGAGCTCGACGCGCTGGTTCTCCGGCTGGTCGTCGAACGCCGACAGCGCTGTGATCGCGGTCGACAGGTTGGCGGTCTTGCGGGCGCGCAGGCCCTGCTCGGTGAACCGCCGGAACTCCGCGGCGATCTGCTCATCCTCACGGTGCGCCGCGGGGAGGAGGCGGTCCAGGGCGGGGTCACGGTCGTGCAGGGCCCCGGGGGACGACGGCGCACCCGGCACCTGGTCCTCCGGCGACACCGAGACGCCCCAACCCGAGCCGCCGAGGCCCGCCACGATCTGGTCGAAGGTGTCGCCACCCTGGTCGTGCGACGACTGGCTCGCGGCATCGCCCGCGGGCTCGGCGGGCTCGAGCAGCTCGCGCACCTGCTCCATGAGCCCGACGACGAGCCCCCGCTCCACCGCGTCGAGCTTGGCGACGAAGAGCTCGCCCTTGCGCTTGAATCCCCGCGCCACTCAGCTGTCCTTCTGGAAGGTGGCCCACAGGCCGTAGCCCTGGAGGGCCTCGGTGTCGGCCTCCATCTTCTCGCGGGTGCCCGTCGAGACGACGGCGCGGCCCTTGACGTGCACGTCCATCATCAGCTTCTCCGCCTTGGCCTTGGAGTAGCCGAAGTAGGTCTGGAAGACGAAGGTCACGTAGGACATGAGGTTGACGGGGTCGTTCCAGACCAGCGTGATCCACGGGACGTCGAGCTCGGCGTCCTCGCTCGTGGAGACGCGCTCCTGCTCTACGGGGGCGATCGACACGACCCCACAATAGGCTGCCGTTGTGACTCCATCGGTACCCAGCACTGCCCTGCTCACCGACCACTACGAGCTCACCATGGTGGAGGCTGCGCTGCGCAGCGGAGCGGCCTCGCGCGACTGCGTCTTCGAGGTGTTCTCGCGCCGCCTGCCCGAGGGCCGTCGCTACGGCGTCGTCGCCGGCACGGGCCGCCTGCTCGACGCGATCGAGAGCTTCCGCTTCTCCGACGAGGAGATCGACCAGCTGCGCCGGACCACGGTGGTCGACGACGCGACGCTGGAGTTCCTCGCCTCCTACCGGTTCCGGGGCGACATCTGGGGCTACGCCGAGGGCGAGTGCTACTTCCCCTACTCCCCCGTGCTGGTCGTCGAGTCGGACTTCGCGCACGGGGTGGTGCTCGAGACGCTGGTGCTGAGCATCCTCAACCACGACAGCGCAGTCGCCAGCGCGGCCTCGCGGATGACCTCCGCCGCCGGCGACCGGCCCTGCATCGAGATGGGCTCGCGCCGCACCCACGAGGAGGCGGCCGTGGCCGCCGCCCGCGCGGCATACATCGCCGGTTTCGCCACCACCTCCAACCTGGAGGCGGGGCGCCGCTACGGCGTGCCCACGGCCGGCACGGCCGCGCACGCGTTCACCCTCCTGCACGACGACGAGCGGGAGGCGTTCACCGCCCAGGTCGAGTCGCTCGGCAAGGGCACCACCCTGCTCGTCGACACCTACGACGTCGTCAGCGCCGTGCGGACCGCCGTCGAGATCGCCGGCCCGGAGCTCGGCGCCGTGCGGCTCGACTCCGGCGACCTGCTGAGCCAGGCGCGTGAGGTGCGCGCCCTGCTCAACGACCTCGGCGCCCAGGACACCAAGATCGTCGTGACCTCCGACCTCGACGAGTACGCCATCGCCGGCCTCGCGGCCGGGCCGGTCGACCGCTACGGCGTGGGCACGTCGCTGGTGACCGGGTCGGGCGCCCCCACGGCCGGCATGGTCTACAAGCTCGTGGCCCGCACCGACGACAGCGGCACCATGGTCAGCGTCGCCAAGAAGAGCAAGGACAAGCAGTCCGTCGGAGGGCGCAAGTACGCCCTGCGCCGCCTCAACGCCAAGGGGTGCGCCGAGGCCGAGGTGATCGGTCTCGGCGAGCACCCGGCCGACGACGGCGACGACCGCGCCCTGCTCGTCCCCCTGGTCCGCGACGGCGAGGTCGTCGGCCGGGAGGCGTGCACGCTGGAGGCCGCGCGGGCCCGGCACGAGGCGTCCCGCGCCGAGCTGCCCGCCGCGGCGCACCGGCTCCAGCGCGGCGAGCCGGCCATCCCCACCCTGTTCGAGGACAACCTGCCCTGACCGCACTAGCGTGGGCGGTATGGCAGGCACCTCCCGCGCGCTCATCATCGTCGACGTCCAGAACGACTTCTGTGAAGGAGGCTCGCTGGCCGTGACCGGCGGCGCCGACGTCGCCCGGCGCATCAGCGAGCACGTGGGCGCCCGGGGCGAGGAGTATGCCGCGATCGTCGCCACCGCGGACTGGCACGACGACCCCGGCGCGCACTTCAGCGAGCAGCCCGACTTCGTGGACTCGTGGCCGGCGCACTGCCGGGCCGGCAGCGACGGAGCCCTGTTCCACCCCCACGTGGCGGGCGCCTTCGACGCCGTGGACGCCGTCTTCCGCAAGGGCCACCACGCCGCCGCCTACAGCGGATTCGAGGGCTTCACCGTCGAGCACGAGGGCCAGGTCGGCCTGGCCGCCTGGCTGCGCGGGCGCCGCATCGAGGAGGTGCACGTCGTCGGCATCGCCACCGACCACTGCGTGCGCGCCACGGCCCTCGACGCCGCCACCGAGGGGTTCACGACGACCGTGCTGCTGGACCTGACGGCCGGGGTCGCCCCCGAGACCACCGAGAAGGCCCTCGCGCAGCTGCGCGAGGCCGGCGTCACGCTGACCTGAGCGTCCCCGACACCACGGGGGCAACCCCGGCACGGCATGCGGCGAGGCCCCGGCCGACGTGCTGAGTCGGTCGGGGCCTCGTCAGGTCGCCCGGTAGGACATTGCCGGGCTCTCGCTGGCTGCTCCACCTTTCCCGCCCTCGTCGGGGGCGAGTCCTCCGGCTTTCCCGGCAGGTAGGGGTCTTGCGGTCCAGCGGGGTCGCTTCCGGTGACGGGTCGCCGTCCCGCTGGCCGGCGGGACCGCTTCACGTTGCCAGTTGCGGCACTTCCTTTATCGCTCCGGTAACCCGTTGTGCGACAGGGACTTTGGTCCCGAGTCGCCGCGGGCGGCACCGGGCGGCGAAGCGGCGTCAGCTGCGCCTGAGCACCACCTTGAGCGCGCTGGTGTCAGCAGCCCGCGCGAAGACGTCGTAGGCCTCCATGAACTGCTCGAGCGCGAAGTGGTGGGTCACGAACTTCGCGGACTCGAGCTGCCGGCTGGTGACCAGCCGCAGCAGGGTGGGCGTGGAGTAGGTGTCGACGAGCCCCGTGGTGATCGTGACGTTCTTGATCCACAGGTCCTCGAGGTGCAGCGAGGCGGGCGCGCCGTGCACACCGACGTTGGCGACCCGACCGCCGGGGCGGATGAGCTCGGTGCACTGCTCGAACGAGGCCGGCACGCCGACCGCCTCGATGGCGGTGTCGGCGCCGAGGCCGCCGGTGAGCTCCTTGACCACCGCGACGGCGTCCTCCTTCGAGGCGTTGACGGTCACGTCGGCGCCGAAGCGCTTGGCCGCCTCCAGGCGGGAGTCCGCCAGGTCGATCGCGACGACGTGGGCGGGGCTGAAGAGCTTGGCGCCCATGATCGCGGCCAGCCCGATCGGGCCGGACCCCACGACCGCCACCGTGTCACCGGGGCGCACGCCACCGTTGAGGACGCCGACCTCGTAGCCGGTCGGCAGGATGTCGGCCAGCATCAGCACCTCCTCGTCGCTGACGCCCTCGGGCACGACGTAGGTCGAGGTGTCGGCGAAGGGCACGCGCACCTTCTCCGCCTGGGTGCCGTTGATCTTGTGGCCGAGGATCCAGCCACCGCCGCCGAGGCACTGGCCGTACATCCCCTCGCGGCAGTAGCGGCAGGCGCCGCAGGCGGTGATGCACGAGACGAGCACGTGGTCGCCGACCTTGACGTTCTTGACTCCCGGCACCGACCTGCTCGACGGTGCCCACGGCCTCGTGGCCGAGGATGCGGCCGTCGGTGACCGCGGGGACGTCGCCCTTGAGGATGTGCAGGTCGGTCCCGCAGATGGTCACGGCGTCGACCCGGACGATGGCGTCGGTGTCGTCGATGACCTGTGGGTCGGGCACTTCCTCCCAGGCCTTGTTCCCGGGTCCGTGGTACACGACAGCGAACATGAGTTCCTCCTCGTTGGCGGTTGGCACCTCCACGCTAGGAAGCGCCCTCGGCGGCAGGGAGTGCCGTAGGTCCCGAGGCAGCCGACCTCACAGCCGCCTCGCAGGCGCTGTGCGCTGAGCGTTACGGACGTTTAACGGCGGGCGCCGCGACGGGTAACACGCCGTGGGCAGGGTGGGCGACATCCCGATCCCGCCACGCACCTCCCGGCCACGCCGCGCACCGCAAGGAGCCACCATGACCGCGACTCCCCGAGCCAAGCTGTCCTCCCTCACGACCCCCGCCCCACTCGAAGCGCCCGACCACCTGGCACCGGCGCCGACCCTCCCCGCACAGGCACCGCCCGCAGTGCCGGTGCACCGCTCCGGCCGGTGGATCGACCACTGGGACCCCGAGGATGCCGTCTTCTGGCGCGGTGGCGGCCGTGCGATCGCGCGCCGCAACCTGGCGCTGTCGGTCTACGCCGAGTTCCTCGGCTTCTGTGTCTGGGCGCTCTGGAGCGTCGTCGTGCCGCAGCTGCCGGCGGCCGGATTCACCCTCACCCTCGACCAGCAGTTCTGGCTCATCGCCGTGCCGAGCCTGGTCGGCGCGACCATCCGCATCCCCTACACCTTTGCGGTGCCCGTCTTCGGCGGCCGGAACTGGACGGTCATCTCGGCACTCCTCCTGCTCGTGCCGGCACTGGCACTGGCCTGGGCGGTGAGCGACCCCCAGACCTCCTTCGGGGTGCTGCTGGGGTGCGCGGCGCTGGCCGGCTTCGGCGGCGGCAACTTCGCCTCGTCGATGACCAACATCTCCTTCTTCTTCCCCGAGTCGGAGAAGGGAAAGGCGTTGGGGCTCAACGCTGCCGGGGGCAACCTCGGCACCGGCATCGTGCAGCTCGTCGTGCCGGCCGTCGTCGCGGTCGGTGCCGGCGTCCACCTCGAGCGCGCGGGGCTGGTGTTCGTGCCGCTGGCCCTGCTGGCCGCCGTGCTCGCCTGGCGCGGCATGGACAACCTGGGTGGCGTCCGGGCCGACTACCGCAGCTTCGCCGCCGCCACGAGGAACCCGCACACCTGGGTGATCTCCTTCCTCTACATCGGCACGTTCGGCTCCTTCATCGGCTACTCCGGAGCTTTCCCCATGCTGCTCACGACGCAGTTCCCCGAGGTCTCGACGTCGATCGCGTTCCTCGGCGCCCTCGTCGGTGCGCTCTCCCGTCCGCTCGGCGGCATGGTGGCCGACCGGCTCGGCGGCGCGCGCGTGACGATCGCCTCCTTCGCCGTGCTCACCGCCGGGGCCGTCGGCGCGGTCACCGCACTGCGGCTGCACAGCTTCGCGCTCTTCTTCGCCGCGTTCATGGTGCTGTTCACCGGCGCCGGCATCGGCAACGGAGCGACCTACCGGATGATCCCGGCGGTGTTCCGCGCCGGCGTCACCGGCCCGGGCGGGCTGGCCGTGGCCCGCAAGGCAGCCGCGGGGTGCATCGGCATCGCCGGGGCGGTGGGCGCCTACGGCGGCTTCCTGATCCCGCGCGGCTTCGCCATGGCGAAGGAGACCTACGGCTCGCTCGTGCCAGCACTGTGGGTCTTCGTCGTGGCCTACCTGGCCATGGCGACCCTGACGTATGCCGTGTACGCGCGGCGGGGCGCCGCCCTCGCCGCCGAGAACGTGTGAGGTGGCTGTGGCGACGAGCAGCACGACCAGCGTCAGCACCCACTGCCCTTACTGCGCCCTGCAGTGCGCCCAGTCGCTCACCCCAGCGGCCGCCGGTGCGGTGGAGGTGGACGGGCGCGACTTCCCCACCAACCGGGGTGGCCTGTGCCGCAAGGGCTGGACGTCGGGCGCGGTGCTGCGGGCACCCGACCGCCTGACCAGCCCACTCGTCAGGGACGCGGACGGCACCCTGCAGCCGACGACCTGGGACCACGCCCTCGACCTCGTGGCCGACCGGCTGCGCGGCATCCGGGAGGCGCACGGCGCCGACGCGGTCGCGGTCTTCGGCGGTGGCGGCCTCACCAACGAGAAGGCCTACCAGCTGGGCAAGTTCGCACGCGTCGCGCTGGGCACCGCCAACATCGACTACAACGGCCGGTTCTGCATGTCGAGCGCCGCCGCGGCCGCCAACCGCTCGCTCGGCATCGACCGCGGCCTGCCCTTCCCGCTCGCCGACCTCGGCGGCGCCGGCGCCGTCCTCCTCCTCGGCAGCAACCTCGCCGAGACGATGCCTCCGGCGGTGCAGCACCTGGCCGGACCCCGGTCGCGCGGCGGGCTGGTGGTGGTGGACCCCCGCCGCAGCGCGACGGCCCACCTGGCGGACGACGGGCAGGGCCTGCACCTGCAGCCCGTTCCCGGCACCGACCTCGTGGTGCTGCTCGCCCTGCTGCACGTCGTGCTGGCCGAGGACCTGGCCGACGCGGCATACCTGCAGGAGCGCACCACGGGCCTGGTCGAGGTGCAGCGCTCGGTGGCCGCCTGGTGGCCCGAGCGGGCCGAGCGTGAGTGCGGTGTGCCCGCCGACCTGCTGCGCCGCACCGCCCGCCTGCTCGCCGCCGCGAGCCCCGGCCGCGGTGGCCCCGGCGCCTACGTGCTCACGGGCCGCGGCGTGGAGCAGTCGTCCCAGGGCACCGCGACCGTGACGGCGGCCATCAACCTCGCGCTCGCCCTCGGGCTGCCCGGCCAGGTCGGGTCCGGCTACGGAGCGGTCACCGGTCAGGGAAACGGCCAAGGTGGTCGTGAGCACGGGCAGAAGGCCGACCAGCTGCCCGGTTACCGCATGATCGACGACCCGTCCGCGCGCGAGCACGTCGCCAACGTCTGGGGTGTCCCACCGGACTCGTTGCCCGGCAAGGGCCTCCCGGCGGTCGAGCTGCTGCGGTCGATCGGCACCGAGGGCGGTCCCCGGGCGCTGCTCGTGCACGGCTCCAACCTCGTGGTGAGCGCCCCCAACGTCGACGAGGTCCGGCGGCGGCTGCGGGGCCTCGACCTCCTCGTCGTCTGCGACTTCGTGCCCTCGGAGACGGCCGAGCTCGCCGACGTGGTGCTGCCGGTCACGCAGTGGGCCGAGGAGGAGGGCACCCTGACCTCTCTCGAGGGCCGGGTCATCCGGCGGCGGAAGGCGCTGGACCCACCGGCGGGCGTGCAGTCGGAGCTGTGGGTCTGGTCCGAGCTGGCCAGGCGCCTCGGCTCCCCCGGCGTGTTCGACACCGAGCCGTCCGTGGTGTTCGACGAGCTGGCCCGCGCCAGTGCCGGGGGGCGAGCCGACTACAGCGGGCTGAGCCACGCCCGTCTCGACTCGGGCGAGGCGCTGTACTGGCCGTGTCCCGCCACCTCGGGCGCCCCGCACCCCGGCGCCCCGCGCCTCTTCACCGACCGCTTCCCGACGTCGGACGGCCGCGCCCGGCTGCTGGCGGTGGACCACCACGGCCCGCGCGACGACGTGCGCCCTGACGCGCCCGTCTACCTCGTCACCGGCCGGGTGCTCCAGCACTACCAGTCGGGGGCGCAGACCCGCCGCGTGGCCGAGCTGGTCGCCGAGGTGCCGGCGCCGTGGGTCGAGCTCCACCCGCTGCTCGCCCAACGCCTGGGCGTCGACGAGGCCGCGCCCGTGCGGCTCAGCGGGCGGCGTGGCCAGCTGACGGCCACCGCACGGATCACCGACACCATCCGCCCGGACACCGTGTTCATGCCGTTCCACTGGGGCGGGGCCGACAGCGTCAACCTGCTCACCAACGACGCCACCGACCCGGTCTCCGGCATGCCCGAGTTCAAGGTCTGCGCGGTGGACGTCCGCCGTGCGCCCCACCACAGAACCGTCGTGGAGCCGCTGCCGGACGCGCGCCCCGGTGCCACCAGAGGAGTTCCCGCATGACCCGCGTCGTCGTCGTCGGCAACGGCATGGTCGGGTCACGGTTCGTCGAGGACCTGCTCGCCGCCGACACCGCCGGCCGCTTCAGCATCACCGTGCTCGGCGCCGAGGCGTGCGAGCCCTACAACCGCGTGCTCCTCAGCGAGGTGCTGGCGGGCAGGTACGGCCTCGGCGCGCTCACCCTGCCCACTCCGCAGGACCCCCGCGTCAGCGTGCGGCTCGGCACCGCTGCCGTCGCCATCGACCGCGACGACCGGTCCGTGCTCGACGCCGACGGTGTGCGGCACCGCTACGACCGGCTCGTGCTGGCCACCGGCTCCGCGGCCCGCATTCCCCCGCTGCGCGGCCTGGCACCGGACCCCGCCGGGCTGCCCCGCGGGGTGCACCCGCTGCGGACCATCGACGACGCCCGCGAGATCGTGGCGGCCACCCTCAACGCCCGTCGCGCCGTCGTCCTCGGTGCCGGGGTGCTGGGTCTGGAGGCGGCCTGCGGGCTGGCCGAGCGCGGGGTCCACGTGACCGTCGTCCACCCCGCCCCCGCCGTGATGGAGCGCCAGCTCGACGACGACGCCAGCCGTGCCGTGGAGGCCGTCATGGGCCGCCTCGGGATCGACCACCGGGTGGGCGTCGGCGCGGACGAGGTCGTGCTCGACGACGGCGCCCTGACCGGTGTGCGGCTCGCTGACGGCGAGGTGGTCCCTGCCCAGCTGCTGGTGCTCGCCACCGGCACCGTCGCCGCCACGGGGCTCGCCGCCGGCAGTGGCCTCGCCACCGAGCGCGGCATCATCGTCACCGAGGATCTCACCTGCCCGGGTGACCGGCGCGTCTTCGCGATCGGTGACTGCGCGCAGCCACCCGAGGGCGGCAGCGGGCTGGTGGCGCAGGGCTGGGACCAGGCTCGCCGCCTGGCCGCGACCCTGGCCGGCGCGGCGCCGGCTGCCCGCACCGCCGACGCGACCGGCAGTGACGTGGTGCGCCTCAAGGCGAGTGGGCTCGACGTCGTGGCCATGGGCGTGTGCGGCTCCCAGCGACCCCAGGACGGCGCGCACCGACAGCTCAGGTTGAGCGACCCGGCCGCCGGCCGGCACATCGAGGTGGTCGTCGCCAACGGCGTCCTCGTCGGCGCCACGTGCGTCGGTGACGCGCGCGTGGGTGCCGACCTGGTGGCGGCCTACACGCGCCGGACCCCGGTGCCGGCCGACCCGGCATACCTGCTCCTTCCCGCCCTGCCCAGCGCGACGGTCACCGCCGCCTCCTCCCCCGCCGAGCTGCCCGACGGCGCCACGGTCTGTCGCTGCAACAGCGTCACCAAGGGCGCGATCGCGGCGCAGTGGGAGCACGGCTGCCGGACGGTCGACGACGTCGCCGCCGCCACCCGCGCGACGACCGGCTGTGGCGGCTGCACCCAGGAGGTCTGCGACCTCCTGACCTGGCTCGGCGGTCGTCAGGAGTCCTCACAGAACGTCCCGATGGAGGGTGAGATGCGTTTTACGCCCGGGAAACACACGATCCACAGCGCGGAAACCAGCGCTCCCTAACGTCATGACCATGGCCCAGACAGACATCGCGCCCCGTCACCTCGTCGTCGTCGGCGGCGGCATGGTGGCCCGACGGCTCATCGACGCGCTCCGCGCCCGTGACAGCGACGGCCGGTGGGCCGTGACCCTCCTCTGCGAGGAGCGCCGTGCGCCCTACGACCGCGTCGCCCTCACGTCGTACTTCACCGGCCGCGACCCCGAGGACCTCGCCCTGGGCGGCCAGGAGATCTGGGACGACCCGCTCGTCACCATCCGCCGCGGCGTCGCGGCCACCGCGATCGACCGCGGGGCACGCACGGTCACCACCTCCGACGGCCGGACGCTCGGCTACGACTCGCTGGTGCTGGCCACCGGCTCGTATGCCGCGGTGCCACCGGTGCCCGGCCACGACCTGCGCGGCGCCTTCGTCTACCGCACCATCGACGACGTCGCCGACCTGCGCACCTACGTCGAGTCGCTGCGCGGTGAGCTGGACCGCCCGCTGCGGGGCGCCGTCGTCGGTGGAGGTCTGCTTGGCCTCGAGGCGGCCGGCGCCCTGCGGGCCCTCGACGTCGAGGCGACGGTCGTGGAGTTCGCACCCCGGCTCATGCCCCTGCAGGTCGACGACGGCGGCGGTGAGGCGCTGCGCCGGCTCATCGAGCACCTCGGCGTCTCGGTGCGCACCGGCACCGCCACCGCGAAGCTCACCGACCGCCTCGGCCGAGTCGCGAAGATGCACTTCGCCGACGGCCCCGCGCTCGACGTCGACGTCGTCATCTTCGCCGTCGGCGTGCGACCGCGCGACGAGCTGGCCCGCGCGGCTGGTCTCGACGTCGGCGAGCGGGGCGGCGTGGTCGTCGACGACGCCTGTCGCACAGCGGATCCGGCGGTCTGGGCCATCGGCGAGGTGGCCTGCATCGGCGGCCGCTGCCTCGGCCTGGTCGCGCCGGGCTACGCGATGGCCGAGGTCGTCGCCGACCGCCTGCTCGGCGGCGAGGGCACCTTCCCCGGCGCCGACCTCTCCACCAAGCTCAAGCTCCTCGGGGTCGACGTCGCCAGCTTCGGAGACGCCTTCGCCCAGGAGCCCGGTGCCCTCGAGGTCGTCGTCTCCGACCCCGTCGCGGGGGTCTACAAGAAGCTGGTGATGTCCGACGACGCCAAGACCCTGCGCGGCGGCATCCTCGTCGGCGACGCCAGCGGGTATGCCGCGCTGCGGCCCATGGTCGGACGTGAGCTCGGCGGCGACCCGGTGGCCTACCTGCTGCCCGAGGGTGGCGCCCCCGCCCCGGCCGGCGACCTGCCCGACGACGCCGCCGTGTGCTCGTGCAACAACGTCTCGGCCGGCGCCATCCGCTGCGCCGTCACCGACGGCGGCTGCACCGACCTGGCCGGCGTGAAGGCCTGCACCAAGGCCGGCACGTCGTGCGGGTCCTGCCTGCCGCTGGTGAAGAAGCTCGTCACCACCGAGCTGGAGAAGTCGGGGGTCGAGGTCAGCAACGCCCTGTGCGAGCACTTCGACCTCTCGCGCGCGCAGCTCTTCGACGTGGTGCGCGTGCAGGGGCTCACCTCGTTCAGCGAGATCATCGCCCGGCACGGGAGGGGCCGCGGCTGTGACATCTGCAAGCCGGTGGTCGGCTCGATCCTCGCCTCGCTCGGCACCGGCCACATCCTCGAGGGCGAGCGGGCCACCCTGCAGGACACCAACGACCACGTCATGGCCAACCTGCAGAAGGACGGCTCCTACTCGGTCGTGCCGCGCATCCCCGGCGGGGAGGTCACCCCCGAGGGCCTGCTCGTCATCGGCCAGGTCGCCAAGGACTTCGGGCTCTACACCAAGATCACGGGCGGCCAGCGCATCGACCTCTTCGGCGCCCGCATCGACCAGCTCCCTGCCATCTGGAAACGCCTGGTGGACGCCGGTTTCGAGTCCGGACACGCCTACGGCAAGTCGCTGCGCACCGTGAAGTCGTGCGTCGGCTCGACCTGGTGCCGCTACGGCGTGCAGGACTCCGTGGGCCTCGCCATCGACCTCGAGCTGCGCTACCGCGGCCTGCGCAGCCCGCACAAGCTCAAGCTGGGGGTCTCCGGGTGTGCCCGCGAGTGCGCCGAGGCGCGCGGCAAGGACGTCGGGGTGATCGCCACCGACAACGGCTGGAACCTCTACGTCGGCGGCAACGGCGGCTTCACGCCCCGGCACGCGCAGCTGCTGGCCGAGGACCTCGACACCGAGACCCTGGTGCGCACCATCGACCGGTTCCTCATGTTCTACATCCGCACCGCCGACCGCCTCCAGCGCACGGCCGCCTGGGTCGAGGAGTACGAGGGGGGCCTGGACGCGATCCGCGCCGTGGTGCTCGAGGACTCGCTCGGCATCGCGGACGACCTCGACGAGGCGATGGCCGCGCACGTCGGGTCCTACGAGGACGAGTGGGCGGCGGCGCTCGTCCGACCCCGAGAAGCTGCGACGGTTCGCCTCGTTCGTCAACGCACCCGAGCAGCCCGACCCGTCCCTGGCCTACGTCGGCGAACGCGGCCAGGCCCGACCCGCCACCGCCGAGGAGCGCGCGGACGGAGCCGTCCTCATCGCCGGCACGACACTGGAGGTCCGCCCATGACGTCTCCCGCGACGACCACCATCACCCCGGCCCGGGTGCCGGACGGCGACCCGTGGGAGGAGGTCTGCCAGCTCGACGACCTGCCCCGCGAGCGCGGGGCCGCCGCCCTCGTCGACGGGGTGCAGGTGGCGCTGTTCCGGACCCACGACGACGCCGTCTACGCGCTGCAGCAGTACGACCCGTACTGCGGCGCCCACGTGCTCTCCCGCGGGATCGTCGGCACGCGGGGCGACGTGCCGACCGTTGCGTCTCCGATGTACAAGCAGGTGTTCGACCTGCGGACTGGCGCCTGCCTCGACCCGGTCGGCCGCGAGCCCGTCGACCTGGCTGCCCACCCGGTGGTGGTTCGCGACGGCGTGGTGCTCGTCTCCCGTGAGCCACGCACGCTGCCTGGTGCGCCGTGACCACGCTGCTCGGCCTCGACCTTGCCGGGCGCCCGGTGCTCGTCGCCGGCGGCGGCCCGGTCGCCGCCCGCCGTGCGACCGCGCTGGCCGCCGACGGCGCCGTCGTCACGGTGGTCAGCCCGGTGCTGTGCGAAGACCTGGCTGATGCCTTCGCGGCGGGAGAGGTCGACTGGGTCGCCCGCGAGGTGCGTGAGGCCGACGTCGACGGCATGTGGCTCGTGCACGCCGCCACCGGCGACCCCGGGGTCGACACCGCTGGCTGTGCCGCTGGGCGACCGAGCGCCGCGTCTGGAGCGTCAATGCCGGCGACGTCGAGGCCGGCACGGCGCGCACCCCCGCGACGGCCGAGCACTCCGGGCTCGCGGTGGGGGTGGTCTCGACCGGCACCGCCGACCCCGCTCGGGCCACGGCAGTGCGCGACGCCCTTGTCCGCACCCTGCAGCTGGAGCCGCTCGACCTCCGAGCGCGTCGGCACACCGCCGGACCCGGCCGCGTGGTGCTGGTCGGGGGCGGCCCGGGCGCGCCCGACCTCATGACGGTCCGGGGGCGCCGCGCGCTGTCGGAGGCCGACGTCGTGGTCACCGACCGGCTCGGCCCGACCTCGCTGCTGGACGACCTGCCCGACACCGTGGAGGTCGTCGACGTCGGGAAGACGCCCGGCCACCACGCGGTGACCCAGGAGGAGATCAACCGCATCATCGTCGAGCAGGCCGCCCGCGGACGCACCGTGGTGCGCCTCAAGGGCGGCGACCCCTACCTCTTCGGCCGCGGAGGCGAGGAGGTGCTCGCCTGCCGGGCCCACGGCATACCCGTCGAGGTGGTGCCCGGGGTGAGCAGCGCGCTCGCCGCGCCGGCCGCCGCCGACATCCCGCTCACCCACCGCGGGGTGGTCGCCGGCGCCCACGTCACCCACGGCCACGGGACGCTCAGCCCCGACGCGGTCGCGTGCGTCGTCGACGGAACGGCAACCCTGGTGGTGCTCATGGGAGTCGGGCTGTTGGCGCGCCACGTGCAGCACCTGCTCGAGGCGGGAGCCGACCCCGCCACTCCGGTGGCGATCGTCGAGGACGGCACGCTCCGCACGCAGCGCACGACCCGGGCCCCGCTCTCGGAGGTGGTCGCTGCCGCGGTCTCGGCCGGCGTGCAGGCACCCGCCGTCATCGTGGTCGGCGGGGTCGCCGCCACCGGGCTGCTGGAGGCGACGTGAGCAGCAGCCTGGGCCAGGTGATGGCCGGCTGCGTCGTCCTGGTGACCGCCGACCGGCGGTCCGGCGAGCTGTCAGCCGCGCTGTCGCGTCGCGGTGCCACGGTGCGGCACGCACCCGCGCTGAGCATCGTGCCCACCGAGCACGACGACCAGCTCCTCGCCGACACCAAGGCCGTCATCGCCGAGCCACCCGACACCGTGGTGGTCACGACGGGCATCGGCTTCCGTGGCTGGGTGGAGGCGGCCGACGCCGCCGGGCTCGCCGACGACCTCCTGACCGTGCTGGGGGGCGCCCGCGTCGTCGCGCGGGGGCCGAAGGCGCGTGGTGCGATCCAGGCGACCGGGTTGCACGCCGACTGGGTGGCCGAGTCGGAGACCTCGGCGGAGATCCTCGACACGCTGCTGCGCGAAGGCGTGGCAGGCCAGCGCATCGCCGTGCAGCACCACGGCGCCGGCGCCGACGGCCTCGACGTCGAGCTCGCGGCGGCCGGCGCCGATGTGGCCAGCCTGGTGGTCTACCGCTGGGGTCCCCCGCCGGACCCCGAGGCGCTCAGGGCCTCGGTGGCCGCTGCGGCGGCCGGCGAGATCGACGCCGTGGTCTTCACCTCGGCCCCGGGGGCGCACGCCTGGCTCGAGGCGGCGGACGCGTGCGGGGTCGGCGAGCTCGTGCTCGCTCGGCTGCGGCAGGGCTTCATGGTGGCCGCAGCCGTAGGCCCGGTCACGGCGAAACCGTTGCGCGACAAGGGTGTGGAGCCCATCGTGCCCGAGCGGGGACGGCTCGGTGCCCTCGTGCGGACGCTGGTGGCCCACTATGACGAGGCCGCCACGGCGGCGGTCTCCACGGTGGCCGGACCGCTGCAGGTGCGCCGGACGGTGGCGCTGCTCAACGGCCACGTGCTGCCCCTCTCCCCCACCGGCCTGGAGCTGCTGCGGCTCCTGGCCGGCGCGGACGGAGACGTCGTGACCCGCGGTCAGGTGCTGGCGACCCTGCCCGGCGACTCGCGCGACCCGCACGCCGCCGAGGTCGCCGTCGCCCGGCTGCGCGACGCGCTGCCCGACCGCCGGCTCGTCAGGACGGTGGTGAAGCGGGGCTACCGCCTTGCCCTCAGGTGAGCGGAGCCGACGCCGGCCGTCAGCCGGAGGCGAGGAACTCCCGAGCGCCGCGCAGCCGGGTGCGCAGGGTCGACTGCGTCCACGTGCCGTCGAGGCGGACGTCGAGCGGGCCGGGCACGCCAGTCGCTTGTCGCGAACCGGCCTGTAGCACAGCGGGATCCAGTCCGTCGCGCTCGGCGATGAGCTGGCCGATCTCGAGCCGGCTGACGGCGTCCGGACCGGCGACGTGCCGCACGCCGCTCGCGTCGGAGAACGCCAGCTCCAGCAGCGCGGAGGCGAGGTCGTCGACGTGCACCGGGCAGCGGACGTCGTCGGCGAAGAGCGTGCCGGTGGCCCGCCCGGTCAGGAGGTCGCGCACCCGACGCTCCATGGGGGCGTCCGGCCGGCCCATGATGAGCGAGGTGCGGGCCACCACCGCCTCCGGAGCCACGGCCGTCACCGCCACCTCGGCCGCCGCCTTGGCCGCGCCGTAGGGGCTGACCGGGTCGGGCTCGGCCTCCTCGCCGTACGTGACAGCAGCCCCGGAGAACACCACGTCGCTCGAGACGTGCACGAGCCGGGCACCGCACGCGGCGGCGGCCAGGGCGACGTGGGCGGCACCGACCGCGGTGACGGCCCACGACTCCTGCCGGTATGCCGTGTGGACCACGACGTCCGGTGCCTCCTCCTCGAGGAGGCGCTGCACGGCATACCGGTCGCGAACGTCGAGCAGGCGGTCCCGGACGCGCACGTCCGGGACCGCCTGTGACACACGGGTTCCGACGACCTCGTGCCCGGCGTCAGCGGCCCGCCCGGCCACGACCCGGCCGAGGGCGCCGCTGGCGCCGGTGACGAGGACTCGGGTCAGTGGCGGCCGCCCTCGGCAGCACCCTCGACCTTGACCGGGGTGCCGTTGGCCACCAGGCGCCAGTCGTAGACGGTGAAGGCGGCGGGGTCGATGACGCCCTGGGCCGTGACCCAGTCGATGATCGCCTGGCGGATCTCGAGCTGGGCGTTGTAGAGCACCGGCGCGGTCTTGACGCCCGGGAAGTTGCCACCGCCGGACTGGCGGTAGTTGTTGATCGCGATCACGAACTCACCCGCGAGGTCGATCGGCTGGCCGTCGTAGGTGAGGTTGGTGATGCGGCTGCCCGGGGCCTGGGCGATGTCGATGTCGTAGGACAGGGAGGCATCGAGGCCGGCCATGATGTCGTAGTTGTAGTCGGGCGTGCCCTTGGGGGCGACAGCCGTCTTGGCGTTGGTGATCTCGTCCGGGGCGTAGGACGCCTTGCTGCCGTCGACCTGCTGGAAGTAGTTCGCCGAGAACTCGAGGTAGTCCTTGACCTGCTGCCCCGTGAACTTGATGCCCAGCAGGGTGTTGTCGTAGATGTACAGACCCGCCACGTCGCGCACCGTGACGTCACCCGCCGGGATGGCGGCCTCGCGGTTGAACGGCGCAGCGATCGACAGCATCGGCAGGCTCGCCTCGGGGGTCCCGGCCAGGGCGTCGCGGACGACGAGGCCCTGCACGTAGTTGATGAAGTCGAGGGCGGCGGTGTCCTCGAAGGGGGCCGTCCGGGCCGACATGGCGGTCTTGCAGGTGCCGATGACCGAGTTGACATAGGTGACGACGATGTCGTGGTCCTGCTGGAGCAGGGCGGCGACGTCGGCGTCCTCGGCGACGGTGTTGGCGTTGAGCAGGGTCGCGTGCTTCTGCGCGACCGTCCAGCGGCCGTCGACCTTGGTCAGGTCGAAGTCCATGACCGCCAGGCGCATGCCCCACTTCAGCGGCTCGGTGAGCAGCACGTCCTTGCCCGTGGTGGGGTTGCGCACCAGGCGCTCGGCGATCTCCTCGTGCGCGTGGCCGACGAGGACGGCGTCGATGCCCGGCACCTCCTGGGCCAGCTGCGTGGAGGCGTTCTCCGGGAACGGCAGCGCGTCACCGTAGGACGACCCCGGCGTGGCGCCGGAGTGGCAGGAGACGACCACGATGTCGCAGCCGGCCTGCTTGAGCTTGGGCACCCACACCTTGCCCTGCTCGACGATGCCGCCGAACTTCACCCGGCCCTCGACGTTGGCCTTGTCCCAGATGGCCACGCCGGGGGTGACCAGGCCGAGGATGCCGACCTTCACCGGCTTGGCCTCGCCCGGCACCTTGAAGCTGCGGATGACGTGCGGCGGGAAGACCGGGGCGCCGGTGTCCCAGTCCAGGGAGTTCGCGCTGAGCAGCGGGAAGTCGAGCTGCTCCTCGAACGCCCGCAGCGTCTCGAGGCCGTAGTTGTACTCGTGGTTGCCGAGCGCCGCTGCGTCGTAGCCGATGGTGTTCATGGCCGTGGCCATGGGGTGCTTGGAGCCGCCGGTGATCGGGTCGATCTTGGCGAAGTAGTAGGACAGCGGCGTGCCCTGGATCGTGTCGCCCGCGTCGAGCAGCAGGCAGTTCTCGGCGCCCCGCTCCGCGCGCATCGCCTTCACCAGCGTGGCGATCTTCGCCAGGCCGATGTCGTTGTTCTTGCTGTCGGTGTACTCCGCGTCCTTGAAGTAGTCCCAGTTGAAGACGTTGCCGTGCGTGTCGGTGGTGCCCATCACGGTCAGCCGGTAGGTGCCGGAACCGCCGGCCGGGCCCTTGTGCTGGGCCGCAGCGGCGCGACCGGGCGCAGCGAAGAATGCTGCGCCGGCGCCGCCGACGACGGCCAGGCCGAGCATCTCGCGGCGGGAGCGCTCCGTCGAGACGAGGCGCTCGAGGGCTGCGGTGGACTTGTCGGACACGGATGCCTCCAGTTCGGGCGTGTGCCGGGCGGGTGCCGGCGCGCGGTGGCGGCGGGCCGGGTGCGCCTGCCGCGAAGGCACACCTTAGGCCGCCGCCTGTCCCGCGGGAACCGACATCGGGAAGATTTTTCCCTCCCTGACCAGCCGATGGAGAAATCGCCTAGCCGATGGAGAAGTCGCCTTCGCCGCTGCCCTGAGCTCCCTGAGCTCCCTGAGCTCCCTGACCGCCCTGGCCGGCCGACCACGACCACGCGTACCGCCCGTCGTCGACGGCCAGCCCACCCTCGCCGAGCTCGAGCGGGCGGAAGGTGTCGACCATGACCGCGGTCTCGTCGAAGTACTCCACCCCGAGCGAGGCCTCGGAGGCGCCCGGCTGCGGGCCGTGGGCGTGGCCGCCGGGGTGCACGGAGATCGAGCCGCGCCCGATGCCGGAGCCCTTGCGCGCCTCGTAGTCGCCGTCGACGTAGAACATGATCTCGTCGCTGTCGACGTTGGAGTGGTAGTAGGGCACCGGGATCGCGAGCGGGTGGTAGTCGACCTTGCGCGGCACGAAGTTGCAGATGACGAAGTTCCAGCCCTCGAAGACCTGGTGCACCGGCGGCGGCTGGTGCACGCGGCCGGTGATCGGCTCGAAGTCCTTGATGTTGAACGCGTAGGGGTAGAGGCAGCCGTCCCAGCCGACGACGTCGAGCGGGTGGAAGGGCAGCGTGTGCACGGTGCCGACGATGCCGCTCGGGCCGTTGCCGCGGTGCTTGATGAAGACCTCGGTGTCGTCGGTCGGGTCGGCGCCGACGTGCTCGGCCAGCAGCGGGCCCTGGGGCGGTCGCAGGTCGCGCTCGCAGTAGGGCGAGTGCTCGAGGAACTGGCCGTACTTGCTGAGGTAGCGCTTCGGCGGCGCGATGTGGCTGTTGGCCTCGATGCAGTAGGCCCGCAGCGGCTCCTCCCCGTCGGTCACGGGGAGCCAGCGGTGGGTGGTCGCCCGCGGGATGACGAGGTAGTCGCCCTGCGCCACGTCGAAGGCCCCGAAGACCGTCTCGACCCGGGCCGCGCCGCGCTCGACGTAGACGCACTCGTCGCCGATCCCGTTGCGGTACCACGGGCTGGGAGCCCCCGCGACGGCATACGAGATGCGCACGTCACCGTTGCCGAGCACCAGGCGGCGCCCCGTGACGACGTCGGTCGCGGGCACCTCCTCGGCGGTGAACAGGTCGTGCAGCCTGAGGTGCCGCGGCACCAGCGGGTGGTTCGGCTTGGTGGCGAGGTCACCGACCTCCCACTCGCGGGCGCCGGCGATGGTCGAGGGGATGTTGCGGTGGTAGAGCAGCGAGGAGTCGGAGGAGAAGCCCTCCTCACCCATGAGCTCCTCGTAGTAGAGCTCGCCCTTCGCGTCGCCGCCGCCCTCGTCACCCTCCAAGGGCCGGCGGTGCTGGGTGTGCCGCTTGGGCGGGATGTCGCCCTGCTGCTGGTAGTGCGCCACTGCTCCACCTCACTGTGGTCAGGCATGGGTCGTGCTGTTCACCGGGCGGGTGTGCCCGATCGCCACCCTAGTAGCCTGCGCCCATGACACCGCTGTCGGACGCCGCCGCCAGCTCGCGCGCCGAGCCGGCCCTGTTCGCAGCCCTCATCGACGACGCGGCGGTCTTCCCGCCCGGCCTCGCTCCCCTGCCCGTCGCGGTGCGTGAGCACCGCGCCCACCGCACCAGCCGGTATGCCGCGCTCATCGGCCCGCTGCTGGTGCCGGCTTCCAGCGCGGCCGAGCTCGTGGAGCTGGTGCCGCCCGGCGCCGAGCCGCTGCGGGTGGGCCTCATCGCCCGTCCGGGCACGCCGCTGCACACGGTGACCGACGCGCTGCACCTGCTGCGCGAGCACCCGCAGGTGCAGGTCGCGGCCGTCGAGGTCGGCTGGACGCCGGAGTGGCGCGACCTCGACCTCGGTGTGCTCGACCGCACCCCAACCCTGGTGCTCGAGGTGCCGCGCGGCGAAGACCAGGTGCGGGCGCTCGACGACATCGCGACCGAGACCGCCGACGACAGCGCGGACGACGGCAGGGACGACCGCGCGGATGACGGCGCGGACGACGACGGTGGTGCCGGACCCCTCCTGGCGAAGTTCCGCACCGGCGCCACCCCCGCCTGGGACTGGCCCGACGAGGAGGAGCTCGCCGCGTTCCTCCACGCCGCCGCCACCCGCCGCCTGCCCTTCAAGCTGACCGGTGGCCTCCACCACGCCGTTCGAGGCAGCTACACCGTGAAGGGCCACACCGAGGAGCAGCACGGCCTGCTCAACGTCCTGTGCGCCGTGCAGGCGGCCGTCGACGGCCTCTCCCCCACCGCCCTCGTGGCCCTGCTGTCCCAACGCGACCCGCACCCGCTGGTGCGGGAGGTCGCCGCCCTGACGGCCCCGGACGCCACGCGCGTACGGGCGCTCTTCACGGCATACGGCTGCTGCGGGGTCACCGACCCCGTCACGGAACTGTCCGAGCTCGACCTCATCGAGGAGATGTAAGTGACCACCTGGCTGGACCTGCCCGCCGACCACCCCTACGGCGTGGGCAACCTCCCCTACGGCGTCTTCTCCACCGCGGACCGCACGCCGCGCGTGGGAGTGCGGATCGGCGACTGGGTGCTCGACGCGGGCGCCGCCGCCGAGCTGGCCGGCATGGAGTCGGGCGAGGTCTGGCTGCAGCCCAGCCTCAACGCCTTCCTCGCCGAGGGCCGTGACGCGTGGACGGCCGGCCGGGCGTGGCTGGTGGAGCTGCTGACCAACGAGGCGCGTCGCGACTGCGTCGAGCCCCACCTCCTGCCGCTCGCCGAGGTGCACATGCACCTGCCGTTCGAGGTCGCCGACTACGTCGACTTCTACGCCGGTGAGCACCACGCAACCAACGTCGGACGCATCTTCCGCCCCGACGGCGAGGCACTGACGCCCAACTGGAAGCACCTGCCGATCGGCTACCACGGGCGTTCCGGCACTGTCGTCGTCTCGGGCACCGACATCGTGCGTCCTCAGGGACAACGCAAGGCGCCCTCGGAGCCGACGCCCACCTTCGGCCCCAGCATCCGCCTCGACATCGAGGCCGAGCTCGGCTTCGTCGTGGGCGGCGCGACCTCCCTCGGCGAGCAGGTCGACGTGGCCGAGGCTGCCGACCACCTCTTCGGGGTGACGCTGCTCAACGACTGGAGCGCCCGCGACATCCAGGCGTGGGAGTACGTGCCGCTCGGGCCGTTCCTCGGCAAGTCCTTCGCGACGAGCATCTCGCCGTGGGTCGTCACCCTCGACGCCCTCGAGGCGGCGCGGGTGCCGCTGCCCGGGCAGGACCCCGAGCCACTCCCCTATCTGCGCGGCGACGACCGCAGCGTGTTCGGGCTCGATCTGCACTACGAAGTGGTCATCAACGGCACCGTCGTGGCCCGGCCGGAGTACCGCGACATGTACTGGTCACCCACCCAGATGCTGGCGCACCTGACCGTCAACGGCGCCTCGCTGCGCAACGGTGACCTGTTCGCCTCCGGCACCATCTCCGGGGCCGAGAAGGGGACCCGCGGAAGCCTGCTCGAGCTGTCGTGGAACGGCGCCGAGCCGATCGCGCTCGACGACGGCTCGACGCGCACCTTCCTCGAGGACGGCGACGTCGTCACGCTGCGCGCGTGGGCGCCCGGCCCCGACGGCACCCGCATCGGGCTCGACGAGGTGACCGGGACGATCCGCCCCGCCCGCGAACGCGGCTAGTACTGCCGGGTGTCGACGACGTTGGTCTTGGCCATCAGGTCGTGGATGGCCTGCTTGCGCTCGTTGACCAGCGGCAGCAGGACGTCGGCGACCTGGAGCAGCCCGACGAGCTGGCTGAGCAGCGGCACGCTGGAGAACAGGTTGCCGCCGATCGGGATCACCGTGCGCGTCAGGGCGGTCTGCACCGACAGCGGCCCAGGACGCTCCCGCAGCCGCACCCGGAGGCCGAGCGCCTTCTTGCCCGGGGTCGCGCCGCTGCGCGTCGTGAAGAAGACCTCGTAGGCCATGGCCACCAGGGTCAGGATCACCGAGTAGGCGACCAGCCACTTCACCATCTCGGCCGTCGCCGCGGGCGGCACGGCGTTGCTGTTGCCCGCCTCGAGCTCCCGCGCGTAGTCCTGGACGGCGGGCCACAGCTCGGCGAAGGCGCGGTAGAGGAAGTAGCCGGTCAGCGGCAGCGAGCCCACCCAGACGATGATCCAGTCGATGATCCGCGCGGCGGCGCGCTTCCACCAGCCCGCGAGCGGCTCCCCGTCGGGGGTGCGGGCGCGGGCGCCGTAGACCGTGGGGGCGGGCGGCATGCTCCAGCCGCCCTGACCGTAGGGCTGCTGGCCCTGCGGCTGTCCGTACGGCTGCTGTCCGTACGGCTGCTGTCCGGGGGGCAGGGGCTGCGGCGGGTACTGCTGCGGCGGGTACTGCGGGTGCTGTCCCCACGGCTGCGTGCCCGGCTGGCCGGGCGCTCCCGGCTGACCGGGCGCTCCCTGCTGCGGAATGTCCTGCTGGAGGGAGCCCGAAGCGGGGCGGGTGCTGCGCGGGGTGGTGTGCCGGGTCCACACGACGCCGTCGAAGTACCGCAGCTGCTGCGGGTTCTCCGGGTCGTCGTACCAGCCCGGCGACTGCGGGTTCGCCATGACGCCACCCTCTCACGCACGACCGGGTCGCCCGGCGCCGACCCGCGTCGTGTGCAGCCTCCGGCACCTGCCCCTACCGTGGTCGGAATGCGCACCACGGACTCGGTCCTGCGGACCAAACCCGTCGAGGACGTCATCGCCCAGGCCGCCGACCCCGTCGAGGGCGAGGGGCACGAGGGGGTCGCGCACCGGCTGGCGCGGCGCCTCACCGCCAAGGACCTCATGGGGTTCGGCATCGGCATCGGCACGGGCACACATTGGAGCCCCAACCGCGGACGGACCGAAGCGCGCAGTCCTCGCCGTGGCCTCGACATCAACCGCGCTCGTTGTCTGAGTCCGAGTGGCTGCTAGACGACCGACGCACGGAACACGTCGTGGATCGGCGCGTCGGCGGCCTCCAGCCTGGCAGCGAGGGAGTCGTACCCGTGCTCCTTGAGGTGGAACCACTCGGCTTCCGTCAGGGGTACCCCCTGCAACCAGTGGATCGGAGCTTCGACGCCGTCGAGCTCCACCACGGACAGCTCCGGGAAGGCGAAGGGCGCGTCCCACATCAGGTGCGGGGTGGTGCTCCTGGGGATGTACTCGCGCACAGCGCCGGGGAACACGACTCCCGGTGCGGCCAGCCAGCCGTCCTTCGTGACCTGGAAGGCCGACGTCGCGACGACGTTGGCGAGATCCTCCTGCCCCTTCCCCCCGACGACGAGGAGCTCCACCCGCACGTCCGTCCCGTCGAGAAGGTTGGGCACGACGTGCAGGGAGCAGGTGCTGAACACCTCGAGCTCGGGTTGCGGAAACCCTGCCGCCGACGTGACGCCCACGACGTGGCGTTCCCTCTCGTCGTAGTAGGCGAAGGTCGTCGCCTGCTCACCGACCACCGACTTCAGGAAGTCGGACACCAGCTTCCGGGTGGGCGGCATCGGCGGACGGGGCACACACCCTTCCTACCGCCTTGCCGGATGCCGACGAGCAACGCAACGCCGAGACCGCCAGACCGAGGGCCTGTCAAAGGAGCCGGTATGCCGGGTGGTGACCACCCGGCATACCGGCCCTTGCGCTGTGGTGCCTTTGAAAAGGCTGCGGCTCAGAGGTTTCCGCGCTTGTCCTGCTCGCGCTCGATGGCCTCGAAGAGGGCCTTGAAGTTGCCCTTGCCGAAGCCGAGCGAGCCGTGCCGCTCGATGATCTCGAAGAAGACGGTCGGGCGGTCGCCCAGCGGCTTGGTGAAGATCTGCAGCAGGTAGCCGTCCTCGTCGCGGTCGACGAGGATGCCACGCGACTGCAGCTCCTCGATCGGCACGCGAACCTCACCGATGCGGGCGCGCAGCTCGGCGTCCTCGTAGTAGGAGTCCGGGGTGTCGAGGAACTCGATGCCGTTGGCGCGCAGCTCGTCGACCGTGCGGATGATGTCGCCGGTCGCCAGGGCCAGGTGCTGGGCCCCCGGGCCGCGGTAGAACTCGAGGTACTCGTCGATCTGGCTCTTCTTCTTCGCGATCGCCGGCTCGTTGAGCGGGAACTTCACGCGGTGGTTGCCGTTGGCGACGACCTTGGACATGAGCGCGGAGTAGTCGGTGGCGATGTCGTCACCGATGAACTCGGCCATGTTCACGAAGCCCATGACACGGTTGTAGAAGGCGACCCACTCGTCCATCTTGCCGAGCTCGACGTTGCCGACGATGTGGTCGAGCGCCTGGAAGAGGCGCTTCGGCGCACCCTCGCGCTTGACGTAGGTCGACGTCCTGGCGACGTAGCCGGGCAGGTAGGGGCCGGTGTACTTCGACCGGTCGACGAGGGTGTGCACGGTGTCGCCGTAGGTGCCGATGGACGCGATGCGCACGGTGCCGTGCTCGTCGGTGAGGTCCTCCGGCTCGCGCACGACGCGGGCGCCGGCGCGCTTGGCCTGCTCGATGCACTTGTCGACGTCGGGCACCTCGAGGGAGATGTCGACGACACCGTCACCGTGCTGGGCGTGGTGGGCGATGAGCGGGCTGTCCGGCGAGACCGCGCCGTTGATGACGAAGCGGATCGAGCCGGACTTCAGCACGAACGACTTGTGGTCGCGCTGGCCGTTCTCCGGACCGCGGTAAGCGACGAGCTCCATGCCCCAGGCCGACTGGTAGTAGTGCGCGGTCTGCGTCGCGTTGCCGACGACGAAGACGATGGCGTCCCACCCGGTCACCGGGAACGGGTCCTTGCTCTCGTCGTACTCGACGAGGCCGACGAGCTGCTTGAGCTGGTCGAGGTCGAGGTTGGCCTCGCGCTCCTGCGGGGTCAGGTCCAGGGTGTCAGTCATAGGCGGCAGCGTGACGTTCTGCCCGCTTCATGTGCAACTGTGGCGGGAACCGCTGCGCAGAATGCGCACAGTGCTGGCTTCGAGCGACGTTCTACTGGACAATCTGCCCATGCCGATGCCAGCAGCTGCCACCCTCGACGGCCTCGACGCCCGCCTGCTCGCCCTGTTTGCCGCCCAGCCGCAGATCGGGGTGCTCGGTGCGTCGCGCGAGCTCGGCGTCGCGCGCGGCACGGTACAGGCACGGCTCGACCGGCTGGTGGAGCGCGGGGTGATCCGCTCGTGGGCTCCTCAGCTGGACCCGGCGGCGATGGGCTACCCGGTGTCGGCGTTCTGCACGCTGGAGATCCGTCAGGGTCGCGGCCACTCCCCCGTCGTCGAGCACCTGTCGTCGATCCCCGAGGTGCTCGAGGCCCACACCATCACCGGCTCTGGGGACCTGCTCGTTCGCGTCGTGGCCCGCGACAACCCCGACCTGCAGCGGGTCATCGACCAGGTGGTCGACGACCGGCACGTCATCCGGGCCTCGACGGTCATCTCGCTCGCGACTCGCATCGACTACCGGACGCTGCCGCTCGTCACCGAGGCGACGGCGCCACCGACCACCGGCTCGTAGACAGCACGCGACTCGCAGAACATGGCTGTGACCCCGCCGGTGTCGGCGGGGTGTGGGGCGGGGTCACGCTGGTTCCTGCGCCGCCCGTCGGGCGAGGAGCTCGTCGTAGGAGCCGCGGGTGAGGTCCCACTCCACGTGCTCGCCGAAAGCATCCTTGACAACGCGGCCCGCGTACGCGGCGGTTGTGCACGATCGTGTGGTGCCGCTCGCACAGCAACGCCGCGTTCGACAGGTCGGAGGGGCCGAGGTCTGCCCAGTGCACGAGGTGATGGGCGTCCGTCCACTGCGGCGGCGCACCGCAGCCCGGGTAGGTGCAGCCCCCGTCCCTCAGCCAGAGCCGTCTGATCTGGGCCTCGGTGAAGAACCGTCTCTCCAGGCCCCAGTCCATGACCTCGCTGCTCGCTGCCGAGCACGATCGGGATGACCGAGCCGTCGCAACACAACCGCCGCACGGTCTCCGGGGCGAGGTGCGTGCCGGCATCGAGCCCACCGAGGGTGGTGGCCGCCCCGAGGCGGTCCTTGAGGTCGTCGAAGCTCATGGTCAGCAGCAGGGTGGTCTTGTTGGTCTTGCCGACCTCGTCCCCGGCCGCGACCGCACGGCGGACCAGGGTGACCAGCGCGTCGCCGCGGCGCCGGTCGGAGGTGCGCAGGTCGCGTTCCCCGTCGGTCGGCTTGGGCGCCGACAACGGCCCGAGCGCGGCCTCGAGGATCGACTTGCCCTCGACGTCGAGGGTGAGCCGGTACTCGAACGTGCCGGCCCCGGTGTCGGTCGGCTGGGACAGGCGGATGAAGGACTTGCCCATGGTCTGCTGGTCCTGCAGCACACCCTCGCGCCCGTACTTCGCCACCAGGGCGTCCCGCAACATCCGGCACCCGGACGGGCCGTGCTGCTCGGCCATCGTGATCAGCCCTGCGAGGACGTGCGGGTCGGCGCCCTCGGCCAGCAGCGGCCGCAGCTTGTCCGCCTCGGAGACCACCGCGGCCGCGGACCTCACCGGCAACCGGCCCGGACTCGAGCGCCTCCTTGACCGGCGCGTTGGTCCGCTTCTGGAACGCCTGCGCCAGCGACACCACCGTCCCGGCCCCACCGGCGACCGTCGACGGCGCATGAGCGCGCACCCACTGGGCCGGGGTCATCGCCGCCGCCCCACCCGAGGTCTCACCCCGGGTCATCGCCTCGGCGGTCACCGCCACCCGCGCCGCGTCACAGGCCATCCCCAGGGTGTCGACCTTTCCCAGGAGGCCCGCCAGGCCGTCCGGTCCGCCACCACTGGGCACCTGCCACAGCACCTCGCGCAGCACGGACAAGGAGGAGCGAGCGGCCTCGATCCGCTCGACGTGCTCCGCCAGGCTCAGGACAGGGACGGTGCCCGACCCTGAAGCCTGATTGCGCTGGTTCCCCTCCATGACGACAACCCTAGAGGCGACCACCGACAAGCCAACTCTCGCCAATGTGCAACGGAAACCTTTGTCGCGCAATGGATTCCGCGGCATACCGTGTCGCGAAGCGCAATCCAACAACCCGTGACTGTGGACGAAGTGACGCCGCTCCCGTCGCTGTGGACAACCGAGACGGGGCGCCTCGCGCTCAGGCTAGGCGGGTCGTGACCCGCCGGGCCGGCCGCCGCCACGCGGAGGTGTCCGCGGCCGGTGGCGCTGGGGTCGAGGCCGCAGGAACGGCTGCACGAGCGCCGTGGTCGCGGGTTCGGGGGCGATGTCGAGCTCGCGGTGGAGGAGCTGGGCGAAACCCTCGTAGTGGGTGAGCGCCGCGGTGCGGTTGCCGGCCGCGACGTAGATGCGGATGAGGTCACGGTGCGAGGACTCGCGCAGCGGCTCGAGCCGGATCGCGCGGATCGCGGCATCGACGGCCTCACCGAGGCGGCCTCGCTCGACCCGTTGGGCGACAAGGGAGTCCAGCACCTGGAGCTCGAGCTGGCGCAGCCGCTCCCGCTCCAGGGTGACCCACTCGTCCTGCCAGCCGGGCAGCAGCTCGAGGTTGAAGCTGACGAGGAACGGCGCGTCGACGACCACCCCGTCACGCAGCCTGGAGGCCATCTCGCCCACCTCCGCGACGTCCACCCCCACCACCGGCGACAGACGGATGCTCTGCGGCCCGGTGGCCAGCAGCGGCCCGAGCCGGTTCACCCGCCACAGCGCCGACCGCAGGCTCGTCGAGGCCCGGGAGGCGCCCGCCTCCGGCCAGAGGTCGTCGGCCACGCGGGCCCGGGTCACCGAGCGGCCCTGGAGCGCGACGTAGGCGAGCAGCCGCTGCACCCCCGGCGGCACCTCGAGCGCACCCTCCGGGCCCGCCAGCTCGAAGCCACCCAGCAGCCGCAGCGACCACAGGCCTGCGTGATTCTGCACAGTGCTCATGTCGCCGTACCCCCTTGCTGCGTGACCGTTGCTGACGTGTTTGGTGTGGCGTTCCCTACGCGAAATGGCTGCTCCGGCCTGATGGCGAACGTGACGAGGGCTGATCGGGGCCAACACGGGCAAACCCCTGCTACCAGCATCACGATGGACCCTCCGACTCCTGCGCACATACAGCTAAAGGCGTAGAGACCCCCGCCACCGGGTCACGGAACGGCAACGATGCCGTGCTGGTGCAGACGCGGTCCGGCCATGCGCGCGCCACGGACCGGAGGCTGCGCGCGCACGGCCGGGTGACGAGTGGAGGCCTTCATGGGTCGTGATCGAACCCGAGCAGGGGAAGGGGGTGAACACCATGACGACCTTCACTTCAGAGGAGCTCCTCAGCGAGGCAGTGGAGCTGCTTCCGACGCGCGAGACGCTCTCCCTGCACAGCAGCTGGGGCAACTTCGCCAACGTCAGCGCGACCAACGTGGCCCTGGCCATGAACTCAGGAGGGTGGCTCTCGTCCGCCGCCGCACAGGCCAACCAGGCGGTCATCGTGACCCAGCTCTGACGGTTCACGTCGCCAGAGACCACCACGTCCACGCTGCGAAAGCTGGAAAGGAGCTTCACCCATGCACGAGCACCTGTCGATCTCCGAGCTGGAGGCCACGTCGGTCGAGCTGCTCCCACCCCGGGAGACGCTGGCCCTGTTCAACCTTGCGAACGTCACGGCGATCAACCTCGGCATCGCGATCAACGCGGCGTCCTGCGGGTCGTCGGCGCTGGCTTCGGCGAACCAGCTGGTCGGGGTCACCCAGGCCTAGACCACCGGCGGGGGCGGGGCGCAGCCGGCGTCCGGCCCTCGCCTCACCGAGGGGGTAGTCATGACCACAGGCTCGTCGCGGGAGCTTGCCACGGTTCCGTGCCTCGCCGAGGGCGTCCGCCTGCTCGGCGAGTACGGCGGTCCGGGCTTCACCGAGCCGCACTACCTCATCGCGCGCGCCGACGGCCAGCTGCTGCAGGTCTCGCGCCTGCTGTTCCTCGTGGCGCTCGCGCTCGACGGTCGGCGCACGCCGGAGCAGGTCGCCGCACGGGTCAGCGCCCAGTACGGCCGCACCCTCACGACCGGAGGCCTCGACCTGCTGCTCGAGCAGCGGCTGCGCCCCATGGGCATCGCCCGCCCCCTTCCCAGCCCGGCACCCGACCCCACCCCCGTCGCCGGCCACGGCCCAAGTCCCAGCCCCGGCGCCACCCCTGGCGCCGGCCCCGGTCCCGCGGCATACCAGCATGACGAGGGCACCAGTCCACCCCGCGCGCGCCCCCTGCCCCGCTCGCGTCCGATGCTCACCCTGCGGCTGCGCCGGGTGCTCCTGCCCGCCCCGGTGGTGCAGGTCCTGGCACGGCTGCTGTCGCCGCTGTTCCACCCCCTGGTCGTCGTGGTGGCCCTGGCCTCGCTGGTGGCCGCCGACGCACAGCTCCTCCGCTCCGCCGAGCCCGGCGCCGCCTTCTCCGCGACGCTGCAGGCGCCGGCGCTGCTGCTCGCCCTGCTGGCGGTGCTGGCCGCCTCGACGCTGTTCCACGAGCTCGGCCACGCGGCTGCCTGCCGCTACGGCGGTGCTCAGCCGGGGGCGGTCGGCGTGGCGATCTACGTCGTCTACCCGGCGTTCTACACCGACGTCACCGCGTCGTACCGCCTCGGCCGGGCAGGACGCGTGCGCACCGACCTCGGTGGCGTCTACTTCAACGCCCTCTTCGCGCTCGGGCTGATCGGTCTCTACGCGTGGAGCGGCTACCAGCCCCTCCTCATCGCGGTCGCCCTCGTGCACCTCGAGCTGCTGCAGCAGCTGCTGCCGCTGGCCCGCCTCGACGGCTACTTCGTCGTGGCCGACGCCATCGGCGTGCCCGACCTGTTCTCCCGCGTCCGGCCCATCCTCGCCAGCCTGCTGCCGGGGCGGGAGGCCGGGCCCCGCGTCCGGGAGCTGCGGCCGGTGGCCCGCGCGGTGGTGACCGTCTGGGTGCTGACCGCCGTGCCGGTGATGGTGGCCCTCCTCGGCCTGCTCGTCTGGAACTCCCCGGCCATGCTCGGCGCCGTCTGGGCGGCCGAGCAGCAGCACTGGGCACACCTCGTCGCCGCGGTCGAGGCGGGCGACCCGGCCCAGGCGGCGCTCTCGGCGCTGTCGGTGCTGCTGCTGCCGTTGCCGGTGGTCGGCCTGGCCCTGCTGCTGCTCGCCATCGGCCGCCGCCTGCTGGGTCCCCTGCTGACTCGTGTGCTGGCTCCCGTGATGGCTCCCCTCGTGGGACGGGTCCCCCGCCCCACCTCCTCGTTCCCCGGCCCGCGCACGGCGGGCCGTCCACCTTCGGAGGTCACGATGTCCGGATCGAAGCCTGCGCCGGTGCTCCCCATGATGGAGGGAGCGCCCACCGAGCCGGCGGCGCCGCCACCTGCCCCACCGCCCCCTCCAGCGGTGGCGACGCCGCCCCACCCGCCCACCCCGCCGCCGGAGTCCGCCCGGCCCACGCCGCACACCGCCTCGGAGTTCACCGAGGAGGCCATGCTCCGCCGGCAGACCCGTCCGGCGAGCAGGGGCTGGCGCCGGGGCGTGTATGCCGCGACCGGCGGCACCGTGAACCTGGGCCCCGGCGCCCAGGAGCGCCGGGAGATGGACCTGCTCACCCAGGTGCGCACTCCTGTCCGCGGCTGCCGGCGCATCGTCGTCCTGTCCCGCAAGGGCGGCGCCGGCAAGACCACGACGACGCTCATGCTGGGTCACACCTTCGCGACCCACCGCGGCGACCGGGTGGTGGCCCTCGACGCGAACCCGGACGCGGGCAGCCTGGCTCACCGCATGCGCCGTGAGACCCCGGCCACGGTCACCGACCTGCTGCAGGAGCGGCAGTACATCGAGCGGTACGCCGACATGCGCGGGTACACGTCGCAGGCGGTCGACACGCGCCTCGAGGTGGTCGCCTCCGACGACGACCCCCGGATCACCCAGGCCCTCGGCGAGGACGACTACCGCACGGCCATCGACGTCCTCGACCGCCACTACAACCTGCTGCTCGTCGACACCGGCACCGGCATCCTCGACAGCGCCATCCGCGGTGTGCTGGCCGAGGCCGACCAGATCGTGGTGGTCATGCCGCCCGCCCTCGACGGCGCCCGCGTGGCGGCGATGACGCTCGACTGGCTCGAGGAGCACGGCCACGCCGACCTCGTGGAGGGCGCCGTGGCCGTCGTCAACGCCGTGCACGGAGAGGGTCCGCTCGAGCTCGACCGCATCGACCAGCACTTCGCCGCCCGGTGCTCGGCCGTGGTGCACATCCCCTGGGACGTCACCCTCCAGGCCGGCGCCCACACCAGCCTCGGCGACCTGCGGCGCGAGACCCGCGACGCCTACCTCGAGCTGGCAGCCTCGGTCGGCCGCACCTTCGTCACGCCCCGACGGCGCGGCGCCAGGGCCCCCGAGGGGTCACGATGAGCACCCGGCTGCGCTGGACGCCGCGGCTGCGCTGGGTCGCCCTGGCGCTCGCCACGGCACTGGCCGTCGGGGCCGTGGCCGCCCCGGCCGGCGCGGCGCAGCGCACGGCGACCTTCACCGACCAGAAGGTGGTCGAGCTCACCCGTGACGACACCCGGCGCGGGGTGTCGGGGCTGGGCCTGCACCACACCGAGGCCGACCGGGTGCGCGCGCGCAACGCCGCCGTCGCGTATGCCGCGTGCGACGGTTGCCGGGCGGTGGCCCTGTCGTTCCAGGTGGTCCTCGCCGACCGTGGCCCACGGGACGTGGACGCCCAGAACCTCGCCGTCGCGGTCAACAAGGACTGCCGGCGCTGCGAGAGCCTCGCGGTGGCCTACCAGGTGGTCGTGGCCTCCCCGGGCCGCACCCGCCTCTCGGAGGTCGGCCGGGTGGGGCTGCAGTACGTGGAGGTCCGGCTCCGCGGCCTGGCCAGGTCGAACAAGCCCCTGCCGGAGATCCGCCGGGACGCCGACCGGCTGATGGAGATCGTCCAGGACATCGTGACCGAGGAGCTCGACGCCCGGCCGGTCATCCGTGAGCGGGAGCGCTGGGACCGCGACTGAGCACCGCACGACCAAACCTGCAGGGACGGCGCCGGACCGAGCCGCCGGGTGCGTGCGCGGTGCCGCGACCAGTGCGCACGCACCCGGTCCAGGTCCGTCCGGCCCGGTAGCAGCCCGGGCCGGGTCAGTCCTCGATGCGGAAGCCGAGCTTGACCGTCACCTGCCAGTGCGCGACTGTCCCGTCGACCAGCTGGCCGCGGATGTTCGAGACCTCGAACCAGTCGAGGTGCCGCACCGTCTGAGCGGCTTTGCCGACGGCGTTGTTCACCGCCGCCTCGACACCGTCGGGCGAGCTCCCGACGACCTCGGAGACGCCGTACACGTGGTTGGCCATGTCCCGTCCTCGCTCTCCCCGCGCCTCGGTCGGGCGCGACCCGACCACGCTAGCCCCGAGGACGCGGGGGCGGGGTCGATACCGGCGGGACGGTCAGCGCCGGCCGACGAACCAGGCGCGGATCTTCTCGATGCGCGCCGTCACCTGGTCGGAGGACGCCTCGTCGAGCGCCGGTCCCCCACAGGCGCGCCGCAGGTCGGTGTGCACGACCGCGTGCGGTGCCCCGGTCTTGCGGGCGTAGGCGGAGACCAGCTTGTTGAGCTCCTTGCGCTGGGCCGCGAGCGCGCGGTGGGCCGCGACGGGCTCCTCGGCCTTCTTGGGGCGCCGGGTGTTCTGGGCGGCCTGCCGCTCATGGAGCAGCAGCGCCATCTGGTCGGGTTCGAGCAGGCCCGGCAGGCCGAGGTACTCCTGCTCGTCCTCCGAGCCCACCTCCGCGTTGAGCCCGAACTGCTTGGCGTCGAAGAGGACGTGGTCGAAGTGGGCGTCCGACTCCAGCGCCTCGAAGCCGGGGGCGTCGAGGTCGGCGGTCTTCAGCGTGCGGTTCGCGGCCGCGACGAGGGCGTCCTCCTCCGACCACATCGACGCCTCGTCGTCTGCGGTCTTGGGTCGGTCCAGGGCGTGGTCGCGCTCGTCCTCGAGCCGGGCGGCGTGCTCGAGGATGACGGGCACGCTCGGCAGGAAGACCGATGCCGTCTCGCCGCGCTTGCGGGCGCGCACGAAGCGACCCACCGCCTGGGCGAAGAACAGTGGGGTCGAGGTCGACGTGGCGTAGACCCCGACAGCCAGGCGCGGGACGTCGACGCCCTCGGAGACCATGCGGACCGCGACCATCCAGCGGTCGTCGCTCGCCGAGAACTCCTCGATCCGGGCGGAGGCCCCGGCGTCGTCGGAGAGGACCACGGTCGGCTTCTTCCCCGTGATGCCCTCGAGGATCTTGGCGTAGGCCCGGGCGGCCGTCTGGTTGGACGCGATGACCAGGGCGCCGGCGTCCGGCACCCCGCGCCGCACCTCGGTCAGCCGCTTGTCGGCGGCGGCGAGGACGGCAGGGATCCACTCGCCCTTCGGGTCCAGTGCGGTGCGCCAGGCGTGCGCCATGGCGTCCTTGGTGAGCGGCTCCCCGAGGCGGGCGGCGATCTCGTCGCCGGCCTTGGTCCGCCAGCGCATGGCGCCGCCGTAGGCCATGAAGAGCACGGGGCGCACCACCCCGTCCCGCAACGCCTCGGCATACCCGTAGGTGTAGTCGGAGGCCGAGCGGCGGATGCCGTCCCTGTCCTCCTCGTAGCGCACGAACGGGATGGGCGAGGTGTCGGAGCGGAACGGTGTGCCGGTCAGGGCGAGGCGGCGCGCGGCGGGCTCGAAGGCCTCACGGATGGCGTCGCCCCACGAGAGGTTGTCGCCGCCGTGGTGGATCTCGTCGAGGATCACGAGCGTGCGCTCGGCCTGGGTGCGGGTGCGGTGCAGCGACGGCCGGCTGGCCACCTGGGCGTAGGTCAGGGCCACCCCGTCGTACTCGTGGCTGTGCCGGGCCGAGGAGTTGGAGAACCGCGGGTCGATGTGGATGCCGACCCGGGCCGCCGCGTCGGCCCACTGCGTCTTGAGGTGCTCGGTGGGGGCCACGATCGTCACCGCGCTGATGTCGCCGCGGCCGAGCAGCTCGGTGGCGACCCGCAGCGCGTAGGTCGTCTTGCCCGCACCGGGTGTGGCGACCGCGAGGAAGTCCTGCGGTCCCTGCTCGAGGTAGGTCGAGAGCGCGGCCGCCTGCCAGGCACGCAGCTTCGACGCCGTCCCCCAGGCGGCCCGCTCCGGGAACGCTGGTGACAGGTTCGAGGCAGCCGCAGTACTCATAGGCGGGCAACGATAACCCGATTCGGGAGACGACATGCCGGGGCCCCGCCCTCACCGGCGGGGCCCCGAACGTGTGCTATTCCAGAGGGATTCGCGAGCCGTCGGACGTCGGGCGCGCTACCCGCGGTAGGCCGCCCAGGAGTTCTGCATGCGGACCTGCTGACCCGAGCTGAAGGTGTTCATGCAGCCGTCGTCGGTGTAGTCCATGAAGTTCTTGATGGGGTCGAGACCAGCGGACGAGCAGGTGTCGCGGCCGGTCGGGCAGCCGTAGGCGGCCGAGGCCTCGGCCGGGGTGTCGTCGACGTAGTCGCCGCTGCCGGTGCAGCCGCCCTGGAACGTGTGGTAGAGCCCGAGCCAGTGGCCGACCTCGTGGGTGGCGGTGTCGCCCTGGTTGTACGGGGCGGCCGACCCGCCGGGGATGCTCTCGTCGAGGATGACGACGCCGTCCATGGCGTCGTAGGACGACTTCGGGAAGGTCGCCCAGCCGAGCAGGCCGCCCTGGAGGTTGGCGCTGTAGACGTTGAGGTCCGCCATGGTGCCCTTGCGGAGCGTCCTCTTCATGTCGCGCTCCTGCTTGGAGCCGTTGCGCAGGTTGTACCACTGGCTGTTCGTGGTGGTGTCGGTGCCGGCGAGCGTGAAGCTGAAGCCACTTCCGGAGTAGGCGCTGTTGAGCACGTTCATCTGCCCGCTGATGTCGCTGGAGGTCAGCTTCCCGTTCGTGCCGTCGGTGATGACGTGCCAGTAGACGTTGACCGTGGCCGCGGCGAAGGCGCCGCCCCCACCGGGCTTCCTGGCCTCCCCGTTGGCGCCCTTGGTGTAGCCCTTGGCCGCCAGCGCCCGGGAGAGGTCGGCCTCCATGGCCTTCGTCTGGGCCGCGGTGAGCTCGTGCGGGTCCTTGCGGTTGTCGCCGGCGGCGGCGCGACCGGCGTTGACGCTGTCGGTGTGCGTCACGCAGTCGGCTGCGACGCGGTCGGTGCCGGCCATGGTGACGGCCTGGGCGCCTGCCGGGACGGCGAGCCCCGCTGCGGCGAGCAGCAGGGCTGAGAGGGCGAGACGGGTGCGTGCGGTCATGGGCGTCCTTTCACGGGTCGCCGCCGCGCCGTGGGTGTGACGCGACGGAGCTGACCCGAGGGACGCTAGGTCGCCTGGGGCGACCAGTCGGCCTTGTTCAGTCCCGGATTCGGTAAAGACTCCGCCAGCGGCGGGCCTACTCGCCGCCGTCCTGCGGTGCCCTCAGCCCGTCGTAGATCTCCTTGCAGACCGGGCAGACGGGGAACTTCTTCGGGTCCCGACCGGGCACCCAGACCTTGCCGCAGAGGGCGGTCACGGGATCCCCGGAGAGCGCGCTCTCGAGAATCTTCTCCTTGCGCACGTAGTGGGAGAACCGCTCGTGGTCGCCGGGCTCCTGCAGCCGCTCCTCGACCTGCTCGCGCTCGAGGACGGCCGTCGAGGTCGACGGCTGGGCCTGGGGGGCGTGCGGGTCGTCCAGCGGGATCTGCGGCTCGCTCATGGCCCCGAGTCTAGGCGCTGCCCGGACCGGCACTCGACCCGATCCACAGCCGCTCCAGCGGGTCAGTTCATCTCCGGGTCGGGTGGGAACGTCGACACCAGGGCGAGGTGGTCGCGCTGGCGGCGCAGCACGCGCTTCCACATGTCGACGGGGTGGTCGCCGAACGCGTCGCGCGCCTCGGCGTCGACGACGTACCAGCTGCCGGTCTCCACCTCCTCCTCGAGCTGCCCGGGTGACCACCCGGCATACCCGGCAAAGATCCGCAGGCCCGCGATCTCGGGGACGACGAGCACGGGCGGGGTGTCGAGGTCGACCAGGCCCACGCTGCCGAAGAGGCGCTTGACGCCCATCGGTTCCTCGCTTGTCGCCCGGCACGGTGACCAGGCCGAGGGCGGTGTCGAGGCCGACCGGACCGCCCTCGAAGAGGACGGCCGGAGGGGTGACGTGGTCCTGCCACATGGGCAGCACGGCGTCGACGGTGGCCTCCATGGGGCGGTTGAGCACCACTCCCTGCGCCCCGTCCGCGTCGTGGTGGAGCAGCAGGACGACGCTGCGGTGGAAGACACCTTCCCCGATCTGCGGCGTGGCCACCAGCAGCTGCCCGGCCAGGTACTCGCTCTCCACGCGCCCATTCTTGCGGACAGCCGAACGGCCCCTTGTCGGGTCACCCGACAAAGGGCCGTTCGGACTGCGCTGCAGCAGGTATGCCGTGGGGTCAGCTGCGGGCGCCGCGGTAGCCGCCGCTGCGCTCACCGCGGTGGCTCGGGCGGCCGCCCTCGCCACGGGAACCGCCACGGAAGCCGTCACGCTGGCCGCTGCGGGCGCCGCCACGCGGACCGCCCGGACGACGGCCGCCGCGCTTCTCGCCCTCGAGGACGCGGCGCACCTGGTCCTCCGGCACCGGCACGCCGCTCGGGGCCGTGGCCCCGGTCGCCGCGAGGCGCTCGTCACCAGGGACGGCCTTGGTCGGCATCGCGTCGATGCCGGCCTCGCGGGCCATGCGCTCCATGCCCTTGCGCTGGTGCGGCAGTGCCAGGGTCACGACGGTGCCCTTGTCGCCGGCGCGCGCCGTGCGGCCGGAGCGGTGGAGGTAGTCCTTGTGGTCGGCCGGCGGGTCGACCTGGAGGACCACCGAGACGTCGTCGACGTGGATGCCGCGGGCCGCGACGTCCGTCGCGACGAGCACCGGCAGGGTGCCGTCGCGGAAGGCGCCGAGGACGCGGTTGCGCGCGCCCTGGTTGAGCCCGCCGTGCAGGGCAGCAGCGAAGACGCCCTGCTCGCGCAGCTGCAGCGCGACACGGTCCGCGCCGAGCTTGGTCCGCACGAAGACCACGGTGCGGCCCTCGCGGTTGGCGACCTCGGCCGTGATCGTCTTCTTGTGCATCGGGTCGATGAGCAGCACGTGGTGCTCCATCGTCGTGACCGAGGCCTTGGCGTCGTCGGTGGAGTGCGTCACCGGGTCGGTGAGGTAGCGGTCGACGAGCTGGTCGATCCCGTTGTCCAGGGTGGCCGAGAAGAGCAGCCGCTGGCCGCCCGCGGGCATCTGGTCGAGGATCGCCGTGACCTCGGGCATGAAGCCCATGTCGGCCATGTGGTCGGCCTCGTCGAGGATGCAGACCTCGATGTCGCCGAGCTCGACCGCGCCGCGCTCGAGGAGGTCCTTGAGGCGGCCCGGGGTGGCGATGAGCAGGTCGAGGCCGCGGTTGAGCGCGTTGATCTGCGTCGTGTAGGACAGGCCGCCGGCGACGAGCTTGTGGCGCAGGCCGAGCACGTGCACGAGCGGCTCGAGCGCGTCGGAGACCTGCATGGCCAGTTCGCGGGTCGGCACCATGACGAGGGCACGGGGGCGGCGCGGGGCCGCCTTGCTGCCGTCGGCGAGACGGGCCAGCGTCGGCAGGCCGAACGCGAGCGTCTTGCCGGAGCCGGTCTGGCCGCGACCGAGCACGTCCTTGCCGGCCAGGGCGTCCGGGATGGTCGCGGTCTGGATCGGGAAGGGCGTGGTGATGCCGTCACGGGCCAGGCGGGTGACGAGGGCCTCGGGCAGGCCCATCGCGGCGAAGCCGTTGTCCTCGGTCACCGAGACGGGACCGTCGACCTCCTTGCGGGTGGCCTTGACCCAGGTGTCCGCCTCGAGGCGCTCGGCCTCGGGGTCGACGAACTCCTCGCGGGGCGCGCGGTCGAAGCGGTCCGTGCGCTCGAAGCGACGGGGGCCGCGGTCGCCGAAGTCGCGACGGGGGCCGCGGTTGTCGAAGTCGCGGCGCTGCGGGCGCTCGTCGCGGTTGAACTCGCGACGGGGGCCGCGGTCGTCACGGTCGAACGAACGAGCCGGACGCTCGTCGCGGTTGAACTCCCGACGGGGCGCACGGTCGTCACGGTCGAAGGAGCGAGCCGGGCGGTCGCTCCGGTCGAACGAGCGGGCCGGACGCTCGTCGCGGTCGAAGCGACGGGGAGCGCGGTCGTCGCGGTCGAACGAACGAGCAGGACGGTCGCCCCTGTCGAAGGAACGGGCCGGGCGGTCGTCACGGGAGAAGTCCCGACGCGGGCCACGGTCGTCACGGTTCCAGGTACGGGCCGGACGGCTCTCCTGGCCGTCACGGTCCACGCGGCGCGGACGGTCGTCGCGCTCGAAGCGCTGCGGGCGCTCGTCCCGCGAGAACTCACGACGCGGCGCGCGGTCGTCACGGTCGAAGGAACGGGCCGGGCGCTCGTCACGCGAGAACTCACGACGCGGCGCACGGTCGTCACGGTCGGACCAGCGAGGCGAGCGCTCGGAGCGGGGCGCCTTGCCGGCATACCCGGTCTTGCTGGACGAGGAGGCCGAGGAGGCGGACTGTCCACGGTGCGGCTTCTTGGGGCCGCGCTGGGCGTCAGCCTTCTTGGAGGCGGACCAGCGGGCCTTCTTGGGCGCGCCGGAGGAGGTGTTCTTGGACACAGGTGTTCAACTCACTTCAGGTGACTCGAGGTAGACACGTCTCGAGCCACCTGGCGAGGGCGACCTGGGAAGACGAGCCTCAGGCGCTTCGCGCCCGGCGGACCGGATCAACAGTTGTCATCCGGCGGTCCCAGTCGGCATCGGGGGGCAGTCATGTCCGACGACTGCGGTGGCGACCTTGCCACGTGGCGCTGCCAGCGCCGCCGATCTGGGCCCGACCAGTCTACCAGCGCAGGCGAGTGCCCCCGACCACGGCGAGCGTGACCCCGACCACGACCCCGGAGAGGTCAGCGACCGCGTCCCACGGGTCACCGGAGCGGTTCGGCAGGACGAAGTGCTGCAACGCCTCCGAGACCGGGGCGTGCAGGGCGAGGGGCACGAGCAGGTATGCCGGTCGGAGGCCGGCGAGCAGCCCGGCCGCCACCGGGAGGGCGAAGAGGAGGACGTGGACGACCTTGTCGGTCCAGACCACCGGCCCCTCGACGCCGATCCGCGGCCAGTAGAGCGCGGCCACGTGGGCGACGGCCAGCAGCACGAAGACCCAGAGCCAGGGGTTGCGGACCACGCCCCTGTCCTGCGTCGCGGTCTCCCCCACGTCCTGCGCACCCATGGCACCCGACCCTACGCGGTGCCATGGGAGTGCAGGGACGCCCCGGCGCACTGGCAGGAATCCCCGCGCCGACGCTGGTGTTGGCACCCGTCGTGAGTGCTCCTGCCCTGCCCCTGTCGCTGCTGGACTTCGTCGACGTGCCCGCGGGCCTGCCCGCGTCGAGGGCGGTGGAGCGAACGGTGCGCACCGCGCAGGCGGCCGACCGGCTCGGCTACAGCCGGTTCTGGATCTCCGAGCACCACAGCTTCGCCGGACTGGGGAGCAGCTCGCCCGAGATCCTCATCGCGCACATCGCCGGCGCCACGACCGGCATCCGGGTCGGCGCCGCGGGCATCATGCTCCCCAACCACTCGCCGCTCAAGGTCGCCGAGTGGTTCAAGACGCTGGAGATGCTGCACCCCGGCCGCATCGACCTCGGCCTGGGCCGAGCGCCCGGCACCGACCAGCTGACCGCCTTCGCGCTGCGCCGCTCCCGCGAGGCCCTGACCGCCGACGACTTTCCCCAGCAGGCCGCCGAGCTGGTCGCCTTCCTCACCGACAGCTGGCCGGAGGGACACCCCTTCACGAAGGTGCTGGCCACCCCGCTGGTCGACACCCAGCCGGAGCTGCTCATGCTGGGCTCGAGCGGCTGGGGATCCAGCTTCGCCGCGGCCAACGGGATGACGACCGTCTTCGCCCACCACATGAGTCCCGAGCTCGCCGTCGCCGCCCTGCGCGCCTACCGCGACAACTTCGTGCCGTCCGAGCTCGGCAGCGAGCCGCGCGTGATCGTCTCCGCCCTGGCCCTGGCGAGCGACGACCCGGAGGTGGCCGAGGAGTTCCGCGCGGGCTGGGCGCTGGGCATGCGGCGCATCCGCAGCGGCGACACCACCCGACCGACGCTGGAGGAGGTCCGTGAGTTCCGGCGCAGCGAGGACTGGGCCCGGCTCGCCCCGACGCTGGCCGGACGCGTCTTCGCCGGGACCCCCACCGAGGTGCGCGAGGGGCTGACCGCGCTGGCCAAGGAGGCCGGCGCCGACGAGCTGACCATCGTGTGCCCCACACCCGACCACGACGCGAAGCTGCGCAGCCTCGAGCTGCTCGCGGAGGAGTTCGGGCTCAGCCCGCGCTGAGCCCGCGAGCGGCCCACGCCTTGGCCGTGAGGTGCACGCGGCCGTCGTCGGCGACCGGCAGCCGCCTCCGCACCTCCTCCGCCAGGGCGTCCCTCGCCCCGTCATCGAGTCCCGCGACATAGCCCGCCACCGCACCCTGACCACCGAGGAACGGCTCCCAGAAGTCGTCCGCCCCGGCGAACACCGTGGGCACGGTGAGCTCCCCCACCTGCACGTCCCGCAGTCCGGCTGCGGTGAACACGTGCTCCAGCGCGTCGGGTCGGCACACCGCGAACCGCGCCTCGTCGAGCTCGGCCGCGGCCGGGTCGAGCGCCGTCGCGGCATCCCAGAAGACCCGCAGCATCTGCATGCCCTCGGCGTAGTCCCAGACCGTGCACGCCACGGTGCCTCCGGGGCGGGTCACCCGTGCCATCTCCTCCACCGCGCGCTGCGGGTCGGCCACGAAGTTGAGCACCAGTCCGGCCGCCACGTAGTCCGCGGCGCGGCTGTCCACCGGCAGGGCCAGGGCATCGCCCGTGCGCACGGTGACCCGATCGTCGTCGAACCGGGCGGTGGCGTATGCCGTGAACGCCGGTGACGGGTCCACCGCCACCACGTCCGCCGGGGCCGCTGAGTGCAGCACGGCCTCGGTGAGCGCTCCGGTGCCGCTGCCCACGTCGACCCAGCGAGCACCGGCGACCGGCTCGAGCCACTCGACGAGCCGCTGCGCCAGCAAGGCGCTCCAGCGCCCCATGAACCGCTCGTAGGCGCCGCCGTCGGTCCAGCTGCCGCTCATGGCGCCATCATCCGGCGCCGAAGCGCCGCTGTCAGCACCGCCGCGGCGACCCGGTCAGGTCAGAGGGACTCGATCTCGTCGCTGTGCTTCACGGCGGCCTCGACGGCGGCGGACACCACCTCGGTCACGTGCGGGTTGAACACGCTCGGGATGATGTAGGCGGGGTTCAGCTCCTCGGGGTGCACGACCTCGGCCAGGGCGTCGGCGGCCGCGAGCAGCACGTCGTCGGTGATCGTGGTCGAGTGGGCGTCGAGCAGTCCGCGGAAGACGCCGGGGAAGACCAGCACGTTGTTGATCTGGTTGGCGAAGTCGGAGCGGCCGGTGGCCACGACCGTCGCGTGCTGCGCCGCCTCGACGGGGTCGACCTCGGGCTCGGGGTTGGCCATCGCGAAGACGATGGCGTCGTCGTTCATCGTGGCGATGTCGTCGCCGGTGAGGATGTGCGGGGCCGAGACGCCCAGGAAGACGTCGGCACCGACGAGGGCCTCGCGCAGCGTGCCCTGCATGCCCTCGGCGTTGGTGTGGGTGGCCGACCACATCAGCGACGGGTGCTCCCCGGAGGCGATGTCCTCGCGCTCGGGGTGCAGGATGCCGAACTGGTCGGCCACGATGACGTTCTTCGCGCCCGCCTTGAGGAACAGCTTGAGGATCGCCGTGCCCGCGGCGCCTGCCCCGCTCATGACGATGCGGACGGTGCCGAGGTCCTTCTTCACCACGCGGAGCGCGTTCTTCAGCGCCGCCAGCGCGACGATCGCTGTGCCGTGCTGGTCGTCGTGGAACACGGGGATGTCGAGCTCGTCGCGCAGGCGGGCCTCGATCTCGAAGCAGCGCGGGGCGGAGATGTCCTCGAGGTTGATGCCGGCGAAGACCGGGGAGATGGCCTTGACGGTGCGGATGATCTCCTCGGTGTCCTGGGTGTCGAGGCAGATCGGGAACGCGTCGATGTCGGCGAACCGCTTGAACAGGGCCGCCTTGCCCTCCATCACCGGCAGCGCGGCCAGCGGCCCGATGTTGCCGAGGCCGAGGACGGCGGAGCCGTCTGTGACCACGGCCACGGTGTTGCGCTTGATGGTCAGTCGGCGCGCGTCCGCGGGGTTCTCCGCGATGGCGGTGCAGACCCGGGCCACCCCCGGGGTGTAGATCAAGGAGAGGTCGTCACGGTTGCGGATCGGCACCTTCGACTCGATCTTCAGCTTGCCGCCGAGGTGCACGAGGAACGTGCGGTCGGAGACCTTGCCGATCTCGACCCCGTGCACCGTGCGCATCGCCTCGACGATCTCGTCGGCGTGCGCGGTGTCGCGGGCCGCCGCCGTGACGTCGACCCGGAGCCGGTCGGCACCCGAGGCCGTGACGTCGAGACCGGTGACGAGGCCGCCGCTCTTCTCGATGACGCTGGTGAGCTCGCTGACGGCCGTGGCACGGGCAGGCAGGACGAGGCGGACGGTGATGGAGTTCGAGACGGAGGGGATCGCGGCCATGGCGGCCATTCTCCTGACTACCGCCGGGTAGACCGAACCGGGTCCGCGGCGTGGCCCTCGGCACCGTCTGGTACGGCCGTGCGGGCGCCGCGGTGCCGGGAGAGCCCGACCGCCACGATGACGGCGGCGAGCGCCAGGCTCAGGCCGAGCTCGAGGCGGTGGCCCTCCTGCACGAGCATCAGCACGAGCACGAACCCGATGAAGCCGACGGTGAGGTAGGTCAGCCACGGGTAGAGCCACATGCGGACCTGCGGGGTGTGGCCCACGCGGTCGAGCTGGCGGCGCATCCGCAGCTGCGACAGGGCGATCACGAGGTAGACGAACAGCGCGATGGCGCCGGACGTGGCCAGCAGGTAGCCGAAGATCGCCTCCGGCAGCAGGTAGTTGCCGAGCACGCCGAGGAAGCCCACCACGGAGCTCGCGATGATCGCGTTCGCGGGCACGCCGCGGGTGGTGGTGCGCGACCACGACGCGGGGGCGTCACCGCGGCTGGAGAGCGAGAACGCCATCCGCGAGGCGGTGTAGAGCGCCGAGTTCAGGCAGGAGGCCACCGCGGTGAGGATGACGAACTCCAGCACGGTGGTGAGCCGGCCCAGGCCCATCTGCTCGAGGGTGAACTGGTAGGAGCCGGAGTCCCCGGAGGCCAGGCCCTTGGCGTTCCAGGCCACCAGCGAGACGACGACGAAGATCGAGCCGAGGTAGAAGAGGCTGATGCGCCAGATGACCGAGTTCACGGCCTTGCGGATGCCGCTCTCGGGGTGGGGCGACTCGGCAGCGGCGATGGTCACGATCTCGGTGCCCATGAACGTGAACATCGTGATGAGCATGGCGGAGAACACCGACCCCAGACCGTTGGGCATGAACCCGCCGTCCTGCCACAGGTGACCCACGCCGGAGGTCTGCGAGCCCGGCAGCAGGCCGAGGATGGCGGCCACGCCGAGGGCGATGAACGCGACGATCGCGACGACCTTGACCAAGGCGAACCAGAACTCGAACTCGCCGTAGTTGCCGACGCTGAGCAGGTTGGTGCCGACCAGCAGCGCCGTGATCACCAGGGCGAACGCCCACTGCGGCACGGCCGGGAACCAGTCACCGAGGATGAGCGCGCCGGCGGTGGCCTCGACCGGGATGACGATGACCCAGAACCACCAGTAGAGCCAGCCGATCGAGAACCCGGCCCAGCGGCCCAGCGACCGGTCGGCGTAGGTCGAGAACGACCCGGTGTCGGGCTGCGCGGTCGCCATCTCGCCGAGCATGCGCATGACGAGCACGACCAGCGCACCGGCCATGGCGTAGGAGATGAGCACGGCGGGCCCGGCCGTGGCGATGGCCTTCGCGGACCCGACGAAGAGGCCCGCGCCGATGACCCCGGCGATGGAGATCATCGTGATGTGCCGGGGCTTCAGCCCCGCGTCGAGTCCTTGGGCCTCAGCCTCCGGAGCGACCGTCTCGACGCGGCTGGTGTCGTTGGTCTCGGTTCTGCTCATCCCAGCAGGGTGGCGGAATCAGGACGTAGGGCGCAAACCGGTCCGTCGTCGCGCGCGCAGCGAGATGCGGTGTTCGAGCAGGTCCTGGCCCCGCACGGCCAGCCAGCCACTGACCCCCGCGAGCGGCAGCTCCACCAGCAGCGCCATGGCCACCGCGGTCACCAGCTCCCCGCGGGTCGGCGCCGTGACGACGTCGAACCAGGCGTCGACGACGAGCAGGGTCGCCAGCGCGGCGGCGCTGACCGGCAGCCACCGGCTGCGCCGCACCGCGGCGACCGAGGTGGCCGCCAGCACCGCGAGCAGCCCGAGGTCGAATCCGCCCCAGGCCAGGTCGTAGTGCGCCGCCCGCTGGGAGGACGGCAGCTCGATGAAGAGGTATGCCGTCCACGGCACCATGAGTGCCGCGAGCACCGCGAAGACCCAGCCGACCGCCACCATGCGCCCGGCCGGCGGGCTCGCAGGGGCAGCGGCCGGGCCCTCGCCAGAGCTCACGCCGACGGCACCCGGGCGGCGAGCAGGTAGCGCTCGTCGTCGATGTCGCGGCCCCACAGGACGGGGTCGGTGAGCTGGACGACGTGCACGTCCTCGGCGACCTGCTCGACCGCGGCCCGCAGGTCGGGGGAAGGGACGCCGCCGGCCCACGGCATACGGTCCGGGTCGTCGAAGCTGTCGTCACCGACCGAGCTCCACCGCCCCTCGACGAGGACGAGGCGCCCGCCCGGGCGCAGCGCCTGCACCCAGGCCGCGAGCGCGGCGTGCGGGTCCGGCAGGGTCCACAGGATGTGACGGGCCAGCACCGCGTCGACGCTGTGGGGCTCCAGCGGTGGTGCGCTCACGTCGGACTGGTGCACCTCCACCGCCGCACCGAAGTAGGCGGTCTTGGCCTTGGCCCGGCGCACCATCTCCCCGGAGAGGTCGTAGGCGCGGACCCGGTGGCCGAGCTCGGCGGCGAGGGCGGTCAGCGTGCCGGTGCCGCAGGCGAGGTCGACGACGTCGCTGGGCTGCGGTGGCAGCCACATGCGCAGCAGGTCCTTCCACGCCGCCCGGGTGTCGGAGTCCAGCAGCCCGTGGTCGGGCTCCTGGTCGTACTCGGCCGCGTACTCGTCCCAGTACCGGGCGATCTGCTCGGGGTTCATGCGTCTCCTCGTCCAGTCCGTCCGCGCTCCTCGGCGGTCGGGCAGCGCTCCATCCCACCACGGCCTGCCCCGGCGAGGCGAGACGCGCCGCCTGCCCCGCCCTAGGCTGGGCCCGTGAGGTGCCGGTGACCAGCGACGAGGCGGCTCGGCGCCCCCGCCGGGTCCGTCGAGGTGACCGGCGTGGGGCACGCCAGCGCCGTGCCCGACGTCGTGCGCCTCGACGTGGCGGTGCGCTGCGACGCCACGGACGTGGGTGGCGCCCTGGCCGACGCGGGCTTGCGGGCCGGCGCCGTCGCCGAGGCAGCTCGCGACCACGGAGTCGAGGCCCGTGACGTGCAGACGACCGGGGCGGGGGTGCGTCCGCGGCACGACCGTGAGGGTGTGGACGTCGTGGGCTACTCGGCGCACCAGGGCCTGCGCCTGGCGGTCCGGGACCCCGGGCGCCTGGGCGCCCTGGTCGAGGCCTTCACCGGCGCGGCCGGCAACGCCCTCTCGGTCGAGCGGATCGCCCTGGAGGTGTCGGACCCCGAACCGCTGCGCGCACAGGCACGGCGGGCCGCCTTCGAGGACGCCCGTGCCAAGGCCGAGCAGTACGCCGACCTCGCCGGCCGGACGCTGGGGAAGGTGACAGCGCTGACCGACGTTGTGCAGGGTGGTGCCCAGCCCCGCTACGAGCTGATGGCGGCCAGGGCAGGCTCCCCCGGCGCACTGCCGGTGGAGCTCGGAGAGAACACGGTGACCGCGACCGTCGTGGTCCGATGGGATTGGACGTGATGACATGGGCAGCACGACGCTGACCGCTGAGAACTTCGAGAAGACCGTCCTCAGCGAGGACATCGTCCTCGTGGACTTCTGGGCGGAGTGGTGCGGCCCGTGCCGGCAGTTCGCGCCGGTCTTCGAGGCGGCATCGGAGGAGCACGACGACATCGTCTTCGGCAAGGTCGACACCGAGGCCGAGCAGGCCCTGGCCGCGGCTGCCAACATCACCTCGATCCCGACCCTGATGGCCTTCCGCGACGGCATCCTCGTCTTCGCCCAGCCGGGCGCGCTCCCCGCCTCGGCCCTGCAGCAGGTCATCGAGGGCGTGCGCGGCCTCGACATGGACGCCATCCGCGCCGAGATCGCCGCCGACCAGGCCGGCGACAGCACCCCGACGGCGTGACCCGGCGGTGAGCTGGGTCCAGGCGCTCGGCTGGGCCGGCTCCGCGCTGCTCATCTTCTCGATCCTGCAGGCGCGGGTGCTGCGCTTCCGGGTGCTCAACCTGCTCGCCTGCCTGATCCTCGTCGTCTTCAACGCGATCCTGCAGATCTGGCCCATGGTCGCGATGAACGTCGTGCTCGCGGCCATCAACCTGTGGTTCATCCGCAGGCTGCTGGCCGACCGCACGGACGAGCAGGCCTACGAGGTGCTCGAGGTGGGCCCGGACGACACCTACCTGCAGCACTTCCTGCGGGTGCACGCGACCGACATCGCCCGGTTCTTCCCCCGGTTCGGCGAGGCGGGGCCGGGCGGTGACCGCACGGCATACCTCGTGCAGCGGGGCAACGAGACGGTCGGCGTGGTCGTGGTCCGTGACGCGGGCGCCGGTGTCGCGCAGGTCGAGCTCGACTACGTGACGCCCCGCTTCCGCGACTTCTCCCCCGGCGAGTTCGTCTACCGGCGCAGTGGCCTGTTCACGGGGCGCGGGTTCCGGCGGATCGTGACCCCGCCGGGGATGGTCAACCCCTACTACGAGCGCCTGGGGTTCACCCGCGAGGGTGACGCCTGGACCGCTGAGCTCGTCTGAGCCGCCGCTCCCGTGCTGGCCGCCGCCTCGCGGTGGGCACGACGCACGGTGAGGAACAGCCGGTGCGCCGTGACGACCACGCTCAGCCAGGCCAGCCCGAGGGTCCAGCCGACCATGACGTCGGTGAGCCAGTGGTGGCCGAGGAAGACCCGGCTGAGCCCCATTGCGACGACGAAGACCCCGCCGGCGACCACCACTGCCGCGCGCGTCCGCACGCTGTCGAGGTGCAGCAGCGCGAGGTAGACCAGCACGCCGATGAGCACCGTCGAGTTGAGGGTGTGGCCGCTCGGGAACGACGGCGAGCTCTCGTACGGCGGGACGGCCAGGTGGAGCGGCGGGCGGGCACGTCCGATGAGCTCCTTGCCGGTGGCGGTCATGGCCAGTGAGCCGGCCGCCGCGACCAGGGTGAGGACCACGGGGGTCCACGACCGCCACGCGAGCACCATCGCCAGCACGACGACGGCGACCAGCACGGGCATGCCGGCGGTGCCACCCACGTCGGTGAAGGCGGTGACCGCCGTGTCGAGCCCGGTACTGCGCCACCGCACCGCCTGGTCGAGCACCGGCTGGTCGAGGCCGGCCACGCCGTCGTTCTCGGTGACCGCCTCGTAGACCTCGGCCGACACCGAAGTGAGGAGCACCGCGAGCACCCCTCCGACGAGCGCGGTCACGACGAGCACCCAGCGGGCGGCGGTCCACCGCGCGAGGCCGAAGGCCAGCCGGACCAGCCGGCGGCCGGGCTCGGAACGCCACTGCGCGAGGTCGCGCCCGCCGATCCGCTCCTCGTCGACGGTGTCGGGGCGAAGTCGCATGCCCCATTCTCACCGCAGATCACGGCCCGGGCGCGACGGCGGCCCTACCGTGGGCCCATGACGCCACCGCCGCCCGCCCCCGACCTGCTCGACACAGCGGCCCGGCGTGCGGCAGCCCGACGCGGCTGCACCCGTTGGCTGATCGGCCACGGAGACATCACGCCGACCGCCTGGCTCCAGCAGGTGGCCGACGCCGCCACGGAGCAGGAGCTCGACCGCTACGGCGAGGGCGGTGAGGTCGAGGCGCTCGAGCGGGAGGTGGCCGACCTGCTCGGCATGCCCGCCGCGGCGTTCATGCCCAGCGGGGTGATGGCCCAACAGACCGCGCTGCGGTCCTGGGTCGAGCGCTCCCCCACCGACGCCGTCGCCGTGCACGGGCTCTCGCACTTCGTGCTGCACGAGCTCGATGCGCTCCCCGAGCTGCACCGGCTGCGGGTGCAGCAGCTGACCGCCGAGCCGCGGCCGGCCACCGTCGCCGACCTCGACGCGCTGCCCGGGCCGCTCGCCGTGGTCAGCCTCGAGCTGCCGCTGCGCGACGCCGGCTACCTGCTGCCGTCCTGGGACGAGCTGGTGGCCTTCAGCACCCGCGCCCGCGAGCGCGGGGTGCCGCTGCACCTCGACGGCGCCCGGCTGTGGGAGAGCCAGCCGCACTACGGCCGTCCCCTGCACGAGATCGCGGGCCTGGCCGACTCGGTCTACGTCTCGTTCTACAAGGGTCTCGGGGGCATGGCCGGTGCCGTCCTCGCCGGGCCCGAGGACCTCGTCGCCCAGGCGCGCCGGTGGCGCACCCGCCACGGCGGCACCCTCTTCACCCTGCTGCCGTATGCCGTCGCGGCACGGCACGGGCTCGCGACCCGCCTGCCGCGGATGGCCGCCTACGTCGAGCGGGCTCAGGCGCTGGCGTCGGGTCTCGCCGGGGTGGATGGCGTGCGGCTGCTGCCCGATCCGCCCCACACGAACGCCTTCCGGGTGTTCGTCGACGCCCCCGCCGCGGCCCTCGACGCCGCGGCGCTGGAGGTCATGGAGCGCGACAGGGTGGCCCTGACCTTCCGGTGGCGGGACAGCGAGGTGCCCGGCTGGTCCGTCACCGAGCTGACCGCCGGGGACGCCACCCTCGACTGGGAGGTGGGCGAGCAGGTCACCGCCCTCACGGCGCTGGTCCGCGACGCACGGAACCGCTGAGGCACACGGCATACCGCGCCAACGGCGAAGGGCTCCGCCGGAAACCGGCGGAGCCCTTCGGCTGAGCTCGCGTGATGTGGCCACGATGGTGGAGGTGGCGGGAATCGAACCCGCGTCCACTGACGGGAAACCAGGGCTTCTCCGGGTGCAGTGCGCTGAAGGATTTTCTCGGCCCCAGAGCTCGCGCGCACACGTCCTCTGACAGGCCCAGTCGAGTAAGAGTCCCGCACAGTCCCCCGACATGACTGCGCAGCAAGCTACCTAGCTGACGCCAGGATCTCGGTCAGTAGCGAACCGAGGCTGACGGACTTCGAGGCTCGCTCAGGCGGCGAGGGCGAAGTCGGTGCGCTTGGAATTGGCACCTATTGGTTTGCAGGGAGCGTTAACGAGTTAACCCTGCATCCTCGACCCGCTTCCCCTGGAATGCCGACCAATGTCGAAACCGATCACCCCCATGCCTCCCAGCACGGGGTGTCCACATCACGCTGTTCAGTTGTCAAGCAACTCAGTCTGTCAAACAGCTCAGTCAACCTGCTCGCACAGTATTGCCTGCAACGCCGACGGCGCCCAAATCATTTCCGAGACGGATGCCCGAACGGCCCATCCGCGCCCGCCGAGGTTCCGAACCACGTCCGACATCGGGGCGCGGGAATGGCGGACCCGCAGCAGGGGCCTCAACGAACACCGCCTGAAGCATCCAGGAGCACCCTCATGTCAATCCGACGCACCCTCGCAGTCCTCACCAGTGCCGGCCTGGCCACCGTGGCCGGTCTCGCCACCGCCTCGGGCGCTGCGGCCCACGACCGCCACCACGGGCACAAGCCGCCGACGCTGGGGACGCGCAGCCTCGCCGCCGTGCTCGGGGCCGACCGTCCCGGCTTCGACCGGAACTGGCGCGACTACGACATCGTCGAGGCGGCTGTCGGCGCCGTGCTGAAGGCCAAGCCGAACTCCCCCGTCAAGGTGCTGGCCGACGGCAAGACCCCGCTCACGGCCTTCATCCCGACCGACCGGGCTTTCCGGGTCCTCGCCACCGACTTGACGAAGAAGCACTACACCAACGAGAAGGCCGTCTTCGCCGCAGTGGCATCGCTGGGCGTCCCGACGATCGAGACGGTGCTGCTCTACCACGTGGTGCCGGGTGCCACGATCGACTACCGCACCGCGCTGCGCAGCGACGGCGCCGCCCTCAAGACCGCGCAGGGCGGGAAGATCACCGTCGACGTCCGCCGCTGGCACCGCGTGTACCTCGTGGACGCCGACCGCGACGACCGCAACCCGCGCGTGGTCCAGCGCGACATCAACAAGGGGAACCGTCAGATCGCCCACGGCATCGACCGCGTGCTGCGGCCGGTCAACCTGCCCTGAGCCGACCTGCCTGCAGGGCACGCCCTCGAGACGAGGCTGTGGGCCGCACCCCGAGCGGGAGCGGCCCACAGCGCTGTCCAGGTGCTGCTCCCGGGAAGTGAGCGCCGTCAGCCGCCGAAGTCCTGGGTCCAGTACGGGCTCATCGACCCGCCCTTGGCGTAGCCGACGCCGAGGTGGCGGTAGGAGCAGTTGAGGATGTTCGCGCGGTGGCCCGAGCTGTTCATCCAGCTCTGCATCACGGCGCTGGCGGTCTGCTGGCCCGCAGCGATGTTCTCCGCGATGGCGCCGCCGGTGTAGCCGGCAGCCCGGATCCGGTCGGAGAAGGTCCGACCGTCCTGGCTGTCGTGGGAGAAGTAGTCGTTGGCCGCCATGTCGGCGCTGTGCCCCTGCGCCGCCCGCTGCAGGGCCGAGCTGGTCGTCAGCGAGCCGCAACCGGCCTTCGCACGCTCGTCGTTCACGAGAGCGAGCACCTGGGAGGCGACCCCGCTGGACGTGGCCACGGGCTTCGGTGCGGGCTTCGGCGCGGTCGTGGTGCGCGCCGCCGTGGTCTTCGGCGACGGCTTGGGAGCCGCCTGCACCGGCTTGGGGGCCGCCGTGCGGGAGGCCGACCGGGCGGGTGCGGTCGTCGTGCGGGCCGGGGTGCGCTTCGGCTTGGGCTTCGGCGCCTTGGTGGTGGTGGTGGTCGTCGGGGTCGCCGACGGGGTCGTCGTGCTCGGTGCCGTCGTGGTCGTCGGGGCGGCGGGGGGCGCCGCGACGGTCTCGGCCGTGGGGGCCGAGTTCCCCAGGCCGAACGCCATGACGGCGCCGGCGCTTCCCGCAAGCAGGGCCGCTACGGCCGCCACCCCCAGGAGTCGTCGCTGTCGTGAACCCGGGTGGGCGCTGTGCCGTGCCATGAATTACCTCGCAAACCGTCCAAAAGGCTCGGACGGCCCGACACCCTACGCGAGGTGGGCCACGACTACGACATTCCGCGTGGTGTGCTCCTCCCGTCCCGTCTCCCGGTAGCAGCCGAGCAGCAGCAGCCGACCGGGGATCCCGGCTGCGACGGCCGGCGTCTTGCTGAGGTCCGGCTTGTCCACGGTGAAGGAGCTGTCGACGACGTACCGCAACCGACCGGTGCGGGTCGTCACGAAGACGGCGTCGCCGCGCCGCAGCTCCTTGATGCGGTTGAAGACGGCGGGCTCCTTCCAGGTGTGGCCGTAGAGGTAGACCGTGTTGTCGGCATGGCTGCCGGGCGTGCCTCCCCCGGTCCACCACGCCACCTCCCACAGGCTGGAGGGCTTGACCGCACCGTCGTGCGCGGCCACCTGCTGCGGCGTGTAGGGCGTGACCGTGGCCTTGAGCTTGATGTCGGGGGCCTCGAGGACGCGCGGCTCGCTGGCCGGCACGAACGGGCGCGACTCGTCCGCCGGTCGCGAGTACGACTGCGGCGGCGGCGGCGCCACGCCGTGCGTGGGCTCGGTGGCGCTCGGGGCTCCGGCCACCTGGGACGGTGACGTCGACCCGCGGCTGCCCTGGCCGAGCAGACCCCACAGGCCGGTGGCGAGCAGGGCGACTGCCGCAGCCACCAGGACGGTGGCCGCGGCAGTCGCCCACCCGACGGGTCGGAACCTCTTGGACCTCACGGGATGACCAGACGAGCTAGACGAGGATGTGGCGGCGCCTCACCGAGAGCAGGCCAGCGGCCACCAGCAACAGGGCGCCGGCGCCGACCAGTCCGTACCGCAGGCTGTCCCACGCCGGGCCCCCCGTCACCAGGTCGGCTCCGTCGGTGGCGGCCTGTGGCACAGCGTTCTCGGTGACGGCTCCCGCCTCCGGCTGCTCGACCGCCGGAGCCTCGGGCCCGCTCGGCACGAACGGAGCCTGCTCCGGGGACGTCGGTGCCACCACCGGGCTGCTGGTGGACGTGGTGACCGGTGGCGTCGTGGCACCCGTCTCGGGGCTCTCCGTCGTGCTCGGGGTCGTGCTCGACGTGGTGCTCGAGGTGGTGCTCGACGTCGACGTGTGTGTCGACGTGTGCGACGTCGTGGTGTGCGTCGTCGGCTTCGTCGTGTGCGACGTCGTCGTGTGCGAGGTCGGCTTCGTCGTGTGCGACGTCGTGGTGTGCGTCGTCGGCTGCGTCGTGTGCGACGTCGTCGACGAGGTCGGGCCGCCCGGGCAGGTCCACTGTCCGCCCGCGCTCACGGCGTAGACGTCGGTTCGACCGTCCTTGCGGGTGTGGAAGCCGGCACCGGTGCTCTCGTCGATGTGCTTCGAGGCCTGGTCCGGGTCGATCAGGTTCCAGCCCGTCCCCGTCTCCCCGCGCCCCTCCACCGGGTGACAGATCCACGGTTTGTCGGTTCTTCCCTTGCCGCTGTGGTCTCCGGCCTGTGCAGGCGCGACGATGCCCACCACCAGTGCAACGAGTCCCACCAGGCCGACCATCATGGACGTGCGGGTGAGACGGAACGTGTAGACCACAGGAGTGGTCTGGTTGTCGTACATGGCACCCCCCTTTCCTCACCTCAGGGTGGGCGTCCATCTGGTGCAGGCACAGCGTCAGAAGTTCTACGTCGGCTGCGCCAAGTGGCGTAGTCCTCCTGCAGGTGACGGGCCCGGCCGCCGGCCGCAGGGCCGACCACCGGGGCCGCGGGCCGCGCCCACGCGCGCCCGCCGCCGCCACCAGAACGGTGGCGGCGGCAGGGGCCCGGTGGACCGGGCGCGCTGACAGCTTGCGCTCCTTCACGGGCTGTCCTCAGGAACGGCTACTCCTTCTGGGAGCGCCGGGCGGAGAGCAGTCCAGCAGCCAGCAGGAGCAGGGCACCTGCGGCGACCAGGGTCAGCTGCAGGCTGCTCCAGCCCGCGTTGCTCGGCTGCAGGTCGGCGCCGTCGGTGGCGGCCTGCGGCACGACGTTCTCGACCACTGCGGCCTGCTGCGGGGCCTCGACAACCGGTGCGGCGACTGGCGCCTCAGCCGGCGGCTCGGTGGCCGGCACCTCGGCCGGCGGCTCGGGCGGGGTGGTCTCGGTGGCCGGCGCCTCCGGAGGCGTCGTCGTGGACGTGACGGTCGCCGGCGTGGCCGGAGTCGTGACTGTCGTCGTCACCGTCGCCGTCTCGGTCGTCGTCGACGTGGTCGGCCGGGGGTGGTGGGTCGGCTTGGTGTGGGTCGGCTTGGGGTGGTGCGTGTACGTCGGCTTGGGGTGGTGCGTCGGCTTCGGGTACTCGCAGTCCTTCCCACCGGACTTGTACTTGTCCGTGCGTCCGTCCTTGCGGTCGTGCTTGCCGTTGTTGCTCTTCTCGTCGATGTGGCTGGAGTGCTCGTCCGGGTTGATCACGTTCCAGCCGTTGCCACTCTCACCATGGCCCTCGACCGGGTGGCAGATCCACGGCTTGTCGTTGTTGCCCTTGCCGTTGCCGTTGTGGTCGCCCGCCTGCGCCGACAGTGGCGCAAGGAGGCCGAAGGCAACGGCGACGATTCCCGCGAGCCCCGCGAGCAGCGCTGCGCGGGTAGGACGGAATCTGTAGACCACCGGGGCGGCCTGATGTTCTTGCATGACGTCCCCCTTTCACCGAGGCGACCGATGCATGGGCACCGGGGACCGAGAGCCTGTGGCTTCTCGCCAACGCGGCTGCTCTCGGCCCACCTCCCAGAGTCCGGGGGTGTCCCTACGGAGGCCCAGACGCATTCGTCCTACGCAGCGGCTCGCTCGGGTAGGCCTCATGCGTGACGTGCGGTCCGAGTCCTGACGTGCCCGGGGTCAGCACAGGTGCGCCGTGACGACGATGTTGCGGGTCGTGTGGTCCTCGCGCCCGGTCTCGCGATAGCAGCCGATGAGCAGGAGCCGGCCGGGGCACGCGGCCCTCACGGCGGGATGGTCGTCGAGATCCGCCTTGGTCACGGTGAAGGACCCGTCGACGACGTACTCGAGGCGCCCGGCCCGCGTCGTGACGAAGACCGAGGCGCCCTGTTCGAGGTCCTTGACGCGGTTGAAGACCGCCGGGTCCTTCCAGGTGTGCCCGTAGAGGTAGACCGTGTTGTCGGCGTGGCTGCCCGGCGCCCCGCCACCGGTCCACCACGCCACCTCCCACAGGGTCGACGGCTCGACCGCTCCCCCGTGCGCCGCCACCTCGGCCGGCGTGAAGGGCGTCACCGCGGCCCGGAGCCCGATCGAGGGCGCCTCCACGAGGGTGGGCTCGCTCTCCGGCACGAAGATCCTCGAACCACCGGCCGGGCGCGACAAGGACTGTGGCGGCGGGGGCGCGGCGGTGACCGTCGGCACGGCCACCGTCGCGACGGGTACGCCGTGCGGCTGGGTCCGGCCAGGCAGCTGCGGCGGGGTGGTGGCGAGCAGGGCGGCTGCCGCCGCCACCAGTGCGGTGGCGGCGGCTGTGGTGCGACCGGTGGTCCGGTGCGTGCCTGCGCTCACGGCGTGCTGCTCGAGCCCGCTACTCGACCCGTTGCCGCCGCACCGACAGCAGCCCGCTGGCGGTCAACATCAGCAGACCCGCTCCCACGAGCGTGGACTGCAGCACGGTCCACCCGGCGTCCTGGCCGGCGGCCAGGTCGGCGCCGTCGGTGTGCGCCTGCGGCACGGCGTTCTCCTGCACCCCACCCACCTCGGGCTCGGCAGCCGGCGTCGTCGGCTGCGTTGCCGGCACGGTCGGCGCCACGGTGGCGCCCTCCTCCGGAGTCTCCTCAGGGACCGCGGGCCTCGAGGAGGTCGTCGACGGCACGGTCGCCCCGGTGCCGGGGGTCTCGGTCGCCGTCGTCGGCTCCGTCGTCGTCGGCTCCGTGGTCGAGCTGGTCGGCTCCGTGGTCGAGCTGGTCGGCTCCGTGGTCGGGCTGGTCGGCTCCGTCGTCGGGCTGGTCGGCTCCGTCGTCGGGGTGGTCGGCCCACCCGGGCACGTCCACGACGTGCCGTTCCACACGGCATACACGTCGGTGCTGCCGTCCTTGCGGGTGTGCTGGCCTGCCCCGGTCGCCTCGTCGATGTGCGAGGAGTCCTTGGAGGGGTCGATCACGTTCCAGCCGTAGCCGGTCTCACCGGCGCCCTCCACCGGGTGGCAGATCCAGGGTTTGGCGCTGGGGTCGACCCCGCCTCCCTGGTTGTCCCCTGCCCGCGCCGACAGTGGGGCGAGCAACCCCATCACGACTGCGACGATCCCCATCAGGGCCACCAGCACGACTGGGCGTGTCAGGTGGATGGAGTGGACCACCGTGGAACTCGGTCTGTCTCTCATGACGCCCCCTTCCCAAGACCGGTGCCGGGTGGCACCGTGAGCCGGGAGCCCTGGGTGGCCGGTGCCGCTCGGCGGCTCTCGGTCCACTGCCAGCCTCTACTGGCGGGTAACAGGCGCACAGGGTCGATCGGCCCGGGTTCTACGCCAATTCGCGCAGGGCCTGCCGTCCTTTCCGGCGAGGGGGGACAGGTCCGCATCGCGGTCTCGACATCTCACGGAGCGGAATCCGTCACTAGGATCGCCGCGACCGCCTCGCCCAGCCCACAGGAGGCCCCCTGTGTTCAGCAAGGTCCTCGTCGCCAACCGCGGCGAGATCGCCGTCCGCGCGTTTCGAGCCGCCACCGAGCTCGGCGCCAAGACCGTCGCCGTCTTTCCGTACGAGGACCGCAAGTCCGAGCACGTCCTCAAGGCCGACGAGGCCTACCAGATCGGGGAACCGGGCCACCCGGTGCGGGCGTACCTCGACCCGGCCGCGGTCGTGCGCACCGCCGTCGACGCGGGCGCCGACGCGGTCTACCCCGGCTACGGCTTCCTCAGCGAGAACCCCGACCTGGCCGAGGAGTGCGCCGCCCGGGGCGTCACCTTCGTGGGGCCGCCCGCCAACGTCCTGCACCTGACCGGCAACAAGGCGCGGGCGATCGCGGCGGCCAAGCAGGCCGGCCTGCCGACGCTGCGCAGCGCCGAGCCCGGCACCGACGTCGACGCCCTCGCGGCCGCAGCCGAGGAGATCGGCTTCCCGGTCTTCGTGAAGGCCGTCGCCGGTGGCGGCGGGCGCGGCATGCGCCGCGTGGAGCAGGCCTCGGACGTGCGCGACGCGATCGAGGCGTGCATGCGGGAGGCGGAGTCCGCCTTCGGCGACCCGACGGTCTTCCTCGAGGAGGCCGTGGTCAGCCCGCGGCACATCGAGGTGCAGATCCTCGCCGACGCCGCCGGCAACGTCATCCACCTCTTCGAGCGCGACTGCTCCGTGCAGCGGCGCCACCAGAAGGTCGTCGAGATCGCCCCGGCGCCCAACCTCGACCCCGAGCTGCGCGAGAGGATCTGTGCCGACGCGGTCGCCTTCGCGCGCGAGATCGGCTACGTCAACGCCGGCACCGTCGAGTTCCTCCTGGCCCCGGACGGCCGCTACGTCTTCATCGAGATGAACCCCCGCATCCAGGTGGAGCACACGGTCACCGAGGAGATCACCGACGTCGACCTCGTCGGCGCCCAGCTGCGCATCGCCAGCGGCGAGACGCTGGCCGACCTCGGCCTGTCGCAGGACAGGCTGAAGATCCGTGGCGCCGCCCTGCAGTGCCGCATCACCACCGAGGACCCGGCCAACGGGTTCCGCCCCGACACCGGTCGCGTCACCACCTACCGGTCGGCCGGCGGCGCCGGTGTTCGCCTCGACGGCGGCACCGTGTTCGTCGGCGCCGAGATCGGCGCCCACTTCGACTCCATGCTGGTGAAGCTCACCTGCCGCGGGGCCGACTTCCCCACCGCCGTGCGGCGGGCCCGCCGTGCCCTCGCGGAGTTCCGCATCCGGGGCGTGTCGACGAACATCCCCTTCCTGCAGGCGCTCCTCGACGAGCCCGACTTCCAGGCAGGGCGCCTCAGCACCGCCTTCATCGACGAGCGACCCGAGCTGCGGACCGCGCGGGTGCCGGCCGACCGGGGCACCAAGCTGCTCACCTACCTCGCCGAGGTCACGGTCAACCAGCCCCACGGTCCCGCCCGCACCCAGGTCTCCCCGCGCGGCAAGCTGCCTGCGCTCGACCTCGAGGCACCGCCGCAGCCGGGTGCCCGCGACCGGCTCCTGCGGCAGGGGCCGGAGGCCTTCGCCCGCTCGCTGCGGGAGCAGACCGCCGTGGCGGTGACCGACACGACCTTCCGCGACGCCCACCAGTCGCTGCTCGCCACCCGGCTGCGCACCCGCGACCTGCTGCACGTCGCGCCGTACGTCGCGCGGATGACGCCGCAGCTGCTGAGCGTCGAGGCGTGGGGCGGCGCGACCTACGACGTCGCGCTGCGCTTCCTGTCCGAGGACCCCTGGGACCGGCTGGCCGCCCTGCGCGAGGCCATGCCGAACCTGCCGCTCCAGATGCTGCTGCGCGGGCGCAACACGGTGGGCTACACGCCCTACCCCACCAAGGTCACCGACGCCTTCGTCCACGAGGCGGCGCGCACCGGCATCGACATCTTCCGCATCTTCGACGCGCTCAACGACATCGGGCAGATGCGCCCGGCCATCGAGGCGGTACGCGACACCGGCACGGCCGTCGCCGAGGTCGCCCTCTGCTACACCGGCGACCTGACCAGCCCCGGCGAGAAGCTCTACACGCTCGACTACTACCTGCGCCTCGCCGAGCAGATCGTCGAGTCCGGCGCCCACGTGCTCGCCATCAAGGACATGGCCGGACTGCTGAGGGCACCGGCCGCCAGGACGCTGGTGACCGCCCTGCGCGAGCGGTTCGACCTGCCGGTGCACCTGCACACGCACGACACCGCGGGCGGTCAGCTCGGCACGCTGCTGGCGGCCATCGACGCCGGCGTCGACGCGGTCGACGTCGCGAGCGCCTCCATGTCGGGCACCACCAGCCAGCCGTCGATGTCGGCACTGGTGGCAGCGACCGACGGCACCGAGCGCGCCACCGGGCTGGACCTCCAGGCGGTGTGCGACCTCGAGCCCTACTGGGAGGCCGTGCGCCACCTCTACGCACCGTTCGAGTCGGGGCTGCCCTCCCCCACCGGGCGCGTCTACACCCACGAGATCCCGGGTGGCCAGCTGTCGAACCTGCGCCAGCAGGCCATCGCCCTCGGCCTCGGTGAGCGCTTCGAGTCCATCGAGGACACGTATGCCGCGGCCAACCGGATCCTGGGCAACATCGTCAAGGTGACCCCCAGCTCCAAGGTGGTGGGCGACCTCGCCCTGGCGCTGGTCGGCGCGGGCGCGGACCCGGACGACTTCGAGGCCAACCCCACGGCATACGACATCCCGGACTCGGTCATCGGGTTCCTCAACGGCGAGCTCGGCGACCCGCCGGGCGGCTGGCCCGAGCCCTTCCGCACCAAGGCGCTCCAGGGTCGCTCGACCAAGCCGCGCGTCACCGAGCTGTCGGCCGAGGACGAGGAGGCGCTGCGGGTGCAGCCCCGCACCGCCCTCAACCGGTTGCTCTTCCCCGGCCCGACCAAGGACTTCGAGCGCTCCCGCGAGCACTACTCCGACCTCGCGGTGCTCGGCACCCGCGAGTTCCTGCACGGCCTCGAGCTCGGCGTCGAGCACGTGGTCGACCTCGAGCCCGGCAAGCGGCTGCTGCTGAGCCTGCAGGCCATCTCCGACGCGGACGAGCGCGGCATGCGCACCGTCATGTGCACCGTGGGCGGACAGCTGCGTCCGCTGCAGGTGCGCGACGAGTCGGTGGCCGTGGAGGTCCGCGCCGCCGAGAAGGCCGACCCCGCAGACAAGGGGCAGGTCGCGGCGCCGTTCGCCGGTGTCGTGAGCCTCGCCGTCGAGGAGGGCGCGACCGTGGAGGCCGGCGCGGTGGTGGCCACCATCGAGGCGATGAAGATGGAGGCCAACATCACCACCCCGGTCGGCGGCACCGTCAAGCGGCTCGCCATCGGCTCGCAGCAGCAGGTGGAGGGCGGCGACCTCCTGCTCGTCGTCGGCAGCTGAGGCCCGTGCTCTCGACCTGCCGATCTCGCGGACCCGCGTTAGCGTGACGGTGACCCCGGCTCCACGAGGGCCGGGGGCAACCAGACACCGACGGACAAGGAGAGTGCCATGGGACTGGGCGACAAGATCGAGAACGCCGCTGAGGACATGCAGGGCAAGGCCAAGGAGGGCGCCGGCAAGGCGACCGACAACGAGCGCCTCGAGGCCGAGGGCCAGATGGACCAGTCCAAGGCCGACCTGAAGCAGGCCGGCGAGAAGGTCAAGGACGCCTTCAAGGACTGAGCATCGTCCGTATGCCGCTGGGGCCGGGTCCGCGTGGACCCGGCCCCTTCGCGTGCGTCGTTACCAGGACCCGCCTGAGCTGCCGCCGCCACCGCCGCCCGAGAAGCCACCGCCGCCGGAGAAGCCGCTCGAGCCGGAGGACCCCGGGGTGCTGGTGAAGGTGCCGCCCGCCGTGGTCGCGAAGGAGTCCATCCCGGAGGCGAGGTTGGTGAAGCTGCCGAAGCCGTGCGGGCCCATGTACCACCACGGCGAGGCGACGGTGTGGCCTGCGGCGGCCGCCGCCGCGGCGACCTGCTCGAAGGTCCTGGCCCACCGCTCCGCCACGCCGAACACGATCGCGTAGGGCAGGTAGCGGCTGAAGATCTCCTGAGCCTCCTCCCAGCGGATCTGGGAGGCCTCGGCCGTCACGAGGTACTCGCGGAAGCCGAGCGACTGGGCGAGCACCGCGCTGCCCTCGGCGGTGCGGGCCGCCATCCTCCTGCCGAGCAGCCAGAAGATGCCGCCCGCCAGCACCACGCCGACCGCCAGCACCCCGGCCGGCGGCACCGGGAACCCGCTGCCGACCATCATCGAGGACAGCCCGCTGCCGAACCAGAACGTGCCGAGGAGCCCGCCGAAGACCATGAACTTGCCCAGGCCGGTCCACGCCGCCCGCTGCGCCTGGGGTGAGCGGCGGAACCAGCCGCGCGCCACGACCTCGTCGTACATCGACGACTGGACGCTCTCCAGCGTGGGTTTGAACTCGTTCTTCAGCTCCGACAGCAGCACCGTGTCGCGGAGGGAGAAGATGCCGTCGAGCAGCCGGCGCTCGAAGAGGTGCAGGGCGGCACGGTCCTCGCGGGCGCTCTGGGTCCGGGTGAGGCGCCACTCGGTGCGGCCGAAGAGGCCGCCGTCGGTCTCCTCGAGGGTCAGGTGACCGCGGACCGCGAGGTCGACCACCGTCGCCGCGACGTCGACCGTGTTGGCGGTCTCGTCGACGATGGTGCCGAGCATGCCCGGCTGCACGCCCGCGGGCGGGGCGAACTGCACCGCCACGGTGGGCGCCACGCCCCGCACGACCTCCTGCTGCTGGCCGACTCCCGGTGTGAGTCCGGGTGTGAGACCGGCGTAGCGCTCGTCACGCCCGCGGGTCCACACGAGGAAACCCATCAGGGCGGCGGCGAAGACCGGCAGGACGACGCCCGTGCCGATGCTCAGCGCCCCGAGCGCGCGGGCGGCGCTGGAGGTGACCACAGTGCCGTCCTCGGCCACCGCACCCTCCCGCAGCGCGGGTTCGAGCGGGCCGAACGCGGCGCGGGGCAGGGCCGCCAGGATGGAGACGCCCTGCTGCGGCGGCACGGTGCCCGCCGAGAACTGGGCAGTCTCCCCCGGCGTCGAGCTGCAGCGCTGCGTCGACCCGAGCTCGCCGAAGAAGCAGTCCGTGCGGTCGACCGGTGCGGGACCGTGGACCGTCGCCGACACGTTCTCGTAGGTGTCCTCGTTCGAGGGGTCCACCAGGTTGAAGTAGAACTCGGCGTGATCGTCGAAGCCGTTCATGTAGTCGGCGAGGGTGTAGCGCACGACATACGTCTGGGTGCCGGAGACGGTGCGGTCGGGGTCGCCCACGCGGATGCGGTCGAAGGCGCCGAACGTGGTGACGGAGACGTCGTCGGGTGCGCCGCTCGGTGACTGCGCCGAGACGTTGCCCATCTCGTAGACCCGGTAGGTGTCCTCCCGGTCCTGGTAGCCGGCGCGCACCTTGATGAGCCGCTCGATGCCGTGCCGCTCCTCACCGCTGGGGAACTGCCAGGTGATGTTCTCGGTGACGTCGACCGAGCCGTCGGCGTTGAGCTCGAAGTCGACGTGGAAACGGGTGGCCTTGTCGTCCGCCGGGAGCGCTGAGGCCGGGCTCGCCACGAGCGCGGCCACCGCCAGCACCACGGCCAGCACGGCACCGAGCCGTGCCCCGCCGCGGCGACCCCGCGGCATACCGGCCGGGCTGCCGCCCGGCGATCCCCCCGCTGTGCGCACCCTCAGTAGTCCCGTCCCCGGGAGTGCAACGCGCGCTGGGTCTCGCGCTGGTCCTGCCGCTCGCGCAGCGCGTGGCGCTTGTCGTAGGCCTTCTTGCCCTTGGCGAGGGCGATCTCGACCTTGGCTCGACCGTCCTTGAAGTACAGCGACAGCGGCACGATCGTGTGCCCGCTCTCACGGGTCTTGGCGGCGAGCTTGTTCAGCTCGATGCGGTTGAGCAGCAGCTTGCGGCGCCGGCGCGGGGTGTGGTTGGTCCACGTGCCGTTGAGGTACTCGGGGATGTGGACGCCCTCGAGCCACAGCTCGTCACCGTAGAAGGTCGCGAAGCCGTCGACGAGGGAAGCCCGGCCCATGCGCAGCGACTTGACCTCGGTGCCGGTGAGCACGAGGCCCGCCTCGTAGGTGTCCTCGATGAGGTAGTCGTGGCGCGCCTTGCGGTTGCTCGCGATGAGCTTGCGCCCCTGCTCCTTGGCCACTGCTGTCGTCCCGTCCTTGCTCTGCGGCTGCGCGGCCGTGTGCCGTGCGGGGCCACGCTACCTGCTCAACGCGTGGCGCCGCCGCCTCGTTCTCACGGGTGCGTCTCGGGAGTCCCGCCGTGTCCTCGAGGGGTCAGAGCCACTTGCGCGGGTCGACCGGGTTGCCGTCCTCACGGGTCTCGAAGTGCAGGTGGCAGCCGGTGGAGGTGCCCGTGGTGCCGACGTAGCCGATGACCTGGCCACGGTTGACGTGGCCACCGGTGCGGGCGAAGCGCGTCATGTGGTTGTAGGTCGTCGCGAGCGAGACCCCGCCGTGCACGCCGTGGTCGACGACGATCTGGTTGCCGTAGCCGCCGGCCACGCCCGCCGAGATGATCGTGCCGGAGGCGGCCGCGAAGATCGGTGAGCCGCAGTTGGCGGCGTAGTCACGACCGGCGTGCAGGCGCCAGTAGTGCAGGACCGGGTGGTAGCGCATGCCGAACTCGGACGACACGGGTGCGTTGCTCGGGGCCGAGAGGTAGCCACCCGAGCGCTCCGGCGGCGGGGGCACGTAGCGACGCTTGGCCTTGCGGGCAGCAGCGCGGGCGGCCGCCTCACGGGCGGCCCGGGCGCGGGCGGCGGCGATCTTGGCGGCGCGGGCCCGGGCGGCCAGCACCTTCTTGAGCCGGTTCGACTCCGCCTGCATGCCGGTGAGCTTGCGCTGCTCGGCGGCCTTGCGGACGGCGACCTGGGCGGCCTGGCGCCTCTGCTGGGCGGCGAGGCGGTCGAGCTGGACCTTGGCGGCCGACGCCTGGGCGCGCGCTGACGTCGCGGCCTTCAGGGCGTTCTCCGCGGCCACCTTGGCACGCGCGACGTCGCGGCGCAGCGCCTCGACGTGCGCCTTCTGCGCCGTGGCGGCGGCCTGCACGGTCGAGAGCCGGTCGAGGGACTTGTTCTGGACGCTCATGACCGTGTCGGCCATGGCGATCTTGGTGGCGAAGTCGTCAGGGCTGGTGGCGCTGAGGGCCACCGAGAGCTGCCCCATGCCCTGGTCCTGGTACATCTGCGCCGCGAAGTGCGCCACCCGCGACCGGGTGTCGGCGATCTCGGCGTCGGTCCTGGCCAGTGCGTCGACGGCGCGCGCCTCGTTGGCCCGGGCGACCTGGAGCGCGACGGCCATCTCGTCGTTGCGGCGGTCGGCCTTGGCCAGCGCGGCGTTGGCCCTGTCCAGCTTCGCCTGGGCCGCCGGCATCGCGGACTGGGTGCGACGCAGCGCGATGTAGGCCGCGGCGAGGTCGGCGGAGGTGTCGTGCAGCTGGTCCTTCAGCTGGGAGATCTCGCGGTCGACCTTGCGCTTCTGGTCCTTGGGGTCGGCCGCGGTGGCCCCCATCGGCGGCGACATGAGCGTGAGGGCACAGGTGAGGGCGGTGCCCGCCGTCACGAGGCGCACGCGTCTGGGCACGCCGCGGCGAGACTGGTTCACACTCATAGGCCCCATTCGTAACACAGACACCATCCGTTTCGCGGGATTGGGGCCCTGATGTGAGCCGTTCGACGGAGCACTCCCCCGGTCCGACGCACCCCCGGCCGGAGCCGCGACGCGGGTGGACAGCGCCGTCAGACGCGCAGGTAGCGCCACAGCGTGACCCAGGAGGTGCCGATCGAGAGCACGGCCACGCCGACCACCATCCACGGCGTGATGGCCCAGACGTCGGAGACGCCGATGAAGGCCTGGTCGAGGATGAGCTTGTTGAGGTACTTGTTGAAGCCGTAGTTCGCGGTCGCCCACAGCAGGCCCGTGGCCGCCCCCGCCCCGAGCAGGGCGCTGAACAGCGTCTCCATCATGAACGGGAACCGGATCGTGAAGTTGGAGGCGCCGACCAGCTTCATGATCCCCGTCTCTCGCCGCCGGCTGAACGCCGCCTGCCGGATGGTCGTGGCCATCAGCAGCACCGCACAGAGCACCATCAGCGCCGCGAGGACGAAGGAGAAGATGGTGATGTAGTTGATGCCCTTGAAGAACTTGTCGAGCACCTTCTTCTGGTCCTGGACGGCCCCGACGCCCGGAGCCCCCTCGAACGAGCTGACGATGACCTCGTACTTGGTCGGGTCGCTCAGCTGCACGCGGAAGTTCTGCGGGATGTCGCCGACCCGCACGTTGCCGGCCAGCGGGCTGTTGCGGAACTGGTTCTGGAACCGGTCGTAGGCCTGCTGCTCCGACTCGTAGTACACGTTCTTCACGAGCGGGCGCATCTGGTCCAGCTGGGCCTTGATGGCGTTCTTCTGCTCCTCGGTGACCGCCTTCTTGTCACAGGCGGGCTCGCCGGAGTCCTCGGTGCACATGAAGATCGTCACCTGCACCCGGTCGTACCAGTAGCCCTTGAAGGTGTCGGCCTGGCGCTGCGCGAGCAGGCCGAGGCCGAGCAGGTACATCGAGACCATGGTCACCAGCACCACCGAGATGGCCATGGACAGGTTGCGGCGCAAGCCGATCCAGATCTCGCTGAGGATGAACTGCAGTCGCATCAGTGGTGGTCTCTCGTGTGCTCGGGTGTCGTCGGTATGCCGGGTGGGCGGGTTCGGTGGGGGCGGGTTCGGTGGGGGCGGGTTCGGTTTGGGGGCGCCGCTCAGCGCGCCGCGCCGTACACGCCCTTGTTCTCGTCGCGGATGACCTCGCCGTTGGCGAGCTCGACGACCCGCTTGCGCAGCTGGTCGACGATGTCGTCGTCGTGGGTGGCCATCACGATCGTGGTGCCGGTCCGGTTGATCCGGTCGAGCAGCCGCACGATCTCGAGGCTGTTGGTGGGGTCGAGGTTTCCGGTGGGCTCGTCGGCCAGCAGGATCGCCGGCTTGTTCACGAACGCCCGGGCGATGGCGACGCGCTGCTGCTCACCGCCGGACAGCTCGTGGGGAAGGCGCTTCTCCTTGCCGGCGAGCCCGACCATCTCGAGGGTCTCGGGCACCACCTGGCGGATCGCGTGGCCGGAGCGGCCGAGCACCTGCAGGGCGAAGGCGACGTTCTGGTAGACGTTCTTGTTCGGCAGGAGGCGGAAGTCCTGGAAGACGGTGCCGATCTCACGGCGCAGGCGCGGCACCTTCCGGTGCGGCAGCCGTCCGAGCTCGTGGCCCGCGACGAGCACGGTGCCCTTGGTCGCCTGCTCCTCCCGCAGGGCCAGGCGCAGCAGGGTCGACTTGCCGGAGCCCGACTGGCCGACCACGAACACGAACTCCCCGCGGTTCACCTCGAGGTTGATGTCGTGCAGCGCCGGGCGCGAGGAGCGCGGGTAGACCTTGGTGACGTTCTCGAAACGGATCATGCGGGCAGGCGGCCTTCGCGGCTGGGGGACGTCGACGAGCCACACCCGCCTCCGGCATCACAGGGACACCAGTGGGCACGCATGGCGCACCGTCGAGGATAGGTCGCGGTTCACCGCAAACCCGGCAGCAGGCGCCCCTCGGCGTTGCGAACGGGCCGACCGGACGAGGCCGGGGTCAGGCGTTCGCCTTCTCCTGCTCCTTGCGCCAGCGGATGCCGGCCTCGATGAAGTCGTCGATGTCGCCGTCGAACACGGCGCTGGGGTTGCCGACCTCGTGCTCGGTCCGCAGGTCCTTGACCATCTGGTAGGGCTGGAGGACGTAGGAGCGCATCTGGTCGCCCCAGCTGGCCTTGACGTCGCCCGCCATCTCCTTGCGCTCGGCGGCCTCCTCGGCCTGGCGCTGCAGCAGCAGCCGCGACTGGAGGACGCGCAGCGCCGCGGCGCGGTTCTGGATCTGCGACTTCTCGTTCTGCATCGAGACCACGATGCCGGTGGGGATGTGGGTCATGCGCACCGCCGAGTCGGTGGTGTTGACGCTCTGGCCCCCCGGACCCGAGGAGCGGAAGACGTCGACCTTGATCTCGTTCTCGGGGATCTCGATGTGGTCGGTCTGCTCGATGAGCGGGATGACCTCGACCGCCGCGAAGCTGGTCTGGCGCCGGCCCTGGTTGTCGAACGGGCTGATGCGCACGAGGCGGTGGGTGCCGGCCTCGACCGAGAGGTTGCCGAAGGCGTAGGGCACGTTGACCTCGAACGTGACGGACTTCAGGCCGGCCTCCTCCGCGTAGGAGGTGTCCATGACCTTGGTCGGGTAGCCGTGGCGCTCGGCCCAGCGCAGGTACATGCGCAGCAGCATCTCGGCGAAGTCGGCCGCGTCGACGCCGCCCGCGCCGGCTCGGATGGTGACGACCGCCTCGCGCTCGTCGTACTCGCCGGACAGCAGGGTGCGGACCTCGAGCTCGCCGAGGGCCTTCTTGATGCCCACCAGCTCGCGCTCGGCCTCGGCGATCGTCGCGGCGTCCCCGCCGTCCTCGGTGCCCATCTCGACCAGGGTCTCGAGGTCGTCGATGCGAGCGCCCATGCCCACCACGCGGTCGCGCTCGGCGTTGGCGCGCGAGAGCGCCGACGTCACCTGCTGGGCCGCGTCGGGGTCGTCCCAGAGGTCCGGCGCCGACGCCTTGGCCTCCAGGTCCTTGATCTGGGCCTGCAGGGCATCGAGGTCGGTGACGCCGCGGACCGAGTCCATGGTCGCGCGGAGCTCTTTGATCTCTTGGGTGAAGTCGACTGCCACGAAGAGCAAGCCTACGGCAGCGGGACCGCTCCCCCGAACCGACGACCCTCCCCGCTACCCGGCGGTCGAGCGGAGCAGGTCGCGGGTGACCTCCATCTGCCCGCGGTGCTGGGCGAGCTCCTCGTAGACGTGGAGCAGCACCTCACCCTGGGTCGCCGCGTCGTCGTCGCCGGGCGGGTTGGCCGGAGGCGCTGTCGGCTCGGCTCGAAGCACCCATCCAGCGAAATCCTCCCGCAGCCGGTCGGTGTCTGCCGCGAGATCGGCGACCGGGCCCGTCGCGGTGAACTCGGCGTCCCGGTCGCGAGGGATGACCTCGCCGAGGTTCACCGTCGAGGCCCAGCGTCCGCAGACACCGAGGCAGTGGGTCAGGATCGCGAACGGGCTGTTGGCGCCGGGCAGGTCGGGGCGCCGGTTGGCGAGGTCGTCGCCGAGGTCGACCACGATGTCGCGCATGGCCACCAAGGCCTCGTCGCAGTAGCGCAGGTAGGTCTCGGGGGTGATCACGAGAGGGGGCCCTCGGTGGTGGTCACGGCTGGCCGGTCTCCAGCAACCGCACGAAACCGGCCTCGTCGAGGATCGGGCGCCCGAGCTCGCGCGCCTTGTCCTCCTTGGACCCGGCGTTCTCCCCCACGACGACGTAGTCGGTCTTCTTCGACACCGAGCCGGCCGCCTTGCCCCCACGGGCCAGGATCGCCTCCTTGGCCTCGTCGCGGGAGAAGCCCTCGAGCGAGCCGGTGACGACGACCGTGAGACCGGCGAGGGTCTGCTCGACCGACTCGTCGCGCTCGTCCTCCATGCGGACGCCGTCCTTGGCCCACTGCTCGACGATGCGCAGGTGCCAGTCGTTCTCCGGCAGGTCGAACCACTCCCGCACCGAGTCGGCGATCACGCCCCCGACGCCCTCGACCGAGGCGAGCTCGTCGCGGCTGGCGGCCCGGATGGCGTCCAGGGAGCCGAACTGCTGGGCGAGGGCACGGGCCGCGGTGGGGCCGACGTGCCGGATGGACAGGCCGACCAGCACCCGCCACAGCGGCTGCTCCTTGGCGGCCTCGAGGTTGGCGACGAGCCGCTTGCCGTTGGCGGACAGGACCCGGCCGTCGACGACAGCCTCCGGCGGGTCGGTCTTCTTGGCAGCGCGGGTGTAGATCGGCACGCGCGCGATGTCCTGCTCGGTCAGCCCGAACAGCGTGCTCTCGTCGTCGATGACACCGGACTCCAGCAGCGCGATGGAGCCTTCCCAGCCGAGGGCCTCGATGTCGAAGGCGCCCCGGCTCGCGAGGCCGAAGACCCGCTCGCGCAGCTGCGAGGGGCAGGACTGCGCGTTGGGGCAGCGGATGTCCTTGTCGCCCTCCTTCTGCGGCGCGAGCTTCGTGCCGCACGACGGGCAGTGGGTCGGCATGACGAACTCTCGCTCGGTGCCGTCCCGTAGCGCGACGACCGGGCCGAGGATCTCGGGGATGACGTCGCCGGCCTTGCGCAGCACCACGGTGTCGCCGATGAGCACGCCCTTGCGCTTGACCTCGTGGGCGTTGTGCAGCGTCGCCATCTCGACGGTCGACCCGGCCACCAGGACGGGCTCCATCACACCGAACGGGGTGACCCGACCGGTCCGCCCGACGTTGACCTGGATGTCGAGCAGCTTGGTGTTGACCTCCTCGGGCGGGTACTTGTAGGCGATCGCCCACCGCGGCGCGCGCGACGTGGAGCCGAGGGCGCGCTGCACGCCGAGCTCGTCGACCTTGACGACGATGCCGTCGATCTCGTGCTCGACGCTGTGCCGGTGCTCGCCGAAGTAGGCGACGAAGTCCTGCACCTGCTCGACCGAGTCCAGCACCCGGTAGTGCGACGAGACCGGCAGGCCCCACCCGGACAGGAGCTCGTAGGCCTGCGACTGGCGGGTGAGCTCGAAGCCCTCGCGGTGGCCGATGCCGTGGACGAGCATGTGCAGCGGCCGGCTGGCCGTCACGCGTGGGTCCTTCTGCCGCAAGGAGCCGGCGGCCGAGTTGCGGGGGTTGGCGAACGGCGCCTTGCCCGCCTCCACGAGGGACGCGTTGAGGTCGGCGAAGGCCTCGATCGGGAAGTAGACCTCGCCGCGGACCTCGACCCGGGCGGGGTGGTCGGAGCCGGCGAGCCGGTGCGGGATGTGCTCGATGGTGCGGACGTTGTTGGTGACGTCCTCGCCGGTGCGGCCGTCGCCGCGGGTGAGCGCCCGCACCAGCCGGCCGTTCTCGTAGAGGAGGTTGACGGCGAGCCCGTCGATCTTCAGCTCGCTGAGGTAGTGGAAGTCCGCGCCTCCCGCATCACGCGTGACACGAGCCGCCCAGGCGGCCAGCTCCTCGGGGCTGAAGCAGTTGTCGAGGCTGAGCATCCGTTCGAGGTGGTCGACCGCGGCGAAGTCGGTGGAGAACGTGCCACCCACCTGCTGGGTCGGGCTGTCCGGCGTCCGCAGCGAGGGGTAGGCCTCCTCGAGCTCGGTCAGGCGCCGGATGACCCCGTCGTAGTCGGCGTCGCTGATCGTCGGCGCGTCCTTGACGTAGTAGTTGAACTGCGCCTCCGCCGCCCTCTGGGCGAGGTCGACCCACTCGTGGTGGAGCTCCTGCGGCACGTCGCTGACGATCTCGGGGCTGGCGGACTCGCTCACGCGCCCATCCTGCCGCACGCCACCGACGGGCACCCGGCCACGCGGCATACCCGAACTCGTGGCGAAACCACCGGCGAGAGGCGAGGATGGCGAAAAGCCGTTCCCCAGCGCCGAGGAGCCCCTTCATGACCAACCTGGCCACCGACCTCGTCACCACCGCCCAGCAGTCACCGGACCGGCCGGCGGTCAAGTTCGCGGGCAACGACATCAGCTACGGCCAGGTGCACGCCATGGCGGCCAGGGTGGCCGGGCAGCTGCGGCAGGCCGGCATCGAGCCGGGCGACCGGGTCGCGGTGATCCTGCCCAACGTGCCGGCGTTCCCGGTCGTCTACTACGGCATCCTGCTCGCGGGCGGGATCGTCGTGCCGATGAACCCGCTCCTCAAGGCCGGCGAGATCGACTTCTTCTTCTCCAACTCCGGCGCGAAGGTTGCCTTCGTCTGGCCTGACTTCGTCGAGGAGGCCACGCAGGGCGCCCTCAGCTCGGGCACCCGCATCGTCCCGTGCGGTCCCACGGGCCCGGTCGAGGGCGCGCTCGAGGACGGCGAGCCGGTCACCGAGCCCGTGGACCGAGCCGACGACGACACCGCGATCATCCTCTACACCTCCGGCACGACCGGTCGTCCGAAGGGCGCCGAGCTGACCCACAGCAACATCCGGCTCAACGCCAGGCGGAGCGCCAAGGACATCCAGGGCATCGACCCCGACGACGTCGTCATGGGGTGCCTGCCGCTGTTCCACGTGTTCGGGCTCGTCGTCGGGCTCAACGCCGCTGTGATCGCGGGCGCGTCGCTGGCGCTGATCCCCCGCTTCGACCCGGCCGCCGCCATCAAGGTCGTCAACGACGAGAGCGTCACGGTCATGCTCGGCGTGCCGACGATGTACCACGCGATCCTCAACCACCCCGACTCCGACGCGATGGACGCGACGCACCTGCGGATCTGCTGCTCCGGCGGGTCGGCGATGCCGCTCGAGGTGATGAAGGCGTTCGAGCAGAAGTTCGGCTGCATCATCCTCGAGGGCTACGGCCTCTCGGAGACCTCACCGGTCGCGTCCTTCAACATGCCCGACCGCGAGCGCAAGCCCGGCACCATCGGCGTGGCGATCCCGGGCTGCGAGATGAAGCTGGTCGACCTCGACGGCAACGACGTCCCGCCCGGCGACGGCGTCGGCGAGATCGCCATCCGCGGCGACAACGTGATGAAGGGCTACTGGCGCAACCCGGAGGCGACGGCCGAGGCGATCCCCGACGGCTGGTTCCGCACCGGCGACCTGGCGACCGTCGACGAGGAGGGCTACTTCACCATCGTCGACCGCAAGAAGGACATGATCCTGCGCGGCGGCATGAACGTGTACCCGCGTGAGGTGGAGGAGGTGCTCTACCAGCACCCCGACGTGCTCGAAGCCGCGGTGGTCTCGGTGCCCGACGACATGATGGGCGAGGAGGTCGGCGCCGCCGTGGCGCTGAAGCCGGGTGCCACGGCGACCATCGAGGACATCCAGGGCTTCGTCAAGGACCGCATCGCCGCCTACAAGTACCCCCGCCACATCTGGCTGGTCGACGAGCTGCCCAAGGGCCCGACCGGCAAGATCCTGCGCCGCGAGGTCAAGCAGCCCTGAGTCCCGCTCGCGCCGTCGCGTCAGCCAGTGCTGGTGCGGCGGCGCGACGGCAGCCCGATCACCACGGCGGACGCGAGCACGATCGCCGCGCCGAGCACCTGCGGCCACGCGAGCCGCTCGTGCAGCAGTGCCACGCCCAGCACCACGGACACGACCGGGATCAGGTAGGTGACGGTCGTGCCCACGGTCGCCCCGGCGGCGCGGACGACGTCGAACTGGAGCATGTAGGCCAGCCCGGTGCCGACGACGCCCAGCGCGAGCACCGCCAGGAAGGGCCACAGGGCGGAGTCGCTCGTGGCGTCGGGGCGCACGGACCACGGCGCCGGGAAGGCGTCCTGGTGGAGCGCCCACCACCCGAGGACGACCACCGCGATCTGCGCCGACGAGGCGAGCAGCTGCGCGGCGGGCATCGCCAGACCGCCGAGGTCGGCCTTGGACAGGTTGCGGCGCACGTAGGTCCAGCCCAGCCCGTAGGACGCCCCGGCCACCAGCGTCATGCCGAACCCGACCGGGTCCGGTCGGCCGAGCGCCTCCCAGGGCTGGAGGATGACGAGGACCCCGACGAAGCCGGCGAGCACGGCTGCCAGCTTGCGGCCGGGCAGCCGCTCCGCCGGCAGCAGGAGCAGCGAGAAGAGCACGGTCGCCAGCGGCGTCGTCGCGTTGCCGATGCCGGCCAGCGCCGAGGAGACGCGCTCCTCGCTGGCGGCGAAGAGCGAGAACGGCAGGGTGCCGAGGAAGAAGCCGGTCACCATGAGGTGGCCCCAGACGTCACGACCGCGGGGCAGCGAGCCCTTGGTCAGCGAGAGCAGCACCAGCAGGGTGGCCACCCCGGCCAGGATCCGCAGGCTCGCGATCTGCAGCGGCGCCAGGGAGCGCAGCCCGATCTTCATGAGCAGGAAGCTCGAGCCCCAGATTCCGGCCAGCAGGAGGAACTTCACCTGCCAGGGCACGCGGGCGACCTTCACCGCGGGGACCTGGAGCGCGGTGGGTGCGGCGGTCGTCATGGGTTCCTCAGCTCTCTGCTTGCTCGGACAGTTCTCTGGCCACCTCGACGGCCGACCGTTGAACGTCGCGAGCCCCCGCCGGTGTGAGCCCGGCCAGTCCGCAGGCCGGGCTCACCACGATGTCAGCGAGCGCCGACAGCGGTAACCCGGTTCTCTGCCACGCCTCCACGATGTGGCGCCACGCCCGCGAGGTGCCGGCGGCGCCCGGGGCGCCCGCGGTGGTGCCGCTGCCGTCGGTGGGCAGGCACCCGGCATACAGCGTGGTGCCGCCCTCGACGGTGGCCGCGACGGACTCCCAGCGCGCGGGGGTGAGGGCGGTGGTGTCGATCGCGACGGCGCCCACGCCGGTGGAGCGCAGCAGCGGCAGCGGGGCGTCGGGTGCGCAGCAGTGCAGGACGGTCGGCCGCTCCCCCGCCGCGACCAGCACCTGCTCCAGGCCCTGGCGGGCGACCTGCGGGTCGACGGCGCGCAGGTGGCCGTAGCCGGACGCGGTGGGCAGCCGCCCGGCCAGCACAGCCGGGAGCGAGGGCTCGTCGACCTGCAGCACGAGGCGCGCCCCCGGCACGAGCCGCTCGACGTCGGCGAGGTGGACGCGGATGCCCTCCGCCAGGGACTCGGTGAGGTCGCGCACGGCACCCTGGTCGGCGAGCGCACGCTCGCCGCGGTGCAGCGCCACGCTCGCGGCGAGGGTCCACGGACCGGCGACCGCCACCTTGAGGTCGCCCTCGTAGCCGTCGAACACCTCGGCCAGGTCGTCGAGGTCACGGCGCCAGAAGGACGCCGTGCGTCCGGCGTCGCGGCCCGGGCGGTCGACGAAGCGCCAGCCGGAGGGCTGGAGGTCGACGGCGAGGTCGACGAGCAGGCCGGCCGCGCGCCCCACCATGTCGGCCCCCGGACCGCGCGCGGGCGCCTCCGGCAGGTAGGGCAGACCCTCCTCCGCCAAGAGGTCGTGGACCGTCTGCAGCGCCTCGCGGAGGTCGGTGCCGGGCCAGGATCCGATGCCGGTCGCGCGTGTCACGCCCAGACCCTAGTGGTCACCGCTCGAGCGCCGCCGACGCGATGGTGGCGGAGCCGACCACCCGCGTTCCCTCGTAGAGGACCACGGACTGCCCGGGTGCAACACCGCGGATGCGTTCGGCGAGACGCACCTCGACGCGGTCGCCGTCGGCCCACGCCGTGGCGGACACCTCCTCGCCGTGCGCGCGCACCTGGGCGCCCACCTCGATGACCCCGTCGGGCGCCGGTCCGCACCAGCGGGCGTGGTCGCCGGTGAGGGCGTTGACGCCGAGCAGGTCGGCGGTGCCGATGGTGACCGTGTTGGTCGCCGCGTCGACGTCGACGACGTAGCGCGGCGAGCCGTCGAGCGACGAGCGGTCGAGGCCCAGCCCGCGGCGCTGGCCGATCGTGTAGGCGTAGGCGCCGGCGTGGGCGCCGACGACCTGGCCGGAGCCTGCGTCGACGATGTCGCCGGGCTGCTCGCCGAGCCGCTCGGTGAGCCACCGGCGGGTGTCGCCGTCGGCGATGAAGCAGATGTCGTGGGAGTCGGGCTTGGACGCGACGTAGAAGCCGCGCTCCTTCGCCTCGGCGCGGATCTGCGGCTTGGCGGTGTCACCCAGCGGGAAGAACGAGCGCGCCAGCTGGTCGGCCGTCAGCACCCCGAGCACGTAGGACTGGTCCTTGGCCCGGTCGACCGCCCGGTGCAGCTCGCGGCCGCCGTCGGGCCGCTCGACGACCTGCGCGTAGTGCCCCGTGGCCACCGCGTCGAAGCCGAGGGCGAGCGCCTTGTCGAGCAGGGCCGCGAACTTGATCTTCTCGTTGCAGCGCAGGCACGGGTTGGGCGTGCGGCCGGCGGAGTACTCGGCGACGAAGTCGTCCATGACATCGCGCTTGAAGCGGGCGGCCATGTCCCAGACGTAGAACGGGATGCCCAGCATGTCGGCCACCCGGCGGGCGTCCCCGGCGTCCTCGATGGTGCAGCAGCCGCGCGCGCTCTCCCGCAGCGTCGCGGCGCTCTGCGAGAGCGCGAGGTGCACGCCGACCACCTCGTGGCCGGCGTCGAGCATGCGGGCGGCGGCGACCGCGGAGTCCACTCCGCCGCTCATCGCGGCGACGACGCGCATCAGCTGGCCACCCCCGAGGCGCGCCGGGCCCGCTCGACCGCGCCCGGCAGCGCGGAGAGGAACGCGTCGACGTCGGCATCGGTGGACGTGTGGCCGAGGGTGAGCCGCAGGGCGCCGCGGGCGTCCTGCTCCGAGACACCCATCGCGAGCAGCACGTGGCTGGGTTGCGGCACGCCGGCCTGGCAGGCCGAGCCGGTGGAGCACTCCACGCCCGCGGCGTCGAGGAGGTAGAGGAGGGAGTCGCCCTCGCAGCCGGGCACCAGCAGGTGCGCGTTGCCGGGCAGGCGCCGTATGCCGTCGCCGGCCTCCCAGACGCCGCTCACCGTGATGCCGTAGCCGAGGTCGAGGGCGGACGGTGATGAGGCGGTCGCGCAGCGCGACGACCCGGGCCGCCTCCTCCTCGAGGCGAGCGACGGCCTCCTCGACTGCGACCGCGAACCCGCGGATGGCGGGGGTGTCGAGGGTGCCGCTGCGGACCTGTCGCTCCTGGCCACCGCCGTGGCTCTGCGGTACCAGCGTCCTGCTGCGCTTCACGACCAGGGCGCCCACCCCGAGCGGGCCGCCGACCTTGTGGGCGGTGATGGTCATGAGGTCGAGGTCGCTGCCGGCGAAGTCGACCGGCACGTGCCCGAGCGCCTGGACGGCGTCGCTGTGCACGGGGATGCCGTGCTCGTGGGCCACCCGGACGACCTCGCGCACCGGCTGGACCGTGCCGACCTCGTTGTTGGCCCACATGACGCTGACGACGGCGACCGACTCGGGATCCTCCTCGATCGCGGCGCGCACCGCGGCGGCGCTCACGACCCCTTGCGCGTCCGGTTCGACCCAGGTCACGGTCGCGCCCTCGCGAGCGACGAGGTGCTCCACGCAGTCGAGCACGGCGTGGTGCTCGATGCCGCTCACGACGAGACGGGTGCGGGCCGGGTCCTGCTCCCGCCGCGACTGGAACGCGCCCTTGAGGGCGAGGTTGTCGGACTCGGTGCCGCCGGAGGTGAAGACGACCTCGGACGGGCGGGCTCCGATGGCCTTGGCCAGGCGCTCCCGCGACTCCTCGACCACCCGCCGGGCCGCGCGGCCGGAGGTGTGGAGCGAGGAGGCGTTGCCCGTCGCGCCGAGCTGCTCGGCCATGGCCGCGATGGCCGACGGGAGCATCGGCGTCGTGGCGGCGTGGTCGAGGTAGGCGGTCACCGGACGAGTCTACGTGGCGGCCCCCGGGGCGCCTGCGGTGCTGACCGGCGGCCGCAGGCGCGTTGACCGCTGTTGGCGTGGGGTTGGCCAACCGTTGGCCGATCCCTGACCCAGGGGGCCGTAACCCGCCCTGTCGGGGCCTCGTTGGCCCGGACGAGCGACCGGCACCGGTCGCCGGTCCGCCCCCGAGAGGAACTCATGCGCACCCTCAAGAGACCAGCCGCCGTCGCGGCCGCCGGCCTGACCCTGCTCGCCCTGGCCGCCCCGGCCTCGGGCTCCGTGCTGCCCGGCGGCAGCGCGCTGGCCCCCGTCCAGCCCTGGCTCTCCCAGCAGCTCGACGTGCTCGACGCCGCGAAGCCCACCACGGTGCTGGTCCACGGCACCGACCTCGAGGCCGCCCGGAGCGCCGTGCGCGCAGCGGGGCTGACCGAGAACACCAGCTTCGACCGCATCGGCGTCGTCGTGGCGAGCGGGCTGCCGGCGCAGATCGAGCTGGTCCGCAGCCAGCCCGGGGTCACCTACGTCGAGGGCAACCAGCCCATCGAGTTCTCGCTGTCGACCTCCAACCAGGCCACCCGCGGCGACGAGGCGCGCAACACCCTCTCCGGCGCCGACGGCACCTCGCTCGACGGCAAGGGGGTCTCGGTGGCGGTCATCGACTCCGGAGTGGACCCGACCCACCCGTTCCTGCAGAACGCGGACGGCACCTCCGCCGTGGTCAAGAACCTCAAGATGGTGTGCGAGCCGCTGACGGAGAGCACCTGTGCGCCGGTCGACGCCGGCTCGGCCGACACCGACCTCGCCTCCGGCGGTGGGCACGGCATGCACGTCAACGGCATCGTCGCCGGCCGCGACGTCACCCTCTCCGACGGCACGAAGATGCACGGAGCCGCCCCGGGCGCGAGCCTCGTGAGCATCAGCACCGGCGCGGTCCTCTTCATCATCGGCGCCGACGCGGCGCTGAACTGGGTGCTGGAGCACCACGACGCCCCCTGCGGCACCGGCGTGCCGGTCTCGCAGTGCCCACCGATCAAGGTCACGTCCAACTCCTACGGCCCGAGCGGCGGCGGCGCCTTCGACCCGAACTCGGCCACCGTGAAGCTCCAGCGTGAGCTGGTCAAGGACGGCGTGGTCACGGTGTGGGCCAACGGCAACGACGGTGGCGACGGCTCCGAGAGCCTGTCCAACCCGCCCGGCATGGACCCCACGCCCGGCATCATCAGCGTCGCGTCGTACTTCGACCAGAACACCGGCACCCGCAACGGCACCGTCTCCGACTTCTCGTCGCGCGGCAAGCAGGGCGACCTGTCGACCTACCCCGACATCTCGGCCCCGGGTGAGGACATCACCTCCTCCTGCCGCGCCTACCTGCCGATCTGCTCGACGGGGCTCGACCCGCAGGAGGGCGGCGACTACAACACCATCAGCGGCACCTCGATGGCCACGCCGCACATCTCCGGCATCGTGGCCCAGCTGTTCCAGGCCAACCCGGCCGCGACCCCGGCGCAGGTCGAGGCCGCCATCGAGTCCACGGCCTACAAGTACACCGACGGCGCCGCCTACGAGGGCGGCGACCCGAACGGCACGACGTCCTTCGACAAGGGCCACGGCCTCGTCGACGTCGTGGCAGCGGCCACGGCGGTGAAGGGCTCGACCGCGACCTCGGCCAAGCGCAGTCGTCGCTGAGGTGAACGCAGGGAGGCCCCGGACCAAGCGTCCGGGGCCTTTCTGCGTGTCCCGTCCACGAAACGCGCGGTTCCCGCGAGCCCGCCCTAGCCTGAAGAGCGAGAGCCATCTCCGAGGGGGAACCATGGCAGCAGACCCGGCCGTCGCAGCACCGGTCACCGCACCCGTCCCAGCACACGCGAACCCGTCCGCCTGGCGCCTCTCGCTCATCAGCGCCGCGGCCCTGTGGGTGGGCCTGGTCCTCGTCCTCGTGGCGCTGGACCGGCCGTACACCGCGTTGACCTACGTCGCCCCGCTGCTCCTCTGCAGCGCCGTCGTTGCCCTCGTGACGACGCGCCTGCCCGTGCGGGTGCCGGTCGCCGCCTACCCCGCCGTGGTGCTGGCCCTCGCGACGCTGCTCAACGCGCCGGTGCTCGACCTCGTCTTCTGACCGCGCGACTGAACAGCCCAAGCAAGAGCCCCCGTATGCCGCGTGCGCGGCATACGGGGGCTCTTCAGTTCAGGGGCTCTGCGTCAGGGACTCTGTCGTTGCGGGGCAGTGACCCCGCCCCGGTGATCAGCCCTTCGAGGCCTTCACGGCCTCGGTGGCCTGGGGCAGCACCGAGAACAGGTCGCCGACGACGCCGAAGTCGACCAGCTCGAAGATCGGCGCCTCCTCGTCCTTGTTGATCGCGACGATCGTCTTGGAGGTCTGCATGCCGGCCCGGTGCTGGATGGCGCCGGAGATGCCGCAGGCGACGTACAGCTGCGGGGAGACCTGCTTGCCGGTCTGGCCGACCTGGCTGGTGTGCGGGTACCAGCCGGCGTCGACGGCGGCCCGGGAGGCACCGACGGCGGCGCCGAGGGAGTCGGCGAAGTCCTCGACCTTGGAGAAGTCGCCGCCGGTGCCACGGCCACCGGAGACCACGATCGCGGCCTCGGTGAGCTCGGGACGGCCGGTGGCCTCCTTGGGCTTGGACTCGGTGATCTTCGCGGTCTTCGCGGCGTCGGAGATGCTGACCTCGAGCACCTCGTCGGCGGCGGCGCCGGCGGCCTCCTCGGGCGCGGCCGAGTTCGGCTTCACCGTGACGATGGGCGTGCCCTTGGTGACGGTGGCCTTGACGGAGTAGGAGCCGGCGAAGACGGACTGGGTGGTGGACACGCCGCCGCCCTCCCCCGCCTGCACGTCGACGGCGTCGGTGACCAGGCCCGACTCGGTCTTGATCGCGAGGCGCGCCGCGACCTCCTTGCCGGCGCTGTTGCTCGGGATGAGCACGGCGGCCGGCGAGGTCTTCTCGACGAGCTGGGCGAGCACCTCGGCCTGCGGGGCGACGAGGTAGTCGGTGACGTCGGCGGACTCGACGCGGTAGACCTTCTCGGCGCCGTACTTGGCCAGCGTCTCCTTGGCGGCCTCGAAGCCGTCGCCGATGAAGACGGCGGAGGGCTCACCGAGGCGGCGGGCGATGGTCAGCAGCTCCGCGGTGGTCTTGCGGACGGTCCCGTTGGCGTGGTCGACCAGGACGAGAACTTCAGCCATGTCTGTTTACCTCTCTTCTCTCTGGCCGGCTCAGATGAACTTCTGCGCGGACAGGAACTCGGCGAGCTTGGTGCCGCCGTCACCCTCGTCGGTGACGATCTGGCCCTGCTCGCGCGGCGGGCGCTTGGTGAAGGACTCGACCTTGGTCCAGGCCGCGTCGAGGCCGACCTGCGAGGCGTCGACACCGAGGTCGGCGAGCGACCAGGTCTCGACCGGCTTCTTCTTCGCGGCCATGATCCCCTTGAAGGAGGGGTAGCGCGGCTCGTTGATCTGGTCGGTCACCGAGACCAGCGCCGGCAGCGAGGCGACGATGGTCTCGGAGGCGGCGTCGCCGTCGCGGCGGATCGTCACCTGGCCACCGTCGACGGCCAGCTCGGAGGCGAAGGTCACCTGCGGCAGGCCCAGGCGCTCGGCGAGCATCGCGGGGACGACGCTCATGGTGCCGTCGGTCGAGGCCATGCCGGTGAGCACGAGGTCGGCGGCGCCGATCTTCTTGATCGCCTCGGCCAGCACGAGCGAGGTGGCGACGGAGTCGGAGCCGTGGATCGCCTCGTCGTTGACGTGCACGCCCTTGTCGGCGCCCATCTGGAGGGCCTTCTTCACGGCGTCGGCAGCCTGGTCCGGCCCGACGGTCAGCACGGTGACCTCGCCCTCGCCGGCCTCGACGATCTTCAGGGCCTCCTCGACGGCGTACTCGTCGAGCTCGGAGAGCAGGCCGTCGACACCCACGCGGTCAGTGGTGTTGTCCGACTCGTTGAACGTGCGCTCGGACTGTGCGTCCGGCACGTACTTGACGCAGACGACGATGTTCATGCGTGATCGTCCTCTTCCATGTGAGGGATGAACGGGGTGGTGCTTGGTCGCCGACCATCCTTACAGGGGACCTGCGGAAACGACACGCCACCATCGCGTGACGCTCAACACGCGTGACCACGGAGCGTGCCGTGCGTCACGTGCGTGCTGAGGTGTCAGCACCGCCCTCCTGCCGTCACTCGAGCCAGAAGACCTCCGCGACCACGAGCAGGGCGAGCAGGGCGGGGAACAGCGTCAGCGGCAGCCACAGCCGGGCCGCGACCTCACGCCGGATCCTGGCGAACACCGCCAGCAGGAAGGCGACGAGGGAGGCGAACAGCGCTCCCACCATCGCGACGCCGGCGACGTAGGCGAGCCACGTGTCTGAGATGGCGGCGTCACCGCCGATCGCGTAAGCGAGCAGCAGCGCCGCGACGCCGGCCGCGACCACGACCGCCGAGACCTCGGCCACCACCACCGCCGGCCGCGCCGTGCGCAGGGGCGAGTGGTCAGTCCTCACCGTCACCGAGACCACCTCCTCTCTCCACCCCCACGCTGTGCGCCTCGGCGGGCTCCGCGGAAGGGGCGAAGTGCCTCTGCCGGTGCCGACACCGCGGCTACCGTGGCGTCCCATGCCACCGGACGCGCCGCTGCCGCAGCTCACCGGCGAGCGGACCGTGCCGGGTGTCCCCCACGAGAACTACTGGTTCCGACGCCACGAGGCGGTGTATGCCGCCGTCCCCGCCCTCGTGTCCGGCTCCCCCGCCGTCGTCGTCGACGCGGGCGCCGGGGAGGGCTACGGCGCAGCACTCCTCGCGCAGGTCTTCCCACGCGCGGTCGTGGCTGGGGTCGACTACGACGCGGCCTCGTGCGCCCACGCGAGGGCCGCGCACGCGGGCCCGCGCACGGCATACGTGCGGGGACTGGTGACGGCCCTGCCGCTGGCGATCCGGCGCCGCCGACATGGTGGTGTCGCTGCAGGTCGTCGAGCACATCTGGAACCCGGACGGGTACGTCCGCGAGCTGGCGCGGGTGTGTCGCCCGGGTGGTGTCGTGGTGCTGTCGACCCCGAACCGGCTCACGTTCTCCCCCGGCCTCGGGCGCAAAGAGCGGCCGGACAACGTCTTCCACTGCCGCGAGTTCGACGCCGACGAGCTGGCGGGGTCGGCGACGCGCTGGGCACCCGACCTGGCCGTGGCGCAGGTGCTGGGGCTGCGGCACGGTCCCCGGTTGCGCGCGTGGGAGTCCGAGCACGGTGCGCTCGTGAGCGCCCAGCTGGCGACGCCACCCGCTCAGTGGCCGGCCCGGCTCCTCGCAGTGGTGGCCTCGGTGGGCACCGGTGACTTCGAGCTCAGGACCGACGCCGTCGACGACAGCCTCGACCTCGTGGTCGTCCTCCGGAAGGCGGAGTGAAGACGGTGGGGCAGACTTGCCCCTTGTGACTTCTGCCGTGCCCGGGGCGTTCTGCTTCGTCCTGCACTCGCACCTGCCGTGGCTTCCCGGCCACGGGGTGTGGCCGTTGGGCGAGGAGTGGCTGCACCAGGCGTGGGGCGAGTCCTACGTCCCGCTCGTCGCCGAGCTCGACTCCCTCGCGGCCGAGGGGCACCGCGACGTGCTCACCCTCGGCGTCACGCCGGTGCTCGCCGCTCAGCTGGACCACCCACGGATGCTGGCCGACGTCGCGACGTGGGCGGCCCTGTGGGAGATGCGCACTCGCGAGATGGGGTTCGACGCCGACCCGCACCGCCGGGCGATGGCGGCCTACGAGTACCGCGCGGCGGCGAGGACACGAGAGCTGCTGGCATCCCGCTGGGCCGGGGGCGGGTCGCCCGTCCTGAGGTCCCTGCGGGATGCCGGTGTCGTGGACCTGCTGGGCGGGCCCGCAGCCCACCCCTTCCTGCCCCTGCTCCTGCCCGAGGTCGCCGAGCAGGCGCTCGAGGCCGGCTTGGCCGACTCGCTGTGGCGGCTGGGACAGCGGCCCGGCGGCATCTGGTCGCCGGAGTGCGGCTTCTCCCCCGCCCTCGCGCCGGTGCTCGAGCGAGCCGGCGTACGCCACTTCGTCGTCGACGAGCAGACCGTGCGCGACGCGGGAGGCCACCCCGGCGCGGCCTGGCGGGTGCGCGGTACCGGCCTGGTGGCCGTCCCGCGCGACCTGTCGGTCACCGACCTCATCTGGTCGTCCCGCAGCGGCTACCCGGCGTCGGGGCCGTACCGCGACTTCCACGCCCGCGAGGCCTACACCGGCATCCGGCTGTGGTCGATCACCGGGCACGGCGTCGACCGCGAGCAGAAGCAGCCCTACGACCCGGCCGCCGCGGACGCCCAGGTGGACCGCGACGTCGCCCACTTCGTCGAGGCCGTCCGGACCCGGCTGCTCGACCTGGCCGAGACCGGCGGGCAGCCCGGGCTGGTCGTGGCGGCCTACGACACCGAGCTGTTCGGGCACTGGTGGCACGAGGGGCCGGTCTTCCTCGGCCGGGCGGTGCGGGCGCTGCGCCGGGCGGGCGTGACCGTCACGACGGTCGAGAAGGCCGTCGCGGACGGCCACGTCGCCGGCGAGCTGGAGCTCGGCGCCGGCTCGTGGGGTGCCGGCAAGGACTTCTCCGTGTGGGACGGGCCGGCGGTGCAGGACATCGTTCGCGAGAACGAGGCGCTGCAACGACGCTGGCTCGACGCTGCTGGGGGCCGAGCGGGCCGCCGGACGCCTGGCCCAGCGCCGGCCGGACCTCGACCAGCTGCTCTGCACCCTCTTCAACGCGCTGTCGAGCGACTGGGCGTTCCTGGTCACGCGTGGGCAGTCGGTGGACTACGCGCACCGCCGCGCACAGGAACACGCCCACGACGTGCACACCTTGGCGCAGCTCATAGAGCAGGGCCGCCACGCCGAAGCGCTGGCGGAGGCGGCGCGGCAGGCACGAGCCGACAGCACCTTCCCCGCGCTCGACGTCCGCACACTGACGGCGTGACGACCGTCGTCAGGAGGCCAGGTCGCGGGCGCCGAGGTGGTCCACCGGCCAGGTGCTGAACTGGTCGCCGACCGGGGTGGTCCAGGTGACCACGGCGTCGGGGGTCATGGTGACGTGCCAGCGTTCCTGTTGCTTGAGGCGGTGGTGGTGCCGGCACAGGCACATCAGGTTGGGTTCCTCGGTCGGGCCGCGGGGGTGGGCGATGACGTGGTCGACGTCGCACCGGGCCGCGCGGATGGTGCAGCCGGGGAACCGGCAGGTCCCGTCCCGGGCCTTGACCAGCCGCTGCAGCCACGGCGGGGGCCGGTACGCCTCACAGGTCTCGGAGGCCAGGGTCCCGGACTGGAAGTCACACAGCGCCAGCAGCGCCTTGGTCCCGAACCCGGCAGCGATGGCGCGGACCACCGCCCCGGGCACCTCACCGACCCCGGGGACCTCGACCACCGGCAGCACGTCACCGGGCAGCGGCACACCGGTCACGTCGCAGACACCGGCCGGGAGGTCCGGCAGCCCGCCGTGCCGGCACCGCGCTTCCGTGCCACCGGTCGCCCACGGTCGCGGTCCTCGTCGGTCGTGCCGTGGCCCGCAGCCACCGGCAGCCCGAGCGGGGTCAGCGGCCCGCGCCGTGGCGCGCCGGGCGCCACGGCCGGGACCAGGAACGTCACCGTGGTGCTCACCGTGGCGTTGCCGAGCACCAGGTCGGCCATCGCGTCCGCCCGCGCCTGCTCCAGGGTGCGCGCGTCACCGTCGGCGCGGTACCGGCGGGCCAGCTCATCGACCGCCGCCCAGCACCTCGCCGACGTCTCGTTCGGCAGCACCGCCCACCACTCAGTCACGCCCGGCTCCCCGGGCCGGGTCCACAGCCCCCGCTCGGCCCGGTTCGCCTCCACCCTGCGCCGCAGCGCCTCGGGGTCCAGCCGGGCCAGCGCCCGCCGCACCGCCGCCCGCAGCTGCCCCGCGGTCCACCCCGGCGCCCTCGGCAGCACCCGCGCCTGCACCGCCGCCGCCACGTCCGGGGCCGCGTCGGCCAGCTCGGCCACCAGCACCGAGGCCCGGTAGTCATCCAGGTCCCCGGCCGCCATCAGCCCCAGCGTCGGCCGGAACCGGGCCGCCAACCGCGCCGACAGGGCCACCTTGCGGTCCGCCCCGGCCGGGGACAACCCCAGCCTCGGGCCGACCACCCCGGCCGCGAACGCACTGACGTGCCCCAGCCCGCGGTCCCGCTGGGCCAGCGTGCCGTCCTCGAGCCGGACGTCTTCGCGGGCGGCGTACTGCGCCACCCGCTGCACCTGCACCGCCTGGGCCATGTTCGCGACCCGCTGCGCGGCCTCGACCCGCTCGGCCAGCTGCCCGTCCGACAGCTCGCCCGCGCGCGCCGCGGCGGCAGGAGTCCTCGAACTCCTCCCGCAACAGCCGCTGCGCCTCCGCCAACCTGTCGAACATGTGTTCGAGTCTAGTCCGTGGCACCGACAAGGACCCCCGTCATCCACAGGCGAGGCGTCACCGGGCCCCGGCGGCTCAGTCGCGGGTCCTGACGACCTTCCCCGGCACGCCGGCCACGATGGAGCGTGGCGGGTAGACGCCGCGCGCCACGGCCGAGGCGGCGACGACCGACTGGGCGCCGATGTCGGTGCCGCGCGTCACCACCACCTTGGTGCCGAGCCAGACGTCGTCGCCGATCCGCACCGGCGTCTTGACGATCCCCTGGTCCTTGATGGGCACGGCGAGCGACTCGGTCTTGTGGTCGAAGTCGCAGATGTAGACGTCGTCGCCGAACAGACACGCAGCGCCGATCTCGATGTCGAGCCAGCAGTTGATGGTGTTGCGGATGCCGATCACCGACTTCGGGCCGATCCGAAGCGTCCCCTCGTGGGCCCGCACCCGCGCATGCGCTCCGAAGTGGGTGTAGGCGCCGATGACGATCCGGCCGTAGCCCTCGCGCACCTCGAACCGCACGTCCGGCCCGATGAACACCGGCCCCTCGAACCGCAGCGACGGGTAGCGCAGGCTCGCTCGCGCCATGCGCACGTAGCTGGCGAGGTGGTGCACCGTGTAGGCGCGGTTCGACACGGCCCAGCCGACCCAGCGCAGCCACGACGACGGCCGCGGCAGGCGAAGGGTCCGTGGCCGGGGCTCGTCGTGGTCGCGACGCGAGAGGTCGGCAGCCGGAACCGTGGTCACGGTGGCGTGGCCTCGCGTCAGCCGGGCTTCACGCCGGTGATGCCGACGTTGTAGAAGAGCCGGTCCGGCACGACGTGGGACAGCAGCCGGTCGACCGCGGACAGCCGTCTCCACGATCCGTAAGCGAACATCGCCCAGTTCCACCCGAGCGCCCCGGGCTTCACGGCTGCCTCGAAGGTGCGGACCGGCCACCCGAAGAGAGCCGCGGTCAGCTCCTCCGTGCGGGTGTGCACGTCGACGGCCCCGGCCCGCAGGGCGGTGCGGGTGAGCTCGGCGGGGTCGAAGGTGTGCAGGTCGACGATGGCCTCGAGGGCGGCCACCCGGGACGACTCGTCGAGCTGCTCGCGCTCCTTGGCCCAGGTCTCGCGCAACGGCGGGAGGTGGGTGAGGGTGGTCGCGGCCTTCCACGTCAGGCGACCCAGCCTCCGGGCGTACCAGTCCCCCACCTGCGTCGGCTCGCCGGCGATGACGAACCGGCCACCGGGCTTGAGCACGCGGACGACCTCGCGCAGCGCCTGCTCCACGTCGGGGATGTGGTGGATGACGGCGTGCCCCACGACGATGTCGAAGATGTTGTCGTCGTAGGGGATCCGCTCCGCGTCGGCGACGCGGCCCTCGACGCTGAAGCCCAGCTTCTCGGCATTCGCCTTGGCCGCCTCGACCATGCCCGGCGACAGGTCGGTGACGTGCACCTCGTCGAGGATGCCGGCCTGGCGCAGGTTCAGCGAGAAGAAGCCGGTGCCGGCCCCCAGCTCGAGGGCGGTCCCGTACGGCGCCGAGGGGAGCTCGCCGACGATGGCCTCGAAGCGGTCACGGGCGTAGTCCGTGCAGCGCTCGTCGAAGGAGATCGACCACTTGTCGTCGTAGGTCTGTGCCTCCCAGTCGTGGTAGAGCACCTGCGCGAGCTTGTTGTCCTCGTAGGCCCGCTTGACGTCGGCCGCCGATGCCGTCATCGGTCAGGCGCCCTCGAACGCGGCCTTGCCGGGGCCGTTCTCGACGAAGGACCGCATGCCGATCTCCCGGTCCTTCGTGGCGAACAGCGACGCGAACTGCATGCTCTCGATCTCCAGGCCGGTGTCGAGGTCGACCTCGAGCCCGCGGTCGATGGCCTCCTTGGCCGCCCGCAGGGCGAAGGCCGGCCCGCCGACGTAGCGCTCGACGCGGGCGCGCGCCGCGGCATACACGTCCCCTCCATCGTTCTGGTCGACCACCTCGTCGACCAGGCCCATCGCGAGCGCCTCGTCGGCGGAGACGAACCGGCCCGAGTAGACGAGGTCCTTGGCCTTGGCCGGCCCGATGAGGCGCGACAGGCGCTGCGTGCCGCCGGCCCCCGGGATGACGCCGAGGAGGATCTCGGGCTGGCCCAGCTTGGCGTTGCGGGCGGCGACCCGGAAGTCACAGGTGAGGCTCAGCTCGCAGCCGCCACCGAGGGCGTAGCCGGTGATGGCCGCCACCGTCGGCTTGGGGATGCGGGCCACCGCGCTGAACGCCGACTGCAGCCGCCGCGAGTGGAAGACCATGTCCGTGTAGGACATGGTCTCCATCTCCTTGATGTCTGCGCCGGCCGCGAACACCTTCTCGCCGCCGTAGATGATCGCGGCGGCGACGTCACGGCGCTCCGTGACCTCCTCCGCGGCGTCGCGGAGGGCCTCCTGGATCTCGACGTTGAGCGCGTTCATCGGCGGCCGCTTGAGGAGGATGGTGGCGATGCCGCCGTCGACCTCGACCGACAGCAGTTCGCTCATGCGGGGTCGCCCTCCGGCGCCGGCTGTCCGGAGCCGGGGCCGCCGTCCTCGCCGCCGCCGAGGATGCGCTCGTGCCACATCTGCACGCCCGCGAGGACGAGCTGGATCGTCACGCCGACGAGGGCGGTGAGGTCGCTGTCGGGACCCACCACGTGCTCGCCGGTGACGACCAGGGTGCCGTTGGCGATGCCCGTCTTGACGATGTTGAGCTGGAGGGTGATGTCGTTGCAGGTCTGCAGGCGCAGCAGCGGGTCGGACGGCACCGCGTCACCGATGGCCCACTGGCCGAAGACGCGCATGATCTGGAAGTCGCCCTCGGTGCAGCGGACGAACAGCTGCTGGTCCTGGACCGTGAAGGCCACGTCGCCGTCGGAGTCGATGTCCGGGTTCAGCCCCTGGTCGATGAGCACATCCAGGACGCGCCCGCGGAGCGGGTGCTCGTCCGGCGGCGGGGGGAAGTTCGGCAGCGAGGTGGGATCGGTCATAGGTGCAACCGTAACGACTGCCTAGGCTGAGGGCTATGTCGCACCCCTCACGCCCCGTGCGCCATCTCCCGCCACCCCTCGGCATGACCCTGGTCGACGGCGGAGCGGAGTTCGCGGTCTACGCGGGGCACGCCACGTCCGTGGAGGTCTGCCTCTTCGAGGAGGGCGATTTCGACGGCGTCACCGAGCGGCGGATCCCCCTCACCGAGCACGTCCACGGCGTCTGGCACGGCTTCCTCGAGGGGGTGCGTCCGGGCCAGCGCTACGGCCTGCGGGCCGACGGCCCCTGGCGACCCTCCGACGGCCTGCGCTACAACCCGGCGAAGCTGCTGCTCGACCCCTACGCGAAGGCGATCGAGGGCGATGTCGTGTGGCTCCCGCCGGTCTTCGCCCACCAGGTCGACGGCTCGCTCACCGGGGACGACGAGGTGCCCGGCACCGACGACAGCGCCGCCTTCGTGCCACGGTGCGTCGTCGTCGACGACGGCTTCGACTGGGGCGACGACGTCCGGCCGAACCATTCGCCAACAGACTCCGTCATCTACGAGACCCACGTCCGCAGCCTCACCCGGCTGCACCCGGAGGTGCCCGAGGAGCTGCGGGGCACGTATGCCGGCATGTGCCACCCCGCGGTCCTGCGTCACCTCACGGAGCTCGGCGTCACCGCGGTCGAGCTGCTCCCCGTGCACGCCTTCACGAGCGAGCCGGAGCTGGCCAAGCGCGGGGCCCAGAACTACTGGGGCTACAACACCCTCGGGTTCTTCGCACCGCATGCCCCGTATGCCGCCGCCAGCGAGCCGCAGCGGGTGGTCGACGAGTTCAAGGGCATGGTCAAGCTCTTCCACGCCGCCGGCATCGAGGTGATCCTCGACGTCGTCTACAACCACACGGCGGAGCAGTCCCGGCGTGGGGCGAGCCTGTCCTGGCGGGGCCTGGACAACCGGGCCTACTACCGGCTCGACGAGCGCGGCCACGACGTCGACGTCACCGGCTGCGGCAACACCCTCGACGTCCGCCACGCCATGGTGTGCCGCATGGTGCTCGACTCGCTGCGCTACTGGGTGCAGGAGTGCCACGTCGACGGCTTCCGCTTCGACCTCGCCGTGGCGCTGGGCCGGGGCCGCAACGACGACTACGACCCCGACCACCCGTTCCTCGTGGCGCTGCGCACCGACCCGGTGCTCTCGCAGGCCAAGCTCATCGCCGAGCCGTGGGACGTCGGCCTCCACGGCTGGCGCACCGGGCAGTTCCCGCCGCCGTTCTCGGAGTGGAACGACCGCTTCCGCGACACCGCGCGCACCTTCTGGCTGCAGGACGTCGCGGCCGCGGGCGGCGGCCACCACGGGCACGGCGTGCAGGAGCTGGCGACCCGCATGGCCGGCTCGCAGGACCTCTTCGGGGCACGGGACCGCGGACCCACCGCGTCGGTCAACTTCATCGCCGCGCACGACGGCTTCACCCTCGCCGACCTGACCCGCTACAACACCAAGCACAACGAGGCCAACGGCGAGCACAACCACGACGGCAACAGCAGCAACCGCTCGTGGAACCACGGCGTCGAGGGCCCGAGCGAGGCGCTCGAACCGGCGCGCCGTCGCTCGATGCGCAACCTCATGGCGACGACGCTGCTCGCCACGGGGGTGCCGATGCTCAACGCGGGTGACGAGTTCGGCCGCACCCAGGGCGGCAACAACAACGCCTACTGCCAGGACAACGCCATCTCGTGGCTCGACTGGGACCTCGCCCCGTGGCAGGAGGACCTGCTGGCCACCACCGTGTTCCTGTCACGGCTGCGCCGCGAGTACCCGGCGCTGCGCCAGCGCACCTTCTTCACCGGCCGCGAGGTGCACGAGGACGGCTCGACCGACCTCGCCTGGTTCGACGCCGAGGGCGAGGCCATGCGCAGCCCCGCGTGGGAGGACCGGTCGACCCGCACCCTGCAGATGCTGCTCAACGGCGCCTGGATCGGGCACCGCTCGGTGCTCATCGTCATGCACGGCGGCGCCGAGGACGCGAAGGTGCGGCTGCCGGCGGTGCCCGGCCTGACGGCATACGAGCTCTTGTGGGACAGCGCCTTCGAGTGCCCGGGTGCGGCGGGCGCCCCGATCGAGCCGGGACCGGTGCCGGTCTCGGCGGCGAGCCTGCAGGTCTACCGGGCCGCCGACTCCACCTGAGCGGACGCAGGTGCAGCGAACGACGAAGGCCCCGCACCGACCGGTGCGGGGCCTTCGTGCGAGAAGCCGTCAGGCGTTGGCGACCAGACCGAGCTCGCTGGGGCTGGCAAGTCCCTTGTGCTTCGGCAGGATTCGCACGGTGTAGCCGAACGAACCGGTGCGCGACAGGGCGAAGTCGCCGGCGAACTGGTGGCGCCCGCCCTCGTAGGACTCGACGAAGTCGAGCGACTCCACCTCGACGTCGGTCAGGTCGTCGGAGTCACGCGCGTGGCCGTGGACCACCTGCACGTCGACGTCGTCGGGCGACAGGCCGTCGAGCGAGACGTACGCCCGGACGTGCAGCGTCTCGCCCACCTGCGGGGAGTCGGAGACACCGGAGGACTCGACGTGGTCGACGCGCACGCCGGCCCACGCCGCCTTCACGCTCGCCTTGTAGGCCGCGAGCTCGCGGGCCCCGTCGAAGGTGGCCCCGTTCAGGGCCCACCCGGCGCGGGCCGCCGGCCCGTAGAGCGTCGTGGTGTAGTCGCGCACCATCCGGCTGGCCAGGACCTTCGGGCCCAGGGTCGACAGGGTGTGCGTGATCATCGAGATCCAGTTCTGCGGCAGGCCGTCGGCGTCGCGGTCGTAGAAGCGCGGCGCCACCGAGTTCTCGATGAGGTCGTAGAGCGCGGCCGCCTCGAGGTCGTCACGCCGGTTGGCGTCCTCGACACCGTCGGCGGTCGGGATGGCCCAGCCGTTCTCGCCGTCGTACCACTCGTCCCACCAGCCGTCGAGGATCGACAGGTTGAGGCCACCGTTGAGGGCCGCCTTCATGCCGGACGTGCCGCAGGCCTCGAACGGGCGCAGCGGGTTGTTCAGCCAGACGTCGGTGCCCGGGTAGAGGTACTGCGCCATCGCGATGTCGTAGTTCGGGAGGAACACGATGCGGTGACGGACCTCGGGGTCGTCGGCGAACTGCACCATCTGCTGGATGAGCTGCTTGCCGGTCTCGTCGGCCGGGTGCGACTTGCCCGCGATGACGAGCTGGATCGGGCGCTCCGGGTCGAGCAGCAGGCGCTTGAGCCGCTGCGGGTCGCGCAGCATGAGGGTGAGCCGCTTGTAGGTCGGCACGCGCCGGGCGAAGCCGATGGTCAGCACGTCGGGGTCGAGCACGTCGTCGACCCAGCCGAGCTCGGCCGGGCTGGCACCGCGCTTCTTCCACGACGAGCGCAGCCGGCGGCGCGCCTCGAGCACCAGCTGCTCGCGCAGCTCGCGCTTGGTCGACCAGATGGCGTCACGCGGGACGTCGTTCACCCGGTCCCAGGCGTTGTCGCGCTCGACGTCGTAGGTGCCGAGGTACTTGTCGGCGAGCTCGTAGACCTTGCGGTCGACCCAGGTGCCGGCGTGGACACCGTTGGTGATGCTCGAGATCGGCACCTCGCTGTCGTCGAAGCCCGGCCACAGCCCGTCGAACATCTCGCGGCTGACGACGCCGTGCAGCTGGGAGACACCGTTGGCCCGCTGGGCCAGCCGCAGGCCCATGACGGCCATGTTGAAGATGCCTGCCTCACCGCCGGCGTAGTCCTCGGCGCCGACGGCCAGGAGGCGGTCGATCGGCACGCCCTCGACGGCCTGCTCGCCGCCGAAGTGCAGCTCCATGAGCTCGGTGGTGAACCGGTCGATGCCGGCGGGCACCGGCGTGTGCGTCGTGAACACCGTGGCGGCGCGCACGGCCTCGAGGGCCTCGTCGAAGGACAGGCCGCGCTCGGTGGTGAGCTCGTGGATGCGCTCGACGCCGAGGAAGCCGGCGTGGCCCTCGTTGGTGTGGTAGACGTCCGGGGCCGGGGCGCCGGTCAGGCGCGACCACAGGCGCAGGGCCCGCACGCCGCCCATGCCGAGGAGCATCTCCTGCTGGAGGCGCTGCTCGCCGCCACCGCCGTAGAGGCGGTTGGTGACGTTGCGCGCTGCCTCGTCGTTCTCGGGCACGTCGGAGTCGAGCAGGAGCAGGGGCACGCGGCCGACCTGTGCCCTCCAGACGTGGGCGTGGAGGTCACGGCCGCCGGGCAGGCGCAGCGTGATGACGCTGGGGGTGCCGTCCTCCTCGCGGAGCAGCGAGATGGGCAGGCCGTCGGGGTCGAGGACCGGGTAGGTCTCCTGCTGCCAGCCGTCACGGTTGAGGCTCTGCTTGAAGTAGCCGGTCTTGTAGAAGAGGCCGACACCGACGATGGGGACACCGAGGTCCGAGGCGGTCTTGAGGTGGTCGCCGGCGAGGATGCCGAGGCCACCGGAGTACTGCGGCAGCACCTCGGTGATGCCGAACTCGGGGCTGAAGTAGGCGATCGCCTTCGGCGCCCCGCCCTCGACCTGCTCGGCCCAGGCCTGGTACCAGCGGGGCTCGGAGAGGTAGGTGTCGAGGTCGTCCTTGGCGCTGTTGACCGCGGCGACGAAGTCGGAGCTGGCCGCGAGGTCGTTCAGCTCCTGGGGGGACAGGGCGGACAGGAGTCGGACCGGGTCCTTGCGGACCCGAGCCCACCTGTCCGGGTCGATCCGCTCGAAGAGGTCTCGAGTGGGGGCGTGCCACGACCACCGCAGGTTGCTGGCGAGCTCGCCGAGCGGAGCGATGGGGGCAGGCAGAACAGTACGAACGCTGAAGCGACGGATGGCCTTCACGAGGCGCGATCATACGCCCTGCCCTGACGGATTCTTGCAATTCTTTCAAAGGACTTTCACAGCCGCCCCACCGACCTCGACACCGACCTGAAAAGGGCTCCCGGGACCACCCGCCCAGAACGTGGTCAGGCGTTGGCGGGAACGTGCAATCACCTGCAAAACCGGTAGCGTCGGGCGCGTGACTGCGACCCCGCCAGCAACCACACCCGCATCGCCGGACGTGAGCAGCTCCGGCGCCCGGCCGTCAGGCCAGCACCCTCCCCTCTCCGTCCCACCGCAGACCCCGATCGGGCGCATCCCGGTCCAGGACGTGCGACCCGTCGTCGACCACGGACTGCGCCCGGCGAAGTCCGTGGTGGACGAGGTGTTCCCCGTCACCGCGACCGTCTTCCGTGAGGGGCACGACGCGGTCAACGCGTCGGTCGTGCTCATCGACCCCCGGGGTCGCGAGACCGTGCTGCCGATGCGCTGCACCAACGAGGGCCTGAACACGTGGGAGGCCGAGGTCGCCGCCGACGCACCGGGCCTGTGGTCCTACCGGGTCGAGGGCTGGTCCGACCCCTACGGCACCTGGGAGCACGACGCGACCATCAAGGTCAACGCCGACGTCGACACCGAGCTCATGCTCGAGGAGGGCGCCCGGGTCATCGAGCGGGCCCTCGAGGAGGTCGAGCGCACCCCGGAGCAGGCCCGGCCGCTGCGCGACGCGGTCACCGGCCTGCGCGACACCCGCCGGCCCGCACAGGCGCGGCTGCACGCCGGGATCGACCCGCTGGTGCACGCCGAGCTCGCCGCCCGGCCGCTGCGCGACTACGTGAGCCCCTCCCCGGCCCACCCCCTGCTCGTCGAGCGCGAGCGCGCGCTCTACGGCGCGTGGTACGAGATCTTCCCGCGCTCCGAGGGCGCCACGTTCGACGAGGAGACCGGGAGGTGGACCTCGGGCACCCTGCGCACCGCCGCGGAGCGCCTCCCCGCCATCGCCGCCATGGGCTTCGACGTCGTCTACCTGACCCCGGTGCACCCGATCGGCACCACGGCCCGCAAGGGCCCGAACAACACCCTCGACGCCGGCCCCGACGACCCGGGCAGCCCCTACGCCATCGGTTCCCCCGACGGCGGGCACGACGCCATCCACCCCGACCTCGGGACCTTCGAGGACTTCGACTTCTTCGTCGCCGAGGCGCAGCGCCAGGACCTCGAGGTGGCGATGGACATCGCCCTGCAGTGCTCCCCCGACCACCCCTACGTCACGACGCACCCGGAATGGTTCACCACCCGGGCCGACGGCACCATCGCCTACGCGGAGAACCCGCCGAAGAAGTACCAGGACATCTACCCCCTGAACTTCGACAACGACCCGCAGGGCTCCTACGCCGAGATGCGGCGGATGATCCAGGTCTGGCTCGACCACGGCGTGCGCATCTTCCGGGTCGACAACCCGCACACCAAGCCGGTCGAGTTCTGGCAGTGGCTGATCCAGGACGTGGCGCGCGAGTACCCCGAGACCATCTGGCTCTCGGAGGCGTTCACCAAGCCGGCGATGATGCACGCGCTGGCGAAGGTCGGCTTCCAGCAGTCCTACACGTACTACGCCTGGCGCAACCAGAAGTGGGAGCTCGAGGAGTACTGCCGCGAGCTCGCCGGTGAGTCCGCGGCATACATGCGTCCCTCCTTCTGGCCCACGACGCACGACATCCTCACGCCCTACATGCAGTTCGGTGGCCCCACGGCCTGGAAGCTGCGCGCAGCGCTGGCCGCCATGCTCGTGCCGACCTACGGCATCTACGCCGGCTACGAGCTCGTCGAGCACGTCGCCCGGCCGGGCGTCGAGGAGCAGATCGACAACGAGAAGTACCAGTACAAGGACCGCCGGTGGGAGGACTACGAGCCGGGCGGGCCCAAGGAGGGCCACTCCCTCGCGCCGTACCTCACGCGGCTCAACGAGATCCGCAGGGCGCACCCGGCACTGCACTGGCTGCGCAACCTGGTCTTCCACCACGTCGACGACAGCAACATCATGGCCTTCTCGAAGCGCCGCACCCTGCCCGACGGGAGCGAGGACGTCATCGTGGTCGTCGCCAACCTCGACCCGCACAGCACCCGGGAGTCCACGGTGCACCTGAACATGCCGGCGCTCGGGTTCGACTACGGTGACACGTTCGCCGCGCACGACCTCATCACGGATGAGTCCTGGCACTGGGGGGAGCACAACTTCGTCCGGCTGGGCCCAGCCGGCGAGCCCGTCCACGTCCTCGCGATCCGGAGGTTCTAGGCAGCCATGCAGGGTCTCAACCTCGCCCAGCCCGGGCTCAAGCACGACACCGAGTGGTTCAAGACCGCGGTGTTCTACGAGGTGCTCGTGCGGGCCTTCGGCGACTCCAACGGCAGCGGATCGGGTGACTTCACCGGCCTGATCAACCGGCTCGACTACCTGGCGTGGCTCGGTGTCGACTGCCTCTGGCTGCCGCCGTTCTACGCCTCCCCGCTGCGAGACGGCGGCTACGACATCGCCGACTACACCGCCGTGCTGCCCGAGTTCGGCACGCTCCCCGACTTCCAGGAGCTGGTGTCCCAGGCGCACGCCCGCGGCATCCGGGTCGTCACCGACCTGGTGATGAACCACACCAGCGACCAGCACCCGTGGTTCCAGGCCTCCCGCGCCGAGCCGGACGGGCCCTACGGCGACTTCTACGTGTGGTCCGACAGCGACGAGGGCTACCCGGACGCCCGGATCATCTTCATCGACACCGAGGTCTCGAACTGGACGTTCGACCCGGTGCGACGCCAGTTCTTCTGGCACCGCTTCTTCTCGCACCAGCCGGACCTCAACTTCGAGAACCCGGCCGTGCAGGAGGCGATGTTCGACGTCGTCCGGTTCTGGATGGACATGGGCATCGACGGCTTCCGGCTCGACGCGGTCCCCTACCTCTTCGAGGAGGAGGGCACCAACTGCGAGAACCTGCCCAAGACGCACGAGTTCCTCGTGAAGCTGCGCCAGATGGTCGACCGGGAGTACCCCGGTCGCATCCTGCTGGCCGAGGCGAACCAGCCCCCGGCGGAGGTCGTCGACTACTTCGGCACCGAGGAGGAGCCGGAGTGCCAGATGTGCTTCCACTTCCCCGTCATGCCGCGCCTCTACTACGCGCTGCGCGAGGAGAAGGCCACCCCCATCATCGACGTCCTCGCCGACACGCCGCCCATCCCCAAGGGCACCCAGTGGGGCACCTTCCTGCGCAACCACGACGAGCTGACCCTCGAGATGGTCACGCCGGAGGAGCGCGCGGCGATGTACGGCTGGTACGCCCCCGACCCGCGCATGCGCGCCAACGTCGGCATCCGCCGCCGGCTGGCCCCGCTGCTCGACAACAGCCGCCCGGAGATCGAGCTGATCCACGCGCTCGTGCTGTCGCTGCCCGGTTCGCCGTGCCTCTACTACGGCGACGAGATCGGCATGGGCGACAACATCTGGCTCACCGACCGCGACGCGGTGCGCACGCCGATGCAGTGGACGCCCGACCGCAACAGCGGCTTCTCGGTGGCCGAGCCCGGCAAGCTCTACCTGCCCGTGATCTCCTCGCTCGTCTACCACTACAACAACGTCAACGTCGAGGCCCAGATGGCGCACAGCTCGTCGCTGCTGCACTGGGTGAGGGCCATGCTGGGTGTGCGCCGGCAGCACCCCGTCTTCGGGCTCGGCGACTTCGAGGTGTGCGCGTCGGACAACGACGCGATCCTGTCGTTCCTGCGGGTGCACGAGCCCGACGACGGCTCGACCGGCGACGCCGTGCTCTGCGTCAACAACCTGTCCTCGCGCCCGCAGGCCACCGAGATCCGGCTGCCCGAGCAGTTCAAGGGCGCCCAGCTCGTCGACCTGTTCGGCGGGTCGGGCTTCCCCAAGGTCACCGACGACGGCACGATCACGCTGACGCTCGGCTCGCGCGACTTCTTCTGGCTCCGCCTCGACACCGGGGCGGCTCGTGGCTGAGATCCACCAGGCCACCCTGACGCCGACCAAGCTGGAGCTCCTCCCCGAGTGGATGGCGCAGCAGCGCTGGTATGCCGCCAAGGGCCGCGTCCCGAGGCTGCGTCGCCTCTGGTCGTGGAGGCTCGACGACCCCACCGGACAGGTGGGCATCGAGACCCTCCTCGTGGTGGACGAGTCCGGCCCCGAGCCCGTGGTCTACCAGGTGCCGCTGACCTACCGGGGCGCCCCCCTCGACGGTGCGCACCACGCGCTCGTCGGCACCACGGAGCACAGCGTGCTCGGCCGGCGCTGGGTCTACGACGCCCCGCACGACCCGGTCTACGCGCGCCAGCTGCTCGAGCTGGTGCTCGGCCGGGCGGTGCCGCAGGCCGGCTCGGTGTCAGACACGCCGGAGCCCGCCGTGGTCGGCAGCCGTCACCCCTCCTGGACCACGGAGGGCACGGTCCGCACGACCCGGGTGCTGTCCGGTGAGCAGTCCAACACCTCCGTGATCTACGACTGCGTCGACCACAACGGTGAAGCAAAGCCGTTGATCCTCAAGGTCTTCCGCACGCTGCAGGCCGGCGACAACCCTGACGTCGTCGTGCAGGGCGCCCTCGCCGAGGCCGGGACCACCCGGGTGCCGGGCATGGTCGGCAACGTCAGCGCGACCTGGCCCTCGGTGGCCGACGGGGAGCCGGCGCACGGACACCTCGCCTTCGCGCAGGAGTTCTACCCGGGCACCGAGGACGCCTGGCGCGTCGCGCTTCGCGCGGTCGCCGAGGCCCACGACTTCACCCGCGAGGCCCACGACCTCGGGGCGGCCACGGCCGAGGTGCACGCGCTGCTCGCGCAGGCCCTGCCGACCGAGCCGGTCTCCCCCGACGCCGTGGCCCAGACCATCGCGAGCATGCGCTCGCGCTACGTCGCGGCCGCCTCCGAGGTGCCGGCGATCGCGGCCTACGACCACGAGATCGCCGAGGTCTTCGACCGGGCCGCCCGGGCGCCGTGGCCGGTGCTGCAGCGCATCCACGGCGACTACCACCTCGGCCAGGTGCTCCAGGTGCCCGTTCGAGGCTGGGTGCTGCTCGACTTCGAGGGCGAGCCGCTGCGCCCGCTCGCCGAGCGGACCCGACCCGACCTCACCGTGCGCGACATCGCCGGCATGCTGCGCTCCTTCGACTACGCGGCCGGGTCGTGGGAGCAGTCCCACCCCGGCGGCTCCGCCCGCGAGTGGGCCGAGGCGGCCCAGGCGGCCTTCCTCGACGGGTATGCCGCGGCCGCCGGCCGTGACCCGCGCGAGGACGCCGACCTGCTGGCGGCGTTCCAGCTCGACAAGGCGCTGTACGAAGTGGTCTACGAGGCCCGCAACCGACCCACATGGCTGACGATCCCGACCGATGCCGTGGTCCGACTTCTCGACGAGGCCAGGAAGGCAAACCGATGAGCCCGATGCTGCCCAAGCGACCGAAGAAGACCAAGCCCGAGGACGAGGCCTCCACCCCGCAGAGCACCGAGCCCGTGAGCGAGACCGAGAGCCAGACCGCGGGCCAGACCCCGAGCGAGGCCGTGAGCGAGACCGTCGCCCCCGAGGACGTGCTGCCCCCGCTGGGCGGCACCTCGGCCGCCGACGAGCCGGCCGCGCCGACCCCCGCCGACGCCGTGGAGAGCGCGGCGGCCGACCCGGAGCCCGCGAAGGAGCGGCCCGCTCCCCCGCCGCCGGACATGTCCGGGGCCATCGAGGCCCTCGCGACCGGCCGGCACCAGCAGCCGCACGACCTGCTCGGCCAGCACCTCGAGCGGCGGTGGCCTCCGCCTGCGCGTGTTCCGTCCCATGGCGCGCAGCGTCGCCGTGCGGTTCGAGGACGGCGAGCGGCTCGACCTGCACCACGAGGCGCACGGCGTCTGGACCGCCGTTCGCGAGGACGCCGACCGCACCATGGACTACCGCGTCCACGTCGCCTACGACGACGGCGTCGAGCACGAGCAGGACGACCCCTACCGCTTCGCCCCCACGCTCGGCGAGGTCGACCGGCACCTGATCGGCGAGGGCCGCCACGAGCAGCTCTGGACCGTCCTCGGCGCCCACGTCCGCGAGTACGAGGGCCCGCTCGGGGCCGTGCGCGGCACCTCCTTCGCCGTGTGGGCGCCCCACGCGCGCGCCGTCCACGTCGTCGGCGACTTCAACGGCTGGGACCCGATCCGCCACCCGATGCGCCTGCTCGGTGAGTCCGGCGTCTGGGAGCTCTTCATCCCGGGCGTGGGCGAGGGAACGCGCTACAAGTACGAGATCCGCGGGTCCGACGACGTGGTGCGGTCCAAGGCCGACCCGATGGCGCAGGCCACCGAGACGCCGCCGGCGACCGGCTCGGTCGTGACCCGGTCGCAGTACGAGTGGGGCGACGACGACTGGATGGAGCGCCGTCGCACGACCAACCCGCACGCCGGACCGATGAGCATCTACGAGGTGCACCTCGGCTCCTGGCGCAAGGGCCACAGCTACCGCGACCTGGCCGAGCACCTGGTCAACTACGTCGCCGACCTCGGGTTCACCCACGTGGAGCTGCTCCCCGTGATGGAGCACCCCTACGGGCCCTCCTGGGGCTACCAGGTCACCGGCTACTACGCGCCGACCGCCCGCTTCGGCAGCCCCGACGACTTCCGCTACCTCGTCGACCGCCTGCACCAGGCCGGCATCGGCGTGATCCTCGACTGGGTGCCCGCGCACTTCCCGCGAGACGCCTGGGCGCTGGCGAAGTTCGACGGACAGGCGCTCTACGAGCACCCGGACCCGCGCCGTGGCGACCAGCCCGACTGGGGCACCCACATCTTCGACTTCGGCCGGATGCAGGTGCGCAACTTCCTCGTCGCCAACGCGATCTACTGGCTCGAGGAGTTCCACATCGACGGCCTGCGCGTCGACGCCGTGGCCTCGATGCTCTACCTCGACTACTCGCGCGAGGAGGGGCAGTGGCTGCCCAACCAGTACGGCGGCCGCGAGAACCTCGAGGCGATGGGCCTGCTCCAGGAGACCAACGCCACGACCTACAAGCGGGTGCCGGGCATCGTCACGGTGGCCGAGGAGTCCACCTCGTGGCCGGGTGTCACCAAGGCCACCGACGCGGGAGGCCTCGGCTTCGGCCTGAAGTGGAACATGGGCTGGATGAACGACACCCTGCGCTACCTCGGCCAGGACCCCGTTCACCGGCAGTACCACCACAACCTGCTCACGTTCTCGCTCATGTACGCCTACAGCGAGAACTACGTGCTGCCCATCAGCCACGACGAGGTCGTGCACGGCAAGGGCTCGCTGCTGCGCAAGATCCCCGGCAGCCGCTACGACCAGCTGGCCACCCTGCGCGCCTACCTGGCCTACATCTGGACCCACCCGGGCAAGCAGCTGCTGTTCATGGGCAGCGAGTTCGCCCAGGAGGCCGAGTGGGCCGACGGCCGCGAGCTCGACTGGTGGCTGCTCGACCACCCGGCGCACTACCGGGTGCACAACCTGGTCAAGGAGCTCAACCGCGTCTACCGGGCCAACCCGGCCCTGTGGGCGCTGGACTCCTCCCCCGCCGGGTTCGAGTGGATCAACGCCGACGACAACGCCGGGAACACGTTCTCCTACCTGCGGTTCGGCACCGAGGACCGGCAGAGCGGCCCCGTCGTGGCGGTCGTCGTGAACTTCAACGGCATGGCCCGCGAGAACATGCGGATCGGTGTGCCGCGTGCCGGCCGGTGGAAGGTCATCCTCGACACCAGCGGGTTCGACGAGTTCGGCACGCCCAGCCAGGCCGACACCGTGCTGGAGGCCCAGCAGCAGCCGTGGGACAACCAGCCCTACTCGCTCGAGGTGCGCGTGGCTGCCCTGTCGGCCGTGTGGCTGGCCCCGGTCGATCAGCCGGGTATCGAGGGGACGACGCAGGAGCACCGTGCCCTGACCAGCCAGGAGGGCTGACATGAGCGACGCCCAGTCCCGCGCCGGTCAGCCGGCCCAGCCGTCCGACCTGGTGGACGTCGCCCACCTCGTGACCGCCTACTACACGCTGACCCCCGACCCCGAGGACGTCGACCAGCAGGTCGCGTTCGGCACGTCGGGCCACCGCGGGTCGAGCCTGAGGACGGCGTTCAACGAGGCGCACATCCTGGCGACGACGCAGGCGATCGTCGACTACCGCCGCGAGCAGGGTTACGACGGGCCGCTCTTCATCGGCCGCGACACGCACGGTCTCTCCGAGCCGGCCTGGGCCTCGGCCCTCGAGGTGCTGGCCGCCAACGACGTCACCGTGCTCGTCGACGACCGCGACGGCTACACGCCCACCCCGGCGGTCTCGCACGCGATCCTCAGGGCCAACGGTGGCCGCACCACCGGAGCCGGGCTGGCCGACGGCATCGTCGTCACGCCCTCGCACAACCCGCCCGCCGACGGCGGCTTCAAGTACAACCCGCCGCACGGCGGTCCGGCCGACACCGACGCGACGAAGGTGATCGCCGCCCGCGCGAACGAGCTGATCGCGGCCGGTCTCGAGGGTGTCCGCCGTATGCCGTTCAGCCGGGCCCGCGCGCACGCGCAGCCCTACGACTTCCTCGGCACCTACGTCGACGACCTCCCCCACGTGGTGGACCTGCCCCGCATCAAGGACGCCGGGGTGCGGATCGGCGCCGACCCGCTGGGCGGCGCCAGCGTGGCCTACTGGGCCGAGATCGCCGAGCGCCACGGCATCGACCTCACCGTGGTCAACCCGCTCGTCGACCCGACGTGGCGCTTCATGACGCTCGACTGGGACGGCAAGATCCGGATGGACTGCTCGTCGCCGTCGGCCATGGCGTCCCTGATCGGCAAGCGCGACCAGTACGACATCGCCACCGGGAACGACGCCGACTCCGACCGGCACGGCATCGTCACGCCCGACGCCGGGCTGATGAACCCCAACCACTTCCTGGCCGTCGCGATCCGCTACCTCTTCGGCGGCGCACGACCGGACTGGCCCGCGGGCGCCGCCATCGGCAAGACCCTGGTCTCGTCGTCGATGATCGACCGCGTGGCCGAGGAGGTGGGCGGCCGCCTCGTCGAGGTGCCCGTCGGCTTCAAGTGGTTCGTCCCCGGGCTCCTCGACGGCAGCTTCGGGTTCGGTGGCGAGGAGTCCGCCGGCGCGTCGTTCCTGCGGATGGACGGCCGGGCCTGGACCACCGACAAGGACGGCATCATCCTCGCCCTCCTGGCCTCGGAGATCCTCGCCGCCACCGGCACGTCCCCCAGCCAGCACTACGGCGAGCTGACCGCGAAGCACGGCGACCCGGCATACGCGCGCATCGACGCCCCGGCCAACCGCGAGCAGAAGGCCAAGCTGGCGGCCCTCTCCCCCGGCGACGTCACCGCCGACACCCTCGCGGGCGAGCCGATCACGGCCAAGCTCACCGAGGCGCCCGGCAACGGGGCCGCGATCGGCGGCCTGAAGGTCACCACCGAGTCCGCGTGGTTCGCCGCTCGACCCTCCGGCACCGAGGACGTCTACAAGATCTACGCCGAGTCCTTCCGCGGGCCCGAGCACCTGGCCCAGGTGCAGGCCGAGGCCAAGGACGTCGTCGGCGCGGCCCTGGGCGGCTAGCGGGTCGTCAGCCCCTTGGCGGCGTAGGCCTCCCGGCCGCGGGCGGTCAGGTCGGCGAGCTCGTCGAACAGGCCCTCGTCGACCCTCGTGAAGTTGAAGCACGACTTGCCCTGCATGCGCCTGCGCAGCTCCGGGGAGACGGCAGCGGCCAGCTCGGGTTCGCTGTAGACCGGCATGAGGTAGTAGCTGACGTAGCGCTTCTGCTGCTTCACACCGGCGAAGAACATCCCGTCCGGGTACTTCTCGTGCGGCGCCCCGAGCAGCATGTAGGAGTCGCTGGGCGAGGGGGCGTCCTCCTTGCGGGAGGTCGGCCGGTTCGCGTCGGTGGGGTTGGTGCTGGCGGTGAACGCGTCCTCGTGGACGGCCAGCCGCCGCCGCAGCTCGGCGAACACCGCGGGCAGGTCTGCTGGGGCCATGGCGCCAGCCTAGGGCCGCCAAGGAATATCGACCTACGTCAATAGGTTGAAGGGTCCATGAGCCGCGAGAACCGAGAGCACCGAGCCCCAGCCACCTCGTTCCCCCGGTCCTCGTCCCCCGGCCCCAACCTGGCGACGCTGGACCAGCTGCGCACCGTGCGTCGCCGGCGGAACACCCCGACGGCCGCCCTGCGCCGGCCGCTGCCCGGCGAGAAGGTCGCCTGCTGACCGGCGCGCCCTACTCGGCCGGTGACCGCCGGCGCCGGACCGCCGACCGCCGACTCGTCCGCCGCGGACTCGCCGGCCCCCAGCCGTGACCGCTCGTCGCTGAGCCACAGCCGGACCAGCCCGCCGAAGTGGCCCTCGAACCGGTCCCACTCGTGCGGCGGGTAGGTCTGCTGGATCGTGCTCGTCAACAGCTTGCGGAAGTCGTCGGAGTCGACCCACTCCAAGACCATCTCGTCGACATGCGGCAGGGCCGTCTCGCAGAACTCGCGGTAGCGCTCCGTCTCGAAGTAGTCGTCCGCGAGCCGCTGGTAGGCCGCGAGCTTGCCGGCGTAGTCGAGGGACGGGTCGTCGGCCACCGTGAACCACGGCCCGGTGTCGACCTGGGTTCTCGGGCTGCGGTCCGTCGCCACGCAGTAGACGGACCAGCGCAGCAGCGCCTTCATCGCCCACGGGAAGTAGTAGTGCAGCGACGTCACCGCCACATCCGGGCAGGCGTTCGCGTAGTCGATCGGGTAGACCACACCGTCCTTGACGAGCATCTCGCAGGAGTTGAACTCCCAGCGGAAGAACGCGTTCACGGTCTGGGCGATGGTGACCGCCTCGGAGCCGACCTCGTCGCTCAGGAAGCCGTGCCGCACGGCATACCGGTTGTGCATGGGCTCGTCGGGCTGGAACTTCATCATCATCGTCTCGGGCCCGATGGTCAGCGCCCGCGCGAACACCTCGAAGCCGTCGACGGCCTTCTGCAGGTGCATCAGCATCTCGCCCGAGTCGTCGTAGGCGCGGTGCAGGTCGTCGCGGTCCTTGATCATCGACACCCCGCGCCAGGCGCCACCGTCGAACGGCTTCATGAACATCGGGTAGCCGAGGTCGTCGGCGATCCGGTCGAGGTCGAAGGACTTGTTGTACTTCGCCGAGGTGAAGGCCCAGCGTGCATTGTCGACCGGGTGCTTGTAGGGCACGAGCACCGTCTCGGGCACGTGCATCCCCAGCCGCATCATCGCGCAGTAGGCCGAGTGCTTCTCCATGGACTGGAACGTGAACGGGCTGTTGAGCAGGTAGACGTCGTCCATGAGCGCGACCTTCTTGAGCCACTCGCGCGGGTGGTAGTACCAGTGCGCCAGCCGGTCGATGACGAGCTCGTGGCGGGGCTTGTCGCGCAGGTTGAACGGCTCGATGGTCAGCCGTTCCGTGGCGACCCGGTGCGCTGTCCCGTCGGGGGCGGTGACGACCCCGAGGCGTCGTGACAAGGCCTCGAACGCCGCGGGCCAGTCCCCCTCCGCGCCCAGCAGCAGTCCGATCAGGTGCTCTCGCGTCTGGGGCATGGGGGTCTCCTGTCCGGCGTCAGCGGTCGGGGATCATCCTTTCGCGCCCCAGCATTTCCGCAAGAGGTCGGTCAGGGCCGGGTCGAGGCTGTCGCGCCAGGCGGTGTAGTTGTGCAGGTCGGGGACCGTCGTGAAGGAGACCTCGTGGCCGGCCCGCCGCAGCGCGGCCGCCATGTCCTCGTTGTTGCTGAGGTTGCCCTCGAGGGAGCCGCACGTCATCGCGACCTGCAGCGGGTGCTCGGTCTGCCGTGCGTCCAGCACCGCGGCCACCGTGCGGGAGATGCGGCCGAAGTACCGGAACCCCGACTCGTCGTCGTCGTGGCGCACCTGGAAGAACGACCCGGACTGCGCGAACACCCCACCGACCTGCGGTGCCCCGAGGAGCCCGGCGAGCAGGGCCGTGAGGCCCCCGAGGCTGGCCCCCATGACCACCACCGGCCCCGAGGTGGCGAACACCGAGGTCAGCTGCTCGAGGCCGGCCCGCAGGAGCGTGCGCAGGTACTGGGGTGAACCCGAGTACCACGCGTCGCGGTCGACGGGCTGGGCCAGCGCGACCCGGTGGGCGGGCAGCCGTCCGGCGGCGGTCAGCGCCGCGCTGTAGCGGGTGATGGAGGCGTAGACGTCGTACTCGGGGCCATCGTGCACGACCAGAAGGGGAAGCGGCTCGGTGCTCGCAACGTCCGCGGGCGACCACACGGTCACCGGCAGCGCCTGGGCGGTCTCGCCGGTCACCTCCAGCGCCTCGAAGCGCCCCGGTACGGCTGGCGCCCTCAGCCACGCCGGAGCGGCGTAACCGGGCAGCTCCAGCACCGAGCGGTCGCCGAAGACGGTCGGCACGACGACCGGGTTGCCGGGGTCGAGGACCACGTCGTGGTGGCCGTCCGGCCTGGTCAGCTCCAGGCGGTACTCGAGGCGCTGGAGAGGTGGACGCGGCAGCCGCAGCTCCCAGCAGCCCTCGACCTTCGCGAAGCCGCGAGGACCCGGCACGGCAGGGCTGCACTCGAGGCCGACCTCTGAGTACACCGCGTCGGGGTCGTCGACACGGAAGCGGACGTGGTCGTCCAGCACCTTGGGTGCGGGCACGGGAAGGGTGGGGGCCGGTCGAGGCGTCAGAAGAGCGCGCTCATGAGCGACGTGCGTGCCTTGCGCACCCGCTCGTCGTGGGGGCCGATGACGGCGAACAGCTCGAGCAGGTGGGTGCGCACCTTCTCGCGCTCCTCGCCGCTGGTGGCCTTCACCAGGTCGATCAGGCGCAGGAACGCGTCCTCGACGTGGCCGCCGAGCAGGTCGAGGTCGGCGACCAGCGTCTGGGCGTCGATGTCGACCGGGTTGGCGGCCGCGGCCGCGCGGGCCTCCTGGAGATCGGCACCGGCCGTGCGCTGCATGAGGCCGACCTGAGCCAGGCCGAGCTCGGCGTCGGAGTCGGCGGGGTTCTGCTTCAGGGCCGTGCGGTAGGCCTCTGCCGCGGCGTCGAGGTCACCGCGCTCGATGGCGTCGTAGGCCTCCTGGTGCAGCGGCGGCAGCGGCGGCTCCTCCTGCTCACCCTCGGCTGCCGGTGCACCGACGTCCACGCGGCCGGTGACGCCGTGCTGCACGGCCAGCGCCAGCAGCTCGTCGAGGATGGGGCGGATCTCCTGCTCGCCCTGGATGCCCGCGAAGAGCGGCACCGGCTGGCCCTGGACCAGGCCGAAGGTCACCGGCACCGACTGGATCTGGAAGGCGCGCAGCAGCCCGGGGTTCTCGTCGACGTCGACCGAGACGACCTGGAAGCGGCCCTCGTAGGACTGGGCGAGCGCCACCACGGTCTCGAGGTAGGACGCCGACTCGGGAAGCCGGGCCGACCACAGCACGAGGACGGCCGGCACGCTGACCGAGGCGTTGACGACCTCGGAGAAGTTGGCGTCGGTGCCCTGCACCACCAGGTTGGACCCGGTCGCGCCGCCGGGCCCTCCTGCCGAGCCGGCTGCTCCTGCGCCGGCGGCACCCGCTCCGGGCCCGGCCCCCTGCGCTCCGGCGGGGCTGCCCGCACCTCCCCGGGGCGCCTGGAGTCCGGACAGGTCGACGGCGCCACGCAGGGCGCTGGCGTTGAACGGCTGCTCAGTCATGACCGCGATTCTGCCGCAGGTCCGTCCGTCGTGGTCACTCGCCCTTGGCGGACACCAGTGTCTCGTCCACCGCGACGAGGTTCGCCTTGCCCGCCTTGGCCGGCACGGTGAAGACGACGGTCTCGAAGGTGCGCATCTGCGCGCGCTTGGTCAGCGTCTTCTTGCCCAGCAGCTTCTGGAAGTCGGCGTTCGGCGTCAGCGACTTGCCGCTCGGCTTCAGCGTGATCGTGTCGGTGCGCTCCATCAGCCCGAACACCAGCGCCCCGCCGTCCTTCAGCGAGATCGCCACGGTGTTCTCGGGCTGGGCCACGTGCTTCTGGGTCAGGGACGCCAGCTTCGACAGCGAGGTCGCCTGCGTCGTGGCGTTGGCCCGCACGGCGCGGGCGAAGGCGTCGGTCTGGTTGACGTGCTCCGCGGTTGCGGGCTTCGGGAAGTCCAGGCTCGCGGCATACTCCTCCAGCAGCGCCTTGGGCGCCACGGCGAGGCCCTTGCCCGCGGTGTTCAGCGGGGAGCCCTGGTCGAGGCTGTCGAGGGCGGCGACGCTGGTGCCCGGCTGCATCGGCGCGCTCGAGGCCAGCTTGAAGGGCTCGGTGGCGCTCTCGGACACCAGCAGGTTCAGGGCCGTCTTGCCGTCCTCACGGCTGCTCTGCACCAGCATGACCCGCGGCCAGCTGTTGCCACGGGAGATGCCGAGCACCTTCGGCGCCTCGGGCTTGGTGACCGGCTCGGTGGAGGTCGAACCGGCCCGGGCCAGGCGGCTGTCGGCGTTCGAGACGGTGAGCGCGGCGCCGGTCAGGGCCTTGGCGCGCAGCTGCTTGGCCTCCGCGCCGGTGGCCTCGCGGGCGCGGGTGGCGTCGGTCAGCACGCGGGTCGCGATGCCTTCGGCCGACTCGGCGCTGACCGGGGCGGTGTCGCCGACCTCGCGGGGCGCGTCCTGGACGCCGACGAGGGCGTCGCCGAGGCCGCAGCCGGCCAGCACGGCCGACGACAGGGCGAGCGCCCCCACCCCCGCCAGGGCTCGCCGGGCAGCGCGCGGCGTGGTGGGGCACGGTGTGGTGGGGCGTCGGAACGGGTGCGTCATGGGCGTCCCTCCTCGGTGGTCGTGGCGGTCGGCTGCTGGATGGGCTGCGTGGCGGTCGGCGGCTCGACCGGCTGCGCGGCGGTCGGGGGCTCGACTGGCCCGCTGGGGGTCCGCTGCTGGGGCCGAGTGGTCGCGTCGCTCCCCCGCAGCCGCACCAGGCCGAAGACACCGGCGGCGGCGACCAGCAGACCGAGCACGAGGGCTGCGAGGGCCTCGAGCGACCAGGCCGGCCGCTGCCACTGCAGGGTCAGCTCGGACAGGTCGGCGGGCTTGCCCGAAGCCGTGGCGACGACCACCGTCTCGGGGGCGTTCTCCTGCTCCACCGTCATGGTGGCCGTGCCCTTGGCGCCCACCTGCTGGCGCCACAGGTCGGTGGTTCCCAGCGCGGGAGCTGCGCCCGTTCCGCCCTGACCTGTCTCGAGCTGCCAGCCGCTGACGGAGACGCCGGTGACCGACGTTGTCGCGGCCTTGCCCACCAGGGACGACGCGTCGCTGGGGGTGGCGCGGCCGATCCACACCTCGCTGCCGTCCCTGGCCTTCGCGGTGAGGGTCACGGGGGCGTCGACACGGTTGAGCACGGAGGGGTCGAGCACGACGATGCGGCTGCTGGACGGCTGGGCCGAGAACGAGGCGCTGCCGGAGAGGCCCAGGTGGCTGAGGAACCACAGGCCGGCACCGGCCAGCACGAGGCCCGCGAGGGTCAGCACGCCCAGCGCGGCCCGCTTGGACACTGGTGACACTGCTGCTTGTTTCCTTACGTGAGACGGCCGGCCGCCATGCAGGTGGGGGCGGTCGGCATCCCTCCACCATGACCCAGACCGTGCCGGAGGCCAAATCGCGGCCCTCGTTTGCGTGCGGCTGGTGGCATCATCGGCCAGATGACCTCACCCGAGCCCTCCACCGGCTCCCGCCGGCCCGGCCGACCGCGTGAGGCGGCGACCGAGCAGGCGATCACGCGTGCTGCGCGCGAGCTGCTGGCCGAGCAGGGCGTCGGCGGCCTGACCATGGAACAGGTCGCCACCCGGGCCGGCGTGGCCAAGACGACCGTCTACCGGCGCTGGCCCTCCAAGGTCGAGCTCGCGGTCCACGCCGTGGCGGTGACCTTCGACACCATCGACTCCGGCGACCGGGGCTCCCTCGCTGCCGACATGCGGGCCGGGATCGACGAGGCTGCGCGCCTGCTGAGCGACCCCTCCACCGGGGGCGCGTATGCCGCGCTGCTGGCCGAGTCGGCCCGCGACCCCGATGGTGTGGGCAGGGCGGTGCGTGCCTCGCTCTCCACCCGCCTGCACGCCTTGGTGGCGCGGGCCGTGGAGCGCGCCATCGGCCGCGGTGAGATCCGTGCCGACATGGTCGACGTCGACCTGCTCGGCGACGTCGTGGTTGGCGCGGTGCTGCACCGGGCCCTGGCCACCGGGGAACCGGACGCCGCCTTCGTCGACGGGTTGATCGACCTGCTCGCCGACGTGGCGTACGCCCGGCTGCTCCTCGCCAAGCGGCGGGCCACCAACCCGCTGCGCTCGCAGCCCGGCTGACGCCACGTCGTGACTCACGACGTCGTATGCCGCGGGCGCGCCCCACGGTGCCCATCGGCACCTCTGGCGCTCCCGCGGCATACGAGGTGGGTGAGGGTCAGAAGCGGGCGGGCTCCCGGTAGACACCCCACTCGTCGCGCAGCGCGTCGCAGATCTCGCCGAGGGTGGCCTCGGCGCGCACGGCGTCGAGCATCGCGGGGACCATGTTGTCGTGGGTGCGCCCGACCTCGACCATGTGCTGCAGGGCGGCCCGCACGGCTGCCTCGTCGCGGGCGGCCTTGCGGTCCTTGAGGGTGGCCACCTGCTCGCGCTCGACCTCGTGGCTCACCCGCAGGATCTCGAGCTCGTGGCTGACCGACTCGGTGTGGCAGTTGACGCCGACGACCTTCTTCTCGCCCTTCTCGAGCGCCACCTGGTACTGGAAGGCGGCCTCGGCGATCTCGGACATGAACCAGCCCTCCTCGATGCCGCGCAGGATGCCCCGGGTCATCGGCCAGCTGCCGCCGTCGCGCCTGCCGACATTGGCCTGGACGGTCTCGGCGAGCTTCTCCGTGTCCTTGGACGTCAGGTCGCTGCCGCCCATCGTCAGGATGCGGTCGAAGATCTTCTCGGCCTCCGCCTCGATCTTGTCGGTGAGCGCCTCGAGGTACCAGCTGCCGCCGAGCGGGTCGGCGACGTTGACGACCCCGGTCTCCTCCATGATCACCTGCTGGGTGCGCAGCGCGATCTCGGCGGCCTGCTCGCTGGGCAGGGCCAGGGTCTCGTCGAGGGCGTTGGTGTGCAGGCTGTTCGTGCCGCCGAGGACGGCGGCGAGCGCCTCGACGGCGGTGCGGACGACGTTGTTGTAGGGCTGCTGCGCCGTGAGGGAGACCCCGGCGGTCTGGGTGTGGAAGCGCAGCCACTGCGCCTTGTCGGTCTTGGCGCCGTAGACGTCGCGCAGCCAGCGGGCCCAGATGCGCCGCGCGGCGCGGAACTTCGCGATCTCCTCGAAGAAGTCGACGTGGCTGTCGAAGAAGAACGACAGGCCCGGGGCGAACGTCTCGATGTCGAGGCCGCGGGAGAGGCCGAGCTCGACGTAGCCGAAGCCGTCGGCGAGGGTGTAGGCCAGCTCCTGCGCGGCCGTCGAGCCGGCCTCGCGGATGTGGTAGCCGGAGACCGACAGCGGCTTGTAGGCCGGGATGTTCTCGGCGCAGTACTCCATGAGGTCGCCGATCAGGCGCAGGTGCGGCTCGGGCTCGAACAGCCACTCCTTCTGCGCGATGTACTCCTTGAAGATGTCGGTCTGCAGGGTGCCGTTGAGGACACCCGGGTCGATGCCCTGGCGCTCGGCCGCGACGAGGTACATGCAGAAGACCGGGACCGCCGGGCCGCTGATGGTCATCGACGTCGTGATGTCCTGGAGCGGCAGGTCCTTGAACAGCACCTCCATGTCGGCGGCCGAGTCGATGGCCACGCCGCAGTGCCCGACCTCGCCGAGGCTCATCGGGTCGTCGGAGTCGCGGCCCATGAGGGTCGGCATGTCGAACGCCACCGAGAGGCCGCCGCCACCGCGGGCCAGGATCATCTTGTAGCGCTCGTTGGTCTGCACCGCGTTGCCGAAGCCGGCGAACTGGCGGATCGTCCACGCGCGGCCGCGGTAGCCGGTCGGGTACAGGCCGCGGGTGAAGGGGAACTCCCCCGGCCAGCCGATGTGCTCGGCCACCTCGGCGCCGTCGGCCGGGCCGTAGACCGGCTCGACCTCCATCCCGGACAGGGTCGTGAAGTCGGCGTCGCGCACCTGGCCCTTGGCCTGGGCGGCGTCGTAGCGGGCCTGCCAGCGGGCGGCACCGGACATCTCGGGAGCGGGGGTCTCAGCCATGCCCGCCAATTTACTAGGACGTCCTACTAGTTGTCACGGCCGCTCCCCTCCACCGACCTTGTATGCCGCACGCGCGCCTCGACGGCCCCGTGGCCCCGGGTGCCGCCCCCGCGGCATACAAGGTCGGGAGGTGGCTGGGTCAGGCGTCGAAGTCGTGGGCGCCGACGCGCACCTTGCGGAGCAGCTCGAAGAGCTGCTCGTGCTCGGCCGCCGTCAGCATCTCGAGGCCGAACCTGGCCTCGACCAGCTCCTTGGTCGCGGCCTCCATGGCCTCGCGGCCGGCCGGGGTGATGACGGCGAGCGTGCCGCGCCCGTCCTGCGGGTTGGGCACCCGCTCGACGAACCCCTGGGCCGCCAGCCGCTGGATGATGTTGGTCGCGCTGGTCGGGTGCACCATGAGGCGCTGGCCGATCTTGCCCATGCTGAGCCGGCCCTCGCGGCTGAACGCCAGCAGCACCAGCGCCTCGTAGCGGGCGAAGCTCAGCCCGTGCCGGCCGACCATGGCGTCGAACTCGGTGATGAGCAGCTGCTGCACCCGCATGATCGAGGTGGCGCTGGCCATCGCGAGCGGCTGGGAGGTGCGTCCCCACCGCTGGGTCCACAGCTGCGCGGCCCGGGTGATGGGGTCGAACGGCAGGCGGATCGGCTTCGGCACGGCCACAGGCTAGTGCGGCGCCTCGCGCACGACGCTGAGCTGTCCATCATCGAGGCGCAGCTCGCTGTCGGCCTGTGCCGCCGCTTCGGGGTCGTGGGTGGCCATGACGACCGCGGCGCCCCGGTCGGCCTGGGCGCGCAGGAGGGCCAGCACCTTCTCGCGGTTGTCGTGGTCGAGCTCGGAGGTCGGTTCGTCGGCGAGCAGCACCGGCGCCTGCAGGGCCAGGCCCCGTGCGACCGCGACGCGCTGCTGCTGGCCGCCGGAGAGCTCCTCGACCAGGTGCCCGCCCGACTCGTGGAGGCCCACGGCGGCGAGGGCCGCGTCGGCACGCGCCACCGCCTCGTCGGCCTCGACCCCGGCCGCCACGAGCGCCATCACGACGTTCTCGTGCGCCGACAGGATGGTCGCCAGCCCGTTGCCCTGCGGGATGAGCGCGGCCGCACGCGCGGCGCCGTGGTCGCGCCCGCGCACCTCGTCGCCACCGATGCGCACCACACCCTCCGCGAGCGGCACGGCACCGGCGATGGCCCACAGCAGTGACGACTTCCCGGCGCCCGAGTGGCCGGTCACCGCGACCATCCTGCCGGGGCGGGCCACGAGGCTCGCGGCACTGACCGCCACCACCGGGCCGTAGGTCACCGTGACACGGTCGACCTCGACGACGGCGCCTGTCATCCCCGGGCGCACCCCGGTTCCCGCGCTCATTCGCCCTGCCCGTCCTCTCGGTGGATGGTCCACACGCCCCCCTCCTCGTGCACCCGCACCAGCGCCCCCGGCGGGAAGGCGTCCCTGGCGTGCGGCGGCAGCGGCAGCGAGCCGTCGGCCGCGACCACGGCGAACTCCTGCCCCGCCCGGCCCTCGCCGCCGACCCGGCCGTCACGGATGGTCACCGTGCGCGGCATACGGGCTGCGACGTCGGGGTCATGGGTGACGACGACGACGGTGGTGCCCATCTCGGCGTTGATGTGCGACAGCGCGTCGAGCACCGTGTCGCGCGCCTCGTGGTCGAGCTGGCTGGTCGGCTCGTCCCCGAGCAGCAGGCCGGGCCGGGTCGCCACCGCCACACCGACGGCGGCGAGCTGGAGCTGCCCGGGGGTGAGGGCGGCCAGCGGCTCGCTGGAGCGCTCGTGCAGCCCCACCAGCTCGAGCACCTCGGCGGCAGTGGGCAGCTCGCGGCGGCGCGAGCGCGCAGCCGACTGGGCGAACTCGACGTTCTGGCGCGCGGTGAGGTAGGGCAGCAGGTTGCGTGCCGCGCCCTGGAGGACGAGCCCGACGTCGGCGGAGCGGAACTCGTCGAGCTGCTCCTCGGTCATGGTGGAGAGCTCGCGCTCCCCCACCCGGATGCGACCCGCGCTCGGCCGCAGCAGGCCACCGAAAAGCGTCAGCAGCGTCGACTTCCCGGCGCCGGACGGGCCCAGGAGGCCGACCATCTCCCCGGCGCCCACGGTGAGGTCGACCCCTGAGAGGGCTGCCACGTCGTGGCCCTCGGCACGGTAGATGTGCACCAGTCCGGTGGTGCTGACCGTCAGGCCGGCGGGGGCCCTCGTCGTCGTGCTCGTGGTCGTGCTCACAGGAACTCCCGGATCCGGCCGAGGGTGAAGCGCCCGCCGAGCGAGCGCGCGACGAGCAGGCCCACGGCGCCCAGGAGGACGAGCGCGACGAGGCACGCGCCGGCGACGGCGGGCCACGCAGGCGACAGGTCGAGGGCGGGCACCGGCGCCGGCTGGTTGAACAGCGGGATGAGCGGCATGGCCAGGTGGGCGCCCACCAGCCCGCTGAGCGCGCCGACGCCGACACCGACGCCGACCACGACGAGCTGCTCACTGCGGGCAGCCCGGCGCAGCACCGGCAGCGGCACCCCCGCCATCCGCATGGCGGCGAAGTCGCGCGCCACCGCCCGCCACCCGGTGGCTGCCACGACCACCAGAGCCAGCGCCGCCATGAGCAGCGCGAGCACCCCGGTCACGAGGGCGAGCTGCAGCCCCCAGCCGGCGGCGGAGCGGTCGTAGGCCTGCTTCGACTGCGCGAACGAGTGCACGCTGAGGACGTTGATCCCGCTGTCGGACAACGTCTTCCGCACCCTCTCGACCTGCGCCGGGGAGTCGGTGCCGAGCCAGGCCTGCAGGCTGGCCGACCCGGGGATCCGGCCGCCGAGGCGGCTGAGGGTGTCGTAGTTGACCAGCACCCCCCGGTCGCCCAGCACGGGCAGGGCCGGCACCTGCTGCGCGCGGGTCATCGAGGTGGGAAAGCCCGCCAGGCCCGAGGCGGTGAACTGCTGCACCGTGCCGCCCGGCGGCACCGCGCCCGCCAGGAGCGCCGGCACGCTGGCCGGCACGTCGGCATACGCCAGCGACAGCACGACCCCGGAGCTGACGACGTCGAGGACGAGGCGGTCGGCGGTGGAGGCGGCCGCCGGCCGCAGGCGGTCGTCGGGTGCGGCGTCGACCCTCAGCGAGGGCTGCCAGCGGTCGGCCTCGCCGATGCCGAGGGCCTTGCCGTCCACCGCCAGGCCCGACAGCGAGAGCTGGCCCGTCACGGCCGGCGCGGCGTCGGCGCTGGGCGCCTGCCAGGGTTGGAGCCGGATCTTGGACGGCGCGAGGTCGGCCCGCACGGTGAGGGAGTCGAGGCGGCACCCGTCGGGGCACAGCACGGGGGCCTTCAGCGTCACGGGGCGCCGGCTGCCGAGGGGCACGGTGCCCAGGTCGCGGGTGAGTCGCTGGCCGTCAGGTGTCGTCACGACGATGCCGAGCAGCAGCCGTCCGGCCGGCGCGGGGTCGTTCGCGGCGGCTCCGTCGAGCGAGAGCGACGGCTGCGCGGTGACGCTGAGGGTGGTGCCGTCGAGCCGCACCGGCTCGAGCGCGGGCGGCGCCAGCGCCGAGAGCTTCAGGGGCTCCTGCTGCGGTGGCGCGAAGGCGACCGACTGGAAGCCGCGCGGCACCACCGCGAGGGTGGCCGTGGCGGCGGTGTCGCGCGGACGCACGATGGCCACGGGCGTGACCGTGGTGCCGCTCGGGTCGACAGCCGCGAGCGCGCGCTGGAGCGAGGCGGGCTCCACCGCGTCGGTGAGCATCGTGACCGGCGCACCGGCCTCGAGCTGGGCCCGCGCCGCCCGGTTCCGGTCGGCGACCGTGACGGCGTTGGCGGCGAAGACGGCCAGGGCCGTGGCCACCGTGACGATGGTGACCACCTTGCGCACCGCCGGCCGGCGTGCGAGCTGGTATGCCGTCAGGGCCGGTCCGACGCGCCCGCGCCTGACGCTGGCGGCACCGGACGAGGCTGCGGCCCGGACGACCACGTGCGCGACGACGAGACCGGCAGCCAGCGACAGCAGGGTCGGGGTCACCAGGGCGAGCGGCCCGGCGTCCGAGGTGGTCGCCAACCCGGCGATGCCGGCGAGCGCGAGGGCGGCGACGACGATGTCGACGACGGGCAACCTGCGGCTCGCGCGTGCCTGCGCCACCCGGCGCAGCAGCGAGGAGATCGGCTCGTTGAGCACCGGCTGGGCGGCGAGCCAGACGGCGCCGAGAGCGACCAGCGCGGCGGCGAGCAGCGCGACCAGCACCCCGGGCGGGAACTCGAACGGCACGCCGTCGGGCAGCAGCAGCCGGCGGGCCGCCTCGTTGATGGCCACCGCGATCGCCAGGCCGAGGGGCAGCCCGAGCAGCACCGTGACCCCGAGCTCGCCGACCACCAGCCACCGTGCGCCGTCACGGCTGCGTCCGCGCAGCCGGGCCAGGGCGACCTCGGGCCGGCGCTGCTCGACGGCCGCCCCCGCCACCGAGAGGAGCACGACGGCGGCGAGCAGGCCGAGCTGGGCCATGAGCAGCGGCACCACGAGCCTGACCTGCTCCTGGCCCTCCCGGATGCCCGCCAGCAGGGCCGCCATCGGGCTGTCCACCTCGATGGTGCCGGAGTCGGCGCGGGTGGCGGCGATGGCGCTGGCGGCCGTGGGCACGTCGTCGAGGGTGAGCCCTCGGCGGTCGAGCGGGTACTGCATCGTCAGCCGGGCGTTGCCCCACGCGCCCTCGAACGTCGGCGCGGCGGTGATCCACGAGTCCAGCGCGGGGGTGTCGCCGCCGTCGATGGTGCCGCCCGAGCGGCCGTCGAGCTTCAGGCGCATCCAGTAGGCGTCGTCGGGCACCTGCTCGTAGACCCCGGCCACGGTGAGCACCTGCGGCGCGGCCCCGGCGGGGGCGTCCCGCTCGGTGACGGTGAACCGGTCGCCCGGCTTCCACTTCCAGAACCTCGCCTCGTCGGCGGTCACCGCGATCTCGCCCTTGGCCGTCGGGCAGGACCCAGCCGTCATCCGCACGTGGTCGCACATGCGGTCGCGGTGGATGAGGTCCACCGGGGCGCCGGGCCGGTTCGGGAAGACCTGGAAGACGACCTGGCCGTTGTAGGTGCCGATGCCCGGCTCGTGCAGGTCGCGCACGGCCGGCGGCACCACCTCGGCGAGCCGGGACAGCGCAAGGTCAGGTGTGGTGGGCGTGCGAGTGGCCTTGATCGTCAGGGCGGTGTCGGCCGGCGCGGCCTGGAAGACGGCCTGGCGCAGCAGCCCCTGCTCGAGGGCACGGGTGTAGAGCGGCGCGAGCGCTGCGCACGTGGCGATCAGCGCCGAGAGGAGCATGAGGGCGGCCGCCTGCGCCCGGCGGTAGCGGATGGCCGCCCACACGTGAACATCTCTCCTTCGCGCATCCCCCGTTGGAACAGGCACACACTAGGTGGAGGAGCACGTGCCGTCGCGGGGTTTTCGGGAACGGTCCCGCAACGATCGGTGATGGCCCGCTGGCTACGGCTGGGCCAGGATCGCCGCCTCCAGTCGGTCGAGCTTGCCCGGTGAGCTCACCGGTGTGGCCGGGGCGGATGTCGGCCTTGAGCACCAGGCTCACCCGCGGTCCGTAGGCGGCCACCGCGTCGACGGCCCGCTTGACGACGTCCATGCACTCGTCCCACTCACCCTCGACGGTGGTGAACATCGAGTCGGTGCGGTTCGGCAGGCCCGACTCACGGACCACGCGGACGGCGGCGGCGACGGCCTCGCTGACCGAGCCGGTGGAGTCGGCGGCGACGGACGGGGACACGGAGAAGGCGACGAGCATGCGCACACCGTATGCCGTGCGGCCGGGTCAGTTCACCGGTGCGGTCACGCGTTGAGGTGGCGCTGGTAGGACAGGAGCACCTCGACCTTGCGGAAGCCGAGCTCGACGTTGACGCCGACCATGTGCGCGTTCTGCTCGGCGTTGCAGGTCTGGATCCGCTTGGCCTGCGGCGCGAACCGCGCCAGCTCCTGCAACCCGCGCGCCTTGACCGCCATGCCGAGCCGGTGGCCCCGGTGCTCGCGGCGCACGAGGGTCCCCCACTGCATGACCTCGTCCGGGTCGTCCGCGCTGACCACGAGGTCGTTGTACGCGACGACCTCGCCACCGGGGGCCATCGCGACGGTGTGCAGCATCGTTCGGCCCTGCTGCTCCAGGCGGCTGAGCTCCTCGACGTAGGTCTGCGGGCTGAGGGCCTCCTCCTCGAACTCGATCTCCCCGGTCGGGGCGTCCACGGCGAGCTGGTTCCAGCAGGCGCAGTAGGACTCGCGCAGCTCCTCGGGCAGGCTGCCGACGAAGGACTCGACCCGGTAGCCCTCGTGGCGGGTGGCTGCGTCGGCCGCGAGGGCCTCCAGGCGCGCCGGGTCGAGGGGCAGGTCGAGGATGCGGCGGACCTCGGTGTTGGCGTAGGAGTACCCGTGCCGCCGGGCGAACCGGACGTAGGGGTGGTCCTCGCGCTCGTGGTCAGGGACGTTGACCTCGACGAGCACCGTCCGGCGGCCTGCGGCGATGGTGCGTTCTGCGACGCGCTCGGCGAGGGCGGTGCCGACGCCCCGGTGACGCCAGGCCGGGTCGACGTCGACCTCGGACCAGGTGAACTGCGTGTTGTCCAGGAGCGGGAACCACAGCAGCGCCATCCCTGCGACGTGGCCGTCGACGAGAGCGACGTACGGCTCGAGCCGCTCGACGGAGTTCTCCGACCGCAGCTGGACGGCCATCTCCCGCACCGACCAGGTCTTCGCCCAAGGGCGCTCGTGCCGGCAGGAGGCGATCCGCGCGGCGTGCGCGGCAGCGAGCTCGGCGTCGTCGACGAGGTCCAGCAGGCGCACGACGACACCCGTCCCGGGGTGGTCGGAGCCGCCCCGTCCGGGAAAGGTCGTGGACGCCGTGTGGGGCGTGGTCGTCGTGGCCATGCCTCGAGTGTCCGGCCGGGGTCCCCTGTGCGGCAAAGGGTTTTCGGCCGCGCTTCTCCGCCGTGACACGTTCCCGGCCGTGGCACTCCCCCGCCGTGACATGTTCCCGGCCGGCGCGCTGGATGCCAGTCAGGCCAGGGCCGGGCGACCGCGGTGCTGCTCCCACTCGGGCGCCAGCACCGACATCAGCAGGGAGTCGACCCACTCGCCGTCGAAGCGCAGCGCGTCGCGCCGCACGCCCTCCGGGACGAAACCCACCTTCTCGTAGGCCCGCCGGGCCCTCGGGTTGAACGCGTAGACCTCGAGACTGACCCGGTGCAGCCCGACGGTCTCGAAGGCGTGCGCGAGGAGCAGCCGCGTGGCCTCCGTGCCGAGACCCCGGTCGCGGCCGCGGGGACCGATGAGGATGCGGAAGTTGCAGGAGGCGTTCTCGGGCTCCCACTCGTTCAGCACCACCTCCCCGACGCAGTCGTTGCTCGCGCGGTCGACGATGGCCAGGTCGAGCCGGTCGGTCTGGTCGTTCCGGCTCGAGTACCACTCGCGCAGCCGGCGCTCGTCGAACCCAGCGTCGGACACGGCGGTGCTGCTGTTGACGCTGCCGGTGAGGCGGCCGACTTCAGGATCGGCGACCGCCTCCACCATCACGGCGAGGTCTCCGTCCACGAAGGGACGCAGCGCCGCACGTTCCCCCATCAGGGTCGGTTTGTCGGCGAAGGGCGTCTCGGCGCTCATGGCCGCAGACGGTAGCGGTCAGCCCGCCTGCCTGTCGTTCGCGATGAGGAAGCCGTTGCCGTCCTCCACGACGGTCAGCTCGTGGCGCTCCGTCGACGAACCGCCCTGCTTCCTGTCGTAGGTGAGCGTGGCGGTGACGACGCCGTCAGCCGCGTTGGCCTCGAGGTCGCTGACCTTGACCGAGTCGATGGTGCTCCAGAAGCCGTCGTAGCTCGACCGGCCGCCCATGCGGTCCTGGTACTCCGGGGTCAGCAGCTCCCAGGTCTTGTCGCGGTCCTTCGTGACGTCCTTGAAGTAGTCACGGACGAACTTGGCGAGCTCCTGGTCGCTCTTCGCGTCCTTCGGCTCCGTCGTGGTCGTCGCCTCGCTGGTGGTCGACGACGACGAGGTGCTGGTGCTCGGCTCGCTCGTCGGCGACGGCTCCGACGACTGCTCGGGCTTGGTGGTCGGCGAGGTCGACGTCGTCTCGTCCGACGACGCGGTGCTGGGGTCGTTGTTGTTCTGCGACGCGAGGTAGAAACCGCCGAGGCCGAGGATGAGCAGCAGGGCCAGCAGCACCGGCAGCCAGCGACGCGAGCCGCTTCGGTGCTCGCTCACGTCCCTGCCCCCGCCGCTCGGGCCGGGCTGGGAGGCGCCGTAGGCCGCGGCAGCCGCCGGGGCGGCATACCGCTCCTCCTCCTGCGCCGGGGTCGGCGTGGGCATGCTCGGCGTGACGGTGCTCTGGGTGGGGGCCGCCATGGCCTGGGTCGGCTCGTCGGCGTGCGGGAGCACCTCGGTGGCGCCGGCCGCGGCGGCACCTGCGCCGGTGGCGGGAAGCGTGAGGGTGTTGTCGCCGCGGGCCACGCGGCCGAGGCGGTCGGCTGCCGTCGCCATGTCCCAGCGCTGGGAGGGGTCCTTGTCCATCAACGCGGCGATGGCTCCGCCGAGGGGTCCGGCCTGCTCCATGGGCTCGGGCTCGCCGCGGGCGATGTCCTGCAGCAGGGCGATGGGGTTCGAGCGGGGCGCGAAGGGCGGGTGGCCCTCGACCGCGGCGTAGAGGGTCGCGCCGAGCGCCCACACGTCGGAGGCGGCGTCGGGGTCCTCGCCGCGGGCCAGCTCGGGCGAGAGGTAGCCGGGCGTGCCGGTGACGAACCCGGTCTGGGTGAGTGCCTCGTCGCCGAGGCCGCGGGCGATGCCGAAGTCGCTGATCTTGGGGGTGCCCGACCGGTCGATGAGCACGTTGCCGGGCTTGATGTCGCGGTGCACGATGCCGCGCTCGTGGGCGCGGGACAGGGCGGAGGCGAGCTGGGAGCCGATGTCGGCGACCCGGCGGGGGTCGAGCGCACCCTCCCGCGCGATGACGTCGGCGAGGGTCTCGCCCTCGACGTACTCCATGACCAGCCAGGGCGCCCCCTCGTGGTCGACGACGTCGTAGACGGCGACCGCGTTGGGGTGGTTGAGGGCCGCGGCCGAGCGGGCCTCTCGCATCGCGCGGCGGGTCTCGGTGGCGGACTCCCCCGGCAGGGCGCCGATCTGCTTCACGGCGACGTCGCGGCCGAGCCGCTTGTCGCGGGCGAGCCACACGGTGCCCATGCCGCCACGCCCGATGGCGCGCTGCACCTCGTAACGACCGGCGATGAGCTGCGGGTCCATGGAGTCCTTTCTGTGACCGCTGGGCCGAGCGGTTGACCGTTCGACCGACGCCCCACCCTACGGGGAAGCGGGCAAACGGTTCATCTCAGCAGGTCCGCCCCGGGTCGGGGTGTTGCCGCGCGCTGTGGTGCGCGGCAATACCCCGAACCGCTGGCACCAACCGGCGGGAGGACGCTCAGGCGAGCGCGGCCACGACCTGGTCGGCCGCGGCATACGGGTCGGTCCTGCCGTCCACGACGGCGGCGGCGAGCTCGTCGACCCCGTTGCCGTGCCGCAGGTCGCCCATCCGGGCACGCAGCTGCTGCAGGGCGATGGACTCGATCTCGTCGCCGGCGCGGCGCACCCGACGGTCACGCAGGGTGCCGGTGTGCTCCATCCACCCCACGTGCTTGTCGAGGGCTTCCATGACCTCGTCGATGCCCTCGCCCTTGGCCGCGACGGTCTTGACCACCGGCGGGCGCCACAGCCCCGGCTCGGTGCGGTCGCCGAGCGAGATCATGTGCCGGATGTCACGCACGGTCGCGTCGGCGCCCTCGCGGTCGGCCTTGTTGACGACGAAGACGTCGCCGATCTCGAGGATGCCGGCCTTGGCGGCCTGGATGCCGTCGCCCATGCCGGGGGCGAGCAGCACGATGGTGGTGTCGGCGAGGCCGGCGATCTCGACCTCGGACTGCCCGACACCCACCGTCTCGACGAGGATCACGTCGCAGCCGGCGGCGTCGAGCACGCGCAGCGCCTGCGGCGTGGTCCACGACAGGCCGCCGAGGTGGCCGCGGCTGGCCATCGAGCGGATGTAGACCTCGGGGTCGAGGGCGTGGTCCTGCATGCGCACGCGGTCGCCGAGCAGCGCACCGCCGGAGAACGGCGAGCTCGGGTCGACCGCCAGCACGCCGATCCGCTTGCCGCGGGCCCGGAAGGCGCCGACCAGGGCGTTGGTGCTGGTCGACTTCCCCACGCCGGGCGAACCGGTGATGCCGATGATGTGGGCGCTCCCGCTGTGGGGCGCGAGCGCGGCCATCACCTCGCGCAGGGCGGGGTGGCCGTCCTCGACGAGGGAGATCAGGCGTGCGACCGCCCGGGGCGAGCCTGCCCTGGCCGAATCGACCAGGGCAGGGACGTCGACAGTGCGTGCGGCCAAGGTCAGCCGTTCTGCTTCGGGACGCGGACGATGAGGGCGTCGCCCTGGCCGCCGCCGCCGCACAGGGCGGCCGCGCCGACGCCGCCACCGCGACGCTGGAGCTCGAGCGCGAGGTGCAGGGCGATGCGGGCGCCGGACATGCCGATCGGGTGGCCGAGCGCGATGGCGCCGCCGTTGACGTTGACCTTGTCGACGTCGAGGCCGAGCATCTTGGCCGAGGCCAGGCCGACCGCGGCGAACGCCTCGTTGATCTCGACGAGGTCGAGGTCGGCGGGGCTGATCCCCTCCTTGGCGCAGGCCTTCTCGATGGCCAGGGCCGGCTGCTGCTGCAGGCACGAGTCGGGCCCGGCGACCACGCCATGGGCGCCGATCTCCGCGAGCCAGGTCAGGCCCAGCTCCTCGGCCTTGGCCCTGCTCATCACGACCACCGCGGCCGCGCCGTCGGAGATCTGCGAGGCCGAGCCCGCGGTGATGGTGCCGTCCTTGGCGAACGCCGGGCGCAGCTTGCCGAGCGAGTCGGCGGTGGTGTCGGCGCGGATGCCCTCGTCGGTCTTGAACTCGATGGGGTCGCCCTTGCGCTGCGGGATGGACACGGCGACGACCTCGTCGTCGAACAGGCCGTCCTTCCACGCCTTGGCGGCGAGCTGGTGGCTGCGGGCGGAGAACTCGTCCTGCTCCTCGCGGGTGAACGCGACGTCGCCGGTGTTGGCGGTCTCGGTCAGGGCGCCCATCGCCTGGTCGGTGAAGGCGTCCCACAGGCCGTCGAAGGCCATGTGGTCGCGCACGGTGACGTCGCCGTACTTGTAGCCCTCACGCGACTTCTCGAGCAGGTGCGGGGCGTTGGTCATCGACTCCTGGCCACCGGCGACGACGATGTCGTACTCGCCCGCGCGGATCATCTGGTCGGCCATGGCGATCGCGTTGATGCCCGAGAGGCAGACCTTGTTGATGGTCAGCGCCGGCACGCTCATCGGGATGCCGGCCTTGACCGCGGCCTGGCGGGCGGGGATCTGTCCGGCGCCGGCCTGCAGCACCTGGCCCATGATCACGTAGTCGACCTGCTCGGGGCTGACGCCCGCCTTCTCGAGGGCGCCCTTGATGGCGAACACCGCCGAGGTCGGCGCCGGAGAAGCCCTTGAGCGAGCCGAGCAGGCGGCCCATCGGGGTGCGCGCGCCCGCGACGATCACTGAGGTGGGACGGTCAGACATGAGATGAGCCTCCAGCGCCGTTGGTCGAAGTTCCGCTCGCAACTCTAGCCGCGGCACACCGCACCGTCGTTGTGGGCCTCACCACCCTGCGCCGTCACCCAACGGCGATCCGGTATGCCGTGTGGCCGGCTGCCGCGGCAGCCGGCCACACGGACGGTTCGGGCCCGGTCGGCCTGCTCTTGTCAGGCCAGGGGCGCACCGGTCAGAGGAACGACTCGATCCACTCCAGGACCTCGGGGATGTCGATCCGCTGGGAGTACGTGACCCCGGTGCAGTTGTTGTTGGTGACGTAGGAGTTCACCGCGAGCACCGTGTCGGTGCCGTGGTCGAGCACCGGACCGCCGGAGTCACCGAAGCACGTGCCGCCCCCTTCTCCGGGGTTTGCGGTGACTCGGATGAACTCGTCGCTGTGGACGAACGCCCCGGAGACGAGACGGGCCTCGGCCATCAGCCGGACGCGCAGGCCGGACCACACCGGCGGGCCGTTGCCGCGGATCTGCTCCTGCACGCCGTAGCCCACCAGGGTGACTGGCGCGTTGCGGCCGAGCTCCTCGTCGACGTAGTCGGCCGTGGGGAGGTCGGCGTACTCGCTGACCACGCTGGTCGGCACCGGCTCGGTGAGCACGATGATGCCGACGTCACGCTGCGCGAATCCCGGCAGGCCCCCGCCGCAGCCGATGCAGAAGTCCGGGTTGGTGTAGGGAGTCCCGTCGTAGGACGTCGTTCCGCTGTACGGGTACTCCGTGTTGGTCTGCACGTTCTCGGCGAACCAGACCCGTGCCGCGTCCGTTCCGTCGGTGCAGTGACCGGCGGTGAGCACGACCGTCGGCGAGAGGAGGCTGACGCTGCACCGGTGAGACGGTGCGCCGTCCACGTCGAACACTGCGAGGCCGACATAGGGATGGCGGCCGCTGTCGGGCTCGCCGTTGGTGATCGCCTGCGCGGGCATTGAGCCCAGCGCCGCGGTGAACCCGGCCAGCAGCAGTGCCACCAGGCCACCCAGAAGTCTCTTCATCGCACACCTCCTGCGACCCCGCGGCCGCACCTGCGGTCCCCCCGGCTTCGCGAACCGCTGGAACGCCCCGCCGTCGAGCTGGCAGGAGCCGCCCCTGGTCCCCCGGGCTGCGGGTCGACGCTAGTCCCGCCTTCGCAGGGAGGCCTCCGTCACGAGGACTAGTGCGGGCTAGTACCCGACGGCACAGCAGGCCACGTCACTGCAGGTCCGAACGGGCGGTGGACTCGACCGTCAGCGTGACCGAACCGCCCAGCCCGCGCAGGACTCCGCCCACGAGCGGCAGGTCGGCCTCCCCCACCAGCCTGACCACCGCGCGCTGGCCGTCCGGTGAGCCCGTCCCGGAGGCGACCTGCCAGCCGAGCATGCCGACGGGCAGGGGCCGCGCGGCGAGGTAGGCCTCGGCGGTCGACCGCACCGTCTCCTCACTGACGGGAACCGACCTGCCGAGCCCACCCTTGTAGGCGCTCGCGTCCAGTGAGTCCGCGGCGTCGAGGGCAGCCCCGTCGGCGGCGTCGAGCAGACGCATCCGGCTCAGCTGCACCGAGGTGACGGCCACCGTGCCGACGATGAGCATGGCCGCCACGAGCGTGAAGCCCAGGACGAGGAGCGTGACCTGCCCGCTGTCCCGGGAGGCACGAACGACGTTGACGCGGGCGCGCAGTCGTCGCAGCTCGATCATCCGTGCGGCGCTCATGGCTGCCCCCGGAAACGGTCGACCACCGCGACGTGTGACGCACGGAGCGGCACCTCGAGGGGGATGACCCCGCGCGCGAAGGACGGCACCAGGGGCAGCGGCACCGTCACGACGGAGGTGACCTCGACGCGCCCCTCGGGCCGCAGGCACGGCGTGCCGTCGCAGGACAGCGAGAGCCGTCCCGTGTCGCCGAAGCCCTGGTCCTCGAAGGCGATGGTCGCCGCCGCGTCGGCCCGCCGTTCGGCGTCCGTCTGGGTTGTCGCGGTGGTGTACGCGCGGCCGGCTTCGCGGGCAGCTGCCGACGCGGCATACGCACCGGCCTGGAGCCTGCCCAGCGTCATCACCAGGTAGATGAGAGGGACCATCATCAGCACGGCGAGGAAGACGAACTCCACGACCGCACTGCCGTTCTCGGCGCCGGCCAGGCGCTGACGTGCCCACCTCGTCGACCGCCTGGCCGCACGACAGGGCTGACCACCTCGTCACTGCGCCTCCAGGAACGCCCGGCCCGTCACCCGCAGCCCGGCGTCGGGCCCCAGCGGGCCGATGACCGGAAGGGGGGCCACGACCTCGACGGCGACGGCCTGCACTCCTCCGGCGTCGACGACGCGGGCCGTCACCTGGCGGGCGTAGCGGTCGGCGAGCGAGGCGCTGATCAGCTGGCGCGCACGAGCGGCTCCGTCCTGGGGGTCGGCGTTCGCGCGCGCTCCGAGCCGCGCTCCCTCCGCCGCGCAGGAGATGAGCGTGTTGCGGATGTGCAGCGCCAGCCCGAGCTGGAAGACGGCCACGAACAGCACGGCCACGAGACCCGAGACCATGGCGAAGTCGGCCACGGCGCTTCCGCGCTCGCGGCAGTCCCCCGCCCTCGTCGGCCGCCGGGTCGCCAGCATCAGGCTCAGGGTCCGCTGACCGAGTTCATCGCCCGCTGGAAGAGGGTCTGCAGCTGGTCGTCGGCGACCGCCCACAGCACGCTGACCAGGCCGGCGGTCATCAGCGTGATCAGCACCCAGCCCGGCACGTCGCCGCGCTCGTCCGACGCGGCCCGCTGCGTTGCCAGCCTGGCCCGGACCAGTGTTCGGGTGATCGTCTCCATGAATCGTTCCTCTCGGTCGGACGGTGGTGGTCAGAGGGTGAACTGCAGCAGTGAGAAGCCGGGGAAGACGGCGAACAGGACGGTCACGGGCAGCACGAGGAAGACGACGGGCACCATCATGAGGATCTCCTTCTTGCCGCCCTCCTCCATCACTGCGCGGCGTCCGGCCTCGCGGACGTCCTGGGCCTGGGCGCGGAGGACCTCCGCCAGCGGGGTTCCCCGCTGCACGGCCACGACCATGCCGTCGACGAACCTCGCGAGGCTGGGGAGGCCGGTGCGGTCGGCCAGCCCCTGGAGCGCCGTGGGCAGGTTGGCGCCCGCGCGAGCGTCGGCGAGGCAGCGACCCAGCTCGCCGGCGAGCTCACCGCGGGAGAGCCGGCAGACCCGCTCGAGGGCGCCGACGGCCCCTTCGCCGGCGCCGACCGCGAGCGCCAGCAGCTCGGCGATGGTGGGGAACTCGGCGAGCATCCTCGCCTCGCGCTGGTTGGCCTCGCGGGAGAGCCACTGGTCCCGCGCGACGATCCCGATGCCGCAGCCACAGAGCGTCATGGTCACCAGCGGGACCAGTGAGCCGCCCTTGTCGAGCCAGATGAGCGTGCCCAGGGCGGCTCCGGCGACGGTGCCGACCGCACCCCAGACGACCTGCTCGGCGCGGAACCGGTCGACGTCGGCCGGGCGGCCCGCGCGGAGGAGCCGACGGCGCACCGACGCCGAGCCACCCAGCATCCGCTCGATGCCACGGGCCAGGTCGCGCACGACGGGCCGGACGAGCACGGCGAGGGCGCTGGCGCCGTCGACCTCGCTGCCGGCCAGCAGGCGCGAGGGCTTCGGGGCGTCGCGCAGGTAGGGGTGGAGCCGTTGCTCCAGGCGGGGACGGCGGTGGAGGGGGAGACCGAGCCACACCAGCGCAAGACCGACACCGAGCATCAGCCCCAGCCCGGCGCCGGGACCGGACAGGCCGTCGAGGCCGAACGGCCCGTTCATCGCAGCACCCGCTCGTCCTCGGGCAGCCGGCCGATGTGCAGCATGACCCGGTAGGCCGCGACGGACACCGCCGCACCGACCGCCAGGACGGCCGTGCCGGTCGCCGTGCTGTAGGCCTGCACCGACTCACCCCGGGTGGCCATGAGGGCCAGCACGATCCACGGGGCCGCCACGGCGAGGCGGGCGGCGTTGACCGTCCACCCTTGGCGCGTCTCGAGCTCGGCGCGGGTGCGGGCGTCCTCACGCAGGAACGTCGAGAGGGTGCGCAGCAGGCGGCCGAGGTCGCTGCCGCCGACCTCGCGGGCGATGCGCAGCGACTCGACCAGCCGGTCGCCCACGGGGTCGCTCAGCCGTTCCTTGAGGCGGTCCAGGCATTCCTGGAACCGCCCGGTCGCGCGGTAGTCCTCGGCGAAGTCACGGAACGCCGGTCGCAGCTCCTCGGGGCCGCGCTGCCCGAGCTGAGACAGCGCCTCGGGGAGCGCCAGACCGGCGCGCACCGCGGAGGCGATGTTGTCGACCGCGTCGGGCCAGAGGTCTCGCATCACGGCGCGGCGTCGCCGGGCGCGCATGCGGACCAGCGCCACCGGTGCGTACCCAGCCATGGCCGCGAAGCACACCGCGATCGGCACGACGGTCGTCATCGCGAGCACGATCGCGAACACCATGACCAGCGCGATGAGGCACGCGACGACGAGCGTCCTCGGACGCATCCCCTCGTAGCCCGCCTGGACCAGGTCGTCCTGGATCCGGTCCGCCAGACCGGGCCGGCGGACCTTGGGTGGGGCACTCGCATCGGGCACCCAGCACGACCACCAGATGCAGAACACGCCGAGGCCCAGCAGGAGCCCGAGGAGGAGACCGCGCACGGCTACTCCTGGGCCAGCAGGGCCGAGACGTCGTAACCGGCCCGCTCGAAGCGTTCGACGTGCGGTGGGAAGCCGTCCGCTCGCCGCAGGACCCCGTCGCGTTGGACGAACAGGTCCGCGATCTCGACGACGTCACCCTCGACCCGGCCCGGCACCGCCGCGATCTCGCGCACGCGCCGCACCCCGTCGTGCTCGAGCGCCGCGTGCACGACGAGGTCGATGGAACCCGCCACGGTCGGCACCACGAAGCGGCTGCTCACGTTCTCCCCGGCCAGCAGGGGCAGCGTGCACATCTTGGTGACGGCCTCCCGGGCACTGTTCGCGTGGATGGTGCACATGCCGGGAAGGCCGCTGTTGAGGGCGATGAGGAGGTCGAGGCTCTCGGCCTGGCGCACCTCCCCCACGACGATGCGCGACGGTCGCATCCGCAGCGCCTCCTTGACCAGCCGACGCAGCGGCACCTCGCCGGTGCCCTCGAGGCTCGGCTGCCGGCACTGCATGGCGGCGACGTCGCGCAACGGGATCTTGAGCTCGAACACCTCCTCGCAGGTGACCACCCTCTCCCGCGCGGGGATCGCCGCGCCGAGGCAGTTGAGCAAGGTCGTCTTTCCTGCCTGCGTTCCGCCGGCGACCAGGACGTTGAGGCCGCTGACCACCGCCGCCTCGAGGAAACGGGCAGCCTGTCGGGTCAACGTGCCCAGGGCGACCAGGTCGTCGAGGTGGTCGGCCTTGACGACGAACTTGCGGATGTTGACGTGCCAGTGCGCCCGGGTGATGTCGGGGATCACGACGTGCAGCCGCGAGCCGTCCGGCAGCACGGCGTCGACGAACGGCGAGGAGAGGTCGACCCGCCGCCCGGACGTCTTGAGCATCCGTTCGACGAGGTCGCGCACCTCGTCGTCGGTGAGCATCGTGTTGGTCAGCTCGGCGACGCCGCCCCGGGCGACGAAGACCCGGGACGGCTCGTTGATCCAGATCTCCTCGATCTCCGGGTCGTCGAAGTACGGCTGCAACGGCCCGAAGCCGGCGACCGCGTCCAGCACCGACTTCACGGCGCCCTCGAGGCTCGGCAGGGTCGGCAGCCCTCCATGCAGTGATCGCTCGTCGTAGTCGGCCACCGCCTCGCGCACCAGGCGGTCGATCTCACGCGTGTCACGCGCGGGGTCCAGACCCGTGCGGCGGATCAGCTCCCGCACCTCGGACTCGACGTGGCTGACCGCTTCCACGAGCAACTCCTCCCCCTGCCGGCACACCCCGGACGACATCGCCTCACCGACCCGAACCACCACGGCGGTCCGGCGTTCCTCGGCATCGTAGGGCGAATGGTCCCGGCTGTGCCGTTTGTCCACAGGCCGACTCGGGTTTCCGACTTGCCGGGATGAGCGGGTATCGTCCCCGCGTGCGGCTGATCCCGCACTGGTCCGCGGCAGGTACCGCCGCGCTGACCGAGGCCCGCTCCCGAGGGCGGGCCGACATCACCAGCCATCGCGCTGACAGACGCCACCGGCACCTGCTGGCACTCACGGTGCCCACCCCCGCCCGCCGGTCGGCGTGCCGTGTGCTGCACCGCAGCACGAAGCACCTGGAAGAGACGTACCGCACCATGCCCACACCCCGCCCCCTCCGTCCCCTGCTCGCTGCGGCCGCTGCCACCCTGGTCGCGACGACCGCCTTCACCGGCCACGCCATCTCGACCCGGCCCGCCGGGCTGTCCGATGTCGCCGGAGCCGCCGACGGTTCCGCGCTGGCCTCGGCCGAGCACCGCGACGCCCGCCAGGCCCAGGAGGCACGTGACGCGGCCGTCCGCTCCGCGGCTCAGAGGGCGGCTCAGCAGGCTGCCCAGAAGGCGGCCCAGCAGGCTGCCCGGGCCCGCGCCCAGCGAGCCCAGGCTGCCGCACGGACCGCAGCCAGGAAGGCCGCGGCGCTGAGGGCAGCCAAGGCCAAGGCGCAGGCCGAGGCACGGATGAAGGCTGCGAAGGAGCGCGCCGCACGCTCCGCCGCGCGTGCCCGCACGAAGGCCGTCGCCGCACCCGCCCGCACGAGCTGGCCCGCGCTCAACCAGGCGATCGCCCGGATCCCCGGCTACCGCGAGGGCATCGCCCGGTGGCACGTCACCTCCCGTTACGGCCACTACGGCATCACGGATGCCAACCAGCCCGGCGCCGCCAACATCTACATCTCCCCCACCGTGCCGCCCGGCAAGCTCTACTCGGTCGCCGCGCACGAGTACGGCCACGCCGTTGTCATCGCCAACTACGGCACCGGCTACGGCCCCTACACCGAGTACAGCCGCGACATGGTGAACTGGTTCGGCGGCGACCGGGTCACCGGGCTGGAGCGGGCAGCGGACTGCATCGCCCTGCGCCTCGGCGCGACCTGGACCAACTACACCGGCTGCAGCGACGCCCACTGGCGGGACGGGGCCCGCATCCTCCTGCGCGGCGGCCGGCTCTGACCTCCGGGCGGGCCGAGGCTGTGGACAACGCCGCGGTCCCGTCGCCGAACTTCCCTACCGTCCGGTGGCATGCACCTGCAGATGACGGTGGTGTGGGAGGGCGTCGACCGGCACCCGCTGGAGGTCGTGGTCGACGCCCCACTGGGCACGACTGCCGCTGACCTCGTCGTCGGCCTGCGCGAACTGGTCGGCGCGGCGGTTCCGCCCGGCCCGGTGGGCAGCACGTGGTCGCTCCACGCCAACGGCGCACCGGTCGACGGCGCCGCACCGGTGGGCGAGGACCCCCTCGTCGACGGAGCCGTGCTGACGGTGTCCTCCGTCCGCGAGCGGGCCGCCCTCGGTGCTCGGCGAAACACGAGCCCGCTCACCCTTGCCGTCATCTCCGGTCCCGACGCCGGACGCGAGTTCCCCCTGCTGCCTGGCACGGTGCGTCTGGGGCGCGGCGCCTCAGCGGACCTCACCGTGGCCGATCCCGACCTCTCCCGGTCCCACGTCCTCGTCACGGTCACCACCGACGGCGTCCACGTCCGCGACGACGGGTCGACGAACGGCACGCGCATCGCGGACCGACCGGTCCCGGACGGTGGTCAGCCCCTCCGCACCTCCGACACCGTCGCCGTCGGCTCGAGCCGGCTCCAGGTCCGCGCTCCCCGCCGTCGGCCGGCAGCCGTGACCCAGCCGCGCGAGGGAGTGCGGCTGGTGAACCGCAGTCCCCGCATGCCCCGGCCCGTCCAACCACGCACCTTCGCCCTGCCGCCGGAGCCGCAGCGCCCGCACCGCGGCCGGCTGCCCTGGGTCGCCATGCTGGCCCCGCTGCCGGTCGGAGCGGTGCTCGCGGTGCTCTTCAGCCCGGCCATGCTGGCCTTTGCGCTGATGAGCCCGTTGCTCATGGGCGCCACCGTGTTGTCCGACCGGGTCCAGGGCAGGCGCACGTATGCCGTGCAGCTGGCCGAGCACGCGGCTGCGGTGCGGCGCGTGCGCGCCTCTGCCCTCGTCGCGGTCGCGGAAGAGTGGCAGGCCCGCCAGCTCGGGTTTCCGGATCCCGCCGAAGTGCTGGCAGTAGCGTCTCGCCCGTCCACACGGCTGTGGGAGCGCCGGCGCGAGGACCCGGACGTGCTCGACCTCCGCCTCGGCACCTGGACGGCGCGCTCGCAGGTGCGGGTCGTGGCACCGGGGCCGGACGTCGAACCCGAGGTGCTCGAGACACCGGACGCCCCCTGTGCCGTACACCTCGGCTCGGTCGGGATCCTGGGCGTGGCCGGCCCCTCCGCGACGACTGAGGCTGTGGGTCGAAACCTGGTCGGCCAGGTGGCGGTCCTGCACTCCCACCGCGACGTGACCCTCTGGGTCCTGGTCGCTCGACGAGCGAACTGTGCTGCGTGGCAGTGGGTTTCGCGCCTTCCCCACAACCGAGCCTCCGATGGCAGTCGGCGACTGGCCTGCCTGGAGGCCGACGAGTCAGCCACCGTGACGGCGGTGCAGACCCTCCTGGGCGAGGTCGAGCAGAGACAGCGCTCGATCGGCTCAGCCCAGCCCTGGCTCGGCCCCCGCGCCGTGGTCGTCCTCGTGGGCGCCGGCGAGCTCCGCGAGGTTCCGGGTGTCGCGACCCTCCTCGACGAGGGTCCCGCCGTGGGGGTCGCTGTCATCGCCCTCGACCACGGTGCCGGACGGCTCCCCAGCGAGTGCCGGGCGGTCGTCGAGTCCGTGAGCCCGGGCAGCAGAACCGCCTGGAGGCTCACCACCGCCGAAGACGACGCCAGCGGGCACTCCCTGGTGGTGGACCAGGTGGGCCCGTGGTGGGCCGACCGGCTGTCACGGGCCCTGGCACCGTTGCGCGACTCGACCCCGGACGAGGCCTCCGAGATGCTGCCCGACACGGTGAGGTTGCTCGACCTGCTGCGGTTCGACGCCGTCGACCCCGAGGCCGTCGTGCGGCAGTGGACCGGGCAGCCCGCCACCACCGCGGCACCGCTCGGCGTCACCACGGGCGGTCCCTGCACCATCGACCTGCGCCGCGACGGCCCCCACGTGCTCGTCGGCGGCACGACCGGTGCGGGCAAGTCCGAGCTGCTGCGCACCCTCATCGCCGGTCTCGCCGCCGGCAACCGACCGGATCGGCTCGCGTTCGTCCTGGTCGACTACAAGGGCGGTGCCGCCTTTCGGGAGTGCGCCAGCCTCCCCCACACGACCGGGCTGGTCACGGACCTCGACGCGCACCTGACGGCTCGCGCCCTCACCTCGCTGACGGCCGAGCTGAAGCGCAGGGAGGCGCTGCTCGCCTCGGTCGGGGCCCGCGACCTCGACGAGTGGGACCAGCAGCGCGGCACCCACCGCCCGCCCCTGCCGAGGCTCGTCATCGTCATCGACGAGTTCCGCGCCCTGGCCGAGGAGTACCCCGACTTCATCGCCGGACTGGTGCGCATCGCCGCCGTCGGCCGCTCGCTGGGAGTGCACCTCGTCCTCGCCACGCAGCGACCGGCAGGAGTGGTCTCTGCCGACATCAAGGCCAACGTCAACCTCCGCATCGCGCTGCGGGTGCGCGACCGCGCCGACTCCGACGACGTCATCGACAGCGCGGCCGCGGCCGGCATCAGCGAGCAGACACCGGGTCGGGCGTTCGCCCGCAGCGGCAGCGCACCACCGCAGCCCTTCCAGACGGCCACGCTCATCGGTGGGCGACCTGCCCCACGACGGCTCACCGTCACGGCGGCCGACTGGACCGGCGGCGCGCCACGTGCCGCGTCCCACCACGAGACCGCCGGCCCGCCCGGGGCCCCACCCGACGGAGCGGGTGACCTCGTCGACCTCGTGGGGAGCCTCCGGGCCGCCTCAGCCATCCTGGCCGTCACGTCCACCCCGCCACCCTGGCTCCCTCCCCTGCCGGAACGCCTGGCCGCCGAGGATGTGCGCCAATCCGTCGGTGCCAGTGGCTCGCTGGTGCCGCTTGGCCTGGTGGACCGGCCCTCACAACAGCGGCAGGAGCCCCTGGTGTGGGACCTCGCCCAGCCCGGTCACTGGGCGGCGATCGGCACCGGCGGCAGCGGTCGCACCGGCTTCCTCCGAGTGCTCGCCCACGAGGCCGCAGAGCGGCTCAGCCCCGCCCAGCTGCACCTGTATGCCGTGGACGGCGGCCGCGGTGGGCTGCAGGACCTTGCCGTGCTCCCCCACACGGGCGCCGTGGTCTCGCGGGACGACCCCGGCCGGCTCGAGCGACTGGTGCGCAGGCTGGAGGGCGAGGTTGCCCGGCGGCGACGCCTCGCGAGCAGACTCCTCGGGCAGCCGCCGGCACCAGCACCGGCGACCATGCTCCTGCTCGTCGACGACTGGGACCTGGTGACCCACGACCTCGACTCGGTGGACCACGGGGTGCTCACCGAGCGACTCGTCTCCCTGCTGCGCGAGGGCAGCGCGGTCGGCCTGCGGGCGGCGGTCACCGGTGACCGGGGCCTGCTGCACGGCCGTCTCTCCTCGCTGTTCACCGAACGGCTGGTGCTGCGGCTCGCCGACCCCGCAGACGCCGTGCTGGTCGGCCTGAGCCGCACCGCGCTTCCCGTGGCCCAGCCACCCGGCAGGGGCGTGCTGTCCTCGGACGGCGCGGAGGTGCAGCTCGCCCTTCCCGCGGCGGGCCAGCTGTCCGTGGTGGCGGCCCGGCGCCATGAACCCAGTCAGGGGCAGACGCCTCACCAAGGGCCACTGCGGGTCGAGCCGCTGCCGAGCCATGTGGCGCTGGACGGCCTGCTGGACGCCGCTCTGACCAGCGACTCCCGCGACTCGGGGCAGGTGGTCGTGGGGGTGGGCGGCGACGACCTGCACCCCGTCGGGCTGGACCCGGAGCGAGACGGGGCGCTCTGGCTGGTGGCCGGGTCGACGCGCAGCGGCAAGTCGACGGCCCTGCGCACCCTGGGCGAAGGGCTGCTGCGCGCGGGACGCCCGGTCGCCGTGGTCAGCACCCGCCCCGGCCCGATGGACCGCCTGCGAGATCGCCCCGGCGTGGCGTGCTGGTCGTCGGACGACGACCCCGACACCGTGGTCGCCGCCTGTCGGGACAACCCCGGCCTCGCCGTCCTGGTGGACGACGCCGACCAGCTGCTCGACACCGCGGTCGAGCCCGTGCTGCGCGACCTCGCCCGGGCCGCTCGGCAGGGGCAGGGACTGGTGGCCTGTGCAGCCAGCACGAGCACCCTGCTGACGCAGTACCGGGGTGTGGCCGTGGAGGTCGCCCGCAGCCAGGTCGGCCTCCTGCTGAGCCCTCGGGGGGTGGCCGACGGAGAGCTCTTCGGCCTCGCCTCCGGGAGGCGGCACGCGGCTCCGGACAGGCTCCCCGGTCGTGGCCTGCTTGGTCACCGCCGACGGTCCGGTCGAGGTGCAGGTGGCGACGTCGGACAGGGACGCCGACTCCAGGCTGCGTCAGCCGGCCTGAGCGAGCGCTCTCAGGACGAGGCGTCGCCCGAGCGGTCGGAGGTGCCGGCCGCGGCTGCCGCGCCGATGCCGGTGACCGCCACGGCGGCGACCGCCACTGCGATGAGTGCCCGGTCGCTCTGCACCAGCCCCCACGCGACCGGCAGGAGCAGCAGGTTCCACACGATGGTCGGGGTCTTGGGCCAGTCGGCGCCGGCGACCCAGAACCGCGCGATCGCCAGGAGGCCGACGGCGAAGACGGCGACGAGCACGACCTCCATCACGACGCGCGACGGGCTGTCCGACCCGGACGACGCCAGCTCGACGAGGGAGAAGACGCAGAAGCCCAGCAGGAACAACCCCTGCAGCGCGCACACTGCGCTCGCGACGACCCGAGGACGGTCCACGCTGTGGGACGAGGGACGGTCGGACGGGCTGGGGGCGGCGGTCACGGGCGTCAGGCTAGCCGAGCGCCCATGGTCCTCCACCGCGCAGATCCGGCGGCGATCCGTGCTGACTGTGACCAATCCCTCAGCCAAACCGGCACGTTTCCTGCAAGAAACCCCTGTGAAAACATCCCGTCATCTGTGAGGGTGGAACACAAAGCCGCCGCTCTCCGTTGGCAGAGACGTGTGTCTTCCCCGAGAATGACCGCACCCCCGCGTTTCATCCTCCACACACCGTGTGCCTCTTCGCTAGCATGGCCGATCGGCTGTGCGACCCGAGCGGCGCATGACCCCCCGCACGACGCAACGACGCGCCTTGCCAGCCGACCACCCCCAGCGGCACCCCTGCGACACCCCGCAATGACAAGGAGCACGATCTTCATGGACTGGCGCGACCGCGCTGCCTGCCTCGACGAGGACCCGGAGCTGTTCTTCCCGATCGGGAACACCGGCCCGGCGATCCTGCAGATCGAGGAAGCCAAGGCCGTCTGCCGACGCTGCGAGGTGGTTGACACCTGCCTGAAGTGGGCCATCGAGTCCGGTCAGGATGCTGGCGTCTGGGGCGGCATGTCCGAGGACGAGCGCCGAGCCCTCAAGCGCCGCAACGCCCGCGCCCGCCGCGCCGGCTGACCTCCCCACCACACGCCGCGCTGGGATCTTCCCCGCGCGGCGTTTCCGTGCCCGCCATCCAGCCGGTCAGGGTGCCCACTGCGGGGCCGGCCAGGTCGGGGCACACCCGCTCATCAGGCAGAGGCCTCCCGACTGAGGGGCCGAAGCCGGGCGACGAAGCGCACCCGGGTTCCCCGCGGCGCGGCCGGCTCCCAGGTGATCCGCCCGCGCAGGTCCTGCACCAGCGACTGCACGATCTGCGTCCCGAGCCCCGAGCGACCCGGCGTGAAGTCCGGCGGCAGCCCTGACCCGTCGTCGGTGATGGTCACCTCGAGCATCTGGTGACTGTCCTCGCCCGTGCGCTTGGCGGCCACCTCGACCGTGCCGCCCCGCTCGGCGAGCGCGTGCTCGGCGGCGTTCTGGATGAGCTCGGAGAGAATCATCGCCAGCGCCGTGGCGTCCTCGGCGCGGAGCATGCCGAACTCGCCCACGATGTGCGCGTGGATCGGCTGTTCCCCACGGGCCACCTCGACCACGGCCTTGAGTCCCTGGCTGGCGATCTCGTCGAAGTTGACCCGTTCGTCGAAGCCCTGGCTGAGGGTCTCGTGCACGAGCGCGATGACGCCGACCCGGCGCACCGCCTCCTCCAGGGCAGTGCGTCCCTCCCCTTCCGGCAACCGACGGGCCTGCAGGCGCAGCAGCGCCGCCACCGTCTGGAGGTTGTTCTTCACCCGGTGGTGGATCTCCCGGATGGTCGCGTCCTTGGTGATGAGCTCGCGCTCACGCCGCCGCAGCTCGGAGACGTCGCGCAGCAGCAGGAGCGCACCGGTGCGCTGGCCGCCCTCGGTGAGCGGGATGGCGCGCATGGAGACGCTCGCACCGCGTGCGGTGACCTCGGTGCGCCACGGTGCGCGGCCGGTGACCACGAGGGCGAGCGACTCGTCGACCGGCGACTCCTCACGGAGCTGGTCAGCCACGACCTTGGCCAGCAGCTCGCCAATGACGTCGCCGACGTGCCCGAGCCGGTGGATCGCCGACAGGGCGTTGGGACTCGCGTAGGTCACCACGCCGTTGACGTCGAGACGGATCACGCCGTCCCCGACGCGCGGCGCGCCCCGGCGCAGGCCGGTGGGCGCCGAGGCGTGCGGGAACTCCCCCGCCGCGATCATCCGCGCCAGCGCGTCGGCGATGGCCTGGTACGTCAGCTCCAGCCGGCTGGGCGTGCGCATCGCGGCGAGGTTCGTATGCCGCGTCAGCACGGCGAGCGGCCGGCCCGCCTTCACGACGGGGATGGCCTCCTCCCGCACCGGCATGTCGTCGCGGAACGTCGGTTCCTTGGCCCGCACGATGCGCTGGCCCGTGTAGGCCTGGTCGAGCAGCGCGTGGCGCCCGCGGTGGCTGCGCCGGCCGACGACGTCCTCGAAGAACACCATCTGGCCCGTCGTGGGCCGCACGTGCGCCACCGCGAGCCAGCCCTCGACCCCGCCGGGGACCCACAGCACGAGGTCGGCGAAGGACAGGTCCGAGAGCAGCTGCCAGTCACCGACGAGCAGGTGCAGCCACTCGACCTCCGCGGGGCCGAGGTCGGTCGCCTGTGAGAGCGCCTCGTTCAGGGTGGGCACGACAGGCAGCCTAGCCACGGGGCAGGGACCGCCCCGCGTCAGCCCGTCAGCCGGTCAGCCGGTCAGCCGGTCACCCTCGTGCACCACACCCGGCTCGACCACGTCGGCGTAGACGCCGGCGCACAGGTCGCGCTCGGCCCCGACCACGCGCAGCAGCCCGCCGAGGGCGGGCAGGCCCACCTGCTCGAGGTCGACCATGCGGCAGCGCTCGATCCGCTCCACCACCCGAAGGACGACCTCGCCGGCGTGCACCTCGCGGCCCAGCCAGCCCTCCTCCACGAAGGGCTCGGCCGTCTCCACGACGAGGTTGGCGCGCAGGTGGCGCGGGTCGACCGGTCCGTCGAGGCCGCACAGGATGCCGAGCTCGCGCAGGGTCGCCGTGCCGACCAGGCTCACCTGCCCGGCGTCCTGGTGGGCGATGTCGGCCTCGGGCGCAAGCTCGACCTCCTCGCCGAAGTGGTCCGACAGCGCGAGGTCGGCCGCTCCCTCGCCGGCGACGACCTGTCGGCCGTCCGGCAGCAGCACCTCGACGTGGTCGTCGACCGTGCGGGCGGCGAGGGAGAACACCTCGTCCATGCGGCGAAACCGGTTGGTGCGCTTGCCGCTGGCGAGCCGGCCCTCCTCGTCGTAGACCGCCCACTCGCGGTCGCCGACGAGCCCGCGGGTGTCGACCTCCACCGAGGCCAGGCGCTCCCCCGCCATCGACTTCACGGGGAAGCGCCACACCTCGACGAGGCGGCCCAGCGTCACCACAGCAGCGTCGCCACGGCAGCGTCAGGAGGCCGCGGCGCCGGCCCGGATCACCGAGCGCAGGGTCCGCAACGCCACCGACAGCGCGGCGATGTTGGGTCGCTCCAGCCGCTCGATCCCGGCCAGCGCGGTGCGCGCGCGGGTCAGCGACTCGGCGTTGGCCTTCGCCCACTGCTCGTACCGCTCCGCCGGCTCCTTCTCGGCGTCGCTCGCCTCGATGACGGAGCGCACCAGGGACTCCAGCACGGCATACAGGTCGTCGCGCAGCGCACCGCGCGCCAGCGCGTCCCACCGGTCGTCGCGCGGCAGGTTGGTGACCCGGCCCAGCATCAGGTCGATGCCGAACCTCTCCGAGACGGTGAAGTAGAGCGGGGCGACGCTCGAGGGCTGCTCGCCGGTGTCGCTGCAGATGTCGACGACGTCGAGCAGCGAGAACTGGTCGAGCAGGCTGGCCGAGCGACGGGCCAGCTCCTCCGGGACGCCGACCTTCTCGTAGGCCACCGCGTTGCGCTCCATGCGCTTCAGCTCGGCCCCCTTGAGCATCTCGGGGATCTGCGGGGCGAACTCCCGCACGACCCCTTCGAAGCGGGCGACCTCGTTGGCGACGTCGAGCCGCGACGGCCGCGAGGTGAGGACCCAGCGGATCGAGCGGTCGATGAGCCGACGGAACTCGAGGTAGAGCTGGGTCTGGACCTCGGTGCTCACCTGGTTGTCGAGCGCCTCGACCTCCGCGACGAAGCCCGGCAGGTCGAAGATCTCCCGCGCCACGACGAAGGCCCGGGCGATCTGCTCCGGCGTCGCGCCCGTCTCCTCCATGGCCCGGAACGCGAAGGTGATGCCGCCGCGGTTGACCATCGAGTTGACCACCGCGTTGGTGATGATCTCCCGGCGCAGTGGGTGCTGCGACAGCGGCTCGGCGTACTGCTCGCGGATCGGCGGCGGGAAGTAGCCGGCGAGCGTGGCCTGGAACCACGGGTCGTCCGGCAGCTCGGACTTGAGCAGGTCCTCCTTGAGGGCCAGCTTGGCGTAGGCGACGAGCACCGAGAACTCCGGCGACTTCAGGCCCAGGCCCTCGCTGCTGCGGCGGTCGAGCTCCGCGTCGGACGGGAGGAACTCGAGCTCGCGGTCGAGGTCGCCGCGCTCCTCCAGCCAGTGGATGAGGCGCTGGTGCACCGGCAGCATGCCGTGCTCCTGGGCGCGCGCGTTGCCGAGCAGGACGTTCTGCTCGTAGTTGTCGCGCAGCACCTGCGCGGCCACGTCGTCGGTCATCGACGCCAGCAGCGCGTTGCGCTGCTTGAGGGTCATGTCGCCCTCACGGGTCAGGCCGGTGAGCAGGATCTTGATGTTCACCTCGTGGTCGGAGGTGTCCACGCCGGCCGAGTTGTCGATGGCGTCGGTGTTGATCCGCACGCCGTGCAGGGACGCCTCGATCCGGCCGAGCTGCGAGCAGCCGAGGTTGCCGCCCTCACCGACCACCTTGCAGCGCAGCTGGTGCCCGTTGACGCGAATGACGTCGTTGGCGCGGTCGCCGATGGCCGAGTTCTCCTCGCTGGCGGCCTTGACGTAGGTGCCGATGCCGCCGTTCCAGAGGAGGTCGACCGGCGCCTGGAGGATGGCCTTCATCAGCTCGGCCGGCGTCATGGTCTTCGTGCCGCTCGGCAGCCCGAGCGCCTCGGTCATCTCCGGGGTGATGGCGATCGCCTTGAGCGACCGTTCGAAGATGCCGCCACCCTTGCTGATCAGGGTCTCGTCGTAGTCGGCCCAGGAGGAGCGGGGCAGCTCGAAGAGCCGCTTGCGCTCCGGGAAGGACCGGGCCGCGTCGGGGTTCGGGTCGACGAAGATGTGCCGGTGGTCGAACGCGGCCACGAGGCGGATGTGCTCGGAGAGCAGCATCCCGTTGCCGAAGACGTCACCGCTCATGTCGCCGATGCCCACCGCGGTGAAGTCCTGCGTCTGGGTGTCGACGCCCATCTCGCGGAAGTGCCGCTTGACCGACTCCCAGGCGCCGCGGGCGGTGATGCCCATCGTCTTGTGGTCGTAGCCGGCGCTGCCACCGGAGGCGAACGCGTCGTCGAGCCAGAAGCCGTAGGACTGGGCGACCCCGTTGGCGATGTCGGAGAAGGTCGCGGTGCCCTTGTCGGCCGCCACCACGAGGTAGGGGTCGTCGGAGTCGTGGCGCACGACATCCTTCGGCGCGACGATCTCGCCGCCGACCCGGTTGTCGGTGACGTCGAGCAGGCCCGCGATGAACATCTTGTAGGACGCCACGCCCTCGGCCAGCCACGCGTCGCGGTCCAACGTCGGGTCCGGCAGCTGCTTGGCGTAGAAGCCGCCCTTGGAGCCGGTCGGCACGATGACGGCGTTCTTGACCATCTGTGCCTTCACCAGGCCGAGGACCTCGGTGCGGAAGTCCTCGCGCCGGTCGCTCCAGCGCAGGCCGCCGCGGGCGACCGGGCCGAAGCGGAGGTGCACGCCCTCGACGCGCGGGCTGTAGACCCAGATCTCGAACGCCGGCCGCGGCGCGGGCAGGTCGGGCACCGCCTTCGGGTTGAGCTTGAGGCTGACGTAGGTCTTCGGCTCGCCGTCCGCGGACTGGAAGTAGTTGGTGCGCAGCGCCGCCCGGATGACCCCGAGGAAGGCGCGGATGATGCGGTCCTGGTCGAGCGACTTCACCGCGTCGAGCGCCCGCTCGATGCGGGCGGCGACCGCCTCCTCCGCCTCCGCGCGGTCGGAACCGGCCGCCCCGGCATACCGCGTGGGGTCGAAGCGCTCCTCGAAGAGCTCGACCAGCATCGCCGCGATGGGCAGGTTCTGGACGAGCGCGTTCTCGAGGTAGTCCTGGCTGAAGGTGGACTGGGTCTGGCGCAGGTACTTCGCGACGGTGCGGATGACGACGACCTGGCGCCACGTGAGGCCGGCCCCGAGGACGAGCGCGTTGAAGCCGTCGGACTCGGCGTGGCCGTTCCACACGGCGCCGACGGCCTCCTGGAACAGCTCGCGCGTGCGGTCACGCGACTCACCGGTCCAGACCTTCTCGTTGCGCACCCGCAGGCCGAAGTCGTAGATGTGCACGGTGACGCCGTCGCCGCGGTCGATCTCGTACGGCCGCTCGTCGACGACCTCGACGCCGAGGTGGGTGAACATCGGCAGCACCTGCGTCAGCGACAGCGGGCCGCGGCGGTAGAGCTTGAAACGCCGCTCGTGGCTGGGCGCTCCGGGCTCCTGGTACATGTTCAGCCCGGTGGTCTCCTCGGTGTCGAGGGCCTCCATGTGGCGGATGTCGGCGACACCGACGCGCGGGGTGAAGTCCTCCTTGTAGGCCTCCGGGAAGGCCTTGCCGTAGAGGCCGGTGAGCCGGGCCGCGACCTCCTCGCCGTGCTCGGTGCGGGCGGCCTCGGAGAGGTCCTCGTCCCAGGTGCGGGTGGCGTCGATGAGCTGCTTCTCGAGCACGTCGACGTCGACCTCGGGGATGCGCTGGCCCTGCGGGACGCGCACGACGAAGTGCAGGCGAGCCAGCGCCGACTCCGAGACGCGGGTCGTGTAGTCGACGCTCGCGCCCTGGAACGCGTTGCGCAGGATGGTCTCCATGCGCAGCCGCACCGCGGTGTTGTAGCGGTCGCGCGGGATGTAGACGAGGCACGACATGAAGCGGCCGAACTCGTCCTTGCGGAGGAAGAGCTTGGTCTTGCGGCGCTCCTGGAGGTGCAGGACGGCGGTCGCGTTGTCGTGCAGCTCGTCCTGGTCGGCCTGGAACAGCTCGTCACGCGGGTAGGTCTCGAGCACCTCGAGCAGGTCCTTGCCCGAGTGCGAGTCGGTCGCGAAGCCGGTGCGCTCGAAGATCGCGTTGATCTTGTCCTGCAGCACCGGGATCCGCGTCACCGACTCGGTGTAGGCGGTGGAGGTGAAGAGGCCGAGGAAGCGCTTCTCGCCGGTGACCTCGCCCTGCTCGTCGAAGGTCTTGATGCCGACGTAGTCGAGGTAGGTCGAGCGGTGCACGGTGGCCCGGCTGTTCGCCTTGGTGACGATGAGCAGCTTGGGCTCGCGGGCCACGGTGCTCGCCTGCTCGCTCAGCCGCACGCCCTCGGGGCTGCTGTCGTAGCGCAGCAGGCCGAGCCCTGAGCCCTGCACGGCGGTGAGCACGTCGTCGCCGTCCTCGCGGGCCAGCTTGTACTCGCGGTAGCCGAGGAAGGTGAAGTGGTTGTTGGCGAGCCAGTCGAGCAGCCGTCGGGTCTGCTCCACCTCCTCGTCGGGGATGCCGACCGGCGGGTGGGCGCCGAGCGCCTCGGCGACCTCGGTGCACTTGGCGCGCATCTTCGGCCAGTCCTCGACGGCCTCGCGCACGTCGGACAGCACCCGGCGCAGGCTGGCCGCGATCTCGGCGCGGTCCTCGGGGTCGCTCTCGCGGTCGACCTCGACGTGCATCCACGACTCGCGGACCACCCCGAAGCCGCCGCCGGTGTCGGGGTCGACTCCCGAGTCACGGGTGCCCCGGCCGATGATCTCCTCGAGCTCACCGGCAGCGTTGCGGCGCAACACGATCAGCGGGTGGACGATCAGGTGGACGGTGCGGCCCATCCGGTTCAGCTCGGACGTGACCGAGTCGACGAGGAAGGGCATGTCGTCGGTGACGATCTGCACGACCGTGTGGGCGCTGGCCCACCCCTGCTCCTCGACCTCGGGGTTGAACACCTCGACGTTCACGGTGCCGATGGGCCGGGTCTTGGCGAGCTCCTGGTGGTGGGTCGCCGCGCCGAGGAGGTCCTCGGGCGCCCGGGCCAGCAGGTCCTCCGTCGCGACGTGGCGGTAGTAACCCCGCAGGAACGTCTCGAGCCCGTCACCCCCCGCGTGGGCCCCCAGCTCGGCTGCCGCGTGCAACAACTGCTCTCGAGACTGCTCCAGCGATGCAGACATGCTTGTGGTCGTGATCCTCCGGTCGTCGGGCGGGCCCACGCCGTTGTGTGCCCGGAGCCGAGCCTAGCGCTCAACACGACGACGCAAGACCGGGTCGGGTCCGCCCGGGGGCACCGGCGCCGGCGGTTCCCACCCCTGCGTCGATCGGCTGATCGTTCGACGCGCGGATCCCGGCAGGTCACACTAGGTTTCCGGGAAAGTTGGTGTCACAGTGGCACCACGTTCCTTACGGACAAAGGAGTAGCACGTGATCGTCCTCGGCATCATCCTCGTCCTGATCGGCTGGCTGGCCAGCATCTCGATCCTCACGACGATCGGGATCATCCTCATCGTGGTCGGCCTGATCCTCGCCCTCCTGGGCGCCACCGGCCGCGCCGTCGGCGGACGCAAGTACTGGTACTGACGGCGCGGGGCAACGCCCCGCGTCCGTGACAACGGCCCTCGCCACCCACTCGTGTGGGTAACGGCGGGGGCCGTTGTCGTGTCCTCACTACAGTGGCCGTATGCCGTCGTCGTCCGTGGACCCCGAACGGCTCCTGGGGCTCGCTGCCACCCTCGAGAGCCTGCGCGCCGTGGCGCGCGAGGGCGCCGACGAGGTGCTCGGCCACTTCCCCGAGGTCGGTGACCGCCTGACGCAGAACGCCCTGGACGGCTTCCTCGAGCAGGCCGCCGACACGTTGCGGGCCGTCGACGCCGAGTGCGGCGAGCTGGCCGGACGCCTGCGCATCGCGGCGACCTCCCAGCCGGCCACAGCACGGCCCCGCTCCTCCGGCACCAGCGACGCGGGCGACGTCGCAACGCCTCCCCGGAAGGGGCTCTTCCGGTGACCGCGGCGCTGCACGGCGACCCTGGGAGCTGCTCCCAGGCGGGTGGCTCGCTGCGACGCCTGGCGGCGGAGCTGCGGGCTGCCACCTCCCCCGCAGAAGCGGCGCACGACGACCTGGGCGTGGAGTGGTCGGGCCGGGTCGCCCGCACCGTCGGGCGGGGCTCTCGCGCCATGCTCGACGCCACGTCGGCGGCCGCAGCGGAGCTCGACCGCACCGGCGCCCTGCTCCAGGACCACGCGACCGACCTCGCCGAGGCGCTGCACGACGCGCGAGCCGTCGAGGCACGGGCCCAGGCGGAGGAGTTGACCGTCACCGACGGTCGCGTCGTTCCCCGCTGGGGAGTGACCGGTGTCGCCGACGAGGACACCCTGGCCGCCCGCGAGGCACGCAGGGCCGAGCTGCAGGCCGAGCTCGACCACGTGGTGCTCCAGCTCGGCCGTCGGCGAGCCCGCCTGGCCGCAGCGCTCGAGGCGGCCAGCACCGCGCTGGCCGACCACTCGGCGGCCCTGCGCGAGTAGCCTCGAGACTGTGACGAGCGGCCCGCGCATCGACCTCAACTCCGACCTCGGCGAGTCCTTCGGCCGCTGGGAGCTCGGGGACGACGAGGCCGTGCTCGCCGTGGTCAGCAGTGCCAACATCGCCTGCGGCTTCCACGCCGGTGACCCGGCGGGGCTGCTGCGGACCTGCGAGCAGGCCGCCGTGCGCGGTGTCGTCGTCGGAGCCCAGGTGGCCTACCGCGACCTCGCCGGGTTCGGGCGGCGCTTCATGGACGTCGAGCCGGCCGAGCTGACCGCCGAGGTCGTCTACCAGATCGGCGCCCTGCAGGGGATGTGCAGAGCGGCCGGCACCACGGTGCGCTACGTCAAGCCGCACGGCGCCCTCTACAACGCGGTGGTGCACCACGAGTCGCAGGCTGCGGCGGTCGTCGAGGCGATCCGGCGCTACGACCCCTCGCTCGCCGTCCTCGGGCTGCCCGGCTCGGTGCTGCTCGAGCTGGCCCGGGAGGCCGGGCTGAGGACGGTGGCGGAGGCCTTCGCCGACCGGGGCTACACGCCCGAGGGAACGCTCGTGCCCCGCGCCCAACCCGGTGCGCTGCTGCACGACCCGCAGGAGGTCGCCCAGCGCATCGTGCGACTCGTCACCGAGGGCAAGGTCACCGCCGTCGACGGCACCGACATCGAGCTGAGCGCCGACTCGGTCTGCGTGCACGGCGACACCCCGGGCGCCGTTGCCATCGCCACCGCGGTCCGTGACGCCCTCGCCGCCTCCGGCGTCGAGATCGCGCCGTTCATGGCATGACCGACGCCGTCGTGCACCCGTGTGGTGACACCGCGCTGCTCGTCGAGGTGGCCGACCTGGGGCAGGTGCTGGACCTGCACGAGGCCGTCAGCCAGCGACGCGACTCCGGCGGCCTCCCGGGCCTGCTCGAGCTCGTGCCCGCCGCACGGACCCTGTTGCTGGTGGCCGAGAGCCCCGCGGCCCTGCCGACACTGCGCGACGAGCTGCGCGCGCTGCTCCAGCAGTGGCAGGCACCGCAGGCCGGTGCGCCGGTCGCAGCCCACGGCCCCGTGGTGCGAATTCAGGTGCGGTACAACGGTCCCGACCTCGACGCCGTCGCCTCGCTGACCGGCCTCACCCCAGCCGAGGTGGTCGCGGCGCACACGGGCACACCCTGGGTCGTGGGCTTCGGCGGCTTTGCTCCCGGCTTCTCCTACCTCGTGGGTGGCGACCCGCGCCTGCACGTGCCCCGGCACCAGGATCCTCGAACGCGGGTCCCGGCCGGGGCCGTGGGCCTGGCCGGCGCGTTCAGCGGCGTCTACCCCCGCCCCTCCCCCGGCGGCTGGCAGATCATCGGCCAGACCGACGTGGTGCTCTGGGACGTCGAGCGCGACCCGCCCGCCCTCCTCCAGCCGGGGTCGACCGTGCAGTTCGTCGACGCCGAGACCAACGAGGGATCTCTCGAGCCCGACAGTGGTGGTATGCCGTGACCGTCACCTCGGTGGAGGCAACACCGGCGCTGCACGCCGAGCTCGAGGTGCTCGAGACCGGCGCCCTCGCCCTGCTGCAGGACCTCGGCCGACCCGGGCTCGCGGCCTACGGGGTGGGGCGTTCGGGTGCCGCCGACCGGGGCTCGTTCCTGCTCGGGGCGCGCCTGCTCGGCCAGGGTCCGGCGCACGCCGCGATCGAGGTCACCCACGGGGGCCTCGTCGTGCGGCCACGCGGCAGCGTCACCGTGGTGCTCACCGGAGCCCCCGCGCCGGCGACCGTCGACGACCGGCCCGCGGCACATGCTGCACCGTTCCTGCTCCGGGCGGGACAGGTGCTGCGGCTGGGCCCACCCACGACCGGGCTGCGCACCTACCTCTCCGTCCGGGGCGGCTTCGCCGTGCGACCGGTGCTCGGCTCGCGGGCCACCGACACCCTCTCGGGCATCGGACCCCCACCGCTGCAGCCGGGAGACGTGCTGCCGGTCGAGCCGCCGGTCGGCGAGCCGACCGTGGACGTGGCCCCGGTGGCAGTGCCGACCGACGGCGTGGTGGAGCTGCGCGCTGTGCTGGGGCCGCGCGCCGACTGGTTGGCCGACCCCCTCACCTTGGAGCGGCAGACGTGGACGGTCTCGTCGCGCAGCGACCGGGTCGGCCTGCGCCTCGAAGGTGCCTCACTCGAACGGCACCCGAGGCTCGCGGGCGTTGAGCTGCCGAGCGAGGGCGTGGTGCGGGGGGCGGTGCAGGTGCCGGCCGGCGGACAGCCGGTGCTCTTCCTCGCCGACCACCCGGTGACCGGCGGCTACCCCGTCGCGGCGGTGGTGCTCGACGCCGACGTCGACCGCGCCGCGCAGGCCGTGCCGGGCCAACAGGTGAGACTGCGCGTCCAGCGCCCGTAGTTCCGGGCGCCCGTGGGCCGGGTGCCTGGGTCGTGGCTACGATCGACGGCGAGCCAGAACCCCGACCGATCGCAGGAGCCTCCGTGAAGATCGCGCACACCGTCGAGTTCCCCGCCCCGCCGCACGAGGTCTTCGAGATGCTGGCCGAGCCGCGCTTCCAGGAGGCCAAGTGCGGCGCCACGGCCGCGCTGGAGCACGCCGTCGACGTCGAGCTCACCGGCGACCGCACCATCATCCGGACCGAGCGGGTCCTTCCGGCCAGCGGGCTTCCCGACTACGCGCGGAACATGGTGGGCGAGACCCTCAAGGTCGGCGAGAAGCAGGAATGGGGCCCCCAGTCGGCGGACGGCTCGCGCCACGGCACCATCGCGCTGGAGATCCACGGCGTCCCGCTCTCCCTCAGCGGCACCGTCCGCCTCGAGCCGGGTGGCGCCGGCACCGTCCAGCACATCGACGGCGACCTCAAGGCCCGCGTGCCCCTCATCGGCGGCAAGATCGAGAAGGCGGCCGCACCCATCATCGAGGCCGCCATCGAGGTCGAGCACCGCACCGGCGTGAACTGGCTGAACGGGCAGCAGGGCTGACCCCACGGCATACCGACAACGACGAGAGGGCCTGGAACCACTGCGGTTCCAGGCCCTCTCGGTGTTCGCGGGCGCCCTGCGGGGCGGCCCGGTCAGCCCATGTGCGGGTACTCGTGCGCGGTCGGCGGGTTGAACGTCTCCTTGATGGAGCGAGCCGAGGTCCAGCGCAGCAGGTTCTGCGCGGCGCCGGCCTTGTCGTTGGTGCCGGACGCGCGGCCGCCGCCGAACGGCTGCTGCCCCACGACGGCGCCGGTCGGCTTGTCGTTGATGTAGAAGTTTCCGGCGGCGAAGCGCAGCCGCTCGGTCGCGTCGGCGATGGCGACCCGGTCCTGGGCGATGATCGAGCCGGTCAGGCCGTAGGGCGCGAAGGACTCCATCTGGTCGAGCACCTTGTCGAACTGGCGGTCCGGGTAGACGTGCACCGACAGGATCGGGCCGAAGTACTCGGTCTTGAACGACTCATCGGTCGGGTCGGCGATCTCGAGGACCGTCGGGCGCACGAACCAGCCCTCGCTGTCGTCGTACTTGCCGCCCGCGACCACGTCGACGCCGGCGGTGGCGTGCGCGCGGTCGATCGCGGCCGCGTGCTTGCCGAACGCTCGCTCGTCGATGACGGCACCCATGAAGTTCGACAGGTCGGTGACGTCACCCTGCTTCAGGCCCTCGGTGATCGAGACCAGGTCGGCCTTGATGCGCTTCCACAGCGACTTCGGCACGTAGGCGCGCGAGGCGGCCGAGCACTTCTGGCCCTGGTACTCGAAGGCGCCGCGGATCATCGCGGTGCGCAGCACATCGGGGTCGGCGGACGGGTGGGCGAGGATGAAGTCCTTGCCGCCGGTCTCCCCCACCAGGCGCGGGTAGGTGCGGTAGGTCGTCAGGTTCGCACCGACCTCCTGCCACAGGTGCTGGAACGTCGCGGTCGACCCGGTGAAGTGGATGCCCGCGAGGTCGGGGTCGTTCAGCGCGACCTTCGAGACGTTGATGCCGTCGCCGGTCACCAGGTTGATCACGCCCGGGGGCATGCCGGCCGCCTCGAGCAGCTCCATGGTGATCTGTGCCGCGAACTGCTGCGTCGGCGACGGCTTCCACACGACGGTGTTGCCCATCAGCGCCGGGGCGGTCGGCAGGTTGCCCGCGATGGCGGTGAAGTTGAACGGCGTGATCGCGTAGACGAAGCCCTCGAGCGGGCGGTGGTCGGTGCGGTTCCAGATGCCCTTGGAGTTGAGCATCGGCTGCTCGGCGAGGATCTGGCGGGCGAAGTGGACGTTGATGCGCCAGAAGTCGATGAGCTCGCAGGCCGCGTCGATCTCCGCCTGGTAGGCGGTCTTGGACTGGCCGAGCATGGTGGCGGCGTTGAGCTTGGCGCGCCACGGGCCGGAGAGCAGCTCGGCGGCCTTGAGCAGGATGGCGGCGCGGTCGTCGAAGGACAGCGCACGCCAGCCGGGGGCGGCGGCCTTGGCGGCGTCGACGGCGGCCCTGGCGTCCTCGACGGTGGCGTTGCGCATCGTGCCGAGGACCTTGCGCTTGGCGTGCGGCTGGCGCACGTCGATCTTCTTGCCCGTGCCCATGACCCGCTTGCCGGCGATGGTGTGCGGCAGGTCGATCCGGTCGCTGCCGAGCTCGGCGAGCGCCACCTCGAGGGCGGCCCGCTCGGGGCTGCCGGGCGCGTAGTCGAGCACCGGCTCGTTGACGGGGGCGGGCACCTGGGTGACGGCATCCATGGGGGGCGACTCCTAGAGGGTCTCTCGGCGGTGAGTGCGCCCCTATGGTGTCACGTATGCCGCCGCTGGAGTTTCCGCCCGAGCTCACCGTCCACGACTTCGGAGGCCCGGAGGGCGCGACCACACTGCTGCTGATGCACGGCCTCACCGACTCGGGCGAGTGCTGGACCGACGCGGCGGCCCGCTGGGTCCCGCGCTACCGGGTGCTCGCCTGGGACGCCCGCGGTCATGGCACCTCCGCGCGGTTCACGCGCGAGCAGCTCGACGCGGGCGTCGGGGAGACGATGCTGGCCGACGCCGTGGCCGTGCTGGAGGCGCTGCGCGAGCAGGGCGTGGAACGTCCGGTGCTCGTCGGGCACTCCATGGGTGGCGGCACCGCCGGTTCGGTGGCAGCCACCCGACCCGACCTCGTGCGCGCCACCGTGCTCGAGGACCCGGCCCTCGGCGAGGACCCCGAGGAGACCGCCGAGGACCGGCTGCAGGCTGGGGACCAGCGCGTGACGGACGCGCAGCAGTGGCACGACGACCCCGACGGCGCGCTGGCCAAAGGTATGGCCGACAACGACGGTTGGCCGTCGTCGGAGTATGCCGGGTGGGCCCGGGCCAAGACGCAGACCGATCTGGCGATGCTGGCCACCGGACAGGCTCGCGTGCGGCGCGCCTGGCAGGAGGTGGCCGCCGAGATCGCGGTTCCGTCGCTGGTGCTGACCTGCGAGGACGAGTACCTGTGGGACGACACCAAGCGCGCGGAGCTGGACGCGCTCGGCAACCCCCACCTGCACGTGGTGAAGGTCGACGGCGCCGACCACTGCATCCGCCGGTCGCGGTCGGAGGCGTTCCACGCCCTCGTCGACCCCTGGCTGGAGCAGCACGCGTGACCGGACCGGTCGCGGTGCACCGCTTCGGCCTCGACGCGGGACCGACGCTGGTGCTCTTCCACGGCAACGGTGACAGCGGCCGGTGCTGGCCCGATGCCGTCGCCCGCTGGTCGCGCGACTACCGGGTCCTGGGAGTCGACGCCCGCGGACACGGTGACTCGCCGCGGTTCACGGCCGAGGAGCTGGGACGGCCGGCGGAGGTGTACGTCGCGGACGCCCGCAGCGTCATCGAACAGGTGCGCGCGGGCGGCCCCGACACCCGCGTGGTCGGGATCGGGCACTCGCTCGGCGCCGGGGTGCTCACCGAGCTGGCGGCCGGTTGGCCAGACCTGCTCGACGCGACCGTGCTCATAGACCCGCCCTGGGACAGCCCCGTGGTCGGTCCGCAGCCCAGGCCCGAGGTCGGTGAGCGCTGGGTCGCCCTCATCAAGGAGTGGCGGGCCGATCCCGAGGGCGCGCTGCAGGAGCACCGGCTGGCCAACGCCGAGTGGCCGGATGGTGAGAGCGAGTCCTGGCTCGAGGCGAAGATGCACGTCGACCTGTCGCTGATCGGCCTCGGCAACGGTCGCTCGGCCACGCCGTGGCCCGACCTCGTCGCAGCCATCCGGACGCCGACGCTGGTGGTGACCGGCGACCGCGAGTGCCTCGTGGCCGAGGCGACGCAGTCGCGGTTGCGGGAGATCGCCAACCCCGCCATCGAGGTCGCGGTCGTTGCCGGTGCAGACCACTACGTGCGGCAGAGCGCGCCCGAGCGGTTCCACGCCGTCGTCGACCCCTGGCTCGCGCGGCAGTCCGGTCGCTAGGCCGCCTCGACCAGCGGGAAGGGCACGGTGAGGATGCCGGCGGGCACCCGCAGGTGGTAGCGGGTGCGGCCGCGCTTGACGACCTCGCCGACGACGCCGTAGTACTTCCCGGGCGCGAGGCAGCGGGCCCGCGCGCCGGGAGCCAGGCGGACACGCGACCGCACCGTGGTCGAGGCCTCGGCGTCCAGAGCCGCAGGACCCCACAGCTCGAGTGGCGTGAGGCCCGAGAGGCCCGGCTCGCCCGCAGCACCCCGGGCAGCGGCCGCGGCCCGGTCCTGGTGTCGGCGCACCGCGGCCAGCTGGGACTCGTACGACGCCGACATCACGGCCGGACGCCCACGGAAGGTCCACTCCAGCAGGTGGCGCACATCGAAGGAGTAGGAGCACCGGGAGCAGGACTGCACCCGTTGCGGGCGACGGTGACGGTGCACCTCGTGCCCGGCCGGGCAGGTGCCCACCCAGTCACCGGCGACCTTCGGGGCGTCGGGCGACACGCACCGCTCCCCCGTGCTGCCGATCCGCCGCGCCGTCTCGCGCCAGACCTCGTCGTGGCGGTGCTTCGGCCCCACCAGGGCGTGCGCGATCTCGTGGAGGATCGTGTCGCGCACGTGGTCGTCGGAGTGCAGCCGGGTCAGCGGCCCGCTGAGGGTGATGAGCCGCTTGCCGTAGTGGCAGGCTCCGGCGCGGGTCTTGGCGCGGTCGAGCGACACCGTCCATCCGCGCAGCCCGTGCTCGGCGACCAGGGCGCGGGCGAGGACGAGGGCGTCGCGGGTGTCCATCAAGGCTCCTTGGGTCGCGCGGTGGCACGGGCGGTGACAGACCGTGAACTCTAGGCGGACCCTCCGACAACGGTCGTTCGCGCCCGTGCCGCGGCCACGCCGATGGCCGCCTGCGCCTCCGCGATGAGCGCGTCCCCCTCCTCGTGGGAGCCCCCGATCGCCGTGACCCCGCACCGCCCGTCGACGCCCAGCCCCGACAACGCGTGCAGGACGACCCCGGTGCCGCTGGCCCGGCTGAAGCTCGCCCCGGCCCGGTCGACGGCCTCGATGGCGGCGTCGGGACGCAGCCCCTGCCAGGCGGGGTCCAGGAGGTTGTCCGTCGAGGAGTAGCAGCGCGTGCCCCCTCCGGTGGCGACCCACCCGCCGCGCTCGGCGTCGTAGTGCCCCGGGACGAGGTGCCGCAGGGCGGTGAGCGGGTGGGTCGTGCCGCCCTTGCGGAGGTTGACCTCGATCGCCATGACGTCCCACATCCCCTGCCGCACCGCGACGAAGTCCACGCTCAGGCGCCCCCGGGCGCCGAGCTCGGCGAGGCGACCGCCGACCGAGAGGGCGTGCTGGGCCAGCACCCCCGAGTACTCCGGGTTCGCCGGGAAGGTGCACCCGGCATACACCTGTCTGTGGTCGCCGGCGAGCACCTGTTCGTGGGTGGCCGCGATCTCGACCGACCCGTCGGGGGCGACGTCGACCTGGGCGCTGGGGCTCGTGAAGGCCTCGCCTGCCACGAGCTCCTCGACGACCCCACCGGCCTGCAGGTCGAGGCGGTACCAGTCCGGGATGGCCTGGTCGAGGATGTGCCGCAACGCCTCGCTGTCGACCGGCTGGCCGTCCAGGTCGCGGATGCCGACGACGAGGTTGCCCTCACCGGAGCCGCTGTTGTCGTGCTTGACCACCACACCGCGCGTGGCCGGGTTCGCGGCGGCGATGGCCGCGATGGCGAGGGCGACGTCCTCGACCGACCGCACGTCCTCGTGGCCCAGGGGCAGGGGCACACCGCTCTCACGGAAGATCCGGCGCCCGGCACTCTTGAACGCGATGGGCCACAGGTGGGGCGGGGTCCCGTTGAGCGGCAGCCCGAGCCGCTCGGCCACCGCAAGCTCGGTGAGGGTGACGTTCCAGGGCTCGATCATCGCGGGCCGGCCCGCGACGATGTCGCGGATCCGGGCCAGGGCCTGCGGGTTCTCCAGCAGCTTGACCGCCACGGGCCGGGGCGACAGGTCCTCCACGGCCACGACGTGCACCCGCGATCGCACGCTCTCCTGGAGGCGACCCGGCGCCAGCCCGGCGTAGTAGTCGAGCACCGCCCGGCCGGGGTGTGCCGAGCACACGAACACCAGCTCACAGCCCGGCACCCGGGCCAACATGAGCACCTCGGTCAGGTAGCGGTGCTCGAGCGCCACCAGCCGCGGCCCGTAGTGGGTGAGCATGCTCGCCGAGATGTTGAGCGAGGGCAGCACCACCACCACGTGCTCGGCGGTGGACCCGGGCTGGTTCAGGGCCCAGACCGCACCGAGCCCGGCCTGCAGGTCATGGATGGGGTCCATGCACCCTCCCGCTGGTTCCGCAAGGGCGTCTACATGAGACGCGTGACCTCGTCGAGCTCCGTGGCGTCGTACCAGAGCAGGTCCTCTGCCCCGTCGGCGCCCGGCAGCTCGTCGATGTGGAAGGAGACGATCCGCCGCAGCGGGAGCGCCTCTGTCACCTCAACGGCCGAGGGGGCCGAAGCCTCCCCGCCCGCCTTCACCCAGTCCGCCTCCACGTCGGCCGCGGCCACGACCCGCTTGGCGTCCTGCCTCTCACGTAACAACGTCGCCGCGTCGACCGCATCGCACAGTGCGGCGTATTCCCACTCCTCCTCGTCCCCCATCGGCATCGAGCGCTCCAGCCGGCCCGTCACCGCGAAGGCCGCCAGCGGCGCCTCCGCCAGGGTGCGCGTCTCGCCCAGCTCGCGCAGGCGCGCGGCGTTGAGCGGCACGTAGATCCGGGTCTGGCTCATCCCACATCCTCGAAGTCGGTGGCGTCCGGCAGGGGTGCCGGGTCGCTGAGGGCCTGCGCCGATGTTCGCAGGGACGTCTCGATGACGCGCGGCCGGCGCCCCACGTCCATGAGGTTGGCGCCGAACGCCTCGAGGTCCTCCTCGCCGGGGCCGAGCACCGTGACGTGGGTGCCCTCCTTGTGCACCCGGCGCAGCTCGCGCAGGCAGCGCAGGGTCACCCGGTTGCGCCACTGCCGCTCGACCCGGGTCTTCCAGTGCTTCGGTGCGTCCTGGACGAAGCTCACCGACGGCGCCAGCACGTAGACCTCGTCGAGGCCGAGCCCGGCCATGAGGTCGAGGTTGGTCGACGACCAGGCGCCGCCGTCGATGTAGCGGTGCTGTCCCACCCGCACCGGCTGGTACCAGCCCGGGATGGCGCACGAGGCCATCACCGCCGTCGCCAGCGGGACGGGTGGGGCGCCCTCGCGCCCGAACGGCACCCGCTGGCCGGCGTCGAAGTCCAGCGCCACCACGCAGACGCCCTCGCGCGGGGCCCAGCCGTCGCCGGCCACCCACGCCACGAGCGCGCCGACCGCCTCGATGCTGCCGCGGCCCTCCGGCACGATCGCGGAGAGCACCGCGGTCGGCGGCAGCTGGCGCAGCTGGCGGGCGTTGGCGCGCAGCAGCTCCGGCGACCCGAGACTGACCCGAGGTCGCTGCGGCCGGTCGCCGCCGGTGTCGCGGTGGTAGTCCCACTCGTAGCCCGCGAGCGGCCCCACGTCGATGGCTCCCTCGAGCTGGTGGCGCACGAGGTCTCCGACCGAGACCCCGCAGGCGAGCAGCGCCGTGAGCACCGAGCCGGCCGAGGTGCCGACGTACTCGTCGAAGTGGCGGGCGTCCATGCCGAGCTCGTCCTCGAGCGCCTTGAGCGCCCCGACCGTCCACGCCGCGCCGAGCACACCCCCGCCGCCCAGCACGAGCCCCCGGCGCGGGCGCCCGGCGTCGGTGGGAACGAGCTCGGTGCTCACGGCGTCCCGCCTACCGCTGGCTCGACTTGCTCTCGAGCAGCTCGCCGAGCGCGTCGACGATGCCCTGGCCGAGGACGTCGATGTCCGGCATGGCGTCGCGGTCGGCGTTGAGGCCGTAGTAGACGCCTCCGTCGTAGGAGGTGAGCCCGATCGACAGCCCCTGCCCCTTGGCGAGCGGCATCACGGGGTAGGTGGCCACCATCTTGGCGTCGCCGGCATACAGGGCCTGCTGCGGACCCGGCACGTTGGTGATGACGACGTTGAACAGGCGCCGCGACATCGCGCTGCCGAGGCGCGCGCCGAGGGAGTGCAGGGTCGGCGGGGCGAAGCCGGCGAGCTCGGCGAGGGTGTCGGCACCCACCGCCTGGCCGCCCTCCATCTGCTGGCGCATCGCGAACGCGACCTGGTGCAGCCGCATCGAGGCCCCCGGCTCGCCGGCCGGCAGGTCGACGAAGCAGGCCTTGAGGCGGTTGCCGAGGTGGTTGCGGTTCTCCTCGTCGTAGACGCTGACCGGCACCATGGCGCGCACCGTCGTGCCGGAGTGCACCGCCTCGCCGCGGGTGAGCAGCCACGAGCGGAACGCGCCCGAGATGGTGGCGAGGATGACGTCGTTGATGGTGACGTCGTCGGCGAAGTTGCCGCGCGCCAGCGTGCTGCGGACCTTCTTGTAGTCGTCGAGGTCGGTGCCGATCATGACGTAGCGGCGCGCCTCGCCGACCGACGCGTTGAGCGGCGAGGTCGGCGCCGGGTGCGCGGCGGTGCGCGCCACCGTGGAGACCACGTGGCCCGCGGCCGACAGGGCCCGTCCGCTCACCGCCTTGAGGTCGGCGATGCCGCCCCGCACGTTCTCGACGATCTCGCTCGGCCGGCGGACGGCGTCGACCAGCGCCCCGGTGAGCAGCTCGATGTCGCTCGGCTCGTGCGAGGGCCGCCAGGTGTCGGTGACCAGGCCCTCGGCCGCGGGGTCGTCGTCGACGATGACGTGCGCGATGTCGACGGCGTGCACGCCGTCGACCAGCGCCTGGTGCGACTTGGTGACGATCGCGAAGCGGCCGTCCTCCAGGCCCTCGACGAGGTAGACCTCCCACAGGGGGCGCTGCCGGTCGAGCGGGCGCGGCTGGATCCGGGCCACGAACTCCTGCAGCTGCTCGTCGGTGCCCGGCCGCGGCAGGGCCGAGCGGCGCACGTGGTAGGTGACGTCGAAGTCCTCGTCGTCGACCCACACCGGGTTGGCGAGGCGCCCCGGGATCTGCCGGATCCGCTGCCGGTAGCGCGGCACGAACGCGATCCGCTGCGAGATCAGCTGCACCAGCCGGTCGTAGTCGAAGCCGTCGTCCGGGGGGTCGAAGACCATGACCGAGCCGACGTGCATGGGCGTCGTCGCGTCCTCCAGGTAGAGGAAGGACGCGTCGAGCGAGCTCAGGCGGTCGGGCACGCGTCCATCGTGTCAGATCGCGCTGTCTAGACTGCAGCGCGTGACGAAGATGACCCTGTCCAGGGGCGCTTGGTATGCCGCGGGGGCGGCGCTGGCGCTCGCCGTCACCGCCTGCGGCGGAGACGCCGCCACTCCCGGGGTCAGCCCGTCGACCTCTGCCGCTGCCGCCTCGTCCTCGGCTCCCTCGTCCTCCTGTCGGCGACCACTCACCCCGCCCTCGGCGAAGAGCCCGACCACTCCCCCGGCGGCCAGTGACACCCCCGCGGGACGGACCATCAGGGTCACGGTCACCGGCAAGAAGGTCACGCCGGCACCGGCCACCGTCGACCTGAAGGTCGGCGAGAAGCTGACCCTGGTCGTCACCAGCGACCACGACGACGAGATCCACGCCCACGGCTTCGACGTCGAGGGCACGCTGAAGGCCGGCACCCCCTCGACGGTCACGCTGACCGGCACCGAGCCGGGGCTCTACGAGGTCGAGACCCACGAGCCGTCGTTGCGGCTGATGATGATCGCCGTCCGATGACGGCGCTCCCGGCCGCCCTGCCGTCGCTGCCGTCCCTGCCGTCGCTGCCGGCCCTGCCCGCGCACGGGGTGGGCTCCCGGCAGGACCTGCCGCTGCCCTTCGACCTGTTGCTCATCGGCGCCGGTCTGGCGCTGGCGATCTCCTTCGTCGCGCTCGGGGTGCTGTGGAAGCAGCCCCGGCTGAGCCGCACCGACGGGCGGCTCCTGCCACCGGCCCTGGCGCTGGCGCTCGACTCCCCCTTCGTCCGCGGCGTCTTCGCGGTGCTCTCGCTCGCCCTCACGGCCTGGACCCTGCTGGCGCTGTTCTTCGGCAAGGACGACGCCAACAACCCGGTGCCCTACGTCGTCTACATCTACCTGTGGGTGGGCCTCGGCCTGCTGTCGATGCTCCTCGGGCCGGTCTGGAGGGTGCTCAACCCGGTGCGGTACCTGCACCGGGGGGTGCTGGCGCTCGCCCGGGTGGCGCCGGACTTCTCGCTCGTCCCCTACCGGCTCGGCTACTGGCCTGCCGCCCTCGGCCTCTTCGCCTTCACCTGGCTCGAGCTCATCGCGCCGGACAACGCGACGCTGCCGGTGCTGCGGGTCGCCATCGTGGGCTTCCTGCTCGTCTCCGTGATGCTGGCGCTGGTGTTCGGCCGTGGCTACTTCGACACCGGTGACCCGTTCGAGGCGTGGTCCGGCCTCTACGGCTCGCTGAGCCCGCTGGGCCGTCGCGAGGACCGGCGCTGGGTGCTCCGCACGCCGCTGCACGGGCCCAACGAGATCGCGCCCCGGCCGGGGCTCCTGGCGACGACCGCAGTCATGCTGGGCGGCACCGCCTACGACGGCTTCTCGGGCGAGACCTGGTGGTACACCTTCACGCAGTCCTCCGACGCGCCCCGGCTCTGGCAGACCCTCGCCCTCACCGTGCTCTGCCTGCTCGTGGCCGGGATGCTCTTCGCCGCCGCGGCGCTCTCGGCCTGGCTCGCCAAGGTGCCGGTCCGCGGACTCGCCACCGCGTTCGCGCCGTCACTGGTCCCGATCGCCGCCGGCTACCTCGTCGCGCACTACTGGTCGCTGTTCGTCTACGAGGGCGTCAACGGCCTGGCCCGCCTCTCCGACCCGCTCGGCACCGGCGCCAACTGGCTCGGCACGGCCGGGGCGCAGCCGTTCCACGCGCTCATCGAGCCGGGGCTGGTCGCGACCATCCAGGTGGTCGCCATCGTCACCGGCCACCTGCTGGGTGTGGTGGTCGCGCACGAGCGGGCGGTCACCCTGTTCCCCCGGCGGGTGGCGGTCACCGGCCAGGTGCCGCTGCTGGTGCTCATGGTCGTCTACACCGTCGGCGGCCTGACCCTGCTCTTCTCGCACTAGGGGTGTTGCTGGTCGGCACGGACCGTCAGCTGGCGCGGACCGTCGCTTCGCGGATCGCGCTGGCGGCATCGTTGGTCGCCTTCGGCCAGGTCCACGCGTAGTAGGCGATGCTCCCCAGCAGGGCGACCTCGATCGCGCTGCCCAGCACGAAGTAGCTCCACTCACCGACGGCGCTTCCCACGATCGTGAGGGCGTAGAGGACGGCCAGGACGAGGTTGGCCATGCGAGTCACCTTCACCGGCAGGACGAGGCTGAGGAACACCATCAGGCTGGGCAGAGCGACGTAGACCATCACGCCCAGCAGGTAGCCCTGACCGATCGAGAACGCGGAGATCTTGCCCGCCTCGATGTCGGCACGTACGTCGGCGCGGTACAGGCTGAACAGGTCCACGTAGGCGAAGACGAACAGCATGGAGGCCCACAGTGCGGAGATCTTGACGCGGGGGTTGATCCAGGAGTCGCGATAGTCGTTGGCAGCGTTCATGTGGCACTCCTTCTGGTCACACTTCAGGACCTCGGCAAGGCGCCCGTGCGTTCCTTGCGCTCCTTTCAGTCTCCGCTGCCGCCTCAGCGACGTCAGAGCCGAAGGGCCCGGGTGGGACACGGCCAGTCAGCGTCCCGCGCGCTCAGCGGCGCCGGCGGCCGACCGGCTCGGGCGCGCGCACGGCATACCGGGTCGCCACGGCGGCGATCGCGCGCCGCAGGTCGGACTGCGGCGCGTACTCGACCAGCGTCCGCCCGGCGAGCATCGCGCCGTCGAGCGAGGACTGGTCCCACGGGAGGAAGCTCAGGTCGTCCATGCCGGAGAACCGCTCGAGCGCCTCGCTGATGCGCCGCTCCGGCCGACCGCCGACCGCGGAGGCGCGCACCTTGTTGACGACCACCGCGGGGGTGGGCGACGGGATGCTGCCGACGTCCTGCACCGCCCGCACGAGCCGCTGCAGCCCGACCGGGTCGGCGCTGCCCACCACCAGCAGGTCGTCGGCCTGCTCGAGCGCGGTGAGCGTGGCGGCGTTGCGGCGCGGCGCGAGGGTGTCGTAGCTGAGCTCCTCGTCGTCCTCGATCGCGAAGCCGCAGTCGACCACGACCACCTCGGCGAGCTGCCGCGCCACGTGAGGACGTGCTCCACCGCCGGTGCGCGCAGCTCGGGCCAGCGCTCCGCGCGGGGTATGCCGGTCAGCACCCTGAGGTGTGCGCTCACCTCGGGTGCCAGCCGGGCCAGGGCGGGGAGGTCGAGGGAGCCCTGGTCGGCAGCCCGGGCGGCGGCGGCCATGCCGGGGGCCTCGTCGAGCAGCGAGAGCGCCTGGGCGATCGAGGAACCGTAGGTGTCGCAGTCGACCAGCAGGGTGCGCGTGCCGGTGGCCGCGAGCTCGGCGGCCAGCCCGAGCGCGAGCGTGCTGCGACCGGGGGCGCCGGTGGGGCCCCACACCGCGATGACGCGCGACTGCTCGACCGGCTGCCAGGCACCCGACTCGGGGTGCTCGCGCTCGGCGCCCGAGTCTGCGCCTAGATCGGCGGCCGGGTCGGTGTCGTCGGGCTGGCCGAACAGGTCGTCCGGCAGGTCGGTGGCCTCCAGCCCGGTCAGGGCGTCCTCGATCTCGTGGGGCGGGGCGTCCGATCGCACGACGACGTCGAGCCCGAGCTGGCGCAGGTGCCGCTCCCCCGCCTCGTCGCCGGGGGCCACCGCGCCGGCCGTCCGCACACCGTGGCTCGCCAGGTGGTGCAGGGCTGCCCGGTCGAGCGCCCGGAGGTCGGCGGAGACGACGGCGACGTCGGCGAGGCCCGCCGAGGCCGCCGCCAGCAGGTCGGCGAGGTCGGCACAGCGGCGCACCACCGTCAGGCCGGGCGCGGACTCGAGCGAGGTGACGAGCTGGGTCTCCCACTGGTGGCTGACCGCGGTGAGCACCGCTGTGGTCACTGGTCGCTGCCCAGCTTCGAGCCCGGCACCGGCACGAGGGTGACCCGCGCGCCGAGGTCGACCTGCCCGATGAGGTCGCGGACCCGCTCCTGCGGCACCATCACCTGCACGGCGCGCTCTGCCTGCGAGCCGCTGAGCCGGCTCCCTGTCCCGGGCAGGCCGGCCACGGAGACCGACTCGAGGGCCAGCTGGGCGCCCGCGAAGTCCCGGCCCGCCGCGTCACCCTGCGGGTCGACCGGGTTCACGTAGACGTCGACGACCGAGCCGACCACCAGCGGGGCCGCGGAGCGCGAGTCGACCACCAGGGTGAGCGGCTGCAGGCCGGCGTCGTCCTGGCTGCCGACGGCCGAGAGCGGCACCAGCTCCCCGGGCCGCACCTCGCGCAGGACGTAGGCGTCGGCAGGCAGGGCCGACGTCGCGGACAGGTAGCTGCCGGCACGGTCACCGAGCTGGACGTCGACCCGGGTGAGCCGGTCCACGCTCAGCGGCTGGCCCGGCACGAGCTGGGCGGACGCCGCATACATCGGCACCCGGTCGTCGGCGGCCGCGACCGTCAGGGACCCCAGCACGGTGGCCGCGAGGACGAGCAGGATGCCGACCAGGAGGCGGGTGTCCTTCCACGACGGCTTCTGCAGGCGCGAGGCCTTGGGCGTGGCGATCTCGGGCACGGCGGAGGTCCCCCTTGGTCTGGTCGTGCTGCTGTCTGTCGTGCTGGCTGTCGGTGGTGCCCCGGTTCGGCGTCATCATGGCGCACCACCGCGACCTTCGGCTCGCCCAGTCCACAGAGGTGGGGATGACCGCAGGACGTGGCCTGCCAATGTGGTGAAATCACGGTGATGTGAGACTGTCGGCGATCAGCAGACGCAGTCGCACGCGTATGGTAAAAATTTGGTCAAGGACGGGTAATCGCCTGTCCAAGTGAGAGGCAGGGGCAGCCGTGACCAAGCGATTCATCCAGCTCTCGGAAGTCTCCGAGGTGCTCGACATCTCCTCCGCGCAGGCGTATGCCCTCGTCCGCTCCGGCGAGCTCCCCGCCATCAAGGTCGGCGGCCGTGGCCAGTGGCGCGTCGAGGTGTCCGAGCTCGAGGGCTACATCCAGCGGATGTACGACGAGACCAAGAACTTCGTGGCCGCCCACCCGTTCGGGCAGAACCCCGAGTAACGCCCGTCCCAGCGCGCTCGACCGGACCCGCCCCGCACGCCAGGGGGCGGGTCTCGTCATGTCGGGACCCGGCCTCGCACACCGCGGCCGCTCACACCGCGAGGGTGGTGACCGCCGGGCGCAGGCAGGCCACGGCGCTGAAGGGCACCAGGAGTCGGCCCGTCACGTTCTCGGGCCGGCGCAGCTCGTCGGGGGCGTGCTCCGTGAGGTCGAAGCAGTCCGACCCGACGCCGTCGATCGTGCCGGTCGCCACCGCGCCGGTCACGTCCGTGAGCGCCACCACTGCCCGGTCCCGGCTCAGGCCGCGCAGGGCGTAGCCGAGCCCGAACCGCCGCGCGAGGGCAGACTCCGAGGCTCGCGTCCCCACGCCCGTCACGGCCGTCACGGCCGCCAGCGGCACCAGCGCCGGTCGTCCGGCGTCGCCCCCGAGCAGCAGCCAGCCGTCCCCCACGTCGGACAGCACGCCCTGCAGCGGCGGGCCCGCGACCAGTCGCACGCCGACCCGCTCGCCCACCGAGGCGGCGAGGCGCTCGAACAGTCCCACCGTCGCACGCTCGCGTCGCGTGCGGTCGGCGACCTCCTGGTCGAGGTCGCGTCGAGCCTCGGCCTCCCACTGTCCCTCGAGGTCGCTGAACAGCCGTTCCCAGCGCATGGTCCCCCTCGTCGTCCGCCGCGGCGTGAGCAGGCCGAGCGTAGCGCCGCCGCCAAGAGCACCTCTTGCCAAACGCAGGCAAACGTGCATGAATGCTGTTGAACGCAAACACAGGCAAACTGCATCATCAGGGGGAATCATGGCGACAGCACGCGACCTGGCCAGCGGGGCGGTCCTCGGGATGGGGGCGCCACTGACCGGCTTCTGGCTGGCCTCTGTCGCGGTCGACCTGCTGCGGGACATCGCCGCGCCGGGTCCAGCCGCACCTGAGGACGTGCTCACGCTGGTCGTCGCTCTCGGCGGGCTCGGCGTGGCGACGTGGCTCTGGCTGGGGCTGCTGCTTGCGCTGCTCGGCCACCTGCCCGGCCGCGTCGGTGACTGGTGCCGCGAGATCGCGGAGCGCACCACGCCGGCGGTGGTGCGACGCTGCGCCGCGGTGGTCGTCGGCGCCGGGCTCGCCGGCGCGCTGGCCCCGGGCACGGCCACCGCCGACGGCCGCACGGCCGACACTCCGGCAGCCGTGGCGTTGAACCCCTCGTTCGCCCCGACGGTGCCGTATGCCGCAGCGGTGCCCGTCGCTCACGGGCCTTCCCCCGCTTTCGCACCCACGACCGGGGCAGAGCAGGGCCCGGACCGCACCGCTCCGCCGGCACCCGGATGGACGCCCAGCCGGCCGCCCGTCCGCTCCCAGCCCTCGACAGCCCTGCTGAGCACGGCCCCGGCGCCGGACGAGCAGGCAGGCACGGTCGTCCGCCGAGGCGACACGCTGTGGGGCATCGTGCGTGCGCACCTCGGCCCCGACGCCACCGACGCGGAGGTCGCGGCGGAGTGGCCCCGCTGGCACGAGGCGAACCGGGCCGTCATCGGCGCGGACCCCGACCGGCTCCTGCCCGGCCAGGTGCTCCACGCCCCTGCCGCCGTGGGAGCCCTCCGATGAGCGCAACGATGAGGCCGGCGGGGTCGCGGCCCTCGACCGCCCTGCAGCCCATCCGCGTGCTGCCGATCCCCCAGCCTCGTCCGGCGGTGATCCCCCAGCGCGACTCGCACTACCCGCCCAGCCCGATCACCTCGGACGCCGACCCTGCCCTCTCCGCGGACAGGCCGCGCTACATCCAGGACGCCCTCGCCGTCGACTTCGCGAGCGCGAGCGACGAGCAGCTGTTCGGCCCGCAGCCGACGGCGCGCAGCGGGCTGCCGGACCCGACGCACTGGGCGGGGCACCTCGCGCAGGCCGTGGTGGAGGTGATGTCCGGGCTGCGGCAGCCCCCGCAGATCGTCCGGTGGACCACGCCCGAGGTCTACGCGGTCGTGGCCCGACGTGGGGCCGTCTCGGCTCGGCGCGGCAGGCCCGCTGCCCGGCGCGCGGTGGTCCGCAGCGTCCGGGTGTGCGAGCCGGCCGACGGCGTCGCCGAGGCCTGCGCCGTCGTGCTCGACGGTCCCCGCGTCCGGGCCCTGGCCATGCGGCTCGTCGGCGTCGACGGGCGCTGGCGGATCGAGGCGCTGCAGGTCGGCTGAGGCGAGCTCCTGACGGTGGCGCCGGCGGGCGCCACCGCACCCCCGCGGCATACCGACCGGGTCACGGCGCGCATACCGAGACACGGACACGACAGAAAAGGGGAACGCGCCGGCAGGTTGCCGGCGCGTTCACCCTTGTCTGCGGAGCAGAGGCCTCAGGCCTTGTCCGCCCCGTGGCACATCTTGAACTTCTTGCCCGAGCCGCAGGGGCAGGGAGCGTTCTTCGGCGTCTCCTCGAGCTGCTCCGCCGTCAGCGTCGTGCCGGCCGAGCCCACGTCGCGGACCTCGACGCCACCCTCGGCGGTCGGGGCCGAGTAGTGCAGCTGCGAGGCGCGGACCGGCTGCTCGAGGCCCTTGGCGCGGATCTCGATGCGCTCGCGCTCGACCCGCTCCTCCTCGGTCTCGCCCGCGGGCCCGGCCGCCAGGACGTCCTCGCCCACCGGGGCGGGCTCGGCAGCGAGAGTGGGCTCCTCGGCGGCACCGATGCCGGAGCCGGCGAGCATGTCGCTGACGCTCATCGGCTGCACGGCCGGAGCCG
>CAVSSL010000002.1:0-52930 GCA_963730585.1 uncultured Actinomycetota bacterium | reverse complement strand
GGTGGCCGCCGTCGCGCGGGCCGCACGGGCTGCGGGACTGCACGTCGTGGGGCTGATGTTCTACGACGCCCAGGTGGCCGGCCTGCCCGACTCCTCGCCCGCGGTGCGCCTGGTCAAGTCGCGGTCCGCCCGCGACCTGCTCGGCCGGCGGGCCGAGGTGGTGGCGGCTGTGCGCGAGGTGGTCGACCTCGAGTTCGTCAACGGGGGCGGCACGGGGAGCCTCCACGTGGCGTCCCGGGACCCCTCCCTCACCGAGGTGGCAGCCGGTTCGGGCCTGTTCGGCCCCACGCTCTTCGACGGCTACCGCTCGTTCCACCCCCGGCCCGCCGCCGCCTTCGCGCTGCCGGTCGTGCGACGCCCTGCGCCTGGCGTCGTCACGGTGGCCGGCGGCGGCTACATCGCGTCGGGGCCGCCGGGCTGGTCGCGCGTGCCGTCGGTGCTGGCCCCGAGGGGCCTGCGGCTGCTCCGCGCGGAGGGCGCCGGCGAGGTGCAGACCCCGCTGCGGGGCGCGGCCGCCGACGGGCTCGGCATCGGTGACCTCGTGTGGTTCCGCCATGCCAAGGCGGGGGAGCTGTGTGAGCGCTTCGACGAGCTGCACCTCGTGCGCGGCGTCGAGCTCGTCGAGAGCGTTCCCACCTACCGCGGAGAGGCGGCGAACTTCGGTTGAGAGGTCATGCTCAATGAGGTGGACCGGCAGGAGCCAGGAGCAGTGGGAGAACTGGGCCGGCAACCAGTCGGCGTGGCCGGTCCAGGTCGCCCAGGCGCGGGACCTCGACGACGTCGCCCTGGTGGTCCGGTCGGCCGCGGACCGCGGCCTGCAGGTGCGGCCGGTGGGGGCGGGGCACTCGTTCACGGCCGCCGCTGTCACCGACGGCGTGCTGCTGCGGCTCGACCACCTCGCCGGCGTCACCGGCGCCGACCCCGCCACCGGTCGGGTGCGGGTGCTGGCCGGCACCCGCCTGCACCAGCTCAACCTCGCCCTGCAGGCGGCCGGTCTGGCGCTGCCCAACCTCGGTGACATCGACCGGCAGGCGCTCGCCGGGGCCATTGCGACGGGCACCCACGGCACCGGGGCCCGCCTGCACGGCATCGCATCTTCCGTCACCGGCCTGACGATGGTGCTGGCCGACGGGTCGGTGCTGGACTGCTCGGAGGACCGGCACCCGGAGGCCTTCCAGGCTGCCCGGGTCGGCCTCGGCGCCCTCGGCGTGGTGACCGAGGTCGAGCTGCAGTGCGTGCCGGCCTTCCGCCTGCACGCCGTGGAGCGCCCCGAGCCGTTGCTGCCCCTCCTCGAGCGCATCCAGGAGGAGGCGGACGCGCACGACCACTTCGAGCTCTACTGGTTCCCGCACACCGACCGGACCATGACGAAGCGCAACAACCGGGTCGAGGAGGCGACCGACGTCGCCGGACCGCTGCCGGCCTGGCGCGCCTGGCTCGACGACGAGCTGATGGCCAACGGTCTGTTCGAGCAGGTCAACCGGGTGGCCGCCCGCTGGCCCTCCGTCGTGCCCCGCATGGCCGAGGTGACCGCCCGCGCCCTGTCGGCGCGGGAGTTCAGCGACGAGTCGTGGCGCGTCTTCTGCTCGCGCCGTGCTGTGCGCTTCGTGGAGAGCGAGTATGCCGTGCCGCGGGCTGCCGTCCGCGACGTCGTCCTCGCGCTCAAGGACTGGGTCGACCGGCACGACGAGGCCCTGCCGTTCCCCGTGGAGGTCCGCTTCCTGGCCGCCGACGACGTGTGGCTCTCCACGGCATACGGGCGGGACACCGCCTACGTCGCGGTGCACCAGTACCACCGCATGGAGCACGCGAGGTACTTCGCCGCCTTCGAGGCGATCGTGGCCGAGCACGCCGGACGGCCGCACTGGGGCAAGCTGCACAGCCTCGACGCCGAACGGCTGCGTCCGCTCTACCCGCGGTTCGACGACTTCCTCGCGGTGCGGCGGCGGCTCGACCCGACCGGCCTCTTCGGGAACGCCTACCTCGAGCGGGTCCTCGGGTCCTAGGCAGCCAGGTCGCGGATCACCTCGTCGGGCTGGGGCATGGTCTCGATCTCGCTGCGCAGGCGCGCCGCCGCCGCTCGGTACCGCGCTTCGTGAAGGAGGTCGCGCAGGGCTTCGGCGACGGTCGCGGTCGCGGTCTCGTGCGGTGCCAGGGAGAGGGCGGCGCCTGTGGCAACGAGGCTGGACGCGTTGAGCGGTTGGTCGGTGCTCTGCGGCAGGCACAGCTGCGGCAGCCCGAAGCAGAGGGCGCCGAGCATCGTTCCCGCACCCGCGTGTGACACCACCGCTGAACAGTGGGGCAGGACGTCCGCCTGGGGCAGGTAGGGGTACGCAAGGGCAGATTCCGAGAGCGGGCCGATCACGGCCGGGTCGACGTCCGGCCCGGTGGTCATCACGACGTTGACACGGATGTTCTCGGCTGCGTCCAGCACCGTGCGGAACACCCCGGGGGTCTGGTTCATGACCGTGCCCAGCGTGAAGTAGAGGGTGTCTCGATACGGCAGGGCGGCGATCGCCGCGGCGACCGACCCATCGCCGGACTCGTCGGACTCGCCCGCCGAGGGCCGCAGCGGACGGACGTCACGCCAGGGCATCTGCTCGCGCGGTCGCAGGCCGGGTGGACAGATGTCCAGGTAGGGCGCCGCGAACACCGATTCGGTCGGATCCACACCGACGGCTCCTGCCAACGCCGATCCGATGGCGGCGACCATGTCGTCGTTCTCGGGGAGCATCGGGCCGTAGCCGTGGGTCAGATGCCTCATGCCGCCCTCGACGGCCACCACCGCGGCTCCCAGCTCGAGGGGGTCGTGCACCACCAGATCGGGCCTCCAGGTCGACGAGAACAGCGCCAGGTCACGGGCGCGGGCGGCGCCAGCAGCCCCGAACAGGTGCTCAGCCGCGAAAGCGCTCTGCTCGGCGGCCGGCAAGCGGCTGATCATGATGTTGTCCGGCAGGCGCGAGTAGGCCTCGGCCGCCGAGGGGCCGGCCGGCACGCTCCTCACTCCGAGACTGGAGGCGTACGGCACCAGGTCCGGCCCGGTGCTGATGACTGCTTCGTGGCCCGCCCGCTGCGCCGCACGAACCAGCGCCACCATCGGGAGCAGGTGCCCGTACCCGGGCCACGCGCTGAAGAGGATCTTCACCATGACCTCCCACACATCGGCCCTCGCGCACAGCGTCCGCCAGGAGGTGACCCCCTGGCAAGCGTGGGTACGCCCCCGGTGTCAGCGCCGCGGCGCCTTCCCGGCGCGCCTCGCCTAGGGAGCAGGTTCCTCGATGACGGGGCTGGCGAAACGGCGGCGACGGCTCGGGCGGTTGGCGAGCATGTCGACCGACAGCATGAGCAGGGCGACCCAGACGATCGCGAAGCCGATCCAGCGCTCCGTCGACATGTGCTCGCCGAGCAGCACGACGCCGCAGATCAGCTGAAGCACCGGGGTGATGAACTGCAGCAGGCCGACCGTCGTCAGGGGGATGCGACGGGCCGCCGCGGCGAAGAGCAGCAGCGGCACGGCGGTCACGACCCCGGCGAGGAGCAGCAGCGTCGGGTGGAGCGGCGTGTCCTGGGTGAAGGTGGTGCCGCCGGTCACCGTCAGCCATGCCAGCACACCGACGGCGACCGGGAAGAGCACCGCCGTCTCGGCCGCCAGCGAGTGCATGGCGTCGAGGCTCGCACCGACCTTCTTCTTCACGAGGCCGTAGCCGGCGAAGGAGAACGCCAGGGTGAGCGCGATGAGCGGGAACTGTCCGCCGGCCACGCTGAGGTAGATCCCGGCCGCGGCGCCGATCGCGACGGCGGCCCACTGCAGCGGTCGGAGCCGCTCACGCAGCACGAGCACACCGAGCGCGACCGTGACGATGGGGTTGAGGAAGTAGCCGAGTGCGGCTTCAGTGGTGCGCCCGCTGATCACCGCGAAGACGTAGATGACCCAGTTGGCCGCGATGAGCAGGGCCGCGATGGTGACGCCGAGAGCCAGCCGCGGCCGGGCCACCAGCTGCCGCGACCAGGCGAGGTCGCGCCGGACGCCGAGGACCGCCAGGCAGAGCACCAGGGTCCAGACGATCCGGTGGGCGAGGATCTCCCAGGCGCCGGACGGCTTCAGGGCATGGAAGTAGAGGGGGAAGACGCCCCAGATGGCGTAGGCGAGGAAACCGTAGGTGGTGCCGCGCCGGAGCTCGCCCTGGTCGTCCGGGCTCACCGGCCGAGAGCCATCGGGCAGCGAGCCAGAGCCGTCACGCGACGGTCCAGGTGTCTCTGCCGTGGATCAGGCGCTCGAGGTCCGCGTCGGTCGCGGGGCCGCCGGCCTTCTCGACGGCGGACCCGACCTGGCCGCGGACGAGGTCGTCGTAGGTCGGGCGGGCCACGCTGCGGAAGATGCCCATCGGCACGTGCGTCATCTCCGGGCTGTCGAGCCGCGAGATGGCGAAGGCCTGGGCCGGGTCGTCCGCACCCGTGCGGTGCACCACGACGTCGTCGTCGTCAGCCTCGGCCTCGGGCACGAACTGCAGGCCGTCCCTCGTGCGCACCAGCACCTGCCGCTCGCCCTCGGGCCCGAGTCGCACCGGCTCGCCGTCGGCGAGATGCACGATGCGGGCCTCCTGCTGCTCGCGGTCCTTGATGAGATCGAAGGCGCCGTCGTTGAAGATCGGGCAGTTCTGGTAGATCTCCACCAGGGCCGTGCCTCGGTGCTCGGCCGCCTGGCGCAGCACCTCGGTCAGGTGCTTGCGGTCGGAGTCCATGGTGCGCGCGACGAAGGTCGCCTCGGCGCCGAGCGCGAGGGAGACCGGGTTGAACGGCTGGTCGACCGACCCCAGCGGCGTCGACTTGGTGACCGCCCCGACATGTGAGGTGGGGGAGTACTGGCCCTTGGTCAGCCCGTAGATCTGGTTGTTGAACAGCAGGATCTTCAGGTTGACGTTGCGGCGCAGCGCGTGGATGAGGTGGTTGCCGCCGATCGAGAGCGCGTCGCCGTCGCCGGTGACGACCCACACCGACAGGTCCGCGCGGCTGGTGGCCAGGCCGGTGGCGATGGCCGGGGCGCGCCCGTGGATCGAGTGCATGCCGTAGGTGTCGAGGTAGTACGGGAAGCGGCTGGAGCAGCCGATCCCGGAGACGAAGACGATGTTCTCCCGCTTCAGGCCCAGCTCCGGAAGGAACCCCTGCACCGCCGCGAGGATCGCGTAGTCGCCGCAACCGGGGCACCAGCGCACCTCCTGGTCGGAGGTGAACTCGCGCTTGGTCTGCTTCGGGGCGTCCTCGGGGAGTCGCGGAACGGCGTCGGTGCCCGCGCGAGGTGAGCTGCCCGGCATACCGAGGTCGGTGGTGGTCATGCGGTTCCTCCGTTGTGGGGCACCGTCTGGGCGGCGACGATCGCGTCGGCGAGCTCGACGGTGGTGAAGGGCAGGCCGCGCACCTGCGTGAACGACTGCACGTCCACGAGGTACCTGCCGCGCAGGAGCAGCGCGAGCTGGCCCATGTTCATCTCGGGGACGAGGACGGTGCGGTAGCGCCGCAGGACCTCGCCGGTGTTGGCGGGGAACGGGTTGAGGTGGCGCAAGTGCGCGCGGGCGACCTTGGCGCCCGTGTTGCGCACGCTGCGGACGGCGGCGGCGATGGGGCCGTAGGTCGAGCCCCAGCCCAGCACCAGCACGTCGGCCTCGCCGCTGGGGTCGTCGACCTCGAGGTCGCCGATGGTCGAGGCGATGCCCTCGACCTTGCCGGCGCGCAGCCTCGTCATGAGGTCGTGGTTGTCGGGGTCGTAGGAGATGTTGCCCGTGACGTTGGCCTTCTCGATGCCGCCGACGCGGTGCTCGAGGCCCGGCGTGCCGGGGACTGCCCACGGGCGGGCGAGTGTGGTCTCGTCGCGCAGGAACGGGTGGAAGACCGGCTGGCCCTTGTCGTCGACGGCGTTCGGCTCGGTGGCGAACTCGACCTTCAGGTCGGGCAGGTCCTTCACCGAGGGCAGCCGCCACGGCTCGGAACCGTTGGCGAGGTAGCCGTCGGAGAGCAGGAAGACCGGCGTGCGGTAGGTCGTGGCGATCCGCACCGCCTCCATCGCGGCGTCGAAGCAGTCGGCGGGCGAGCTCGGCGCCACGATCGGCACCGGCGACTCGCCGTTGCGGCCGAACATGGCCTGCAGCAGGTCGGACTGCTCGGTCTTGGTGGGCAGGCCGGTGGACGGGCCGCCGCGCTGGACGTCGACGATGACCAGGGGCAGCTCGAGCGACACGGCCAGGCCGATGGTCTCCGACTTGAGGGCGACACCGGGGCCGGACGTCGTCGTCACGCCGATGGCCCCGCCGAAGCTCGCGCCGAGGGCGGCACCGATGCCGGCGATCTCGTCCTCGCACTGCATCGTCGTCACGCCGTAGCGCTTCAGGCCCGAGAGGGTGTGCAGGATGTCGGACGCCGGGGTGATCGGGTAGGAGCCGAGCACGAGGGGCAGGTGCGCGCGGTGGGCAGCGGTCACCAGGCCGTAGGCGAGGGCGACGTTGCCGGTGACGTTGCGGTAGGTGCCGGCGGGCATCTTCGCCGGGGCGATCTCGTAGGAGACGGAGAAGGCCTCGGTCGTCTCGCCGTAGTTGAGGCCGGCGCGCAGGGCGGCGAGGTTGGCCTCGAGGATGTCGGGGCGCGAGCCGAACTTGTTCTTGAGGAAGAGCTCGGTGCCCGTGGTCGGCCGGTGGTACATCCACGACAGCAGGCCGAGGGCGAACATGTTCTTCGCCCGCTCCTTGTCCTTGCGGGAGAGGGTGTCGAAGCCGGCCAGCGCCTCGACGGTGATCGAGGTCAGCGCCACCGGGTGCACCTGCCACGACTCGAGGGTGCCGTCCTCGAGGGGGTTCTCGGCGTAGCCGACCTTGGCGAGGTTGCGCTTGGTGAACTCGTCGATGTTGACGATGATCGTCGCCCCGCGCGGCAGGTCGCGCAGGTTGGCCTTCAGGGCGGCCGGGTTCATCGCCACGAGGACGTCGGGCGCGTCGCCCGGGGTGAGCACGTCGTGGTCGGCGAAGTGCAGCTGGAAGGAGCTGACACCCGGCAGGGTGCCCTGCGGTGCGCGGATCTCCGCCGGGAAGTTCGGCAGCGTCGACAGGTCGTTGCCCAGGGCTGCGGTCTCGGACGTGAAGCGGTCACCGGTCAGCTGCATGCCGTCGCCGGAGTCCCCAGCGAAGCGGATGACCACACGGTCAAGCTGCTGGACGGACTTGCTGCTCATGTTCTCCCCGCCACCTGTTCCTCGGCAGTTTCGGTCTCGTCGGCGGCTGCCCACGGCTTTTCTTCCATGGTAAGTCCGCCCTTACCTCCGTTGTTCCGTGACCCGCATTTCGGACGGCCCTTTGGTATGCCGCCTGCGCACCGTGGCGGGGGACCGCCCGACCTCCCGGCACGCCCGGGCGCAGGTCGCTAGGCTGCCAAGCGTGTCGCCCTACGTCGTCGTCGCAGCGGTGGTCCTGGTCGGACTGCTGCTCTTCGTCGCGGCGATGGGGGCGCGGGCGCTGCTCGCGCCCAAGGCCCCGACGCACGCCAAGCTGACGACCTACGAGTCGGGCGTCGACCCGGTGGGGCAGGGCTGGGCGCAGACCCAGATCCGCTACTTCGTCTACGCCTTCCTCTACGTCATCTTCGCCGTCGACGCGGTCTACCTCTTCCCGTGGGCCCTGGTGATCCGCTCGAGCGGCCTCGGCGTCGCGTCGCTGGTCGAGATCGCGGTCTTCATCGGCATCCTCCTCATCGGGCTGGCGCACGCGGCCCGCCGCGGTCTGCTGCGGTGGTTCTGATGGCCGTCGACCTCCCCCTGCCCCGGGTCGGACCGGCCACCGACCTCGCCCCCCAGCCCATCAAGGTCGTCCTCAACTGGGGCCGCCGCTACTCGCTGTGGGTCTTCAACTTCGGCCTGGCCTGCTGCGCCATCGAGTTCATCGCCGCCTCCATGGCCCGGCACGACTTCATCCGCCTCGGCGTCATCCCCTTCGCTCCCGGGCCGCGCCAGGCCGACCTCATGGTCGTCTCGGGCACGGTGACCGACAAGATGGCCCCGGCCATCCGACGGCTCTACGACCAGATGCCCGAGCCGAAGTACGTCATCTCCTTCGGAGCCTGCTCGAACTCCGGCGGCCCGTACTGGGACTCGTACTCCGTCACCAAGGGCGTCGACACCATCATCCCGGTCGACGTCTACGTGCCCGGCTGCCCGCCCCGGCCCGAGGCGCTCCTCCAGGGGATCCTTCGCCTCCAGGAGAAGATCGCCGCAGAATCGTTGTCCACCAAGGGGATTCGGGCCAAGTATGCCGGGCACCGCCTGGCCAGCGCCGGCGAGCTCGCGCGTGGCCTGGTCCGCAAGCCGACGGAACCCGGTCAGGCAGGCAGTCGTGGCTGACCCGGAGTCGGTGACCCGGCGCGAGGTTCCGCTCGAGCAGTGGGCCGTCGCGGTCGAGGAGGCGCGCGACGCGGCATACACGTTCTTCGACTGGCTGACCGCCGTCGACGAGACGGACGCAGCCGATGGCCCGGGGTTCGACATCGTCTGCCACCTGATGGACGTGTCGGCGCCACGGGCGTTGCGGCGCATGCTGCTCCGCACCCGGGTCGCCGAGGGGGCCGCGGTGCCCAGCATCACCGGCGTGTTCAAGGGCGCGGCCTGGCACGAGCGCGAGACCCACGAGATGTTCGGCGTCGACTTCGACGGCTTCGACGACGGCACCGGCCTCGGGCTGCGGCCCCTGCTGCTGCCCGACGGCTTCGAGGGCACGCCGCTGCGCAAGAGCTTCGTCCTCGCCGCGCGCGCGTCCAAGCCGTGGCCCGGTGCGAAGGAGCCCGGCGAGAGCGAGCACACCAAGACCACCGGTGGCCGCCGTCGCGTCCAGGCGCCAGGGGTGCCCGGCCCCGACTGGGGGCCGCGGTGACCGACGTGCTCGAGGTGACGCTGCGCAGCGTCAGCGTGCTCGCCGCCTTCCTCGTCCTGCCGCTGCTCGTCGGGCAGGCCGAGCACAAGGTCATGGCGCACATGCAGGGACGCCTGGGCCCCATGTATGCCGGTGGGTTCCACGGGTGGGCGCAGCTCGTCGCCGACGGGGTCAAGTTCGTGCAGAAGGAGGACATCACGCCGGCCGCCGCCGACCGACGTGTCTTCCGGTTCGCGCCCGCGGTGGCGCTGGTGCCCTACCTCGTCGCCATGGCGGTGATCCCGCTGAGCCCCGACGTGGTCGGCGCCGACGTGCCGGCCAGCGCGCTGTTCGTGCTCGCCACCACGGCCGTCGGCATCCTCGGCACCCTGATGGCCGGGTGGGCCAGCGCCAACAAGTACTCGCTGCTCGGCGCGATGCGCTCGGCCGCGCAGCTGCTCTCCTACGAGCTGCCGCTCGTGCTGGCCGTCGCCTCGGTCTGCCTCGCCGCCGGTTCGCTGTCGCTGGGCGGCATCGCCGCGGCGTGGTCACCGTGGTGGCTGCTCTGGCAGCTGCCCGGCGCGCTGGTCTTCCTCGTCGCCGCGACCGCCGAGCTGCAGCGGCCGCCGTTCGACATGCCCATCGCCGACGCGGAGATCGTCTTCGGCGCCTACACCGAGTACACCGGGCTGCGGTTCGCGTTCTTCCTGCTCGCCGAGTACGCCGGCATCGTCGTGATGTCGCTGCTCTTCGCGGTCCTCTACCTCGGCGGGTGGCAGGGCCCGTTCTCCGACCAGGTCGGCTGGCTGTGGACGCTGCTCAAGGGTCTGGTCGTCGCCGTCGTCATCATCTGGATGCGGGTGGCCTGGCCGCGCCTGCGCGAGGACCAGCTCCAGCACCTGGCCTGGATCGTGCTGGTGCCGCTGGCACTGGCGCAGCTGGCCCTGACCGGTGTGTGGGTGGTGGCGTCGGCATGAGCGACCCCACCCGTTCGCCCCGCTCGGGCGGTGCCCTCCCCGGCCTGCTGAAGGGCCTGGTCACCACGGCGAGGACGCTGGCCCGCCCCACGCACACCGCCGAGTACCCCGACGCCCCGCCGCACCTGCCGCCCCGCTCCCGCGGGGTCATCGCGCTGCTCGAGGAGAACTGCACCTCGTGCATGCTCTGCGCCCGGGAGTGCCCCGACTGGTGCATCTACATCGACTCGCACAAGGAGACGATCCCGGCCACCACGCCCGGTGGGCGCGAGCGGCAGCGCAACGTCCTCGACCGGTTCGCCATCGACTTCTCGCTCTGCATGTACTGCGGCATCTGCATCGAGGTCTGCCCGTTCGACGCACTCCACTGGAGCCCGGAGTTCGAGTACTCCGAGCTCGACATCCGCGACCTGCTGCACGAGAAGGACCGGCTCGGCCAGTGGATGCCGACCGTGCCGCCGCCGCCCGCACTCGACCCGGGCTCGGTCGAGCCGGCCGAGGTGGCCGCGGCCAACAAGCCGGCCCGTCCGGCGCGAGCGGCCGGCGCACCCGCGACCGCCCGCCCCGCACGAGCAGAGCGGCCAGAACGTCCTGCGCGCCCCGAGCGACCCGCCCGCGCTGAGCGGCCGGGGGAGGAGTCGTGACCTCGCTCGACATCGCGTTCGCCGCGGTCGGCCTCGTGGCGGCTGCCAGCGGCCTGCTCGCGGTGACCACCCGCCACGTCGTGCACGCCGCCCTCTGGCTCGTGGTCTGCCTCGGCTCGGTGGCGGGGTGCTACCTGGTCCTCGGCGCCGAGCTGGTCGCCCTGGTGCAGCTGCTCGTCTACGTCGGTGCCGTCGTCGTGCTCGTGCTCTTCGCGCTCATGCTGACCCGCGCTCCCATCGGCCCGAACCCCGAGGTCGCCACCAGCCGAGCCCACCGCGCCCTGGCCGCGGTGCTCGGGGCGGGCGTGACCGGCCTCCTCCTCGCCGTTCTCCTTCCCGTGGCAGGCCCCGCGCGCAGCCGCCCGGGAACGTCCAACAGTGCTGTGGCAGAACAGGTCTTCGGCACCTGGGTGTGGCCCTTCGAGGCGCTGTCGCTGCTGCTCCTCGTCTCCCTCATCGCCGCCTTCGCGGTCTCACGCATGACCCGGGCGGCCGAGGTCGCGCAGTCACAGCTCCCCGAGCCGACCGCGCCGGAGAGGATCTCGCAGTGATCCACCTCGCCGGCCCCTACGCCCTCGCCGCCGTGCTCGCCGGTCTGGGCGCCTACGGCGTGCTCGCGCGGCGCAACGCCGTGCTGGTGCTCATCGGGGTCGAGCTCATCCTCAACGCGGCCAACCTGCTGCTCGTCTCGGTGGGCGCCGTGGGCGCCGACACCTGGGAGGCGGGCAACGTCCTGACCCTCTTCGTCATCACGATCGCGGCCGCCGAGGTCTGCGTGGCCCTCGCGGTGGTGCTGGCCGTGTTCCGGCTGCGCGGCGACATCGACCTCACCAGGCGGGCCGAATGAGCCTCGCCGCCGCACGCCTGGTCGTGCTCATCCCCGTCGCCGCGGCGCTCGTCGGCCTGCTGCTGGCCCGTCGTGGCACCGCGCCGGCCCGCCTCGTCGCGGTCGGGGCCTCGCTGGCCACGCTCGCCGCGGCGCTCGCCGGCCTCGCGTCGGCCGGTGGGTCGCAGCGCACGCACCTGGTCCGGGTCCTCCCGGCCCTGGAGGCCGGGGGCCTCGAGGTGCCACTCCTCCTCCAGACGAGCGCCACGCCGGCGCTCGTCGCCGTCGTGGTCGCCGTGGTCGGCTGGGCGGTGCAGTCCTTCGCGGGCTGGTACCTGCGGGGCGACGACCGGTATGCCGTGTTCTCGGCGACCGTGTCGCTGTTCGTCGCGGGCATGCTGCTGGTCGTCCACTCCGCCGACCTCGTCCTGACCTTCGTCGGCTGGGAGGTCATGGGCTGGTGCTCCTACCTGCTCATCGGGCACTGGAGCCGCCGCGAGAGCGCCCGGCGGGCGGCGCTGAAGGCCTTCCTCGTCACCCGCTTCGCCGACGTCGGCTTCCTGCTCGGGGTCCTGGCCCTGGCCTCGGGACCGGGCTCCACGGCATACCCCAAGGTGCTGGCCCACTGGGCGCCGGTCGCGGAGTGCGCCGACGCCGGGGCGTGCGTCGCCCCCGGTGACGCGCTGCGCACGGCGGCCATGGTGCTGCTGCTCATCGGGGTGCTGGGCAAGTCGGCGCAGTTCCCGTTCCACGACTGGCTGCCCGACGCGATGGAGGGCCCGACCCCCGCCTCGGCGCTGATCCACGCCGCCACCATGGTGGCCGCGGGCACCTACGTGCTGTCGTCGCTGTTCACCGTGTTCGCGGCCAGCGACGGCGCCCGCTGGGTGCTCGCCGTCAGCACGGCCATCACCATGGTCTGGGCGGCCGTGCTCGCCTTCGGTCAGAGCGACCTCAAGCGGCTGCTCGCCTACTCCACCCTGAGCCAGATCGCCCTCATGCTGTCGGCGCTCGCGGTCGCCCCCGCGGACGAGGGGCCGGGGGCCGGGCTGCTGCACCTCTACTCGCACGCGTTCTTCAAGGCGCTGCTCTTCCTCCTCATCGGCTGGCTCAGCGTGACGGTCGGCGGCACCGCGGCGGTCGCGATGCGCGGCGGCCTGCGCGGCCACGCCGTCATCCGCCCGGCCATGTTCGTCGGGCTGCTCTCCCTCGCGGGGGTGCCCCCGCTCGTCGGCTTCGTGAGCAAGGAGTACGTCCTCGGCGCCGCGGAGGCGGGCGCCGCTGACGGGGAGGCCCGCTCGCTGCTGGTGCTGGCCGCCCTGCTCGTCACCGTCGTGCTGACGGCGGCCTACTGCATGCGGGCCTGGCTGGTGCTCGACGACCTCACGGCAGCCCGCCCCGAGGTCCACGAGCGCGACGAGGCCAACTCGCCGGTCATGGCGGCGGTCTCCGCGCTCGGTGTCCTCACGGTGTTCGGCGGCCTCGTGGTCTTCACGCCGTGGCTCGGCCTCGAGGGCCACATCTCCTGGTGGATGGCCCTGCTCACCATCCTGCTCATCGTCGGTGCCGCGCTCGCGGTGCGCGCCACGGCGAAGGGTGACGACCCCGCCGTGCGGCTCGTCGGTGCCCGGATGCCCCGGTTCGACAACGGTTTCGGCGTCGACTCCGTCTACGTCAGGACGGTCGCCCGCCCGGTGCTCGCCCTCGCCCGGCTGGTCGTGTTCCTCGACCGCGAGGTCATCGACGCCTACGTGCGGGGCAGCGCGGCCACGGCCCTGCTCTCCGGGCGGGGTGGCGCGCGCATCCACCGGGCCGAGCGCTCGTCCACCTCGCTCGTGTGGGTGGTCGTGGGCCTGGTGGCCGTCGCGGCAGCGGGGGTGACCCTGTGGTGATCGCGATCAGCCTGGTGGTGCCGGCGGCCGTGGCCGTCTGGCTGCTCGGCGCCGGCCGCGACCTGTCACACCGCGCGGTCAACGGGTCGCCCTCGTCGCCAGTGCCGTCACGCTGTCGGCGGTGGTCGCCGCCGTCATCGGCCGGCCGTCCATCGACCGGCCGTGGGTGCCCGCGCTCGACCTGCGGTGGCAGTTCGCCGTCGACGGCATCAGCGCGCCGCTGCTCGTCCTGACCGCGGCGCTGGGCCTCGCCGTCGTCGCGCACTCCTCGCGACGGCAGCCCGAGGGGGGCACCTCGGCGGCCTTCCACGCCTGCCTGCTGCTCGTCGAGACCGGCGCCCTCGCCACCTTCTACGCCCGCGACGCCATCCTCTTCTTCGTCGCCTTCGAGGTCGTGCTGGTGCCGATGTGGGTGCTCATCACCCGGTTCGGCGACGCCCACCGACCCGAGGCCCGCGCCGACGCCGGAGGCCGGTTCGTCCTCTACACCGCGCTCGGCTCGACGCTGATGCTGGTCGGCATCCTCGGGCTGGTCAGCGCGGCGGGCACCGCCGACCTCGACGTGCTCGCCCGCGGCGCCGGGGCCGGCATACCCCGTCACACGCAGCTGCTCATCGCCCTGGCGCTGGTCTCGGGGCTCGCGGTCAAGGTGCCGCTCTTCCCCGGGCACACCTGGCTGCCGCCGGCCCACACCATCGCGCCGACGGCCGGTTCGGTGCTGCTCGCGGCGGTGCTGCTCAAGATGGGCACCTACGGCCTGGTGCGCCTGCCCGTCGCGACGGTGCCGGACGCCTTCGGCAGGCTGGCACCCGTCGTGGCCGTGGTCGGCGCGATCGGCATCCTCTGGGGAGGCCTGGCCTGCCTCGTCGAGCGCGACCTCAAGCGCCTCATCGCCTACTCCTCCGTGGCCCACATGGGCTTCGTCGCCCTGGGCCTCGCGTCCGGCACACGCACCGGGCTGCAGGCCGCGCTGTTCGCCAACGTCGCCCACGGCGTCGTCTCTGCCCTGCTCTTCTTCATCGTCGGCGGCCTCAAGGAGCGGTGGGGGTCGGCCGACCTCGCCGTCGCCCGCGCCGCGCTGCGCGAGGTCAGCCCGCGGCTCGGCTTCGCCCTGGTCGTCGGGCTCGCCGCCTCCCTGGGCCTGCCCGGGCTGGCCGGGTTCTGGGGCGAGTTCCTCGGCCTGTATGCCGCGTGGTCGCCGGCCGAGGGACGGCCGGTCGGGGTCCTGCGCGCGGCCGCGGTCGCCGGGGCCCTCGGCACAGCGCTGGCCGCGGCCTACGCCCTGCGCGTCGCCCGGATCGTGTGGATGGGGGAGCGCACCGAACCCGCCATCGCCGACAGCCGCGGTGTCGAGTGGGTGGTCGTCGGCGGCCTGGTCGTCGCCGCCCTCGTGCTCGGGGTGCTGCCGCACGTGCTCCTGTCGGTCACCAACGACGCCGTGACGGCCCTGGTCGGTGGCTCGTGAGCACCGTGGTCTCGTTCGACGTCCTCGCGCTGGCGCCGGTGCTGGCACCGGCCGCGGGTGCCCTGGCCGTGCTGGTGGTCGACGTCGTCGCGCCGCGCCTGCGGGTCGCCCACTTCGCCGTCGGCCTGCTGGCCCTGGCCGCCGGCCTCGCGTTCGCGCTGCCGGGTGCGCTCGGCACCGAGAGCGACCCGGTCCGTTCGCTCTGCCTGCCGGCGCCGGACGGCGCCTGCTTCTACGAGGCCGGGCCCCTGGCCAGCGCCCTCCAGCTCGGCGCCCTGGCCTCGGCCCTGGTGGTGCTCCTGCTCGTCTGGCCCGAGCGCGGCTCCGCCGACCCCGGACGCGACCCGCTGCGCGGCGGGCCGGCCGTGCTCGTCTCGCTCGTGCTCGCTGCCACCGCCGGTGCCGCCGCGGTGGCCGCAGCCAAGGACCTCGGGTCGTGGCTGGTGGCCCTGGAGCTCGCGACGCTGCCCGCGATCGCGCTCGTCGCCCTGCGCGGCACCAGCCGAGCCGGCGCCGGAGCAGTGTCGCTGCTGACCACCTCACTCGTCTCCTTCGCGATGGTCACGCTCGGCGCGGCCCTGTGGCTGGTGGCTGCGGGGCAGCCGGTGTTCTCGGCGGGTGCCGTCGAACGCGCCCGCGCCGCCGACGACACCTGGGCCGTGCTCCTGCTCGGCGTGCTGCTCCTGGTCGGCGGCCTGGGGTTCAAGCTCTCGCTGGTGCCGTTCCACGCCTGGACCCCGCAGGCGTATGCCGGGGGCACCGAACCCGTCGCCGCGTTCCTCGCCGCGACGTCGAAGGTGGCCGCGCTCGCCGCCCTGGTGGCGGTGCTCCGGCCGCTCGCCGCGGCGGGCGCCCCGGCGCTGGTCGCCATCGGGGTGCTGGCCGCCCTGTCGATGACGGTCGGCAACGTGCTCGCGCTCGTGCAGGACGACCCGGTGCGGCTCCTCGCGTGGTCGACCGTGGCCCAGGCGGGGTGGGTCGTGCTGCCCCTGGCCACCGTCGTCCCGGCTGGCCTCGCCGCCAGCGGCGGCTACCTGCTGGCCTACGTCGTCGCGACGCTCGTCGCCTTCGCCGTGGTCGTGCTCGTGGTGCACTCGACCGGGCACTCGGGTGAGCAGACGGCGGGCCGCACGCTCGCGGCATACAAGGGACTCCTGCGCACCCGGCCCCTGCTCGGGGCGGTGCTCGGCCTCGCCCTGGTCTCGCTCGCCGGCCTGCCGCCCGGCGTGCTCGGCCTCGTGGCCAAGGTGCTCGCCCTGCGCCCGGTGGTGGCCGAGGGCCTGTGGCTGCTGGCGCTGGTCGCCGTGGCCAACGCCGTGCTCGGGGTGGCGGTCTACCTGCGCTGGTTCGCCGTGCTCTTCCAGGAGCCGGAGGCCACCGGCACGCCCGCCCCCACCCGCCGGGCGCCGCGCGGCCCCCTGGCCGCGGTGGCGCTGACGGGCACGGCGCTCGTGCTGGTCAGCGTGGCCCCGCAGCTGCTGCTGGGCCTCGTCGCCTGAGCGGCTCGAGCCGGCCGCCGGGGCGACGTCGCGTCACGGAACGCGGCGGCGCGACTCTGCGTTGAAGGGGGCATGCACAACCACTTCAACGGGCTGAAGACCGCCGCGCTCTTCGGTGGCATCTTCGCGCTCCTCCTCGGCATGGGCGCCGTGATCGGCGGCGGCAAGTACCTCTGGCTGTTCGCGCTGTTCGGCGTGGGGATGACCGCCTACGGCTACTGGAACTCGGACAAGCTCGCCATCCGGGCCATGCACGCCTACCCGGTGAGCGAGGCGCAGGCCCCGGCGATGTACCGCATCGTGCGCGAGCTCTCCACGGCCGCCGGCAAGCCCATGCCGCGCCTGTACGTCTCGCCGACCCAGGCGCCCAACGCGTTCGCCACCGGCCGCAACCCCGAGAACGCCGCAGTCTGCTGCACCGAGGGCATCCTCGGCATGCTCGACGAGCGCGAGCTGCGCGGGGTGCTCGGGCACGAGCTGATGCACGTCTACAACCGCGACATCCTCACGGGGTCGGTCGCGGCGGCGATCGCCGGTGTCATCACCAGCGTCGCGCAGATGCTGATGTTCACCTCGATGTTCGGCGGCGGCGACGACGAGGACCGCCCCAACCCGATCGCGCTGCTGGCGATGGCGCTGCTGGCCCCGTTCGCCGCGATGGTCATCCAGATGGCGATCAGCCGCACCCGTGAGTACGACGCCGACGAGGACGGCGCCAGGCTGACCGGCGACCCGCTCGCCCTGGCCGCGGCGCTGCGCAAGCTCGAGATGGGCACGGCCCGCGCGCCGCTCGCGCCGACCCCGGCCCTGCAGAACTCCAGCCACATGATGATCGCGAACCCGTTCCGCCCCCAGGACGTCTCGCGGTTCTTCACGACCCACCCGCCGATGGCCGAGCGCATCGCCCGGCTCGAGGCGATGGCGTACGGCTACCGCGCCAACTGACCAGAACCGAAGCACGGTGGCCGCCCGTTAGGCGGGCGGCCACCATGGCTGATACCGTTGACGCCAGTTGCAGTTGCAGTTCCTCGATTGAGCGGGCCCGCCGACGTGAGCGGGCCCTTTCTTTTACAGCGGGCATGTCCCGTGCTGGGGGTTTGAGCGGCAGCTTGGCGCCCGCACCCGCGGGTGCCACCGGCCAATTGAAGGAGACTCCCATGGCACAGGGAACAGTGAAGTGGTTCAACGCTGAGAAGGGCTTCGGCTTCATCGAGCAGGACGGCGGCGGCGCCGACGTCTTCGTGCACTACAGCGCGATCAACACGGGCGGCTACCGCTCCCTCGACGAGGGCCAGAAGGTCCAGTTCGACGTCACCCAGGGCCCCAAGGGCCCGCAGGCGGAGAACGTCACCTCGCTCTGAGCGAATCTTCCGCTGGAGACAGCGGCACAGGAGCCCCCGGCCACTCGGCCGGGGGCTTCCGTCGTCTCCGGGGCTGACAGAATGCGCCCCATGCCCTCACTGACGCGGTCCGAGGCCACCGAGCGTGCTGCGCTCATCACCGTCACCTCGATGGAGGTGGACCTCGACCTCGCCCGGGGCGACCAGGACGGCCAGGAGGAGTTCGGCTCCACCACGACGATCCGGTTCACCTGCCACCAGCCGGGCGCGAGCACCTTCCTGGACCTCAAGCCGGTGTCGCTGCAGTCGCTGTCGCTCAACGGTGCTGCCGTCGACCCCGCCACCCTGCGGGACGGACGGGTGGAGCTGACCGGCCTGCAGGCCGAGAACGAGGTCGTCGCGGTCGCGACGATGCGCTACAGCCGCGACGGGCAGGGCCTGCACCGCGCGGTCGACCCCGCGGACGGGCAGCACTACGTCTACGGCCACCTGTTCCTCGACGCCGCGCCGAGCGTGTTCGCCTGCTTCGACCAGCCCGACCTCAAGGCGCCGTATGCCGTGTCCGTCACCGCCCCGGAGGGCTGGCGGGTCATCGGCAACGGTGCGGCCACGGAGGTCTCGCCCGGCCGCTGGGAGCTGGCCCGGACCCAGCCGCTGGCCACCTACTTCGTCACCGTCTGCGCGGGGCCCTGGGCCTCCGTGCACGGCGAGCACGACGGCATACCGCTCGGCATCCACGCCCGGGCGTCGCTGCGCGAGCCCCTGGAGCGCCAGGCCGAGCAGATGCTCGAGGTGACGCGGGCCTCCTTCGACTACTACCACCGGCTCTTCGGCATCCGGTACCCGTTCGGCGAGTACCACCAGGTGTTCGTGCCCGAGTTCAACGCCGGCGCGATGGAGAACCCCGGCTGCGTGACCTTCCGCGACACCTATGTCTTCCGCGGCGCGGCGGCGCGCGACGAGGTGCTGACGCGCTCGAACACGATCGCCCACGAGATGGCGCACATGTGGTTCGGCGACCTCGTGACCATGCGCTGGTGGGACGACCTGTGGCTCAACGAGTCGTTCGCCGAGTACATGGCGCACCGCACCACGGTCGACGCCACCGAGTTCACCGAGGGCTGGGTCGACTCGACCGTCGCGCGGAAGATGTGGGGCTACGCCGCCGAGCGCACCCCGTCGACGCACCCGGTGGCCGGGGGAGCGGCCCTCGACGCGCAGGCCGCCCTGCAGGACTTCGACGGGATCTCCTACGCCAAGGGCGCGGCGACCCTGCGGCAGCTGATCGCCCACATCGGCGACGACGCGTTCATCGCCGGCGTGAGTGCCTACCTGCGCGAGCACGCCTACGGCAACGGCACGCTCGGCGACTTCCTCGGCTTCATGGAGCGTGCCTCCGGCAAGGACCTCGGCGAGTGGAGCAAGGCGTGGCTGCTCACCGCCGGCCTCGACGTCATCGCGGTCGACCAGGAGACCGGTGTGGTGACCCGCGAGGCGCCGGAGGCCCAGCCGGCGGACCGGCCGCACACCCTCGACGTGGCCGGGTTCACCGACGGCGCCGAGGTGTTCCGGGTCGACGCGACCCTGGCGGGCCCTCGCACCGACGTGCCCGCCCTGCGGGAGGCCTCGCGGGCGGAGATCGTGGTGCCCAACGCCTCCGACCTGACCTGGGCGACGGTGGCGCTGGACCCGGCCACCGTCGCAGCCGTGCCGCAGGGCCTGGCGGGCCTGCCCGACCCGCAGGCCCGGGCGGTGGTGTGGGCCGCGCTCGTCGACGGCGTGTGCCTGGGCACCGTGGACCCGCGGCTGGTGGTCGAGACGTTCGGCCGGGCGTGGCCGCGGGAGGACAACGAGTCGGTGCTGAACCGGGTCGCCAACGTCGTGCTCGGCCGACTGGTGCCGTCGTTCCTGCCCCCGGAGGAGCAGGCCGGCGCCCGGTCGGTCGTCGCGCAGGCGGCGGCCGAGCTGCTCGAGGCCAGCGAGCCGGGCTCGACCCGGGCCCTGCTCGGTGCCCGGCTGCTGGCCCGCAGCTCCGCCGACGAGGCGCGGCTGCGGCCGTGGGCCGAGCGGTCGGGCCTGCCCGCCGGCCTCGAGGGCGACTCGGACTTCCGCTGGCTGGTCGTGCGCAACATGGCCGGGCAGGGCCTGGTCGAGCGCGAGTTCGTCGAGCAGGTCCGCCGCGACGACGACACGCTCACGGGGCGTCTCGGCGAGCTCGCGGCACGGGCCGCGCTGCCGGGCGAGGAGGCCAAGGCCTGGGCGTGGGAGCAGCTGACCGCGAACCGGGACCGCTCCAACTACGAGCTCAACGCGCTCGCCGCCGGCTTCTGGTCGGGCGACGACCTCGAGACCCTGCGCGGCTACGTGCCGCGGTACTTCGCCGACGTGCCGGCCATGGCGCAGTGGGTCGGCGCCGACGCCCTCGGCCGGGTGGCCACGCTGGCCTACCCCTCCCGGGTGGTCGAGCAGGCCACGGCCGACGCCAGTGCGGCGACGCTGGCGGGCGACGCGCTCACGCCGGCGGTGCGGCGCTCGGTCGTCGACGCGGACTCGGAGCTGCGGGAGGCGCTTCGCTCGCGGGCGTTGTTCGGCTGACGGGCAGCGGCCCGAGCTCGGGATGGTTCCCCGGCTTCGGGTCGACGTGGGCGCCCTGCGGCCCGCTGTCGCCGTCGCAGGACGCGCCGGGCTCGTTGCCGGCGAGGTTCCAGCCGGGCACGTGGTCCCGCAGGGTCAGGTGCCTCGTCTGTCGTGTGCGCTGGCTCGGGTCCATGGCGTCCTCCACGGGAGCGGGGGCCGGCCCCGGCGGCCGGCCGCGCCCATCAGGGACAACGAACCCCGCGGCCCGGTTGTGCCGCGGGGTTCGTGGTCTTCGGGGAGGCCCGGCGTGGGTCGTCCCGGTGTCGCTCTCGTGCGTCCGTCAGCCGGGCTGGGCCTCGTCCTCGCGGGCCTCGCCCTCGGCGGGAGCCCCGCCCTGGCCGCCGGCGCCGCTGGGACCGCTGTCGCCGTCGCTGGAGGCGCCGTCCTCGTTGCCGGACAGGCCGCCGCCGGGCACCTGCTCCTCCTGGGGCTGCTCAGACATCCGAACACTCCTGTCGCTGTCGGGGAACCGCGTGCGGTCCCAACGTATGCCGTGCGGCAGCGGGCCGCACGGCATACGTCTGCGGGGTGGTCGGGTCAGCGGTAGTTGGTGAACTGGAGGGCGACGTCGAGGTCCTTGCCCTTGAGCAGCGCCTGCACGGCCTGCAGGTCGTCGCGCGACTTGGAGGTGACCCGCAGCTCGTCGCCCTCGATGCGCGCCTTGACCGTCTTGGGTGCCTCGTCACGGATGATCTTGGAGATCTTCTTGGCGTTCTCCTGGGAGATGCCGTCCTTGAGCGACCCCTCGAGGCGGTACTCCTTGCCGGAGGCCTTGGGCTCCTTCTCGCCGAAGTCGAGGGACTTCAGGGAGACCTTGCGGTGCACCAGCTTGGTCTCGAAGACGTCGAGGACGGCCAGCACGCGCTCGGGGGAGTTGGCCTTGATGAGGACGTTGTCACCGCTCCACTCGATCGAGGCCCCGACGCCCTTGAAGTCGTAGCGCTGGGCGACCTCCTTGGCGGCCTGGTTCAGGGCGTTGGACACCTCCTGCTTGTCCACCTTGCTGACGATGTCGAACGAGCTGTCTGCCATGGGCTCTGGGTCCTCTCGGGTGTGGCTGGTGGGGCGAATTCGCATTCGCGGCCGTGCTTGCTATCCTTCCATGCGCACCAGGCAGGTTGCCCGAGCGGCCAATGGGAGCGGACTGTAAATCCGTCGCGAAAGCTTCGAAGGTTCGAATCCTTCACCTGCCACCACTGTGCACGAAGGCCCCGACCGAGACGCTTCGGTGGGGGCCTTCGCCGTGCTCGGAGCGTTGGGTGAAGCAGGTGAGTCCTAGCGGCTACCCGGTGGCGCAGGTGGGCTGCTGCCGCACCCTCTGCACCAGACCGAAGGCCGTGGCCGCGACGGCCAGGAGTGGGCCGCTGACGTCGCCGCCGTTGCCGTCGAGGAGGATGGCGGCCCCGACGAGGGTCAGCCCTGAGACCGCCGCGCAGGGGCTGCAACCCACGTCGGGGCGCACGCCGCGCTGCGGCACGTAGCTCGCCAGGGTGAGGGCGCCGAGGGTGGCGGCCAGCAGCACCATCGCCAGCCAGCCCTGCCCTGCCGTGCCGACCGGCACGCCGGCCGCCCCGATGAAGGCCGCCACCGTGAACGGGAGGGCCAGCAGGGCGGCAACCCAGCGGCGGCGCGGCCAGGTGCGGAACACGGCAGTCATGCTCACAGCATACCCCTAGGGGTATAAACGGCAGGCCTGGAACCGCAGCGGTGCGGGGCGCGCGCGGACCGGTGGAAGCGGCCAGATGCGGTGAGGCCCCGCGTGGTGCCCGTCGCCCTGCCACACTCGAGACAGGTGCTGATGCCGGAGGTGCCCATGGCGGGTGGTCTTCGTCCTGACCCGAGGGCCGGGCTCGGTGCGCCTGTGCACACGGTCCGGGTGCTGCTGGTGCCGTCCAACGTGTGGCGGGTCGGGCTGACGCTGGCAGCGCTGGTCGCCCTGCTGCTGCTCCTGCGCTTCGTGCTCGCCGACGGGGGCTCGGTGCTCTTCACCGTGGTGATGGCCTGGTTCCTCTCCCTCGCCATGGAGCCCGTGGTGAGCCGCCTGTCGACCCGTATGCCGCGTGGTGCCGCGACGGCGCTCGTCATGGCTGCTGGGGGGCTGGCGTCGCTGGGGTTCCTGGTCGCCTTCGGCAGCCTGGCCGTCGAGCAGGCGGCCAACCTGCTGCGCAGCCTGCCCGGCACGATCGAGTCGGTGCTGGGCTGGGTGAACCGCCGCCTGGGCACCGACTACAGCTCGTCGGACCTGCTGTCCTCGATCCGGCTCACCCCCGAGGACGCCGCCAACTACGCCCAGCAGGTGCTCGGTGGGATCTGGACCGTGCTGGGCTCGGTCGCGACCGGCGTCTTCGGCTTCTTCGCCATCCTCCTGCTGGGCTTCTACCTGTCCGCAGACGGGCCGCGCCTGCGGTCGTGGCTGGCCGCCCCGATGCCTCCGCGACCCCAGCGGCTCTTCCTCAGCGTGTGGGACCTGTCGATGACCAAGACGGCTGGCTACGTCTCCGCACGGCTGGTGCTCGCGGTGATCAACGGCACCACGTCGGCGGTGGTGTTCCTCATCATCGGCCTGCCCTCGTGGCTCGCCCTCGGCCTGTGGACCGGGCTGGTCGCCCAGTTCGTCCCCACCATCGGCACCTACATCTCGATCGTGCTCCCCGTGCTGGTGGGTCTGGCGAGCCCCCAGCCCTGGACCGGCATCGCGGCGCTGGCATGGGGTGTCCTCTACCAGCAGGTCGAGAACCTCACGCTCGAGCCGAGGATCAGCGCCCGCGCCGTGAACCTGCACCCCGCCGTGGCGTTCGGCTCGGTGATGCTGGGGACGGCGCTCTTCGGAGTCGGGGGTGCCCTGCTCGCGATCCCCGTGACGGCCATGCTCCTGGCCGTCGTCGACGCGTACGTGGACCGGCGCCACGTCATGTCGGACCTGGTGACGGGAGAGCTCGTGACGAGCCTGGACGCGGCCGAGGAGTCGGAGGAGCTGCCGGGCCACCCGACGTGAGATCGGTGCGCCTGCTCCGCCGGCCACCGTGCCCGGCAGCCGCATTACTCGCGAGTCACCCGGAACCCGTGACAGGCTCGGCCTGAGGAGCTGTGCCTGACGTCACAGCCGAGCCGATCCGTGGAGGGCGCCGTCCATGTTCCGTCGCATTGCCATCGTCAACCGGGGCGAGGCCGCGATGCGGCTCATCCACGCGGTGCGCGACCTCAACGCCGAGCGGTCGGCCGACGAGCGCATCGAGACGGTCGCCCTCTACACCGAGGGCGAGCGCAAGGCGATGTTCGTGCGGGAGGCCGACCGCTCCCACAGCCTCGGCCCAGCCAGCGAACGGCCCTACATCAACCACGCGGTGCTCGAGCGAGCCCTCGTCGAGACCGGTGCCGACGCGGTCTGGGTCGGCTGGGGCTTCGTGGCCGAGGACCCGGCCTTCGCCGAGCTGTGTGCCCGCATCGGGGTGACGTTCATCGGCCCGAGCGCCGAGGCCATGCGCAGGCTCGGCGACAAGATCGGCTCCAAGCTCATCGCCGAGGAGGTCGGGGTCCCCGTCGCCCCGTGGAGCCGCGGTGGTGTCGACACCCTCGAGGACGCCACCGAGGCAGCGGCCCGCATCGGCTACCCGCTCATGCTGAAGGCGACCGCGGGCGGCGGTGGACGCGGCATCCGCAAGGTCACCTCCGACGCCGACCTCGCCGACGCCTACCACCGCACCCGTGACGAGGCCGAGCGCGCCTTCGGCTCCGGCGTCGTCTTCCTCGAGAAGCTCGTGACCGGCGCGCGCCACGTGGAGGTGCAGGTCATCGCCGACGGCCAGGGCACCGCGTGGGCGGTCGGCGTCCGCGACTGCTCGGTGCAGCGGCGCAACCAGAAGGTCATCGAGGAGTCGGCCTCGCCCGTGCTCGACGCCGACCAGGTCGCCGAGCTCAAGGCCAGTGCCGAGCGCCTCGCCGTGGCGGTGGGGTACGCCGGCGCCGGCACGGTCGAGTTCCTCTACCACCCGGGGGACCGCTTCTTCGCCTTCCTCGAGGTCAACACCCGCCTCCAGGTGGAGCACCCCATCACCGAGGTCACCACCGACATGGACCTCGTCAAGGCGCAGATCCACGTCGCCGCGGGCGGCCGCCTCGAGGGGGAGCGCCCGCAGGAGAGCGGGCACGCGGTCGAGGCGCGCCTCAACGCCGAGGACCCCGACCGCGACTTCGCCCCCTCGCCGGGCCGCATCACGCTGCTGAACCTGCCCGCCGGCCCCGGCATCCGGGTCGACACCGGTGTGGGCGAGGGCGACTCCATCCCGGCCGACTTCGACTCGATGATCGCCAAGATCATCGCCTACGGCCGCACCCGCGACGAGGCGCTCGCCCGCCTGCGCCGCGCCATGGCCGAGACCACCGTGGTGATCGAGGGAGGCGCCACCAACAAGAGCTTCATCCTCGACCTGCTCGACCAGCCCGAGGTGGTCGACGGCAGCGCCGACACCGGCTGGATCGACCGGGTCCGGGGCGAGGGCCGCCTCGTCTCGCACCGGCACTCGGGCATCGCGCTCGTGGCCGCGGGCATCGAGGGCTACGAGGAGGCGGAGGCCGTCGAGCGCACCCGCCTGCTCGAGACCGCGCACGGTGGGCGCCCCCAGGTGCAGCACCAGGTGGGCCGCGCCATCGACCTCAAGCTGCGCGGCACGGCATACAAGGTCACCGTGGCCCGCACGGGCCCCCACCGCTTCCGCGTCGCCATCGGCACCGGTGCCGACGAGCGGGTCGTGGACGCCGACCTCGACCGCATCGACGGCTACGCCAGCCGCCTCACCGTGCGGGGCCGCACCCACCGGCTCATCACCGCCAACCACGGGCCGGTGCAGCTGGTCGAGGTCGACGGGGTCACCCACCGCGTGAGCCGTGACGAGGGCGGCGTCCTGCGCTCGCCCGCACCCGCGCTCGTCGTGGCGACGCCGGTCGCGGTCGGCGACGAGGTGGCCGCCGGCGCGCCGGTGCTCGTGCTCGAGTCCATGAAGATGGAGACCGTGGTGCCGGCGCCGTTCCAGGCGCGGGTGCGTGAGCTGCTCGTCTCCTCGGGCAGCCAGGTCGAGACCGGCGCCCCGCTGCTGCGGCTGGAGCCCGTCGGTGACGCCGACGAGGTGGCCGAGCAGACCGGCGGGGAAGCGGTCGACCTCGACCTCGACGACGTGCCGGCCGCGGAGGCGAGCGCCGCCGAGCGGGCCACCCGCAAGCGCGCCGACCTGTGCGCCATGATGCTCGGCTACGACATCGACCCGCGCGACGAGGGCCGAACCCTGCAGGACTACCTCGCGGCCCGCGACGAGCTGACCCGCGAGGGGCAGCCGCCCGTCGGCGCGGAGGTCGCCGCCCTGGGCGTGTTCGCCGACTTCGCCGAGCTGAGCCGCAACCGGCCGGCCGACGAGGACCTGCACACCGAGCACCGGGTGCACAGCCCCAGGGAGCACTTCCACACCTACCTGCAGAGCCTCGACGTCGAGCGCGGCGGCCTGCCGGAGACGTTCCGCGGCAAGCTCGCCCGCGTCCTCGAGCACTACGGCGTCACCGAGCTCGACCGCACGCCCGAGCTGGAGGGGGCGGTCTTCCGCATCTTCCTGGCCCAGCAGCGCAGCACCCCCGACGTGCACCTCGCGACGGTGCTGCTCCAGCGGTGGCTGCAGGAGCCGACGCCGCAGGCCCCGCTCGACCACGCGGCGCGTGAGGTGCTCGACCGGCTCGTCGTCGCCACGCAGCTGCGCTTCCCGGTGGTCGGCGACCTCGCCCGCAGCGTCCGCTTCCGGTGGTTCGACCAGCCGCTGGTCGACGAGGAGCGCGCCAGCGTCCTCGCCGGCGTCCGCGCCGAGGTCGCCGAGCTGGCGGAGGACCCCGACGCCCCGGACCGCGCCGCGCGGATCGACCGGCTCGCCGCCATCCCCGAGCAGATCGTGCGCTTCCTGGCCGAGCGGCTCGAGCAGGGCGTCCCGAAGCGCGAGCCGATGCTCGAGGTGCTCATCAAGCGGCACTACCGCGACCACGACCTGCACGGCCTGAGTGCCGCCAGCGAGGAGGAGGGCCGCCCCTTCGCGGTGGCCGACTACACCCTCGACGGCCGGCAGACCCACGTCGTGACCACCGTCGGGCTCGTCTCCGAGCTGGCCGAGGGCACGTCGCTGGTGCGCGACGTGACCGGCGAGGTGGCCGCCCGGCCGATCGGGCGCGAGGCCGTCGTCGACCTCTACCTGTCGTGGCCCGACGTGCCCGAGACGCCCGAGGACGCCTCGGCCCAGCTCGCCGCCATGCTGGAGAAGCTCGACTTCACCCAGCAGCTGCGCCGCGTCGCCGTGGCCGTGTGCCCCGGTGGCGCTCGCGAGGTCGGCTACTACACGTTCCGGCCCACCTCCGACGGGCTGGTCGAGGACACCCTGGTGCGCGGCGTGCACCCCATGGTCGGCCGCCGGCTCAACCTGTGGCGCCTGCGCGACTTCGACGTCACGCGGCTCGACGCCCCCGAGGACGTCCTGCTCTACCACTGCGTCGCCAGGGGCAACGACTCCGACCAGCGCCTCGTGGCGCTCTCCCAGGTGCGCCAGCTCGCCGTGGTGCGTGACGAGGACGGCACGGTCACGGCCCTGCCGCACGCCGAGCGCGCCATCGCCAACTGCCTCGAGGCGATCCGCCGCGCCCGCAGTGCCCGCGGCGCCTCGGGCTCCCGCCTCGACATGAACCACGTGTGGGTCGAGATCTGGCCGGTCATCGACGCCGACATCGACCAGCTCACGGCGCTGCAGTCGAAGATCGCCCCCCTCACGCTCGGCGCCGGCATCGAGGAGGTGCTGGTCACCGGCCGGGTCGCCGGGCCGGACGGCAGCGTGCACCCGATCGCGGGCCGGTTCTCCTACCAGCCGGGCTCGGGTGTGGTCACCTCGATCGAGGAGCCGCCGACCGAGCGGCTCAAGCCGCTGGACGAGTACGCCCAGAAGGTCGTCCGCGCCCGCCGCCGCGGAGTGGTCTACCCCTACGAGCTCGTCTCGCTGGTCGCCGGCCAGGGCGGCACCGCCACGGAGTACGACCTCGACGACACCGGCGCGCTCGTGCCGGTCGACCGCCCCTACGGGCTCAACAAGGCCGGCATCATCGCCGGCGTCGTCACGACGCCGACCCCGCTGCACCCCGAGGGCGTGACCCGGGTGCTGCTGGCCGGCGACCCCCTCAAGGCGCTCGGTGCCGTCTCCGAGGCCGAGTGCTCGCGGGTCATCGCGGCGATCGACCTCGCCGAGCAGATGGGCGTGCCGCTCGAGTGGTTCGCCCTCTCCGCCGGCGCCCGCATCTCGATGGACTCGGGCACCGAGAACATGGACTGGGTCGCCCGGGCCCTGAAGCGCATCATCGAGTTCACCCAGGCCGGCGGTGAGATCAACATCGTCGTCGCGGGCATCAACGTCGGCGCCCAGCCGTACTGGAACGCCGAGGCGACGATGCTCATGCACACCAAGGGCATCCTCGTCATGACGCCCGACTCGGCGATGGTCCTCACCGGCAAGCAGTCGCTCGACTTCTCCGGCGGCGTCTCGGCCGAGGACAACTTCGGCATCGGCGGCTACGACCGCGTGATGGGTCCCAACGGGCAGGCGCAGTACTGGGCGCCGGACCTCGCCGGCGCCCGCGACGTGCTCATGGCGCACTACGACCACACCTACGCCCACCCGGGCGAGAGCGGTCCGCGCCGGGTGGCCACGACCGACCCGGTCGACCGTGACGTCACGGTGTTCCCGCACGAGATGCCCGACAGCGGCTTCACGACGGTCGGCGACATCTTCTCCACGGCCACCAACCCCGACCGCAAGAAGGCCTTCGACATCCGCACGCTCATGCGTGCGGTCTCCGACCAGGACCACCCGACGCTGGAGCGCTGGGCCGGGATGGCGGACGCCGAGACCGCGGTCGTCCAGGACGCCCACATCGGTGGGTATGCCGTGTGCCTCCTCGGCATCGAGTCCAAGTCCGTGCCGCGCCGCGGCTTCCCGCCCACCGACGGCCCGGACACCTACACCTCGGGGACGCTGTTCCCGCGGTCGTCGAAGAAGGCTGCCCGGGCGATCAACGCCGCGAGCGGCAACCGCCCGCTGGTGGTGCTCGCGAACCTCTCGGGCTTCGACGGCTCCCCGGACTCGATGCGCAACCTCCAGCTCGAGTACGGCGCCGAGATCGGCCGGGCCATCGTGAACTTCGAGGGCCCGATCGTCTTCGTCGTGGTCTCCCGCTACCACGGCGGCGCGTTCGTGGTCTTCTCCAAGGCGCTGAACCCCCAGATGACCGTGCTCGCGGTCGAGGGATCCTTCGCGTCGGTGATCGGTGGCGCCCCGGCGGCGGCCGTGGTGTTCTCCCGCGACGTGGACGCCCGCACGGCAGCCGACCCCCGGGTCACCGCGCTCGAGGCCGAGCTGGCGGAGGCCACCGGCACCCGGCGAGCCCAGGTGGTCACCGAGCTCGCGGAGGTGCGCACCGCGGTCCGGGCCGAGATGCTGGGGAAGGTGGCGTCCGAGTTCGACAGCGTCCACAGCATCCACCGCGCGGTGTCGGTTGGCTCGGTCGACGCGGTCATCAGCGCGGAGGAGCTGCGACCGAGCATCATTGAAGCCATCGAGTCGAGAACGACGTCAAGGAGGATGGGGTCATGACGGAGGAGCCCTTCGAAGCCGGTCACGACGAGCGGGAGCGCCACCGCGCCATCATGCAGGTCGTCATCGAGGAGCTCGCCGAGCGCAGCAACGGCCGGCCGGTGCCGGAGGTGGTGGCCGACCTCGAGCGCTCGCTGGCGGCTCGTGGGCTGCCGCCGCAGCCGCACAGCTGGGTGATGGCCGTGGCCCAGGACGCGGCCTCGGGCCACACGTACGTCGAGAGCGCTGAGGCGGTCCGGGACGCCGAGGTCCTGCGGCACCCGCACGACGACGGCCGCTAGAGCTCCCTGATGGAGCTGCGGCACATCAGGTACTTCATCGCCGTCGCCGAGGAGTGCCACTTCGGTCGTGCCGCTGAGCGGCTGCACATCGCGCAGCCGCCCCTGTCGCAGCAGATCAAGCAGCTCGAGGCCGAGCTCGGCGTGCAGCTGCTCATCCGCAGCACCCGGCGGGTCGAGCTGACCCCGGCCGGGGAGCGCTACCTCGAGCGGGCCCGCGCCATCGTGACCGCGGTCGACGACGCGGGGCGCGAGGCGACCCGGGTGGCGGCCGGGGAGGTGGGCCGGGTGTCCCTGGGGTTCGTCGGCTCGACCACCTACGAGCTGATGCCGCGACTGGCCCGGGTGCTGCGGCTGGACTTCCCGCTCGTGGAGCTCGACCTGCACGGCGAGATGTTGACGCCCGACCAGGTCGCGGCGCTGCACGCCGGAGCGCTCGACCTGGCCTTCCTGCGACCGCCGGTCCGCGACCCGGACCTGCGCCTGAAGGTGCTGCGCCGCGAGCCTCTGGTGGCCGTGCTGCCCGAGTCGCACCCGTTGGCCACCCACGACGCCGTTCCGCTGGTGGGCCTGCGGGCGGAGCCGTTCATCACGTACCCCTCCCAGCACCGGTCGGTCACCTTCGACGCGGTGTTCGACGCCTGCCTGGCAGCCGGCTTCGAGCCCGACGTGCGCCAGGAGGTCTCCGAGACCTCGACGCTGGTGTCGTTCGTGGCGGCCGGTTCCGGGGTCGCGCTCGTGCCGGCGTCGGTGCAGCACCTGCGCATCACGGGCGCCGTCTACCGGCCCCTCGAGGGCGAGCAGGTGACCATCGAGCTGGCCGTGGCCAAGCGGGCTCGCGACGACTCGCCGCAGATCGCGCGGATCCTGGAGCGGGCCGAGCGCCTCCTCCGGGGCACCGGCGAGGCGTTCAGCGAGCCGTCAGGTGCTCCAGCACCGCCCGCGTGACCACGTCCGGCTGCTCCTGGCTGGCGATGTGTGCGGCCTGTGGCACGACGAGCAGCCGCCCGTCCTTCACCGACTCGGCGATCCGCTCGAGGTGGTCCGGCGGTGTGGCCGCGTCGTCGGCCCCGGCGACCGCCAACGTCGGTGCGGTGATGTCAGCGAGGTCGGCGGTCAAGTCCATCGTTGCGATGGCCTCGCAGCAGGAGGCGTAACCCTCGGCGGACTGCGCAGCGACCATCGCGCGCGCGGCGGCGACCTGCTCCGGGTGCGCCTGCGCATGGGCGGCGGTGTACCAGCGCTCCACGACCGGCTCCGCGACCGCGCTGGTCCCGTGTGCCCGGACCGTCGCTGCGCGGTCGAGCCAGCCCTGGGCCGGGCCGAGCAGGGCCGACGTGCACAGCACCACGAGGCGGTCGACCCGCTCGGGGTTGCGGGCCGCGAGGCGCATCGCCGTCATGCCGCCCAGCGACAGACCCACCACGTGGGCCTTCTCCACGCCCAGCCGGTCGAGCAGGGCGAGCAGGTCGTCGGCGAGGTCGTCGATCGAGTAGGGACCCTGCGGCACGGGGGAGGACCCATGTCCCCTGGTGTCGTAGCGGACCACCCGGAAGCGCTCGGCCAGAGCCGGCACCTGCGGGTCCCACATGGCGTGGGTCGTGCCCAGCGAGTTCGACAGCACGACGACCGGGGCGTCCTCCGGCAGGTCGGGGGACGCCTCGACGACGTGGTGCACCGCGACGCTCACGCGACCGCCTCGAACACCGCGGCCAGGCCCTGGCCGCCGCCGATGCACATCGTCTCCAGCCCGTAGCGGCTGCCGCGGCGCCGCATCTCGTGCGCCATGGTGGCCAGGATGCGTGCCCCGGTCGCCCCGACCGGGTGGCCCAGGGAGATGCCGGAACCGTTGACGTTCAGGCGTTTCCAGTCGTCCTCGCCGAGCTTCCACTCGCGCAGCACGGCGAGCACCTGGGCGGCGAAGGCCTCGTTGAGCTCGATGAGGTCCATGTCGGCGAGGGTGAGCCCAGCCCGCTCGAGCGCGGCGGCCGTCGCAGGCACCGGGCCGATGCCCATCACCTCGGGGCCGACGCCGGCGACGGCCCACGAGCGCAGGGCCAGCAGCGGTCGCAGCCCCCGCCGCTCGGCCTCCTCGCGGGTGGTGACGACGCAGAGCGCGGCGGCGTCGTTCTGCCCGCTGGAGTTGCCGGCGGTGACGGTGGCCTCGGGGTCGGCTTTCCCCATGATGGGGCGCAGCGCGGCCAGCCCCTCGAGGGTTGTCTCCGGTCGCGGGTGCTCGTCCCGGTCGACGACGACGGGGTCCTTGCCGCGGCGACCCGGCACCGTCACCGGCACGATCTCGTCCTTGAACAGCCCGCCGTCGACGGCGGCCGCCGTGTTCTGCTGCGAGCGCAGGGCGTACTCGTCCTGCTCCTGCCGGCTGATGCCGTAGTCGCGGCGCAGGTTCTCCGCCGTCTCGATCATGCCGCCGGGCACCGGGTGCAGGTCGCCGCCGGCGGTGACGCGCGCACGGGCGAGGCGGTCGGCGAGCTCGACGCCGTCGCCGCGCACGCCCTGGCGCAGCAGGGCGTAGTGCTCGACCTGGCTCATCGACTCCGTGCCGCCGGCCACCACGAGGCGGGAGGCGCCGCTGCCCACCTGCATGGCGGCATACAGCACGGCCTGCAGGCCGGAGCCGCAGCGGCGGTCCACCTGCAGGCCCGGCACCCCGGTGCCGAGGCCGGCGTTGAGCGCGACCACTCGGCCGATGGCAGGTGCCTCGCCGTTGGGGTTGCAGTTGCCGAGGATGACGTCGTCGACGTCGCCCTCGCCCAGGCCGGTGCGCTCGACCAGCGCCTTCAGCGCGATGGTGCCGAGGTCGGCGGCGCTGAACCCCTTGAGGACCCCGTTGAACGCGCCGACGGGGGTGCGCAGCGGCTCGCAGACGACGACGTCGGTCGCGCGGTCCGAGGGGCTCATGCCATCACCGTCGCGATGTCGGAGGGATGCTGGGCCAGTGGTGTCACGTCGATCTCCATGTGCGCGAACAGCGGGAGGTTCCAGAGGATCTCGTGCAGCCGCTCGTTGTCGCGCACGTCGAAGATGCTGAGGTTGGAGTACTGCCCCACGCAGCGCCAGATGTGCACCCACTCGCCGGCGCGCTGGAGCTCCTGCGAGTAGGCCTTCTCGCGCGCCAGCGTGTCGGCCCGCACCTCGGGGTCGAGGTCGGCAGGCAGGGTCACATCCATCCTCACGGCGAACAGCATGGGGTCAGTCTCCTACGGGGCTTGTCGTTCGCCTCAGGCCGGGTCGAGCACGAAGTCGTAGGTCACCTCGTTGCCCTCGCCCTCGGCGCGCGGAGCGGGCGCGAGGATGAGCTCGGGCTTGACGGCCGAGGCGATGTCGTCGGCGACGTGCTCGTCGCCCTGGAAGTACAGCTGCGTGGTGACGAGCTGGTGGCCGGGGGCCGACACCTTGAGGTGCAGGTGCGCGGGGCGCCAGGCGTGCCAGCCCGCTGCAGCGATGAGCCTGCCGCACGAGCCGTCGGTCGGGATCTGGTAGGGCGCGGGCTGCACCGTCGTGACGGCGAAGCGGCCCTCCTCGTCGGCCACCACCGTGCCGCGCAGGTTCCACTCCGGCAGGGCAGGGGCGTACTGGCTGTAGAAGCCGAGGTCGTCGGCGTGCCAGATCTCGACGTGCGCGCCCGGCAGCGCCTGGCCGGTGGTGCTGCGCACCTGGCCCTGGAACAGCAGCCGGGTGCCGGGCTCGTCGTCGCGCATGGGCAGGGTCGCGGTGGCCGGGAGCTGCGGGGCGTCCGGCACGTAGTAGGGGCCCTCGATGCTGCCCTTGCTGCCCTCGCGGTGGTCGTTGGCGACCTCCTCGACGACGTGCTCGACCCAGACGTCGAGGAACAGCGGCCACTCGCCGTCCTGGCCGACGGCGATGAGCCACGCCTTGAGGGCGTCGTACTCCTCGTAGGTCACCCGGTGGCGGCGGATGACGTCGTGGACGGCGGTGAGCACCTCCGTGGCCAGCGTGCTGACCCGCTCCTGGCTGGTGCCTGCGGCCGCAGCGCGCGCCTTCTCCTGGAACCGCTCGGTGGCCTTGGCGCCGGACTCGGCGGCGCGAGCTTCCTGCTCGGTGAGGTGGGTGGTCATGTCTGCTCCTTGATAGGTCCGGGCGTCGTTGCCCTTGGTGTTCGTCTGTTGCCCTGGGAACCGCCGGTGGTCAGCGGTCCTGTCGGTAGTGGGCGAGCTTCTGCTCGTCGATCTCCAGCCCCAGGCCGGGCCCGGGGCGCACCGCGAGGGTGCCGTCGGTGATGTGCAGCGGTTCGGTGAGCAGGTCGTCGCTCATGTCGAGGAAGTTCGAGAGCTCTCCGGCGCGCGCGGAGGTGTGGCGGTGGGCGGCGCCGAACGCGACGCTGCAGGCGGTGCCGATCTGCCCGTCGATCTGGTTGCCCATCACGACCTCGACGCCGAGGCCCTCGCACAGGTGCAGCACCCGCTGCGAGCCGGTGAAGCCGGTGCGGGCCGTCTTGATGCTGATGGCGGTGGCGGAGCCGTCGAGCAGCTCGCGGGTCACCTCGCCGGGTCGCGACGCGCTCTCGTCGGCGACGAACGGGATGTCGGTCTGGCGGACCAGCCAGCGACGGCCGAGGACGTCGTCGGCGGGACACAGCTCCTCGGCCAGGGTCAGGTCGAGGTCCCGCATGGACCGCAGCGCCCGGGCCGACTCCGAGGCCGTCCAGCCACGGTTGCCGTCGATGTAGAGCTCGACGGTGTCGCCGAACGCCTCCCGCAGGGCGCGGACCACGTCGACGTCGAGGGTGAAGGGGCGGCGTCCCACCTTCACCTTGAACGTCGTGATGCCGTAGGTCTCGCGGATGCGCTGGGCCTCCTCGACCATCGCGCCCGGGGTGTCGAAGCCGAGCATGTGGCTGACGCGCATCCGGTCGGCCCACCCGCCGAGCAGCTCGCTGACCGAGATGCCGAGGCTGCGGCCGAGGGCGTCCCAGAGGGCCATGTCGAGCGCCGCCTTGGCAGTGGGGTTGCCCACCGTGCGGTCGAGCTGGGCGTGGATCGCCTCTCGCTCGAGCACCGACCTGCCCACGACGGCCGGCGCGAAGAGGCGCTCGACCACCGCGACGATCGACTGCTGGGTCTCGCCGTAGGTGAACGGCCGCGGGGGTGCCTCGGCGGTGCCGACCACCCCTTCGTCGGTGTGCACGCGCACGAGCACGTGCTCGGCGGTGCTGACCTCGCCGCTGGCGAAGCGCAGGGTCTTCGCGTAGGGGATCGCGAAGGGGATCGCCTCGACTGCGGTGACCTTCACGACGCCTCCACCGGCCGGTGGGGCCTCACCGTCGAGGCCCCGCTCACCACCATGGTGCGCCGGGGCATTGGGACGGGGCCAATACCCATCCTGGGTCGATTGAGAGCAGCCACGTCCTAGTCGTCAGAGGGCACCGAGTGGCGGGACCGACGGCGCTGCGCCGCGACCGTGCCATACCCTGAGGCGCACCGGGCCGGGTCGCACAGGCGCGCCCACGGCATACCGGCAAGTGCCTGGAGGTGGCAGGAGTGGCGGAGCAGACGGTGGTCGTCCTCAACGGTCCGAACCTCAACCTGCTCGGTGAGCGGGAACCGGAGGTCTACGGCCACGAGACGCTCGCCGACGTGGAGAAGCGCTGCCGCTCCGCCGCGGCGGAGCGCGGGCTCGGCCTCGACTTCCGGCAGAGCAACCACGAGGGCGTGCTGGTCGACGCCATCCAGGAGGTGCGCACCAGCGCCGCCGGCATCGTCATCAACGCCGGCGCCCTGACGCACACGTCCATCGCGCTCCGCGACGCGCTCGCCGCCGTAGCCGTGCCTGTCATCGAGGTGCACATCTCGAACGTCCACGCGCGAGAGGCGTTCCGGCACCACTCCTACCTCTCCGCGGTCTGCGACGGCGTCATCGTCGGGTGCGGCACCCAGGGCTACGAGCTGGCCATCGCCCGCATCGCCGAGCTGGTCCGCTGATGGCCGGGAGCGGCGGTCGCGTGCAGCTCGACCCGATGGACCTCGCCGGCATCGACGACCTGCTGACCGACGACGAGAAGGCCGTCCGTGCCTCGGTGCGCCAGCTGTGCGCCGAACGCGTCGACCCCTTCGTCGCTGACTGGTTCGAGCGTGGCGAGGTCGACGACGTCCGGGGGCTGGCAAGGGAGTTCGGCTCCCTCGGGCTCCTCGGCATGCACCTGACCGGCTACGGCTGCGCGGGCATGAGCGCCACGGAGTACGGCCTGGCCTGCCTCGAGCTGGAGGCCTCGGACTCGGGGGTGCGCTCGCTGGTCTCGGTGCAGGGGTCGCTCGCGATGTACGCCATCTGGCGCTGGGGCAGCGAGGAGCAGAAGCAGCAGTGGCTGCCGCGCATGGCCGCGGGTGAGGCGATCGGCTGCTTCGGCCTGACCGAGCCCGACCACGGCTCCGACCCGGGCTCGATGCGCACGCGGGCCCGGCGCGACGGCGACGACTGGGTGCTCGACGGCCGGAAGATGTGGATCACCAACGGCTCCATCGCCGACGTCGCGGTGGTCTGGGCCCAGGCCGGTGACGAGCACGGGGGAATCCGCGGGTTCGTCGTGCCCACCGACACCCCCGGGTTCTCCGCGCCGCTCATCAAGCACAAGCTGTCGCTGCGGGCGTCGGTCACCAGCGAGCTGGTCCTCGACGGTGTGCGGCTGCCGGCCGACGCGGTGCTGCCCGAGGTGCGCGGTCTCAAGGGGCCGCTGTCGTGCCTGAACGAGGCGCGCTACGGCATCGTCTGGGGCGCCCTGGGTGCGGCGCGGTCCTCGCTCGACGCAGCCCGCCGGTACGCCATCGAGCGCGAGCAGTTCGGGCGGCCCCTCGCCGGCTTCCAGCTGACCCAGCAGAAGCTCGCCGACATGGCGCTCGAGCTCGTCAAGGGGCAGCTCCTCGCGCTCCACCTCGGCCGCCGCAAGGACGCCGGCACGCTGCGCCCCGAGCAGGTCAGCCTCGGCAAGCTCAACAACATCCGCGAGGCGCTCGAGATCTGCCGCACGGCGCGAACGATCCTGGGCGCCAACGGGATCTCGCTGGAGTACCCGGTCATCCGCCACATGAACAACCTCGAGTCGGTGCTCACCTACGAGGGCACCGTCGAGATGCACACGCTCGTGGTCGGTCAGGCGCTGACGGGGGTCTCGGCCTTCCGCTGACCGAGGCGACCGGTCAGGCCGCTGGTCGCCTTCCAGTAGGCGACGCCGACGAGCACGCAGGCCGCCATGGCCAGCGGAGAGCTGTAGGCCATGAGGTGCGGGTAGACCGCGAAGTGCGTCAGGTAGACGTACAGCGACGCGCTCGCGACCAGCGCGGCCAGGCGGGCGGCCCAGCCGGGCAGCCGCACCGCCGGCACCCAGGTGAGCAGCAGCAGGCCGACGATGACGGTCGCCTCGCGTCCCGGCATGGAGTCCCAGAAGCCGGGGATGGTGGCCAGCGCCAGGCCCGAGACCACGAGGCGCTGCGCGGTGGAGGACGCGCGCTGCGCGGCCCAGCCGAGCGCGAACAGCCAGATGAGCACGTATGCCGTGGCGCCCCGGTAGGGGCCCGCGTCCGGCACCACGACGGCATACCGGGTGAGCAGCCCGGCACCCACGAGGGCGACGGCGACGCCGAACGGCCACCGCCGCTCGGTGCGGTCGAGGACCGGCAGGGCGAGGAGGGCGGCCAGCCCCACGAGGAGGTAGAGCAGGACCTCGATGAACCAGAAGTGCCACTGGTCCGACCACTGGGCGTGGTCGCCGAGCACCTGCTGCAGCATGAGGGGGTTGTGCCACGCGTAGTCGTCGGAGAGCGCTGCCAGCCCGGCGATCCAGAGCGCGCTGGGCACGGCCACCCGCGAGGCGCTGCGCAGGATGCCGCGCACCCGCGTGGACCGGTCGGCACCGGTGAGCTGGAAGCGGGCGAAGTTGAAGCCGGCCAGCCCGAGCAGGGTGTGCGCCCCGCCCGGGACGTCGGCGAGGTGGGTGTGGTTGGCCAGGATCAGCAGCACGGCCAGCGCCCGCAGGGCCACTCCGGTCTCGACCTGGCGCCACCGGTGCCACGGGCGGGTGGGGCCGTCGGCGCGGGGCTCGGGACGTCGGGTGGCCAGCTCGCGCACGGGCATGAGGTGCCACCCCGTGGGGAGCGTGCCGAGGGCCTGCTCCAGGCGCAGCGACACCTCGACGTAGGACAGGGAGTCGCCGCCCAGGCTCGTGAAGGTGCTGTCGGGTGAGGCGTCCGGCCGGTCGAGCAGCTCCGCGTAGAGGGCGACCAGCCCGTCGACGGTGGCGGACCCCGACGACGGCTCTGGCTGTGGCGCGGCGTCAGATGCCGGGGCTGCGCGTGGCGTCAGGCGCCAGACCGGCGATGGCGCGGTAGTCGGGCTTGCCCGACGGCAGCCGCGGCGGCTCGGTGCTGCCCAGCACGTGCACCGCGCCCACGGGGATGCCGTAGCGCTGCGCGAGGTCGCGGGCGACGGTGCGGCCGTCCAGGGGGGAGGGCGACAGCACGACGAGGGCGTCGCCGCCGTCGGCGCAGAACGCCTCGACGTCCCGCTCGGCGAGGTGCCGCTCCACGAGTTCGAGGTCGATCCGCAGGCCCACGACCTTGGCGAAGCGGCTGCGGCGGCCGACCACCTCGTAGAGGCCCTCGGGGGTGCGCCGCGCCAGGTCGCCGGTCTGCAGCCGGTCGACCTCGTGGCCGCGGGCCAGGTCGGCCGGCGAGCCGGCGTAGCCCATCATCACGTTGGGTCCGCTGTAGACGAGCTCGCCCTCATCGGGTCCGGTGAGGCCGTCCGCGGGCTGCAGGGTGAAGGACCCGCCCGGGACGGGGATGCCGATGCTGGCGGGGTGCTCCTCCGCGAGCGACGGAGGCAGGCAGGCCATGCGGGCGGTGGCCTCGGTCTGGCCGTACATCACGTGCAGCCGCCAACCCCGCTCGCGGCCCAGGGCGGCGAGCCCGCGGACCCGCTCGGGCGCCATCCGGCCACCGGCCTGCGTCACCGACCGGAGCGAGGGGAGGTCCATCCGCTCGAAACCCACCCGCTCGAGCAGCTCGAAGGTGTGCGGCACCCCGGCGAGCGTGGTGGCCTCGTGCCGGCGGAAGGCCTCCCAGAAGCACGGGTCGACCACCGACAGCCCGGTGACGAGCAGGGAGGCGCCCTGCTGGAGGTGGCTGTTCAGCACCGAGAGGCCGTAGCAGTAGTGCAGCGGCAGGGTGGTGGCGGCACGGTCGGTGGCCCGGATGTCGAGCGCGGCGGCGATCGCCTCGGCGTTGGACTGCAGGTTGGCGTGCGAGAGCCGCACGAGCTTGGGCGAGCCGGTCGAGCCCGACGTGCTCAGCAGCAGGGCGAGGTCGGGGTGCAGGTCGTGGGCCGACCCGGGCCGCCGCTCCGTGAGCGACCCCGAGCCGTCCCCGTCGTGGCCGGCCGCAGTGCCCGCGACCACGTCGGGGTCGTAGGCCTCGACGAGGGTGGCGAGCTGGTCCGGGGCGTGGCCGGCCAGCAGTGCCACGTGTCCTCCGGCCAGGGCAGCGAGGTAGGTCGTGACCGTCTCGACGGTGTTCGAGGCCGCCACGAGCACGAGCCGCCGCTGCGGTCCGAGCCGCTCGGCCACCGCGTCGACCTTGCGCGCCAGCGCCGCGTAGGTGAGCGTCCGGCCGTCCTCCGTGACCAGCGCCGAGCGCTCGCCGTGGTGCGCCAAACCGGTCGCGAAGCCGGCGGGCAGTGTCGCGGGGCGGGTGGGGGAGAGCGTCACGCCGGGGAGTGTAGGTGAGGTAAGCCTTACCAAACAAAAGTGCTGCGTCGAGGCCTCCGACTGCCCGCCTCCGGTGGCCCGGCGGCCCGATTTCAGTTGTGGGCCGCTGGCCGTGTAGTCTTCCCGACGCACTCACGCGCTTGCCTCCGGGCGGGCTGCGAGTAGGCCCCCTTAGCTCAGTCGGCAGAGCGTTTCCATGGTAAGGAAAAGGTCGTCGGTTCGATTCCGACAGGGGGCTCTGGGAAGGCGCTGACCGGCGCCGCGCCCCGAGGCGGGGTAGCTCAGATGGTTAGAGCGCACGACTCATAATCGTGAGGTCGCGGGATCGATGCCCGCCCCCGCTACTGCCGTGAATCCAGGGCCGTGATTTCGACAAACGGCCGTGGTCGCGTACTCTGTTGTGTCGCCGCGTCCCTGGCGTGACCGGCCCGACAGACCCACCGTCAAGTGAAGTTTCGAGAGCAGGTTGCCCCGTGGCTAGCAAGAGCGCAGACGTCCGCCCCAAGATCACTCTGGCGTGCACGGAGTGCAAGGAGCGCAACTACATCACCAAGAAGAACCGTCGGAACAACCCCGACCGCCTGGAGATGAAGAAGTTCTGCCCCCGCGACGGCCGTCACACGGTGCACCGCGAGACCCGCTGAGCGCACTCCCCAGCTTCGACAGCCGCCCCGGACCCCTGGTCCCGGGCGGCTTTGTCGTGTGCCGGCCGGCTTTGTCACAGGTCCGGTCCAGCCCCATAGAGTGGTCGCCATGTCCGTCAACGCTGACTTCGCGGGGCGCAGCTACCCGCCCAGTGGCCCGTATGCCGTGGACGCGGCGAGCATCGCGGCGTTCGCCACGGCGATCGGGTCCGTCGACCCCGTGCACACCTCCACCGACGCGGCGCGGGCCGCCGGCTACCGCGACGTCATCGCGCCTCCCACCTTCGCGGTGACGCTGGCGCAGCAGTGCGACCGGCAGCTCATCGAGGACCCGGAGGCGGGCATCGACTTCTCCCGGGTGGTGCACGGCGAGCAGAGGTTCGTCCACCACCGCCCCATCACGGCCGGCGACGACGTGTTGGGCACCCTCACGGTCGACAGCGTCCGCGCGGCCGGCGGCCACTCCATGGTGACCACCCGCACCGAGCTCGCCACCCCCGACGGCGAGGCGCTGTGCACGTCGACCTCGACCATCGTCGTGAGGGGAGGGGAGTGAACATGGCCCCCCGCACACTCAGCGAGACCAGCGCCGGCGACACGTTCGGACCGGTGACCATCCCGGTCACCCGCGACGCCCTCGTGGCCTACGCCAACGCCTCGGGCGACCAGAACCCGATCCACCAGGACGAGGCCTTCGCGACCAAGGTGGGCCTCCCCGACGTCATCGCGCACGGCATGTGGACCATGGGCGCCTCCGGCGCGGTCGTCGAGCAGTGGGCGGGCGACGGTGGTCGGGTCGTCGAGTTCGGCACCCGGTTCACGAAGCCGGTCGTGGTGCCCGTCGACGGGTCCGAGGTCGAGGTGACCGGTGTGGTGCGGTCCGTCGACGAGGAGACCCGTCGGGCGGTGGTCGACGTCACGACCACCTGCCGGGGCGAGAAGGTGCTCGGCCGCTGCACCGCGGTCGTGCAGCTCGACTGATGCGCGAGGAGCACGACGTCCCGCTGTCCGGCCTGACCACCATGCGCGTGGGTGGCCCGGCGGCCCGCCTCGTCACCGCCGAGACGACCGACGAGCTCGTCGACACCGTCCGCGAGGTCGATGATGCCGACGAGCCGCTGCTGGTCGTCGCGGGCGGCTCGAACCTCGTCGTCGCCGACGAGGGCTTCCCGGGCACGGTCGTCCGGATCGCGACGTCCGGGGTCACCGTCGAGTCGGCCGACCTCTGCGGCGGCGTCATGGTGCGCGTCGCGGCGGGCGAGAGCTGGGACGAGCTCGTGGCCCGGGCGGTCTCGGAGGGCTGGTCCGGCATCGAGGCGCTGTCCGGCATACCGGGCTGCACCGGGGCGACCCCGGTGCAGAACGTCGGCGCCTACGGCCAGGAGGTGGCCCAGACGATCGCCTCGGTGCGCACGTGGGACCGCCACGAGCAGCGCGTGCGGACCTTCAGCAACCTCGACTGCGCCTTCACCTACCGCCACTCCATCTTCAAGTCCCACTCCCGCTTCGTCGTCCTCGACGTGCTCTTCCAGCTCATCCCCGGTGACCTGTCCCAGCCGGTCGGCTACGCCGACCTCGCCCGGCAGCTCGGGGTCGAGACCGGCGACCGGGTGCCGCTCGCCGACGCCCGCGAGGCCGTGCTGCAGCAGCGCCGCAACCGCGGCATGGTGCTCGACGCCGACGACCACGACACCTGGTCGTGCGGGTCGTTCTTCACCAACCCGATCCTCAGCGTCCCGGAGTTCGCGGCGCTCGAGGCCCGAGCTGCGGACCGGCTCGGTGCCGACGGGGCGGTGCCACCGCGCTTCGCCGACCCCGACGGCAACGTCAAGACCAGCGCCGCCTGGCTCATCGACAAGGCGGGGTTCGGCAAGGGCTACGGCCTGCCCGGTCCGGCAGCGCTGTCGACCAAGCACACCCTGGCCGTCACCAACCGAGGCGGTGCCAAGGCCGCCGACGTCGCCGCCCTCGCGCGGGAGATCCGTGACGGGGTGCGGGAGGCCTTCGGGGTGTCCCTGGTCAACGAGCCGGTGCTGGTGGGGCACAGCCTGTAGTCGAGGGCCACTGCGCCAGGGGGCAGGGTCAGCCGGCGTTCTCCGGTGCGTAGCGCAGGTGCAGCACGCCCGTGGGGAGGGTGTCGCTGGACAACAGCCGCATCGGCACGGTGCCGGTCCCCTCGAAGAGCCGCTGCCCCTGGGCGACGGCGATCGGGTGCACCAGCAGGGCGAGCTCGTCGAGCAGGCCCTGGGCGATCAGCCAGCGAACCGTGGTGGCCGACCCCGAGATGGTGATGTCACCGTCCACCTGCTCCTTGAGGGCCCGCACCCGGTCGGCGACGGTCGCGTCGTCCGGCCCGGTGATGACGGTGGTGTTCTGCCACGTCGGCTCGAAGTCCTGGTGGGACAGGACGTACTTCGGTATCCCGTTGATGAACTCGGAGAACGGCACCTCTGGCCCCTGCGCGGGCCAGTACTCCGACCACTCGCGGTAGAGGGTGTGGCCCATGAGGAAGGCCCCCGTGGTCTCCATCCCGGCCCCCACGACCTTGCCCATGGCGTCGTCGAAGTAGGGGAAGTGCCACTGGTCGGGCCTCTCGACGACGCCGTCGAGGGAGATGAAGAAGTTCGAGACGATGCGGCCCATGCTGTGCTCCTGACGGTGTGCGGTTCGCCTGTCACCACGCTAGACCGCCCCGGCTCGGCGGACTCAGCGGTTCAGATGCAGTGGGTCGGTTCAGGCCGGCGCGGCCAGCCAGGTGTCGACGTCGGCGTGCGCCGCCTTGCGCACCGCCTCGGGGGCGCGGCTGGCCTCCAGGGACCCTCGCGCGAGGGCTGCCAGTCCCGCGTCGTCGAAGCCGAGCACGTCGCGGGCGCTCTCGTACTGTGCAGCGAGCCGCGACCCGAACAGCAGCGGGTCGTCGGCGCCGAGGGCCACCGGCACCCCGGCGTCGACGATCATCCGCAGCGGCACCTCCTCGGGGGAGGTGTAGACGCCGAGGGCGACGTTGCTGCCCGGGCACACCTCGAGGGCGACGCCGCTCTCGGCGACCATCTCGAGCACCCGGGGGTCCTCGGCGCTGCGCACGCCGTGACCCAGCCGGTCGGGCCACAGGGACTCGAGGGTGGCCTCCACGGCGGCCGGGCCGAGCAGCTCGCCCGCGTGGGGGACCAGGGCCAGCCCAGCGCGTCGGGCGATCCGGAAGGCATGGGCGAACTCCTCGGTGACGCCGCGCCGCTCGTCGTTGCTGAGGCCGAACCCGACGACGGTGCCCGGTCCCTCGCCGGCGTACTGGGCCGCCAGCCGGGCCAGGACGCGGGCGTCGAGGGGGTGGCGGATCCGGCTGGCGGCCACCACGACCGCGACCTCGGCGCCGCCGCGGGCAGAGGCGGCCCTGGCCTCGTCGAGCACGATCTCCAGCGCCGGGGTGATGCCCCCGACGAAGGGGGCGTACGAGGTCGGGTCGACCTGGATCTCGAGCCAGCGGGAGCCTTCTGCGGTGTCGTCCTCGGCGGCCTCGCGCACGATGCGGCGCATGTCCTCCTCGTCGCGCACGCAGGCACGGGCTGCGTCGTAGAGCCGCTGGAAGCGGAACCAGCCGCGCTCGTCACGGGCGCTGAGCCGTGGGGGCCAGGCTCCGAGCAGCGAGTCGGGCAGCCGCAGGCCGTGCTTGTCGGCGAGCTCGCGCACGGTCTCCACGCGCATCGACCCCGTGAAGTGCAGGTGCAGGTGCGCCTTGGGCAGCGCGGTCACCGGACGCGGCATGCCCGCAGTCTGTCACCCCGGGCCAGCCGGCTCAGCGCACCACGGCGGGGGACCACGCCTTCTCGATGAGCAGCTCGGGCTCGCCGCTGCCGTCGGCGGCGACCGCCCAGACGTTCGTCTCGGCGGCCTTCGCTCCCTCGCCCGGGAGTCCGTAGATGACCCGCCGGTCGTCGAGCCACTCGACCTGGTCGTCGATGCTGCGGTCGCCCGGCAGCACGGTCTCACGCCCCGTGGCGAGGTCCAGCACGGCGATCCGCCAGTCACCGGCGCGCCGGTCCTGGCGCTTCTTGTAGGCGACCCGGGTGCCGTCGGGTGACAGTGAGGGACACTCGGCGTCGGCGTGCATGGTGGTCACCCGCCGGCTGGAGAGGCTGCCCTTCGCCAGCCAGTTCTCCTTGTCGAAGGCGACGGTGACGTAGAACGTGTCGCCGCCGGGGGCGAAGGTCACGCCCCAGTAGTTCCGGTCCACGGGGCGGATCGTCCGGCCCCGGTGCACGAGCGCGAAGTCCTCGAGGTCGGCGCTCCCGCCCGTGAGGGTCGTGATGACGGTGCGGGTGGAGAACCCGGCCGCGGTGTAGGAGTCGCCGGCGACGAAGGACGTCGTGGCGACCCGGCCGCCGTCGCGGGAGAGCCGCGCCCGGCTCGGAGTGCCGGTCAGCGGCAGCTCGCGCGGGGCAGCCTCGCCGCGCGTCAGGACCTTGGCGGTGTAGGTCGTCGCCACGCCCCGGTCGGAGCCGAGGCAGAGGGTGCGGGTGGAGGTGGCGAAGACCCGGTCGCAGGACAGGTCGGTGATGGCGCGCCGGCCACCGGGGTCGGACAGGGCGACCATGGCCACGCGCCCGTAGTCCGGCCCGATCGCCGTGTTGCGGAACACGATGCGGGGCTGGTCCTGCAGGGTGGCGACGGCCGCGGTCGCCTGGGTGGGAGCGGCGGCGACCGCCTGCCGCTGGCTGTCCCTGGCCAGCGCGAGGTAGCCGACCGTGCCGCCCACGGCGAGCAGGCAGACGGCGACGAGGGCCGCCACCCGGGCGCGGTGGCTCATGCGGACGCCTCAGTGGTGTCGTGGACGGTGTCGACGGTCGCGCGCTCGACGCCCCGGAGCAGCCACCACGCGAAGGGGACGGCGACCACGAGGGCGGTGGCCACGGCATACACGGCAGCGCCCCGCCCGAGCCAGAGCCACAGCGAACCGAAGCCCACCGACGACGCGAAGCGGGCGGCGGCCACGACCGTCTGGGTCGTGGCGATGCCGCTGGCCCGCACCTCGGGCGGCACCAGGGTCGACGTCAGTGCCGCCAGCACGCCGTCGGTCGCCGCGTAGAAGGTGCCGAGGAGGAGCAGGCACAGCAGGGTGGCGCCCAGGCCGCCGACGGGGCCCGCCGCGCACAGGTACGCGCCGACCAGGAGAAGGTGGCCGCCGACGAGCACCCGCGCCCGGCCCCACCGGTCGGACAGGCGCCCCAGCGGCACGGCGAGGGCCAGGTAGGCGACGTTCGTGCCGACGAAGAGCAGGGGGAACCACGTCGCCGCCAGGTCGTCACGGCGGGCGAGGGACAGGTAGAGGAAGCCGTCGCTGATGGTGAGCAGGCCGAGCAGGCCGGCCGCCAGCATCAGCCGGCCGAACCGGCGCTGGCGCAGCAGCCGCAGCGACGGCGTGGTCAGGGCGGCGGCCGGGGCGCCGGAGTCGCGGCGGGGGCGCAGGTCGGGCACGAGGAGCAGGAGCAGGGCGAGCCCCACGACCGCTGCGGCCAGGGACGCGACGAAGACGGCTGTGTAGTCGCCCGGCACCAGCCAGAGGATGGCGAACGCGAGCAGGGGGCCGATCGCGGCGCCGGTCGTGTCGAGCGCGCGGTGGACCCCGAACGCGCGGCCGAGCGTGGCGGGCGGCGTCGACGCGGCGATGAGCGCGTCGCGGGGTGCCGTGCGCAGGCCCTTGCCGAGGCGGTCGACCGTGATGACGGCGGTCACCGCGCCCAGTCCCTGTGCGGCGAGCAGCGCCACCTTCGTGACCGCGGAGAGGCCGTAGCCGGCGAAGGCCACCCACTTGGGGCGGTCCGCGCGGTCGGAGAGCCAGCCGCCGAGGATCCGCACGACGGCGCTCACGCCCTGGTAGAGACCGTCGATGAACCCGTAGGCGAGCGGCGAGAGGCCGAGCACCGCCGTCAGGTACAGGGGCAGCACGGCCGAGACCGCCTCCGACGAGACGTCGGTCAGGAGGCTGACGAGACCGAGCAGCACGACCGTGCTGCCCACGCCGCGGCGTGCGGCTCGCGGGGCCGAGCGGGAGCCGGTGGTGGTGGGTCCGGTCGTGGGGTCGGTCGTGGGGTCGGTCGTGGGGTCGGCAGGCGCGCCGGGTCGCGGCCGGTCGGTCATGTACACGTGGGCGCCCCCTCCCTGCGCGGACGCTGACGGGGCCCGAACCGTGACGCTGAGTCTAGGTTCGGGCCCCGTCGCGTGTGGGGGCTTTGCCGTTCCCCGAGGGGACGGCTCGTGCCTGTGGGAGCTGCTCCCGTGCGGTGGCGCGGTGCAGTGGCGAGTCCTGGGGGAGCGTCTACTCCTCGATGATGTGCATGGCGGCCTCCTCGGCCGACGCCGCCGCTCCGTTCACGCCGACGTCGCGGCCGACCATCTCGTGGTCGACGTCCTCGTGGGCGCCCTCGTCAGGAGCCACCAGGCGCCCGGCCCGCTCGTCGCCCACCTCGGCGTCGCCGATGAAGTCGTCCTCGGCGGCGATGGCGTCGGGGTCGTCACCGCCGACCCGGTCGTCCTCGTCGTCGAGCCCGCTCTCGTTGTCGGGCGCGCCGTAGGCGGAGTTGGGGTCGGGCTCCTCCTGTCGGATGCGCTGCTCCAGGCTCTCACCCTGGCGCTGCTCCTCGGCGGTGGTGCCGAAGGCCTCGACGCCGCGCGGCTTCTCGGGCGGCGAGTAGCCGCGGTCGAGCTCGTCGGCCACGTCGGCCTGGTCGAGGGTGTCGGAGGGCTGCAGCTGCCCTTCGTCGTCGACGCTGTAGCTGGCGATGTCGTCTTCGATGCTCTCGCGTCCTGGCTGATCGCTCATGCGCTCAGTCTGTGACGGGTCGTGTCAGGGCGCAAAGGGACCAACGGCACCCGGGCCGGGGCTCCTGCAGGTCTCTGCCGCGCCGGCGTGGCCGCTCAGGCGTTCTTCTGGAGCGCCTCGGCGGCGGCCAGCAGCACGCAGGTCGCCACCGCCTCCATGGCCGCGGTGACCTCCTCGAGCACGGGGAAGGTCGGGGCGAGGCGGATGTTGCGGTCGTCGGGGTCCTTGCCGTACGGGAAGGACGAGCCGGCGGGGGTCAGGGCGATGCCCGCCTCCTTGGCGAGCTGCACGACCCGCGACGCGGTGCCGTCGAGCACGTCGAGGCTGACGAAGTAGCCGCCCTTGGGCTTGGTCCAGGTGGCGATGCCGAGGCCGCCGAGCCGCTCGGTGAGGACGCGCTCCACCTCCGCGAACTTCGGGGCGATGACCTCGCGGTGGCGCGTCATGTGGTCGCGGACGCCCTGGGCCGAGCCGAAGAACTGGGCGTGGCGCAGGTGGTTGACCTTGTCGGGGCCGATGGAGCGCTTGCCGAGGTGGCCGAGGTGCCACGCGATGTTCTCGGTGGAGGCGGCCAGGAAGGCGACGCCCGCACCCGCCCAGGTGATCTTCGACGTGGAGGCGAAGACGACGGGCCGGTGGGGGTGGCCGGCGGCGGAGGCGAGGCTGAGGACGTCGGCGCTCTTGGCCTCGTCGGCGGTCAGGTGGTGGAAGGCATAGGCGTTGTCCCAGAAGATCTTGAAGTCGGGGGCCGCGGTCTCCATCGAGGCGAGCCGGGCGGCGACCTCCTGGGTGGTCACCGAGCCCGCCGGGTTGGCGTAGGTCGGCACGATCCACATGCCCTTGATGCTGGGGTCGTCGGCCACCAGCCGGGCCACCGCCTCGGCGTCCGGGCCGTCCTCGCGCATCGGGACGGTGACCATGTCGATGCCGAAGTGCTCGAGCATCGCGAAGTGGCGGTCGTAGCCCGGCACCGGGCACACGAACGTGACCTTCTGCTCCTGCGACCACGGGCGGGGGGAGTCGACCGCGCCGTGCAGGAGCAGGTCGACGAGGCAGTCGTGCATCAGCGTCAGGCTCGAGTTGCCGGCCGCCACGAGCTGGGCGGGGTCGACCCGCAGCAGCTCGGCGAAGATCGCGCGGAGCTCGGCCAGGCCCTGCAGCCCGCCGTAGTTGCGCACATCCGTGCCGCTCGCGTCGACGTGGCCGCGGGGGAGGCTCAGCAGCTGCTCCGCCAGGTCGAGCTGGGCGGGCGCCGGCTTGCCACGGGTGAGGTCGAGCTTCAGTCCCTGCTCACGCAGCGCGGCATACGCGGTGCGCTGCTCCTGCGCGAAGGCTTCGAGCTGCTCCGGGGCGAGCTCGGCGACGGGCGTGTGGCTGGCGGGTGCGGTCTGCTCGGTCACGCTGCCATGCTCGCAGAGACCGTGGTATGCCGTGTCGCGCTGTCCGCAGCGCGGGCACCGCGACCGTCGCCGCACCCGTCCGGGGCGCGGTGGTGGCGAGTTCGCGTCCGGGGGTTCCCGTCACGTATGCTTCTGCATCGGTTGACTTCGGCCATGCTTCCGGCGTGCCCGCGGTACGTGTGAAACAGTGCGCGAGGTCGATCTCCCGGGACATGTCACCCCTTGGCGTGTTCCGTAGGGCAGTGGCTCAATTGGTAGAGCACCGGTCTCCAAAACCGGCGGTTGGGGGTTCGAGTCCCTCCTGCCCTGCGATACAGGACGAACAACAACAGGCCAGCGAAAGAAGAGACATCGTGACGGACGTGAGCGCGGAGACCCGCGACTCTGGTCGCGCCAGTCGCAAGGGCGACCGCCGCGGCAACCCCGTCTCCCGGTTCTTCCGGTCGCTGAGCCTGTTCGTCAGCCAGATCCTGGACGAGCTGCGCAAGGTCGTCCGGCCGACCCGCTCGGAGCTGGTGAACTACACGATCGTCGTGATCGTGTTCGTGGTGTTCATGATGGCCCTCGTGTCCGCGCTGGACTTCGGCTTCACCAAGCTCGTCCTGTGGGCCTTCGGCGGCTAGCCCGCCGGGGCTCACCGCCGCCGACCCGGGACCGCAAGCCCCGGCGACACATTCCAAGGAAGTAGGTCATCAGCGTGTCCGACCAGTGGACCACCGAGAGCGACGAGGTCGCCGACGGCACTGAGCAGTCCGTCGAGGACGTCGCGACCCCCGACACCGAGGCTGTCGACACCGACGCCGTCACTGAGGCCGACGACAACGCGGTCGACGACACCGTGGCCGACGAGGCCGCCGTACCGAGACCGACGCCGCTGCCGCCGCACCGACGAGGCCTCCGTCGACGAGGCCGACATCGACGAGGCCCCCGTGGACCCGGTCAAGGAGTTCAAGGACAAGCTCGCCAGCCAGTTCGGTGACTGGTACGTCATCCACTCCTACGCCGGCTACGAGAACCGCGTGAAGGCGAACCTCGAGAACCGCATCGCCTCCCTCAACATGGAGGACTACATCTTCCAGGCCGAGGTGCCGATGGAAGAGGTCACCGAGATCAAGAACGGCCAGAAGAAGCTGGTCCGCCGCGTCCGGATGCCCGGCTACGTCCTCGTCCGCATGGACCTGACCGACGAGTCGTGGGGCGCCGTGCGCCACACCCCGGGCGTGACCGGCTTCGTCGGCAACGCGCACCAGCCGGTGCCGCTGAGCCTGGACGAGGTCTTCACGATGCTGGCCCCGGCCGACCTCGGTGCCCCGGCTGCCGGCGGTGCCGCCGGCGGTGGCGCCGGTGGCGCGGGCAAGCCCCGCGAGGCCGCGGTCGTCGACTTCGAGGTCGGCGAGTCCGTCACCGTCATGGAGGGCCCGTTCGAGACCCTCCCGGCCACGATCTCCGAGATCAACCCCGACACCCAGAAGCTCAAGGTTCTGGTCTCCATCTTCGGCCGGGAGACCCCGGTCGAGCTCTCGTTCAACCAGGTCGCCAAGATCTGACCGAGCGAGACACTGCAACCGGGTCATCGCCCCTAGGCGTGGGCCCACAACACAGCGAAGGACAGCAATGCCCCCCAAGAAGAAGGTCTCCGGCTTCATCAAGCTGCAGATCCAGGCCGGTGCGGCCACCCCGGCCCCGCCCGTCGGCCCGGCGCTCGGTCAGCACGGCGTCAACATCATGGAGTTCGTCAAGGCGTACAACGCTGCGACGGAGTCCCAGCGCGGCAACGTCATCCCGGTGGAGATCACGGTCTACGAGGACCGTTCCTTCACCTTCATCACCAAGACGCCGCCGGCCGCTGAGCTGATCAAGAAGGCCGCTGGCGTGCAGAAGGGCTCCGGCGAGCCGCACAAGACCAAGGTCGCCAAGCTCAGCAAGGACCAGCTCCGCGAGATCGCCGAGCAGAAGATGCCCGACCTCAACGCCAACGACATCGACGGCGCCATGAAGATCATCGCCGGCACCGCCCGCCAGATGGGCATCGACACCGAGCTCTGATGAAGCTCTGAGGGCCTCCCTCACGCAGCAACTTCTGCTAGCAGAGGTTGCTGCCGGAAGGACAGGGTGCAACCTGTTCCCAGGGCAGCAACCTCTGCTGAGCAGGGTCGGGGATCCACCCCGACGCCGTGGCAGGACCAGCGCTGGTCCGTTCACCACAACTCCACCACCACACAAGGAGCAGAAATGAAGCGCAGCAAGGCCTACCGCGCCGCTGTCGAGAAGATCGACTCCTCCAAGGTCTACGCCCCGCTCGCCGCGGTGCGCCTGGCCAAGGAGACCTCCGCCACCAAGTACGACGCGACCGTCGAGGTCGCCATGCGTCTCGGTGTCGACCCGCGCAAGGCGGACCAGATGGTCCGTGGCACCGTCAACCTGCCGAACGGCACGGGCAAGACCGCCCGCGTCCTCGTCTTCGCCAACGGCGACAAGGCCGAGGCCGCCCGTGAGGCCGGCGCCGACTACGTCGGTTCCGACGACATGATCGAGAAGGTCTCCGGTGGCTGGCTCGACTTCGACGCCGTCGTCGCGACCCCCGACATGATGGGCAAGGTCGGCCGCCTCGGTAAGGTGCTCGGCCCCCGCGGCCTCATGCCGAACCCGAAGACCGGCACCGTCACCATGGACACCGCCAAGGCCGTCACCGACATCAAGGGCGGCAAGATCGAGTTCCGCGTCGACAAGCACGCGAACCTGCACTTCATCATCGGCAAGGTGTCCTTCGACGAGAAGGCGCTCGTGGAGAACTACGCGGCCGCCCTCGAGGAGGTCCTGCGTCTGAAGCCGTCGGCGTCCAAGGGCCGCTACATCGAGAAGGCCACCCTCACCACCACGATGGGCCCGGGCATCCCGCTCGACTTCTCGCGCACCCGCAACCTGCTGGTCGAGGACGAGGCTTCGGCCTGACCCGACCTCAGCACGCCTGAGCCCGCCACCCCACTGGGGTGGCGGGCTCTCGCGTTGCGCGGGTGCGGATAGCCTGCCTCACCGGCAGTCACCAGGGGGAGGACGGACCGTATGCCGCGCACGCGCCTGTTCGTGGTGCCCTTGTGTGTGGCCGCGGTGGCTCTGGCCGTCTCGGCGTGCGACGGAGGTACGGCGCCGAGCGAGTCGGCTCCACCCCGGCCGACCGGCAGCCGTCACCCGGGCAACCACCCCGGCCACCGCCCGGCAGGCTGTCGAGGCGCTGCTCTCTGACGTGGCGGTGGGCGGGACCGTGCCGGCGGAGACGCTGAGGGACCGACTGGCGGCAGCCGTCACCGAGGCAGGGTCCTGGCGGGTGCAGTTCGACGACGTCTGGCCGGTCGAGGTGACCACGGTCCTCCGGCAGGCAGGTCGGCCCGCGGTGCGCCTTCACGGGCTCGACAAGGACGACCCTGACGTCGAGGCGCGACTGGTGGGCGAGGTGCTCTACGAGCTCGACACGAGGCACGCCGGCGGCCCCACGTGGATAGCAGGGAGGCGGCAGGACCCCGACCAGCTGCAGCAGGTCACCGACCAGGAGGTGGAGGACCTCGTGCAGATCGGGTCGCCCGCCGTGCTGGTCGAGGCCATCGGGCAGGGCGAGGCCACCGTCGTGGACCGGCAGGGGGCGGTGGTGACGGTGTCTCTGGCGATGGACGACAGCGGCTTCACGCGCATCATCGGCGCCGGGCCCAGCGCCATGGGTTCGGTGCGCTCCACCTGGTTGATCGACCACGGCCTGCCGGTTCGGGTGCGGTCGGAGATCGGCGGCGCGCTCCCGCCCGACTTCCGCTTCTCCGACTGGGGCACCGCCGGTCCCGTCGAGGCACCGCCTGCCACCCAGGTCGAGTCTCGGCGCGCACACCTGCTGGGAGGCTCGTCGCACTACCCGGGGTAGGGGGCGGATTTGGAGCTGGCGGACCTTGGCCCGTACTCTTGTCCACGACCAGAGACCGCTCGGTTGTCGCGTGCCCCCGGGGCACGAGACCGAAGGTCCCGCGAAGCGGGCAACCAGCGCAGGCCACGTTCCAACCGGACACCCAGCCGGCTCACGCCGCAGGGTATGCCGTTTGCCCCGTGCCCTGCGCCGGGGCTTTCTTCATGTGGGCCCTCCCCGTGTGGTCGAACATTCACGGAAGGGAGGCCACATGGCAAAGGCTGAGAAGGCTGCCGCCATCGCCGAGCTCACGGACAAGTTCCGGACCTCGGGCGCGGCCGTGCTGACCGAGTACCGCGGCCTGTCGGTGAAACAGCTCACCGACCTGCGCAACTCGCTGCGCGGCAACGCGACCTTCGCCGTCGTGAAGAACACGCTGACCGAGCTTGCCGCCAAGGAGGCCGGAGTCACGGCCTTCGACGGCCAGCTTCAGGGCCCCTCCGCCATCGCCTTCGTCGAAGGCGACCCGGTGGAGGCTGCCAAGGGCCTGCGTGACTTCGCCAAGGCGAACCCGCTCCTCGTGATCAAGGGTGGCGTCCTCGACGGCAAGACCCTGACCCCCGAGGACATCACCAAGCTCGCGGACCTCGAGTCCCGCGAGGTTCTCCTGGCCAAGCTGGCCGGTGCCCTGCAGGCGTCGCTCAGCCAGGCCGTCTACCTCTTCGCTGCACCGCTGTCGCAGACCGCTCGTGTGGTCGACGCGCTGCGCGCGAAGGTCGAGGCGGAGGGTCCGGCTGCTGCCGCCCCCGCCGAGGCTGCCGAGGAGACCACGGACGAGGCCCCCGCGGCCGAGGCCACCGCAGACGTCGCCGAGGGTGGCGACGAGAGCTGACGTCCGGGGGCGACCCCAGACCGACTGCTCGACCAACGAAAACCGCCACTCACGGCATACGAAAGATAGAAAGGACGCCCATCATGGCGAAGCTCTCCACCGACGAGCTCCTTGAGGCCTTCAAGGAGATGACCCTCATCGAGCTCTCCGAGTTCGTGAAGCAGTTCGAGGACACCTTCAACGTCACCGCTGCGGCCCCGGTTGCCGTCGCGGCCGCTGGCGCCCCCGCCGGTGGCGGCGAGGCCGCTGCCGCCGAGGAGCAGGACGAGTTCGACGTCGTCCTCGAGTCCGCTGGCGACAAGAAGATCCAGGTCATCAAGGAGGTCCGCGCGCTGACCTCCCTCGGCCTGAAGGAGGCCAAGGACCTCGTGGACGGCGCCCCCAAGCCCGTTCTCGAGAAGGTCGACAAGGCTGCTGCGGAGAAGGCCAAGGAGGCCCTCGAGGGCGCCGGGGCC
>CAVSSL010000001.1:0-74266 GCA_963730585.1 uncultured Actinomycetota bacterium | reverse complement strand
GTAGCGCTTGCCGGATCCGAACACGACGGGTACGACGTCCATGCGCACCTCGTCGACCAGACCCGCGGCAAGCATTTGGCCACCGACGTCACCAGCGGCGACCTCGACGATGCGGTCACCCGCAAGCCCTTGCGCCTTGGCCATGGCTGCCTCGACGCCGTCGACGAAGTGAAACGGCGCCTCGGGGTCCCAGCCCTCGGGCTGCGGCCGGTGCGACACGACGACCACGTGGTCGATCCCGCTCGGAGGCTTCCCGCCCCAGCCGTCCGTCAGGTCGAAGACGTGGCGGCCGACGAGTGTCGCCCCGATCTGGTCCCAGTACGGCCGGGTGTAGTCGTAGGACGTCTGCGACACCTTCACCTCGCCGCTCTCGTCCAACGGGACGTCACCGTTGGACAACCAGTCGAACAGCGGTCCGGGCTGGTCATGCTCGTCCGCGATGAAGCCGTCCACCGACACCGAGCTGTACATGACTACTCTGCCCATCGGACGCTCCTCTGCCTTGGGATGCCTTCAGGTTAGAGCTTCGTGAGCTGTCGCCCTTGTGGAAATCAATCGGCCGGCAGCGGGCAGCTGTCCAGCACGTGGCCGGGATGTTCGCGCAGGAACCGCCGCCGGACTTCGACGTACCGGGTCGGCGTGAGCCCGGTGAACGCTCGGAACTCGTGGCCGAAGTGGGCCTGGTCGAAGTACCCTGCGCCACCGACGAGGTCGGCCCAGTCGATCGGTCCGGCGGGGTCAAACGTGTGGTGCCCCCGGCAGGATTCGAACCTGCGACACCCGCTTTAGGAGTCCGACCTGCTCGCGACTTCGAGAAAATCCATTGCGACGACAACGGTTTGACGCTCCTCTATACGAGGTGCGTTGCGGCTCGTTTCGAACCTAGGGTACATTTCTCCGAGCACCTTCTAGGGCCCAGGCTCGCGGCTTCGCTAGAGCGCCAGCCAATTCGAGCCGCCCCATAAGCCTGACAGAAATGATGAAGACAGTCGAGGTCGCCGCGCCCAGAATGCCGGTCAGGATGACCACCTGAGCGGATACGCTCGCCGCCGAGGTTATTGACGCCCGCTAGCGATAGCGCAAGTAGCTAGCCTTCTTCGACTTGATGTCCGCAGGATTTGCAGCGCCTGAAGCTTCTCGCTCATGGCGCAGATCGTAGAAAGAACCTCGCCGCCTGAGCAGGCGCTTCTGTGGCACTGGCCAAACTGGACGACCACAGCTAGGCACTCGACCCGATAGCGGAGCAGGGGAGCCTGCCGGAGTGGCCGGGTCAAGGGTGGCCGCAGGCCATCACGCAGTGACGCGAAGCGCCCTTGATGCGGCCCGGAGGCGGGCGGAGAGTGGAGCGCCGGGTCGAGCACTTACTACCCTCTCTCTTCACCTCTCATACATCCATCTCCCATATCTCTTCCTTCCCTGCTCCATCTTCTCACCTTGCCAAACCCCTTATCTCCTCTTCTCGTCTTGTCCTTCTGATATGCGAGTCCGGCTACCCGTGCGTCACCAGCAGATCCTGCAATAGGCTGCAGGGACGGGAACGCCTTGATCGACCTACCCAGTTGCCATTCCTCCAACGCTCCAGAGCCGGATACCAAATGCATCCGCCCAGATGGCGACGTTCGCAGTCAACGCTGGACGACTCCGGACAGTCTTTCATCGCAGCCCAAGCAAGACTCTTGGACAATCACGGCGTCCAGCCTCTAGGATGAGGCGTTGCACATCAACTCCAGCACGGCGCCTTCAGCACATGTTCATTTTCTATCATTCACTCATTCTCCTTTCCAACTCTTCTCTCAATCCTCAATTTCTCAGCTCAATCACTTCCAACCTTGCCTAGTTGCCTCCATCATAATTACACTCTGTCAGTTCTACTTACATCTGTCTCTCACTTTACCATCACACCAGAGTTACTGAACAGTAATAGCTCATTTCAATTCTAATCTTGCAATTCGTTCCAATTAATCAGCTCTACCTACTCAGATCACAAAGCTCTAGCAATATTTACCACACCCTGTCTCAACATTTTACCCCTTTGTTCGTCTGTGCGCCAGCCAAGCCCAGCCCTCATCCCCACTGCCCATCGCCTCTTACAGTATAAATTCACATGCATTAATCCCCTCTCTCTTCGCACTCATCTCCGTTCCTCTATCATCCGTCGCCAGCTATATGTTCTTAATACGCGTCTAACTATAACCCTCACTCGAGCAGCTGTGATCAAACATTCGAGCAAGGCACGAATCTGACCCTCTCACTTACAATAACCACTCGTATCCAAAACACTCCCCAACGCAATCCCTCCCATACACCCCTAACACCAACTTCCATAGCAATCAACACATCCCCCATAGACACCTATCACCACCCATTAGGGCGTAGCGGCGCTCGAGCGGTAAACTCTAATCTATCCAGATCTCACTTTACCACTTCCACTCTCCTAGTAACCTCTCACATTCCATATCAAACTCAACTTAATCTACCGTCTTACTGCATAACACCAATCACATTTACTGCGTAATCATAATACAAAAAGCCACTGTACCATCTCCGCATCCACTCCAACATCATGCTCCAGCGCCCCATCCTTTATCCGTTTCTCTCCTACAACAGTCCAAAGCACGTCCACAAACAGTTCCCCGCAATGCCCACACCATTCACACCTTCCATCTCGTGCATCACCATCACCATCGTGCCTTGTTTCTCAATCATAAGCTTGTAATTCGTCCAATAATCTTAGCAACCTCGTGTTAAACCGCTCTCAATCAGTTCCGCGGATCGTCGGAGTATGCGAGAACGCGTCTCGGGCACGGCACGGGCAGTGGAGTTGTGAGATCCGTGCTGCAACGAATTGGGGATTTCGCACGATAAGCGGCCACTCATCCACATCTCTTTCAATTCTCAGCAGAAATCCGCCCTGAGCTCCAGTCAGTTCTCACTACCCCTCCATATATCACCGTAGCCTGCTGTATTCCTCCCTCTCATACACTTCATCCTTATTCTCCTCAATATTAAGCCTCTTCTCCCTCCATTTCTCAACCTCATAAAATATACACTTCGCCCGCAACAGTTCACCGCAACGTGCCCCTGAGTTCATCCAACCATATCCCAAGCTCTCCCCCACTTAATCACACTCGTTTCCAACTGCCAACGTATCCAAACACACCCTTCGTTCTTCCTGCTCAAGCTATCATATAATATCAACATCTCTTTTTCAATCTCACAATATACTATGCAGCCATTCCTATCTCGTACACTCTGCTTCAACCCGTACTCACTCTTAATACCGAAATCTCACTTGTACTCTGCTGGCACAGCGACATCGGTGTCCCCATTGCCACCGAACCGCTGCGGGGGCCGGAGTCGTCACGCCTCGCGTCCGAGCTTGCTCGGTCCAATAGATCAGGGTCTCGCGTGCAAGGTAGTTGGCAGCGGTCTCAAGCTGTTGCTCGGTCAGAGTGCTACCTCCGGAGGAGCCCGACCGCGGCCACAGCGTGTACAGCGTCAGAGAACTGCGACTGCGCCGAACAGGGAGCTGGTGACGTTTGCACGGTTCGTCAACGGTTCGCCGGGATCACCCCCAAAGAACATCCAAGCGAGACCAACGCAGCAGGCGACGATCAGCCATGTGATCGCTGCCTTCTTGAGCCGCCGCATTGGGCCATCCTGCACTAGAGAGGGACTGCCTCGTGTCCAGATTCGGTGCTTTGGGAGGCCCGGACCGTCGTCGAAGGTTGCTTCCCCCATCCGGCTGGCGGTGGGTTCCTGCTTTCGGCCCGGTCAGTCCAGTGGCCGAGAGTGACCTGGGCTGGTCTGCGTGCATGGGTTGGTGCCCCCGGCAGGATTCGAACCTGCGACACCCGCTTTAGGAGAGCGGTGCTCTATCCCCTGAGCTACGAGGGCGGGACACGGCTCGGATCATCGGTGCGAGCACCGCTGGGTTGTGCGTGAAGCCATGCGTCACGAAGAGTAGCCCACCTGAGGTCGGTGCTCAGGCCCCGGTCCCGTCAACTGGGCCGCAAGAACGGTCGCTGGTCGGCAGACTGGCATTCAGTCCTGGCGCGGTGGAGGAGGGGGCCATGACAGCGGTAACCGCAGGGAGGACGCCTGTCTTGCGGTGGCAGTGCCTCCGGTTCGCGACGCCAGCGAAGCCTTGCCGTCCGGTGGACGCGCGATCCCCTGAGCTACGAGGGCGGGACACGGCTCGGATCATCGGTGCGAGCACCGCTGGGTTGTGCGTGAAGCCATGCGTCACGAAGGGTAGCCCACCTGAGGTCGGTGCTCAGGCCCCGGTCCCGTCACTGGGCCGGAAGAACGGTCGCTGGTCGGCAGACCGGCATTCACCTCAGGCTGGCTGTGGCGGCGGCTCTCCGGCCAGGTGGCGGGGCGGCATACGAGCGGGATGCTGCCCTGACGCGGCGCGGCGCGTCGCGCTGGCCCGTCAACGGCCGGACACGCTGGTGGTGCGCGGACGGTCTGGGGGGCGCCGGGCCGGCTGCCCGGCGCGGGGCCCGTGCGTGGGCGGGCCGACCTGCAGGACCCTGGCCTCGATGACCTGCAGTGCCAACATCAGGCCGAGCGCCACGAGCGGGCTGAGGATCGCCAGGAGCATCATCGGTCGGCCCTCCTCGTCCGCAGTGCAGGCCGACGGCGAAGCGGTATGACCGTCGCCCTCTGCGCCCGCCCGCGCACCGGCACCCGCGCCTCCACCGAGAACGGGCTGATGGTGACGACAAGTCCGAGCAGGTCGACGTCCACCGGGCCGATGGCGGCGATGATCCCGCTCTCGCTGCGCGAGATCGCGGCCGGCACGGCCTTGCGACAGCTGCCGACCCCGATGAGGGTGCCGTCCGCATCGATCAGCTCACCGGTGAAGACACCGGCGGCATGCAGCCCCTCGGCGGCCATGACGAAGCGGTCGAGACGCAGGCACCCGGTCATGGTGCCCACCTTTCCCTTGGGCGACTGAAAGGTGCCTCGCACCGCGGCAGCGTGCGCGAGCGTCGGCCCTGCCGGGGGTGCAGCGTCGGTCCGCTGGTCGGGAACTGGGGTGGTCCGCATCATCTCTCCTGAGCCTCCTGGAGCGCTGTGCGCGCCTCCATTGATGAAGACGCGCGTGGCCGCGTGGATGACGCGAGGCGGGCGTACCGTTCATGTGGTGAGCACGGCGCAGTCGCCTGAGAGCACACCTCAGGGGCAGTCCGCGCCGGACGTGGCAGGGTTGATCCCCATGGTCCGGCGCATCGTCGGTGCCCGGGTCGGTGCCCACCCGGCGGCAGAGGACCTCGTGCAGGAGACGCTCGTCCGCGTGCTCGCAGCGTCTGAGCGCATCGAGCCCGGCATGCTGGAGCCGTACGCCATCGTGACCGCCCGCAACGTCATCGCCTCGATGTGGCGCGAGGGCGACCGCCAGCAGCGGAACCAGCACCGGGTGGTCGACCTGCAGCCGCCCGCGGCCCCGGACGAGGAGCTGCTGGCGAGCGAGGAGCAGTCAGCGGTGGCGCAGGCCCTGGCCAGGCTGACCAAGCGTGAGCAGGAGACGCTCCTCGCCCACGAGGTCTCCGGCCAGGACACCCGCTCGCTCGCCTCGGAGAACGGGTCGACACCGGGGGCGGTGGCCGCGCAGCTGAACCGCACCCGGGCCCGGCTGCGGGTCGAGTACCTCCTCGTGCTCGAGCAGGCCGAGCCACCCACGGACCGGTGCCGTCCGGTCCTGTACGCGCTGTCGAGCGGTGACCGCCGCCGCCAGCGCGAGGTCGACGCGGCCCGCCACATGCTGGAGTGCGACCTGTGCGCCCGCCTCAGCCAGCCGCTGGTGGAACGAGGTCACCAGCGCGACGACGAGGTGCGGATCGCCATCAACGGCGACGCCGACATCGTCAGCGCCCGACAGGCCGCGCGTGAGCTGGCGTCCCGCCTCGGCTTCTCGAAGACCGACCTGACCGTCCTCGCCACAGCGGTCTCCGAGGTCGCTCGCAACATCGTGCGGTTCGCCGGGAGCGGCGAGGTGGTGGTCGAGCTCATCGAGAGCCCCCGCGCAGGCGTCCAGGTGGTCGCCCGCGACGCCGGACCTGGCATCCCGGACGTCGACCAGGCCATGGCCGACGGCTACAGCACGTATGCCGGCCTCGGCCTCGGGTTGCCGGGTGCCCGACGGCTGATGGACGAGTTCAGTGTCGTGTCCGAACCGGGCAGGGGCACCACCGTGACCATGACCAAATGGCGGCAGGAAGGATGACCATGCAGAGGGACGAGACCGTGGCCGACACGCGTGCTGAGGTGGCGGAGAGCGGGAGCCCGGACGGCGACCAGCTGCTGCCGCAGCTCGTCGCCCACCTGCGGCAGCACCGCACCAAGCTCCGTGAGGAGTGGGCCAACCGCATCCAGGACACCCACCTGCTCGAGGCGATGACCCCGCAGGAGATGGTGGCCGAGACCACCTCCGTCTACGACAACTACGTCGAGGTGCTCGAGACGGGGAGTGTCGAGGCGCTGCAGCACTACGCGCGCGACCTCTCCGAGCGCATCATCCCGCGCGGTGTCGAGACGCATGAGGTCGTCGGCATCGTCCTGCTGCTGCGGGACGTGCTCGCCCGCTCGTTGTTCGAGAAGTACCAGCGCGACTTCGGCCTGCTCAACCGGGTGCTCGACGCCTACGAGCCTGCGGCCAACCGGATCGCCAACACCGTCGCGGTCAGCTTCGTCGAGGAACGCGAACGGGTGATCCGTCAGCAGCAGGACGCCATCCGCGAGCTGTCGACTCCGGTGCTGCCCGTGCGGGAGCGCCTGCTCATCCTGCCCATCATCGGCGTGCTCGACAGCGAGCGGGCCCGGCAGCTCACCGAGCAGCTCCTGGCCGGCATCCGCAAGCACCGGGCCAAGGTCGTCGTCATGGACATCACCGGCGCCCCGGATGTGGACGCCACCGTGGCCAACCACCTCGTCGAGACCGTCGACGCGTCACGCCTCATGGGTGCGAGCGTCATCATTACCGGGCTTTCACCCACCATCGCCCAGACGCTCGTGACGATCGGGGTGGACCTCAGCAAGATGAACACCATCGGAGACCTCCAGGGTGGCCTGGAGGAGGCCGAGCGCCTGCTCGGCTACACCGTCACACGAGAGGGGGGTGACCGTCGGTCGTGACGACCGGACCCGCACTCGTCTCCATCCTGCGGCAGGGCTCCTACCTGATCGCGTCGGTGCACACTGCCCTGGATGACACAGAGATGGTGCGGTTCCAGCACGACCTGATCGAGCAGATCGGCATCCATCGCTCGCGCGGAGTGATCATCGACGTGGGGGCGCTCGACGTGCTCGACTCGTTCGGTTCCAAGACCCTGCGGGACATCGCCGAGATGGCACGCCTGCGCGGAGCCGTCACCGTCATCGTCGGCATCCAGCCGGAGGTGGCCTTCGCCATGGTGCGCCTCGGCATGGGCACGGGGAACGTCGTGACAGCCCTCGACCTCGAGGAGGGGCTGGCCTTCCTCAACGGTCTCGAGTGGCTGTCGGCACCGGCGGGCGACCGGTAGCCCACGTCATGACGAAGCAGCCATGACGAAGCAGTCATGACCACCCCGGAGGCCCTCAGGCAGGACTACCGGGCAGCCTTCCTCCGCTACCTGCCGAGGCGCGAGGAGGCCGCCTTGGCGTTGGGTTATGAGCTCGGCCGCGAAGCCGTGGCCTCGGGCACCAGCCTCCTGGAGCTCGCGCAGGTCCACCACGAGATCTTGCTGGACGTGCTCGCCGACACCCGTGGCGAGGAGGTGCTCGACGTGGCGACCGCCGCCTCCGAGTTCCTCCTCGAGGTCCTGGCGACCTTCGACATGGCCCAGCGCGCCCTGCGCGACCAGGGCTGAACAGGCGCCCGGCGCGACTGAGCTCGCCGCAGCGCCCGATCGTGCTGGCTGGACCTCGCGGCGCTGGAAGCCGCTGCCGCAGCCTGACACCCGCTGCTGCGGTCAGGCGACGGCGACCAGCGGAACGCTCGCGGCGCCGCGGGTCTGCTCGACGTGGCGCTCGGCCAGCGTCTCCGCCTCGCGGTCGGGCAGGAACCCGGAGTCCGCGTGGCAGTCGTGGCAGATGGCCACCGCCCGGTGGCCGAGGTGGATCACCTCGACGACGTGAGGGTGGCACTCCAGCGCGTGGTTGTCGTGCTGGTGGTCGCGTCGGTGGGCGGCGGCGACGGTGCAGGCCGCCACCATCTCCACTCGTTCTTCATGAGGTCGGATCATGGCCATCCCTTCGTGATGGCGTGTGCAGTCTCTGTCGAGTACAGCAGCGGGAACGCAGGTGATGTTCCTTCGACACGCCGCTGGTTCTCGGACGTCCTCCCATGGAACGCCCGTTGCAGAACGCAGCGGTATCGGCTGACCGGGCTGGAAGAACCCGGCAATTGGTGGAGTCCCTATGGCCTAGTGCGGCAGGCATGGCTCAGCTACTCGGGGGATGTGAGCTGGGGTGGCGACGAGCGGGTCAGGACTGGGACGTCGGTGACGACGCCCAGAGCCGCTCGAGCAGTGCGATCTCGCGCCTGCGGGTCCGCCGAACGACCCATGGGCCCACCGGCTCCAGGCGCGACCGCGAGAAGAACAGCAGGCCGGGCAGGAGGGCGAGCAGTGCCAGGAAGGTCACGGCGCGGCGGCTGCCGTCGAGCGCGAGGCCCATGGCAGCCAGACTGAGGATGGGAAGGGTGAAGTAGACGAGGTAGCGTGCCAGGTTCTGGCGCTGCACCAACGTCAGTGGGCGGCGGAGGCCGCGGCGGGCGCGCACCTTGCGGGGCGTGCCAATCGAGCTACTGGAGAGGGGGGTGTTGCCGGGGGTCACGCACTCCATGGTGCACGATGACTAGTCACTTTGGGCCATCCAAACCCTAGTCATTTCAAAAATTGGACGGACACAGGAAACACCTGTCACACAAGCCTTCCCGAGCCACGTGCCCGACCGCCCGACCGCCCCTCGAGGCGTCTGCCACCCCCACCGGACTGCTGGGCAGCCAGCACGAGCCCGGCCCGCCACCCCGGCGCCCTCCCGTTCGGCGGCAGCGCGATGCGGGCCATGTCGTGCTCGCTGCGGGCCAGCACCCACGAGACGAGCGAGTTCGAGTTCCACATGTCACCGGCCCCGAGCTCGTCGCGCCCCCAGGTCAGCGCCGGCACCTCGGCCACCAGTGCCAGCACCCGTCGGGCACGGGCTGCATCAGCGCTGAGCAGCACCGGGCTGCCCACCGCCTCGTCGGCGTCCGGGATCACCCCGCCGCGCCAGCGCCGCACCTCGTAGCGGAACAGCGCCGACACCCCGAGCAGCGGCAGCCCCACCGGGCCCACCTGCACCACCCCGCGGTCGGTCGCCTCACCTGACCACACCGGCGCCATCTCGATGACCCAGCGGTCGCGGCCGAGCACCACCTCGAGGGCCGAGTGGTAGAGGTCGTTCGCCGACCGGTGGCCCCAGCGGGCGGCGGCCGCCTCGTAGACCCGGCCGTTCCACCGCACGACGTGGCCCCCCGCCCCGAGCGGCAGCCAGTACAGCAGCACTCCAGACGCCCTACCTGCGTGGTCTCGACCGGTCACCGTCATCACCTCGCCCTCCAGTGCACCCCCACCGGGGCGCCCTCCCCAGAGGCCAACGACCTCCCACCGGCCGACCAGCCCGAGGACCTAGGGCCCTCGACGCCACCAGCCGCCCGCCGCCACCATGAAGGAGCCGGCCCCGCGCGTGCCCGGCACCCGCGTGTGCCCCGGCTCCGACGACAGGAGGTCAACCATGGAAGGCAACGTTCGCGGCATCGTCGTGGGGTACGACGGCTCGCCCGGTGCGGAGACCGCGCTCATGTGGGCGGCGAACGCCGCGAAGCGTCAGGGGCTGCCGCTGACCGTGCTCCACTCCGGTGAGCCGGCCGCGTTCCCGGTCGAGCCGGCATACAGCGCGGAGCGCCTCGCCGAGGAGCTGGCCGACGAGTCGCAGGGCATCCTGCTGGCCGGCATCCAGCACGCCTCCACCGTGCTCGACCGCTCCGAGATCAGCGCCGTGTCGGTCGACCTCACCCCGTCTGCCGGGCTCGTCGAGGCCTCCGAGAAGGCCGACTTCGTGGTGACCGGGTGCCGGGGCAGGGGACGGGTCGCCGGCGGCCTGCTGGGCTCGGTGTCGTATGCCGTCACGGCCCACGCCCGCTGCCCGGCGATCGTCGTGCGCGGCGAGACGCCCGCGCACCCCGACGCCGAGCACAAGGTGATCGTGGGCGTCGACGACTCGCTGCCGTCGCGGCGGGCGCTCGAGGTCGCCGCCGACATCGCGGCCAGGTCCGGCGCACGCCTGCACGTCGTGGCGGTCGGCCACCTGATCTCGCCGGAGGGCTGGGCCTACGCCGAGTCCGAGAAGGGCGGCACCCGGCACTCGCGCTCGGTCACCGACGAGGCCCAGCGGACCCTCGACACCGCGCGCGAGGTGGTCCGCCGGGCCCACCCCGACCTCCCGCTCGAGACGGAGATCCTCTACGGCGACCCCGGTGACGTGCTGACCACCCTCGGGGCCAACGCGGGCCTCATCGTCGTCGGCAGCCGCGGGCGGGGCGGCTTCGCCGGGCTGCTGCTCGGCTCGGTGAGCCACAAGGTGATCCACAACGCCGACTGCCCGGTCATGGTGGTGCGCGGGCTGGAGGAGTAGACGCTCAGGGGTGGCTCAGGTCCACGGAGGGGCCGGCCACGAGGCCGACGGTCCGCGCCGGCCGGCGGGGTGGGCGTGCCACGACGCGCGCCTCTGCCGCAGCTGCGCCGACACCGCACGCTGGCGGGCCAGCAGCGGGGCGACCTCCGGGTTGACGACCATCATCCCGTGCCGGCGCACCATGAACGGCGTCTCGCGCAGCTCGTCCTCGATCTTCGACAGCACCGCGACGAGCTCGCGCACCCCCAGCTCGCCCAGGTCGTGGTGCGTCTCGGTTCCGGCTACATGGACCGTGCGCGTCTTCTGCGTGGTCATGGCTTCTCCCAGCACATGTCCGTCTTGGGCGAGCTGCCAAGGGTCCGGAGCAGTCCGTGTGGGATGTGCGGGCGAGCAGGGTCCGGGTTCGCCGTGCCCTTCCCACAATAGGAGGCCCAGGGGTGGCCGCAAGGCGGAAAGCCCAAAGGGCTGGACGGCTAGAGCGTCAGCCCGAGCACCATCATCAGCGTGAGCAGCGCCGCGAGGCCGAGCCACGCGACCACGTCGGCCCTCGCCTCCACCATGGCCGCCACCCCACGACCGAGACCGCCCTGGCCGAGCGCCCCGGTGCGGGACGCCACCCGGGTCACGCCGATGCCCGCGACGATGATGTTCACGGCGCACCCCACGCAGAAGAGGCACAGCACGCCGATCGAGAGCGCCGACTGCTCGAGGTACCAGACCACGAACGCCGTCATGAAGACCGTGAGGCCGAAGACCGTCGCGAGGTAGCTGCGGGACAGCCGGCTGCCGAGCACCCCGGCCAGACCCGCCGACATCACCGTGCCGAACACCCCCATCGCGATGAGCGAGTTCGGCACCCCCAGCGCCGACGACTGCCAGTGCGAGAAGACGCTGCTGCACGAGAGCACCGAGTTGATCTCGCACACCGACGCGGCGTTCGGGTCGGCCGCCCAGGCGATCCGCTCGACGGTCTGCCAGCCCGCGGTGAACAGCCCGAGCGCCCCACCGACCAGCATCAGCGCGTACCAGGGGCGCAGGCCCCGCACCTCGGAAGGAGTCTCGGTCGAGGTGGTGCGCGGCAGGGTGCTGGTCACAGTGGTCTCCGGGTGGCGGCGGCTTCGATGGCGCCGACGCTAACGAGCGGCCCTCCCCGGCGGTCAGGGTCGAAAGCCCCGATTCGCCCCGTATGCCGTGCCCGCCGGGGGAGGGGCGCGGCGGGGGCGTGGTGACGCGGCGGCATACTGACGCCGTGCCCATCACCGGCGTCGCGACGCCCGCCGACCACGCCCTGCAGCGCCGCACCGTCACCACCCTCGTCGGCTCACAGATGCTCGGCGGCGTGGGCGTCTCCAGCGGCATCGCGGTCGGATCGCTGCTGGCCGAGGAGATCCTCGGCTCACCCGACCTGGCCGGGCTGGGCGGCACCTTCCAGGTGCTCGGCGGCGCGCTCATCGCGGTGCCCATGGCGCGCATCATGGCCCGGCGCGGACGCCGGCCCGGCCTGAACTTCGGCTACCTGCTCGGCATCGCCGGCGCGGTCGCCCTGATCGCGGCCGGCGTGATGGGATCGTTCCCCCTGCTGCTGGCGGGCAGCGTGCTGTTCGGCGGCGCGACCGCCGCCAACAACCAGGCCCGGTATGCCGCCGCCGACCTCGCCGAGGAACGGCACCGCGGCCGCGACCTGTCCATCGTCGTCTGGGCCACCACCATCGGCGCCGTGCTCGGCCCCAACCTCGTGGGCGTGGCCGGCCACCTCGCCGACGGACTCGGCATTCCCGCCCTGGCCGGCCCCTTCCTCTTCTCGCTCGCCGGGTTCGTGCTGGCCGGACTCCTGCTCGCCGTGCGGCTGCGACCCGACCCACTGCTGCACGCCCGCGCCCGGGCGGAGGCGGCCGCCGTGGAACCGCTCGAGCACCACGGGTCGGTGTGGCGCGGGTTCCGCGTCGCCGCCGGCATCCCCGCGGCCCTGCTCGGCATGCTCACGGTCGCCCTCGGTCACGCCGTGATGGTCAGCGTCATGGTGATGACCCCGCTGCACATGCACCACGGGGGCGCCGAGCTGCGGGTCATCGGCTTCGTCATCAGCATCCACGTGCTGGGGATGTTCGCCTTCTCGCCGGTCGTCGGCCTCGCCGTCGACCGGTTCGGCGCCCGGCCCATGGCGCTGGTCGGCTCCGTCGTGCTCATCGCCTCCTCCCTGCTGGCGTCCCAGGCCCCGACCGGCTGGTCGATGGGCCTCACGGTGGCGCTGTTCCTGCTCGGGCTCGGCTGGTCGTTCACGCTGGTCAGCGGCTCCACCCTCATCGCGGGATCGGTGCCCGTGGCCGAGCGCGCCGGCGTGCAGGGCGCCTCCGACCTCGCCATGGGCCTGGCCGCCGGTGGCGGCGGCGCACTCGCCGGCCTGGTCGTCGGGCGGCTCGGCTACGACGTGCTGGGGGTCGCAGCCGCGGTGGTCGCCGCCGCGATCGCCGTCGCCGCCGTCGTGGTCCCCCGGTCGCCCGAAGCCGCCTGAGCCGCCCCCGGTCTGTCACCGCGGTCGCCGCGGTGTCGTTCGTTAGCCTGCACAGGTGATTCGGCGACGCTCCAAGACCGCAGACCCGCCCGCCACCGAGACGGCACCCGCCGACCAGGGGGAGAGCCGTGAGCCGGTGGGCCGGGCCGAGGGCTCGGTGGCGGACGCTGCCGTCCGACGCCGCTGAGCGGGAGGCCGCGACCCCGCCGGTCCCGGAGCCCGCGCCTGCCGACCCCCGTGCCGAACGGGTCGCCGCAGCCGTGCAGGCCTGGCAGCGCCACCTCGTCGACCTCGGCGGCCGCAACACGCTGCTGTGGTACCGCGACCTCCCCAGCGGCACCCTCGACCTGACGACCGCCCACCCCGGCGGCGTGGCCATGCTGCTCGCCGGCCGCCCGACCCGCCTCTCCGACCTGGTGCGCGAGCCCGCCGCCCTCGACGAGGCCCGCCGCCGCGCCCGCACCATCCGGGCCAAGACCCTCGAGCTCGCCGAGGAGCGCGGCATCGCGGCCGGGTTCATCGCCATCGGCATGGCCACCTGGACCGTGCGCGGCGCCGCCCGGCCCCCGGCCGCCCCGGTGCTGCTGCGCTCGTGCGTGCTCAAGCCCACCGGCGCCGCCCAGGACGACTTCAGCATCGACCTCGGCAACGACGTCGAGCTCAACCCCGTGCTCGAGCACTACCTGCGCTCCGAGCAGGGCCTCGACCTCGACACCGCCGCCCTGGAGGAGATGGCCACCGCCGGCAACGGCTTCGACCCCTACCCCGTGTATGCCGCGCTGACGAGCCTGTGCGAGCAGGTGCCGGACTTCGCCGTGGCGCCCCGGCTCGTGGTCGGCACGTTCTCCTACGCGAAGCTGCCGATGGTGGCCGACCTCGCGGCGCAGGGGCCCGAGCTCGCCAACCACGACGTGGTCGCCGCCCTCGCCGGCGACGAGGGTGCCCTCAAGGCCGTGCGGTCGACCGTGCCCGACAGCCCGGCGGACGCCGACCCCTCGCGCGAGCACCTCATCCTCGACGCCGACTCCACCCAGCAGGCGGCCGTGGACGCCGTGCGGAGCGGGGCCCACCTCGTCATCAAGGGCCCTCCCGGCACCGGCAAGTCGCAGACCATCGCCAACCTCATCGCCTCGCTCGCGGGTGAGGGCAAGCGGGTGCTCTTCGTCGCCGAGAAGCGGGCGGCCATCGACGCCGTGCTCTCGCGCCTCGAGCGGGTGGGCCTCGCCGACCTGGTGCTCGACGCCTACGACGGCGCCAGCAACAAGCGCCGCCTGGCGCAGGAGTTCGGCGCCGCCCTGGAGCGTGGCGCGGCGGCAGGCGATCCCGACACCAGCGCCGTCGAGCGCGCCCTCGTCGAGCGCCGCGCCCGCCTCGTGGAGCACTCCGAGGCGCTCCACCGGGTGCGCGAGCCGTGGGGGGTCAGCGCCCACCAGGTGCAGGACGCCATCTCCACCCTCTCCTCCCGGCGTCACTCGCCGACCTCGCGGGTCCGCATCCGCGGCGAGCAGCTCGCCGGCCTCAGCCGCGAGCGCGTCGACGAGCTGGCCCGTGAGCTGACCGAGGCCGCCTCGCTCGGTGCCTGGTCGACCGACGACGGCACCGACCCCTGGTACGCCGCGCGGGTCAGCTCCTCCGAGGAGGCCGTGCGCGCCCAGGACATCACCGGCCGGCTCAGCCAGAGCGGGCTGCAGGACGTGCAGAAGACCATGGACGAGGTCTTCGCCGAGGTCACCCTGCCCGAGCCCGAGCGGGTCGCCGACTGGGGCGCCGTGCTCGACACGGTCGGCCGGGTGCGCGACACCCTCGAGGTGTTCCGTCCCGAGGTCTTCGACATCCCGCTCGGCGACCTCGTCGCGGCGACCGGGACGAAGCAGTTCCGCGACGAGAACGGCGTCGCCCTGGGCTGGTGGTCGCGGTGGCGGCTGCGTCGACAGGCCCGCGGCCTGCTCCGCCCGGGCACCCCGCCGGCCGACCTGCACGCCGCGCTCGTCGACGCCCAGCACCAGCGGCAGGCCTGGCACCAGATGGCCGGCGCCGGTGGCCGCCCCGAGATCCCGGTGGACCTCGACCGGGCCCGCACGGCATACGACTCCCTCACCGAGGACCTCCGGTGGCTGGGGGAGCGGCTCGCGACCACGACCGAGGGCGGCGACCTGCTGAACGTCGACCTCGACGCCCTCCAGCAGCGCATGACGGCCCTCGCCGGCCGGCCGGAGCGGCTGACCGTGCTCCCGCGCGTGCTCGGCACCACCGACGCGCTGCGCGACGCGGGGATGGGCCCGCTGGTCGACGACCTCGCCCGGCGCAAGGTCGACGTCGACGACGTCGCCTCCGAGCTCGAGTTCGTGTGGTGGACATCGCTCGCCGAGCACCTCACGGTGCAGGACCCGGCCTACGGCGCCCACGACGGCGACCACCTGCGCCGGGTCGCCCGCGAGTACATCGCCGCCGACCACGCGCACCTCAAGGGCACCGCCGACCGGGTCCGGGCCGCCGCCGGGCGCCGCCTGCGCGAGGTGCTGGCCGACCACCCCGAGCAGGAGGCGCTGGTGCGCGCCGAGGCCGGCAAGGCCAGGCGCCACCGCCCCCTGCGCGAGATGCTGCCGAAGGCCGGGCGCACCCTGACGGCCATCAAGCCCGCCTGGGCCATGAGCCCGCTCGTCGTGGCGTCGGTGCTGCCGCCCGGCCGGTGGTTCGACGTCGTCATCTTCGACGAGGCGTCCCAGATCCCGCCCGCCCAGGCCATCTCGGCCATCTCGCGCGCCCACCAGGTGGTCGTCGCCGGTGACGAGCGCCAGCTGCCGCCCACCTCGTTCTTCACCGCCGCGGTCGACGAGGAGGGCGCCGCCGAGACGGAGACGCTCACCGAGGGCTTCGAGTCGGTGCTCGACGTGCTCGCGGCCGCCCTGCCCACCCGCAGGCTGTCGTGGCACTACCGCTCCCTCGACGAGCGGCTCATCGCCTTCGCCAACACGCACATGTACGACGGCGGCCTGGTCACCTTCCCCGGCACCGGCCGTGACGCCGTCGTGCGGCTCGAGGCCGTCGAGGGCGCCGGGGTCGTGCAGCCGGGGGAGGAGGCCATCGAGTCGACCGAGGCGGAGGTCGCGCGGGTCGTCGAGCTGGTGCTCGAGCACGCCCGCACCCGACCGCAGGAGTCCCTGGGTGTCATCGCGCTCGGCATCAAGCACGCCACCCGGATCGAGGAGGCCCTGCGTCGGGCGCTCGCCACGGCCGAGGGCGTCGGCGACTTCTTCGACGAGGACCGCGCCGAGCGCTTCTTCGTCAAGAACCTCGAGCGGGTGCAGGGCGACGAGCGCGACGCCGTCATCCTCTCGATCGGCTACGGCAAGACGCCGCACGGCCGGGTGCTCCACCGGTTCGGCCCGCTCAACCTCGAGGGCGGCGAGCGCCGCCTCAACGTCGCCATCACCCGGGCGCGGCGGCGCATGACGGTCGTGTCGTCGCTGCGCGCCGCCGACCTCGACCCGTCGCGCCTCAAGGCCCGCGGCGCCACGATGCTGCGCGACTTCCTCGCGTATGCCGAGTCGCAGGCCACCGTGCTCCCCGCGCCGGGACCGGGCGAGGACGAGAAAGCCGCGCCCGCGCCCGCATCCGCCTCCTCGCCCGCGTCCGTGGCGACCGAGCGTGCGCCGGAGCCGGTCCGGGCCGAGTTCGCGCGCCGGCTGCGGGAGGCCGGTCTGGTGGTGCACGAGGCGTTCGGTGGCTCCGCCCACCCCATCGACCTCGCCGTGGAGGACCCGCGCCGCCCCGGCCACGTCCTCGTCGCGGTGGAGTCCGACGGCCCGACGTATGCCGCCATGCGCAGCACCCGTGACCGCGACCGGCTGCGCGTCGAGCAGCTCGGCCGGCTGGGCTGGCAGCACGTGCGGGTCTGGAGCACCGACCTCTTCCGCGACCCCGCCCGCGACGTCGCCCGCGTCGTGGCCCTGACCCAGCGCGCCTCCGATGCGGCCCGCACCAGCCGGACGCCGCAGCCGGACGCCGTGCAGGAGACTGGTGCCGTGGCAGAGCAGGACGAGCAGGTCCCGGAGACGACGGACGGCCAGGCGCCCGAGGCGGAGCCGGCCCAGCCCTCCGAGGCGCACGAGCAGGGGGCCGACACCGAGCAGGAGCTCGACACCCTGTTCCCGGAGCCGGAGCGGGCCCCCGCGCCGGCCGAGGAGGACGGCCGCAAGCGCCGCGTCCTGCGACGCAAGCCGAAGCGGGCACCCGAGCAGACCCGAGACGACACGGACGCGGGGTGGGGCGAGCTCTTCGACGACAGCGCCCACGACCGGTGGCTGAAGGAACAGCGCCCGCCGCACTGGGGCAAGGACTGACACTCCGGTCCTCACACGCAGAAGGCGCCGACCCGTACGGGTCGGCGCCTTCTGCGTTGGAGTCGGTGCTGCTGCCCCGGTCGGCTACATCGTGCCGGTGGGGCGGCCGGCCAGCAGGTCGCGGATCTCCTTGAGCAGCTGGACGTCCTCCGGGGGAGCGGCGTCCTCCTCCTGCTTCACGAAGCGCGTCCGTGCCGCCTCGTAGGGCTTCACGACGAAGAAGTAGACAACGAACGCGATGATGAGGAACGAGAACAGAGCCGTGAGGAAGGCGCCCACGGGGACGCCACCGGGCCGGATCGAGTCGAAGTTCTGCTTGCCACCGACCTTGCCTATGAGGCTGACGAGCATGGCCGTGAACGCGGTCACCACGGTGGCGAACGCTGCGCCCATGACGAACGCGACGGCAAGCTCGACGAGATTGCCCCGCATGACGAAGTCCTTGAAGCCCTTCATGAACTGCCCCGCCTTCCGGTTCGTGAATGAAGCATGCGCGCTCACCGTAGCGATGGGGCGCTGCGCAGCACCACCGTCACCGCCGAGGCTCCCAGCTCGTCGGGCGGAGCGCTCGCCAGGCGGCGGGCCTGCTCAGCCGTGACCGCAGCGACCACCCCGCCGTCTCCAGCCGCCAGCCCGGAGAGGCCGACGGCGCCGGCCTCGGCCCCGCTGACCACCGTCAGGACGGTCACCGCTGACGCCACCGTCTCGCCGGACGAGGCCACCAGGTCGACGGTGTCACCCGGCTGCACCATCGCGAGGGCGCCCGGGTCGGCAACCGGCACGTGCACCGCCCGGACGTCGCCCGCCCGTCCGTCGAGCAGGCCGGGACCCACCAGGCGTCCAGCCGTCAGCACCTCGCCGGCCGTGACCGGTCCGGCCAGCCGGCGGCCGGAGAGCCCGCCCGCGTCACGCAGGGGCCGCGCCGGGGCGAACCCCGACGGGCGGTCCTGCACGACCAGGTCGGCCGGGCCGAGCTCGTGACCGGCCGGCAGGTCACGAGCGGCGACCACCACCGTCGACCGCGGTCCGCCCTCCGGCGTGCGCGCCACCGCGACACAGCCCAGCACCGCGGTCCCGGCCAGTGCGGCCGACAGCACGCGTCGCACCACCCTCCGGCGCCAGGCTCCCCGGCGCCCCGATCCCAGCAGCTCGATGCCTTCCCCCAGGCGTCGCACGGCGGCTCAGCCGGGCAGCGGAGCGGGAAGCGTGATGCCGTCGAGCGAGCGCCGGCAGGGGCACGACGCGGTGGCGTCCGGCTCGGTCTCCGGCATCGCCGCCAGGGCCGAGCGGAGCACCTGCTTGAGGCCCTCGACGTTCTTCGCGAAGACCCGCAGCACCTCCTCGTGGGTGACGGCCTCCCCGCCGTGCACGCCGGCGTCGTGGTCGGTGACCAGCGCGATGGTCGTGAAGCACATGGCCAGCTCGCGGGCCAGTGCCGCCTCCGGCATGGCCGTCATGCCGACGACGGTCCACCCGGCCTGCTGGTGCCAGCGCGACTCGGCCTTGGACGAGAACCGCGGGCCGTTGATGACCACGAGCGTGCCGCCGTCCTCCACCTGCTTGCCCGCGGACCGTGCGGCCTCGAGCACCACCTGGCGGCCGTGGGGGCAGTACGGGTCGGCGAAGCCGACGTGGACGACCGGGCCCTCGGCGTCGTAGAGCGTGTGCGGCCGGCCCCACGTGCGGTCGACCACCTGGTCGGGGACGACGACCGTGCCCGGACCGAGCTCCTCCCGCAGGGAGCCGACCGCGCACGGCGCGAGGACCTGCCGGACCCCGACGGCGCGCAGCGCCCACAGGTTGGCCCGGTAGTTGACCTTGTGCGGCTGGAAGCGGTGGTCGCGGCCGTGCCGCGCGAGGAAGGCCACCCGGCGACCCTCGAGCTCCCCGAGGACGAGGTCGTCGCTGGGGTCGCCGAAGGGCGTCGACACCGACACGCGCTCGGCGTGGGTGAGGAACTCGTAGAAGCCGGAGCCGCCGATGACACCGAGGTCGGCGCGGGGCGTGTCCGTGGGCGACGCCGCGGAGGTGGTCTGAGTCATGGCCCGAGCCTACGAGGCGCGGCCGGAACCGCCGCGCTCAGGAAGGCAGGCTGTGGAAGCCGGCCACCCGGCATACCCGCTGTGGACGGAGCCTCAGGCGGCAGAGCCGTCGGCCGAGGACGACGAAGACGACGTCGACGAGGCGGCGGAGGACTTCCCGGAGTCGGACGAGGCGGGCACCGAGGAGGAGGACCCGCTGCGCGAGTCGGTGCGGTAGAAGCCGCCGCCCTTGAACACGACGCCCACGGCGTTGAAGAGCTTGCGCAGGCGACCCTCGCACTGGGGGCACTGCGACAGGGAGTCCTCGCTGAAGGACTGGAAGATCTCGAAGCGGTGGTCGCACTCGGTGCACGCGTAGGCGTACGTCGGCACGGTGTCCTCCCTGGATTTAGCACTGTCAGTCTTCGAGTGCCAAGTATACGGCGTCGTGGAAGGTTCCACCGCCCACGCGGAAGTGGTGGACCGACGGCGCTCAGCGGCGGCGGCGCCAGCCGGCCAACCGGCCGGTCTCGCTGACCGAGCGGACCCGCTGCTCGACCTTGTGGCGGCTCTCGGCGGTGGCCACGATGAGCAGCTGGTCGCCCCGACGGATGGTGGTGTTGGGTGCCGGGACGAAGCCCGACCCGTTCCGCACGACGAGGGTCACGTTGGCCCCCTGCGGCAGGCGCAGCTCGAAGACCTCCACGCCGTGGAGCTTCGAGGTGGGGCCGACGGTCACCTGGAACAGCTCGGCGTCCAGCTCCTCGAGCGGCGTCGACTCCACGGCGAGGTTGAGCGACTGGTAGGTGTCGGCCACCCCGAGCCGGCGGGCCACCCAGGGGAGGGTGGGTCCTTGGACGAGGGTGAAGATGACCACCAGCACGAAGACGAGGTCGAAGATCCACTCGACATCCGGGGCGCCGAGGGTGAGCGGCACGGTCGCCAGCACGACGGGCACGGCTCCGCGCAGCCCCGCCCACGACAGGAACGCCTGGTCGGGCCACGGCACGCGGAAGGGCGTCATCGAGACCAGCACCGACAGCGGCCGGGCCAGCAGGAGCAGGACCAGGCCGATGACGATGGCGGGCAGCACCTGGCCGCCCATCCCGGCCGGCGAGGCGAGCAGCCCGAGCATCACGAAGAGGCCGATCTGGGCGAACCACCCGAGCGACGTCGCGAACGCCGAGACCGCCTGCCGGTGGGGCAGGGCCATGTTGCCCAGCACCAGCGCGGCGAGGTAGCAGGCGATGAAGCCGCTGGTGTGGACCGTCGACGCCGTGCCGTAGGCCAGCACCGTCAGCGAGACCACGCCGATGGAGAACAGGCCCGACGAGCCGGAGGCCGCTCGCCGCATGAACTGGCCGCCCAGCCATCCGATCGCCAGGCCGATCACGGCACCCCCGGCGAGCTCCAGACCCGCGTGCCACACCAGCACCCACCAGGCCTCGGCGTGTGCGGGGTCGGCGCTCGCGGTGGCCAGGGCCGTCACCGCGATGACGACGGGGGCGTCGTTGAACCCCGACTCCGCCTCGAGCAGGCCCGTGATGCGCCGGGGGAGCGGCACGCGGCGCAGCACCGAGAAGACGGCGGCGGCGTCGGTCGAGCTGAGGATGGCGCCCACCATCAGGGCGGTGACCCAGGGCAGGTCGAGCAGGAAGCGGCAGGCGACGCCGACGACGGCCACGGACACGACCACGCCGACCGTCGACAGGGCAGCCGCCGGCGCCACCGAGTCCTTGATGCCCTCCCACTTCGCGCTGAGGCCACCCTCGGCGAGGATCAGGATGAGCGCGGCATACCCGAGCACCTGGGCCAGGTTGTTGTTGTCGAAGTCGATGCCGAAGCCGGACTCGCCGATGGCCAGGCCGATGGCGAGGTAGATCAGCAGCGACGGCAGCCCTGACTTCACCGACAGCCGCACGGCCGCGACCGAGACCAGCAGGACGAGGGAGCCGACGAGGAGGGCGGGGGTCAGGTGCTCCAGCGTGAAGTCACCCTGCTGCGCGAGCGAAGTCACGTCCACGGCCCCGTCATGTCCTCTCGCTCGCGGTGTGTCCTAGTCTCGCAGGGTGTCGCGCGCCATTCTTGCCCGTCGGATCGCCGTGTCGGTCGCCGCCCTCGTCGTCGTGCTGCTCGTCGTGGCCGCCATCCTCGGCGTCACCTGGGTGCGCCGGCCCTTCCCGACGGCGGACGGCCAGATCTCCATCCCGGGCCTGACCGGCAAGGTCACCGTGCTGCGCAACGACCGCGGCGTCCCCCAGATCTACGCCGACAACGCCCAGGACCTCTTCCGCGCCCAGGGCTTCGTGCACGCCCAGGACCGCTTCTTCGAGATGGACCTTCGGCGCCACATCACCGCCGGCCGGCTCTCGGAGATGGTGGGCAAGTCCGGCCTGGAGACCGACAAGGTCATCCGCACCATGGGCTGGCGCAGGGTCGCCGAGGCCGAGCTGCCGATGCTGGCGCCCGAGAGCCGCCGCTACCTCCAGGCCTACGCCGAGGGGGTCAACGCCTACATCGACCGGCAGGGCAGCCCGTCGCGCATGGCCCTGGAGTACGTCGTGCTGGGCCAGCAGGTGAAGGACTACCGCGTCGAGAAGTGGAACGAGGTCGACTCCCTCGCCTGGCTCAAGGCGATGGCCTGGGACCTGCGCGGCGACTACGAGGGCGAGCTGATGCGGGCCCGGCTGTTCGGGCGCGTGCCGGTCGCGCAGATCAACGAGCTCTACCCGCCCTACCCCTACAGCAAGAACAAGCCGATCCTCTCCGCGCAGGACTGGAGCCCGGCCAAGGACGGCAAGCAGCCTGCCGCCTCCGCCGTGCCCGGGGCGAAGACCCCGCGGGCGGTGCCGCTGCGCGAGCGCACCACCCCTGAGGCCAAGGACGCGTATGCCGCGGTGCAGCGCGCGCTCAACGCGGTGCCCCAGTCCGTGGGCCGGGGCCCGGGCGTGGGATCGAACTCGTGGGTGGTCGGCCCCGAGCGGTCGAGCACGGGCAAGCCGCTGCTCGCCAACGACCCGCACCTCGGCGTCAGCATGCCGGGCATCTGGTACCAGGTCGGCCTGCACTGCCGCGCGGTCAACAGCTCCTGCCCCTTCGACGTCAGCGGCTTCTCGTTCGCGGGCCTGCCCGGCGTGGTGATCGGCCACAACCAGCAGATCGCCTGGGGCATGACGAACCTCGACCCCGACGTCACCGACTTCTTCCTCGAGCAGGTCCGCGGCGGCACCTACCAGCGCGACGGCAAGTACGTCGCCCTCGAGGAGCGCACCGAGACCATCAAGATCGCCGGCGAGGGCGACCACACCATGTCGGTGCGCAGCACCGTCCACGGGCCGCTGCTCTCGGAGTCGGTGAAGAAGCTCGACGAGGCCGGCGAACGCGCGCCGGTGTCGGGCCGGCAGAGCGCGGGCAGCTACGAGGTGGCGCTGGCCTGGACCGGCCTGGTCCCCAGCCGGACCGCCGACGCGATCTTCGGCCTCAACAGGGCGACCAACTTCCAGCAGTTCCGCGACGCGGCGAAGTCGTTCGCCGTGCCCAGCCAGAACCTCGTCTACGCCGACCGCGACGGCCACATCGGCTACCAGGCGCCGGGCCTGGTCCCGATCCGCCGGTCCGACACCCCCGGCGCGGTGCCGGGCTTCTGGCCGACGGCCGGCTGGCGCTCCGCGTGGGACTGGAAGGGGTACGTGCCGTTCGACGAGCTCCCGTGGGCCTACGACCCGCCCGAGGGGATGATCGTCACGGCGAACCAGGCCGTGACCGCCAGCCCCACGCCGTACCTCACCAGCGAGTGGGACTACGGGTTCCGCGCCCACCGGATCCGGGCGCTGCTGGAGAAGGAGCGGAAGGTCACCCCGCAGCGGATGAGCGAGATCCAGGGCGACACCCGCAGCGAGTTCGCCCCCACCCTCGTCAAGCAGCTGCTCGACATCGACCTCGGCGACGACGAGTTCACCAAGGAGGGGCAGCGACTGCTGCGCGGCTGGGACTTCACCAACCCGATCGGTCACTCCGACGCCAGCGCGGCGGCCGCCTACTTCAACGCGGTGTGGTCCAACCTCGTCGAGCTCACCTACAACGACGAGCTCCCCGACGACCTGCGGGCGGGCGGCGGCGACCAGTGGATGCAGGCCACGATCTCCCTGCTGGACAAGCCGCGCAGCCCGTGGTGGGACAACAAGCTGACCCCGGGGGTCACCGAGGGCGCGACCGAGATCATGCGCCAGGCGCTGGTCGAGGCACGCCTCGACCTGACCCGCGAGCTCGGCAAGGACCCCGGCTCCTGGGAGTGGGGCAAGCTGCACGACCTGACGCTGAAGCACAAGGTGCTCGGGTCGGACACCGTGCCCGGCCCGGTCCGCAAGCTGTTCAACCGCGGCCCGATCCCGGTGCCCGGCGGCTCGGCGATCGTCAACGCGACGAGCTGGGACGCGAGCCTGGGCTACGACGTGCGCTTCGGCCCGTCGATGCGGATGGTCGTCGACCTCGGCAACCTCGACGGCTCGCGCTGGGTCAACGCCACCGGCAACAGCGGCCACGCGTTCCACGACAACTACGACGACCAGGTCGACGCGTGGGCGGAGAACGAGACGTTCCCCTGGCCGTTCTCGGAGAAGGCCGTTCGCGAGGAGGGCGGCGACGAGCTACAGCTCGTCCCGGGCTCGTCCGAGTGAGCGCACCGGCGTCTCGGCGGTGAGCACCTCGGGCACCGGCAGGTCGTGCTCCTCGCGCGGCAGCTCGTCGTCGCGCACCTCCCACGGGTGCACCAGGGCCACGACCCGGGCGGCGGGCGAGCGGGGGAGCACGCGGTCGTAGCAGCCGCCGCCCTGGCCCATCCGGGTGCCGCCGTGGTCGAGCGACAGGGCGGGCACGAAGACGACACGGGCCTGCCCGATGGCGTCCCTGCCCAACGCGTGGCTGGTGCCCGCCTCGGCCCAGTCGAGGTCGAGGTCCGGCAGCGTGATGGGCACCATGACCCGTATGCCGCGGGCCCGCAGCGCGGCGACGAGGGCGTGGGTGGGGGGCTCGACCGGGGTCGACTCGTAGATGCTGACCCACTCGCCGGGCTGCACCCCGGTCTCGTCGACCACGGCCACACCGGCCACGGCGATGGCGGCGGCGTCCGCCTCGCGGTCGCGCAGCGGCGCGCGCTCGCGGCGCTCGGCGCGGAACTGCGCGCGAAGGGCGCGCTTGACCTCGTTGGCCGGCCCGGCGGCATACCCCGTCACACGCACAGTGTGACGTGGCCGGACCCCCGGTGCGGCCCCCTGGCCGACAAGTAGGGTGAGGCCCATGAGTGTCACGAAGGCCGTCATCCCCGCCGCTGGACTGGGCACCCGCTTCCTGCCTGCGACCAAGGCCACCCCCAAGGAGATGCTGCCGGTCGTCGACAAGCCGGCGATCCAGTACGTCGTCGAGGAGTCGGTGCGCGCTGGGCTGGATGACATCCTCGTCATCACCGGGCGCAACAAGGTGGCCCTCGAGGACCACTTCGACCGCAACTGGGAGCTCGAGGCGGCGCTGGAGGCCAAGGGCGACGAGCACCGCCTCGCGCGGGTCCGCGAGTCGGCCGACCTCGGCAAGGTGCACTTCGTGCGCCAGGGCCAGCCGCTCGGTCTGGGCCACGCGGTCCTCGTGGCCAAGGAGCACGTCGGCGACAACCCGTTCGCCGTCCTGCTCGGTGACGACCTCATCGACGGCCGCGACCACCTGCTCGAGGAGATGGTGCGCGTCCGTGAGGAGAAGGGCGGCAGCGTCATCGCCCTGATGGAGGTGCCGCAGGAGTCGGTCCACCTCTACGGCTGCGCGGCGGTCGAGCCGGTCGAGGGCGACGTCGTCCGCATCACCGGGCTGGTGGAGAAGCCGTCCCCCGAGGATGCCCCCAGCAACCTGGCCATCATCGGCCGCTATGTCCTCGACCCCTCGGTGTTCGAGGTGCTCGAGCACACCGAGCCCGGCCGCGGCAACGAGATCCAGCTGACCGATGCCCTCCAGGAGCTCGCGGTCTCGGACAAGCCGGGCGGTGGCGTCCACGGTGTCGTCTTCCGCGGCCGCCGTTACGACACCGGTGACCGTCTCGACTACCTCAAGGCCGTCGTCAAGCTGGGACTCGTGCACGCCGAGCTGGGCAAGGACTTCGGTGCCTGGCTCGACTCCTTTGTCGAGGAGCGCGTCGCCGAGGAGCGCACGGAGCAGGCTGCCGCCCGGTCATGATCTCGGTCGAGGAGCACCTCGCGCGGATCCTGCAGACCGTGAGGCCCCTGCCGCCGTTCGAGCTCGGTGTGCTGGAGGCGCAGGGCTGCGTGCTCGCCGACGACGTCACCGCCCAGGGGCAGCTGCCCGGGTTCACCAACTCGGCGATGGACGGGTATGCCGTGCACGCGGCGGACCTCGAGGGCGCCTCTGCCGACAGCCCCGTCGTGCTGCCGGTGGTCAACGACATCGCGGCCGGCAACACCAACGCGCTCTCGCTGGCCCAGGGCCAGACCATGCGCATCATGACCGGGGCGCCGATGCCGCGCGGTGCCGACGCCGTGGTGCCGGTGGAGCAGAGCGACGGCGGCGTCGTGCACGTGTCGCTGCGGATGGCGCCAGTGGTGGGGCAGCACGTGCGCCACGCGGGGGAGGACGTGCAGGCCGGCGAGGTCATCCTGCGCGCAGGTGCCCTGCTCGGGCCCGGGCAGATCGCGCTGCTCGCCGCCGGTGGTGCCGCCCGGGTGAGGGTGGTGCCGAAGCCGCGGGTCGTGGTGCTCTCGACCGGTGACGAGCTCGTCGAGCCCGGCAAGGAGCCCGGGTTCGGCCAGGTCGTCGACTCCAACTCGCTGATGCTCACCGCCGCCGTGCGCGCGGTCGGGGCCACGCCCTTCCGGGTCGGGGGAGTGCCCGACGACGCCCGCCAGTTCATGGAGGCGCTCGAGAGCCAGCTGGTGCGGGCCGACGCCATCATCACCACCGGCGGTGTCAGCATGGGCGCCTTCGACACCGTCAAGGAGGTGCTCTCGCGGGTGGGCACCGTGCAGTTCGACAAGGTCGCCATGCGCCCGGGGATGCCTCAGGGGTTCGGCGTGCTCGGCGCGGAGAAGGTGCCGGTCTTCACCCTGCCGGGCAACCCGATCAGCGCCCTCGTCTCGTTCCACGTGTTCGTCGCCCCCGCGCTGCGGGCGATGGCCGGACGCCCCGAGAAGGCATGGCCGCCCGGTTTCGTGCCCGCCACCGCCGCGGCGTCGTGGCCGTCCGTGGAGGGGAAGATGGAGTTCACCCGCGTCGTGTTCGACGACGACCGGGTGCGCCCCGCCGGGGGCCAGGGCTCGCACATGCTCGGCGCGCTCGCCGCCGCCGAGGCGCTGGCCGTCGTGCCGCCGGAGGTCTCGCAGGTCAACGAGGGCGACGAGCTGCTGTGCCTGCCGCTCCTCGGGACGGATGCGCCGTGATGGACGGCATGACCGAGGACGCGGCTCAGGGCGGCGGGCGGCCGGCTGACCCACGTCCGCGACGACGGATCGGCCCACATGGTCGACGTCTCCGGCAAGCAGGTGACCGCTCGACAAGCGAGCGCCAAGGGGCGGGTGCTGCTGTCGGCCGCGGCCGTGGCGGCGCTGCGCGGTGGCACGGTGCCCAAGGGTGACGCGCTCGCGGTCGCGCGCGTCGCCGGCATACAGGCGGTGAAGCGCACGCCCGACCTCATCCCGCTCGCGCACCCGATCGCGGTGCACGCCGTCGAGGTCGACCTCGAGGTGGTCGACGAGGGTGTCGAGATCGCGGCCACCGTCAGGACCGCGGACCGCACCGGCATCGAGATGGAGGCCCTGACCGCGGTGAGTGTCGCCGCGCTGACGGTGATCGACATGGTCAAGGCCGTCGACAAGCACGCGCGCATCACCGACGTGCGGGTGACCGCGAAGTCGGGCGGTCGCTCCGGTGACTGGGAGGAGGGCTCGTGAGCGCCCGGCGTGCAGCAGTCATCACGTGCTCGACCCGTGCGGCCACCGGTGTCTACGAGGACAAGGGCGGCCCACAGATCACGGCGGCCCTGCGCGAGTGGGGCCTCGACGCCGCCGACCCGGTGGTCGTGGCCGACGGCGAGGCCGTCACGCGGGCGATCGCCGCGGCCCTCGAGGACGGGCCCGCGGTGCTCATCACCACCGGAGGCACCGGCCTGACCCCGACCGACCGCACGCCGGAGGCCACGGCCGCCTTCATCACCCAGGAGATCCCGGGGATCGCCGAGGCCCTGCGAGCCGCAGGCATCGCCGGCGGCGTGCCGGCCGCGATGCTCTCGCGGGGGATCGCCGGGCTCGCGGGGTCGACACTGGTCGTCAACCTGCCGGGCTCCTCCGGTGCGGTGCGCGACGGGCTCGCCGTGCTCGGGCCGGTGATGCCGCACATCCTGTCCCAGATCGGCGGCGGCGACCACTGATGGTGCGGTGGCCGGTGGTGCTGCGGGTGACGACCCCTGCCGGTCAGCACCTCGAGCTCGGGCCGCTGCGCCGCCGCGACCACCAGGAGTGGCGGTCCGTCCGCCGCGAGAACCGGCACTGGCTCGAGCAGTGGGAGGCGACCTCTCCCGACGGCCGGGGCCCCGACCTGGGCTACGGCGCGCTGGTGCGCCACTACAACCGTGAGGCGCGGGGCGGGCGCATGGTCCCGTTCACCGTCCGCGCCGAGGGCCGGATCGTCGGGCAGATGCACCTCTTCGGGGTCTCCTGGGGCTCGCTGCTCTCCTGCGCCGCCGGCTACTGGGTGGCTGGGTCGGTGGCGGGCCGCGGCATCGCGCCCACCGCGCTCGCCGCGGCGGTGGACTTCGCGATGGGCGACCTGGGCCTGCACCGGGTCGAGGTCAACATCCGCCCGGACAACGAGCCCAGCCTCGCGGTGGTGCGCAAGCTCGGTTTCCGGGACGAGGGGCTGCGCGAGCGGTACCTCCACATCAACGGCGCCTGGCGCGACCACCGGACCTTCGCCCTGACCCGCGAGGACCTCGGGGGCCTGACCCTGCTCGAGCGTTTTCACACAAACAACAGCAGTCACATTGGCGACACACCGCCGCACCTCCATGGCGGTGACCCGTCAGGGACCTAACGTCGTCCCCGTGCAGCCCAGCAGTCTTGTTTTCCTTGTCATCATTGCGATCTGGGCTGCCTATTTCATCCAGCACTGGGTCCGCCGCCGCGAGCACCTCGCGACCGCCCGCTCCGTCGACCGGTTCTCCGAGTCCATGCGGGTCCTCGAGCACCGTGCCGCGCTTCCCGTCGCCGATCTGTCTGCGCCGCAACCGCGTTCGTATGCCGTGAGCCCGGCTCGGCCGGCCCGTGCCGAGATCCTCGTCAAGCGCGCCGGCCGGGCACCCGAGGCCGCGGCCGCGCCGGAGGCCCCGACCGCCTCGGGCCCGGCGTCCGCCCCCGCGCCGGCGGTCGCCTCTGCTCGGACCTCCGCTCCTGCCTCGTCGGGCCTGTCCAGCCGTCGCATGCGCGGCCTGACGCTGCTCGGCTCCCTGGCCGTCCTCCTCGTCACCCTCGGCCTGGCCGCGTTCGGCATCCTGCCGTGGGCCGCCGTCCTCGTTCCGGTGGCCGCCGTCGCCGGCGCGCTGGTGTGGGTGCGCAGCGGAGTCAAGGCCGCGCAGGCAGCCCGCCGGGCTGCCCGAACCGCCCCCGCCGCCGGAGCTGCTCCTGCGGGTCGGGGCGCCGGCACCCACCGTGTGCCCTCCTCATCGCCGGCGGTGCGTGCACCCCAGACGCACCGGGAGCAGCGCACCTCCCGACCTGTGGCCCCCGCTGCTGCGGCCACGTCCAGTGTCTCCACCCCGTCCGCGGGGGCTGACGCGGAGCAGGCCGAGCCCGAGCCGGTCGTGACGCGCGAGTCGTTCTACGACCTCGAGGCCGTCGAGCGCGGCCCCGTGCCCGCCGAGCCGGTGGGGGAGGTGCGGGTGGCCATGGCCGAGCCCGTCCCCGCTGCCCCGCTGGTGGACGAGGACGACATCCCGCTGACCTGGGACCCCGTGCCGGTCCCGCGCCCGACCTACACGATGAAGGCGGTCGCCTCCCGCACCCCGGGGCCCCCGGTGGCCAAGGGCGTTCCCCCGGAGCTGGCCGAGCCGGCATACGAGGAGCCTGTGCGCCGCGTCGCCGGGGCGTAGGCGGTCCTTCGCGCCGGTTCTACCGGTTGCCCCACACTGCCCGTGCCCCTGCCTCACCGGTGAGCGCCACCACGACGGCGGTCCCCACAGCGGCCACCACCACGGCCGCGGCCAGGAGGCGCCCCGCCCCTCCCGGACGCGGCCGACCCCGCAGGTAGAGCCACTGCGCCGTCGTGGTGACTGCCAGCGCCGCCGCCCACGGGAGCACCTGCTGTCCGAGGCTGCGGTGGTGTGCGATGAACGCCGGGTTGCCGAGCTGGGTGGCGAGGGCGGTGCCCGCCGCGGTGGTCAGGGGGACGGCGACCAGGCCCACCACGGCAGCCAGAGGCACCAGGAAGGTGAGCTTGCGCTGCGCCGCAGGCCACACGCTGACCAGCACCGCAGCCAGAGCGGTGACGGGCAGCACCACCACCACGAGGTGGACGAGGAGCACGTGGGCCGGCAGCCCGTTGACCTCCATGACCCCAACCGCCTCAGTAGCCGCCGCTGCTGCCCGAGACCTGGTCGGTGACCATGGTCCCGTCGGGGCGCAGCACGTACCAGACACTCCCCACGCCCTGCCCCTTGATGTCGCCGGGCTTGGTGTCCGGGGCGTAGAGGTAGACCGGCCGGCCGTTCACGGTCACCTGCTTCGAGCCGTTCGGCAGGGTGATGGTGCCGACCGTGCCCGTCACCCCGCTGGCCGCGGGCGCGGCCGAGGTCGTGGTGATCGGGGGCCAGGCCTGCAGGCACTGGCCGGTGCAGGCGCTGGTGCCGGAGTTCGGCTTGTCCTTGGTGAAGTAGTAGGCGGTCATCCCCGAGGAGTCGACGACGATGCGCCCCAGGCCGCTGTCCGCGGTCTTGAGGCCGCCCGACGCCTGGGACGACGCCGCGCCCGACGTGTTCGCCGCAACGGCGGGAGTGCTGCCGTCGTTGGACGACCCGCAGCCGGCCAGGGCGAGCAGGGCGAAGGCCGCAGCGGGGAGAGCCACCCGGGTGCGGTGAAGTCGTGGGGCCATGTCGGTCTCCTCTTCTCGGGAGTTGGTGAGTCTCTGGGGTTGGTAGATCCCTGACTTGCCCGTGAGGACGAGACGGCGGTGCGCGAGGTTCACGACCTGTCGAGGTGAACCGAGGGGCCGGCTGCCTCGTCCTTTACGTGACCGGACCGCGGCGAGAGGATCGGGACGGCGGGAGAGGAAGCAGTGGGAGCGAGCCAGAAGGCTGTGGCGCAGCAGGCGGTCGCGCAGAAAGAGCTGGCACTGCGCGGGCTGCACGACCGGCACGCGCCGGAGCTCTGGCGTTTCGCCCTGCACCTGACCCACGACCCGCAGGCCGCTGAGGACGTCGTGCAAGAAGCGCTGCTGCGGGCGTGGAACGACCCCGGGCTCGTCGGGCGCAGTGACGCGGCGGCGCGGGCCTGGCTGTTCACCGTGACGCGCCACATCGTCATCGACCGGTGGCGCAGCGCGGCGGCCCGGCACGAGCGGGGGACGGCGGAGGTCGGTGACTCCCCGGTGCCGGACGAGACCTCAGAGGTGCTGGACCGGTGGCTCATCGCTGATGCCCTGGGCTCCCTCTCGCCCGAGCACCGGGCCGTCATCGCCGCCGCCTACTACGAGGGGAGGACCGTGGCCGAGATCGCCGAGTCGCTGCGCGTGCCCGAGGGCACCGTGAAGTCGAGGCTGCACTACGGGCTGCGCAGCCTGCGTCTGGTCCTGCAGGAGAAGGGGGTGACCCGTCCATGAGCACCGGTGACCGCTACGCCGAGTGGGACGCCGCCTACGTCCTCGGGTCGCTCTCCGGCGCCGAACGCCGGGAGTACGAGGCGCACCTCGATCAGTGCCCGTCCTGCCGCAGCGCGGTGGCCGAGCTCGCCGGTGTGCCGGGGCTGCTCGCCCGGGTGCCCGCGCACGAGGCGCTCGCCCTCGACGCCCTCGACGAGGAGGTCCTGCGGGCCGAGCCGCCGGCGTCGCTCATGCCGATGCTGCCCGTCCACCACGAGGAGCGCAGGCGCTGGGGTGGCTGGCGGGTGACGGCCGCGGCCGCGGCGGCGGCCCTGGTCATCGGCGGCGTGGGCGGCTACGCCCTGTCCGCGGCGACCGGCGGGGGCGAGCGGCCGCCGGTCGCCGTCTCCCCGAGCGGCAGCAGTCGTCTGGCCTTCTCGCCCGTGGTGCCCTCCGCCATGACGGCGGTCGTGGACCTCACGCCGTCGGGCGGCGGGACCCGCGTGCAGGTCGAGTGCCAGTACGCCGCGAGCGGGCCGGCCCCGACGCGACCCACGGGGTCGAAGGGCTACGACCCCGGGTGGGCGTGGGCGGAGTACTCCGTCTGGGTCGTCGACCGGCACGGCAAGGCCGTCCAGGGCACGGTGTGGACGGCCCGGCCCGACCGGGTCATGCGCCCCGCCGCGGTGTCGGTCCTGGCCCCCGACGAGATCGCAGCGGTGGAGATCAGGCTGGTCGACACCGGCCAGACGGTGATGCGCGCCGAGAACGCCTGAGCCGGTTCGTGAACTCCCGCGGCTCGGTGTTACAGTTTCGTCCGCATCGCGGGGCTGTGGCGCAGTTGGTAGCGCGTCTCGTTCGCAATGAGAAGGTCAGGGGTTCGAATCCCCTCAGCTCCACCCGACGGAAACCCCGTCTGACCAGTGCAAACGCGCGAGGTTGGGCGGGGTTCTTCCTTTGTCATTCCGAGCCCGCCTCTTTTCGTGTGCCCCGGCGTGCCCCGAGCGTTGAGGCGCCCCAGTCCTGCCCGGTCGGCGGGTGCCGACCGGCCCTCCGCCAGGGTCGACCAGCCGAGGTGGCTGGTCCCCGCAGCGCTCTTTCCGAATCGGGCGCTGGGTCCATGAAACGAGTAGCCGAAGGGCTGGGGCCGCAGGTCAGTTGGGCTCGACGTCGAAGCCCGTCGTGCGGATGAGTTTTGCTGGGACGCCGGCGACGATGGCATTGGCGGGTACGTCCTTGGTCACGACGGCGCCTGCCCCGACGATCGCCCCGTCGCCGATGGTGACGCCAGGGACGACCGTGACGGCAGCGCCGAGCCAGACCTTGCGGCCGATGCGGATCGGGGCGGGCACCATGTCGGCTCGCCGTTCCGGATCGACGTCGTGGTTCAGGGTGGTGAGCGTGCTCCCGTGCCCGATGAGGGTGCCGTCGCCGATGGTGATGCCGCCGGTGTCCTGGAAACGGCAGCCGAGGTTGATGAAGACGCCTCGACCCAGGGTCAGGTTCTTGCCAAACTCGCTGTAGAACGGTGGAAACAGGGCCACGGACTCGTCGATCGGCTTGCCCGTGAGCTCTGCCAGTAGGGCGCGGACCTCGTCGGGGGCGCGGTACCCATTGTTGAGCTCAGCGGTGATCCGGAAAGCTTGCTGGGCGGCGTCGTGCATGAACCGGTGCTCCTCGGAGCCGCCCACGACGGGGACACCACGGTTCACGTGGTCGAGGAAGTCCTGTAGCTCCATCGTGGTCACCGAGCCTCGACGGTCGCGGTGACTGCACCGTCCATGCTGGCGATTCGCTCGGCGGCCTCGTCGTCCAACGTGCCGAGGACGACGATGCCGGGGAAGTACGACTGGTCTCCGTAGTAGAGGACGAGGTCGTTGCCGGGCGCGTAGTAGCCCAGGTCGCCCACGTCGGGGTCGGCACCATCGGGCTGGCCCGCCAGCGAGAGCGGCGCGGGCAGGCGGCCGGTCTTCTCGACCCCGCCGTGGTCGACCATCTCGACCGTTACGGGCAGCAGCGCGACGAGGTCATCGGCTGCGGCGCTGTCCCGCAAGGTGGCCGTGAAGGCCTGGCCGCGGATAGTGATCTTGATCTGCATCGGGTTCTCCTGGTTCTGGTCCGGCTCCTGCGCTTCGGGGCCGGTCGGGCTGCGAATGGGCTCCTGGGCCGGGCTGGTGGGAGTGGTCGACCCACGATCGACGGGGCTTTGGCGAGCGCCCGTGCTCGCCCCGTCACCACATCCGGCGGCGAGGAGCGCGCTCACGGCGAGCGTGCCGACTACCGCCAGCGTCGTTCGTCGCGGAGTCATCGACTTCAGACGGTCAGCAGGACCTTGGTGGCGGTCCGCTCGTCCATCGCCTGGTATCCCTCGGCCGCTCGGTCGAGCGGGAGGGTGAGGTCGAACACCTTGCCGGGGTCGATCTTGCGGTCCCAGATGAGCTGGATCAGCTCGGGGAGGAACCGTCGCACCGGGGCAGGGCCGCCGTGGATGTGGACGCCGGCCATGAACAGCTCATCACCGGGGATGGCGACGTCGTGGGACACCCCGACGAACCCGACGTGTCCGCCGGGGCGGGTGGAGTGGATGGCCTGCATCATCGCCTCCTGGGTACCGACGGCCTCGATGACCGAGTGCGCGCCGAGGCCTCCGGTGAGCTGCTTCACCCGCGCCACGCCCGCCTCGCCGCGCTCCTCGACGATGTCGGTGGCGCCGAAGTCACGGGCCAGCGCCTGTCGGTCCGCGTGCCTGCTGAACGCGATGATGCGCTCCGCGCCCAGCTCCCTCGCAGCCAGGACGCCGAGCAGACCGACGGCGCCGTCACCGACGACGGCCACGGTCCTGCCGGCGCCGACCGCCGCAGCGACGGCGGCGAACCAGCCGGTGCCGAGCACGTCCGAGGCCGCCATCAGTGACGGGATGAGGTCAGGGTCGGGCATCCCCGGGGTAGTGACCAGGGTGCCGTCGGCCAGCGGGACGCGAGCCAACTCGGACTGGGTACCGAGGGTGCCCATCGCCACCCGGTGCACGCAGTAGGCCTGGTAGCCGGCCTGGCAGATCTCGCAGGTGTTGTCGGAGGCCCAGAAGGATCCCACGACGAAGTCGCCGACCTTGACGTTGCGCACGTCCGACCCGACCTCCTCGACGACGCCGACGTACTCGTGCCCCGTGACCTGGTTCGCGACGGGCTCTGCCCCGCGGTAGGGCCACAGGTCGCTGCCACAGATACAGGTCGCCGAGAGCCTGATGATGGCGTCGGTGGGCTCGATGATTCTTGGGTCCTCGCGGTCCTCGACTCGGACGTCCCCGGGTCCGTACATGACTACCTGACGCATCGCGTTCGGCTCCCTATTGCTCCTCGTGGTCGTGGTGGCAGACGCCGCCACGTCACCGAGTGAACCCGCTGGGGCGCCGCGGTGGGAGTCCCTGTCGAGGGGTGCACTGACAGGGCACCCCTGGCGCACACTGCGGAGGCTGAGCCCGGCCTAGGCTCAGTGCCGTGAACGACCGTCACGATGTGCGCCAGGAGGTGCGCGAGTTCCTCACCACCCGGCGCGCCCGCCTCAGCCCGGACCAGGTGGGGCTCCCAGCCACCGGCGCCCGGCGCGTCCCCGGGCTGCGCCGCAGCGAGGTGGCGACCCTCGCCGGGCTCAGCGTCGAGTACTACGCCCGCCTCGAGCGCGGCCAGATCGCCGGAGCCTCCTCCGGCGTCCTGGAGGCACTGGCCCGGGCGCTCCAGCTCGACGAAACGGAGCGGGCGCACCTGTTCGACCTCGCCCGGGCCGCAGACGGCATCCCCACGTCCGGGCGGGCCAGACGCCGCACGCCGACCAAGGCGGCCTCGAGGCTCAGCCTCCAATGGGCGCTCGAGGCGATCACCGATGGCGTGGCGTTCGTGCGCGATCCCCACCAGAACCTGCTGGCGACCAACACGCTCGGACGCGCCTTCTACTCACCCGTCATTGGTGACGGCGGACGCACTCCCAACCTGGCCCGCTTCCAGTTCCTCGACCCGGCCGCCCGGGACTTCTACCCAGACTGGGACCTCTTCGCCGAGATGTGTGTGGGCATCATGCGCGCCGAGGCCGGACGCAACCCGCACGACCGCGGTCTCCAGGACCTCGTGGGCGAGCTCTCCACCCGCAGCGATACCTTCCGCCGTCTGTGGGCCGACCACAACGTCCGCACCCACGGCGCAGGCACCAAACGCTTCATCCACCCGGTGGTCGGCGAGCTCACCCTCGCCTATGAGGAGCTCGCCATCACCGCCGAACCCGGGCTCGTGCTCCTCGTCTACACCGCCGAACCCGGCTCCCCGTCAGCTGAACGCCTGCGTCTCCTCGCCTCGTGGGCGGCGTCGGAGCGCGCACCCGTCTCCACCGACTGACTGCAGAGAGAACCTCATGCAGATCACACGCAGCTTCATCGACACCGCCAAGGGCCCACCGACTGGTTCACCGGCGAGGTCTACATCGACTCCGTTGCCGCCGCCCCGCCGCCCTCTCGGGTGACAGCGAACCTGGTGCGCTTCATGCCCGGGGCCCGCACCCACTGGCACCGTCACCCACTGAGCCAGACCGTGTTCGTCACCGAAGGCGTTGGCCTCTGCCAGCCCACGCGGCAGGGTCTAGCGGTCCACCGTGCGTCGACGAGGCACATGGCGTTCCGCTGAGGGGTTGGGCCCGGGCTATGGGGTGCGGTTCTCGTACGCCTACCGGATTGCCCGGTGAGAACTTTCTTCACCGGCTCAAGCGCGGTTTCGCCGCGGGCAGCAAGAAGCGCCCCGAAACCAGTCCGAGGCACTCCTCACCCCCGAGCCGCCGACCCGACTCCGCAGCATTCGGTCGGCACTGACGACCCCGTCAAGGCCGCAGATCCCAGCCCGGTCACGGTGCACACTCCGTGTACCGGGGTGGGACGCACCGGGCAGTCTCTGGTTTCCGTGCGGCAGACGTCCGACCGGACGACAGTAGAAGAAGGTAGGGGCGATGCGCCCGCCCCGTCGGTGTTCACCGGCCGAACTGACGGCCGGAAACGCGCGGCCTTCCCAGGGCGCCACTGCAAGGAGCATCGCATGGACCAACCAGGCTTCGAAGCCGCCGCACACGCATCCGCCGCCCCGGGCACGGAGCGTCAGCATGACGCCGAAGCTGGTCACAGCCGTCCCCGCCTCATCATCTTTGACGTCAATGAAACGCTGTCTGACATGAGTGGTCTCGCTGCTCGCTTTGCTGAGTTGGGTCTGCCGCAACAGGTCGCTCCCACCTGGTTCGCGGGACTGCTGCGGGACGGCTTCGCGCTGACGGTGACCGGGGAGAACCCCCAGTTCGCCGAGCTCGCCTTGGACTCGCTTCGCTGCCTGTTCAAGGCTCAGGACGTCTCCAACGTGGACCAGGGCGTCGAACTCGTCATGAATGCCTTCATGCAGCTGCCGCTGCACCCCGACGTGGTGGAGGGAGCCCGACAACTGAGTGAGTCGGGGATTCGCTTGGTGACGTTGAGCAACGGCTCCACCTCGGTGGCCAAGGGTCTCTTCGAGCGCAACGGCCTTGCCGACAGCTTCGAACGCCTGCTGTCGGTCGAGGACGCGCCGGCCTGGAAGCCCGCGCCAGCGGCATACCGGTATGCACTCGAGACGTGCGGCGCGGCGCCGGCCGAAACCATGCTCGTTGCGGTTCACCCTTGGGATATCCACGGGGCGCACAGGGCTGGGCTGCGAACGGCATTCATCAACCGCGCGGGCGTGCGCTACCCGGGGTTCTTCGATCGGCCGGATGTTGAGGCCGACAACTTGGTGGGCCTGGCTCAAGTGCTGGCGGGAAGACCGTCGGCGTGATCGCGGAAGTCCTTTTCATCGACGGCTGCCCTCGTTACGAGCAGGCGGTGACGCGGCCGAGCATCCACATAGCAGGAAAGGAACTCTTTCCCAGCACGCAACCCGGGGAGCTGGCCTGTTCGAATACATGCGACCGAGAACGGTCTGGAGGGGGCACCCACTCTGGCCCAGCTGGTGCGGGCGTTGAGCGAAGGGCTGCCGGACCATTCGCCTTTCGTGTGACTCGCTGGAGATCTAGCATGCGAGACGGAGATGATGCTGATGCCTGCACGAATCCTGACCGAGGTCAGTGCGACGGTTGACGCGGATCAGGAAGCTGAACTCGTCAAGCGCTTCCGGGAGATGACCGCGAGGGGTACGCCGGAGGGGCTGGTGCGCACCGAACTTCTCCGCGGGCCGAACCGGCAATGGCGGATCCAGACGCTCTGGCGCGACCGCGCCAGCCTGGACGCCATGCGAGCAGGGCCCGAGCCGCCAGCGGCTCCTCGCCTCTTCAGCCAGGTCGGAGCAGAGGCATCGCTCCAAGTTCTCCAGGTGGAGTTCGACTACTCCCCTTCCGAGTAGTTCTCGCGCCCACTGCCGGTCCGGCACAGACCGCTATCTCCGACGCGTCAAAGGGGTTCACGCGCGCCTTGGCGCGTCGTGGACTCGAAGGAGCACCCGTTGTCTGGGTCCGTTGATGGACCACAGCGCGCTCTGCGCCCTACCCCCGATCAGGAGGCTGTGACCAACGTGTTGGCTAGGTGGCCTTGAGCGTCGTCCCGCCCACGCGCAGCCGCGTCAGGAGTGACAAGTCAGCCTCTCCGACTGGCTCCTGGGCGAGCACCGGTAGGACGGCCACACGGTTCGACTGTGTGATCGCCTCGGCAAGGCACTTCTCCTCGGCCGCGGCGCGCAACCGCAGGAATGGTGAGTGCGGCCTTGCTGCCGCGAGGGAGTTGTTCACGACCCAGGCCCACGGCTTGATGCCTGCACGGACGAGGTCGTCTTGTAACGCCCGGGCCTCGGCCACCGGCGTGGGCTCGGGCAGCGTGACGATCACGACCTTGGTCAGGTCAGGGTCCTGCAGGAGCATCATGGGCGTCACAAACCCGGTGGCGGCACCCATCTGACGGACGATGTCGCGGTGGTACGAGCCGGCTGCGTCGAGGAGCAGCAGGGTGTGACCGGTGGGTGCGGTGTCGACGACGACGAACTGGCGTCGGGCTCCGCGGATCACCTTGGAGAACTCGCGGAAGACGGCGACCTCCTCGGTGCAGGGTGACTGCAGGTCCTCGGCGAGGGCGGCCCGGCCTGCCTCGTCCAGCCGGGCGCCCTTGGTGGCCATGACGTGGTCGCGGTACTCCCGTTTGGCCTGGACCGGGTCGATGCGGGAGATAGTCAGATCGTCCACCGCACCCAAGAGGGTGCTCTCGAGGTTGCCAGCTGGGTCGGTGGTGCTCAAGTGCACCTGGTGTCCACGGTGAGCCAGCGCCACGGCGAGGGCAGCGGCAACGGTCGTCTTGCCGACGCCGCCCTTGCCCATGCACATGACCAGCCCGTGGTCCTGCTCCTCGAGGGTGTCGACCAGCTCAGCGAGATCGTGGCCGCTCCAGTCCAGCCCTGTGGCTGGGGCTGGGGCGGCAACCGGCTCGCTGCTGATGTGGTCGTCGAGCAGTCCGCGTAGCGGCCCCACCCCCATGAGGCTGGTGGCCTTCAGCTCGATGGTGTCGCGTTCTAAACCGGCCAGGGGCGGCGGGATCGACGAGAGGGCGGTTGCCTCGCGGCCGCGGAGCGCTTCGGCCAAAGGTTCGTTGCCGGCCGCCGCTGGGAGGACGCCGTTGACCACGAGGTGCGTGGGCCGGATTCCCAGGTGCTGCAACTCTTGCCGGGTCCGCTCCACCTCGGCCAATGCGGAGGTCTGCGCCCTGGTGACCAGGACGACCCGGGTGCGGGCGGTGTCCTGCAGTGCGGCGACGGCAGCCGCGTACACGGCGCGCTGCTTGTCGAGGCCGGCCATCGGGCCCAGACACGAAGCCTCGCCCTTGCCCGCCTCCAGGAACTGCGTCCAGGACCCCGGCAGCTGCAGGAGCCGGATCGTGTGTCCGGTCGGGGCCGTATCGAACACGATGTGGTCGTACCGGTCGACCAGTGCTGGGTCGGACAGCAGTGTGGTGAACTCGTCGAACGAGGCGACCTCGGTTGTGCACGACCCGGACAGCTGCTCGGTGACGCCGGCGAGCTCCGTATCGGGCAGCGTGCCGCGCAGTGGTCCGATGACCCGCTCCCGGTAGGCGACGGCCGCTTCGTCGGGGTTGATCTCGAGGGCCCACAGTCCGGGCACCTCCTGGACCGGGGTGATGCTGGCCCCGATGCTGACGCCGAAGACCTGGCCGATGTTGGATGCGGGGTCAGTGCTGACCAGGAGCACGCGCTTGCCCTGATCCGTCAGCCGGATGGCGGTAGCGCAGGCGATGGAGGTCTTGCCGACGCCGCCCTTGCCGGTGAAGAAGTAGAAGCGGGGGCCTTCCCGGAGGAAGGCGGGTGTGCTGGCCATGATCCCTCGGATGCGGATGAGCAGGAAGGCATCTGACGGGTCAGTGCCGCTTGCCCTTCCACGGTGTCGCCCGGCCCGGGCGCGGGGTAGGGCCGGTGGTCCTGCGGCCGCTCGCTCCTGGTCGGGCCTGGGTCAGCGAGGAGTGACGTCCAATCGGCGCGCCAGGTCCAAGACTCGTCGGTCGATGTCGTCACGGACCAGGCGCATCCGCTCGATGCCCTCGATGCCCCGTTCGGAGGGTTCGTCGGTCGTCCACGTCTCAAAGGCTGGCCCCTCCACGGGCGGCACGTGTGCCTCCCCGCCCAGGGTGACGACGACATCCATGCGGGCCAGCAGTTGCGGGTCGATCGGCTTCGGGTACTCGCCCTCGGTGCTCGCACCGACCTCGTCGAGCGCCTGCACCGACTGCGCGTTGAGGCAGTCTCCTGGTTTCGTGCCAGCGGAGTGCACCTCGACGGCGTCCCCGACCTTGTGGCGCAGCACCGCGGCCGCCATCTGCGACTTCCCGGCGTTCTTGACGCACACGAAAAGCACTGCGGGCCGGCGGTCTTGGTTGGGCGTCACCGTCCTGCCACGAGCGCGGCGTCCGTGGCGGGCTCGCCGGCCTCCTCGCGGGCGGCGAGGAAGCGCTCGGCGTCCAGCGCCGCGGCGCAGCCGGCAGGGCCGGATCCGATGACGATGAGGTTCCGGACGTCGGACACGTCACTGCTCACAGATACTTCCTCTCTGTGGCCGGACTGCGAGGTCAGGCGGAGACCGGGGTCACGCCGAGGTCGTCGAGCAGGCCCAGGATGCGGCTCTTGATCTCGTCGCGGATCGGACGCACCGAGTCGACGCCCTTGCCAGCCGGGTCCTCGAGCTCCCAGTCCTCGTAGCGCTTGCCCGGGAAGATCGGGCACGTGTCCCCGCAGCCCATGGTGATGACGACGTCCGACTCCTTGACCGCGTCGGTGGTCAGGATCTTGGGCTTCTCGGCGGTGATGTCGATGCCCTCCTCTGCCATGGCCTCGACGGCCGACGGGTTCACCGTCTCGGCCGGGGCGGAGCCGGCAGAGCGGACCTCCACCGCGCCGCCGGAGAGGTGCTGGAGGTACGCGGCGGCCATCTGGGACCGGCCGGCGTTGTGCACGCAGACGAACAGGACGCTGGGCTTGTCGCTCATGAGGTGACGGGGCCTTCCATTACGGGGTCGCGGTGCGGGTGGGGCTTGGTGTTGTGGCCGATGGGGGCGGCTCAGCGGGCTGAGTCCAGGACGTCGGCGAGCAGGGCGGTGACGCGGGCCTGGATGTCGTCGCGGATGGCACGCACGGCCTCGATGGGCTGGCCGTCGGGGTCGGGGACGTCCCAGTCCTCGTACCGCTTGCCGGGCACGTACGGGCACTCGTCGCCGCAACCCATGGTGACGATGACGTCGGCGGCGTGGACCACGTCGTCGGTCAGCGGCTTGGGGAACTCCTCGACGACCTCGATCCCACGCTCAGCCAGGGCCTGGACTGCGGTGGGCAGGATGCCTCCGGTCGGGGCCGAACCGGCGGAGCGGACGTGGACCCGTCCGGCCGAGAGATGCTGTGCCAGCGCCGCGGCCATCTGCGAGCGGCCGGCGTTGTGCACGCACACGAACAGCAGCTCGGGGACCGGCTTGGCGACGAGGCCGGCCGCCTGCGCCGCCGCCAGCAGCTGGTCCTTGGCGAAGCGCTCGACCAGCACCGGCAGGAAGTCCGGCACCGTCGAGACCGGCTCAAGCCGAGACCGGGCGGCGTCGACCGCGCCCTGGACCTCCTCGCGGGGGAACGTGCCGCCGTACCGGTAGGCCAGGTCGTCGACGATCTGGTCGTAGGTGGCCTGCGGGACGGCGCGCGGCAGCGGCAGGGTCATCACGATCTCCGTTCGGGCGGCAGGCGTCCGGTGGTCGAGTCAGGTCCGGTCGGTAGGGGGCGGCAGCGTCGCGGGTGCCGTAGAGGTGCCGCCCGCGGGCACGGCGGTGGTGAAGCGCTTGCGCAGGGCCAGGCTGACGTAGACCAGGCCGACCAAGGCCGGGACCTCGATGAGTGGCCCGACCACGCCGGCCAGGGCCTGCCCGGAGGCCGCGCCGAAGGTGGCGATGGCGACGGCGATGGCCAGCTCGAAGTTGTTGCCGGCCGCGGTGAAAGCCATCGTGGTGGTGCGCTCGTAGCCCAGCCGCATGCCGGCCCCGAGGGCGAAGCCGCCGCCCCACATGAGGGCGAAGTAGACCAGCAGCGGCAGGGCGATGCGGGCGACGTCGAGCGGGTTGGAGGTGATGGCGTCGCCCTGCAGGGCGAAGAGGATGACGATGGTGAACAGCAGCCCGTACAGGGCCCAGGGGCCGATGCGGGGGAGGAACTTCTCCTCGTACCAGGTGCGGCCCTTGGCCTTCTCACCCAACCGTCGGGAGAGGAACCCGGCAAGCAGCGGGATTCCGAGGAAGATGAGCACCGATCGGGCGATGTCCCAGGTGGAGGCGTCGATGCCGGTCTGGTCCAGGCCGAGCCAGCCGGGCAGCACCGAGAGGTAGAACCAGCCGAGGGCGGCGAACGCGATGACCTGGAAGATCGAGTTCAGGGCCACCAGCACGGCGGCGGCCTCCCGGTCCCCGCAGGCCAGGTCGTTCCAGATGATGACCATGGCGATGCAGCGGGCCAGGCCGACGATGATCAGGCCGGTGCGGTAGGCCGGCAGGTCCGGCAGGAAGATCCAGGCCAGCGCAAACATCAGCGCCGGACCCAGGACCCAGTTCAGCAGCAGCGACCCGAGCAGCAGGCGTCGGTCGCCGGTGACCGAGTCCAGCCGGTCGTAGCGGACCTTGGCCAGCACGGGGTACATCATCACCAGTAGCCCGAGCGCGATCGGAAGCGAGACCCCGTCAACTTCGACCGCGGAGAGCCCGTCGCCGAGGCCGGGAATCAGGCGGCCGAGCAGGAGTCCGGCGACCATCGCCAAGCCGATCCAGACCGGCAGGAACCGGTCGAGGGTCGACAGTTTCGCCGCGACGGCATCGGGCGCGGTGGGGGCCTGCGCAGTGGTGCGGGTGCTCAAGGACGGGCCTTCCCTGGGTAGGGGCCGGCGCTCAACTGTCGACGCCGTGTTGATCGATTGCTATCTATCCTGAAGCGTTGCAGTTGCATCGATCACTGTCAACATAGAGGATGATCCATGAATGAAGGAGGAGTGAACACATGGCTCTCGGGACTCTGACGACCACGCCTCAAAGCGTCACCGGGGAGGCGTCGCAGTGTGGTCCTGCTGCAGCTCCGCCCATCGCGCGGGATGAAGCCGAGCGACGCGCCACTCTTCTCAAGGCAGTGGCAGACCCCGCCCGCCTCCAGCTGCTGTCGATCGTCAAAGGATCCGCCTCGGGCGAGGCCTGCGTCTGCGACATGGCCGAGGCCGTCGGACTCACGCAGCCCACGGTCAGCCACCACCTGAAGATCCTGCTCGAGGCGGGCCTGCTCCAACGCGAGCGACGCGGCACCTGGGCGTGGTTCGCGCTGGTCCCTGAGCGCATCGCCGAGGTGGCCGGCTTCCTGGACTGACCAGGGTTTCTGGCCCCGTAGGGAAGCCGGGGCGGATGGCCCTGTCTCGTGAACAGGGCCAGCTCCATCCTGAAGACAGTTGCCAGTCAGCACAGTCGGGAGGACAGCCGATGGAGAAGTCAGACATCCGCGAAGAGGTGCGCGCCAAGTACGCCGAGGCGGCCAGGGCCGTCATCGAGCCGGGGGGACGCACTGCCTTGGCCGTCGTGGACTCAGACCAGTGCTGCGCCCCCTCCCCGGGCGCGGCGGGAGCCTCCTGCTGCGCCACTGCCGTCGACGCGACGCCAGTCTTTGGTCCAGAGCTCTACTCGGCAATGGACCGTGACGACCTGCCTGTGGAGGCCGTCGCAGGCAGCCTGGGCTGTGGGAACCCCCTCATGGTGGCTGACCTCCGTGAAGGGGAGCGGGTGCTCGACCTCGGCTCCGGCGGCGGCATCGACGTGCTGCTCTCCGCGAAGCGAGTTGGTCAAACTGGCCATGTGTACGGCCTCGACATGACCGAAGAGATGCTCGAGCTCGCCCGCGCCAACGCCGCGAAGGTCGGTGCCACCAACGTGGAGTTCCTCAAGGGCGTCATCGAAGACATCCCTCTGCCGGCAGAGTCGGTCGATGTCGTCATCTCCAACTGCGTGGTCAACCTTTCCACCGACAAGCCCACTGTCTTTGCCGAGATGTTCCGAGTCCTGCGACCCGGCGGGCGGATAGGGATCTCCGATGTCGTCGCCGAGGACGACCTCAGCCCCCAGGACCGCGCCACTCGAGGATCGTTCGTCGGCTGCATCGCAGGCGCCCTCTCCCGCGGCGAGTACCTCCAGCTGCTGTCGGAAGCCGGCTTCGTGGAGGCCGACGTCGCCTTCACCCATGAGGCTGCCCCGCAGATGCACGGCGCAGTCGTCCGAGCACACAAGCCCACTAAAAGCATCGCCTGAGCCAAGCAGGCAATCGTTTTGGAGCGGTGAGGGCTTTCTTCGCTGGCTCAAGCGCGGCCGCCGGCCGGGGCCTGCGGCCCCGGCCGTGCCGGGCATGCGGCCCGGCGGCCGCTCCGGGCGCGGTCGGTTCCGCGAGGCCGGAAAGACCACCCTCGCGCGCGCCCTGCAAGAGGTGCTCGATGGACACTGGCTGCGGTTCGGGGTGGACACCCTTGTCGAGGCTGCGCCCCCGAAGGTCTTCGGAGGGCCCGGCTTGGACCTGGCCCCGGATGGCAGCGTGGGCGTGGGCAGCGGATGGGTTGAGCTGGAGCGCCAGTGGCTGGTCGGTGTCGCCGCGATGGCAGGGGCTGGTTCGCGCATCGTCCTGGAGGACAACTTCGTCAGCGGCCCAGCCGCTCAGCAACGGATGCAAGAGGCTCTGCGCGGTGTTGTGATCGGCTGGGTGGGCGTTCGCTGCGCCCCCGCCATCGCCAGCGCTCGTGAGGCAAGCCGGCCCCACGATGTGGCACACATCGTGCGCGATCACTTCTGGTGGAGATGGACGAGCCATCTCCGCCCCGGCAGCGCGGCACGTGGTGCGATCTCCCGCGTGGGCCGGGTTCTGGCTGCCAGACTCGGCTTCCATGACGCGTGCTCAGAACACGATCATCTGGGGGTTGGTGCTGGTCGTCGGCGCTTTCGTGCTGGGTCAGGGTGGGGAGGATGCGCTGCCCTGGACGGTGGCGGCGGTCGGCATCGTCGCCCTCGTCGGGGGCCTGCTCGTCGCCCTGAACGAGCGGGATGCAGCACAGCTTGCCGCCCGGGAAGCACCGAACGACCCCCGCGACTCCGAACAGGTGTGACGCGAGGGGGTCGGGAGGTGACGCCGTCGTGGTGAGGGAACGCGGTGAGTGAGCAGGAGTAAGCCCTCAGCGGCGCTGTCGGCGTCGCGGGGGTCGGGTGGCCCACCACGCGATCAGGCCCAGCACCGCGATGACCAGGAGGGCGGCTCCCCAACCACTGAGGCTGCCCACGCCCGTGCCGACGGCGGCTCTCGGTGGCGCCGAGGCTGCCTGGACGGCGAGCTGAGTCGTGGTGAGCATGGTTTCTCCTCGTGCCCGGGGTCAGCGGGAGGCATTCGTTGCCGCGGTCGCGTCGGTCTGGTGCCGCCCCGGCCTGTGGTGAGTCTCGTACATGCGCACCGCGACCACGAGTCCGGAGGCGGCGGTGAGGCCCGCCACCGCCCAGATCGCGGTGGAGATGCCGTAGAGGTCGGCGAGCACGCCGGAGAGGAGGGCGCCGACGGCGAACCCGCCGTCACGCCAGAGTCGGTAGATGCCGACCGACCGCGCCCGCCAGGCGGGGTGTGCCACGTCGCCGATGGAGGCCAGCAGGGTCGGGTAGACCATCGCGGTGCCGGCGCCGAGCAGGACGGCCGCCGTCGCCCACGTCGTGAACGTCTCGCCCGCCGCGACGATGCCGAGCGCGACCGCCTGGAGCCACATGCCGGCGACGATCATCCACTTGCGTCCCCACCGGTCCGAGAGGGCACCGGTGAAGAGCTGGCCCACCCCCCAGACCGCCGGGTAGAGGGCGGCGAGGATGCCGATCCTTGCCACGGACATCCCGGCGGCCGCGAAGAGCACCGGAAACAGGCCCCACGCCAGACCGTCGTTGAGGTTGTTGACCAAGCCGGCCTGGCTGGCGGAGGACAGCGCGGGTTCGCGGAAGCTGGTCTGGACGAAGACCTGGCCGCTGGTCAGCTCGTCGTGCAGGTGGTCGTGTCGGCCGTCGGCTCGGGGCACGTGGCTCCGTGCCTCGAGCCGGGCGTGGTCCCTTGTCTCGCGCACAGCCAGTGACGAGAGCGCGAGGCCGAGCACTGCGAAGGCGAGCCCGAGGAGGAACGGGGCAGGGCGCAGCCCGTAGGTCTGCGCGACGAAACCGGTCGCCATGGCGGTCGCCGCCACCGCGGCATACCCGGCTGCCTCGTTGAGGCCCATGGCGAGACCCCGCCGCTCCGAGCCGACGAGGTCGATCTTCATCACGACCGTCGTCGACCAGGTCAGCCCCTGGCTGACGCCGAGGAGCACGTTGGCGGCGACCACCCAGCCCCACGACGGCGCCCAGATCAGCAGCAGCGGCACGGGGAGAGCGACGAACCAGCCGGCCACCAGCACGGGCTTGCGGCCGTAGCGGTCGGACAGGGTCCCGGCGAGGTAGTTGGCGGCCGCCTTGGCGAGCCCGAACGCCGCGATGAAGGCGAGCCCGGCCGTGTAGGCCTGCACGCCGAACTCCCGCTCGCCCAGGAGGGGGACGACCGTGCGCTCCTGTCCCAGCATGCCGCCCACCAGGGCGTTGACGGCCACCAGCAGGGTGAACTGGGCGGCGTTCTCCCGCAGGCCCAGTCGCACGGAGGGCTGGGCCTCGTGCTGTCGTCGTGCGGTCGTCACGGTGCCTCCGTCCTCACGGTACGCGACGACGCTGCCGCCCCGAGGGCGGCAGCGTCGTCGGATGGGTTCAGCTGCGGCCGAAGAGGCGGCCGAGGAACGAGCCGCCCTGGCTGGGCTCGTCGGCGTGGCCCTGGCAGCGGTCGGCGCGGGGCACCCCGGCCATGACCTGGTCGACGTGCTGGCCGCAGCCGGCCCAGGTGGTCTTGCCGCAGGTCTTGCAGGTGGCGGGACGGCACATGGAGGTCTCCTTGCTGAACGTCGGACTGATACCCCTAGGGGTATTGCTTCCGAAACAGTACGACGACCAACGCCGACCCCGCAAGTCCTAGAGCCGTCAGGCTCGGTCACTGGCGCGCTGCTCGAGGTGCGCGGCGGCGACCCGCTCGACCAGGTCGTAGGGGACGGGCTTGGACAGCGGGAACTTCAGGGTGCTCCGGTCCGACCGGTACGGCGCTACTGCGTCCTCGAAGGCGGTGTCCCCATCGGGCACCGGGTAGAGGCTGACGTGGCGCTTCCAGCCGGCGAAGTAGAGCAGTGGCCGGTCGTCGACCGTGATCGTCGGGATCTGGTAGCTGATCCGCTCGCCCGCCCCGGGGACGGCCCGCAGGATGGCGGCCCTGACCTGCTCCAGCACCTCCCGCACCTCGGTGGGGAAGGAGGCGAGGTACGCCTCGACGGTGGTGGGACCGGAGTGGTCGGCGGGCGTCATGTCGCCATGGTCCGCTCTCTCCGGGCGAGCCTCAAGACCGGCGGCGCCGGACGGGATTCACGACCGCAGGAGCGTCCAAGGGGCCGGGCGAAGAGCGCCCTCGGTGCGGCGATGGTCTCCGGGCAGGCCCGGGGCCTGATCGCGGGTCGCGACTCTGGCCCACGAGCGGTCCCTCGACCCGCCAGCCGAGACGCCCCAGGCGTGGGCAAGGCCGGCGACAACCCGCAGGCCGCCGTCGCTCGCGGGTGTCGACCTGCCGGGAGGAGTCCCTCGTCGACGGGGCCGTCCACCGGCACGTGGGTCGTCGACCTCCACGAGCACGTCGTCCACCTCGAGCGTCACCGACAGGGCGACATGCGGCATCGACTGCCGAACGGCCCGTGTGACGAGCTCGTTGGCGGTGAGCACGACGTGCTCCATGACAGACCCCTCCAGGCGCATCGTCACGCACCATTCGCGGACGAGGTCCCGCGCCCGCTTCGGGGTCCGCGACGCTCCGGTCAGGATCCACACGGATGGACATCGGTTGCCCGGGTGCAGCTCGGCGGGCGGTGTGTCGCGTGCCGGTGGGGGAACGGACCGCAGGTGCCGTGACCGAGTGTGCAGCCGGCCGACCTCAGGCGACACCGAGTCGCGGGAGGTCCAGGGAACGGCGGGCGAGGTCCTGAAGATCGGCGAGGCGGTCGAGGGCGTCGAGCCGCGCCGCCTCGTCGCCGGCGCGGAGGGCATCGGCGAGGGCTGTCGTGGCCTGCGCCCGTTCCTCAGCGAGGGCGGCGGTGAAGGCGTTCGCGGTCATCATCGGGTCCTCCCGGGGTTGGGGTCGGTCAGTCGTTCGATGAGGGCACCGGCTCCTTGGCCGGTGGCCCCGAAGAGAGCGGCGAGCAACTCGGCAGGATCCGAGACGAGCAGTCGGTCCGGGGTGGTGCACAGCAGGTCGGCGAGGAGCTCAGGCATCTCGTCGAAGGAGGCGGACGACAGGACCAGCAGGCGCTCCCCTGGTGCGAGGCGCTCCAGCGACGTCACCCCTGCGTCGGCGGGCGTGACCCGTGGTCCAGCGGGGGTGACGACGATGGCCGGGGGAGCCTCTCGCGCGGTGACCGACGCCGACCCGGTCGGAGCGCACGAGACCAAGACGAAGGCGGAGCAGGAGCCGACGCCGTTGTCGGCCCTGCCCGCCGGCTCGCCCACCAGCACCTCGATGCGGCTGCCGCGCAGAGTGGCGCGCGCACATCCGCGGCGGGATTCCACCGTCGTCACCCGCCACCCGGGGTGGTTGTCCACGGTGACCCTGACGGCCGGTGCCAGGGTGGCGGTCACCACGCCTCGCCCCTTGCGGGACCGGCCACGAGCCCGCAGGTGCGGAGCACCTCGGCGTTGTGCCCGGAGAACCCGGTCACCGAGAACGGCACGCTGCGGGCAGCGCAGCTGCGCCGGGCCCACAGGAGTGCCGCGACCGTGGGCGACGAGATGCGGTCCACCGCCGACAGGTCGACGGTGACACCGCCGCGGCCCCAGAGCAGCGTGTGGGCGAGCTGGGAACGGAGGCGCGACAGGTCATGCACCAGGGCGGGTTCGCGCAGCTCAACCCGCACCGATCCCCTGTCGTCGGCGTGCACTTCCAGCATCGGCGGCCTCCCTTCCTCCGAGGTGCCTCCGAGGCTCTCAAGCGCGTGTGACAGGAGGTCGGTCGAGAACTTTGCAGTTCCATGACAACTTCGGTCGCAGCCATCCGCGGGCCGAGCAGCCGTTCGGTCCGCTGGCACAATGTCGCGGGTGTCGGTGAGCCTGCTGGTCCTCGAGGATGATGACGGCATCCGCTCGTCGCTCGTCATGGCCATGCAGGCGGACGGCTACGACGCGATGGGCTGCCCTTCGGCCGAGCAGGCCCTCGACCTCGTGAGGCGGAGCAGCTTCGACGTCATGCTGGTCGACCTCATGCTCGGGGGTATGGACGGCTTCGACTTCATCCGTGAGGTCCGCCGGTTCAGTGACACTCCGATCATCGTCGTCAGCGCGCGCGACGACACGCACGACATCGTCGCGGCCCTGGAGGCCGGGGCGGATGACTACGTGACGAAGCCGTTTCAGATCAAGGAGGTCGGCGCTCGGCTGCGCGCCTTGCGGCGCCGTCCGCCGAGCCGGGTGGCGGTCGCGAGCCCAGTGGTGGACCAGGTCGTCATCGACGCAGCTGACGAACCGCTCGTGCTGGACCGGACCGCGGGGATGGTGCGACGCGGCGAGGAGCCCGTGCCGGTCACTGTGACCGAGTACCGGTTGCTGTGCGCTCTGGCCGATCCTCCGGGACGGGTCTTCAGCCGCACCAGCCTCCTCGAGTCGGTGTGGGACCGCGGCTACTTCGGCGACGAGCGCATCGTCGACGTCCACGTCCGCCGACTCCGCACCAAGATCGAGCGTGACCCCGGTTCGCCGCGGCTGCTCGTCACCGTCCGCGGGCTCGGCTACCGGCTCGACCCGCGGTGACCAGGCTGCCTGCGCTGGGCCTGAGGGCGTCGACGACGCTGGGCTTCGCCGTTCTCGCGCTCGTGGTGTCGGCGAGCCTGGCGCTGGGCACCTACCTCGCTGCGCGCCACTACCTCACCGAGCAGAGGGTCCAGACCGCGAGCCGGCAGTCGTTCCTTGACGCATCCTTCGTGAGAGAGGGGCTCCTGACGTCCGGTGCGAAGGTCAGTGAGGTGTTGGACTCGCCGTCACCGCCCTCGGGTGCGGTCCTGCTGGTGCAGCGGTCCGGACGGTGGTACTCGTCCTCGCTCAACCAAGGTTCCGAGGCGCTGCCTCGCGACCTGTTGCGACACGTGGAGGAGGGCCGGTCCGGCGCCGCCTGGGGCCGGCTGCGCGGCGTCCCGGCCGTCGCCGTGGGAGTCCCGATCCCCGCAGTGGACGCCACGTTCTACGAGATCGCGCCGACGGCCGAGCTCGACTCCACGCTGACCACACTGGCGACGACCCTCGCGGCCTTCGCCCTCGTGACCACGGTCGGCGGGGCCGCTATCGGTCGCAAGGCCGCTGCTCGGGTGGTGTCGCCCCTCGACCGCATCGCCACGGCCGCCGCCCGCATCGCGGCCGGTGAGATGGGCACCCGGCTCCCCGCCACCGCCGACCCGGATCTCGCGGTCATCGTGGGGTCGTTCAACACCATGGTGGAGGCCCTCGACGAGCGGATCCGGCGCGACGCCCGCTTCGCCGCCGACGTCAGCCACGAGCTGCGCTCCCCGGTGACGACCCTGATGACGAGCGTTGAGGTGCTCGCCTCGGGCCAGGCCGAGCTCCCCGAGCCCAGCCGTCGCTCGATCGCTCTGGTGGAGAGGGAGGTTCGCCGTCTGCACCGTTCCCTCGAGCACCTCTTGGAGCTGGGCCGCCTCGACGCCGGGGTCGCCGCGCGCAGCGGTGTTGTCCTCGACCTGCGTGAGCTCGTGACGCATGCGCTGGCTGAGAGCCACCGCAGCAGCGTGCGCCCTCCCGCAGTTGAACCGGTGCTCGTCACGGCCGACAAGCAGCTGCTGCACCGAGCGCTGGGCAACCTGTTCGACAACGCGGACCTCCACGGTGGCGGCCTTGCGGCGGTGGGGGTCGAGGCCATCGACGGTGACGCCGTGGTGTCCGTGGTCGACCACGGACCCGGTGTCGACCCGGCGGACCGGGAACGCGTCTTCGAGCGCTTCGCCCGCTCGGGAGCCCGTGGTTCCAGGCCGGGGACGGGGCTTGGCCTCAGCCTCGTCGCGGAGACGGCGCGAGCCCACGGAGGTGTGGTCTGGTGCCAAGCCTCTCCGGGGGGCGGGGCCACCTTCGTGCTGCGTCTGCCGCTGGCCACGCCGGACCAGACCGAGGGGAAGGTATGAGGGGCGCGCTCGGTGTGTCGTTGGCGGCCGCGATGCTGTGCTGTTCACTGGCAGCCTGTGGTGCGCCGACCTCCGGACAGGTGCAGGAGCTGGGCTCTGTGCCGTATGACCTGATGAGCCCGGCATCCCCGGTCACGACCGCGCCGACGACGAAGCCTGAAGTTCGCCCCCGGCTCTACCTGGTGCGGGACGACCTGCTGGTGCCCGTCCCCACCCCCACGGACGGCGAGGGTGACGTCGCGTCCACTGTTTCGGCATTGCTGGGCACGCTCGCGCAGGGCCCGGGAGAAAGCGAGCGCGATCGGGGCCTGTCCAGCGCGCTGGGGTCGGACGTGGGCATCGAGCTGGCCAGGCTGGACGGCGCCACGGCCGTCGTCGATGTGCGCGCGGGCGCCCAGCTGCCCTCTGCTGGTCGGCTCCCGCTCGCCGTCGGGCAAATCGTGCTGACGGTGGCATCTGTGCCGGGCGTGGACAGCGTGCAGCTGACGGCCGACGGCGAGCCCATTCAGGCTCCCCTTCCAGACGGGGCTCTCACTGACAGGGCCCTCGTCCCCTCGGATTACGCCTCGCTCATCGCCACCCCGACCCCCACCCGGACCAGCGGGTGACGACCGCCCGCCGGCGAGGGCGGGGCGCCGTCAACATCGCCGCCCCATGACGGCCGAAGGGGCCTGCGACGTTGCGTCGCAGGCCCCTTCGGAGTCTTTCGTATGCCGGGTGGTCACCCGGCATACCCGGCATCAGCCCTCGCGCGAGACCTTGCGGTAGCCGGCGCCGAGGCCCGCGCCCACCACGACGAGGCCGAGACCCGTCCACAGCAGCGTGAGGTCGGTGCCGGTGTGGGCCAGGCGGGTCGGGCTGACCGCCTGGGCGGCCTCGACCTGCGGGATGGCCGAGGCCGGCTTGGGCGCCGCGACAACGGGCTTGGCCTCAGGCTTGGCCGGGGCCTCCTCCGGAGCGGCCGGCTCGTCGACCGGCTCCTCGTCGACAGGCGTCTCGTCCACGGGCGTCTCGTCGACCGGCGTCTCGTCGACCGGGGTCTCGTCGACCGGGGGCTCCTCGACGGGGGGCTCCTCGACGGGGGGCTCCTCGACACACGGCTCGCCCGCAGGGACCTCCGGCGTGACCAACACCTGCTTGGTCGTGTCGGGGACAGCCGGCTGGTCCTCGACGACACGGCTCTGCTCGGTCTTGACCCAGCCGTCACCGGGCGACTCGACCGACCACTGGCTCTCCACGATGGGCTCGAGGTCACGGCTCTGCTCGGTGTTGACCCAGCCGTCACCGGGGGAGGCGGCGGCCCACTGCTCCTCGTAGTGGGACTCCTCCGGGTGGTCGACCGTCTCGGTGACGGCGGGGTGGTCGATCGTCTCGGTGACGGCGTCGTGGTGAACCCAGTGGCCCTGCTCGGCGACGGCCTCCTGCACGACGCGCTCGCGGGTCGTGTTGGTCTTCTGCCAGTCCTTCGCCGGCAGGCTGTCGCTCGCCGGGATCCACTGCTCGCCGTTGCCGCCCTTCTCCACCCACTTGACCTCGGTCACGGTGACGGCGTCCTGAGCCTCCACGTCGACGACCCACTCGTCGTAGGCCTGCTCGACGACAACAGTCTCGGTCCAGGCCTGCTTGACCACGACGGTCTCGGTCCAGGCCTCCTTGTCGACGACCTTCAGCTGCCACAGGTACTCGACCGGCACCGTCGTCCGCTGCCACAGGTACTCGGTGTGCGTCACGGCGGCGGTGCCCGGGACCACGACCGTCTCGTAGACGGCGGGCACTGCGGGCGTGCCGCACGGGATCTCCTCGCCGGCGGCGAAGGAGGCGCCGGCCCCGAGCGCCAGGCCGAAGGCTGAAACCGCAACTGCGGCAGAAACGCGCTTGATCATGGTGGTGAACCCCCTGCTACTCGACGGATGTCGCTTTCTCCGGCCTCGAACACTGCCGACGGACCCCTGAAAGGTCAAGAGGAAGTAAAGAAAGCGTCAGTGGGGGGTATGGAGGTTCTCCAATCCGTAAAGCGACGCAAGGCGATGCATCCGAGGGAAATCGCACGGTGGGCTTGTCCCGGTGTCCGCCGACATGTCCGCTTTGCCGCCCGGCTGCGCAGGGACCTGGCAACGAGGTCGCCTACGCGAATCTCAACCAAAAGGACTAGGCGAGGGGCCCAGCGGCCCGGCGATCCAGGTCCCGCGAAGAGACGGGCGGCAACGCCCCGGCACCGCTCGGGGGCGCGACGGCTTCGCTAGGGTTTGGGCGATTCGTCCTGCGGCAGGGTCCGCGACATCGAGGGGGAGACCATGCGAGTCCGACTGTTGTCCGCTGCCGTCACGGCAGCCCTGGCCCTGACGGCGACGGCCTGCTCCAACGAGGAGCAGGAGAAGCCCGGCCCTGCCGCCGGTGGCGTCCCCTCGTCGGCGACGTCGTCAGCCCCGAGCAGCGGGGCGAGCGCCGACCCGGAGGAGAACGGTTCCGCCGCGGCGGGAGTGGGTCTCGAGGCGCTGGCCAACCCCATCGCCACCGTCGAGGCGCGGACGGGGATGGAGAAGGACCCGGCGGGCACCGTCAAGGTCGACATCCTCGGGCTGAAGCGCAAGGACAAGCTGCTCATCCTCACTGCCGCCGTGACCCCGAAGAACTCGCTGGCCGAGCCGCAGTCGCTCTTCCGCGTCCTGGGGTCCCACAGCTGGAGCCCCACGCTGGTCGACACGGCCAACCTCAAGCAGTACTCCGTCGTCCGGGCCCGCGGCGGCCAGCTGGCGTCCGGTGACCTCTCTGTCAAGGCCGGCTCCGGGCAGCCGATGTTCGTGTATGCCGTGTTCGCCGCTCCTCCCGCGGAGGTCACCACGATCAACGTCCTGTTCGCCGACAGCATCCCGGCGCTCACCGACGTGGCGATCCAGTGAGGCGCCAATCACTGCTCGCAGCAGTCTTGGCGGCCGTTTCGATCACGGTCACGGCGCCCGCGCACGCCGATGGCGTGGACGAGCTGCCCCCGGTGTCAGACGCGGACCTGCGGGACTCGGTCAGGGACCTCTCGCTGGAGGTCGACGACATCTCGCTGAAGGTGGAGGGCGTCGAAGCGACGACGACGGAGGGAGCCGAGACGGTGGTCACCCTCAAGTCCGACGTGCTCTTCGGGTTCGGCACAGCAGCCCTGCCCGGCTCTGCGCAGGACAAGATCGCGGAGCTAGTGGAGAAGCTGCCCAAGGGCGCACGGCTGAAGGTCCACGGTCACACCGACAGCGTGGGCGCCGATGCCGCCAACCTCAGGCTGTCGCGGGCTCGCGCGCAGGCTGTCGCCACCGCGGTGCGTGGCGCCCGGCCGGACCTGCGTCTCGACGTACGCGGGTTCGGCGAGAGCCGCCCGGTGGAGCCCAACACCCGCGGCGGCAAGGACAACCCCGAGGGCCGTGCCCTCAACCGCCGTGTCGAGCTCCGCTACACGAGCTGAGCAGGGCGACCGGTTGGTTCCCCAGTGCGCGGTGAGAGCCGCTCAGATCCAGCTGGGGAACCACATGCGGTTCGACCAGTCGGACTGCGGGATCACCTGCGCCGTGTAGATCGGCCAGAACCACGCGAAGAGGGCGAGCGTGAGCAGCAGGTAGCCGCCGACGGCATACAGGCCCCAACGGCGCCGCCGCCACGGCGCGCCGCGGGGGCCGAGCACCAGCCCGAGCACGAACACCACCGCGAGCACGACCCACGGCTCGAAGGCGATCGAGTAGAACGAGTAGATCGTGCGGTGCTGGTAGTTGAACCACGGCAGGTAGCCGCCGACGAGGCCGGCGACCACGGCGCCGGCGCGCCAGTCGCGGCGCAGCAGCCAGTAGTAGAGCAGCACGAAGACCGCGACGGTGCCCAGCCACCAGATGGAGATCGTGCCGATCGAGGTGATCGCCTTGGAGCACTGCTCGACCGCGCAGCCGTCCTGGCCTCGCTTCGGCCCCTCGTAGAAGAAGGACGTGGGTCGTCCCTGCACCATCCACGACCACGGGTTCGTCTTGTAGGGGTGGTCGGAGGTCAGGCCGACGTGGAAGGAGTAGATCTCCTGGTGGTACTTCCACAGGGAGAGAAGTGGATCGGGCACCCAGCCCCAGCCCCAGTTGGGGTGCTGCGCGGCCCACTGCCGGTCGTAACCGCCGGTCGAGCGGAACCAGCCCACCCACGACACGAGGTAGGTCGCGACGGCGGTGCCGACCATGGTGAGCGCGGCGAAGAGCCCGTCCTTGGTGAGGGTCGCCCAGAACCAGTGGCGCACCCCGGCCGCGCGGCGGGCGCCCAGGTCCCACCACACCGTCATCAGCCCGAAGGCGACGAGGAAGAACAGCCCCGACCACTTCGTGCCGGCGGACAGCCCGAGGCAGACGCCAGCCACCCAGCGCCAGGGGCGCAGGCCCAGCCAGGGCCCCCAGCCGAGCCGGGAGGAGTCGCCGGTGGGGGAGAGTGCCGCGACGCGTTCGGCGAGCAGCGCCCGCGTGCGGTCACGGTCGATCAGCAACGCGCAGAAGGCCGCCAGCGCCCAGAACATGACGATGATGTCGAGCAGGCCGGTGCGCGAGTGCACGAAGTGGTGCCCCTCGAAGGCCAGCAGGAACGCGGCGATGGTGCCCAGCAGCGTGGAGCCGAACATCCGGCGCGCGGCCCGTCCGACCATGAGGATCGACAGCGTGCCGAGCAGCGCCACCGCGAAGCGCCAGCCGAACGACGAGGTCTGCCCGAAGAGCCACTCGCCCGCGCCGATGACCCACTTGCCGACCGGCGGGTGGACGACGAGGTCGCCCTCGGTGCCGAACACCTCGGGGGTGCCGTTGGTGAAGAGCTCGTCCGGCTTCTTCAGGGTGTCCGGCACGCGCATCTCGACGCCGTAGCGCAGCATCGAGACGCCCTGCTTGACGTAGTAGGTCTCGTCGAAGACGAGCTGGTGCGGCCGGCCGAGCGACCAGAACCGCATCAGGCCACCGACCAGCGCCATCGCCAGCGGGCCCGCCCAGCCCCAGAACACGTCGGTCGGCCGGTATCCGAGCAGGCGGGATCGCAGCTGCTCGGTGCGCGTCATGGGCGCCATCGTAGAGGGGCTCGTGCACCTGAGAGGATCAGGCGGTGACCGCCAGCACCGGTGTCCTCGTCCTCGCCGCCACCCCGATCGGCGACCCGCGTGACGCGGCGCCGCGGCTCGGGCAGGAGATCGCCGCCGCGGACGTCGTGGCGGCCGAGGACACGCGCCGCCTCAAGCGGCTCTGCGCCGACCTCGGGATCTCACCCAGCGGAGCGGTGCTCAGCTACCACGAGCACAACGAGGCCGCCCGGACCCCGGAGCTGGTCGAGCGGCTGCGCGGCGGTGAGCGGGTGGTCGTCGTGACCGACGCCGGTATGCCGTCGGTGTCGGACCCGGGGTACCGGCTCGTCGCCGCCGCGGTCGAGGCCGGTGTCCACGTCACCTGTGTGCCCGGGCCGAGCGCGGTGCTCATGGCCCTCGCGGTCTCGGGCCTGCCGGTCGACCGGTTCTGCTTCGAGGGCTTCCTGCCCCGCAAGGGCGGCGAGCGCGCCCGTGCCCTGGAGGCGCTCGCGGACGAGCGTCGCACCATGGTGTTCTTCGAGGCCCCGCACCGGATCGAGGCGTCGTTGCGCGCGATGGCGGAGGCATTCGGGTCGGACCGGCACGCGGCGGTGTGCCGCGAGCTGACCAAGACCTACGAGGAGGTGCGCCGCGGAGGCCTGGCCGAGCTGGCCGACTGGGCGGCCGAGGGGGTGCGCGGCGAGATCACGGTCGTGGTCGCGGGGGCGACCGCGCGGGCGACGTCCGTCGAGGAGGTGCTCCCCGGCATACAGGAGCGGGTCGCTGCCGGCGAGCGGCTCAAGGACGTGTGCGCCGACGTGGCCGCGCGGACGGGCCTGTCGAAGAAGGCGCTCTACGACGCGGCCCTCGCCGCGCGGTAGCCCGGCAGCCCGCGCTGCGTCTCAGAGCCAGGCGAGCCGGTCGCGCAGCAGGGCGTAGCCGACGAAGGCGACGACGTCGAGCAGGGTGTGCGCGACGACGAGCGGGCCGACGCGTCTCGTGCGGGTGTAGACCCACCCGAACAGCACCCCCATGGCGACGTTGCCGACGAACCCGCCGAAGCCCTGGTAGAGGTGGTAGCCGCCGCGGACCAGCGCCGACAGCCCGATGACGAGCGGCACCGACCAGCCGGCCTGCCGCCACCGGGTGAAGAGGTAGCCGACCATGACGACCTCCTCGAGCACCGCGTTCTGGGCGGCCGCCAGCACGAGCACCGGCAGCGTCCACCACTGGGCGGCCAGGTTCGCCGCGGCGACGTTGGTGTTGAGGCCGAGCGCGCGGGCGCCGGCGTACAGCGCCAGGCCGGGGATCCCGACGGCAGCCGCGAGCAGCGCGCCGCGAAGGAGGTCCTGACCCGGCCGGCGCAGGTCGGCGCCGATGTCGTGGTGGGCGCCGGGGTTCGAGCGGCGCAGCAGGTGCAGGGCCAGGAAGACGGGCACGAGCGCCAGCACGATGCCGGTGAGCTGGTAGGCGAGGTCGAGCCACGGCCGGTCGGGGGTCACCGACGAGTTCATCGCGGTGGTCTGCTGGTTGAGGGCGGCGCGAGCGGTCAGCTTGCGGATGAGGCTCAGCACCGACCAGACCGCCGAGGCGCCGAGGCTGACGCCGAGCACCAACCACGTCTCGGTCAGCAGCTGGCGGCGGGTCAGCCGCTCGGTGCCCACCGGCGTCACCTCGCCGGTGGTGGCCTCCCCAGAGCTCATGGGCGCCAGCGTATGCCGCTCAGGCGGGCAGGCTGCCGCGGCGCCTGCGCCGGCGCCTCACCTTCAGGCTTCCGGCGATGAGCGCCCAGGCGAGCAGCACCAGCGCGATGAGGCAGAGGATCGGGGCGAACAGGGCGGCGAGGCTGAGCCCGACGGAGGCGCCGTCCTCAGCGGTGGAGACCACGGGCGCGCCGAGGCCGGCCGTCCCGACGTTGACCACCGGTCGGGCGGCGACCTTGCCGGTGTGCACCAGGCCGGACACGAGGACTCCGAGCACGATGCCGACCCATGGGTGGTCCGTCATCCAGGCCGAGTTGTCGACCTCGGCCGCCGCTGAGGTGGCCGCGAACATCAGCCCGCCCATGGCCGGCCTGATGAACGTCTGCACGGCGTCGTTGACCGTGTCGACCGCGGGGATCTTGTCGAGCACGACCTCGCTGAGCAGCAGCACCGAGCCGATGCCGATCGCCCACCAGCTCTCGATCCACGCGTAGGACGCAGGCAGCGTGATGAGGTCGGTGAACCGCGCGACCAGGGCCACGATGAGAAACGGGATGTAGGCGTTCAGGCCCGCCGCGGCGGACAGCCCCATGCCGGTCAGTGCTGCGATCACACCACGAGTGTTGCGCAGTCGGGCGTCAGTCGCCCTTCACGTTGACCACCTGGCGCAGCGTGTGGCGCACGCGCACGAGGTCGGCGGAGTCGGCCATGACCTGGTCGATGTCCTTGTAGGCCGCCGGGATCTCGTCGAGGAAGGCGTCGGTGTCGCGGTACTCGATGCCCTCCATGGCCTCGCGCAGCTGCTGCCGGGTGAACTGTCGCCGGGCCGCGTGGCGCGAGAACCGGCGTCCTGCCCCATGCGGAGCGGAGTTGAGCGACAGCTCGTTCCCGAGCCCCTCGACGACGTAGGACGGCGTGCCCATCGATCCCGGGATCAGGCCGAGCTGGCCCCGCCGGGCCTCGATGGCCCCCTTGCGGGAGACCCAGACCGACCGGCCCGCGTGGGTCTCGCGCTGGGTGAAGTTGTGGTGGCAGTTGACCCGTTCGGCCTCTGTCACCGGCTCGCGCAGGAAGTCGCCGAGCTGCCGGACGACACGGTCCATCATCTCCTCGCGGTTGAGCAGGGCGTACTGCTGCGCCCAGCGCAGGTCCTGCAGATAGGCGTCGAACTCGGCGGTTCCCTCCGTGAGGTAGGCGAGGTCGCGGTCGGGGAGGTCGACCCGGTCGCGTTTCATGATCCGCCGCGCGATGTCGATGTGGTGCTGCGCGATCTTGTTGCCCACACCCCGTGAGCCCGAGTGCAGGAAGGCCCACACCCGGTCCTGCTCGTCGACGCTGACCTCGATGAAGTGGTTGCCCGAGCCGAGGGAGCCGAGCTGCTCGCGCCACCGGTCCGAGTACCGGTGCGGGTCGAGGCCGATGGCCTCGGCCTCCTTCTCCATCAGCGCGACGCGCGGTTGCGCCGTCTCCACCACGCGCCTGTTGGCCGCTCCGGCGGACAGCGGGACGGCCCGCTCGATCGCGCCCCGCAGCCGCGGCAGCGGCTTGCCCGCGAGGTCCCCGGCATGGAACTGGGTCAGCACGGCGATCATGCCGCACCCGATGTCGACGCCCACGGCAGCCGGGATGATCGCGGCCTCGGTGGGGATGACCGAGCCCACCGTCGCGCCGAGCCCCGGATGGGCGTCGGCCATGAGCGCGACGTGAGGGTGCACGAACGGGAGCTCGGCAGTGCGCCGCGCCTGCTCGAGGGCTTGGGGGTCGACCACCGAGGCCCAGCTCACCAGGCGGGGGCTGATCCGCTCCATGTCCTCCATCCTGCCCCGTGGGCGGGGGAGGGTCGCCCCCTAGGATTGCGTCCCATGAAGGTCCTCTCCGCTGTCGCCTGGCCGTACGCCAACGGGCCCCGGCACCTCGGCCACGTCGCCGGGTTCGCCGTCCCCTCTGACGTCTTCAGCCGGTACATGCGCATGGCGGGCCACGACGTGCTCATGGTCAGCGGCACCGACGAGCACGGCACGCCGATCCTGGTGCAGGCCGACAAGGAGGGCACCACCGCCCGCGAGCTGGCGGACAAGAACAACCGGGTCATCGTCCAGGAGCTCGCCGACCTCGGCTGCTCCTACGACCTGTTCACCCGCACCACGACCGCCAACCACTATGCCGTCGCGCAGGAGCTGTTCACCCAGGTCTGGAAGAACGGCTACATGATCGAGCGCACCACCAAGGGTGCGATCTCGCCGTCGACCGGCCGTACCCTGCCCGACCGCTACATCGAGGGCACCTGCCCCATCTGTGGCTACCCCGAGGCGCGCGGCGACCAGTGCGACAACTGCGGCAACCAGCTCGACCCCACCGAGCTGAAGGACCCCAGGTCCAAGATCAACGGTGAGACGCCGGAGTTCATCGAGACCCAGCACTTCTTCCTCGACCTGCCCGCGCTCGCGGACGCGCTGCGCGAGTGGCTCGAGGGCCGTGAGGCCTCCGGCACCTGGCGTCCCAACGTCATCAAGTTCAGCCTCAACATCCTCGACGACATCAAGCCGCGCGCGATGACGCGTGACATCGACTGGGGCATCCCGGTGCCGCTCGACGGGTGGCGCGACCAGCCGACGAAGCGGCTGTACGTCTGGTTCGACGCCGTCATCGGCTACCTGTCCGCCTCGGTCGAGTGGGCCCGCCGCATCGGCGAGCCCGAGCGCTGGCGCGAGTGGTGGAACGACCCCGAGGCGGTCTCGCACTACTTCATGGGCAAGGACAACATCACCTTCCACTCCCAGATCTGGCCGGCCGAGCTGCTCGGGTATGCCGGCAAGGGGGCTCACGGGGGAGAGCCCGGTGGGTACGGGGTGCTGAACCTGCCGACCGAGGTCGTCTCGAGCGAGTACCTCACCATGGAGAGCAAGCAGTTCTCCTCCTCGCGCGGCCACGTCATCTACGTGCGCGACGTGCTGTCGCGCTACCAGCCCGACGCGCTGCGCTACTTCCTCTGCGCCGCAGGCCCGGAGAACCAGGACGCCGACTTCTCCTGGCGTGAGTTCGTCACACGCACCAACAGCGAGCTCGTCGCCGGCTGGGGCAACCTGGTCAACCGCACGGCGTCGATGATCGCCAAGAGCTTCGGCGAGATCCCGCCCGCCGCCGAGCTGACCGCTGACGACGAGGCGCTGCTGGCAAAGGTCCGCGAGGGCTTCGACACCGTCGGCGGGCTCATCGGCCGGCACCGCCTGCGCCAGGCGATCAGCGAGGCGATGCGCGTCGTGGGTGAGGTGAACAAGTACGTCACCGACCAGGCACCGTTCAAGCTCAAGGGCGAGGACGAGCGTGAGCGGCTCGGCACCATCCTGCACGTCACCGCGCAGGCCGTGGTCGACCTCAACACGATGCTGAGCCCGTTCCTGCCGCACTCCTCCAACGCGGTGCACGCGACGTTCGGCGGCGAGGGCGAGTTCATGCCCATGCCGCGAGTGGACGAGGTGACCGACCTCGACGACGGCCACCCCTACCCGGTCATCACGGGGGAGTACTCCGCGACGCCGGCCTGGGAGTCCCGTCCGGTGCGTGTCGGGGCGCCTGTGAGCAAGCCCACACCGGTGTTCCAGAAGCTCGACGAGTCCGTCGTCGAGGAGGAGCTGAAGCGACTGCACGGTGACGCCGAAGACGAGGCCGATGACGGCGCCTGAGCCGGCCCGCCGGCCGGGCGGCCGGTCGGGTCACGGCCGGGTGCCCACGGCGCCCGACCCGCTGCCCATCTCCGTCGTCGACAACCACACCCACCTCGACATCGCCCGCGACGGTGAGGAGCCCGTGGACGTGGCGGAGGCGGTTGCGAAGGCGGCCGCCGTCGGCGTCGATCGGCTCGTGCAGATCGGCTGCGACCTGCCGGGCGCGCGCTTCACCGCCGACGTCGTCGACCAGCTTCCCCAGCCATCCTCGGCGGGGTGGCGCTTGCACCCCAACGAGGTTCCCCGTCTTGCCGAGGCTGGGACGCTCGACGCGGCATACAAGGAGATCGAGGAGCTCGCCTCCCACCCCAGGATCCGCGTGGTCGGGGAGACCGGGCTCGACTACTTCCGGACTGGCCCGGATGGCGTTGGCGTGCAACAGGATTCGTTCCGCTGGCACATCGACCTGGCAAAGCGCCTGGGCAAGGCGCTGCAGATCCACGACCGCGACGCGCACGACGACGTGCTGCGGGTCCTCGCCGAGGAGGGGGCTCCCGACCGGACGGTCATGCACTGCTTCAGCGGCGACGTCGGCATCGCGCGCCAGTGCGTCGAGCGCGGCTACTACCTGTCCTTCGCCGGCACCGTCACGTTCAAGAACGCGAGGTCCCTGCGCGACGCGCTCGCGGTGACCCCGCTGGACCAGGTGCTGGTCGAGACGGACGCTCCGTACCTCGCCCCGGCGCCCTGGCGCGGGGCGACGAACGCGCCCTACCTGGTGCCCCTGACGGTGCGGGTGATGGCCGGAGTCCTGGGGGTGGCGGTGCCCACCTTGTGCGAGGCCCTGAGCGCCAACTCGGAGCGCGTGTACGGTCCCTGGTGACCCGTCCGGAGGGGCGGGGTGGGGGTGTCCGTAGTCCTTTAATGGCACGCATGTAGTTCCCGCAGACTATTGACTTCGGCGTTACCAAAATTTGACCTCTGCCGGATTCGCAGTCATGGTGGATGACTGTTGGCCGGGTTCGGTATGTCCCCCGGCGGCACGCACCCGGGGTGTTGGGACGGCCAAAGACGGCGGACCGGCACCCCCTTTCAGACGTTTGACGGTGCCCCTGTCTCACACACAGGGCGTGCGCTGTCCCCCCTGCGTGGTCCGCCCTGCTCCGATGCCCGGAAAGTTCGACCTCTGGAGCATCGTGATCTCTCGTTCGGTTAGGCGCGTCGCGCAGGGTGCCGTGGTGGCAACCCTCGTCGCCGGCGCCGTGGGCGTCTCCCACTTCGACAAGTCCGTGAACCTCTCCGTGGACGGCAAGGCCTCCTCCGTGCACGCCTTCGGCGGCACCGTGGCAGACGTCCTCGAGAAGCAGGACATCCGCGTCGGTGAGCACGACGTCGTCGTGCCGTCGGTCAACAGCGAGGTCAAGGACGGACAGAAGATCGTCGTCCGCTACGGCCGCAAGCTGACCGTGACCGTGGACGGCAAGACGCGCGAGTACTGGACGACTGCCACCACGGTCTCCTCCGCGCTGCAGGAGCTCGGCATCCGTGCCGACTCGGCCAAGCTGTCCGCGTCCCGTTCCCAGACCCTGGGGCGCGAGGGCCTGAGCCTCACCGTCTCGACTCCCAAGTCCGTGGCAGTCCGCGTCGACGGCAAGAACCTGGCGACCTCGTCCACCGGTCTGACCGTCAAGGAGGCGCTGGCGGACCTGCGTGTCAAGGTCGACCGCGACGACCGCGTGAAGCCGGGCCTCAACGCCCCGATCCGCGACGGCCTCAAGATCGCCGTGCAGCGCGTCGACAGCAGGACCGTGAAGGCGACCGAGGCCATCGGCTTCGGCACCGTCAAGAAGACCGACTCCTCGCTCTTCAAGGGGCAGAGCAAGACGGTCAAGGCCGGCAGTGAGGGCGCCCGTGTCGTGACCTACCGCCTCGTGACGGTCGACGGAAAGACTGAGAGCAAGAAGGCCCTCAAGTCCGTCGTCACCGAGAAGCCGGTCGCCCGCGTCATCGCGATCGGCACCAAGGCCAAGCCTGCGCCCGCCCCCTCGAGCGGTGGGTCGAGCAGCGGCTCCGGCGGCGCCATCAACCTGGCCCGGGCCGACATGTGGGACCGCATCGCCCAGTGCGAGTCGACTGGCAACTGGTCGATCAACACCGGCAACGGCTACTACGGCGGCCTGCAGTTCGACCTGCAGACCTGGCGGGGCGCCGGCGGTGGCGACTTCGCCTCCCGCCCGGACCTCGCCTCGCGCGCCGAGCAGATCACCGTGGCCAACCGTGTCTACGAGGACCGCGGTCTGAGCCCGTGGGGCTGTGCCCACGCGGCCTGACACTCCTCAGCGACAGCGGCGCCCCGGACCCTGGTGGTCCGGGGCGCCGCTCGCTGTCTGGGGGGCGCCGTGTGTGGGTGCGCGCCGTCTGGTGACGCCCAGCCGTCCCCTAGGCTCGCCTCCATGACCGAGCACGAGCGCAGCGGGTACCTCGGGGCGGCCCAGATCCGCGAGCTCGCCGCCGGGTTGGGGCTTCGGCCCACCAAGCAGTGGGGCCAGAACTTCGTCGTCGATGCCAACACGGTCAAGCGCATCGTGCGCCTGGCCGGCGTGACGGCAACCGACAGCGTCGTCGAGGTCGGCCCCGGCCTCGGTTCGCTCACCCTCGCCCTCCTGCCGGAGGCCGGCCACGTGACCGCGGTCGAGGTGGATCCGGCTCTGGCCCAGGCACTCCCGACGACGGTTGGCCTCCTGGCCCCGGCGTACGCGGACCGGCTCACCCTCGTGCACGCCGATGCCCTGAAGGTGCGGGAGCTCCCCGACCCGCAGCCCACGGCCCTCGTCGCGAACCTGCCCTACAACGTCTCCGTGCCGGTGGTTCTCAGCTTCCTCGAGGCGTTCCCGACGCTCGAGCGGGTGCTCGTCATGGTGCAGCTCGAGGTCGCCGAACGGCTGGCAGCGTCACCGGGCTCCAAGGCCTACGGCGTGCCGAGCCTCAAGGCGGCGTGGTACGCCGACGTGCGGCTCGCCGGCACCGTGTCCCGCAGCGTGTTCTGGCCGGTGCCCAACGTGGACTCCGGCCTGGTGGCGATGACACGCCGCAAACCCCCGGCGACGACGGCGCCGCGTGAGGACGTCTTCGCGTGCATCGACGCCGCCTTCGCCCAGCGCCGCAAGACTTTGCGCGCGGCCCTGTCGGGATGGGCTGGTTCCGCGGCCCGGGCCGAGGAGGTGCTGCGCGCAGCTGGTGTCGATCCGCGTGCCCGCGGCGAGCAGCTCGGCATCGAGGCCTTCGCCGCGGTGGCAGCCGCCCGGCTGGCCTAGGGTGTCCGCATGACGTCTGCGACCGTGCCGTCCTCGTCGGCGACGGTGCGCGTCCCGGCCAAGGTCAACCTCGAGCTGCTCGTCGGCCCCGCGCGTGAGGACGGCTTCCACAGCCTCTCGACCGTCTACCACGCAGTGAGCCTGTTCGACGAGGTCACCGTGTCGTTCGCCGACGAGTGGGGGCTCGAGGTGTGCGGTCCGCGTGCGGAGGGGGTGCCCACCGACGGCACCAACCTGGCCGCGAAGGCGGCGCAGCTGCTGGCCCGGGCCGGGGGCGTCGACGAGCCCGTGCACATCCGCATCCGCAAGGACATCCCCGTCTCCGGTGGCATGGCTGGCGGGTCGGCCGACGCCGCCGCCGCCCTCGTGGCCTGCGACCACCTGTGGGGCCTGGCCATGACCCGCGAGGAGCTGGAGGAGATCGCCGCCGAGCTGGGCAGCGACGTCCCGTTCCTGCTCGCCGGCGGCACCGCGATGGGCTCTGGCCGCGGTGAGGTGCTGGCACCCGTGCTCGCTCGCGGCACCTACCACTGGGTCTTCGCGCTCAGCGACGGTGGACTGTCGACGCCCGCGGTCTACGCGGAGTGCGACCGGCTGCGGGAGGGCCGGGACGTCCCCGAGCCGACGCCCACCCCGGCGATGATGACCGCCCTGCGCTCGGGCGACGCCCATGCGCTGGGCCGTGCCCTCACCAACGACCTGCAGGCCGCGTCCATCCGGCTCATGCCCGAGCTGGGCGACATCCTCGACGCCGGGCTGGAGTTCGGTGCCCTGGGCGGTGTCATCTCAGGGTCGGGCCCCACGGTCGCGTTCCTCGTCGAGGACACCGAGGCCGCCCTCGACCTGGCAGTCTCGCTGACCGCCTCCGGTGCGGTCCAGGACGTGCGGCGTGCCACGGGGCCGGCCCACGGCGCCCACCTCGTGGCGGGACCGCGCCCCAGCTGATGGCCAACCTCATCTCGGTCGAGCGGGCCTCGCTCGCCCTCGGCACGACCCAGGTCCTCGACGACGTCTCGCTCGGCGTCAACGGCGGGGCCCGTATCGGTGTCGTCGGCCGCAACGGTGGTGGCAAGTCCACCCTCATGCGGGTGCTGGCCGGGCTCCAGGCGGTTGACAGCGGCCGGGTGACGCGAGCCGGAGACGCCACGCTCGGCATGCTGGCGCAGACGGACGACCTCGACCCCGCGGCGACCGTCCGGCAGGCCGTGCTGGGAGACCTCGCCGAGCACGTCTGGGCGGGCGACGCCCGCATCCGCGACGTCATGACCGGATTGTTGGGCGGTGTGGAGGCCCAGGCCGTCGGTGGGCTGGAGGCCGTGGTCGGCCCGATGTCCGGTGGTGAGCGGCGCCGGCTGGCGCTGGCCCGGCTGCTGGTCTCCGGCCCCGACGTCCTGCTGCTCGACGAGCCGACGAACCACCTCGACGTCGAGGGCGTGGCGTGGCTGGCGGAGCACCTCGTGCACCACCGGGCCCGCCCCGACAACGCCGTCATCGCCATCACCCACGACCGCTGGTTCCTCGATGCGGTGGCCACCCTGACCTGGGAGGTCGTGGGGGGCGCGGTCCAGGACTACGAAGGCGGCTACGCGGCATACGTGCTCGCGAAGGCCGAGCGTGAGCGGATGGCCGCGGTCACGGCCGAGCGGCGCGACAACCTGCTCCGCAAGGAGCTCGCCTGGCTGCGCCGCGGGGCCCCGGCCCGCACGAGCAAGCCGAAGTTCCGCATCGACGCCGCCAACCAGCTGATCGCCGACGAGCCGCCACCGCGCGACGACGTCGAGCTGTTGCGCTTCGCGACCACGCGCCTGGGCAAGGACGTCGTCGACCTGCTCGACGCCAGCGTCGAGCTCGGCGGGCGCACCCTGCTCGACCGCATCACGTGGCGGCTCGCGCCGGGGGAGCGGGTCGGCATCGTCGGAGTCAACGGCGCGGGCAAGTCCACGCTGCTGCGCGCCGTGGCCGGGGAGGTGCCGCTCTCCTCGGGAAAGCGGAAGGTGGGGGCCACCGTGCAGATCGCCTACCTCTCGCAGGAGGTGCGCGAGCTCGAGCGGTATGCCGCGTGGCGCGTCATCGAGGCGATCGAGGACGTCCGCAAGTACATCCGCCTGGGGAAGAAGGAGGTCAGCGCCTCGCAGCTCGCCCAGCGCCTCGGCTTCACCGGTGGCCGGCAGCAGACCCGGGTCAGCGACCTCTCCGGCGGTGAGCGGCGCCGACTCCAGCTGACCCGCCTGCTGATGGCGGAGCCGAACGTGTTGCTGCTCGACGAGCCGACCAACGACCTCGACATCGAGACGCTGACCTCCCTCGAGGACGTGCTCGACGGCTGGGCGGGCACGCTGCTGGTCGTCTCCCACGACCGGTACCTGCTCGAGCGGCTCTGCGACCGCCAGGTGGCCCTGATGGGTGACGGCAGGGTGCGGGAGCTTCCCGGTGGTGTGGAGCAGTACCTCGAGCTGAGGCACGCGCAGGAGGCTTCCGCGGGGGAGTCGCGCGCAGCCGCGCCGCCCGCGCAGACCGTGCAGGCGGCTCAGGCTGCGTCCGGGCCGTCGGCCGCGGAGCTGCGGGAGGCGCGCAAGGACATGGCGCGCATCGAGAAGCAGCTGGCCCGGCTGGCCGAGCGGGAGGAGCGCGTGCACGCCGCGATGGTCGAGGCCGCCACCGACCACGCCAAGGTGCTCGAGCTCAACGGGCAGCTGCGCGACATCGTCGACGAGCGCGAGGTGCTCGAGATGGAGTGGCTCGCCGCCGCCGACGTCGTGGGCTGACCCAACCCGCCACGACGCCGACGGCGGACGGGCCTCAGCCCGCGGGCCGCATGTGGGTCCAGGGCCGGTCGAGCCGGAAGACCCGGCCCGTCACCTCGACAGGCTTGATCTCGACGATGCTGAACTTGGCGGTGGGCACCCAGGGGCGCAGCGGGAGCTGCTCGGCCTGGTCGGCCTCCTCACCCTCGAGCTCACGCGCCGTGCCCCTCACGACTACGCTCATGGCCCGCTCATTGTCGTAGTGGTCGATCTCGAACGCCACGTCCTGGTTCATCGTGATACCCAGCAGCTTGCTCCCCTCAGCGGTGCGGAAGACGAGGCGGCCGCGGTGCACGACGTAGTTGATCGGCACGATGTGGACCTCGTTGACGAGGTGGAACGCAAGGCGCCCGAACTCCTCCTGTCGCAGGAACTCCCAGCAGTCGAGCTCGGGCAGCTCCGTGACGACGTCGTGGTTGTTGTCCATGAGCCCTCCTCGGCGGCTGTTCGTGGTGCGCCAAACGTAGGACGACACTGCGTCGCACCGGATGGGTCCAAGGACTCAGAAGTTTCCCGCTGCTCCGGCTGCGCAGATCTGCGTCTTGACGGGCCGGCGCGGTCGGGGTAGCCGTGCTCGGACTACCTCACACGGCGTACAGCACGCGGGACCCGAACCCGGAGCAAGGAGGCAAAAGGGATCGTCCTTCTGTCGGTGTTACGGCTTCTGCCGCGGCGATTCACTCGTCCTGCCCACTCCTCCGCCAGTACCAGGGGGCCCAGGGGGGGTACGCAAGGCAATTCTGACCACGACAGGAGCAGGAACAATGGGTAAGCACACTCGCCGCGGCTCAATGGCAGCCGCTGCAACTATCGCGGCCGGCCTGGCATTCGGCGCGGCCGCGGCGACGGCGGCACCCTCGTCGCCCAACCAGGACGACGAGGACTTCTCGTGGACCACTGTTGCCACGAACGACGGCAACAAGAACCTCTACCGCGTCGCCGGCACGGACCGGGTCTCGACGGCCATCAAGCTGATGAACGCTTCGAACAAGCACTGGGGCCACACGGTCATCATCGCTCGTAGCGACATCTTCCCGGACGCCCTCGCGGCTGCCCCGCTGGCTGACGTGATGGACGCCCCGATCCTGGTGTCGAAGCCCGGCAGCTCGATCGACAGCCGGGTCCTCGACGCCATCGACCGGCGCCACTTCCACAACGTCATCCTCCTCGGCGGCACCGGTGTCTTCACCGAGGCTGCTCGAGCCCAGCTCGAGGGCATGGGCCTCGATGTCGAGCGCCAGCGCGGCATCGACCGCTACGAGACGGCTGTGGGCATCGCGAAGCGGACCGCTCGCGAGCTCGCAAAGCGTTGCGAAGCAGAGGGATTCGTCTGGAAGAAGACGGTCAACGTGTTCCTCGCCACCGGCACGGACTTCCCGGACGCCCTGGCTGCCGGTGCAGCTGCGGCTGACAACGACGGCGTCGTGCTGCTGACCGCGGGCACGAGGATGAACGCGTCGACCTACGAGTTCCTCAAGAAGGAGTGGAAGACCCTTCCGGAGTGGTCGAACGGCATCGAGATCCACACGGTTGGTGGCCAGGCCGAGCGTGCCGCGAAGTCCTCGATCGAGGACATCGCCGACACCAACACCGGTGCCAACCGCTACGCCACCGCCGTCCTCCTGGCCGGCAAGTACAAGCACCGCATCGAGAAGATCGCGGTCGCCAGTGGTGAGAACCACGCTGACGGCGTTGTCGCCGGCGCCTGGATCGCCAACCACGACGGCCCGCTGCTGCTCACGGCCAACGCGTCGCTGCCGACCGTGGTGAGCAACTACCTCTTCAAGTTTGCGGATGGGAACACCGACGTCGTGGTCGTCGGTGGCACGGGATCCGTGTCCCGCAACGTCAGCGACCAGATCAAGAACCTGTTCCTGCTCTGACGCGTTGGCGCCAGGACTGCCCCGTCCCTCGGGGTGGGGCAGTCCTGATCACCACGGCGAGCTGCCCCCGGGCCACACGGCCCGGGGGCAGTTCGCATGTTCTGTCCGGCACATGGGAGGTCGCTGAACTGTCAAGTGTCACAAGGCGCGAAACCTGTTGTGCAGACGGGACTTTGGACCCATGGTGCTGTGGCGGCTGCGTGGTTGCGTGGAGTCGGCCCCCGTTGCCGAGAGGGGGGTGACGCAGGGGGCGTCAGCGAACTCGCGGGGTTCCAGGGGGCTGGGCATGTCACGACAGGAGCACAGTCATGAGTTCAACCACGCGTCGCATCTCCATTGCCGCGGCAGCGGCTCTCACGGGAAGCCTTGCACTCGGCACGGGAGCCCTCGCGGCCCCCTCCACGCCGTACCAGGACGACGCCGACTGCAGCTGGACCAGCGTCGCCACGAACGATGGCAACAAGCACCTCTACCGGGTTGCCGGTACGGACCGCGTCGTCACGGCCATCAAGCTGATGAACGCCACCTCGAAGCACTGGGGCAAGACGGTCATCATCGCCCGCAGCGACATCTTCCCGGACGCCCTCTCGGCGGCGCCGCTGGCTGACGTGCTGGACGCCCCGATCCTGGTGTCGAAGCCCGGCAGCTCGATCGACAGCCGGGTGCTCGACGCGATCCAGCGCCGTCACTTCGACACGGTGCTCCTGCTCGGCGGCACTGGAGTCTTCACCGAGGCGGCTCGGGCCCAGCTCGAGAAGATGGGCCTCGATGTCGAGCGCCAGCGCGGCATCGACCGCTACGAGACGGCGGTCGGCATCGCCAAGCGGACCGCGAGGGCTCTCGCCTTCCGGCACGCGGCGGAAGGCTTCACGTGGGACAAGACCGTCAACGTCTACCTGGCCACGGGTCTGGACTTCCCGGACGCCCTGGCTGCTGGTGCAGCGGCTGCTGACAACGACGGAGTCGTCCTGCTCACGGCCGGCAGCAGGATGAACGCCTCGACCTACGAGTTCCTGAAGAACGAGTGGAAGTTGCTTCCGGAGTGGGCCAACCACATCGAGATCCACACGGTGGGTGGGGCGGCGGAGAAGGCTGCCAAGTCGTCGATCGAGGACATCGTCGACACCAACACCGGCGCCAACCGCTACGCCACCGCGGTGATGCTGGCGAACAAGTACCAGCACCGCATCGAGAAGATCGCGGTCGCCAGTGGTGAGAACCACGCTGACGGCGTCGTCGCCGGCGGCTGGATCGCCAACCACGACGGTCCGCTTCTCCTCACGGCCAACGCCTCGCTGCCGACGGTCGTGTCGAACTACCTGTTCAAGTTCGCTGACGGCGGCACCGACGTCGTGGTCGTCGGTGGTACGGGCTCCGTGTCCCGCAACGTCAGTGCTCAGATCGCGAACCTGTTCCTGCTCTGACCGCTGATGCCGCAAGGCCGCTGAGCTCCTGAGGGGTGACGCCGGCCCAGCACGGAAGCTCCGCCTCCGGATCCGTCCGGGGGCGGAGCGCTGCCCGAGAGCCGCTGCCCGGGACCGCTGCTCGAGACCCGCGGTCAGCCCTCGCTGCTCAGCTCTCGCTGCTCAGCTCTCGAAGGGGCTCAGCAGCCGGCGGAGGAGGTTGGCGAGCTCGGTGCGCTGCCGCGCCGGCAGCTCGGCCAGCAGCTCGCGCTCGCGTTCGAGCAGGTCGGCCATGGCGGCGTCGACGGTCTGCTTGCCGCCCTCGGTCAGCTGGACGATCACCCCGCGTCGGTCGTGCGGGTCGGGGCTGCGCTCGACGAGGCCGCGCCGTTCGAGCCGGTCGACGCGGTTGGTCATGGTGCCGCTGGTGACGAGGGTCTGCTGCACCAGCTGGCCGGGGGAGAGGCGGTAGGGGTCGCCGGCGCGCCGCAGCGCGGACAGGACGTCGAACTCCCAGCCCTCCAGCGAGTGCCGCGCGAAGGCCTGGGCGCGGTCGAGGTCGAGCCGACGGGCGAGCCTGGAGACGCGCGAGAGCACGTGCAGCGGCGCGACGTCGAGGTCGGGTCGCTCGCGCTTCCAGGCCTCGACGATCCGGTCGACGTCGTCGGCTGGCGTGCTCATGGTTGGCATCGTACTCGCCGTCAAGTATCTTGATGTCAAGATAAATCCCAGTCCGGGAACTGGCAGTGAGACAGGAGCCGTCGTGAGCACCACGTGGGACCCCGCACAGTACGCGCGCTTCGCCGACCACCGCGGCCGGCCCTTCCGGGACCTCATGGCCCGGGTGGGTGCCCAGGAGCCGCGCCTCGTCGTCGACCTCGGCTGCGGCAACGGGCCGCTCACGACGACCCTGGTGGAGCGGTGGCCGGGGGCCCGCGTCGTCGGTGTCGACTCCTCACCGCAGATGCTCGACGCCGCCCGGGCCGCCGACCCCGAGGGGCGGGTGGAGTGGGTGGAGGCCGACCTCGCCTCGTGGGACATCGCGACCCTGGGTGAGCGGCCGAGCGTCGTGGTCACCAACGCCACGCTGCAGTGGGTCTCCGGCCACCGCGACCTCCTCCCCGCGTGGATCTCCGCGCTGGAGGTGGGTGGCTGGTTCGCGATGCAGGTCCCCTCGAACTTCCAGGCGCCCTCGCACCAGCTGATGCGTGACGTGGCCGAACAGCACCCGGCGGCGGACCGCCTGCGTCCCGGTCTGGCCCGGGTCGGCGTTGCGGAGCCGGCGGACTATGTCGAGGACCTCAGCGCCCTCGGCTGCCAGGTGGACGCCTGGGAGACCACCTACCAGCACATCCTCGACCCCGAGGGGCGACAGTCGAACCCGGTGCTGGAGTGGGTGCGGGGCACGGGGCTGCGCCCGGTGCTCGACGCCCTCACCGACGAGGCCGAGCGCGAGGCGTTCCTGGCCGACTACGACGCGCGGCTGCGCGCGGCATACCCCCGCAGGTCCTTCGGGGTCCTGCTGCCGTTCCGTCGCGTGTTCGCGGTTGGACACAAAACCGAAACGCGTTGAACCGCAACGGTATTCGATCCTTCAGCGAGCCGTGGAGGATTGTTGCGCTCGCTGAACGTCCCGCGGAACTCGGGTCCGTGGTCCGCCCGAACCGGGACGTTTGGCCCTGAGCTCCCCTGCCGGCGGATCGAGAGACTGCTCTTGCATCAAGAAATAGCAGTTTCAACCACCGCCGGGAGATCCCCGGCACAACTGAGGAGAGAATGGCAATGCGCAAGACCATGGACAAGCTCATCTCCTGGACGGGGCTCGTGGTTGCAGCCGTCCTCCTTGTGGCCGGCGGCCTGCTGACCTGGGCCAGCAACTTCGTCGCCGACAACGTCAAGGAGCAGCTGACGTCGCAGCACATCACGATGCCCGTGGCGGCCGCCTTCCCGAAGGGCCAGGAGAAGTACCTCGCGCCCTACGCCGGCCAGCCCCTCGAGAACGGCCAGCAGGCGAAGGCCTACGCCGACCACTACATCCTGGCCCACATGAACGCCTCGAGCGGTGGCAAGACCTACTCCGAGATCAGCGGCCAGTTCATGAAGCTCAGCAAGGACCCCGGTGCCGACAAGGCTGAGGTTGCCGCGCTCGGCGAGCTGCGCCAGTCGCTCTTCATGGGCAACACCCTCCGCGGCCTCCTGCTCTACGGCTACGCGTTCGACACCATCGGCCGCATCGCCGGCTTCGCAGCCATCGGCGCGTTCGTCGGATCGGGTCTGCTCTTCCTCCTGAGCATCATGGGCCTGCGGCACGCCGCCACGGTCCGCGAGGAGTCGCCGGCCACGCAGCCTCGGGTGCAGGCAAAGCCCGCCACCGCCTGACGCTGACAGCACCACCACGGAAGCGGTCCCGGGAACCATTCCCGGGACCGCTTTCCGTATGCCGTGAGGCTGGGTCTCAGGTGCGGCCGGAGCGCAGCGTGGGCTTCTTCTCGAGGTTGGCCAGGCCGTTCCACGCCAGGTTGACCAGGTGGGCGGCGACGTCAGCCTTCTTCATCTTGGGGGAGTCCAGCCACCACTGTGCGGTCAGCGCCACCATGCCCACCAGCATCTGCGCGTAGAGGGGCGCGGCCTTCGGGTCGAGCTTCCGGCTCTTGAACTCGGCGGCGAGGATGTGCTCGACCTGGGAGGCGACGTCGGAGATGAGGCTCGCGAAGGAGCCGGTCGACTGCCCGGCAGGGCTGTCGCGCACCAGGATGCGGAAGCCGTCCTTGGAGCTCTCGATGTAGTCGAGCAGCGCGAGGGCTGCCCGCTCGAGCGTGGTGCGGGCGCTCTGGTCGGCAGCGAGGGCGCCGGTGATCCCCCCGAGGAGGGCCGCGATCTCGCGGTCCACGACGACGGCATACAGGCCCTCCTTGCCGCCGAAGTGTTCGTAGACGACGGGCTTGGAGACGTTCGCCTTGGCGGCGATCTCCTCGACCGTGGTGCCCTCGAACCCCTTGTCGGCGAACAACCTGCGGCCGACCTCGATCAGCTGCTCGCGCCGCTGCTTGCCCGTCATGCGGGCCCGCGCCGTCGCCGGGGCCTCCTTCTCGCGCTCAGTCACACGGGTCATCATGCCTTCCCGCGGCTCGGTGCCCCGGCATTCCATGGCCGGCCCGGCAGTTGGCTACCCTTGCGGCAGTCCTGGTCGCAGGACGTTCCCCGGTTGGTCTGCTGGCAG